>QHTE01000043.1 GCA_003220685.1 Candidatus Rokuibacteriota bacterium
CGGCGAGGACTACAACCACTTCGAGATCATCGAGACGCTCGGCACGCCCTACGGCCTGCTGGGCCGCGCGGTGCTCGAGCAGATGACGCTCTCCCAAGGAGGCGGGTGATGAAAGCCGCGATCCTCTACAAAGCCAACACGCCGCTCGAGGTCGTCGACGTGCAGCAGCAGGGCGCCCAGACCGGCGAGGCGCGCGTCCGGGTGAAAGCCGCGGGCGTCTGCCACAGCGACTGGCACATCATGAACGGCGACTGGACCTTGCCGTTGCCGATGGTGCTCGGGCACGAAGCGGCCGGCATCGTCGAGGACGTCGGCGCCGGCGTCACCAATGTCAAGCCCGGCGATCACGTGATCTTCTCCTTCCGGCCGCAGTGCGGCCGCTGCCTCTACTGCTCGATCGGGCGGTCGATCCTCTGCGACGGCCACCAGACCGCGCGCTGGATGATGCTCGACGGCACCTGCCGCCTCAAGCGCGACGGCCAGGACATCTTCCAGATGGCGCGCATCGGCACGTTCGCGGAATCGGTCGTGTGCCCGGCGGAGATGCTGGTGCCGATCCGCAGGGAGATGCCCTGGCCGCAGGCGGCGCTGATGGGCTGCTGCGTCCCGACCGGCGTGGGCGCGGTGACCCGGTGCGCGGAGGTGGAAGCCGGCGCGTCGGTCGTCGTGATTGGCTGCGGCGGCGTCGGCCTCAACGTGGTGCAGGGCGCGCGGCTCGCGGGCGCCCGGATGATCATCGCGTGCGATCTCCTCGACAACAAGCTCGAGTACGCGCGCGAGTTCGGCGCCACGCACACCATCGACGCCGGCCGCCAGAGCGTGGTCGACACGGTCCGCGGCCTCACCGGCGGTCGGGGCGCCGACTACGCCTTCGACGCCATCGGCGGCGAGGCGACGACCTTGCAGATCCTCGACGCGATCCGGCCGGGCGGCACCGCCGTCATCGTCGGCATGGCGGCGATGAACGTGCGGGCGCCGATCACCCCGTACATGATGGCGCTCCAGGAAAAGACGATCCGCGGAACGATGTACGGCTCCGTGCGCCCGAACATCGATTTCCCGAAGCTGGTCGACCTGTACCTGGACGGCCGGCTGAAGATCGATCAGCTGGTGAGCCGCACGTACAAGCTCGAGGAGATCAACGATGGCTTCGCGGCGCTCCGCAACGGGCAGGTGGCGCGCGGGGTCGTCGTGTTCTGAGTCGGCCGGCGACGTATGGTCGATGGCTGTAGCTTCTGTCGTCTGAGCGAGAATCCAGATCAGCGGATTGTCCTCCGCGGCGACGCGGTGCTGTTCCTGCAGAATGAGAAGGAACAGGGCGCTCTGCTCGGCTCGGGCGTCATCATTCCCGTCAGGCACGCCGAGACCGTCTTCGACTTGACGCTCCAAGAAATCGACGCGACCTTTACACTGCTCAAGCAGGTCAAAGCGTGGTTGGACGAGCGCTACCATCCCGACGGGTACAACGTGGGATGGAACTGCGGGACGACCGCTGGCCAGATCGCCATGCACGCGCACATGCACGTCATGCCCCGGTTTCGGCAGGAACCCTACGCGGGGTGTGGGATTCGCTATTGGCTGAAGCAGCCCGCGAATCGCTGGTGGTAGGACGCTTCGCGCCGGACGCTGGAATGGGGCTCGTGTGGCCCTCCGTCGCGAGGCGGAAGCGTATTGCCGTTATGCGGCGGACGCGCGCAAGAAGGTCGAGGCGTTTTGGGGCGCGACGTGGACTGCGCCGGTCAGGATCCACGTATGAACGACAGGGTTTCAAGGCGATCGGCTTCACCGACGGCGCGAGCAACGAAGAGCAGTGTCCGGACGTGCTCTACGAGTGGCGACCCTAGAATCTCTGCACGCACGGCAATGAGCTCACACGAGTACGTGCTCGACCCCGCTCGCTGGCCCGACATGCCGCCGGCCCACCGCGCCTTCCTCGAGCATGCGATCCCGGCGCTTCGCGCCGACGAGCGCCTCGTCGGGGTCGCCGCGGGGGGCTCGTTCATCAATCGGAGCCTGGACGAGCACTCCGACCTCGACCTGGTCGTCGTCTCGCGTCCCGACGTCGCGGCCGACGTCCTGGGCGATGGACCCGACCTGGCCCGACGGCTCGCGCCGATGCTGGCCGCCTTTCCCGGGGACCACGTGGGTGAGCCGCGGCTGCTCATTTGCCTCTACGGGCCGCCGCTTCTCCACGTCGACTTCAAGTTCGTGTCGACCGACGAGCTGGCCCATCGCGTCGAAGATCCAGACGTCCTCTGGGACCGGCACGGCGAGGTTCGCGCCGTGCTGGTGCGGACGAAAGCCGTCTACCCTCCGCCGCGCTTTCAGTGGATCGAGGATCGCTTCTGGGCCTGGATGCACTACACCGCCGTCAAGATCGCGCGGGGCGAGCTGTTCGAGGCGATCGACGCGCTCGGGTTCGTCCGCGGCCGCGTGCTCGGCCCGCTCGCGCTGGCGGAGGCGGGCGCTCAGCCGAACGGCGTGCGGCGAGTCGAGCAGAACGCCCCGGCGCGCGTAGCCTCGTTGCGAGCCACCGTGGCGGGGCACGATCGGACGGGATGCTGGAGCGCGTTGAGGGAGACGATAGCCCTCTACGCCGAGCTGCGAGATCGGCTGGCACCGCCGGCGCTTCGCCGCGGAGCCGAAGCCGAACGCGCGGTCCGCGACTTCCTCTCGGGGCCTAGCCCTTGAGCATCTCCTCGGCGACGCGCTTCACGTCCACCGCGTCGACCTGGCCCTTGTGCGTCTTCATGACGTCGCCGACCAGGCGGCCCACCTGCTTGGCGTCGGCGATCTTCAGCGCGTCGAGCCGCTCGCGCACGAGCGCGCGCAGCGCCGCCTCGTCCATGCCCTTGGGCAGGTAGCGCTCGCAGAACTCGAGCTCGAAGCGCAGCTGCGCGGCGTGCGCGGCCCCGCGCTCGCCGACCTTCTCGAACTCGGGCAGGGCCTTCTGCAGCTGCTTGCGGTAGGCGCCGATGACGTCCAGGACGAGCGCATCGTCGATGGTGCCGGAGAAGCCCTTGGCCGTGCGACGCTCGCCGATCTTCGACTTGATCATGCGCACCACGTCGGACGTGCGCGTGTCCTTCTCCTTGATCGCCTTCGTCAGCGTGTCGTTCAAGGTCTGCTCGAGTCCCATGGCACCTCCTGGACGATCTGAACAGCTCGCCTCGGACGGCGGGGCCCCGGCCCCGCGACGTCCTGCGGCTCGCACTTCCTACTGTACCCGCAACCGGGGGTCCAGCACGTCACGAAGACCGTCGCCCAGGAGGTTCAGGCTGAGCCCCGAGATCGTCAGCGCGAGGCCGGGGAAGAGGCTTACCCAGAACGCCTCGCGGATCACGTTCTTGCCGCTGGCGATCACGTTGCCCCACGAGGGGACGTAGGGCGGCACGCCGACGCCCAGGAAGCCCAGGATGGCCTCGGCCAGGATCGCGTAGGCGAAGATGAAGCTCGCCTGCACGAGCAGCGGCCCCACGCAGTTCGGCAGGATGTGGCGGAAGGCGATCGCGAGGTCGCGGCGCCCGAGCGCGCGGGCGGCCTGGACGTAGTCGAGCTCGCGCAGGCTCAGCACGGTGCTCCGGATCAGCATGGCCGTGCGCGGCGTGTAGACGACCGAGAGCGCGAAGATGACGTTGCCGATGCCGGGACCGCGCGCGGCCATGAGGGCGATGGCCAGCAGAATGGCCGGGAAGGCCATCAGGCCGTCCATGACGCGCATCAGCGCCATGTCGACACGGCGGTAGTAGCCCGCGATCAGGCCGATCACGATTCCCCAGAGAGATGTCAGGATCATCGTCGTCGCCCCCACGAGCAGTGAGACCTGCGCCCCGTGCAGGACCAGGCTGTACACGTCGCGCCCGAACTCGTCGGTGCCGAGGAAGTTCGCGGCGCTCGGCGCCTTCAGGCGCTGGGCCGGGTTGAGTCGGCGAGGATCGTGGGTCGAGATGACGCCGGCCAGCAGCGCGGCGAGGATCACGACGGCCAGGATTGCCGCGCCGATTGCGATGTTGCGATTGCGCGCGGCGTGCCGCCGCCAGGTCGGGCGAGCGCCCGGGTCAGCCATAGCGGATCCTGGGGTCGATGAAGACGTAGAGCACATCGACCACGAGATTGATCAGCACGTATGCGGTGGCGGTGACCAGGATCACGCCCTGCACGACCGGATAGTCTCGGCGCAGGACTGCCGAGATGATCAGCCGCCCGAGCCCGGGGATGTTGAAGACGATCTCGGTTACGACGGCGCCGCCGATCAGGATCGCCATCGTGATCCCGACCACCGTGATCACGGGCACGAGCGCGTTGCGGAACGCGTGGACCCACATGACGGACCGCTGCGACACGCCCTTGGCGCGCGCCGTCCGGATGTAGTCCTGCTGGAGCGCCTCGAGCATGCAGGATCGGCTGATGCGCGCGATCAGCGCCGACTGGTTGAAGCCGAGGGAGACGGCCGGCAGCACCATGTAGCGCAGCGCCGCCATCGGATCGGCGAGGATGGACGCGTAGCCGGCCGCCGGCAGCCAGCCCAGGCGGACCGCGAAGAGATAGATGAAGTTCAGCGAGAGCCAGAAGCCGGGCACGCAGACGCCCAGCAGCGAGATCAGCATCAGCGTACGGTCCCAGAGCGAGCCCTGATAGGCCGCGGCGACGATCCCCGACGGCACGCCGATCACGATCGCGACCAGCAGCGCCGAGAACGTCAGCACCAGGGTCGGCTCCGCGCGCTCCAGGAGCGCCGTCACCACCGGCCGGTCGAGGAAGTACGACTGGCCGAGGTCGCCGCGCACCACGCGCGCGTAGAACTTGAAGAGCTGCTCGTGCAGCGGACGATCGAGGCCGAGGGCCTGGCGCGTGGCCTGGATCTGGGCGAGGGTCGCGTCCGGGCCCAGCATGACGCTCACCGGATCGCCCGGGATCAGATGAATGAGCAGGAAGACGACGGTGACGACGACCGCCAGCACCGGCACGACCGTCAGGAGCCGCCGGATCAGGTACGCCGTCACGCGCTATGGCGGAGGGGCGCCATCCGCGGAAGGACGGCGCCCGCGGCCCTCACCGCGCTACTTCTCGACCCACACGTTGTAGAAGCGGATGCGCTCGGTCTTCTCGTTGAAGCCCTTGGTCGTGTTGCGGATCGCGCGAAGCCCGAAGAGGTCGCCGTAGCGGATCACCGGCACCTTGTCGTAGAACAGGCGCGTCTGCTGCTCCCAGAGCGCCACGCGCTTCTTGGGATCGGTCTCGCGCGCCAGCTCGGCCTGGAGCTTCTGGATGTCCTCGTCGGTCGTCCAGCCCGGCCAGCTGGCCGTGAGAAAGACGGCGTGGGTCGGGTCGTAGAAGGCGCCGATGCCGGTGGTGAACGCGTCGTACTCCTTTGGATTGTTCCGGCGCTTCACCAGGGTAGCCCAATCGACCACCTGCAGATCGATGTTGAAGCCGAGGTCCTCGAGCTGCTGCTTGGTCAGGAGCGCGAAGTCGTACATCCACTTGTACTCCTGCGTGGTCATGAAGCGGATCGGCTCCTTCTTGTAGCCGGCCTCCTGCAGGAGCTTCTGGACCTTCGCTCGGTTGTGCTCGTTCCACGGCAGCCCCGAGAGCTTCGTGTGCCAGGAGACGATCTCGGTCATGGCCAGGCTCGAGTCCATCCGGTAGAACTCGGCGCGGCCGCCGGCGACGTTCTTCATGATCGGCTCGATGTCGATCGCCGCCTGCCAGGCCTGGCGGAGCTTCTGGTTCGTCATCAGGCCTTCTTTCTTGTTGAGGACCGCGACGAGCCAGTAGTACGGCTTCGACACGAGCGGCCGGAGATTCGGGTTCGCCTTCAGCCGGTCGTAGGCGTCGAGGTTCAGATCGTCCGCGAAGTCGAGCTCGCCCGTCTCCACCTGAGCCACGCGGGTCGCAACCTCCGGCACGGGCTGGAAGCGGACCTCGTCCAGATAGGCGGTCTTGCCGCCGCCGTAGCCGTTCGGCTTCTCGTTGCGCGACTTGTAGTCGTCGAACCTCACCATGCGGATGTACTGGTCGGGCTTCCACTCGGCGAGCTTGAACGGGCCGGTCCCGACGTACTCGGTCGCCTTCACCTCGGGCGCGAACTTCTCGACGATCTCCTTGGGATAGATCGCGCCGAAGTTGTTCGGCACCGCGAGCGAGATCAGCACGATCGCCGATTTCTCCTTCAGCTTCATCTCGACCGTGTACTTGTCCAGCGCCTTCCACTCGGCGACCTGCGCGAACAGCGCCTTGCCGTAGATCGACTGCTTGCCCCAACGCGCCAGCGAGGGGACGACGTCCTCGGAGGTCATCTCCTTGCCGTTGTGGAACTTGACGCCCTGGCGGAGCTTGAAGGTGTAGACGAGGCCGTCCTTGCTCACGGTGTGGCTCTCGGCCAGCATCGGGATCGGACGGTTGTCGCTGTCGAGGCTGTACAGGCCCTCGTAGATGTGGTTGGTCAAGGTCTCGGTGATGCTCGCCGTCGTCCAGTGGGCGTCGAGCGACGGCGGCTCGCCGAGGTTGCCGACCTTGAGGATCCCGCCCTTCTTCTGCGCCTCGGCGGTGAGCGGGCCGCCGGCGATCAGCATCAGGGCCGCCAGAGCGAGCGGCACGTATTTGCGACTCAAGCTCGATGACATGGTCACCTCCCGATAGTGGGTGAGCCAATCTATCACAGCCGCGTAGGATGGTCGGCATGCGGCGGGCCGACCTCGTGCTGTTCGGCGTCACGGTCGGCGAGCTGGCCCTCCTCATTTTCCTGACGCCGACCTTCACGGCCACGGACTGGATCTACGTCCTGCAGCACCTCATGGTGCTGGGCATCGCCATCACGCGGCGCGCGCCCGAAGCGCAGGATCGCTCGCTGCCCGTCGCCGCCGCCGTTGCCGTCGCGTACGCCTACCCCTACGCCCAGCTGGCGTATCTGCGGTGGGAGTCCGGCGATCCGGCGTGGCCCGCGGGCGGGCTCGTCCTCGTGACGCTCGCGGCGTGTCTGAGCTTTGCGAGCCTCGCGACCCTGGGCCGATGGTTCGGCGTGCGCCCGGCGTTGCGGGGGCTCGCGACGAAGGGGCCCTACCGGCTCGTCCGCCACCCGATGTACCTGGCCTACATCGTCGCCGACATCGGCTACAACCTGCAGGAATGGAACACCGGCACGGTGTTGATGGTGCTGGCGGGTTGGCTGTCGGTGCTGTACCGGATTCACGCCGAGGAGCGAGTCCTCGCGCGCGATCCCGGCTGGCCGATCTACACGGCGCGGGTGCGCTACCGACTCGTCCCCGGCCTCTGGTAGCTAGGGCGTGACGAAGCGATAGTAACCGCGCGGGGGAACCGACACGCTCCGCGGATCGTCGCCTGGCGATTGCCCGGGCAAGATCAGCACGCCCCAGGGCGTGACCCGCGGCTGGCCGTCGAGCTCGAAGCGCGCGCGAACGCTCCAGAGGTACTGGGTGTCGCTCGCCAGCTCCATCTCGACCAGGTGCTCCGGTATCGCGAGCGCGCTTCTCGAATAGACGAGCTCGGCGGGATAGACCTCCTGATAGCCGTGCGGGTCACGCACGCCGCGCCAGATCCGGAGATCGTAGGTCACGTGGCGCACGCGACTCACCCAGCCTCCCCGATCGGCTTCGAGATCCATGGGCCGAGGGAACGGCTCCCATCGGAGCGCCGGTTGCAACGACTCTAGCTTGGGAGCGAGGTTGTAGGGCGGGGGAGACAACGGCCGCAGGCCAACGACGTCGAGCGGCGCCGCGCACGCTGCGAGGGACAGGAACACGAGCGGAACGAGCCGGCGCATCAGTGCTTGCCATTACTCGGAAACGGAACCAGGAGAAACACCTCGTCGACGATCTTCTCGGCGACGATCCCGGTGGCGCGCTCGAGCTCGATCCGCAGTAGCTCCGCCTCGTCCAGCCATTCGGCCAGGGTTCGCCCCCGTCCGCCGGAATAAGTGACCGAGTTCCTGTAGAGCTCCGCCTCGTCGGCCACACGCACCAGCCGCGTCTTCACCGTCATGGCCAGTGTGAGGCTCGGATCGATCTCGGCGGTGCGACCCCGCAGTGACAGCTCCACCACGCTCATCTCGAGCACCGTTCGGAACCCGTCCGTGACGAGCGACCGATACTGGATGCGCTCGTCCGGGGTCAGCGGGCCTCGTCCGGCCAGCACGGTGAACGTCCCCGTCGTTTGCTCGCGACCGGTCTCGGCCACTCGATTCAGGAGGTCGTCCTGGATCTTCAGGGCCGACAGATTCCGTCCGACCGCCGCCATGCGCTCCTCGACCTTGGCGGCCGACTCGGCCGTGACGCTGCCGACGATGCTGCCGCCCACCGCGCCGACGGGCGCCAGGAAGGTGCTGGCCACGAGGCCGATGGGGCCCGCGAGCGCGCCACCGCCGATCGTGTAGGCGGCGCCCAGCAGGGCCCCGCGCGCAGCACCCTGGCCGGCGCCCTTCGCGGGGCCGTCCACGATGTCGAATTTCGGCGGAAAGCGTCCGGACGCCAGGGCTACCTTTGCTAGCCCGAGCCGGATGTCCTCGCCGGGCGGAGGCGGAAGCAGACGAGACGTGGTCGTCGGCCCCGCGCAGCCGGCCAGGAGGGCGACCGCGACGAGAAGAAGCGCGACCCGGCGGAGCGGCGCGCAGGTCACCGGGCGGCCCGGGCCGCCGCGGATCATCATGTGCGCTTCGAGCAGCAGGCCCACCCAGGACATCGCGTCTCGCCTGCGGCGATTGTAGCAGCGCGTCCCCGCCGACCAAACGCTAAGCGGCGGGTGCCCGGCGGGCGCGGGCGGCGCCGCCGACCATGCGCGCGCGGAACGCGCTCAGCGATCTCTGCGCGCCCTCCATGTAGGTGTAGAGCACCGGCGTGATGTAGAGAGTCAGGAGCTGGGAGACCAGCAGGCCGCCCACGACCGCCAGGCCGAGCGCGCGCCGGGCGTCGGCGCCCGCGCCGATGCCGAGCGCGATCGGCAAGGTGCCCAGGAGCGCGGCCATCGTGGTCATCATGATCGGCCGGAAGCGGAGCAGGCAGCCCTTGTAGATGGCGTCCGCCGGCGTGGCCCCGGCGCGCTCGGCTTCGAGGGCGAAGTCGATCATCATGATCGCGTTCTTCTTGACGATGCCGACCAGCATGATGATGCCGACGAAGCCGTAGATGTTGAGCTCGGTCTTGAAGAGCAGCAAGGTGAGCAGCGCGCCGACGCCGGCTGACGGAAGACCCGACAGGATCGTCAGCGGGTGCACAAAGCTCTCGTAGAGGATGCCGAGCACGAGGTAGATCACCAGGACCGTGACGATCAGCAGGACCCCCTGGCCCTTCAGTGAGGACTGGAACGCCTGCGCGGTGCCCTGGAAGCTTCCGTTGATCGTGGCGGGCATCTGCAGATCGCGCTGGGCCTTGGTGACCTCCGCCACCGCCTCGCTCAGCGAGACGCCCTGCGCCAGGTTGAACGAGATCGTCACCGCGGGCAGCTGACCGAGATGGGTAATGGTCAGCGGCCCGATGGTGGGCGTCAGGCGCGCCACCGACGAGAGCGGCACGAGCTTGCCCGATTCGGAGCGCACGTAGAGCAAGGAGAGCTCGGTCGGGTCGCGCTGGTAGCGGGGATCGAGCTCCATGATGACCCAGTACTGGTTGGTCGGCGTGTAGATCGTCGAGACCTGGCGCGCGCCGTAGCCGCTGTAGAGCGCGTTCTCGATCTGATCGGCGCTCACGCGGAGCACCGAGGCCTTGTCGCGATCGATGTCGACCGTGATCTGCGGGCTCGTGATCTGTAGATCCGTGTTCACGTCCTGGAACCCGGGGAGCGTCCGCATCTTGTCGAACACGATCGGCGCCCACTTGTAGAGGTCCTGCAGCTCGGGCGACTGGAGCGTGTACTGGTAGAGGGCCTTGGTCAGGCTCCCGCCGATGCGGATCGTCGGAAGGTTCTGCGGGTACACGCGGAACCCGGGGATCGCCGCGAGCTTGGGGCGGAGGTCCTCGATGATCTTGTCGGCCGGCGGGCGCTGATCGCGCGGCTTGAGCCGCATGAAGATTCGCCCGGTGTTGGGGACGACGTTGATCGAGGAGGCGCCGATCGAGGACATGATCTGGTCGATGTAGGGCTGCTTCAGCACGATCGCCGCCGCCGCCCGCTGCTTTTCCGTCATCGCGTCGAACGAGATGTCCTGCGAGGCCTCGGTGAAGGCGAAGATCTGCCCGGTGTCCTCGGTCGGGATGAAGCCCTTGGGAATGATCCTGAACAGTTGCCACGTGAGCACGAGGGTGAGCACCAGCACGCCCATCGTGATGATCCGATGGCGCAGGGTCCACCGGAGTGAGCGGTCGTACACGTGAAGCATGCCGTCGAAGAAGCGCTCGGAGGCCAGGTAGAGCCGTCCGTGCGATTCGCCCGGCGGCTTGAGGAAGCGGCTGCAGGCCATCGGCGTGAGCGTGAGCGAGACGAAGCCCGACACGAGCACCGACGCGGTGATCACGACCGCGAACTCGTGGAGGAGCCGGCCCATGACCCCGCCCATGAACAGCACGGGGATGAAGACGGCCGCCAGCGAGAGGGTCATCGACATGATCGTGAACCCGATCTCCTTGGCGCCGATCAGGGCGGCCTCCATCCGGCTCTTGCCTTCCTCCATGTGGCGCACGATGTTCTCGAGCATGACGACCGCGTCGTCGACCACGAAGCCGACGCAGAGCGTGAGGGCCATTAGCGAGATGATGTCGATCGTGTAGCCGAGCAGGTACATGACGGCGAACGTGCCGATGATCGACAGCGGGACGGCGAGGCTCGGAATGATCGTCGCCGACACGTTTCTCAGGAACAGGAAGATGACCAGCACGACCAGGGCGATGGCCAGCGCCAGGGTGAACTCGACGTCGTGGACCGATTCGCGGATCGCGACCGAGCGGTCGTAGAGGACGTTCAGGTTCACCGCGGCCGGCAGCTCCTGACGAAAGCGCGGAATGAGCGCTCGGATCGCATCGACGACTTCGACGGTGTTCGTCCCGGGCTGCCGCTGGATCGCGAGGATCACCGCGCGCTCGTCGTTGTACCAGCTGGCGACCTTGTCGGTCTGCACGCCGTCGATCACGCGCCCGAGCTCCTCCAGCCGCACCGGCGAGCCGTTGCGGTAGGCCACGATCAGTGGGCGGAAGGCCTCGGCGTTCTGGAGCTGGCCCGTCGCCATGACGTTGAACATCTGGTGCTGCCCGTAGAGCGTGCCTGTCGGGAGGTTCACGTTGCTGCGACCGAGGGCGGCCTGGACCTCGTCGATGCCGATGCCGCGCGTGGTCAGCGCGCGCGGATCGAGCTGGACACGGACCGCGTACTTCTGCGAGCCGAACACCTGCACCTGCGCGACGCCGGCGATCGTCGAGATGCGCTGGGCGAGATTCGTCTGCGCGTACTCGTCGACCATGTAGAGCGGCAGGGTGGGGGAGCTCAGGGCCAGGTACAGCACGGGCTGGTCGGCCGGATTCACCTTCTGATAGGTCGGCGGCGTCGGCATCCCGGGCGGCAGCAGCGGCGCCGACTTGGCGATCATCGCCTGCACGTCCTGGGCGGCGGCGTCGATGTTCCGGTCGAGGCTGAACTGGATCGTGATTTGCGTCAGCCCGAGGGCACTCGACGACGTCATCGAGTCGATGCCGGCGATCGTCGTGAACTGCTTTTCCAGCGGCGTCGCCACCGCCGAGGCCATCGTCTCGGGACTGGCGCCCGGCAACGCGGCGGCCACCTGGATCGTCGGGAAGTCGATGTTCGGGAGGTCGCTCACCGGCAGGAGCCGGAAGCCCATGATGCCGAAGAGCAGAATAGCGCCCATCAGGAGCGTCGTGAGGACCGGCCGCCGGATGAAGAGCTCGGTGTTCATGACGACTTGGGCGGGCGGGCCTCGATCCGGGCGCCGGGTACGAGCCGGAGCTGGCCGTCGGTCACGACGCGCTCCGCCGGCTTCACGCCCTTCTCGACGATCGTCTCGGCGCCCAGCCGCACGCCGGGCGTGACCAGACGCGATTCGACGGTCTGGTCGGGCTTCACGACGAAGACGTAGGGGCCCTGCTGGCCCGGCTGGATCGCCTGCGAGGGCACGACGATCGCCGTACGGCTCGTGATGACCATCGCCACGTCGACGAACTGGCCGGGCCAGAGCACGTTGTTCTCATTCGCGAAGGTCGCCTTGAGCTGGATCGTCCCGGTCGTCGCGTCCACGGCGTTGTTCACGAACGTGAGCTCGCCGGTCGCGAGCGTCTCCTGCTGGCGCGGCGGCCGCGCCGCGACCTGGAGCGGGCCGATCGCGCGGTACTTCTTGATGTCGGCCAGGTGCTGCTCGGGGACCGCGAACGACACGTAGATCGGATGGATCTGGTTGATCACGACGATCGGATTGTCGTCGTTGGCCTTCAGGATGTTGCCGTTCTGCACGAGCAGGTTGCCGGTCCGGCCGTCGATCGGCGCGTGGATCCGGGTGTAGGCGAGCTGCAACCGCGCGTTGTCGATGTTGGCCTGCGCCGCCTGGATCGCCGCCTTGGCGTTCTCGACCGCGGCGCGATCGGCTTCCACCGTCGCCTGCATCGCCGTCATGTTCGTGTTGAGCGTGTCGTACTGCTCGCGCGCGATCAGCTCCTTGGCCACCAGCTCGCGGTAGCGCCGCTCCTGGACGCGCGCGTTCTCCAGCTGCGCGGTGTCGCGCTCGACGGCGGCCTGAGACTGTCGCACCTCGGCTTGCCGCTGGCCGAACGCCGCCTCCGCCTGGCGCAGCGCCGCCTCGAACGGCCGCGGATCGATCACGAAGAGCAGATCGCCTTTGTGGACCTCCTGTCCTTCCTTGAAGCGCACCTCGACCAGCTGCCCGTTGATCTGCGACTTGATGCCGACCGTCGTGTAGGCCTGCGCGTTGCCGACCGCCGTGAGCTGGACGGGGATGGTTTTCTCGAGGACCTCGCCGACCGTGACGGGGACGGGTGGCAGCTGGACCCGGGCCTTGCCGGACGCGTTGTCCGAGCACGCGGCGAGGGCCAGGGCGGCGGCGATCGCCCAGGCCGCGGCGGTCAGCTGGCGCACGATCATGCGCTTGCCCTCCGCCCGCGGGGCGCGCGCGCGTCGTCGCTCGACGCGCTCTCGGCGGCGTCGACCAGCGCCTCCAGTCCCGTGAGCACCCGCCGTCGATCGTCCGCGGCCATCCGCGCGAGCACGCGCTCCATGCCCCGCCGGCGGATCGCCTCCAGCTCCTCGACGAGCGCCTTGCCCGCGCGCGTCAGATCCAGCACGTAGACGCGGCGGTCGGCCGGATGGTCGCCGCGGGTCACGAGCCCTTTTTCCTCGAGACGATCGACGATGTGGGTGACCGCGGGCAGGGTCACGCCGAAGGCCTTGGCGACCTCGCCCATGTGCGAGCCCGGATGCTCGGCGAGCCGGAACAGCACCTGCGACTGGGCGTAGGTGAGATCGAGGTCGGACGCGCGCTGCCAGAGGAGCTGCCGGAAGATCGTGCCACCTAGCGAGTTGAGCAGCTCGAGCATCTGCTGCGCCTCGCCCATCGTCGATCGCTTCACCCGTGTCGCCATGTCGTCTCCAGACGCGCCCGGCAGCCCGCCGGGATACTTTGACTGTTTTAATAGTTTAGCCGATAAAGGGACTGCCGGGGAACTCGCTCCCGAGGGCCGGGCTCGCAAGGAGCCGGGGCAGCTCCCGCATGTCGTCGAACACGACCGTGTCGGGCCCCTCGAGCGCGCGCCGCGGCACGAGGCCGCCCGCGTAGCCGAACGCCCGCATGCCGGCGGCACGGGCGGCCTCGACCCCGTAGCGGCTGTCCTCGACGACCGCGCAGCCGGCGGGCGCGACGCCCATGCGGGCGGCGGCGTGCAGGAACAGATCCGGGGCCGGCTTGCCCCGTGCGACCTCGCTGACGCTGAAGATGCGGCCGGCGAAGCGCTCGTAGAGCCCGGTGAGCCCCAGGGTGAAGCGGATCTTCTCGTGCGTCCCGCTCGACGCGACGCACGTCGGAATCGCGATGGCGTCGAGCGCTTCGACGATGCCCGGTACCGGCTCGAGCTCGGCCGCGAACGCCTCGCGATAGAGGTGGCGGAACGGCTCTTCCCAGCTGGCGGGAAGGCGACGCCCCAGGTGGGCCTCGATCTCGCGGGTCATCTCCTCGTCGCTCCGGCCCATGAACCGCTCGATCACCTCGGCCTCGGTCAGCGTCCAGCCGAGCCGGGCCAGCACGACGACGTCGATCCGCACCGCGATGCGCTCGGTGTCCACCAGCACACCGTCGCAGTCGAAGATCACGAGCGAGATCGGGGCGCTCACTCTAGCCGAGTGAGGCTCGACGCGCCGCCACGACGCTCAGTAGGCGCCGCCGAGCTTGCGGTGGTCCCAGGAGACGACGCGCGTGGGCGTGAAGCGGAGCACGACGCGCTTGGGCGCCTGCTGCAGGACGCCGGCCCGCGCCTCGGCCGAGAGCTCGGCGCCGGTGTAGCGGGCCATCAGCTTCAGGCCGAGCTCGCCCACGCGCGCGGGGTCGCGCTCGATCGCCACGTCGCACTCGAGCATGACGCCACGCAGCTGGCCGTAGACGTCGCGGCCCGCCTCGAGCTGGACGGTCGCGCGCGCGTCGCGCTCGAGGTTCTTGACCTTCTGCGACTTGCCATACGTCCAGGCCAGCAGCGTGTCGCCGTCGCGGACGTACCACAGCGGCATCAGGTGCGGCCGTCCGCCCGGTCCGATGGTGGCGCACGTCAGCACGCGCTCCTCGTCGAGGAAGCGGTGCAGCTCCGGCTCGGACATGGCGATGGCGCTGCGCCGGGACGGCATCGTCAGTAGCCCCGCTCGCGGTCGACCACGTGGCGCAGCGGGCGGCCGGCCAGATAGCGGGCGAGGTTGTCGTTGAAGACGGGCGCGATCTCGTCGGGCGTGCTCGGCCCCGAGATGTGCGGCGTCACCACGACGTTGTCGAGCTTCCACAGCGGGTGGCTCGGCGGCAGCGGCTCGCGATCGAAGACGTCGAGCACGGCGCCGGCGATCTGCTTGCGCTCGAGCGCCCCCAGCAGGGCCGACTCGTCGACCACGGCACCGCGCGCGATGTTGATGAGCCAGGCGCTCGGCTTCATCGCGTCGAGCGCGGCCGCGCCGATGATCCCGCGCGTCTCGGGGGTGAGGGGCAGGAGCACGACGACGAAGTCGGCCTCGCCGAGGGCGCGCGCCATCGAGCTCACCGGATAGACGCGGGCCGCCTCCCGCACCGGACGGCCGCGCCGCGTGACGCCGAGCACGCGCATCCCCAGCCCCCGCGCCACGCGCGCGATGTCCCGCCCGATGTCGCCGAGGCCCACGATCGTCAGGGTCTTGCCGAACAGGCGGTCGGGGAGCACGTGGTCGAGCCAGCGGCGCTGACGCTGCGCGTCGCGATAGACGCGCATCCGCTGGGTCACCCACGAGCACCAGGCGACGACGTACTCGGCCATCCACGGCCCGAAGATCCCGGGCGCGCGCGTGATCTGTACGCCGGCCGGCAGCTCGGGCACCAGCGCCCAGTCGACGCCGGCGCCCATCACCTGCAGCCACTTGAGGCGCCCGGCCTTCGCGTAGAGCTGCGGCGGGAATTTCCACGCGTAGAGGACCTCGGCCTCGGCGATCGGCTCGGCGGCCTCGCGCGGGGTGGCGGCGGTGCAGACGAGCGCGCCGCGCTTCGGAACGCGCGTGAGCTCCGCGTAGCGCGGGTCGGCGTGGTAGACGAGAACGGTCGGGCGCGTCACCAGAAGGGCTGGTCCTAGCCGATCGCCACCGCGAGGCACGTCGTGGTCCGCGTCACCCCGTCGATCGAGCCGATCTCGTCGGTGACGAGCCGGCCGACGGCGTCGAGCGTCGGCCCCTCGACCACGGCGATGAAGTCGAACGGTCCCGTGACCGCATCGAGGTTGGCGACCGTCGAGTCGCTCCCCTCGATCGCCGCCAGCTCTTTCTTGACGGCCTTCGTCTTGCCCGGCGCGGTCTCGATCAGCACGTACGCCCGCATCTTCTTCGACCCCGCTTTCGTCATCTCGCACCTCCCGTGCGCGCCCGACGGCGTGGCGTGGGCGCGCGCCTGCTCCCGCGTGACGCGGGTGAGTCTAGCAGATAGGCGTGCAGCAGCGACCGGTGACAGCGACTCTCGTCGGGACAGCCGCAGAACAGGGTGACCGGGCCGTCCTTCGCGGCGGCGTCGACCTGCGCCAGCTGCGCCTGCGCCTCGGGCCGCGCGAGTCCGGCGAGATAGCGGCGCCTGTACTCGGCCCAGTCGACCTCGCCACCGCGGAACGCGCGGAGCAGGGGAAGGACGGGGCCCAGCTCCTTGAGCCACAGGTCGACCCGACTCTTGCGGATGCCGCGCGGCCAGAGGCGCATGATGAGGACGCGCGTGCCCTCCGACGCGCTCGGCGGGTCGTAGATGCGCTTGGCCGCGATCACTTCCCGATCGTCTCCGTCTCCGTCGCCTTCCGGAGCTTCTCGCACGGATCGGCGTCGTCGACCTTCGGCGTGAACCACACGTAGTCGAACGGCAGCGCGTCGCTTCCAAACCGTTTCGCGTAGTCGCCGGGCTTCAGGCCGGTCGCGTCGACCTCGACGAACGCGACGCTCGCGATCGAGGCGTCCGGCGCCTGACGCGCCAGGTGCACGGGCACCCCGCGGTCGCGCCGGACGTGCCCGGCGCCCGCGATGAGCACGGCGCCGTCTCGCAGGCCGCCGCGCGCCAGGCTCGCGGCGATGCGCGCGTCGCGCGCCCACTGGATGTCCGCCATCCGATCGATCGTGTTGTCGGGGACCTGGCCGCAGTGCGATTCCTGGAGCTCGCGCGTCAAGGCGAGCCGCGTCTCCGGCGTCGGCTCCGCCAGACGCAGCTGGGTCGTGAGCGCCGGCCCGAGTCCTGGAAGTCCGTTGCGGCGGACGGCGTCGGTGGCGGCCTTCGAGAGGTTGGTGGCGACGATCGGCACGTTCGCGTCGAGGGCCGCCTGCGCGATCGGCTGGTAGAGCCGCCACTCGGGCCAGCCCGAGCGCGACCAGTTCACCGCGTCGCCGAGCCCCGCGGCGTCCCGGGGGCTGCGCGCCAGGTAGCGCGAGATCGCCGGCGCGTCGTCGGTCGCGAGCATCTCGAAGCCGAGCGCCGGGCGCCGGCCAGCCTCGAACATCGCGCGGACCAGCTTCGCCTGCAGCGCGTGGTGATCCGCGTTGTCGTGGCGCTCTCCCAGCAGCACGAACCGGCTCGCCACGAGCCGCGCCACCAGCGTATCTTCCGCGATGAACGTCCCGGCCTTCACGTCCCAGATCCGCCCGACGAGCGGATGGCCCCGCTCCACCGCACTCTCCCATTCGATCGTGCCGCCCTTCGCGCACCCCGCGACGAAGAGGACGAGGAGAGCGAGCGCGATCGCGCGCGCCGTCACCGGGAGCTCACTGCGAGGCGCCAAGCGAGCCCTCCGGTGTGGTCACGGTGAGCCCGGCGTCGATGATGAGGGTTTGCCCGGTGACCCAGCGCGCCTCGTCGCTCGCGAGGTAGACGGCGCCCCAGCCGATGTCCCAGCCGCTGCCTTCGGTCCCGAGCGGGCTGGCGCGCCGTCGCCGCTCGCGCGCCTCGGGGCCGAGATCCTGAACCATCGGCGTCCAGACCGGCCCGGGCGCGATCGCGTTGACGCGGATGCCCTGGGGGCCCAGCTGGACGGCGACCGAGCGGACGAATCCAATCACGCCCGCCTTGGCGGTCGCGTACGCGGTGCGGCCGTACCCGCGCAGTCCCGCGATCGACGACACGCAGATCACGGCGCCGCCGCCGCGGCGGGCCATCGCGGGCACGGCGGCCTGCGTGGCGAGGAACATCGACTTGAGGTCGACCGCGATGACGCGGTCCCACTCTTCCTCGGTGGTGTCGAGCAGGCCCTTGCGCGACTCGATGCCCACGTTATTGTGGAGGATGTCGACGCCCCCCCAGCGGTCCACCGCAGCCCTGACCATCGCGGCGCACTCGGCCGCGCGCGTGACGTCGGCGGCGTGGGCCGTCGTCTCGCCGCCCTCGGCACGGATCGCCGCGACGGTCTCCTCGGCGCGCTCCTTCATCTGGTCGACGCAGAGCACCTTCGCGCCCTCGCGCGCGAAGAGGATGGCGGTGGCCTTGCCGTTGCCCAGGCCCGGGCCGCGCGAGCCGGCGCCGGTGACGATCGCGATCTTGCCGCTCAAGCGGCCGCTCATCGGGCGCTCACCTCGCGGAGCGCGGTCCGGGATAGCCGTCCCACGACAGCCGGCCGCCATCGGCGCTGAAGCCGGCCGCCACGAGCGCCTCGAAGATCGCGCTGCCGCGCACCGGGCTCCCGTTCCAGCTCGTGATCTCGAGGCGGCGCACCGGCCTCTGCAAGATCGGACGCTCCATCAGCGCCTGGAGTGCCGCGATCGTGCCCGGCAGATCCACGTCCTCCCAGCCGGCCAGGGGCGTGAGCTCGCGACCGTAGGCCTCGGCGAGCAGTCGCGGCCGGCCCTGGCGGAACACCAGCCAGTTCTGAGGCAGCCGGGGTGCCGTCACGCGCGAGCCGTCCAGCCGCGACAGCGCGAAGATGCGGCCCCACAGGTTCGCCGGGTCGATCATGTTCACCAGCACGTGCGGCTCGGCGCGCCGACTGGGGGCGTCGAGATCGGCGAGCGCTTCGGCGAGCGCGTACTGCTCGCCCGACAGGCCGGCGACGAAGTAGCCGCGCACGACTTCGCCCCCGTACTCCATGCGCAGCAAGGTGTGGCGCATCGGCGCCCAGTCGCCCCTGGCGAGCTCGCGCGCGACGACGCCGTAGCGCGCCAGCAGGAGCTGAGCCCGCGCTTCCTCGCGCTCCTCGGGCGAGAGCCGCTCGTCGTCTCCGAGCACGCTCCAGCGGCCGATCACCGGCAGCCGCGGCAGCACGCCGCGGGCCTGCCCGCGCCGCCGACGGCGCTGCGGCCCCCCGTCGGGCACGCGACGAGGCGGCGTCATACCGGCCACGATCGCGCTGAACGTGTCGGGGGTCACCATCCCCGCCCAGAAGAGCTCCCAGAGCGCCGCGAGCACCTCCGGTGTCGCCAGGCCGGTCGCGCGCGCGAGGTCCTGAGCGAACGAGGCGCCGCGCAGCTGGAGATGCAGGAATACGTTCTTGATCCGCGGGTCCATCTCCGGCGGCGCCGCCGAGCCTTCGCGGAGCCAGCCGACGTTCTCGCGCAGCGCGGCGCCCACCCGGGTCGACCGCCCGCGGTCGCTCGCGGCGCGATCGAACACCGTCCACACCATCTCGCCGGCGAGCCCCAGCCGATCCAGCCACTCGCGCTCGTAGCTCTCCACGCGCGCCGGCAGGAGATCTTGCTCCCAGACGCGCACCGGCAAGTCTTCGCCCTGCAAGAGCTCGAGCGCGGCGAGGACGCCGGGCGGTCCGATCAGGCGATGGTCGGGATGGAGATGATGGCGGCGCAGCTGGAACGCCGAGAACTGCTCGGCCGAGGCCACGGGCCGCGGGACACGGCGCGCGTGGACCTGCCGGCGCTGGATCTCGTCGAGCACCGCGATGTGGACGAACTGCGGCGCGGCCGTGTCGGCGAGATAGCTGCCCTGACGAACGAGCCCGCGCCCGGCCAGCCGCTCGAGGGCGCTCGTCGCGTGCTCGAGGGCCAGACCGTAGCGCTCGGCGAGCCACGCCGCCGTGATCGGCCCGCGCGTGCGCAGCAGGCGCAGCGCCAGCCGCTCGAGCCCCTCGGCCGTGGCCAGCGACCGGTACAGCGCCAGATCGGTGGCCGCGACCCACGCGCGGCGCCCGCTCGCGAAATCCAGCGCGGCGACCCGCCGCTCCGCCGCGAGCGCGCCGACCAGCGCCGGGCCGTCCGCCGCCGCCACGCGCTCGACGATCTCCGTGTCGGTCAGGTCGCCGAGATCGTCGAGGATCCCCGCCAGCTCGTTCGCGTCCCGAGCGCGGCGCTCGGGCGCCGTCTTTTGCAGCTCCGCCTCGACCGCCGCGACGAGCTCCGGCCGGAGCGGGCCGGGGGCCACGGACCACGCCTTCCGCATGGTGACCGCGTCGCTGCGCCGCTCCTCGGCGTGGCCGGCGCCCAGGTACGCCCAGTCCCACGCGAGCAGCAGCGGGTAGACGAACGGCGACGGGAGCGGCGTGTCCACGTGCCGGCGCCACATCTCGCCGTCGTGCACGCGCTCGAGCAGCCGGCGCAGCCGGGTCGCGTCGAGCGCGTCGTGGAAGCACTCGCGAAGCGCCTCGGCCACGATCGGGAACTCGGCCTGGCCGCCGACCGCCTCGAGCAGGGCGTCGCCCTTGAGCCGCTGGAGGTAAGCGGGCGTGCGCTGGCCGCGGGACATGCGCGGGATGAAGAGTGCGCGGATCGCGCAGTGGCGGAACCGCGTGCCGAAGAGCGGCGTGCCGATGAGGGCTTTGCCGAGGAGCGTGTCGACCTCCTCGGGCGCGACGAACGTGATCAGGCGCTCGGGGGCCGGCGGCACCTGGCCCGGCGCGAACGACAGGAGGATGCCGTCGTCCACGTGGCTCGCCTCGGCGACGAGCCCGACGCGCCGCAGCTTTTCTTTCAGGACCATGCCCCACGCGCCGTTGATCCGCATGCCGAAGACCGAGTGGATCATCGCGTGACGGCCGCCCATCTCGTCGGAGAACGACTCGACGACGATCCCCTGATCGTCCGGCACACCGCCGAGCACCTCCCCGGCCTTCACGAGCCAGGCGCGCATCGCCGAGGCGGCGCGGGTGTCGAGGCCGCACGTGGCCGCTGCCCACTCCGCGAAGTCGGGCCGGTCCAGCCGCTCGGCGGCGTCGCGCCGCAGCCGCCCGACCGCCGTACCGAGCTCCCACGAGCGCGAGGGATGCTCGCCCTTCCAGAACGGGATCGTGGGCGACATGCCCTGCGCGTCCTCGACCAGCACGCGATCGGCGCGCACCTTGACGATCTTCCAGGAGTGCGACCCGAGCAGGAACACATCGCCGGGCAGGCTCTCGGTCACGAACTCCTCGTCGAGCGTGCCGACCTTCAGGTCGGTCTCGGCGACGAAGACGTCGTAGAGGCCGTTGTCGGGGATGGTGCCGCCGGAGGTGACCGCCAGGAACCGGCTGCCCCGGCGCGCGTGCAGCCGGTCGTTGACGCGGTCCCACAGGATCCGCGGCGCCGCGCCCTTGACCTCGGCCGGCAAGGGCTCGGCGAGCGATCGGATGACCGCCACCAGGGCGTCGCGCGACAGCTCACGGTACGGTGCGGCGTTGACCAGGCGCGCGTGCAGGGCGTCGACCGTCAACGACTCGGCGGCGACGGCCGCGACGATCTGCTGGGCCAGCACGTCGAGCGGGGCGTCGGGCATGACGACCCGGTCCAGGTGGCGCTCGTGGATCGAGCGCACGACCGCCGCCGCCTCGAGCAGCTCCTCGCCCTTGGTCACGACGATCCGGCCCTTCGAGGTGCGGCTCAGCAGGTGGCCGGCGCGGCCGACCCGCTGGAGAGCCGCGGCGATGTTGCGCGGCGACTGGAGCTGCACCACTAGATCGATTGCGCCGACGTCGATCCCGAGCTCGAGGGACGACGTGGCGACGAGTGCCTGCAGCTCGCCGTCCTTCAGCCGGTTCTCGGCTTCGAGCCGCGCGCGGCGCGACAGCGAGCCGTGATGCGCCGCGACCTTGCCGTCTGGGATGCGGTCGTTCAGGTCTCGCGCCAGGCGCTCGGCGGCGCGGCGGCTCTGGGCGAAGACGAGCGTCGTGCGGTGCGCCTGGACCAGCTCGGCGATCTGCTGGAGCGCGGCTTCCCAGATGGTGTCGCTCGGCGCCGTCAGGAAGTCGTCGACCGGCGCGATCACCTGAAGATCCAGATCGCGTGCGAAGCCGGCGTCGACCGTCACCGCGTCCGTCGAGGTGGCCCCGGTCAGGAAGGCGCGCGCGGACTCGATCGGGCTCACCGTCGCCGAGCAGCCGATCCGCTGCGGGCGTCCGGCCCCGTCGCGCGCCTCCACGAGCGCCTGCAGGCGCTCGAGCGAGAGCGCCAGATGGGCCCCGCGCTTCGATCCCATCAGCGCGTGGATCTCGTCCACGATCAGGTAGCGGGTGTGGGCCAGCGCCGGACGGAACCGCTCGCTCGTGAGCAGGATGAACAGCGACTCGGGCGTCGTGATCAGCACGTGCGGCGGCCGTCGCGTCATCGCCTGCCGCTGCGCGGCCGGGGTGTCACCGGTGCGCACGGCCACGCGGATCTCCGGCAGCTTGAGCTCCTGGGCGGCCGCCGCGGCGCGGATCCCCGCGAGGGGCGCGCGCAGGTTCTTCTCGATATCGTTGTTGAGCGCGCGCAGCGGCGAGACGTAGACGACGTAGACCCGGTCTTCTAGCTGCCGATCCAGGCCCAATCGACAGAGGTGGTCGATGGCCGAAAGGAACGCGGCGAGAGTCTTGCCCGAGCCGGTCGGGGCGACGATCAGGGTGTCGCGACCGGAGGCGATCGCGTCCCAGCCCTCGCGCTGAGCGCGGGTCGCCTCGGCGAACGTGTCATCGAACCAGCGGCGGACGAAGGGGAGGAAATCGGCCATCCACTCGATTCTACGCCTCAGCGGAAGCCCATCTGCCGCAGCAGCAGGCGGCTCAAGGTGGTGCCCGGGTCCTCGAGCTCGGCGAGGATCGAGAAGTGGTGCAGGCCGGCCATGTCGAGCGTCTGGCAGGGCAGCCGCTTCGTCCGCCACACCGCGGCAAGCTCCTCGCCCTGGCGGTGATACTCCGGGCCTTCGAGCCCTCCGACGGCGAGCAGGAGCGGCCCGGAGCGCGGCGGCGGGCAGTGCACGGGGCTCAGCTGGCGCGCCGACTCGGGCGTGAGCTTCAGGAACTCGTTGAGGTACGAGAGGCGGATCGGCTCGAGGTCGTAGAGCCCGCTGATGCCGCAGCCGGCCTTGATGACGTCGGCGGGCAGCCCCGCGAACGCGCTCCAGTCGGTCGACATCAGCATCGCGGCCAGGTGCCCGCCGGCGGAGTGTCCGGACACGAAGATCCGGTTCGGATCGCCCCCGAACGAGGCGGCGTGGCGATGGACCCAGACGATCGACGCGCGGCACTGGCGCACGAGCTCGTCCATGTCGACCGTGGGGATCAGCGCGTAGTTGATCACGACGACCGCGACACCCGATGGATGAACGGCGCGCGCGACGAAGCTCGAGTCGGACTTGTCCAGCCGATGCCAGTAGCCGCCGTGGACGAACACGTGAACCGGCGCGGGCCCGTGGCGCGCCGGGAAGACGTCGAGGCGCTCGCCGGGATGCGCGCCGTAGGCGAGGTCGAGCCGGCAGTCGAGCGCGGCGCGCGTCTCGGCGCTGGCGATCGCGTAGCGCGAGAGCCAGTCGGCGCTGTCCCGGACCTTCTCGCGGTTGTTGTACTCGGCGTCGAGGGCCTGCTGGTCGTACTCGCGAAAGACGGTCTTCGCCATCAGGCGCCCCCGACCTGCCGTCGATCGCGCCGCCTCATCTGCGGCGACTATGCCCGCCCGCGCCGAGAACTGTCAATCAGGCTCGGTGCCGTGTGGGGTCAGTGGCTGGCGAAGAGCGTCTCGCGGAGGACGTTACCTTCCATCTGGTGAGGTCATCACGCGAGAGGCGGGTAGTGCCTAGAGCTTCTGGCCGTGCTCCGTCAGACCGCGCAGGCCACCCGCGCCTCACTCGCCAGCGCATACCGACTCCGCGCGGCTTACTGCAGCATCGCGCTGCCGGACGGGCGCACGCCGTAGTCGTAGAGGATGGCGGCGCGCCGGACGAGGTTCGCGATGACGTTGCCGTAGAACTGGGTCATCGAGTTGCTGCGCGCGCGCGCGAGGGGATCGGACAGGGCGAAGCGGCTCTGGCTGTCGTGGCCGACCCAGTCTCGGGTGAACTCCTCGTCGATGAGCGGCTTGACCCATGGATAGGTTTCCTCGGTCAGCTCGACCACGCTCGCCCCGCGCACCTTGCCGTCCCGGTCGAACGCGGTGGCGACCCGGACACTGCCGTGGATCGTCGCGTCGCCGACGAAGACGAGCGCGCCGACCATCCGTCCCTGATCGTCGCGTCCGATGTAGAAGCGGTAGAAATCCTCCTCCGGGGTCCAGCCGGACGCCTGCTTGATCGCGGCCTTCTCCTTGTCGCCGAGCCGCACCTCGCGCACGAAGAAGCGGCGCGCGCCGGGCAGGAGCGACACGACCGCGTCGCGGTCGCTCACGAGCACGACGGGAGGAGTCAAGTGCGCCAGCGCCGGGCTCGTGAGTGCCAGGGCCAGCGCCAGCGTGACGATGACGTATCTCATGCGGTTGTCTCCTTCTTGAGCCAGAGCTCGTACAGCGCGATCAGGGTGATGAGCGTGTAGCCGAGGGCGAAGAGGGTGCCCCCGGCGATGACGAGGACGGATAGGGGCGCCCACACGAAGCGCGTGAGCCACATCCCGCCGATGTCGATGAGGGTGCCGACGAACGGGAGCGCCAGGATCGCGGACTTGACCCGCTCCCCGAGAGACGAGAACAGGAAGATGAGCCCGAGCAGCCCGGCGATCAAGGTCTGGCCGAACAGATGCGTGTGGCTGGTCTGGATCAGGAGCGGCGTCCTGACCCAGACCTTGGCCACGCTGCTGATGTCGCCGATGCTGATCTCCCTCTCGGCCGACTGGTGCTGGCCGTGGCCGCTCGGACCGAGGGAGGTCATGGGCATCTCGCGCGCGAAGCTCGCCTGCACGTCGGCCGGAGTGAGGCCCACCGCCGTCGCCGCCTGACCCATCGCCGCGATGGCGCCGCAGCCGATACCCAGCAAATACAGCGTGCAGAAAATCTTCGCGCTGACCGGAAGCCGTGAGAGTCGGATGCCCAGCATACGGATCTGCTCCTGTTGGGAAGGCGCGCCTCGCCCGCCTCAGAAGTTCACGTTGACCTGGAGCTGCACCTGGTGGCTCGTGTCACTGCCCTCGAGGATCGCCGAATTCGGCTTGCTGTCCGAGAAGGCGTTGCGGGTCGAGTAGTTCAGCCGGTACTCGAGCTTCACGTTGACCCAGTCGATCGGCACCAGGCTGCGTGAGAAGAAGACGCCCGTGGGCTTGAGATCCGGGATCAGCCGTGAGAGGTGGAACACCGGCGCGATCGTGAACGAGTGGAGCTCCTGCCGCACGCCGGTGCGGCTCGCGTCGTAGTCGTTGAAGTATCCGTAGCGCGTCGTGAGGCCCAGCCACTTCTCGAGCTCGTAGTAGCCCAGCACGTAGAAGCCGAGCCAGTTGCGGTCCTCGCGGATGCGCTGCGGCATGTCGACCGGGCGGCCGACGGTGCGCGTGCTCACGTTCTCCTCGCCGCCGTAGACGAACTCGCCGGCGACCAGCAGACGGCGGGTGGGCTGCCAGGTCGCGTCGACGTCGATGACCCAGCGCGGATCGCCGTTGTCGCTGGCCTGCTCCGGCCCCCAGAAGCCGCCGATGCCGAAGTTGAGGATGCCGTCGCGCGAGATGGGCGTGAAGCCGATGCGGCCGCCGTAGCTCTTGTCCTTGTTGTTGTCGTCGAACGGATCGTGCGTGGTCTCGCTCTCCCAGCGGTTCACGACCCACGCCTGCGCGTCGAGCCACGGCGCGAACGGATAGGCGAGGTTGAAACCGGTACCCCGCTGGGGCCGACCGTACCGGAACACCTCCGACGTGGTCGCCGTGAGGTTCAAGATCTCGTCGTGGCGCTCGAAGCCGAATGGCATGTCGAAGCGGGCCAGCGAGATCGCCAGGCCGTTGCCGATCGGCGCGACCACGGTCAGGTTGAACTTGTCGAGCGTCGCGTCCACCGTCGGGGTCTCGGCGCCGAAGCGCTCGCAGGCGACGCCGGACGGGCAGCCCATGCGGTTCGTGGTGCCCGGATCGATCAGATGGCTGTGCTTGTCGGCATGGCTTTCGATCTCGACGGCGGCGCCGGCGTGCAGCCAATCGGCGAACGACCTGCTGACCCCGAAGCCGAACTTGTCGAAGCGGAAGTTGAGGCTGCCCGGCTCCGATTGAGCCGGCGCGCCGCCGGCGAACTCCGGCACGATCTGAGCGTGCGTCATGAAGTTCGCGGATCCGACGAAGAAGCCGGTGAAGCGGAAGCCGCCGACCTCGGGCTTGGGCAGCCCGATCGTTTGCAAGATATTGTCGCGGAGCTCGACCTCCTTCTCGCCCGGCGCCGTGACCTGCGCGCTGATCGCGCTCGCGGGCGCGGCGGGCGGCGCCGCGGTGACCGGCGTCGTCGGAGCCGTCGGGACCACGCGCGGCTGCCCCGCCTGCTCGAGCCGGTTCAACCGCTCGTTGAGACGACGAACTTCTTCCCTGAGCGCTTGCGCTTCCTCGGCGCTGAGCCCCTGGGCGCGCGCCGCGCTCGGACAGAGCGCGGCGGCCAGGGAGCACGCGAGGACAGCGAGAGTGACGAGGGTTCGCATGCCCACCTCCTGTACGTGGTGAGAGACCGGTGCCGCGACCTCGTCCGTGCGGACGCACGTGCGGACGGACGGCGCCCGTCGAGGGCGAGGCCGGGTTGTCTAGCGCGCGGTCAGGAGGTCGGGGCGGGCGGGGCGCGGCCGCGCGAGACGTCCGGGGCGATGCTCGGGGGCGCGAGGAACGCGACCCCCAGCCACGGGATCGAGACGTCCGCGATCGCCGCAAGGGTGACGGGCCGAGTCTCGAGGCCTCCCGTCCGCTCGCCGTTGGCGGCGAACGGGCACTCGTCGTTGACGTGCTCCGGCTCGAAGAAGTGGTGGACGAGGTGGGGCGCCTGCGCCGCGAGGAACGCGACGAAGGCGCCCGCGACCAGCAGGCTCACGCGGCGCCGCCACGCGCTCGGGCCGGGACGCGCCAGGGCCGCCATATCTCCATGCGTGTACCCGGATCGTGCGAAGACTGCAAGCGGAAAGCGACTCAGCGCCTCCGGAAGCGCGCGGCCTGGCCTTAGAGCCGCCTGGCCTTAGAATCGAGGCGATGAGGATCGTCGCGATCGGGGGCGGCCCGGCCGGGCTCTACTTCAGCCTGCTCATGAAGAAGTCGGACCCCACCCACGACATCACCGTCGTCGAGCGGAACCGGCCCGACGACACGTTCGGCTTCGGCGTCGTGTTCTCCGACGCGACGCTCGAGCACGTGGCCGAGGCCGACCGCGAGAGCCACGCCGAGATCACGAGCCACTTCGCCCACTGGGACGACATCGACATCCACTACCGAGGCCAGGTGCTCACCTCGGCCGGGCACGGGTTCGCCGGCATGTCGCGCCAGGTGCTGCTCGACATCCTGCAGCGGCGCTGCGCCGAGCTCGGGGTCAGGCTCGAGTTCCAGCGCGAGATCGGCGACGTGGCCGAGTACGCCGAAGCCGACCTCGTGCTGGGCGCCGACGGCGTGAACAGCGTCGTCCGCAGCCGGTACGCCGCGCACTTCCGGCCCGAGATCGACTGGCGACCCAACAAGTTCGTCTGGCTCGGCACGACGTTTCCGTACCCGGCGTTCACGTTCCTGTTCAAGGAGAGCGCGCACGGGCTCTGGCGCGTCCACGCCTACCGGTACGACGCGTCCATGTCGACGTTCATCCTCGAGACGACCGAGGCCACCTGGCGCCGCGCGGGTCTCGATCGGGCCGACGAGGACCAGACCCTGGCCTTCTGCGAGCGCCTCTTCGCCGAGGAGCTCCAGGGCCACCGGCTCCTGAAGAACCGCTCGCTCTGGCGCAGCTTCCCGACGGTGCGCAACGGCTCGTGGCGGCACGGGAACGTCGTGCTGGTGGGCGACGCGGCGCACACCGCGCACTTCTCGATCGGCTCGGGGACGAAGCTCGCGCTCGAGGACGCGATCGCGCTCGCGCGCGCGCTCCAGAGCCACGGCGAGGTCGAGAAGGCGCTGGCGGCCTACGAGGAGGACCGGCGGCCGGAGGTCGAACGCCTCCAGCGCGCGGCCCAGGTGAGCCTCGAGTGGTTCGAAGAGGCCGAGCGCTATCACGGCCGCCTCGAGCCCATCCAGTTCGCGATGAGCCTCTTGACGCGAAGCCTCCGCGTGACCCACGAGAATCTGAGAACTCGCGACCCGCGCTTCGTGACGGCGGTCGACCGATGGTTCGCCGCGCAGGCCGAGCAGCAAAGCCGCGTGACGATCCGTGCCACGCCCCCGCCGCCCCCGATGTTCACCCCGTTCCGCCTTCGTGAGATGGTGCTCTCGAACCGCATCGTGGTCTCGCCGATGTGCCAGTACTCCGCCGAGGACGGGACGCCCGGCGACTGGCATCTGGTGAACCTCGGCTCGCGCGCGATCGGGGGCGCGGCGCTCGTCATCGCGGAGATGACCGACGTGAGCCGTGAGGGGCGAATCACCCCGGGCTGCACGGGCATGTACAGGCCGGAGCACGTCCTCGCGTGGAAGCGCGTGGTCGACTTCGTCCACACGGCGAGCTCGGCGCGCATCGCGCTCCAGCTGGCGCACGCCGGGCGCAAGGGCTCGACGCGTCGTCTCTGGGAAGGCATGGACGAGCCGCTGCCCGAGGGCAACTGGCCCCTGATCTCCGCCTCCGCGCTCCCGTATCATCCCTACAGCCAGGTGCCGAGGGCGATGGACGGCGAGGACATGCAGCGCGTGCGCGACCAGTTCGTCGGCGCCGCGCGCATGGCCGAGCAGGCGGGCTTCGACATGCTCGAGCTCCACATGGCCCATGGGTATCTGCTGGCGAGCTTCATCTCGCCCTTGACCAACGTGAGGACCGACGACTACGGAGGCTCGGCGGCCAACCGCGCGCGCTACCCGCTCGAGGTCTTCGACGCGGTGCGGACGGTCTGGCCGTCGGGCCGGCCGATGTCGGTGAAGATCTCGGCGACCGACTGGGCCGAGGGCGGGCTCGCGCTCGACGAGGCGGTGGACTTCGCGCGCCGGCTGCGCGGGCACGGGTGCGACATCGTCACGGTCTCGACCGGGCAGACCGTGCCCGATCAGCAGCCGCAGTATGGCCGCCTCTACCAGACGCCGTTCAGCGACCGCATCCGGTGCGAGGCCGAGATTCCGACGATGACCGTCGGGGGCATCGCCTCCCACGACGACGTGAACAGTATCCTGGTCGCGGGGCGCGCCGACCTCTGCGTGCTCGCCCGCGGCCACCTCTACGATCCCTACTGGACGCGGCACGCCGCGTACGAGCAGGGATGGGACCTGCCGTGGCCCGACCAGTACGTCTCGGTCAAGGGCTTCAGGCCAAGGGAGGACTGAGATGAAGATCACCAGGATCGAGACGTTCGTGGTGTCCAACGGCTTCACGCCGCCGCGGCCGTGGTGCTTCTGCGCGATCCGCACCGACGCCGGTCTCACCGGCTACAGTGAGTTCGGCTCGGACGGCATCACGCGCGGCCTGATCGGTCTCGTGCAGGATCTCGGGCACCGCCTGATCGGCAAGGACCCGACGGCCGTCGAGAAGCACTACATCGACCTCTACCGCGCCGTCCGCCAGGCGCCGTACGGCGCGACCCAGCAGGCGATCGCGGGGATCGAGCTGGCGCTCTGGGACCTGGCCGGCAAGGCGCTGGACGTGCCGGTCTACAAGCTCATGGGCGGGCCGCACCGCGAGCGCCAGTGGGTGTACTGGTCGCACCTGGCGACCTATCGCGCGAACAACTGGAAGCTGCTCGGCGTGAAGCCGCTCGAGACGCTACAAGACCTGGCGGACGCGGCGCGCGAGGCGCCCGCGCGCGGCTACACCGCATTCAAGACCAACATCATCTGGCCCGGCGAGCCGGCGCGCGCCATCGCGCAGGGCCGGCTCGGCCCCCACGACCAGGTGGCGTCACGCGACATCGTGAAGCAGGCGGTGGCCCAGATCTCGGCCATGCGGGAGGCGGTCGGCCCAGACATCGGCATCTGCCTCGACATCAACGTCAACTTCAAGCCGAGCGAGGCGATCCGTGTCGGCCGGGCACTCGAGCCCTACGACCTCTTCTGGCTCGAGATCGACAACCAGGACCCGCACGCGCTGGCCCAGCTGAAATCGTCTGTCCGCGCGCCGATCTGCTCGGGCGAGCAGCTCCAGACCGTCCGGCAGTACCGGCCGTACTTCGAGCTGCACGCGATGGACGTCGTGAAGGTCGACGTGCAATGGCAGGGCTTCTCGGCGGCGAAGAAGGTGGCCGACCTGGCCGAGACGTTCGAGCTGAACATCGCGCCCCACAACTACAACGGCCATCTGAGCACCTTCCAGAGCCTCAACCTCTGCGCCTCGGTGTCCAACGTGCGGATCATGGAGAGCGATCCGGAGCAGACGCCGTACCGCGACGAGCTGTTCACGGCGCTGCCCGAGATCAAGGACGGCCACATGACGATCCCGATGGCGCCGGGGTGGGGCACCGAGCTCAACGAGAAGGCCGCGAAGAAGTACGAGTGGACCGGCTAGCGAAGCAGGTGCTTGCGGAAGTACGCCGAGACCTTGTGGTCGACCGCGAACGTCTCGGCCCGGTCGAAGCCCGGCGGATCGTTCAGTAGATCGCCGACCACGCCGGTGAGCCCGGGCGGCATGGGCGACAGCAGCGCCCCGTGACCGCCCGTGGGGAAATCGGCCAGCCGCTCGCACGAGGCGCAGGCCGCGAGCACCGCGTCGCCGTGGAAGCGCGGCACCAGCCACTTGTCGTGCCGCGCGGTCACGAGCGCCAGCGGCACGCGCGGCGCGGCCAGCGAGGCCATGTCGAAATCGGCGGCATACGGAACGACGGCCACGATCGCGGCGATGCGTGGGTCGGTGTGCGTCTGCCACGTCGCATCCTTGAATCGGCTGCGGATCACCCAGAGGGCGAGCGTCGTCTTCGGTCCATCGAGGAAATTGCCGCGCAGCTGAGTGGCCAGGCCGACGCAGGCCTGGAAATCTTCCCTGATGTCGGACTCGCAATGCCGGGTGAAGCTCGCGGGCGACCACCGGCCACCCGCCAGGCTCAGCGCCGTGTGGCCGCCGGCCGACATGCCGTACATGCCGACCTTGTCCAGCGCGAGCAGTGGGCGAAAGCGCGCATCCTGGCTGACGACGTCGATGGCGCGCGAGACCTCGAGTGGCCGCTGTTTCCAGCTCTCGGGCCCCGGTGTGCCTGGATCCTTGTAGTTGTCGCCGCGGTGTGCTGGCATGGCGACGACGAAGCCATCGGCCACCAACGCCTGCGCCAGGTTCGCGTGCACCCAGGGCGAGCCGCCCGAGCCGTGGGAGACGACGATCAGCCGGCCGTTGCCGCGAGCCGGCGCGCCCTCCCAGGCCATCTGGAAGGTGAACGGACCTCGCTTGAGCTCCCTCGCCTCGCCGGTGGACGGGTAGTACACGGTGACGGCGCCTCCGCCGTCCTTACTCGCGATCTCGGTCAAGCCGACGCCGGCCTCGGCCGCCGGGGCCAGGACCGCGAGCGCGATCGCGACGAGGAGGCAGACGCGGCGCGTTTTGCGCCGGGCGTCACGCCTAGACTGGATCATCGGCCACCGACCGGCGCTGACGGAGCACCTCGTACACCGCGATCCCCACGCTCGTCGATAGATTGAGCGATCGGACGCGCGCAGACAGCATCGGCAGCGCAACGAGCCGATCGCGATAGCGCTCGTGAAGCTCGGCCGGCAGCCCGACGGTCTCGCGGCCAAAGACGAGGACGACGCTCTTCGAGGCACCGAGGGGCGCGTCCCAGACGAGTCGCGTCGCTCGTGTCGAGAAGAAGTAGGGCTCGCCGAGCCCCGGCAGCTCGCGCTCGAACGCGTCCCAGCTTGGCCACACGCGCAAGTCGATGTGCTCCCAGTAGTCGAGGCCGGCGCGCTTCACCTCGCGGTCGTCGAGTGAAAAGCCCAGCGGCTCGATGAGATGCAGTGTGGCGCCGGCGGCGAGGCACGTCCGCCCGGCGTTGCCGGTGTTCCAGTGAATCTCGGGATGCACGAGGACGACGTGTGTCGCCACTAGCCGGATGGACCGCGTCGACTACGGGAAGATGCCGAGCTCGAGATAGGTGGCCGCGACCTTCCTCAGCGCGCTGAGGAACGCCGCCGTCCGCAGATCGCCGGCCCGCGTGAACTTCCACAGCTCGTGGACCTGATGGTACGCGGTGATCATCGTCTCCTCGAGCCCGGAGTTGACCAGGTCGATCTCGTCGGCGCCCCGCACGATCTTCAGCCGCTCCTCGGGAGGGAACGACCGTCCGGTCGCCTTTTCGATCGCCGACAGCATGCGCTCGAACGACGCTTCCTCGAAGCGCTTGCCGACCCGGCCGAACCGCACGTGCGACAGGTTCTTGATCCACTCGAAGTACGAGACTGTGACGCCGCCGGCGTTCAGGTAGATGTCCGGCACGATCAGGACGCCGCGGTCGAGCAGGATCTTCTCGGCCTCCGCCGTCGTCGGGCCGTTCGCTGCTTCCGCGACGATCCTCGCGCGGATCTTCGGGGCGTTGTCCCGCGTGAGCTGGCCCTCGAGCGCCGCCGGGATCAGGATGTCGCAGTCGGCCTCCAGGGTCAGGTTGGTCGGCGTGATGTTGCGGGCGCCCGGGAAGTTCACGATCGACTTCGTTTCCTTCTGGAACTGGACCACCGCGTCGACGTCGAGGCCCTCGGCGCGATAGATGCCGCCCTCGCGCTCGGAGAGGCCGACGATCAGGCAGCCGGCCTCCTGGCAGAACTTCGCGGTGTGGTAGCCGACGTTGCCGAGGCCCTGCACGATGACGCGCTTGCCCTCGAGCCCGCGCGAGAGCCCCAGCGCCTTCATGTCGTCGACCTGGTTGCACACCTCGCGCAGCCCGAAGAAGACGCCGCGGCCGGTCGCCTCGACCCGGCCGCGGACGCCGCCCTGGGTGACGGGCTTGCCGGTCACGCAGGCCATCGCGTCGATCGCGCCCGGATAGAACGCCGAGTACGTGTCGTAGATCCACGCCATCTCCCGCGGGCCTGTCCCGTAGTCGGGCGCGGGGACGTCGATGCCGGCGCCGATGAAGTTCTTCTTGATGAGCTCGGCCGTGTAGCGCCGGGTGATCTGCTCGAGCTCCTGCACCGTGTACTTCTTGGTGTCGATCCGGACGCCGCCCTTGGCGCCGCCGAACGGCACGTCGACGATCGCGCATTTGTAGGTCATGAGCGCTGCGAGCGCCTTGATCTCGTCCTCGTCGACTGTCGACGCGTAGCGGATGCCGCCCTTCACGGGCACGCGGTGATGACTGTGCTGGGCGCGCCAGGCGGAGATGACCTCGTAGCCGCCGTTGCGCCGGATCGGGAACTGGATGGCGTAGACCGAGTTGCAGACCTTGATCTGGTCGAGGAGGCCCTGCGGATAGTCGGTGAGCGCAGCTGCCTTGTCGAAGTACAAGTTGACCGTCTCGAAGAAGCTGGGACCCGACTGCGCCATCGCCATGGCAGTACCTCCCGCAGAGAATCTTCGCACGCCGATGCCACCGGCGCGTAGGAACGGCGTGAGGGGTGGCGGTAACCGCAACGAGGCGGTATCGTCACCAGCGGCGGACAGACACGCCGGATCGCGGTGCGGCCGACCCGACCGGCGGGACGAGGAGGCGAGCATGGAGCGCGAGAAGCTCGCGGAGCTGGTGGTCAAGTTCACCGAGGCGTTCAATCGCGACGACCTGGAGGGCGTGATGTCGTTCATGGCCGACGACGCCGTGTACGACGAGTTCACCGGCATGATCAACCGCGGCGCCGCGGCGATCCGGGCGGCCTTCGTGCCCCAGTTCCGCGGCGACTACGGCAAGATCCGCTTCAACACCGAGGACCTCTTCGTCGACGCTGCCGCCGGCAAGGCCCTGATCCGCTGGCAGTGCACCCTCGAGACCAAGCGCGGCCCGGCGGCGTGGCGGGGCCTCGACATCATCCATGTCACGGACGGCCGCATCACGGAGAAGCTGACCTACGCCAAGGCGAAGGTCCCCCTCCTCGGAGAGATCGCATGAGCACCGTACCGGCGCTTCAGCGCGTCGCGGTGGCCCTGTTCGAGGGCTTCACGGTCCTTGACGTGTACGGGCCGGTGCAGGCCTTCGCGTCGTGCCGGATCGTGCAGCCCGACGGCAAACGGCGCCCGTTGTTCGAGATCTTCTCGATGGCGAGCCAGGCCGGCCGGGTCAAGGCCGGCGAAGGCCCGTCGAGCTGGGCCGACTGGAGCTTCGACGACGCGCCCGGCTACGACATCTTGCTGATCCCCGGCGGCTTCGGAACGCGGACCGTCATCGACGACCGGGCGTTCCTCGATCGGCTCACCGCGGCCAGCCGGCGCGCGCGCGTGACGACCACCGTCTGCACGGGCTCGGCGCTGCTCGCGCGCACGGGCCTGCTCGACGGCCGGCCCGCGACGTCGAACAAGATCGCGTGGGACTGGGTGACCCAGCAGGGGCCGCGCGTGCTCTGGCGGCGCAAGGCGCGCTGGGTGGATGACGGCGACGTGCTGACGTCGTCGGGCGTCTCAGCGGGAATCGATATGGCGCTGAGCCTCATCGACCGGATGCACGGGCGCGAGATGGCGCTGACCTCGGCGCGCAACATGGAGTACGTCTGGCGCGAGGGGGCGGAGGACGATCCGTTCGCGTGATGCGTTCTGTAGCGCCGTCTGAGCGCGAACGGCCGCTAGAACGGCAAGGAGCACGGGCGACCAGCTCCTGCCGGCGAGGCCCGACAACGGCGAGCGCATCGGGAGCAGCTCTCGAGTCAGCGGGTTCACCATGAGCCCCAGTGTTTCGAGAGTTACCGCCCCGAGCAGTGGCGCGTCGGCGGGGCCTCCGAGCACTACCGGAGAGGTGGCGCTTCGCCCCCCGACCTGAATACGGCACTCCGACACGTCGCGCCGGATGGCCGTGCCGTCCGCAAGCGTGAACTCGACGACTCGATCGCCTCTGAGTCCGAGGCCGCGCCATACGTTCTCGGGAAGCTCCGTGTAGACGGCACCGGTGTCGACGAGGAAGCGAACGGAGACGGCGCGCCGACGTCGGCCTGTTCGATTCACGGTCCCGGCGATATAGGTCAGCGCCATCGTGCGCGATCGTAGCATGGCGCTTGGATCGGTCAGCGTCGCTGATCCGAGACCGTGTCGGTTGCTAGCGCCCCGTCGTCCCCGAGATCCAGCGCGCCGAGCGCGCATAGTGTGGCCCAAGATCCCCCGCCTCGCGCCGGCGCGCCATCTCCGAGAGGCGGCGCTCCTTCTCCGGCGTCCGCTCGGCGATCGAATCCTGCGCGTCGCGCAGATGCGCGTCGTAGTCGCGCCCGACCGGGCAGACGTCCACGCAGCGCGTGCAGCCCGAGTAGACGCCCACACCGCGCAGGATCGACTGCCAGCTCATGAACGACTCCTTCGACTTCAGGAGCGCCTGCTGCTCTTCGCGCGAAGCCTTCACGAGGCGCTCGACGTGGCCCATCAGGTAGGTGAACCCGTAGGGCGAGGCGAGCGGGGCGCAGCGCTCCTTGTCGAGCGTCCACTGGCCGATCGCGTCGGCGGGGCAGGCGAGGAGGCAGCGGCCGCACGCCTCGCCCAGGCACAGCGCCTCGGTGAGCGGACGATCCGGTTCGAGCTCGGCGCTCGTGAGCACGGCGCCGAGCATCACGCGCGGGCCGTACTCCGGTGTCAGCAGCATGAGATTCAGGCCGAGCGTGCCGAGCCCGGCCTCGACGGCGGCGTGCGCCAGCGAGAGCGGGCCGCGCGTGTCGCCCTTGGGATCGTAGTGGCGCGGGTCGAAGTGCACCGGCGGCACCGTGATCGACGGAAAGCCCGCGTCCTCCAGGAAATAGACGAGCTTCAGCTCGATCTCCTCGAGGTCGGTCAGCACGAGCTCGGTCGAGTACTGCTTGTGCCGATCGTCGTGGCCACGGAGCCGGTTGATCCCGGTGAGGAGCCGGCGCGCCAGGACGATGACCGACTTCGAATCGTCGGACGTGATGCGGCTCGGCGTCTGCGGGCGCTCCGGGTCGGGCGGGTGATGGTCCAGCACCTCGCCGCGGGCGATGCCGACCAGATCCGCGCCGAGCGCCTTCGCCCGGGCCTTGACCGCGGCGGCGGTGAGGCTCAAGCGCTGGTCCCGGCGCGCCGGGCCGGCGGGCGATAGCCGGCCTCGCCGATCCAGCGGACGCGCCCGTCGGCCATGCCGCGGATCGGCTCGCCGCGCCGCCGGATACCGAGCAGCTCGCGCGCGCGCGCCACTTTCGCGTCGGTCTTCTCGGGGATCTCGCGCTGCGCCTCCTTGAGAAACCGGTTGTAGTCGTCGCCGACAGGACAGACGGCCAGACAGCGCGGGCAGTCGCCGAACGCGCCGACGACGCGCAAGAGCCCCTGCCAGATGCCGAACCACTCGTGGCCCGCGAGCGTCTCGAGCTTCGCGCGACCGCCGTCGGCGCCGACGAAGGCGCTGAACACGCGCAGGATCGTCGAGAAGCCGAACTCCTGCGCGAACGTCGCGCAGCGGCGCTTGTCGAGCCCCCAGTGCAGGACGGCGTCGGGCGGGCACGAGTAGAGGCAGCGCGAGCAGGGCTCGCCGATGCAGAGCTGCTCGGTGATCTTGCCATCCGGCTCGAGCACGGCGTCGGTGAGGACGACCGTCGTGTAGCAGCGCGGCCCCGCTTCCTTCGTGAGCAGATTGAGCTCGAACCCGATCGTGCCGAGGCCGGCTTCGATCGCGACGTGGCGCGTCGAGAGATAGCCGTAGCTGGCGCTCTTCATCTCCCAGACGGTCTCCTGCGCCGCCGTCTGAAACGCCCAGTGGTCGTGCGCCTCGAGAAAGCGCCCGATCCGGTAGCCGACGCGGTCCATCTCGCGCAGCACGAGCTGGTCGACGTGGTGGATGCACGCGTTGTCGAGCGCGCGGAAGGCGCCGGCCGGAATGCGCTTGAAGAACGCGACGCAGCTCTTGATCTCGGGCGAGACGCGCGCCGGGATCTGCGGGTACGCGCGGTCGGGCGGATGCGCGTTGAGCACGGAGGCGTCGGCGATCCCGACGCCGTCGGCGCCGAGCTCGCGCGCCTTCGCCTTGACGGTCTCGGCGGTCAGCGCCATGCGCCTATGATGGCATAGCTTGCGCTTTGCTCCCCACCTGGGCGAGACTGCGGCAAGACACGCCACGGAGGGAGCCATGGACGAGCTGAAGGTCATTCGCCTCGACGAGACCGAGGTCGTGAAGTTCGGGCCGGACGCGGTCTACCAGCTGATTCTCGGCGACGACGAGGGGACGACCCCGATCCGCACGGGCATCCAGACCTCCGAGCCCGGCTACGTCGCGCCCGTCCACTCGCATCCCTACATGGAGGTCCTTCACATCCTGGACGGCGTCGCCGAGGCGTGGGTCGACGGCCGCGAGGACAGCAGGGTGACCTTGCGCAAGGGCGACACGATCGCCATCCCGCCGCAAGTCCCCCACAGCTTCCGCGTGGTCGGGGACGAGGTGCTCCGCCTTCTCGGCACACACGCCTCGCCCAAGCGGATAGTGAACTACAAGGACGGCGCGAAGAGCGACGCGCGCGGCTACCGAATTTTCGAGACCTGAGGCGCCCTCGATCGGCGCGCCGAAACTTCCCGCTTGACGACGCGGTAGCGCCGCTGTAGACATCGCCACACCACACGCAAGACCCGCTCGATCTCCCGTTGACTTCGCGAGCCGGCGAGGGCCGGTGGGGAGGACTTGCATGGGAACCTTGACCCGCCGAAACCTGCTGAAGATCAGCCTCGCCGCCGGCGCCGCGGCATCGGCCGAGCCGCTGCTGGCACCGCGCCGGCTCGACGCGCAGGGCAAGCGCGGCGGCATCCTCCGCGTGCGGGGCTACGACCCGCCCCACTTCGACCCGCATCAGACCTTGAACTTCAAGACGAACACCACGCTGAGCTTCGTCCACAGCAAGCTCGTCCGTCACAAGGTCGGGGTGGCGCCCGGTACCTTCACGGTCGAGCCCGACCTCGCCGAGCGGTGGGAGGAGCTGGACGACACCACGGTGGTCTTCTACCTTCGGCGGGGGGTACGGTGGCACAACAAGCCGCCCGTCAACGGTCGCGAGCTGACCGCCGAGGACGTGAAGTTCACGTTCGATCGCTTCCTCACCGAGCCGACGAATCCGCTCAAGTTCATGCTCGATCCCGTAGACCGGGTCGAAGTCGTCGATCGCTACGCGGTACGGTTCCGCTTGAAGGAGCCGTTCGTCTGGCTCGTCAACATGCTCGCGAACCCGACCGGCACCTGGATCGTCGCCCGCGAGGGGGTCGAGAAGTACGGCGATCTCAAGAAGCCCGAGTCCGCGATCGGGACCGGTCCCTTCACGCTCGAGCGCTACGATCCCAACGTGAAAACCATCTTCCGGAGGAACCCGACCTACTTCCGTTCGGGCGAGCCCTGGGTCGACGGGGTCGACTGGCTCGTGATGGAGGACGCCGCCGCCGGACTGGCCGCCTACCGTACGGGACAGCTCGACTGCGGCAACTGGCACCAGTGGGCCGTCCGACAACAGGATCTGGAGTCACTGAAGAAGAGCCAACCACAGCTCATGTACCGCGACTGGGTGTCCAACGTCACCCAGGGCATCTACATGCGCACCGACAAGCCGCCGTTCAACGACGTCCGCGTGCGCCGGGCGATCTCTCACGCCATCGACCGGCAAGCGATCATCGAGTCGGTCTACGTCAAGGGCGAGCCGACGCCCGCGATCGGCCGCGGCCTGACCGACTGGTCGCCGCGCGTCGATCAGCTCGGGCCCGGAGCGAAGTATTACCGCCATGACCCGAAGGAGGCTCGACGCCTCCTGGCCGAGGCCGGCTTCCCCAACGGGTTGAAGACGCAGCTCACCGCGACCCCGGGCTATGGTATCGACCTCGTCGACGCCGTCCAGATGGCCCAGCGTCAGCTCAAGGAAAGTGGCATCGACGCCGAGCTGAAGCTCCAGGAGTACGGCGCGTACGTGGGGACGACGTTCCTCGGCAAGTACGAGGGCATGGCCATGGGCCCGTTCAGCATCGCGTGGGAGCCGCATACCGCCCTGTACGGCATGTACAGTCCGGAGCAGCCTCGCAACTCGAGCCACGTCGCCGATGCCCGGATGGTGTCGATGCTGAAGGAGCAGATGAGAACGAAGGATCTGGAGGCGCGCCGAAAGATCATCTTCGACATCCAGCGCCATGCCGCCGAGCAGCAGTATTACGTCTACCTCTACTCCGTCGGGGTCACCGGCTCGTGGCGGCCGTACGTGAAGAACTATGTGCCGAACTCCAGCTTCGACTTCGGAAATCGGTCCGCGGCGCTCTGGCTCGATCGCTAGGGGCAGACCTTGCGCAAATACGTCCTGAGGCGGCTCCTGGTCGCGAGCGCCTCGCTCGTGATCGCCTCTCTCGGCGTGTTCTCGCTGCCGCGCCTGATCCCGGGCGACGCGGTCCAGCTCATGCTGGACGAGCGGGCCTACGGCAAGGATCTGGACGATCTCCGGGCCAAGCTGGGGCTCGATCGGCCGATCTACGTGCAGTACTTCGACTGGGCGGGACGCGTCGTCCGGGGTCAGCTCGGCGAGTCGCTGTGGACCAAGCGGCCGGTGATCGAAGAGCTGGCTCGACGCCTGCCGGTGAGTCTCGAGCTGGGCCTGCTGGCTCTCTGCTTCTCGATCTCGATCGCGCTACCCGTCGGCATCGTCGCCGCCGTCCGACAGGATTCCTTCGCCGATTACATCACACGCAGCCTCGCCATTCTCGGACTCTCGGTGCCCGGGTTCTGGATCGCCACGCTCGCCGTGCTGCTCCCCGCGATCTGGTGGGGCTGGAGCCCGCCCATCCAGTTCACCGAGTTCTCGGTCGACCTGTGGGCGCACGTATCCCAGTTCATCCTCCCGGCCGCGATCCTCGGCCTCGCTTCGGCCGCCGCGATCATGCGCCTCACCCGCGCGATGCTGCTCGACGTCTTGCGCCAGGACTACGTCCGTACCGCGTGGGCGAAGGGAGTCGGCGAGCGCTGCGTGGTGCTCAAGCACAGCTTGAAGAACGCCCTCATCCCCGTCGTCACCGTCCTCGGCATCCAGGTCGCGCAGATCCTCGGCGGCACCGTGATCTTCGAGACGATCTTCGGCCTGCCCGGCATGGGGCGATTCCTCTTCGACGCCATCAACCAGCGCGACTATCCCGTGATCCAGGGCATCAACCTCCTCATCGTCTCGGTCGTGGTCGTCATGAACCTCACCGTTGACGCGTTCTACGCGTTCCTTGACCCCCGAATCCGGTACTGACGCGATGGCCAACGGCGTCGAGACGCTGGTCTCGCCCTCCGCACACCGTCGAATCCGGCGCCGGACGGCCATCGGTGCACCCGGGCTCCGGGCGCTGTGGCGCTTCTGCTGCAAGAAGCCCCTGGGCGCCCTCGGCGGCGCGATCGTGCTGGCGATGATCCTCATGGCCGTTCTGGCCCCGTGGATCACGCGCTACTCGTACGACGAGACCATTCGCGGCGCCCGCATGAAGCCTCCCGGGGCTCAGTTCTGGATGGGCACCGACAATCTCGGGCGGGACATGTGGAGCCGGGTGGTCTACGGAGCCCGGATCTCGGTCACCGTCGGGTTCGGCGCCGTGTTGATCGCCCAAGCGCTGGCGGCCTGCATCGGCATCACCAGCGGCTACTTCGGCGGGAGGTTCGACCTCTGCGTTCAAAGGATCGTCGACGCCTGGCAGTCCTTCCCGTTCCTGGTCGTGATCCTCTCCATCATGGCTGTGCTGGGGCCGGGACTCGTGAACGTCACCGCCGCGTTGGGCGTGGTGGGCGCCGCCAACGCGTCCCGGGTCATCCGGGGAACGACGATCAGCGTCGTGCAGAACGCGTACATCGAGTCCGCCCGGGCCCTCGGGGCCGGGCACCTCAGAATCATGATCCGCCACATCCTCCCGAACGTGGCGGCGACGATCATCGTGCTGGCCACCATCGGGCTCGGCGCGTTCATCCTCGCCGAGTCGGCGCTGTCGTTCCTCGGCTTCGGCGTTCCGCCGCCCTATCCGTCGTGGGGTGGGATGCTCTCGGGCTCTGGGCGCGCGTTTTTCCTCGACGCGCCGTGGATCGCGATCTACCCCGGGCTGGCCATCTCGATGGCGGTGTTCGGCTTCAACATGCTGGGCGATGCGCTTCGGGACGTCCTGGACCCGCGGCTTCGGGGCGCCGGCGGCCGAGTGCGATAGCCCGCTTTCTCAGACTCGCTCGACGTCGGGTCGGCCGAAGAGCCCGAACGGACGTACGAAGAGCGTCGCGATGAGCACCAGGTACGACGCGACGTGGCTGAAGCCGCCGCCGACGATCGGATCGACGTAGCCGGCGACGAGCGACTCGAGGATTCCGACGGCGAAGGCCCCGACGATCGTGCCCGCCAGGCTGTCGAGGCCGCCGAGAATCACGATCGGGAACACCTTGAAGCCCAGCAGCTCGATGCCGAACCCGCCGCCCGACACGAAGCTCCAGAGGGTGCCGGCCAGCACCGAGAGCACGCCGACCAGGGCCCAGGTGATCGCGAAGTGCCGATGGAGGTCGATCCCCACCGCGAGCGCGACCTGCTGATCGCTGGCGACCGCGCGCAGCGCGAGGCCGGTGCGGCTGCCGCGGAAAAACCAGCTGAGCGCGGCGATGCACGCGGTGGCGATCACCGCGGCCACGATCTTGTCGACCGAGAGCGGTACACCAGCGACGACGAGCGGGTCGAGCGGAAACGGCGAGGCGATCCGCGCGGGGACGCCGGCGAACACGACGGTCGCGGCCCCTCGCATGAAGATGCCGACTCCGAGCGTGAGCATGATCAGCGAGAGCAGCGAGCTCCGCGAGAGCGGGCGCAGGACGATCCGATTGAAGAGGAGCGCGAGCGCGACCACCCCGGCGCAGCCGACGGCGACGGCCCCGCCGGGCCCGAGCCCGATCGTGTGGCTCGCGGCCGCGGCCGTCCGCGCGCCGAGCATCGTCCACTCGCCGACGGCGAAGTTGATCATGCGCGAGGCCTTGTAGACGACCACGAAGGCGAGCGCGACAAGGGCGTAGATCGATCCGGCCAGCGCCCCGTCGGCGACGAGAAACACCAGGTACGCCAGATCCGGCATCGCGGGAGTCGCCTACGAGACCACCATGGACGTCACCAGGCCCTCGTCGAAGGCGTACGTGTGAGTGACGCTCGACTCGGTGACCTGCCCGGTCGCCTTGACCGTGACGATTTGCCGCACGCGCACGGCGACCGAGCCCTGGCGCTCCTCGAACTCGACGGGCTCGACGCGCGGCTCGATCGTCTCGAGCTGCCTCTGCCAGTACGCGCGGACCGCCGCGTGGCCGCGCAGCTCGGTCTTCTCGAGCACGTTCGGCCAGCGGACGCTCGGGCTCAGGGCCGACAGGACTCGGTCGAGCTCGCGCCGGTTGAAGGCTCGATACAGCTCCGAGAGCAGCCGCACCTTGTCGTCGAACCTCACGAGGTCTCGGTCACCCCGAGATAGGCGCGCTGGACCTCCGGCGCGGCGAGCAGGTCGGCCGCGCGCCCCGAGAGGACGACCTGCCCGGTCTGCAGCACGTGGGCGTGCGCCGCGCACTGGAGCGCCATGCGCGCGTTCTGCTCGACCAGCAGCACCGCGGTGCCCTCCGCGGTGAGCCGCGGGATGATCCGGAAGATCTCGCGCACGACGAGGGGCGCCAGGCCGAGCGAGGGCTCGTCGAGCATCAGAAGTCGTGGGCCCGCCATCATCGCGCGGCCGATGGCCAGCATCTGCTGCTCGCCGCCGCTGAGACTGCCGGCCGGCTGATCTCGGCGCTCCCGCAGCACCGGAAACAGCCGGAAGACCCGCTCGAGCTCGGTCGCGGTGTCCGTCCCGTCTCGCCGCGCGAAGCCGCCGATTCGGAGGTTCTCGAGCACGGTCATGCGCGCCAGCATGCCGCGCCCCTCGGGCACGTGGATGACCCGCCGCCGGGCGATCTGATGGACCGGCAGCCCGACCAGATTCTCGCCGCGAAAGCGCACGGTCCCCCGCCGCGGCCGCACGATCCCCGAGATCGCGCGCAGCAAGGTCGACTTCCCCGCGCCGTTGGCCCCGATCAACGCCACGACCGCCGCCTCGGGCACCGCCAGGCTTACGCCCTGCACGGCCCGAATCCGCCCGTAGCTCACGTGCAAATCCTCGACCTCGAGCAGGTGAGCCGAACTAGGCTGCATGGCTCGCCGCCTCTCGCGCACGCACAGCGTGACTACTCACTGCCAAGATAAGCCTCGATGACTCGCGGATCGCGCTGAATGGCGGCGGGCGGACCTTCGGCGATCTTCTGGCCGAAGTTGAGCACGGTGACGACGCGCGAGAGCTTCATCACCAGCGACATCTTGTGCTCGATCAACAGGATCGTCACGCCGCGGCGGTTGACCTCTCCGATCAGCGCCTCGAGCTCGATCGTCTCCTGGGTGTTCATGCCGGCGGACGGCTCGTCCAGCAGCAGGAGCTTGGGCGCGCTGGCGAGCGCGCGCGCGATCTCGAGCCGGCGCTGCTGGCCGTACGGCAGCTCGACCGCCGATCGCGCGGCCGTGCCGGCGAGGCCGACGAGCTCGAGGATCTCCCCGGCGCGTTCGCGCGCGCCCACCTCGGCGCGCGGGCGGCGAAACGGGACGCCGACCAGCGGCGTCAAGAGACCGCCGCGCGTCCGGCAATGAAGCCCGAGCAGGACGTTGTCGAGCACCGTCATCGAGCCGAAGAGCCGGATGTTCTGGAAGGTCCGGCAGATGCCGAGCGCCGTTCTGCGATAGGACGGCAGATCGACGATCTCGCTTCCGTCGAAGCGGATGTGGCCCACGTCCGGACCGAGGGCGCCCGTCACGAGATTGAAGAACGTCGTCTTGCCGGCGCCGTTCGGCCCGATGATCGCGTGGATCCCGCCGGCCTCGACCAAGAGATCGAGCTGCGAGAGGACGACGAGCTTCCCGAAGCTCCGCGAGAGCCCGTCAACCGCGAGCAGCGGCACGCTCACCGCGGGGGAAGAGCCGGGCCAGCAGGGCCGCGTCGAGCAACCCTTGCGGCCGCACGAGCATCATGGTCAGGACGAGCAGGCCGTAGAAGATCTCGCGCCAGTCCTTCACCCAGCGCAGGAGCTCGGGCAGGATCGAGAGGATCGCCGCGCCCGCGACGGCGCCCCAGAAGCTCGCCAGGCCGCCGAAGACCGCGTAGAGCATCACGAAGAGCGAGCGCCCGACGCCGAACGCCTCCGGATCGATGAAAAGCGTGTAGTGGGCGTAGAGGGCGCCGCCGAGCCCGGCGATCACGCCGCCCGCCGCGAAGGCGGCCAGCTTCACGTACGTCGAGTTCACGCCCATCGCCTCGGCGGCCGCCTCGTCGTCGCGCAGCGCCGCGAACGCGCGCCCCATGCGCGAGCCGCTGAGCCGCGTGAAGAAGTAGAGGAGGACGACCAGCAGCCCGAGGACGTGCCAGACGGTCGTCGCCGGGGGGATGCCGGCGAACCCGGCCGGTCCGCCGAAGGCCGGCGCGTTCAAGAACAGGACGCGGATCATCTCGCCGAAGCCGAAGGTGACGAGCACGAGGTAGAGCCCGCGCAGGCGAAGGGCCGGGAAGCCCACCGCGAGCCCGACGAGCCCGCCGACGAGCCCGCCCGCCGCCAGCGCCAGCGGAAACGGCGTCCCGTGCTGCACGGTGAGGTACGCCGCGGTGTACGCGCCGAGCGCCATGAAGCCGCCCTGACCCGCCGAGAGCTGCCCGGCCGAGGCCGGCAGATAGAACGACAGCGCCATGATCACGTCGATGCCGGCGAAGATCAGGATCGAGACCGTATGATCCGACAGCACGATCGCCTCAGCCCGTCTGCAGGCGGGCGCCGAAGAGGCCGGTTGGTCGCACGAGGAGGATCAGGATCATCACGGCGAACGCGAACGCGTCCCGGTAGGACGACGCGAGATACGCGACGCTCATCACCTCGACGACGCCGATGATCAGGCCGCCCGCCATCGCGCCTGTGACGTTGCCGAGCCCGCCGAGCAGCATGATCGCGAGCCCCTTCAGGCCGACCTTCACGCCGACGAACGGGCTCAGCCCGGTGAAGTTCCAGGCGAGCAGCACGCCGGCCGCCCCGGCCAGCGCCGACGCGATCGCGAAGGTGATCACGATCGCGAGGGACACGTTGATCCCCATGAGTCCGGCGACCGTCTGGTTCTCGGCGGTGGCGCGGATCGCCATGCCGGTCGGCGTCGAGCGCAGGAATATCTCGAGCACGACCATCAAGACGATGGACGTCCCCAGGATGAGCAGCTGGAGCGTCGAGAGCGTAACCGGACCGAGATCGAGCGCGGCCGACGCGAAGGGCGCCGGGAAGGCCACGGGCTCGGCGCCGAAGATCTTCACCACGACGTGTTGCAGCACGAGCCCGACGGCGATCGTCGTGATCAGCGGCGTGACGTGGCTTCCGCGGCTGCGCACGGGGCGGAACGCGACGCGCTCGACTAGGACGCCGAGCGCGGCCGCGGCGAGCATGGCGCCGGCCAGGATTGCCCACGGCGGAAAGCCGGCGAGCGCCAGCGCCAGACCCACGTACGCGCCGACCATGAACACCTCGCCGTGAGCCAGGTGCAGCAGGTTCAGCACGCCGAAGATGAGCGTGTAACCGATCGCGACCAGGGCGTACGCGCCGCCGAGCATCAGCCCGTTGACGAGCTGCTGGGCGAACATTGTGCGCGATGATATCACCTGGATTGACAGGCCTCGGTCCGGCGTATTACCGTCGCCCAATTGCGATGGACGCCCCGACGAAGATCCGTATCTTTCCCACCGGCATGCGGCTGCACGAGTGGATCGCGTTCGAAGAGGGGTACTTCTGCGAGCACCGCCTCGATCCCGAAGTGATGTGGGACGTCTATCTCGGTCAGATGAAAGCGTGGGCCGGCGGCTACAAGGCGCGGCCGCAAGATCAGCCATTTCTGGCAGGTACTCAGGCCATCGGCAACGCGTGCGCGTGGGGCAGCGTGTGCAACGCGGGCGCCGGCATGGGCAAGTTCGTGCCCGATGCGTACGGGATCGCGCGGCACGGGATCTACGTCCGTCCGGATTCGCCGATTGGTCGGCCCGAGGATCTTGCCAGCGTGCCCATCGCGGTCGGCCTCATGGCCGGGAGCCACTACAACGTGCCCTATCGTCTCGAGAGCTACCTGCCGCTCGTCGACATCAAGATCGAGCCCGTCGGGGGCTTCGGTCGGCGGCTCGACGCGCTGCTGAAGGGTGAGGTGGAGGCGGCGAGTCTCCTCGACCCGCAGATCTACATGGCGGAGGAGCTGGGCCTAAGGAGAATCCTCGGGGGCGAGTTCAACACGCTCTGGTGGGTCGACGAGACGAGCGATCGAGACGTCCTGCGCCGCTACTTCACGGCGCTCGCGCGCGCCGACGAGGCGCTCGACCGCGATCTCGACCGCTATCGGCCGCTGTGGACGAAGTGCATCCCGCCCGAGCTCGCCGACCGTCCGTGGCGCGTTGATCAGTGGGGCGCCGGTGAGCGCTTCGTCTTCGCGCCCTATCCGCCCCAGAAGCTCGCAGAGGTCATGGCGGCGCTCGATCGCTGGGGAATGGGGCGCGAGATGCGGGTGACGGAGCTCGAGCAGCTCGCGCTGTCGGTGGCCTGAGCCCCGTGAGCGCCCAGATCTGCCCGACGTTCACGCCCAGCTCGTTCATCGTGATCGCGCCGATGGCGCCGTCGTAGGCCTTGAGCCCGGCCCAGCACTTCGCGAGCTTGTCCCGATCGCTCTCCAGATCGTCGGGCTTGTTCGTCACGCCGGCCATCTCGATGGGGCCAGCACGGGCTGATCGGCGCCGAGATCGCGAAGGAAGAGATCAACGGCGCCGGCGGGATCGGCGGGCTCCCGCTCGAGCTCGTCATGGCCGACGACCGGGGCGACCCGAAGGAATCCGTCACGCTCACGCGCCGGCTGGCGCAGACCGACCGCGTCTTGATGATCCACGGCTCGATCTCGAGCTCGAGCGCTGGCGTCATGTATCCCTTGTCGGCGAGCCTGAAGGTGCCGATCGTGTCGCCCACGGCCGCCGCGCCCGGGCTCACCGACAAGTTCCGCCCCTGGGCCTACACCATGAATCCCGGCGCCGCCCGGGCGCTCGGCACCGGGCTGGCGGCCCTCCGCAAGCACCATCCGGAGGTCAAGAAGGCGGCGGTCCTCTACAACCAGGCCGACGCCATCTCGAAGGCCGAGGCCACCGTGGTGATGCCGCCGACGTTCCAGCAGGCGAGCGTCGAGCTGCTCGATTCGATCACCTTCCAGACGGGCGACCTCGACTTCAGCGCGCAGGTCACACGCGCGCTCGCCAAGCAGCCGGACATGCTCTTCCTCGGCTCGGGATCGCGCGAGGCTGCGCTGGTCGCCAAGGAGGCGCGCAAGCAGGGCTTCAAGGGCCCGATCCAGGGCGGGGTGGCCACCGCCACGCCCGACCTCGTCACGCTCGGCGGCGATTCCGTCGAGGGCTGGTTCACGACGACGTACGCTTGGAATGAGCGCCCGACGCCGCGCATGCAGACGTTCGTGAAGAAATTCCTCGAGCGCTCCGGCGGCAAGCGCCCCAACTCGTCCGGCCCCGCGATGTACGACCAGCTCTTCATCGCCAAGACGTGCATCGAGATGGCCGGCGTGACGAACAAGCCCGACGATCTGGAGAGCGATCGGGACAAGCTCGCGAAGTGCTGGGCCGGGCTCAAGGCCTACGACGGCGCCATCGGCGCGATCACGATGAACGAGCTGGGCGTGAACGTCGGGCAGATCTGGGCGCTCACGGTCAAAAAGGGCGTCTTCACGCTCTCCGAGTAGCCGCCTTGACCGCCTCCGCGCTGCCGATCCTTCCCACGTCCGTCGTCGGCAGCTACGCGATCCCGGCCTGGCTCTGGGCGGCGTGGGAGAAGATCGGGACCGGCGGCTTCGGCGCGATGGACGTCGTGGAGACCGAGAACGACGCGGTCGCCATCGCCGTGCACGATCAAGAGCGCGCCGGCGTCGATCTGATCTCCGACGGCGAGATGCGGCGCCAGGGCTTCATCGTCTCGATCTTCAAGTACTTCCACGGGCTCCGGGCCATCGAGCCTCGCCGGAAGGTCGGTATCCTCTCGTACGACGGCCACGTGTTCTACGAGCCTTTCGAGCGCATCGCGGCGCCCGCCGGGCTCGGCACCCTCAAGGAGCTCGACTATCTCCGCCAGGTGACGACGCGCCCGTTCAAGATCACTTTGCCCGGACCGCTGACCCTGGCGACGCAGATCACGAAGAGCGGACCCTATCGCGATCGCGTCGAGATCGCCGCCGACCTGGCGACCTTGATCAATCGCGAGCTCAGGGCGCTCGCCGCGCGCGGCGCCCGCAACCTCCAGCTCGACGACGTCTACCAGAGCTTCATCATGGACCCGAAGCACCTGGTCGAGCTCTACGACCGCTGCTTCGAGGGCGTGGCGGCGGAGCGGCGCTTCTGGCACATCTGCTTCGGGACGCTCGAGGGGTTCGGGTTCGGCGAGCGGACCTACCGCCCGCTGTTCCCGGCCATCTCGAGCGCCACGGCCGATCAGCTCGTCTTCGAGTTCGCCAATCGCGAGATGGCCGAGAGCGAGCTCTGGCGCGAGCTCGACTGCCCCAAGGAGCTCGGCGCCGGCGTGCTCGATCTCAAGAACTTCTACGTCGAGAGCCCGGAGCTGGTGGCGCGTCGGATTCGCCGGATGCTCGAGAGCGTGCCGGCCGAGCGGCTTTGGATCAACCCGGATTGCGGGCTGGCGCGGCTGCCGCGCCATCTCGCGTTCGCCAAGCTGCAGGCGCTCGTCGCCGGAACGCGTCAGGTCCGTGCCGAGCTGACCGGGCGACGCGCGTCGTGAACCTCTACAAGCCCGAGGTCGAGGCCCAGAAGTTCTGGAACCCGTACACCCAAACCATGCCGCGGGCCGAGCTCGATCGGCTGCATCTGCGGAAGCTCCAGACCGCGATCGAGTACGCCTACGCGCGGAGCCCGATGTACCGAAAGCTCCTCGATCGTCACAAGGTCAAGCCCGAGCAGATCCGCACGATGGACGACTTCGTCAAGCGGCTACCCTTCGTCGACAAGAAGGAGATTCTCGACGCGCAGGCGGTCGGCCCGCCCTTCGGCGACGCCCTCGCGATCCCGGAGGATTTCTTCCACCAGCGCTTCGCCACCTCCGGCTCGACCGGCGTGCCGCTGCACATCCCGCTCACGTATCACTCGGCCGAGCTGTGGGGCGAGTCGTGGGTCTACGTCTACTGGGCCGCCGGGCTCCGCGCGCGCCACACCTTCTACTTCCCGTTCAACTGGGGGATCTTCGCCGCGTTCTGGTCGGCCTACATGGGCGTGCGCCGTCTCGGCGCCACCGTCGTCTCGGGCGGCGGGCTCGACAGCAAGGCGCGGCTGCGCCAGGTCGAGCAGTATCGCCCGGACGTGATGCTGGCGACGCCGACCTACGCGCTCTATCTCGGTGAGACCGCGCGCGAGATCGGCATGGACCTCACGAAGACCTCGATCTCGCACGTGATCGTGGCGGGCGAGCCCGGCGGCAGCATCCCGGCGACGCGCCACGCGATCGAGGAGCTCTGGGGCGCCAGGTGCTACGAGCTCTACGGCATCGCGGAGCTCGGTCCGACGAATCCGGGCTGTCCTCTCCGGGAAGGTGTGCACCTCTGCGAGGACTGGTACCACGCGCTCGTGGTCGACGAATCAGGCAATCCCGTGCCGTACGGCGACGTCGGCGAGCACATCGTCACCAGCTACATCCAGGACGGCCAGCCGCTCATCAAGTACCGTACCCACGATCTGGTTCGCTGGACCGATCGTCCGTGCGGCTGCGGCACGACCTGGCTCTACTATCCGGGCGGTGTGCTCGGCCGCACCGATCACATGATCATCGTGAAGGGCGTCAACGTGTACCCGTCGGCGGTGGAGGCGCTGCTGCACCGGGTCGCGGGTCTCTCCGAGCACTACGAAGTCCACGTCGACCGCGACCTGACCAACGACTTCGTCACCGTCCGTGCCGAGGCGCGGCCCGATGTCGATACCGCGCGCTACGCCGGGCTCGGCCGCGACGCCGAAGGCGTCTTCAAGTCCGTGATCGGAGTCTCGATCGACGTCACGGTAGAGCCTCCGGGCAGCCTGCCGCGCTACGAGCTGAAGGCCAAGCGCTTTTTCGACCACCGGCCGGCAGCGCATCGCTGGCAGCTCGCGGGCCGGGGCGACGCGTGACGCGCGAGGAGACGCTCGAGCGGATTCGCGACCTGCAGGCCCGAGTGCAGGAGCTTCGACGGGCGAGCGACAATCCCGCGATCGAGCGCACGATGCAGCTCCTCGATCTCTACTGCCACATGGCGCGCTGGGAGCTGGGGGACGTCCGGGCCATGAACCCGGAGGCGGAGGCCCGATGATCGACTGGGCGGCGTTGGGCGACGAGACGGTCGATCTGCTGCGCCGCTACCTGATGATCGACACGACGAACCCGCCCGGTAACGAGATCGCGGGTGTCCGGTTCCTCGCCGAGGTCCTGTCCCGCGACGGGATCGAGAGCGAGACGATCGAGGCGGCCCCCGGCCGGGCCAGCCTTCGCGCGCGGCTCGCCGGCGACGGCTCGCTCGGCGGAATCGTCCTGCACCATCACGTCGACGTGGTCTACGCCGACCGGCGCTACTGGACCGTCGATCCCTTCGGCGGCGCGATCGCCGACGGCTACCTCTACGGGCGCGGCGCGATCGACATGAAGTCGACGGGTATCCTGCACCTGGCCGCGATGCTCGCGCTCAAGCGCGCGCGCGTGCCGCTCAAGCGCGACCTCGTGTTCCTGGCCACCGCCGACGAGGAGGCCGGCAGCGAGTTCGGCGCCCAGTACATCGCCGACCGGCGGCGCGACTGGCTCGCCGGAGCCGAGTACGCGATCTCCGAGCTCGCCGTAGTCCAGACGCACCCGAAGCTCAAGGCGCCGCTGGGAGCCATCGTGATCTCCGAGAAGACCGGGCTCGCCCTCGTGCTCACGGCGCGCGGCGAGCCCGGCCACGGCTCGATGCCGTGGCCCGACACCGCGCCGAACCGGCTCGTGCGCGCGCTCAACCGGTTGCTCGACGCCGAGCGGCCGCCGCGGGTGCTCCCGGAGGTGCAGGAGTTCTTCTCGCGCGTGGCGCCGCTGATGTCGCCGGAGGAGAGCGCCGGGTACGACGCTCTCGCGCGGAGCCTGCGCGATCCCCAGTTCCGCGCGCGGTTTCTGTCGAACCGGCAGTGGGCGGCGATGGTGCGCACGACGTTCGCGGTGACGATGCTGAGCGGCAGCGAGAAGGTCAACGTGATCCCGCCCGAGGCGACCGCCTCTCTGGATTGCCGCATGCTGGCCGGGGACGATCCCGAGGAGATCGCCGCCTGGGTCCGGGGCGTGATCGCCGACGAGCGGGTGCAGGTCTCGTTCGCCCGTGAGCCGAAGATCGCGAATCTCTCGCCGCCGGACACCGAGCTCTACAAGGCCATGGCCGACGCGCTGGGCCGGCGGGCGCCGGGGGTCGTGGTGGCGCCGACGATCCTGGTCGCCTTCACCGACAACTGGGTGTTTCGGCGCTGTGGGCTCCACGGATACGGCTTCAGCCCGTTCGTGATGGAGGATGCCGAGCTGCAGCGGATTCACGGCAACGACGAGCGCATCTCGCTCGAGAACCTTCGCGAGGGCGTGCGCGTGTACACGGAGATGCTGATGGAGGTGGCGGGCGCCTGACCCGCCGGGAGACGGCCATGAACCGACCGATCGAGTGGAAGAACGGCGCCCGATGCGCGGTGGCGCTCTCGTTCGACGTGGACGGCGAGAGCCCGTGGATCCACCGCGATCCCGCGCTCGCCGAGCGCCCGCTGCACATGGGCATGGGCGCCTACGGCCCCAAGACGGGCATGCCGCGAATATTGAAAGCGCTCGACCGCTACGACGTGAAGGTGTGCTTCTTCATCCCGGGCTGGATCGTCGAGCGCTACCCGGACATGGCGCGTGAGGCGCTTCGGCGCGGACACGAGATCGGCCATCACGGCTATCTGCACGAGAAGCCCTTCTTCCTCTCGGGTCGCGAGGAGGAGGAAGCCCTGCTCTTGAAGAGCCTCGACATCTTCCAGAGCGTGCTCGGCATCCGCCCGCGGGGATCGCGGGCGCCGTCGTGCGATCCGAGTGCCAACACCATGGAGCTCTTGCGCAAGCACGGCTTCGTGTACCACAGCAACTTGATGGACGCCGATCTCCCGTACTGCCACAAGACACCCTATGGCGAGCTGGTCGAGCTGCCCACCTCGTGGGTCAACAACGACTGGGTCTACTTCGGGTTCAGCGCGGTGCCGCCGGTCGGCAACGGGATCTGGAGTCAGGAGGACGTCTTCGAGATCTGGAAGGAAGAGTTCGAGGGCGCGTACGAGGAGGGCGGGTTCTTCAACCTGATGGGCCACCCTCAGGTGATCGGCCGCCCGTCGCGCATGCGGATGGTCGAGCGGCTCATCCAGCACATCCTCGCCAAGAAGGACGTCTGGATCGCTCCGCCCATCGAGGTCGCGGAGCACTACCTGAGCCAGCGCTAGTGGCGGACGCGGTCCCCGCGTTCCGCGAGCCGAGTCCGCTCGAGCGGGTCTTCAACCGCGTCTTCGGCGCGCTCGTCGGTCTGGGGCTCGCCCCGCGCGACTACTACCTCTTGCAGGTGAAGGGCCGGAAGTCGGGCCGCGTCTACGGCACGCCGGTCAGCCTCGTCTCGCTGCACGGCGTGCGGTTCCTCGTCGCGCCCCGCGGGCGCACCCAGTGGGTGCGCAACGCCGAGGCCTCGAACGAGATCGTCCTCAAGCGCGGATCGAGCCGCCGGCGATTCCGGCTCCGCGCCCTCGCCGACGCCGACAAGCCGCCGGTGCTGCTCGCGTACCTCGAGCGGTATCGTCGGGTCGTCCAGCGCTATTTCCCGGTGCCCGCGGGCTCGCCGGCCCGCGCCTTCGCCGAGATCGCCGCGCGCTATCCTGTGTTCGAGCTGCTGCCGATCGACGATGTCGCGACCGATCGATGATCTCGCTGCCGGCGGCTGACACGGAGGGGCGCCCATGAAGCTGAGCGTCCACAGTCTGACGACGGGCCTGCAGTTTCACGGCGAGGTGCAGGGCAAGCGCCAGCGCTACTACGTCCTCTCCAGCGCCCGGCAGTACTTCGTCATGTCCCTCTCGCGCAGCAAGCGCGACGCCGGCAACTTCAACCTGGTCAGCCGGCCCGCCGTCGACCGGCTGCATCGCCGGCTGCGCGGCCGGCGCGGGCTGACCGCGCGCCAGGTCTTCACCCGCTCGAAGAACCGTCGCGCCGTGCCCTCGGCGCTGGCGGCCCTGAACATGCTCTACGTGCTGGTCGCCACGGATCGCGCGATCATCGATCCGCGCCGCAAGTCCGCGCGGGAGATCTTCTTCAACGTCAAGCGCTAGCATGCCCGCCCTGTCGATCCGCCGCGGGACGCGGCGTGACGTGCCGGTGATCCTCCGGCTGATCCGCGGCCTGGCCGAGTACGAGCGGCTGGCCCACGAGGCCGTCGCGACCGCGAGCCAGATCCGGCGCCACGGCTTCGGGCACCGGCGCTACTTCGAGACGCTCATCTGCCGCCGGGGCCGCGTCCCCGTCGGCTTCGCGCTGTACTTCTTCACGTACTCGACCTTCCTGGGCCGCCCGACGCTCTACCTGGAGGATCTGTTCGTGCTGCCCCACGAGCGCGGGCGCGGCGCCGGCCGCGCGCTGCTCGGCGAGCTGGCGCGGATCGCCACGCGGCGCGGCTGCGGGCGGATGGAATGGGCGGTGCTCGACTGGAACGAAAACGCGCAACGCTTCTACAAACGGCTCGGTGCAAAGCTGCGCCGTGACTGGATTTTGACTCGGCTCTCAGGCGAGGCCCTTCGCCGACTCGGCACCAAGTAGGCCCAAGCTGCACCGCAGACGTGGCGCGCCACCGCGGCTCGCGCCGCTCTCCGGTGCCCGGACTATCGAATCGGTCGCCGTGGCTCAGGCATGCTATTCGAGAGATCGGACATTCTCACGGAGCTCTCTCAGGTGTTGAGCCTTCACGATGGTTTCTCTGGGCGTGATCGTCGGATCCGTAAGGTACGTCGGGCATGTCCGCTCGGCCGTGGTGTAGGCGCCGCAGAGAGCCGTCCGTAGCTCGGTGAGGTGAGTCGCCCGTATCTGCGTAGAACCTGGCGCCAGGGTGTCATCCGTGAACGTGAATGTGCCGGCCTGGTAGAAGCTACGCAGCTGGTTGATTGCGGCTCTCAAGTTGGTGATGTGCACGGCGCTGACCAGGGTGCCCAGCGGGGCGATCGTCGGATCGGTGAAGTTCCGGGAGAATTTGACGCCGACCGACGAGGACGCCGACATCACCACGACGCAGTTCGGCGACGACTCCGGCGTCGCCAAGCAGGCCCCGCTCCAGGTCCACGTCGCGTTGTCGGCGGCCGCCGTGAGCGTCACCAGAGTCCCCTGCGCATAGCTGGCCGAGGCTGAGCACGTCGGGGTGCAATTGACGGCAATTCCGCCGGCGTCGCTCGTCACCGTGCCAGGTGCCGAGCCGCGCGCGGTGACCGAAAGCGTGACGGACCCGCTGAAGGTCGCGGCGACGGTCCGGTCGGCATCCATGGTGACCTGACAGGTGCCGGCGCCCGCGCAAGTCACGCCGGTCCCGCTCCAGCCCGCGAACACACCCTGTGTCGCCTGCGCGGTCAGCGTCACTGGCGTGCCGTCCGCAAATCCGGCGCTGCAGCTCGTCCCGCAATCGATACCGGTAGGAGTGCTGGCGACGATCCCGCTCCCACTCCCGGCCTTGGTTACCGTCAACGTCCGGATGGCTTTGAACGTCGCCATCACGGTCAGGCTACCGCTGAGCGTTACGTCGCACGGCCCGGTACCGCTGCCGCCGCCGCCGCTCCATCCGTCGAACATCGATCCGGGGGTCGGCATCGCCGCCAGCTTCACCCGCGTTCCCCGATCGTAGGGCACCGCACACGCCGCGCCGCAACTGACGCCAGCCGGCGCCGAGGTTACCGTCCCGGTGCCGCTTCCCGCTCGAGCCACCGTGAGCGTGAACTGCTGAGGCGTGTAAGCGCTGCACGACAGGCCCTGGGGCGTGAGCGTGAGCGACCACGCGGTGATCGTCCCGACATCCAGCGCCGCCTGATCGACGATCTTCAAAGCCCAGGTGCCGTTGCCGACCTTGCCGTCGAATCCGGACAGCGGCGTCGCCGGCTTGAAGCTCGCATTCGTCACGAACCCTGCCTGCGGCTGGATCGAATTGACGGCCTCGTCGTCGAGGATCGTGTTGGTGAAATTGCTGTTCGCGTTGGTGCCTGTTCCGTTGGGGAGACGATTGATCATCGTGATCGCGGCGCCGTCGGGGCTCAGCAGCTGCACGAACAGGTCGCCGATGAATGTATGCGTGACGTTCGTGAGGCTGAGGTTCACGTCGCTGATCCGGAAGCTCCCCGGCACCACCAACGTCGCCACGCCACCGGCAGGATTGTTGTCAGGAATCGCTACCGGCGGCCCCGAGTAGGTATACGTCGTCGGCGTGCCGACCGGTCCTACGTTCACGACGATGGTCCGGGTCGTCATCGGGCCGTCAGCCCACGTGAGGGTCAGCGTGAAGATGATCTGCGTCCCGCACGGAACGCCCGGGCCGACCCGAAATTGGTAGGCCGCTCCGGTCGAACTCCCGCCGGCCGCAAGATTGCCGTAGTTGACGGACGCCTGGTTCATCGTGACACCCGCGGTGGTGGTGGACAGCGCCCCGGTCACCACCGACAGCCCCTTGCACGTGAAGCTGTTGGTGAGCGGTATCGTGAGATCGATCGTCTCGCCCGGATCGACGGTGCCGTTGCCATTGCCGCCCGCTGTGTCGCTCATCACCGCGAGGCCAGGGACGAGCGGCAGGTCGAAGGAGAAATCTTGCGCCTGAGCCCGGACAGGGTCGCCGCCGAGTCCCCCACGGCCGAAGTTATCGTTCTGAAAATTGCGGGCGGCCTCGGTGAACCCGTAGATGTACAGCCGGTCGTGATAGCGATTCGACCAAAAGAACAAGTTGGTCACGACACCCAGGCGGTAGCTGGCCCCGGTTGGTGGATCGCCGGGCGGCGGGATGCCGGGCGCCGGGTTGTAGCTGAAAGTGAAGTTCCGGCAGCCCGGACTCGGCCCGCCGGTTACGCCGGTGGCGCGCCCGTTCGGATCGATGCCATCGATGCCGTCGATGTCGAGCCCCGCGTCGACGTTGTTGCCGGTGGTCACGCAGGAGCCGTCTGGGATCCAGCCGAGGTTGTTTGCGCCCGGCAGATCGCTCGTGAGAGTGAACCGAGTCACGGGAGTCGCCAAGCCCTGGATGCCGCTACCGGGTGTCGCATTCGATGGTGCGAGCGGCGCGGGGCTGTGGCTGGCGTAGACATCGAAAGTCGCGGTCTGGGACTGATCGTTGGTGATGTTTTTCCGGAAGAGCACCTGGCCGCTCGCGTCGTCGACGACGACGTAGTAGGCTGCGGCGTTCTGCCAGAGCAGCACTTTCCACGCCAGCACGGCCTTGCCAGGCCCGAGCGGAAAGACGACGAGCTCGACCGTGATCTCGTCCGCGAAGGGCCCGCGCTCGAACCTGTGATGCGGGCCATCGTCGCTCCGGTAGAGCGGCGTCGGGGCCGTCTTGAGGGTGACGCCGATGTTCTGCGCTGCGATCGCGATGGCATCTGCCGGAGAACGCGTCGGACCTCCGATGGCGCCTGGATCGAGCCCGGAAACCGTTTCGTTCACGATCGACGCGATCTCACCACTGGGGGTGACCGCTGCCCGCAACTCCCCACGGAACACCGGAATGCCGTTCAGACGTTGCTCCAGGCTCACCCACTTCAGATTCCCCGTCGGGTTCGCGTACGACGCTGTGGTCGCCAACCCGTCGATCTGGATTGGCGAGAAGCCGTACAGCACTGAGGTCACCGCCAGAAAGGCGCGAACGACCTCCTCAGGCGGGATGCTGGGCGCCGGCGGCGTGAGGAACATCCCTCGGGCGGTGATCACTTCGGGAATCCCGAACAACGGGTGCACGTCGATGACCAGCCCCGGAATGTATTGCTTCAGCCAGACGCCGGCGGCCTCGGTGTTCGCGATCAACGCCGCGTAGCGGCCATCGGCGGTGGCCGACGGGTTCAACGAGCTCCGCAGCGCGTGAGCCTCTTTCCCGATTCGCACATCGAAGTTCGGTAGTCCTCCTCCGGCAGTTTTGGCGCCCTCGGCTCGGCCGGCCGCCGGCGCCAGCAGAATGAGAGCGGCGGCCGCCAGTGCGCTGGAGATCTTCCGGCGGCGGTGTGTCCGGCTCGAGATCGTCGCCTCGTTTCCCAGCTTTGGGGGCTCGTCGCCCGCCCCGCAGGAATACGCGCCGGTATTGTTCCAGTCAGAGGCCTGACCCGGGTTCGACGCAACGAAGATCGGAACCAAGGCCAAGGAGCTCCCTTGCGACCTCGGAGGGTGAACTGGTTGCGAGACGCTACACTGACACCGGACCGACGTCAATAAGTTTGGTGAGACGAAACGAGCGACTCGACACCTACAGGTGTTTCTCACGGCTCGGCTCGATGGTGTCATCGGCGTGGAGCCTGTATCGGCGGTTCCGAAAATTGCCGAATGCGCGATCAGAGCCTGCCGCCTGCGCGTGTGCCGGTCAGGCGCTGGGGCAGACGGAGACTTCCGACAATGGCCAGTCTTGCAGGCGTGTGTGCTGGCGCCTCAGCCGGCTGGCGTATCAGCGGGCGGCGACCACGGGGGCGCACTGAGCCGCCGCTTTCCGTCGGACGCGAGCATGACCGCGGGGTCGGCCGGGTCGAACTGGCGATCCCAGAGCTTGCAGGTCACCTGCTTGTGGCGCTGGTCGAGCCCCTCGCAGTAGTTCGTGAACTCGCACCGGCGCACCTCACGGCCGTAGCCGAGTCGGATCTTTCTGAACCAGTCGGGATCGGCGAGGGTCTGGCGGGCCGCGGCCACGCAGTCAGCGTCGCCGCGCTCCAGAATCTGCTCGGCCTGGTCGAAGGTGGTGATCCCGCCGCTGGTGACGACCGGCGTCGAGCAGCCGGCCTCGCGGATCGCCCGGCGGATCGCCGCCGCGAGCGGCACGTTGCGCCCGAACGGGCCGCGCGCGTCCGACAGGACCGTCGGCATGCACTCATAGCCCGAGGTCCCGGTATACGGATAGACGGCCTCGCCGACCTTTGGCTGCCTGGCGTCCTCGAATCGTCCGCCCTTGGAGACCGACAGATAGTCCGCGCCGGCCTCGGCGAAGCGCACCCCGAACCACATCGCGTCGTCGAGATCGCTGCCTCCGGCGATGACCTCGTCGCCCAGGTAGCGGATGCCGACGACGTAGTCGTCGCCGACGCGCGCGCGGACGGCCGCGAGCACCTCGAGCGGCAGCCGGACCCGGCTCTCGCGCGGGCCCCCGTAGCCGTCCGATCGCGTGTTCAGGCGGGAGAGGAACGACGCCATCGTGTAGGCGTGCGCGTAGTGCAGCTCGACGCCGTCGAAGCCCGCCTCGCGGGCGCGCCGGGCCGCCTCGGCGAACAGCGAGGGCAGCACGCGCGGAAGCTCCCGGATGTGGGGCAGGTGCATGTCCCACACGCGCTCGCGGTAGCCATAGTCGAGCGCTTCGAGCTCGCGGTCGGTCAGCACGGTCTCGAGCGTCACGCGATCGGCGGCCAGCAGGTAGTCGCGCACCTCGTCCTCCTCGGCCTCACGCCACCGGGGATCGTCCCGCCAGAGCGCGATCTGACCGCGCAGCGAGTCGGTGATGTCGAGGTAGCGACCGAAGAAGCGTCGAGGCTCGGGCCGGCGCCGGACCGCGACGAAGTCGAGGATCTGGATGAACAGCCGGGTCCGGCCGCCGCTGCGCTCCCGGACCGTGTCGGCGAGGGCGCGGAGCCCCGGGATGAACCGGTCGTCGCCGATGCGGAGCAGGGGACCGCTCGCGATGTCGCGGATGCCGGTCGCCTCCACGACAAGGATGCCGGGCTGTCCTTCGGCGAACCGGGCGTACCACTCGAGGACCTCCGGCGTGACGAACCCGTCGGCGGTCGCGCGCCAGGGCACCATCGCGGGCACCCACGTGCGCTCGGCGGCGGTCAGGGTCCGTCCGATTCGGATCGGGGAGAACCAGCGGGCGCGCGCGGCCTCCTCGCGCGTGGGCCAGCGCGCGGGGGGCAACGGGTGACGAACGCGAAGCGCCGGCTGTTCCAGTTTGTTTAAACCTCGATTATCCAAGTATAGCCTATCTCGCTCTCGACCCCGCGCGCGCCGACGCGCTCGCGCGGAGGCGGTCGAGGAGCCGCCGGAGCACGCGCAGATCGCGGGCCGGGACGCCCGCCAGCAGCGCGGTGAGGGCGCGGTGGTGGCGGCCCTGCGCCCGGCGCACGAGCCGGCGGCCCTTCGGCGTCAGGGTGAGACGGAAGGCGCGGCGGTCGGCCGGGTGGATGGCCCGCCGCACGAGCCCCTCGGCGTGAAGGCGATCGACGATGCCCGTGAGGTTCCCGGCGGTCACGAGCAGGCGGCGCGACAGCTCGACGAACGAGAGCCCGGCGCGCTCGCGGTCGAGCTGGCTCAGGACGTCGAACTGCGGAAACGTGCAGTGCGCGGCGACGGCCCGGCGCAGCTCGCGCTCGATCAGCGCGTAGCCGTGGAGCAGCCTGAGCCAGGTGCTGACCGCCAGGTGGCGGTCGGCGCGCCGCCTCACTCGGCCAGGCAGGCGAAGCCGTCGATCTCGATCATGCAGCCCTCGGAGGCGTCGTAGAGATCGCGCACCCCGACCAGGGTCATCGCCGGGTAGTGCTTGCCGAAATATTCGCGGTACACGACGCCGATCGGCTTGCCCTGGCGCTTGAACTCGCCGACGTCGAGGACGTAGATCGTCAGCTTCACGACGTCGGTCAGCCGGCCGCCGCCCGCGGCGACGAGCGTCTTCAAGTTCTCGCACACCTGACGGAACTGAGCGACCAGGTCGCCCTTGCCGATCACGCGGCCGTCGCGGTCCTTGGCGACCTGGCCGGCGAGAAAGACCGTGCGGCCGCCGCGCGTCCGGGCGGCGTGGGAGAAGCCGACCGGCTTCATCAGCTCCGGCGGGTTGAGGAATTCGATCTCGCGAGTCATCGGATCTCCTGTTCTGCGGCCGCGCCGCTAGGCGGTGCCGTCGAGCACGATCGCGTCGCCGTTGGTCGCGTCGTCGCGGAGGAGCTTGGCCGCCACCGCCGCGATCTCGGCGGGCTCGATGAGCCGGCCGCCGGGGTTGAGCCGGGCCAGCGTCTCCACCGCCTCCTCGAACGATTTGCCCGTCTGCGCCGCGATGTTGCGCGCGCCGTTCCACACGATGTCGGTGGCCGCGAACCCGGGGCAGATCGCGTTCACGGTCACGCCGCGGCCGGCGACCTCGGCGGCGAGCGCGCGCGTGAGGCCGACCAGCGCGTGCTTCGAGGCCGTGTACGCGGTGACGTACGGCGCGCCGACGAGCCCGGCGAGCGAGGCGACGTTGATCACGCGGCCCCAGCCCCGCTCGAGCATCGCGGGCAGGACCGCGCGCGCGACCAGATAGGGGCCGGTCGCGTTGACGCGCAGGTGGCGCTCCCAGAGCGCCGCGTCGGTCTTCGCGAACGGCGCCGACTCGGCGACGCCCGCGTTGTTGACGAGGACGTCGACCGGGCCGAGGCTCGCGGCGATCGCGGCGACGCCGCGCGCGACGGCGCCCTCGTCGGTGACGTCCAGTACGAGCGGGATCGCCTTGACGCCGAGGCCGCCGACCGCCGCGGCCGTCGCGGCCACCTGCGCGGCCGTGCGCGCGGCGACGGCGACGTGACAGCCCTCGCGCGCCAGCGCCAGCGCGATCTCACGACCGATGCCGCGGCCGGCGCCGGTGACGAGCGCGACCGGCTGCGCGGGCGCGGGGGTCACGGACTTTCCGCGCAGAAGAGGTAGAAGAGCGGACGACTGCCCGACGCGTCGTCGCGCGACGGGTCCGACAGACAGCGCACTCGCGGCGAGCTGCTGCCCCGCGGGGCGCTCGCGCTGCTGCCGCTGTCGTACGACGCGGACGCGCAGCCGGCGAGCGCCACGAACAGCACCGCCAGCGCCGCCAGCCGATTCATGCGGCCCATTCTATCGCGGGATCAGGTATATATAGCGTCGCGATTCATGCCGCGCGCGTTCGCCCGCTGCTCGCTCGTTGACGCCGTCGCCCGGCTCAGGCCGTCGATGAAGGTGCTGCTGCCGCCGGCGTGCGGCGAGCCAGCTGCGCTGGTCGCCGAGATCTGTCGCCAGTCGACGCGGCTGCGCGACCTCATTCTGCTCGGCGGGATCCATCTCGGCGACTATCCGTGGACGCGGCCGGAGCACGCCGCCCTCCGCTTCGCGACGTGGCACATGTCGCCGCGGCTCGAGGAGGCGCGCCGCCGCGGTCGCGTCGAGTTCGTCCCGATCCGGTATTTCGACCTGGTCACGCAGTTCGCCGCGGGCGGCGTGTGGGCGCCGGACTGCGTCCTGGTCCACTGCGCGCCGCCCGACGCCCGCGGCTATCTGAGCCTCGGCGTCTCGGTCAGCGTCGCGCTCCCGGCGGCGCGCCACGCGCCCCTGGTGATCGCGCAGGTCAACCCGTCGATGCCGCGCACGCTCGGCAACGCGTGCCTCCACCGAACCCAGATCGACTGCTGGGTCGAGGTCGACGAGCCGCTCACGTCGTATCCGCCGACCCCGATCGGCGAGGTCGAGCGCGCCATCGGCCGCCACGTCGCGGGGCTCGTGCCCGACGGCGCCACCGTCCAGGTCGGCGTCGGCGCGATCCCCCGGGCCGTGCTCGAGGCGCTGGGTGACCATCGCGACCTGTCGCTGCATTCTCTGCTGGTCGACGCCGCGGTCGATCTCGTGGAGCGCGGCGTCGTCACGAGCGCGCACAAGCGCGTGCACCGCGGGCGCATGGACATCGGCGAGGCGATGGGGACGCGGCGCCTCTTTGACTTCGTCCACGACAACCCGCTCGTGAACATGGAGCCCTCCGGCTACGTGCACGATCCGCAGACGGTGGCGCAGCTCGATCGTTTCGTCGCGATCAATTCCGCGCTCGAGATCGACTTGACGGGACAGGTGACGGCGGAGAGCCTGGGGCCGCGTCAGGTCGCCGGCATCGGGGGCCAGTTCGACTTCGTCCTCGGCGCCTCACGCTCGCGCGGCGGCGCGGCGATCATCGCGCTGCCGTCGACGGGGCGCGACGGCGCCGTATCGCGGATCGTGCCGGCCCTGCAGCCGGGCGCGGCGGTGACAAGCCCGCGCGCGCTGGCAGACTGGATCGTGACCGAGCACGGCGCGGCGTCGCTGTGCGGAAAAGGGGAGCGGGGACGGGCCGAGGCGCTGATCGCGGTCGCCCATCCCCGGTTTCGCGAGGAGCTACTGCAGCGTGCTACTTCTTCTTAGCGTCGTCGATCTTCTCGAAGATCTCCTCGTCGGTCGGAAACCGGTACGTCGTCTCGTTCGTGTAGACGACGTCGTCGTCGATCGATACCTCGAAGATCCCAGAGTGCCCTTCCTTGAGGACTGCGGTGAGTCCGTACTTGGTCTTGATGGCGGCCTGCAAACTGGAGGCCTGGGGCAGGTAGTTTCACTCGCCGCAGTATCTGATCTGGATGTTCATCCGAGCCTCCTCGCTGAAAGTGGACCTCATTTTAATATGATGCGGGACGGCCGAGAGGAGATTCCGTGACACCCTTCCTGATCGACACCGACCCCGGCATCGACGACGCGCTGGCGCTCCTCTTCGCGTGGAACTCGCCCGAGATCCGGGTGGAGGCGATCACAACCGTGGCCGGAAACGTCTCGCTGGACGCGGCGAGCACGAACCTCCTGCGCCTGCTCGCCCTGCGCCGGCCCGATCCCCGTCCGGTGGTGGCCGCCGGCGCGGCGGGGCCCCTCGCGCGGGCGCTGACGACCGCCACCCGCTACCACGGCGAGGACGGGCTGGGCGATCTGCCGGACTGGCCCGCGGTCGGGCGCCTGCCGCGCTCTCCCGACGCCGTCGCGGTCATCCTCGAGGCGGCGCGCCGCCACCGGGGAGATCTCACGATCGTCGCGCTCGGGCCCCTGACCAACCTCGCCCTGGCGCTCAAGGCGGACGCGGCCGTTGTGGGACGCGTGGGACGGATCGTCGCGATGGGCGGTGCGATCGACGTGCCCGGCAACGTCACGCCGACGGCCGAGTTCAACATGTCGGTCGATCCCGAAGCGGCGCACCGTGTACTCGCCGCGGGGCTCCCGCTCGAAATCGTTCCCCTTGACGCGACGCGCCAGGCGGTGCTGCCGCGCGCCGGGATGCGAGCGACTCTCGCCCGCGGCCCGGGGCCGCTGGCGTCGCGGATCCAGGGATTCAGCGAGCGTGGCTTCCGGATCGCCCACAGCGACGGCGCTCAGGGGATGGCCCTCCACGATCCGCTCGCGGTGGGGCTGGCGGTCGACCCGTCTCTCGGCAAGTGGGAGGCGGTGCGCCTGGCGATCGGGCCGGACGGCGAGACGCTCCGCACGAGCGGACCGCCGAACTGCCGCGTCGCCAAGGTCGTGGAGAGTGACCGGTTCATCCGTCTGTTCCTGGATCGACTGTGCCCGGCGACACGACCACACGGCACGTCCTCGTAGTCGGCTCGGCCAACGTCGACTTCACCGTGGCCGCCTCCCGGCTGCCCGGGGTCGGCGAGACGGTGACCGGCGGCACCTTGCTCGTCAACCACGGCGGCAAGGGCGCGAACCAGGCCGTCGCCGCCCGTCGTCTGGGCGCGGAGGTGCGCTTCGTCGGCTGCGTCGGCGACGACGCCTCGGGCCGCGACATCCGCGCCGCGCTCCGGGCCGAGGGCATCGGCGTCGACGGCGTGATGGTCACCGCCGGCGCGGCGACCGGCACGGCGCTCATCATGGTCGACGGCGAGGGCCGCAATCAGATCGCCGTCGCGCCCGGCGCGAACTGGCGCCTCTCGGTCGAGCACGTCCGCGCGCGCGCCGACGACTTCGCGTGGGCGCAGGTCGTCATGTGCCAGCTCGAGACGCCGCTCGAGACGCTCTCGCAGGCGCTCGCGGAAGCCAAGCGCCGGGGCCTGGTCACGGTGCTGAACCCGGCGCCCGTCCGCGAGGGGATCTCCGACGACGTCTGGCGGCTCGTCGACTATCTGACGCCGAACCAGGGCGAGGCGGAGCGGCTCAGCGGAGTCGCGATGCGTGACGCCGGCTCCGCCGCGGCCGCGGGGCGGGCCTTGCGCGACCGCGGAGTGGGCACCGTGATCGTGACGCTCGGCGCCCAGGGCTCGCTGGCGTGCACCGCGCGGGACGACATCCGCGTGCCCGCGTTCGCGGTGACGGCCGTCGATACGACCGCCGCCGGCGACGCCTTCAACGGCGCCCTCGGCGCGGCGCTGGCCAGCCGCGATCCGCTCCAGGACGCGCTGCGATTCGCCAGCGCGGCGGCCGCCATCGCCTGCACTCGGCGCGGCGCCCAGCCGTCGCTGCCGACCCGCGCCGAGGTCGGTCGGCTCCTGGACTCTTCGTAGACAGGCAGGTCAGGGCAGACGCGATCGGAAGGCGCGGACGCGCTCGAGGGCGGCTTCGACGCGCGCCGGATCGAGCGTGCCGTTGCTCAGGGCCCGCTTGATCGCGGCGAGGGCCAGCTGGGTCGCGGAGCTGCCGTCGGGGAGGAGGTCGTCGACGATCAGGAGCATGTCCACCCCCGCGTCGAGCGCCAGCACCGCGGCCTCCCCGATCCCGTACTGCCGCTCGATCGCGCCCATCCGGAGATCGTCGCTGACGACGGGGCCCTTGAAGCCGAGCTCGCCGCGGAGCAGCCCGCTGACCGTCGGGCGCGAGAGCGTGGCGGGGTATCGCTCGTCCAGTCGCTTGTTGAAGACGTGCGCCGTCATCACGCTGTCGGCGAGTCCGTCCGCGATCAGCGCGCGATACGGCGCCAGCTCGAGCTCGGGCGATGCCGTGTCCGTGACGTCGGTGAACCCGCGGTGCGTGTCGTCGAAGCTCGAGCCGTGCCCCGGAAAGTGCTTCAGCGCGGTCAGCACGCCCTCGGCGCGCAATCCCTGAACGAACGCGCGGGCGTGCTCGGTGACCAGCCGCGGATTGGCGCCGAAGCTCCGGGCCGCCCCGACGATCACCGGGTTCGCCGGGTTGTAGCCGACGTCGACCACCGGCGCGAGGTCCCAGTTGATGCCCACCACCCGGAGCATCGCGCCGATCCGGCGCGCCTGCAGCTCGGTCAGGACGAAGTCGTTGGTCGCCCCGAGCTCTTGCGCCGAGAACGTCGCGGGCCACCCGAACTTCGGCGCCAGGCGCATGACGGTGCCGCCCTCGGCGTCCACCGCGACGAGGAGCTTGCGGCTCGTGCAGGCCGCGGACTGCGTCGTGAGGGCGCCGGTGAGCCGGGTCAGCTGGTCGGAGTCGACGATGTTGCGGCCGAGGAGGAGCACGGCGCCGACCCGCAATTCGCAGAAGAGCCTCGCGGGGTCCGGGTTCCCGACCGCCTCGGTGCCGCCAAAGCCGACGAGGAAGAGCGAGCCCAGCTCGGGCTCGAGCGCGGTCAGGCGCGCGCCGTCGGGTGCGAGCGCGGCGCCACAGCCGGCGGCCAGGAGGACACCGAGGAGGCTAGCGGTGGTGAGCCGCCGCAACGAGCTTCTCAACGCGGGCGCGCTCGACCGGCAGCCGGACATCGCCGTTGCGCTTGACCGAGGTGCCGACGATGACGCCGTCGGCCACCGACAGGAGCTCCGCGACCGTCTCGGCGGTGACGCCGCTGCCGACCAGGAGCGGGACGTCGGCGACGGCGCTCCGCACGCGCTTGACGTCGGCGAGGGGCGTCGCCTGGCCGGTCGCCGGGCCCGAGACGACGAGCGCGTCGGCCAGCCCGCGGTGCACGAGGTCGCGCGCGGTCTGATCGCTGTCCACTGGTCCCAGTGGCACCGCGTGCTTGCCGCCCACGTCGGCGAAGATCGCGACGTCGACGCCGAGCAGCCGCCGGTCGCGGAGCGTGCCGTACGCGTCGGACTGGACGATCCCCTGGTCGGCGAGCACCGCGCCGGCGTGGACGTTGACACGGATGAACTCGGCGCCGACCGCGGCGGCCACCGCCAGCGCCGCGCGCGCGTCGTTCTTCAGCACGTTCACGCCCAGCGGCGTGCGCGGCAGCGCTCGGCGCACCTCGGCGGCGACCACGCTCATGGCGGCCACTGTTGCTGGCTCGACGCGGCCCGGCGTGAAGGGCATGTCGTTGAAGTTCTCGACGAGCACCGCGTCGACGCCGCCCTCGACCAGGGCGCCGGCATCCGCGAGCGCCGCAGCCACGACGCGCGCCATCGACCCGTCCCACCGCGGGCTGCCGGGCAGGGGCGGGAGGTGGACCATGCCGATGATCGTGCGCTCGAGCTGCATCAGCGGTAGCCTAGCATGACGTCATGAAGATCGAGCTGCGACCCGCGCGCGCCCAGGACCTTCCGGTCCTGCGGCGGCTCATGCAGCTCTACCTCTACGACTTCGCCGCGATCGACGACTGGTCCATCGGCGACGACGGTCTTTACGGCAACGCGCAGGTCATCGAGGGGTTCTGGACGGATCCGCGGATGACGTCCTATCTCGTCCACGTCGACGGCGTCCTCGTCGGCTTCGCGCTGGTGCGCGAAGGCGCCTACTTCGCGGGCGACGGCACCCGGGACATCAGCGAGTTCTTCATCTTGCGCCGGCACCGCCGTCAGGGGATCGGCGCCGAGGTCGCCCGCCGGATGTTCGACGCCTTCCCCGGCAAGTGGGAGGTCACGCAGCTCACGCGGAACATCGAGGCCCAGACGTTCTGGCGGCGCGTCATCGGCGAGTACACCCGCGGACGCTACGTCGAAGAGCCGCGGCCCGACGGTCGCGGCATCATGCAGCGCTTCGACACCCGGCGCCGCTGACGCCCGCCCGCCCCGGTCGTTTATCGGCCGCGCGGCCGTCGGCTATAGGGGCCCGACCGTCGTCCCCCCCCCCGTGCCGCAGAAGGAGACGCGATGGCCTACGAGACACTCATCGTCGATAGCTGAGCTCGCGGTCGCGCCGACGGCGCGGCCGTCCCCGGCCGCCGCTCGCGTCTACGGCGTCGAGGGCGGTGTCGAGGGCGGCGGCGGCCGCGGCGGCGCCGAGGTCGCCGGCAGGCGCGGCGCCCGCCGGAGCGCGTCTTCCAGATCGGGCGTGGCCCGACGCATCTCGTTGGTGACCTTGGCCGCGTCGGTCGCGGAGCCGACCACGCGGGGCGTGATCAGCAGCAGCAGCTCCGTCTTCTCGATGAGCCGCTCGGTGAACTTGAAGAGATAGCCGAACAGCGGCATGTCCTTGAGGAGCGGGATCCCGCGGTCGGTGGTCGTCAGCTTGTCCTGGATGAGGCCGCCCAGCACGAGCGTCTGATTGTTGAGCAGCACGACCGACGTCTCCGCCTCGCGCTTGGTGAACGACGGCGAGTTCGTGGGCGGCACCGGGGAGCCGATCTGGTTCGCTTCCTGCTTCACATCCAGGGCGACGGTGCCCTGCTCGCCGATGCGTGGCGTCACGGTGAGGATCACGCCGGCATCGCGATACTCGACCGTCTGATTGACTCCCGCCGTCGTCGTGGTGCTCGTGGTCGTGGTCGTGGTCGGCGTCGTCGTGGCGGCGGCCACCTGCCCGGTGGTCTGGCTGGTGACGATCGGCACCGAGGTCGACACGTTGATGATGGCTTTCTTGTTCTCCGAGGTCAGCACGTGCGGATTCGAGACGATGTTGACCTTGTTCTCGCTCGCCAGCGCGTTGAGCATCGCGATGAACTGGTCGGTCGAGAACGTGAATGCCGAGAGGCCCTGGCCGATCGGCCCGACCAGCCGGGCCGGGCCGCCGACGCCGATCGGCAGCGACATGAACCCGCTGTCGGGTGGCGGCGTCGTCGGCAGCGCGGGCGGCCCGGTGTTGGTGTTGACGAAGTTGAAGCGGCCCGCGCGGACGGCCCAGTCGATGCCCAGCCGCGTGTCGTCGGTCAGCGTGATCTCGGCCACCAGCACCTCGATCAGCACCTGGCGCGGCATGCGGTCGAGCTGCTTGATCGTGTTCTCGATCTCGGTCCAGCTCCGCGGGAAGGTCGTGACGATCACTGCGTTGGTGACCTCGTCGGCGATGAAGCGCACCTGCCCTTCGGACAGGACGTCGGGCGCCCCGGGCATGGCCGCGGCGCCCGGCGGGACGAACGCCGGCGGCGGGGCGGGCGGCGGCGCCGCTCCCGGGCGCCCGGGCACGGGCGACCCCGTCGCCGAGGGGGCCGCGGCGGCGCCGTCGCGCGCGCCGTAGATCGCGTTGAGGGTCGTTGCGAGCTCCTTCGCCTTGGCGTTCTCGGCGTAGTAGATGAACACGCGGCGCCCGCCGTAGATGTTGACGTCGAGCTGCGAGACCAGCCGCTTGATCGTCTCGACCTCGTGCTTCTTGGCGTGCACGATCAGCGAGTTCGAGCGCCGCTCGGGAATGATCAGGGGCGCGCGCTCGACCGAGCCGCTCGGCTGCCCGGGCGCGGCTGGGGGCGTCCCCGGCACCCCCGGCGGCGGCCCCACCTGGGGCGCCGGCGGCGTGCCGGGGGCCGTGGCCCGCACCCGACCGCTGGCGAAGAGCTGGGTCAGGATCGTCGCCAGCTCGGCGGCGTCGGCGTACGAGATCGGGATGATCTGCAGCTCTTCTTGCGCCACCTGCACGTCCACGAGCCGGATGATGTCGAGCAGGCGCGTGATGTTCGAGGCGGCGTCGGTGATGATGAGCACGTTCGTCTCACGGTGCGCGATCAGCGTGCCCCGCGTCGAGATGAGCGGCCGCAGGAGCGCGCTGAGATCGGCGACCGAGGAGTACTTGATCGGCACGATCTGCGTGATGATCTCGTCGGAGGTGCGGTTGGGGTCGGCCGTCGGGCCGACGATCGTCGGGACCGCGCGCTCGCGGGCGCCTTCGATCCGGACGATCTTGTAGAGATTCCCCGACTTCACGGCGGTGAAGCCCTGGACCTCGAGGATTGCGAGCAGGACGCCGAACACCTCTTCCTGCGCGATGCGGCCCGACGTCTGCACCGTCACCTTGCCGCGAACGTCGGGCGCCAGCACGTAGTTGAACCCGATGATCTCGCTCGCCGCCTGGATCACGGTCTCGATGTCCGCGTTGTCGAAGTTGAGGACGACGAAGCGTCCGCGCTGAGCCGGGGGCACCGGCGGCGCGGTCGATGGCGGCGGCGGCATCGGGGCGGGGGCGGGTGCGGGTGGAGGCGGCGGCGAGGGGGGCACCGTGCGCGGGCCCACGGATGTCGGCGGCAGCGCCGGAGGCGGCGCCTGCGCCGGCGGGGCGGCTGCGACCGGCGGCACTGGAATCTCGGGCGGCTTGGGCCGCGCGCGCTGAGACGCGCAGCCGACGGCGGCGAGCAGGAGCAGCGGCGCGGCGACCAGGCGCTTCATCTTATTGGCTCGGCGCCGGCAGCGGCTGGCCCGATGGGTCCTGGGGAACCGGAGGCATCCGGCGGCCGAGGCTCGGCGCGGGCCGCGGGAACGGCAGCGGAGTCGCTTGTCCGCCCGGCCCCTGGATCGCCGGCGGCGGCAGGGGCGGCTGCCCCGGAACCGGAATCCCGGACGGGGTGAAGGCGCGCGGAGGCGGCTGCGCCGGGCCCGGCACCGGGATGACGCCTTGACCCGGAAGCTGCCCACCCCCCGGCGGCATGCCGGGGACCGGCGGCTGACCCGGCACGCCGGGCTGGCCGGAGGGCTGAGACGGCGCGGGCCGCGGCTTCGACGGATCGCGCAGGCGAACATCGACCATGCCGTCGGGACGCGAGATCACGACCGCGTCGGCCGAGATCGTTTGCACGGTGCCGCCGGCGATCGGGTCGCCGATGCGGTAGCCGGCGATGCGCTTGGTGAGCGGATCCTCCAGGTACGCGATCGGCGAGCCCTCGCGCAAGACCACGCCGTGGAGGCTAGGCTTGGCGACGAGCGCCGGCGCATTGCCCGCGACCGCGGGCCCGGCGGTCTCGCTGCGCGTCGGGCTGAACATGTTGCGGGTCGCGATCACGTTGTAGGCCTGCGGGGCCTGGCGCGAATCGCCCGCGGGCGCCGGCTCGGCCGGAGCGGCGATGGGCGACCGGCCTCGCGGCGGGACCGCCGGACGCCCGGCCGCGATTTGCTTCACGACGAGCCCGATGCAGAGGACCGACACGGCCGCGAGCACGACGTTGATGGCGACGAGACGACGCGGCATTCAGCTCTTGGCCTTGGCCTGCGCGTTGGGCTGGATGAAGCCGGAGATCGTGAGCGTGACGAGCAGCTCCTTAGGCTGGCTCAGGTTCACGACGCGGACCTTGAGGTCCTGGACCGGCAGCAGCTTGGAGGCGCCGTCGAGCCGCGCGAGCAGATCGACGAGCTGCCGGATCTCGCACGACACCGCGATCTCGACGGGGATCTCCAGGAGCTCGCCGCGATCGGTCGGCGGCAGGATCCGCTCGCTCCGGACTTCGGTCTTCGCCTGCGCGGCCATGTCCTTGACGATCTTTTGCAGCTCCGAGGCGGCGACCGCGGGCGTCGCCGAGGTCAGGAAGCCCTCCGCGAGCTTGTCGAGCCGCACCGTCGTGGCTTCGAGCTCGACGGTGATCGCGGCGCGCCGCGCGAGGAGCTCGCGCTTCTGGAGCAACACCTGCTCGCGCGCCGGCACGAGCTCCGCAGCCGACCGATTATGCTCGAGGATGGGCTCGACCACCAGCAGCCAGCTCCCGAGGATGACGGCGACGGCGAGGGCGAGGGCCACCAGGATGCGCTCGCGGCGCGAGAGGTTGCCGATCACGGCCGTGGCCCTCCCGGGAGACGCGTCGGCGCCGGCCGGGCGCCCGGCGTCTCCGCCCTTGGCGTCTCGCCCAGGAGGGGCGTGCGCGGCCCCGGCGCGGCCGGCGGCTTCGCGGCCTGGGGCGGCGGGGCGGGCGGCGGCGCGGGCGCTTCCCACGCCGCGCGGATCCGGAACTGCTCCCGGTCGCGTCCGCGCGTGACGGGCGACGCGAACTCGACGCGTTCGAGCCGCGGCGAGTTCTCCAGCAGCGGGATCAGGTTGCTGGCCGCCCCGGCCTGTCCGGTCAGCTCGACGCCCTTCGAGTCGAACGCGAGATAGGTGACCCACGCGTCGCTCGGCAGGATCTCGGTCAGCTCCCGGAGCACGGCCAGCGGCTGGAGGGAGCTCGCGTTGATCTTCTCGACGGTGCCGAGCAGCTGGCGCTTGTGCTCGAGCTCGCGCGCCACCTTCTCGACGGCCCGCACGTCGGGATCGATGCGCGCGATATCCCCGTTGAGCCGCGCCAGGCGCCGGTTCTCGACGAAACCCGGCACGAGCAGCGCCGCCAGCGCCAGGAGCACGGTCGCCACCAGTGCGCCGCCGGTCATGATCTCCTGGCGCGTGAATCGCCGCGGCTTGATCGCCGGCGGGATGAGATCGAGCGAGCGGATGCTGCGGTTCGAGGCGGTCGCCACCGCGAGCTCCAGGGCGCCGCGCGGCTCGGCGATCTGGGCCAGGCGGCGCTCCGCCCGCGCGGTCCAGGGCGGATCGGAGATCGGCACGCCGAGGTCGAGGAAGGGCGCGGCGGCGGCGCCGTCGCCGGAGACCCAGATCGCGTCGCAGGAGCGCCACCGCGCGCCGCCGAGACTGCGGCGGGTCTCGGCGAGGAGCGTCGCGTCGTCGGCGGCGCCGAAGCTTCGGCTGAACACGACCATCGCCTCGTGGATCAGCAGCAGGTCGGCCGTGTCGCCGCTGCGATGCAGCCACACGATGCGCTGCCGGCGGTCCGTCTCGACCAGCGCGAGCAGATCGTGCGCCGCCACCGTGATCGACACCGGACGCAGCTTCGCTTCCTCGGCCAGGCGCAGCGCGGAGTCGATCAGCCGGCGGTCGGCCGCGGCGATCAGCACCCGCGTGCCATCGCCCGGCACCGTCTCGACCTCGGGCTCGGACGGCAGCGGAACGAAGTCGAACGCGGCATCGTCGGCCGAGATCGGCAGGTGGCGCTCGAGCTCGAACTTCACCATGTCCTCCGCCGCGCCCGCGACGGCCGGGAGATCGATCGGCTTCACAGTGACGGCCGAGCGCGAGAGACCGATCGCGACGTTCCGCGCGGCCAGCGACCGCGCGTCGAGCTCGGCGCGCAGCGCGGCCCCCGGATTTTCCGCGTCGATCGTGAACGTCTCCAGACGATCGCGATCGATCGCGGCGACGGCGAGGCGGTCGCCGAGCATGACGACCGCGAGGCGGATCGGCGTAATTTTCGGAACGGCGAATTTCACCAAGGTAGGGTAACACCCCTAACCGATCGTAGGGAAAGAGTCAACGGGGGGTCGATAGCTCCAGGAACAGCACCGACGACCGGTCGGCGTCGGCGCGCTTCTGAACGATCGCGGTCAGCCGGGCCGCCACCCGGTCGTCGACGATGCCTTCCGCCTCCACGCGGAACGTGCGCGTGGTGACGCCCAGATTCCGGCCGCCGAATTTCCCGGGCACGCTCGGATAGGGTCCGTTGTTGCGCCGCGACTGCTGGATCTCGGTGATCTCCGCGGTCGAGAGGCCGAACGCGCTGAGCACCGCCGGCCCCGCGGTGTTCATGTTCACCGTGCCGGTGCTGCGCACGGTGACGAGGCCGGCCAGCCCCGGCTGGTCCTTGCTGCCGTTGTAGATCGGCGAGGTGACGCCCTTGATCTGCTGCAGCTCGGCGATCGACTCCAGATTCGCGTTGTGCGACCGGTACGGCGTCGGAAGCTTCAGGTAGTAGTCCTCGCTCTCGGCGCCGTTGGCGCGGTGCTCCTCGTTGGGATCGCGCCAGTCCTGGATCGAGTCGACGATCGTGTCGCGGCCTTGCTTGTCGACGCCGAGCGTGAGCAGGAGCCGGTCGATGCGATCGGGCGGCGAGGTGTTGACGTTGAGGCGGGCCTCCTCGTCGGTGATGCGGTAGGAGTACTGGCCGCCGACCAGTTCGGCCTTCGAGCGGCGCAGGCGCGGCAGCGGGCGGCGGTCGGCCCCGTAGAACGTGATGAGGCCGTCCTCGTCCTCCACGACGAGCGGGGCGTCGGCCACGATCTCGCGGGTCGCCTGCTCGAGCGCGGTCTCGGCGAGGTGCGAGCCGATGATCACGCTCTTGTACGCGCGCACCGCCGACGCCTCGAGCCGCATCGAGTACGCGAACTCGGCGCCCACCACGGCGACGAGCGCCAGCACGAGCAGCACCACCAGGAGCGCGAAGCCGCGCTCGTCCCTCGCGTGCCGCCGCTCGCCGCGCGCCCCCGTCATTGCGCCTCGGTCCCCACGCGGAGCGGCACGGTCAGCGGTAGGAGGGCCTGGGCCCGGCCATTCAGCGTGCCGCCGACGGCGATGCGGATCGCCTTCGGCAGGCGCTTCTGGGTCTCGACGTCCCACGTGTCCTGCCAGGCGCCGCTGTCGTCGAGATAGCTGAACGCGAGCTCGGTCAGGGTCGGGTCGTTGAAGACGACCACCGCGTCGGTGAACGGATTGCGGTTCGGCAGCAGGCGCTGACGGATGACGAGGCCGCGCTGCTCGCCCGTGGTGCCGAGCTCGATCACGACCGCGGTGAACGCGATGGGCACCGACCCCGGGAACGGGGCGGTTTGCGTGACGAACTCGAGGCTCGACGCGCTGCCGCCGAAGAGCAGCGAGGCGGCCGGCGTGTCGCCGCGGGGCGCGTTGTACGGGTAGGCGCCGCCGACCGTGCGGGCCAGGGTCAGCGCGACCCCGCGCAGGTGCTGATAGGCCTCCGCGCGATCCTCGCCTTGCCGCCACGACGCCACTGCGATCCGGACGGTGCTGAACGCGATCACGACCAGGGCGCCGACGATCGCGAGCGCCAGCAAGATCTCGAGCAGGGTGAAACCGCGCTGATCGCGCCTCACCGCGACGGCGCTCCCGGCAACACGGGCGCGTCGGCCGCCGTGCGCATGCTGACGATCTCGACGCCGCGCTTGTCGCCCCAGCTGACCTTCACGTCGATCCGGTAGACGTGCCACTTCGCGGTCGCGGGGGTCCGCTCGAGGTCGGGCGCCGGCACGACGGTGACGGTGCGCTCCCAGTCGTAGTTGCCTTCCTTGCCCTGCTCGCGTCCCTCGACCGGGGTCACCATCTCGCGGATCTTCTGGTCGGCCAGGAGCACGGCCTGCTGGTGGTCGCCGGCGACCTTCAAGAGCCGCAGCCCCTGCGCGAAGCCCTGGACGACGGCGACCACGGCAACGCTCAGGATGGCGAACGCGATCAGGACCTCGAGCAGCGTGAAGCCGGCCTGTCCGCGGCGCGGACGCCGACGGACGAGGCGCGAGCGACGCCTGATCCAGACGCTCATTCGCGCTGGTTCCGCACCCGCCCGGTGACGGCGTCGATGGTCACGCGGTAGCTGATCTTCCCCGAGCTCACGTGGAACTGTCCGCCGCTCGACGTCCCCTGCGGCTCGAAGTGCACCGTCAGCGCAGTCGGCGTCTCGGCTCGAACCTCGACGCGACTCGAGAGCGTGCGCGTCCACCGGACTTCGTCTTCTCCGGTCGTGACCGTCACCAGGCGATTCGTCGGGTTGACGACCACGGTATACGGCTGCCTCGTCGTGATCGCCTGCTCGCGCGCGTGCCGGAACGTGGCCGAGAACCCGGCGACCTCGGCGCGCGTGCGAAGGGTCTCGGTGCTGCGCCCGATCGTGGGCGCGACGAGACCTACCACGGCCGCGACGACCACCAGGGTGACGATCAGCTCGAGGAGGGTGAAGCCCCGGGCATCTACTTTTGGCTGTTGTCCCATGAGGTGATGTCCGCGTTCTCACCGTCGCCACCCGGCGCCCCATCGGCACCCTCGGACCAGAGGTCGTACTCGCCGTTCTGGCCCGGACAGCAGCGATACTTGTACTGGTTGCCCCACGGATCCTTGGGCACAGCCTTTTTGAGGTAGGGACCGTTCCAGTTGTTTACATTCGGGTTCCGCTGCAGCGCGTCGAGGCCCTGGCCCCCGCTCGGGTAGCTGCCGATGTCGAGCCGGTACTGGTCGAGCGCCGCCCCCAGCAGCTCGATCTGCGCGCGCGCCGCGGCCTGCTTCGACTGCCCCACGCGCCCGAAAAGCCTCGGCCCGACCAACCCCACCAGAAGCCCCAGCACGATGATGACCACCAACAGCTCGATCAGCGTGAACCCCCGCTGATCTAAGACCCCCCGCCTCACAGCGGAATCTCGTTGATGGAGAAAATCGCCAGCATCATAGCGACGACGATGAATGCCACCAGTACCCCCATGCTGAAGATGATCACGGGCTCGAGCAGCCGCAGCACGCGCTTGAGATCGGTCCCGACGTCGGTCTCGAATGTCTCGGCGACCTTGAGCAGCATGTCCTCGAGCCGGCCGGTCTCTTCGCCGACCCGCACCATGTGGATCGCCAGCGCCGGGAAGGGCGCCTGCGCCTGCATCCCGGCCGCGATGGTGCCGCCGCGCTTCACGCCTTCGCCCAGCCGCTCCACGGCCTGCCCGATCGCCTGGTTGGTCATCGTGTCGCCGACGACCGCGAGCGCGCCCATGACCGGTACGCCGCTCTTGAGCATGGTCCCCAGCGTGCGCGCGAAGCGCGCGGTCTCGATCTTCATGATGAGCGGTCCGATCAGCGGCAGGCCGAGGACCGTCTGGTCCCACTGCAGGCGCCCGTGCGGGCTGGCGGTCCACATGCGCCAGGCGAGCACGGCGGCGAGCGCGAGCAGGACGCCGACCCACCAGTACCCGTGGAAGACCGCGCTCACGGTCAAGAGTATCTGGGTCGGAAGCGGCACCGTCTGGCCGAGGTCGGCGAAGATCGTCGCGAACCGCGGGATCACGAACGTCATGAGGAACACGATGGCGCCGATGCCGAACGTGAAGACGACCGCCGGGTAGGCGACCGCCGTGAGGACGGCGTCGGCGAACTGGGCACGCGCCTCGAGGAACTCGGCGAGCCGGCGCAGCGTGATCTCGAGCACGCCGCCCCGCTCGCCGGCCCGGATCATGTTGATGTAGAGGCGCGAGAACGGACGCGGATGGTGCTTGCTGAGCGCCTCGCTCAGCGAGGACCCGCCCCGGACGCCCACCAGGAGATCGGCGACGATCGCTTTGACGCGCGCGTTCGGCGCCAGCTCCTCGAGGATGGCCAGCGAGCGGTCGAGCGGCAAGGTGGCCTCGAAGAGCGTGGCGAGCTGCTGCGTGAACATCAGGACATCGCGCTGCCCGATGCGCCCGGAGCCGCCGAGCGTGAACCAGCTCTGCCGGTCGCCGTGAGGCGAGACGCGGATCGGGAAGTAGGAGTCGCGCTGCAGCCGCTCGACGACGGAGCGCGCGTCGGGCGCTTCCATCACGCCATCGATCGTCTGGCCGCGCCGGTCGGCCGCCCGATACACGAAGACGGGCATGGCAGACTACGCGTCTTCCTGCGTGACTCGGAGCACTTCCTCGACGGTGGTGACGCCCGCGCACGCCTTGGCCCAGCCGTCGAGCCGCAGGGTGACCATGCCGGCTTCCATCGCCACGCGGCGGATGTCGCGGGTCGGCGCGCGTCTGAGGATCAGGCTGCGCGCGTCCTCCGTGATCGGGAACAGCTCGTAGATGCCCGTCCGGCCCCGGTAGCCGGTGCCGCGACACTCGTCGCAGCCGCGGCCGCGGTAGAGGCGCGTGCCGTCGGCGCCGGCGATGCCGAGCGCGCTCAGGTCGGCCGGCGACGGCGTGTCCGAGACGCGGCACGTCGCGCAGATCCGGCGCACCAGACGCTGCGCGAGCACGCCCTCGAGCACGGAGGCCACGAGGTAGGGCTCGACGCCCATATCTTGCAGTCGGGTGATCGCGCCCGGCGCATCGTTGGTGTGGAGCGTCGAGAACACGAGGTGGCCGGTGAGCGAGGCCTGGATCGCGATCTCGGCCGTCTCGAGGTCGCGGATCTCACCGATCAGGATCACGTCGGGATCCTGGCGCACGATGTGCCGCAGACCGGTGGCGAAGGTCAGCCCGATCTTCGGCTTGACGGCGATCTGGTTGACGCCCTTCAGCTGGTACTCGACCGGGTCCTCGACGGTGATGATCTTGCGGTCGGGCGAGTTGATCTTGTCGAGCGCGCCGTAGAGCGTCGTGGTCTTGCCCGAGCCGGTCGGTCCGGTGACGAGGAGGATGCCGTGGGGCCGCTTGATCAGCCCCTCGAAGCGGGGCAGCATTGCCGGCGAGAAGCCGAGCTTCTCCATCGGCAGGAACACGCTCTGGCGGTCGAGCAGCCGCATGACGATCGACTCACCGTGCACCGTGGGAATCGTCGAGGTGCGGATGTCCACCCGGCGGTTGTGGAGCGTGACCCGGATTCGGCCGTCCTGGGGCAGCCGCCGCTCCGCGATGTTCATCTCCGCCATCAGCTTGATGCGTGAGGTGACCGCGGCCTGCAGCCGGCGCGGTGGCGACTCCTGATCGAAGAGCACGCCGTCGATGCGGTAACGGATGCGCAGGGTGTCCTCGAAGGGCTCGATGTGGATGTCGGAGGCCTCGGAGGTGATGGCGTTCTCGATCAACAGATTGACGAGCCGGACGACCGGCGCTTCGAACGCCATGTCGCGCAGCTGGTTGACGTCCTCGTCGCCCTCGGCGCCGCGATCGTCCTCCATGCCCTCGACGATGCGCTGCAGCGGCGTCGCCACCCCGTCGTAGGTCCGGTCGATCGCCTCGACGATCGCGTCGGCCGAGGACACGACCACCTTCACGGTGAGGCCGGTCGACTGCGCGAGGTCGTCGACGATGATCGGATTCAGCGGATCCGCCGTCGCGACGGTCAACACGTTGCCCTCGACGCTCACGGGGCACACCGCGTACTGGCGCAGGTACTTCGGCGAGAGATTTTTGACGATCGGCAGGGGCGCCGGCAGCTCGTCGCGGTTGAGGTAGGCGAGATTCTGCTGCTGCGCCAGGGCCCGGAGCACGTCGTCGTCCTTGACGGCGCCGAGGGAGACCAGCGCCTCGCCGACCCGCTCGCCCGTCGTTCGGGCGCGCGCGAGCGCCTGGTCCACGACGTCCTGAGTGGTCAGCCGTTCGCCCACCAGGATCTCACCGAGCCGGCGGAAAAGCCCCGTGATGCCCATGCTATGCTCCCGGTCATGTTAGCATATGTGGCTTTTGTGGCCGCCGCGGCGGCCGCCGATCTCGCGGGCGCCCTGCTCGTGACGACCGTGCACCAGAAAGGCTTGGCGCCGCTGCGATATTTCGTCGCGGGCGGCGCGGGGTTCATGCTGGCCGCGGCGTTCGTTCGCATGCTCCCCGAGAGCGCGCAGGTGCCCCACGCGTTCCTCTTCGTCCTCGTCGGCTACTTCGGCGTGCACCTCTTCGAGCACACGGTGGCGCCGCACTTCCACTTTGGCGAGGAGAGTCACCCGGAAGCGCTGCTCCGTCCCTCGGCCGGCTATCTGGCGCTCCTCGGCCTGGGCGTCCACACGCTCTTCGACGGCGTCGCGATCGCGGCCGGGTTCATGATCGAGCCCGCGCTCGGCGTGCTGCTCTCTATCGCCGTGTGCCTGCACAAGGTGCCGGAGGGCTTCACGATCGCCTCGATCATGCTCGCCGGCGGTCAGTCGCGCGCGGCGGCGGTCGGCGCCGGCGCGCTGCTGGGGGCGCTGACCATCGCGGGCGCGGTGGCCACGCGCTTCGTGGCCGAGCACCACGTCGGCTACGCGCTCGCGCTGTCGGCGGGCGTCACCATCTACGTGGCCGCGTCGGATCTCATCCCGGAGGTGAACCGCGAGGGCGGACCCGCGCTCGGCTGGACGGTGTTCGCGGGGCTCCTGCTCTTCGCGGTCGCCGACTGGCTCGTCTCTCCGCTCGGTGCCCGCTGATGCTAAGCTCCCGCGTGGCGTGAAGATCCTCGTCTTGCACGGTCCGAACCTGAATCTCCTCGGCACCCGCGAGCCCGGGGTGTACGGCAGGGTCACGCTCGCCGAGATCGACCGCATGCTGCGCGAGCACGCGCGGCGCCGCCACGACTCGGTCGAGTGCCGGCAGTCGAATCACGAGGGGCAGCTCGTCGACTGGCTCCAGGCTGCGCAGCGCGAGGGGTTCGCCGGCGTCGTCTTCAACCCCGGCGCGTTCACGCACTACTCGATCGCGCTCCGCGACGCGGTGGCGGCGATCAAGGTGCCGCTCGTGGAGGTCCACCTGTCGAATGTGCACGCGCGCGAGGAGTTTCGGCGCCACTCCGTGATCGCTGCCGTCGCGCGCGGGCAGATCTCGGGGTTCGGTCCGCGGAGTTATCTTCTGGGCCTCGACGCCCTCACGGCGGAGTCGCGCCGGCCGACTCGACGACGGTGAATCGCCACCGCCACCCCGTCGTCTAACGCCGGGGTGGGCGAGCGAATGAATCCCGGTGGACACGGACGAAGCGGCCCTGATCGAGCGGTGCCGTGCCGGCGACCTCGCGGCCTTCGAGCCGCTGGTCGAGAAGTACCGCCAGCGCGCCTATCGGCTCGCCTACAACGTCCTGCGCGATCCCGAAGAGGCCTGGGACGTCGCGCAGGACGCCTTCATCCGCGCCTTCCAGGCCCTGCCGTCGTTCCGGGGCGACTCCGCGTTCTACACCTGGCTCTTTCGGATCGTGATGAACGTCGCGCGCGACCGCGCCCGCCAGCACGCCGCGCGCGGCCGCGCATTCGGCACCGAGCGCGTCGACGAGAAGGATTGGGACCGGATCCTGGTCGACCAGGGGACCGCGCCCGACGCCAAGGCGACCCAGGTCGAGGAGCGTGAGCGGATCGGCCGCGCGCTCGCCACTTTGTCGGAGCCGCACCGGGCCATTATCATGTTGAGTGATCTCGAGGGACTTTCGTACCGCGAGATCGCGGAGGTGCTGAATATACCGATGGGGACCGTGATGTCGCGGCTGCACAACGCCCGCCGCCGTCTGCGGGACGCCCTCGGACCGCTGCTGGTCCTGATCCTGGCCCTGCTGCTGACCTTCGCGTTGGCCGCGGTCACGCAGGCGCAGACGATCGTCCGGTTCGGCACGCGGATCGTCCTCGCCAGCGACGGGCCGCCGCCCAGCGCGCCGAGTACGACGTCGGAGCCGCCCGACGAGCGGCTCGAAGCGTTCCTGCCGAAGCTCCGTCAGCTCTTCCGCTACAACAACTACACCTCGCTCGAGCGCTATCGCGCCGAGGTGCCGGTCGGGAAGACCCAGCGCTGGCCGGTGCCGGGCGACCGGCAGCTCGAGGTCACGCCCCAGAAGGTGCGCGGCAACGCGGTCAGCTTCAACCTGCGGCTCACGCGCGGCAACGTGACCGAGCTGTCGACCAACATCCAGGCGCAGTCGGGCAACCCGGCGGTGATCGGCGGTCCCAAGCACAGCTCGGGCACCCTCATCATCATCCTTTGGACCAACCCCAGTCCGTGATCGGCATGCCTCGATGAGCTCGGGCGAGGACCGCTACTTCCGCGAGCGCGCGCGGATCGAGCAGGGCCACACGAAGTACCGCGACAAGCTGCGCGAGGAAGGCAAGCTCTTCGTCCGCGACCGGCTGAAGCTCCTCCTCGACCCGGGCTCCGAGTTCCAGGAGGACTGGCTCTTCGCACGCTCGAACGAGCCCGACACGCCGGCCGATGGCGTGGTCACCGGCGTCGGCAAGGTGGGCGGTCGACCCGTCTGTGTGATGGCCAACGACTACACGGTCAAGGCGGGCTCCTGGGGCGAGAAGACCGTGCAGAAGATCGTGCGCATCCAGGAGAAGGCCGCGCGGCTGCGCGTGCCCCTCCTCTATTTGGTGGACGCCGCCGGGGGGCGCATCTCCGAGCAGATCAAGATCTTCCCGGGCCGGTTCCACGCCGGGCGCATCTTCTACAACGAGGTCCAGCTCTCCGGCGTGGTCCCTCAGATCTGCATTCTGTTCGGGCCGTCGCCGGCCGGGTCCGCCTATCTGCCCGCGCTGACCGACGTCGTGATCATGGTGGACGGCAAGGCGTCGCTCTACGTCGGCAGCCCCCGCATGGTCGAGATGGCCATCGGCGAAAAGACGACGCTCGAAGAGCTCGGCGGCGCGCTCATGCACTGCAAGGTCTCCGGCTGCGGCGACGTGCTCGCGTCGTCGGACGAGGACGCGATCGCGCTGGCCCGGCGGTATCTCACCTACATGCCGCAGTCGTTCGGCGAATTGCCGGCGACCACCGCGGCCGCCGAGCCCAAGCCGGGTCGGCCGATCGACGAGATCGTGCCCTACGACCAGCGGAAGTACTTCGACATGTACGAGGTCATCAACCGCCTGATCGACGCCGACTCCTGGTTCGAGATCAAACGACTGTTCGCGCAGGAGGTCATCGTCGGCTTCGCGCGCCTCGGCGGACGCCCGGTCGGCATCGTGGCCAACCAGCCGAAGGTCAAGGGCGGCGTCCTGATGGTCGACTCGTCCGACAAGGCAGCGCGCTTCATCTGGCTCTGCAACGCCTTCAACATTCCGTTGATCTACCTGGCCGACATCGCGGGCTTCATGGTGGGCACGAAGGTCGAGCAGCAGGGGATCATCCGTCACGGCGCCAAGATGGTCTTCGCGACCGCGCAGGCGACCGTGCCGAAGATCTCGGTGATCGTGCGCAAGTGTTACGGCGCCGGGCTCTACGCGATGTGCGGTCCGGCCTTCGAGCCCGACGCCGCGATCGCGCTGCCGCAGGGACAGATCGCGATCATGGGGCCGGAGCCGGCGGTGAACGCCGTCTACTACAACCGGATCATGGAGCTGCCCGAGAGCGAGCGCGCGGCGTGGGTGAAGCAGAAGCGTGAGGAGTATGCGCAGGACGTCGACACCTACAAGCTCGCCTCCGAGATGCTCATCGACGATATCGTGCCGGGCAGCGCGCTGCGCGACGAGCTGATCAAGCGCCTGGCCTACGCGCAGACCAAGGCGCAAGAGTTCCCGGCGCGCCGCAACGGCGTCTTCCCGGTCTGAGCGCGGGCGGCGCCCGCCGCCGGCCGCGTCGTTCACCCCGTCCTGCCACCGGCCGCCCCCGGCTTTGCACTATTTCGTGCGGACCCGGCGATCCCCCGTGTTAGGAATCAAATGTGCAAAAAGTGAAACTGTTGTCGGCTCGGGCTCCGGAGCACCTCACGACCTGGCAGGCGGCGGCTTACTGCCGGGTCTCGATTCCGCCGGGCCGCGGACCCGCCTCCTGCTCGTGGACGACGAGCTGCTCGTCGTCCAGATGCTCCGCGACCTGCTGGTCGACGCGCCGTTCGCGATCGAGACGGCGACCGACGGCTACGAGGCGCTCGTCAAGGTCGGGACGTTCCGTCCCGGGTGCCGAGAGATCAACCGGCTGACCTCGGCGGCTGGAATCGACAGCCGCGCCTCGGCCGGCGGAGCCCCAGCCCGGCGACGACCTGCCGCGCGGACTGCGGTCTCCCACTCCCTCACGCGACGAGAGGGCTGACGACGCCATGGACTCAATCCGCGTGCTCTACGTCGAAGGCGATCCCGCCGATCAAGAGGCGACTCACCGTCACCTCGTGCGTCAGGCGCCTCACATCAAGCTCGCCGTCGTGGGCACCGTGGCCGAGGCGGTCGAGCGCGTGACGATCGGCGACATGGACGTGATGCTCGCGGACTATCGTCTCCCGGACGGCACGGGTCTCGACCTGCTCGACGCTGTCAAGTCCCGAGGGCTGCAAGTGCCGGTGGTGCTCGTGACCGGATCCGGGGACGCCGACATCACCGTGCGCCTGCTCAAGGCCGGCGCCACCGACTATCTGGTGAAGCGTCCAGGCTATCTGGCCACCCTGCCGGTAGTGCTCGAAAGCGCGTTCCGCTGGTTCCGTACCGCCAGCGAGCGCAGGCGCGCGCCAATCCGCGTGCTCTACGCCGAGCACCATCCCGAGGACATGGCGCTCACCCTGCGCGCGTTCGAGGACCACGACCGCCGCGCGCGCGTCGAGACGGTCACCCTCGCGCGCGAGGCGCTCACCAAGCTGAAGACCGTGCACTACGACGTCCTGCTGCTCGACAACCGGATGCCCGACCTCTCGGGGATCGAGGTGCTCAAGGAGCTGCAGGCCGACGGCCTCCGCATCCCGGTCGTCATGGTCGCCGGGGAGGGCGACGAGGACTCGGCCGTCCAGGCGTTCAAGCTCGGCGTCGCCGACTACCTGATCAAGCGCGAGGGCTATCTCGCCAAGCTGCCGTCGACGATTGAAAACGTGCTCGCGCAGCGCCGACTGGCCGACGAGAAGGACGGCCTCACTGTCCTCAACGACCTGGCGAAGTCGCTCATCACCACGAAGGATCTCGACGAGGTCCTGCGCCGGGTCGTGAACGCGGCCCGCGAGCTCCTCAAGGCCGAGGCGAGCGTGCTGTGGCTGTTCGAGGCCGGCGTGCTCTGGCCGGTCGCGTGGGAGGGCATCGAGGACCGCGCCGCCGAGCCGCTGCGGTTCCCGGTGACGCCGAACCTCGCCGAGCGGCTCGCGCTCGAGCGCAAGATCTCGCTGCGCCATCTCCTCGCGCAGACCGGCGGACCGGATCCGACGGCGGTCTTCGGCACCGCGGGGCAGACCCTGTCGGCGTCGTTCGTCGGCCCCGAAGGTCTCGTGGCCGTGCTGGCGGTCGGCAGTCCGCGTCCGCGCGAGTTCACCGCCATCGAGGAGCGTCTGCTGCTCGCGCTGGCCGACCACGCCGCGGTCGCGGTCGAGAACGCGCGCCTCTACCGTCGCCTGCGGCTCGAGCTCGAGGCGCGCGAGCGGCTGACTGCTATCCTGGAGGCGACGACCGACCTGGTCGCGATCGCCGACCTGTCCGGGCGCCTGCAGTACCTCAATGCCGCGGGCCAGGCGCTGCTCGGGCTCGCGGCCGACGACGCGCTCGGCCACCCGATCGTGGGCCTGGCGCCGGAGCGGTTGCGCCCGGTCGTCCACGACCAGATCTGGCCGGCCCTGATCCGGGATGGGCTCTGGACGGGGGAAGCGGTGCTGCTCGCGCGCGACCGCCGCGAGGTGCCGGTGTCGGTGGTCGCCGTCGCGCACCGCGGCGCCGACGGATCGATCGAGTTCCTCTCGGCGATCGTGCGCGATCTGACCGAGCGCAAGCGCATCGACGCCGAGCTCCGGCGGCAGCGCGAGGCCCTGTACCAGACGGAGAAGCTCGCGACGATGGGCACAGTGCTCGCCGGTGTCGCTCACGAGCTGAACAACCCGCTGACCGCCGTGACGGGCTACGCGAACCTGCTCCGTCAGGAGCTGGCCGGCACGCCTTCGGCCACGCGCGCCGAGGCGATCGCGCATGCCGCCGATCGCTGCGCGTCGATCGTCCGCAACTTCCTCGCGCTGGCGCGCAAGCATCCGCCCGAGCGTCAGCTCGTGCGGTTGAACGACATCGCGCGCGACGCGGCCGAGCTCCTGGCGTATCACCTCCGCGTCGACCGCATCGAGGTGGCGCTCGACCTGGCCGAAGGTCTGCCGGTGCTGTGGGCGGACCCGCATCAGCTCCACCAGGTCGTGGTCAATCTGGTGACCAACGCCCGCGACGAGCTGCGCCGGGCGCCCGAGCCGCGCCTGCTCACCTTGCGCACGCGGGCCGACGCGGCGCGGGGCCGCGTCTGGCTCGACGTCGAGGACACGGGCCCGGGTATCTCGGCCGAGATCCGCGACCGGATCTTCGAGCCGTTCTTCACGACGAAGCCGGTCGGGCAGGGGACCGGGCTCGGCCTCTCGCTCTGCCACGGGATCGTCGAAGGGCATGGGGGCAAGCTCTCGCTCGTGAGCGAGCCGGGGCACGGCGCGGTCTTCCGCGTGGAGCTGCCGGTCGTGGCGCCGCCCACGACGTCGGGGAAGGGCGCCGCGGACGCGCCGCCGGTCGTCAAGGGCAAGCGCATCCTCGTCGTCGACGACGAGCGACTCGTGCTCCAGTTGCTCAGCGAGATGCTCGGCGCTGATCACCACACGGTCGACACGGTCGCCGACGGTACGCAGGCGCTCGAGCAGCTGCGCCGCTCGTCCTACGACTTGATCCTGAGCGACGTGCGGATGCCGTACCTCGACGGTCCGGGCCTCTATCGCGCGCTGGAGCGTCGGCTACCCGACCTCTGCCGGCGCTTCGTGCTCATGACCGGCGACGTGCTGAGCGCGGAGGTCCAGACGTTCCTCGAGCAGACCGGAGTGCCGGGCCTGAGCAAGCCCTTCGACCGCAGCGAAGTGCGCCGAGTAATCCAGCTGGTCGCGAGCGCCCACCGCTCCTAGCTGGGCGTCCTCCCGGCCGCCGGCCGGGCTAGGCGCCGAAGCGGCGGCGCGTCGTCGCGAGCGTATCGGCGATCGGCTGGGGCAGGCGCGGCCCGAACTGCTTGTAGAACTCGCCGAGCTCGTCGAGCGCCTGCAGCCATTCGCCCGAGTCGCAGCGGAGCGCTTCGCGGAGCTGGGCCGGCGTCAGGTCGAGCCCGCTGGTGTCGAGGGCGCCCGCCGCGGGAATCAGCCCGATCGGGGTCTCGTCGGCACGACCCGTCCCGCGGATCCGCTCGACCATCCACTTGAGCACGCGCACGTTGTCGCCGTAGCCCGGCCAGAGGAAGCGGCCGTCGGCGCCGCGCCGGAACCAGTTCACCCGGAAGATCTTGGGGGGTGCGGACAGGCGCGGTCCCGTCGCGAGCCAGTGGGAGAAGTAGTCGGCCATGTTGTAGCCGCAGAACGGGATCATCGCCATCGGATCGCGGCGCACGACGCCGACCTTCCCCGTGATCGCCGCCGTCGTCTCGGTGCTCATGGCCGAGCCGAGGAAGACGCCGTGCGACCAGTCGAACGCCTCGAACACGAGCGGGATCACGCCGGTGCGCCGCGAGCCGAAGATGACGCCGGAGATGGGCACGCCCTGCGGCTCCTCCCAGTTCGGCGCGATCGAGGGACACTGCTGGGCGAGCACCGTGAAGCGTGAGTTCGGGTGCGCGGCCGCGCCCGCGCCCGGCTGCCACGGCCGTCCCTGCCAGTCGGTGAGCCCGGCGGGGGCCGTCGGCGTCAGCCCTTCCCACCACGGCTCCTGGGACTCGGTCAGCGCCACGTTGGTGAAGATCGTGTTCGAGCGCACCATCGCGGTCGCGTTCGGATTCGTCTTGGGGCTCGTGTTGGGCGCGACCCCGAAGAAGCCGCGCTCGGGATTGACGGCGCGCAGCTGGCCGCTGGCGTCGACCCACATCCAGGCGATGTCGTCGCCGAGCGTCCAGATGCGCCAGCCCGGCAGTTGCGAGACCGCCATCGCGAGGTTGGTCTTGCCCGACGCGCTCGGCATCGCGGCCGCCAGATACGTGATGCGCCCCTCGGGATTCTCGACGCCGATGATCAGCATGTGCTCGGCGAGCCAGCCCTCCTGGCGCGCTTGCCAGGACGCGATGCGCAGCGCGTGGCACTTCTTGCCGAGCAGCGCGTTGCCGCCGTAGCCGGAGCCCACGCTCCAGATCAGCTTCTCTTCGGGGAAGTGCAGGATCAGCCGACGCTCGGGGGAGAGATCGCCGATCGAGTGCAGCCCGGCGATGAAGTCGTCGTCGCTCCGCATGTGCTGGATCGCGACCTGCCCGACGCGCGTCATCAGGTGCATGCTCGCGACCACGTAGGCGCTATCGGTGACCATGAGGCCGACCCGGCTCATCGGCGAGCCGGCCGGGCCCATGAGATACGGGATGACCCACATCGTCCGGCCGCGCATGCTCCCGCCGAACAGGGCGCCGGCCGTCGACTTCGCCTCGATCGGCGCGATCCAGTTGTTGGTTGGGCCGGCTGCATCCTTCTCGCGCGAGCAGATGAAGGTGAGCTGCTCCGTGCGCGCGACGTCCGAGGGGTGGCTCCGGTGCAGGTAGCAGTTCGGGTACGTCTTCGGGTTCAACGGCAGCAAGGTGCCGTCCTGCAGCATGGTGTCGATCAGGGAGTCGTACTCGGCCTTGGACCCGTCACACCACGTCACGCGCGACGGTTGCGTCAGGCCCGCAGCCTCGGAGACCCACTTCTGGGCGACGCTGGTCACGCTCATGGAAGTAGAGAAATTGTCTCCTCGCCCGGCCATGGGCGTCAAGAAGAACGTGCTAGCATTCGCCGCGTGACGGGCCTCGTCGCCGCCGCGCGCTACCTGACGATCGTGCCCTTTCCCGGTCCGGTGCGCTCGAGCGCCGATTCCCTCGGGCGCGCAGCGCCCTGGTTCCCGGTCATCGGCCTCGGAATCGGCGCGGTCCTCGCCGTCGCCGAGCGTGTGACTCAGGTAATTTTTCCCTTACTCTTGGCCGGGTTGCTCACCGTAACGCTGTGGAAGCTCCTGACGGGCGGTCTGCACCTCGACGGGCTGGCCGATTGCCTCGATGGGCTCGGCGGGCGAGACGCCGAGCACCGGCTCGCCATCATGCGCGACAGCCGCATCGGCGCCTTCGGCGCGCTCGGGCTCATCCTTCTGCTGCTGCTCGAGATCGCGGCCGTCACCGAGATGCCGTCGGGCGTGCGCGCTCGCGCGCTCCTGGTCGTGCCGGCGGTCGCGCGCGCCACGCCGCCCCTGCTGGCGCGCCTGTTCCGGCCCGCGAAACACGAAGGCATGGGCGCCGCGTTCGGCGCGGGTGTCGACGCCCTGGCGGCGCCGATCGCGCTCTCGATCGCGCTGGTCGTCGCCCTCGTGGCGCTGCGCGCTCTCGGCCTCGCCGTCCTGGCCGTCTCGGTGTCGAGCGCGCTCGTCGTCACGCGGTTCTTCGCCGCCCGAGTCTCCGGGATCACGGGTGACGTGCTGGGCGCCGCGATCGAGATCGCGGAACTGGCGGGTCTCCTCACCGTGTCGGCGTGGTCGCACCTGGGACGTTGATCTATCTCCTGCGCCACGGCGAAGTGGTCCTCGCCGAGACGCGGCGGTTCATCGGCCATCTCGACGTTCCGCTCTCACCGCTGGGCGAGCGCCAGAGCGCCGCCCAGGCCGCACGCCTCGCGCCGGTGAAGCTGGCCGCCCTGTACACGAGCGATCTGACGCGGGCGCGGCGAACGGGCGAGATCATCGGCGCCCCTCACGGGCTCGTCCCGACGGTCGTGCCGGCGCTGCGCGAGATGGCGATGGGTCGCTGGGAGGGGCTGACCGCCGCGGCGATCCAGCGCGACGAGCCCGCGAGGTTCGCCGAGTGGATGGTCAACGTCGGCGAGTTCCCGTTCCCCGACGGCGAAAGCGTGGCCGATCTCGAAGCTCGGGCGTGGCCGGCGTTCGAATCGATCGCCGGCGCTCACGCCGGTGAGGCGATCGCGATCGTCGCCCACGGCGGCACCAACCGCGCGCTGCTGTGCAAGGCACTCGGGCTTCCGCCCGGTCACCTGCTCTCGATGGGTCAGGACTACGGCGCGCTCACGGTCCTCGAACGGCTCGACACGGCGTGGCGCCTGCGCCACCTCAACGAACGTCCGGTGCTATAAACGCGCAGTGCGCGCTGCAGGCCGTCGCGGGGCTGGGGCCCCGCCGGCCGAGGCGCGCCTATAAGCAGTGCGCGCTGCAGGCCGTCGCGGGGCTGGCCGGCCGAGGCGCGCCTATAAAGAGTCCGCGCCGCCGGCGCAGAGGAGAGACCACATGCCACCACATCGCGACGCCTACCGCCCGAGCGTCATGGGGACTCGCGGGGTCGTCACGTCGGCTCATCCACTCGCCTCGATGGCCGGGATCCAGATGCTGCTGGCCGGCGGCAACGCCGTCGATGCCGCGGTCGCCGTCGGCTCGACCCTGAACGTGGTCGAGCCGTTCATGTCGAGCGCCGGCGGGATCGGCCTCATGCTCATCTCGCGCGGACGCGAGCGCCACGTGCTCGATTTCATCGGCAAGGCACCCGCCGCCGCCGATGCGGCCGCCTGCACGGACGACGAGCTGGCCGGGGGCCCGAAGTCGTGCGCCACTCCGGGCAACCTCGGGGGCTGGCTCGCCGCCCTCGAGCGCTTCGGCTCGATGGACCGCGCCCGGGTCCTGTCCCCGGCGATCTCCCTGGCCGAGCACGGCGTCCCGCTCACGTTCAAGAGCGTGGAGTTCATCGAGGGCGCGCGTCAGACGCTCGGCCGCTCGGCCGAGGCGCAGCGCCTCTATCTCGGCAACGGCGGTCCGCGCCCGGGCGGGATCGTGACCTACAAGGAGCTCGGGTCGACCTTTCGGCAGGTGGCCGAGGGCGGCGCCGAAGCGTTCTACCGCGGGCCGATCGCGCGCGCGATCGCGCGGGCGGTGCGGGAGGCGGGCGGATGGCTCGGCGAGGCGGACCTGGCCGCGTTCGCGCCGCAATGGCGTGAGCCGGCCGCGATCACGTATCGCGATCACCAGGTGTTCTCGATGCCGCCGCCGTTCTCCGCGTTTCAGATGCTCGAGACGCTCAACATCCTCGAGGGCTACGACCTCAAGGGCTTCCGTCACAACTCGGTCGATTATCTCCACCATCTGATCGAAGCTGTGAAGCTCGGCTCGGCCGACCGGCTCGCCTACGCGTACGGCGAGGGCGTCCCGATCGCCGGGCTCCTGTCGAAGAAGTACGCCGCGTCTCAGCGCGCGCGTATCGACGCCAAGCGCGCGGCGGTCAGCGAGGGCGAGCGGCACAATCCCGAGACGCTCGCGGGGCAGATCGCCGAGGGGCACCCGGCCGACTTCATCAAGGAGCACACGACCCACTTCGCCTGCGCGGATGCCGCGGGCACCGTCGTCTCGGTCACCCAGACCCTGGGCGTGCCGTTCGGAGCGGGTTTCGCCGTCCCGGGCACGGGGATCGTCCTCAACAACATCCTGAAGTGGATGGACCGCGACCCCAGATCCCCGAACGTGGTGCGGCCCGGGCGGAAGGCCGGCACCATGATGTCTCCCACCCAGGTCTTTCGCGACGGCGTCTTCCGCCTCTCCGTCGGCACGCCCGGCTCGTACGGGATCCTCCAGACGACGCCCCAGATGCTCCTCAACGTGCTCGAGTTCGGCATGAACATCCAGGAGGCGATCGAGGCTCCGCGGGTGCGCGTGTATCGCGATCGGCTCGTCGACGCGGAGTCGCGCATCTCGGCAGAGACGCGCGCGGGGCTCGTGGCGCGCGGGCACGACGTCAACCCGATCGGCGACTGGTCCTGGATCGTCGGCGGCGGGCAGGGAATCGTGCGCGACCCGGAATCGGGAGCTCTGATGGCGGGCGCCGACCCGCGTCGCGACGGGTACGCCCTCGCGATCTAGGCTCCGCACGGGTGGACAAATCCATGGCACCGGTCTCCTCTTGACCGGTCAACGCAGCCGGTTGACGCCATAACGCCCGGATATAGAAGCGATGTGGCAGCCTCGTTCTCGGGCACCTCTTATGCACATTTCCCTGGTGGGCGCAGACCGCGCCCTCAGGGGGAAACGGGATGGCTCGTGGCTCGGCGTTCGTGGCGCTGGTCGGCGCGATGCTCGCGTCGAGCGCAATCGCGGCGGCGGCCACGGTGGAGCACGATCGAGGCAGCCGTGTCGCCGCCCCGGCCGCCCCTCGAACCGACGCGCGCGCGATCGACGAGCTCCTGGATCGCTCGGGGCTGAAGGTTCAGCTCGAAAGCCTGACCGCGGGCATCCGCGCGCAGTTCCTGCGCGCTCACCAGAGACAGAGCGGCCAGGACAGGATCACGATCAACCGGATCGTCGCCGAGCGCTTCGCGGCCGAGAGCCTCTATACGAAAATCAGGCTCGAGTTTCAGAGAAACCGCGAACCCGGCCGCCTCCGCGAAGCGTTCGCCTGGTACGACTCGCCGCTCGGCAAGCGGATCACCGGACAGGAGCTGGCCGCGCACGTCGCCGGCGGCGGTCCGGACGCCGTCGCCGACCTCGAGCGCAATCGCCCCTCACCGAGCCGCCTCGATCTGGTCGAGCGGCTCGACGGCGGCGGCGGCGTGTCGGAAACGACCGTCGACGTCACGGTGGCGATCGTGCGGAGCCTGACCGTGGCCTTCCAGCCCGGCCTGCCCGCCGTGGCCGGCCTGAGTCGCGATCAACTCGAGAGGCAGGTCGCCCGGGCGCGGAACCGGACGCTCGAAGACATGAGGCGCCTGTGCCTGGTCAACATGCTCCTCGCCTATCGCGGTCTCTCGGACGACGAGCTCGAGCAGTACGTGCAGTTCGTCGAATCCGACGCCGGCCAGTGGTACGTGAGCGTGATGAACAGCGCGCTGCTCGCGGCGATCGCCGCCGCGGCGGACGCGACCGCGGCCGAGCTGGCGACCGCGGTCCCCCAGCTGGTGGGCGATCTGCGCTGAGCCGACGTCCCCGCGGCGCGACGGCCTGCGCGCGCTCCGCGGCTCACGGCTTCCGGAAGAGGATCGGGCCGAAGAACGACTCCGCGGACGACGACGTGTCGTCCGAGTCGATGGCGATCGAGATGATCCCGGGGTTTTCGGGCGGGCTGCCGTAGATCCTCCGATAGTCGTCGGCGACGTTGCGCCGCTGGGTGAGCCACTTGCCCAGATCCGCCGGGCCCGAGCGCACGACGACGTAGGTGACGGTTCCCGTCTTCTCGCTCTTCACGATGGTGCCGGCGGGCGCGGTCGTGTCCCAGATGTAGCCGATGATCTGCGAGCGGACCGCCTCGGGGAAGCGCGGCCACACGACGTAGAGCTGGGCCGCCTGGTCGTCCGCGGTCTTCTTCCGGCAGTCCGCGTTCGTCGGCAGGACGACGGCTTTCCACGTCCACTCGAGGATCGGCGTTTCCTTCAGGTTGACCTTCCCCTTGATCTCCTTGCGGATGGTCGAGCTCTCGATCTTGCTCTTGAGGTGCAGGACGCGATGACCCTCGTTCTCCTCGATAGTCATGTCGTGCTGCGGGAGACCCCAGGTCTGGCCGCCGAGCCAGCCTTCGGGAATGCCATTCGACCCGAGCTTCTGGGTCTTCCAGTCCTCGATGGTGACGACGTCGGCGGCCCATGCGACCGCCGTCAGCGTCATCACCAGCGCCGCCACGACGAACCGTGTCATCGTCCGGGCTCCTTTGCCGCTATGATACCGTCTCCGCGTGCAAGCCTCGCTCGATTCGATCCGTGTTGACAAGTGGCTCTGGGCGGCGCGGGTGTTCAAGACGCGCAGCCAGGCGTCCGCGGCGTGCGACGGCGGCAAGGTCGACGTGAACGACGAAGCGGCGAAGCCCGCCCGGCGGGTCCGGGCCGGCCATCTCGTCGCGATCACCCTGCCGCGCGGGCGCCGTCGGATCTTGAGAGTCGCCGGCGTCGATGAGCGCCGCGGATCGGCCGAGGTCGCGAAAACGCTGTTCGAAGACCTGACGCCGCCCGAGCCCCCGCGGCCGCGCCACGCGCCGCCGCCGTGGCGGGCGGCCGGCACCGGGCGGCCCACCAAGCGCGAGCGCCGCGCGATCGAGCGCCTGCGAGGGCGCTAGCGCGAGGCAGTGCGCTATAGTTGGTCAACCCTGAGCGGAGCGTGTCATGCAAGCGTATGAGTGGAACGCGATCGTCGACGGCCTGAACCGATATCTGCGGCTGCGCTCGATTCCGATCGGCATGAAGCTCTTCGAGACGGTCGAGGCGATGGAGGCCATCCCGAAGATCCGCCGGCCGCGCGCTCGGCATACGACCGATCAGATCGTCGCGCAGGCCCGCCAGCTCGGCTGGACGGTCGGCATCACGATGGCGGATCTGATCGGCGCCCAGTGCGGCGCCGTCATCGGGCTCTCGCCCCAGGACGACGAGTGGCTCTCCGGCAAGCGCATGGCGGGCGTCTGGTTCAAGACCCTCGAGGACGCGAGCCTCCACCAGCACGCGATGGACTGCGTGGCGTACGGGCGCTACAAGGCGATGGCGGTGTCGCCGCTCACGTCGGGGCGGCTCGATCCGCCCGACATCTGCCTGATCTACGGCACGCCCGGCCAGATGATCTTCCTGATCAACGGGCTGCAGTGGACGGGATACCGCAAGCTCAGCTTCACCTCCGTCGGCGAGTCGGCCTGCGCCGACTCGTGGGGGAAGGCGTTGAAGACCGGCGAGCCGGCGCTGACGATCCCGTGCTACGCGGAGCGGCGCTACGGCGGCGTCGCGGACGACGAGCTCCTGATGGCGATGCCGCCGCGCTTTCTGCCCAAGGTGCTCGAAGGTCTGGCGGCGCTCGACAAGAACGGTCTGCGCTATCCGGTGCCGCCGTACGGCATCCAGTCCGACGCCGGCGCCGGGCTGGCGGTCAGCTATGCGTCGAAGGAGACGAAGACGTCATGAGACTGATCGGCGACTTCGAAGGCTTCCGGACCGCCCGTGAGGAGAAGATCCGGTATCTCGAGCGCGTGCCCATCTTCGAGGCGTGCAGCCTGCGCCAGCTTCGCGCCGTCGCCGACATCGCGAAGGTCGTCGAGGTGCCGGAGCGGACGGTCCTCACGCGGCAGGGCGAGCCCGGCGACGAGTTCTTCATCATCATCGACGGGACGGCGCTAGTGACCGTGACGATCCAGAAGCGCCATCGGCTCCGGCCGGGCGAGTTCTTCGGCGAGATGAGCCTGCTCGACGGCGAGCCGCGCTCGGCCACCGTCAAGGCCGAGACGGACCTGCGCGTTCTGGTGATCAGCCGCGTGAACTTCTGGCAGCTCCTCCGCGAGGTTCCGGAGCTGACGCAGAAGATGCTCGTGAATCTCTCGCGCCGGATCCGTGAGCTCGAGACCAACCTGACCGGCTGACGCGGCGGGATCACGCGTCGGGCGTCGTCGGCAATCGCGAGTCGACGAGCCGGCCCAGGTGGCGCTCGATCTCGTCGAGCGCGAGCGGCTTCGTGAGCACCGCATCGGCGCCGGCCGCCAGGAGCTCGGGACCGATCTCGGGATACCCCGTGACGCCGAGGATCCGGATCGCCTGCGTCTCGGGATGGCGCTTGAGGTGACGGCAGACTTCCATCCCGTCGAGCTTGGGCATCATGGCGTCGAGGATCAGCAGGGCGGGTCTGAGCGAGCCCAGCTTGATCAGCGCCTCGTATCCGTCGCTCGCGGTCTCGATCTTGAAGCCGCGCGGATGATGCGTGAGGAACTCGACGAGCATCTCGACGACCTGGGGTTCGTCGTCGACCACCAGCACGCCAGCGGGCGGCGGCGGGGTCGGATACGTCGGCATCCGATGTCGCATGAGGAAGCGCTGGAACTCCTCGACGGCGATCCGCGCGTGCCCGCCGGGCGTCTTGAACGCGCGAAGCCGACCTTCCCTGATCCAGGTCTTCACGGTCGGCGTCGAGACCTGGCAGTGCGACGCGGCCTGGCCCGTCGTCAGCGACGCTCGGGGGGCCGAATTCTTCGGATTCTTCGGTTTCTTCACCTGGGCTGCCCAATTTCCCCACCCGGCCCGCTCAAAGTCAAGCTCCGGGACCGCGGGCTCCCCGCGCCTCGTGCCGCCGGTGTCGAGCACCCGTCGTGTTGCGATCGCCCGGCCGTTCTGCTACGGTTCCGGTCGTTGCGTGCGCTCGGGATGCCCACGAGGGCCCAGGGAAGGCGGTAGAAGCCGCCGCGACCCCGTCACTGTGATCGGGGACGAAACCCGCGAGTGCCACTGGTCGACGAGGCCGGGAAGGCGCGGGGAGTAGGACGATCCGAGAGCCAGGAGACCTGCCCGAGCGCGATTCGTTCACCGGTCTTCGCGGGAGGATCCGGGCAGGTGGCTCCATCGCTCTTGATCTTGGGCGGGGCCCGCAGCGGCAAGAGCCGCTTCGCGGTCGAGCGGCTCTCCCCCGAGGCGCGCATCGTCGTCGTCGCCACCGCCGAGGCGCGCGACGAGGACATGGTCAAACGGATCGCCCGCCATCGCGCCGAGCGCCCGCCCCGCTGGTCGACGGTCGAGGAGCCCCTCGATCTCGTCGCGCAGCTCGAGGGTCTCGAGGGGGCGTGCGACGGAATCGTCGTCGACTGCCTCACCTTGTGGGTCTCGAACCTCCTGCTCCGCGGCGACCGCGACGACGCGATCCTCGAGCAGGCGGACGGGCTCGCGGGGCTGATCCGCCGCCGCTCGAGCCTCACCCTGATTTCGAACGAGGTCGGCGCGGGCGTCCATCCGGAGACCGCGATGGGTCTGCGGTTTCGCGACCTCCTGGGCGGCGTGAATCAGCGCGTCGCCGCCGCGTGCGACACGGTCGTCCTGATGGTCGCGGGCATCCCGCTCACCGTGAAGGCGCCGCCGGTGCGGCCGTGACCGAGCTCTCGAGGCTGCTCGGCGCGATCGCGCCGCCGGCCCGCGACGGCGAGCCCGAGGCCCGGCGCCACCTCGACAGCCTGACGAAGCCGCCCGGAAGCCTGGGGCGGCTCGAAGAGATCGCGCTGCGCCTGGCGATCCTGAGCCGGCGGGCACCGTCGGTCAGGCACCCGGTCATCTTCACGTTCGCGGGCGATCACGGAGTGGTCGCCGAGGGGGTCAGCGCGTATCCCCAGGTCGTGACTGCGCAGATGGTCGAGAACTTCGCGCGCGGCGGCGCCGCGGTGAACGTCCTCGCGCGCCAGGCCGGCGCGCGCGTCGTCGTCGCCGATTTCGGCGTCGCCGGCCCGCTCGGCCGCTCGCCGGCCCTCGTCGCGTGTCCGATCGGGCCGGGGACGGCGAACATCGCCGGGGGACCCGCGATGAGCCGCGAGCAGGCGATCCGCGCGATCGAGACCGGGGCGGGGTTGGCCGACGAGGCGATGGACGCCGGCGCGGACCTGCTGGCGACGGGCGAGATGGGCATCGGCAACACGACAGCCGCGAGCGCGATCACCGCGGCGATCACCGGCGCTCCGGCGGAGCAGGTGACCGGGCGGGGGACCGGTGTCGACGACGCGACCCTGGCGCGCAAGGTCGCCGCCGTGCGTCGGGCGCTCGAAATCAATCGGCCCGACCCGCGCGACGGCCTCGACGTGCTGGCGAAGGTGGGCGGCTTCGAGATCGGCGGCCTCGTCGGCGTGGTCCTCGCGGGCGCCGCGCGCCGCGTCCCGGTCGCGCTCGACGGATTCATCGCCGGCGCGGCGGCGCTCGTCGCGGTCACGCTCGCCCCGGCCTCGCGCCACGCGCTCTTCGCGTCGCATCGCTCCGCGGAGCGCGGCCACACGCGGGCGCTCGAGCACCTCGGGCTCGAGCCTTACCTCGATCTCGGCCTGCGCCTCGGCGAGGGAACGGGCGCCGCGCTCTTCATCCATCTGGCGCGGGCGGCCGCGCTGGTCTGGAGCGAGATGGCGACCTTCAAGGCCGCCGGAGTGAGTGAATCGGAGGGGGCCTCGGCGGCCCCCTCCGAGGCCTCCCCCGAGAATCGGACTGCGCCGACAAAGCCGGCGCTCGAATAACGGCCATGACGACGCGCGTTTCCATGATCGTCACGATCGCCGTCGCGGGCTTGCTGATCGGCGGGCTTCCGGCGGGGGCGTTCACGACGCGCGACATGCTCGGCCGCGACGTCACACTCGCGGCGCCGCCGCGGCGCATCGTGTCGCTGGTCCCGAGCGTCACCGAGATTCTCTTCGCGTTGAACGCGGAGTCCCTGCTGGTCGGCGTCACGGACTTCTGCGACTTTCCGCCGAAGGCCCGTCACCGGCCGAGGGTCGGCGGGATGGTTGCGCCGAGCCTCGAGTCGATCGTTGCGCTGCGGCCCGATCTGGTGATCGCCACGAACGAAGGGACGCGCGAGGACACGTTCACGCAGCTCTCGCGCGTCGGGATCCCGGTCTACCTCGTCGCCGCTCACCACGTCGGCGACGCCACCGCGCTCATGCGGCGGCTCGGCACCTTGACGGGTCGGGAGAAGACGGCTGAGCCGCTGGTCGCGGGGCTCGAGCAGCGGATCGAGGCAGTGAAGAAGGCGGTGCTCCCGCTCGGGCGCCCGAGCGTTCTCTACGTGCTCTGGCCCGAGCCTCTCATCGTGCCCGGGCGCGAGGCGATCGTGACCGAGCTGATCCAGCTCGCGGGCGGCCGATCGCTCACGGCAGACGACGCCGACGCCTGGCCGCGCTACAGTCTGGAGGCCGCCGTCGCCAAGAGTCCGGAGGTGATCTTGCTCGCCAACCACGGCGCCGGCACCGGTCCGGTGGCGACCGAGAAATGGCAGCGCCTCGCTTCGCTCCCGGCGGTCAAGGCCGGGCGGCTCCTCTCCATCGACGGAGATCTGATGCATCGCTACGGCCCACGCCTGGTCGACGGCCTCGAGCAGCTTGCGCGCGCGATCCATCCCGAGGCCTTTCGATGAGCCCGATGAGGCGGCTGGTGCTGGTACTGGGTGCGCTCACGGGCGTGCTCGTGCTCGCCGCCGCCGCCGCGCTCTTTCTCGGCAGCGCGCAGCTCTCGCCGAGCGCGGTCATCTCGGCGGTGGCGGGGCGAGCCGCGCCCGAGTCGGTCGAGCGGGTCGTGACCCTGTCGATCCGCCTGCCTCGGATCGCCGCCGCCGTGCTCGCCGGCGGCGCGCTGGCGGTGGCCGGCGTCGCGTTCCAGGCGCTCACGCGCAACCCGCTCGCCGAGCCCTCGGTGCTCGGCATCTCGGCCGGCGCCGCGTTCGGGGTCGTGATCGGGCAAAGCTTCGGTCTCGGGCTGACGCTTCGCGAGGCGGTGGGGCTCACCGCCTTCGCCTTCGCCGGCGCGCTCGTTGCCGCGGGCGCCGTGTACCTCATCGCCGCGGTTGGTCGCGGGCTGTCGATTCAGACCCTGCTGCTGGCCGGCGTCATCGTGGGGATCTTCTTCTCGGCGGCGATCACGGTCGTAATCTCCTTGCTCGACTTCAACCGGCTCGGCGGCGTCGTGCACTGGCTCCTCGGCAATCTCGCCCCGATCCCGCCCGGCGCCCTCGGCCTGTTCGCGATCCTATCGGCCCTCGGCTTCGGGCTCGTCGTGACGCACGCGCGCGAGCTGAATCTGATGGCCCTCGGAGAGGAGGCGCTGCTCCAGCTCGGCGTCGCCGCCGATCGGCTCAAGCTCACCATCTTCCTGGGCGCGGCGCTCCTCACCGCGAGCGTGGTCGCGTTCGTCGGCCCGATCGGATTCGTCGGGCTGATCGTGCCCCACGTCCTCCGGATCCTCCTCGGCTCGGACAATCGCCTGCTGGTGCCGGCCGCTCTCGTCGGCGGCGGCATCTTTCTTCTGCTCGCCGACACGCTGGCCCGCAGCATCGTCGCCCCGGCCGAGCTCTCGGTCGGCGTGATCACCTCCTTCTGCGGCGCCCCGTTCTTCATCTACCTGCTCCGCACCCGCTACCGCGCCAACCTCTGATGCCAAGGCCCGCAACCCGCGCGACGACGGACGGCATCCTGAGCTCGCGAGCGCCCGCGGCCGCGCCGAGAGATGCGGCGTGCCGAGGCTCTCGGAGACGATGACTCCGATGGTCATGTCGACGCCGAGCACATCCGCGGGGGCGAGGCGCCGGGCCGGGGGAGGGGTCGAATGACCCTCGCAGAGTTCCGCAACGTGAGCTTCGCGTACCCGGCGGCGGAAGAGCGGCGAGCGCGGCCGTTCGCGCTGGCCGACCTCTCGTTCGAGATCGCGCCGGGCGAGATCGTCGGCGTCATCGGCCCGAACAGCTCGGGGAAGACCACTCTGATTCGCCTGCTCACGCGCGTGCTCGAGCCCGCGTCGGGCGAGATCCGCCTCGAGGGCGTGCCGGTCCGGCGCCTGTCGCGGACGGATCTGGCCCGTCGAGTCGCCGTCGTGCCGCAGGGGATCCTGCCGCAGTTTCCATTCACCGTCGGCGAGCTGGCGCTGATGGGCCGCTACCCGCACGATCCCGGCCGATACTTCGAGAGCCCGCGCGATCGATCGGTGGCTCGGGCGGCGATGGAGGCGACCGGCGTGCTCGAGCTCGCCGACATGCCGCTCGAGCACCTGAGCGGCGGTGAGCGCCAGCGCGCGGTCATCGCCCGCGCGCTCGCGCAGGAGCCCCGGCTGCTGGTCCTCGACGAGCCGACCGCCCATCTCGATCTGCGCTATCAGGTCGAGGCCGCGGCGCTCCTGCGGCGGTTGAATCGCGAGCGAGGCACCACGGTCCTCCTCGTCTCTCACGATCTGAACCTGGCGGCCGAGGTATGCGATCGGCTTGTCCTGCTGAACGGCGGCCGCGTCGCGGCCATCGGCGGGCCCGAGGCGGTGCTGGACGAGACGCTCCTCGCCGCGGTCTTCGGCTGCGCGGTCGTCGTCGACAAGAACGAGACGACGCGGCGGCCGGTCGTGCGGCTCACCTGGCGGATCGACGCCCCGAGCGCCGGGAGCGCCGACCGAAGGGAGGTGCGAGAGACGAAGTAGCTCTTCGACGATTCGCTCCGGATCAAGGGAAGCCGGTGAGGCCGGACGAGGCCGAGGCCGGCACGGACCCGCCACTGTGAGTGGGAAGCACGCGCCCGAGATTGCCACTGTCCGCGTCGATGCGGACGGGAAGGCTGGGCGCGCGCGGTGATCCACGAGTCAGGAGACCTGTTCCGGGCGACAGCTTCCAACCCTTTCGCGGAAGAAGGAGTGAAGCGCATGCTCTGGATCGTTCGACTGCTGTTGCTCCTCGCGTCGCTGTTCCCCTCGGGCATGCTCGCGGCGCAGGAGCCGCCGCGAGACCTGGATCCCGTGGTCATCACCGCCACCAAACTCGAGACGCGTGCCGAGCAGCTCGGCGCCTCCGTGACGGTCGTCCCCGGCGACGACGTGCAGCGATATCACTACGAGACGGTGGAAGACGTGCTTCGTACCGTGCCCGGTGTCGAGATCCGCCGATCGGGCAGCATCGGCAAGCTCTCCAACATCAGCATCCGGGGCGCCAACGCCAACCAGGTCCAGGTCCTCGTCGACGGGGTCCGGGTCAAGAGCCCGACGACCGGACAGGCCGATCTCTCCGACATCTCGCCCGACCTGATCGAGCGCATCGAGGTGATTCGCGGACCCCAGTCGACGCTCTACGGCGCCGACGCGATCGGCGGCGTCGTCAACATCATCACGAAGAAGGGCAAGGGACCGTTCTCGGCGGCCGTCGAGGGTGGCGCCGGCAAATACGACACCTACACCGGCCGGGGCTGGTTCAGCGGCACCTATTCGCTGCTCGACTATGCGGGCTCGATCTCGCATCTCGAATCGAACGGACAGTTCAAGAACGACAGCTCGGACAAGAACGCGGTGAACTTCCGGGTCGGGCTCAGGCTGCCGTGGGAAAGCTCCGTCGCGTTCAGCCTGCGCTGGGTCCAGAACGAGATCGGCGTGCCGGTGAAGTTCGTGTCCACGAGCGTGCCGCCGCTGCCCAACGACCCGATCATCGACTCCAACAACCGCCAGCTCAGCGAGACGTGGGTGATGGCGCTGACCGGCCATACCAAGCCCTTCGAATGGTGGGAGATCGACCTGCGGGGGGGACGCTATCAGAACAAGACGACCTTCGTAGATCTCCCTGATGCGGCTGACCCGTGCCCGTTTCCGCCGTGCGAGTTTCCCGGGCGCTTCGACGTCCAGCGGTGGGAAGCGGAGCTGCTGAACCACTTTCACATCGGTAAGTGGTCCACGAGCACGATCGGCCTGGAATATCGCACCGAGGACGGCGAGGCGCAGGGCAGCACGCCGTTCGACGCCAGCAGCCACACCGGGTCGGCTTTCTTCCAGCAGACGTTCCGGTTATGGGACCGCCTCTTCATGTCGGCGGGCTTTCGGGTCGAGGACAACAGTGTCTTCGGCACGCACTGGACGGAGCGCGGGTCGCTGTCCTACGTGATCCCGGAGTGGGGGACGAGGATCCACGGCGGCGCCGGCTCGGGGTTCCGAGCGCCGACCTTCAACGATCTCTTCTTCCCGGGGTTCTCCGATCGCACCTTGCAGCCCGAGACGAGCTTTTCGTGGGAGGTCGGCGTAGATCAGAAGCTCTGGAAGGACCGGATCCGCCTCGGGCTGACGTATTTCCACAACGACTTCGAGAACCTGATCAGCTTCATGTTCATCACCACGCCGCCGTTCGTGAAGGGCGTGAACATCGGCAGGGCGCGCGCCGAGGGCTTCGAGTTCGTGTCGGCCGTGGACATCCTGGACAACCTCACCGCGTGGCTGAACTATACCTACACGGAGTCGGAGAACCTTCAGACCCATCGGCTGCTGGCGCGTGAGCCCCGCAACCGCCTGAATCTCGGGTTGACGTGGCGCCCGATTCCGAGTCTGGAGCTCTTCGGCGATCTCCAGTGGGTGAGCAAGCAGTTCGAGCCGGCGGTGAGCCCCGCATGGGTGTGGAACAGCGGCTACGCCGTGGTGAACGCGGGCGCGACCTACCGGCTCTTCCAGCGCTACGCGTTCATCCAGCGAGTCGATCTGTGGACCCGCATCCAGAACCTGACCAACGAGGACTATGCCGAGGTGCGTGGATTTCCGGCGCTGGGCATCAACGCGCTGGCCGGGTTGCGTATCACGTTCTAGACTTTGCCCACTGGAGGGGGAGCGTCCTGATGATCGAGGGGATCGAGGTCGCGATCGATCGCGAGGCGGTCGTCGTCACCGCGCGCGAGCCGTTGACGGTCCTGTCCTCGGCGTTCGCCGGGGGCGGGTTCGCCGCGGCGCGCGCGATCGTGAACCTCCACGTGCGGAAGAACATCCCCGAGGCGGAGACGGACGGCCTGCTCCCGCGATTCGTCGAGCGGCGAGAGATCCGCCGCCCGTGGGTCGGCCTGCTCACGTCGGCGTGGACGGAGAAGGCGGTCGTCGCCGAGACCGCCGGCTCCGGGTTGACCGCGCTCGCCGTCGTGACGGTCGGGCTGTCGAACCGCATCGCGGCGGGCCGGACGCCGCTCGGTGTGTGGGCGCCGTCGACGATCAACGCGATCGTCGTGGTGGACGGCGCGCCCGAGGCGGCGGCGCTCGTCAACGCGGTCATGACGGTCACGGAGGTCAAGACGTCGCTGCTGGCGTCGGTCGATCTCCGGTGCGACGACGGCCGGGTCGCGAGCGGCACGTCGACGGATGCGGTCGTCGTGGCGGCGACGGGGCGCGGCCCGCGATGCCGCTTCGGCGGCCCCATCAGCGACTTCGGCTGGGTGATCGCGCGCGCCGCGCACGAGGCGCTCGACTCCGGGATCCGGCGCTGGATGGAGGAGCATCGGTGAGGCATCGGCCGCCGGTCGCGACCTTGCTGGCCTCGCTCGCCGCTCACGGCGGCGCCCTGGCGACTCTCTTCTTCCTGGTCTCCGGCGAATCGAATCCGGGCGTGCTGTTCATCGATCTCGAGACCATCGCGGAGCACGAAGCGCCGATCCCGCAATCGGAGCCCAGGCTCGCCGGCGGGGCGACGAAGCGAGCATCGACGGGCTTGGGCCGCCCGGCCGGACGGGTGGCAGCCCGCTCAGGACCGGCGGCGCCGTCAGCGACGCCGCTCCATTCACCTCGCACGCCTAGCGCTTCACCCGAGCCGGAGCGTGCCCAAGAGCGCGAAGCCGCGCAAGCTCCGCCCGAGACGCCGCAGCAGACCGAGCCAGCGGTCGCCATGGTGCCTGCGCGCGAAACCCCTCCCGACGTCGCGGTGCGGAGCGAGGTGAACGCGTCGCCAGCCGGGCCGCGCGTGAATCCCGGCGGCGCGGTCGGCGAGCGAGCCGCCGGGCCGCCCGAGCCGGGTGGTGTCCGTCGCGGCGCACCGGACTCGGGCACGTCCGGGGGAACGGGCGGACCCGGCGGCGGCACAGCCGTCGCGTCCGGCGGACCGGCCGGCGGCGCGCCCGGCGCCGAATACGGAGGCTACCTGGCCCAGATGAGGCGCCGTCTCATGGAGGCGCTCCGATACCCGCCGCCGGCACGAAGTCGAGGCCTCAGCGGGACCGTGCTCCTGGACATCTCCATCGAGTCCAACGGCGCCATCGGCAATGTCTCCGTCACGCGCTCGTCTTCCCATCCCCTGCTCGACGACGCGGCGCTGGAAGCCGCGAGAAGCCTCGCGCCCCAGCCGTTCCCCAAGGGCCTCGTACCCCGACCGTTGAGGGTCCGGCTGCCGGTGGTCTTCGACCTGCAGTAGTATGCTCAACGATCCGGCTACGGGGAGGCGAGCATGCGCGATGGATCGGCGATCGAGCGCGGCCTCGACGGGACCACGACCGAGTATCACGACATGGCCGTCGCGGGCGACGGCGTCGAGCAGCTGCTCGTCCGGCTCTTCACCGAGCACTGGGCCGACCTCACGGTGGGGCCGCTGATCGAGGGCGCCGCCTACGAGATCCAGTTCGCCGCGCCGCCGAAGGTGACCAAGCTCGACGGCTACCTGACCGTCGACACCGGCGCCTGGCACTTCCACCTCTGCGTCAACGATCATCGCGGCCCGCAGAGCCCGGAGCTCGCGCGCATCCGGCGCGTGGCCCGCGCGGCGTTCTTCAAGACCGAAGGCGGCTCGTGCGCGCCGGCCATCTGGGGGCTCAGGCTCTGGAACGGCCGCGGCGAGCAGATGATCACGATCCTGTTCCCGAACCCTCACTTCGACGAGAAGTGGCAGCGTCTGCGGGAGCCTCGCTGGGAGAAGATGGAGCTCTGGCAGGAGCTCCGGCGGCGATACGCGGGCGGCTGATCGTTTGGGCCCCGCGGCGGAGAGCCTCGTCGCGCTCTGCCTGGCCGTGACGATCGGCGCATCCGGCGCGGCGGCGGCCGAGTCCGAGCGCATTCAGCCCGATCGTCCGAGCGTCTCGACGAGCGCGAGCACGATCGAGCCCGGCGCCGCGCAGATGGAGAGTGGAACCGTGTACTCGCGCACGAGCATCGGCGGGAGCCCCGCGGAGAGGCAATTCGCGCTCGAGCTCACCTGGCGGGTCGGGCTCACGGAGCGGCTGGAGGTCCGGCTCGAGGGCGAGCCGCTCGTCGTCACGACAGGCCAGCAGGACGACACCGGCATCGGCGATCTCTCGCTCGAGGTGAAGTACCGCTTCCTCGACGGTCGGGAAGACAGCTGGTGGCCTTCGCTCGGCGTCATGCCGTTCGTCAAGTTTCCGGTCGCCCACGCGCCGCACCGGACGAATGCCCCGGACTTCGGCCTCATCGGTCTCGTGAGCTTCGACCTGCCCTGGCGGTTGAGCCTCGACACGAACGTCGGCGTGGCCGGGCTCGCGCAGCGCCCGAGCGGCTACCTCGTCCAGGGAACCGCCTCGGCCGCGCTCGGACGAGACATCGGCGAGCGATGGTCGATCTTCGGCGAGGTCTTCTTCGCCTCGGCGGTCGAGCGGGGCGCGCGCGACTCCATCGGCTTCGACGCCGGCATCCAGTTCTTCCTGACCCGGCTCATCGCCCTCGACGCGGCCGGTCAGACGTCGCTCGCGGGACCGGGGCCCGACTATGCGTTTCGCGCCGGGCTCAGCGTCCGGTTCGGGCGATGAGCGGCGCCGCGCCGTGTCTCATGATCCAGGGCACCGCCTCCGGTGTCGGCAAGAGCCTGCTCGCCGCCGCCTTCTGTCGGATCTTCGCCCGTGCCGGCTATCGGGTCGCGCCGTTCAAGTCGCAGAACATGGCTTTGAACGCGGCCGTCACTCTCGAGGGCGGCGAGATCGGCCGCGCGCAGGCCGCGCAGGCGGCGGCCGCGGGCATCGAGCCCACCGTCGACATGAACCCGATCCTTCTCAAGCCGGAGCCCGGCTACCGGTCGCAGCTCGTGGTCCGGGGCCGCGCGGTGACGAGTGTCACCTGGCGCGAGTACCAGCGAATGCAGGCAGAGCTGCTCCCGGTGGTGGCCGAGAGTCTCGCGCGGCTTCGCCAGGCGTGGGACCTGGTGATCATCGAGGGCGCCGGGAGCCCGGCCGAAATCAACCTGCGCGACAGCGACATCGTCAACATGAGGGTGGCGCGCATCGCCGACGCGCCCGTGCTGCTCGTCGGCGATATCGATCGCGGCGGCGTGTTCGCCGCGCTGCTCGGCACCCTGGCGCTGCTCGACCCCCCGGACCGCGCGCGGGTCGGCGGTCTCATCGTCAACCGTTTCCGGGGCGACGAGACGGTGCTGACCGCGGGACTGACCGAGCTCGGCGCGCGCTCCGGCGTGCCGGTGCTCGGCGTCGTGCCCTACCTCGACGCTCGCCTGGTCCCCGCCGAGGACTCGCTCGACCTGGACGAGCCCTGGCGATGGGGTGCTCCCGGCACCCTCGACGTCGCGGTGGTCCGGCTCCCGCACATCTCGAACTTCGATGATTTCGAGCCTCTCGCGGCCGAGCCCGGCGTCGGCGTGCGCTTCGTGCGCGGCCCCGACGAGCTCGGCGACGCCGACGCCGTCGTGCTCCCGGGTAGCAAGAGCACCGTCTCCGATCTGCAGTGGCTCGCCGCCACCGGCCTCGCGCAGGCGATCCGGCACGCGGCGGCCGACGGACGGCCGATCGTCGGAGTCTGCGGCGGATACCAGATGCTCGGTGAGGCCGTGCACGATCCCGATCGTGTCGAGTCGGGTGTGTCCTCCGCGCCGGCCCTCGGACTGCTTCCGGTCGTCACGACCTTCGCGCCGGACAAGACGACCGTCCGCGTTCGAGCGCGCGTCGCGGGCACGTGCCGGATGTTTTCCCGCGCCGCCGGCAGCGAGGTCGTCGCCTACGAGATTCACGCCGGTCGGACCAGCTCGAGCGCGCCGAGGCCATTCACCATCGAGGAGCGCGGCGGTGTCCCGGTCCGCGATGCCGACGGCGCGGTGAGCGCGGCCGGCAACGTGGTCGGCACCTATCTTCACGGTCTCTTCACGAACGATTCGCTGCGCCGTGCCTTCTTGCAGTCGCTGGCCGATCGCAAGGGCATCGCCGCCGATCCGCGCTGGGGCGCGCCAGGGAGCGACCGATACGAGCGCCTCGCCGACGCGGTGGCGCGCGCGGTGGACATCGCAGGCGTGGCCAAGCTCGCGGGGCTCTCATTTCCCAGGTCCTGAGCCCCGAGGTCGCGAAGCCGCTCGTCCTGCTGCTCGGGCTCGCGATCGACCTGACTCTCGGCGATCCCCCGAACCGTTACCACCCCGTCGCGTGGCTCGGACGCCTGCTGGACGCCGGGCGACGGCGGCTCTGCCGGGGCTCGCCCGCGCTCCTGCTGACGGGCGGCGCCGCGCTCACTCTGGCGGTCGCGGGCCTCGCCGGCGTGGTCGGCGCGGCCGTGTCCGAGCTCGCCGGCCGCGTCGGGCTCGCCGGGCCCGTCCTCGAAGCGCTGGCGCTCACGTGCCTGCTCTCGGTGCGCGGTCTCGTCGGCGCCGCGCGCGAGGTGGCGGGCGAGCTGCGCCGCGAGGATCTCGCGGCGGCCCGGCGCGCGGTCGGCTATCACCTGGTGAGCCGCCCCACGGCGGAGCTCGACGGGGAGCACGTCGCCTCGGCCGCCGTCGAGTCCGTCGCCGAGAACCTGACCGACAGCTTCGTCGCGCCGGCGCTCTTCTTTCTCGCCGGAGGCCTCCCGGGCGCGGCGATTTATCGCGTCGTCAACACGGCGGACGCGATGTTCGGGTATCGAGACGGGCCGCTCGAATACTTCGGCAAGGTCACGGCGCGGCTGGACGATCTCCTGAACCTGATCCCGGCCCGCCTCGCCGGTCTGAGTCTCGTCGTCGGCGCCGCGCTGGCAGGGGCGAGCGGCAGTGGGGCCCTGGCGGCTCTGCGGCGCGACCGTCACCGGACCGCGAGCCCGAACGCGGGCTGGACGATGGCCGCGATGGCCGGCGCCCTCGGCGTGACGCTCGAGAAGCCCGGGGCCTATCGGCTGGGCGCGGGCGCTTTGCCGGTCGCCGCGGACGTCGACCGATCGCTGAGGGTGCTCGGTGCGGCGGTCTGCGTGAGCCTCGGCGTGCTCGTCGCGGTCTGCCTGGCCGGGCGGCTGGCGGGGCCTCCGCTCCGAACGTTGTAGCCGGTCACGACAGCAAGCCACGCTTGACGGCCTCGACCGCGGCCTGTGTGCGGTCGGAGGCGCCGAGCTTGTCGAGTGTGCGCTGCAGGTATTTCTTCACGGTGCCCACGCTCCAGCGCAGGCGCTTGCCGATCTCGCGGTTGGTCAATCCCGCCGCGACCAGGCGGAGCATCTCCTGCTCGACCGACGTCAGCGGCTCGCCGGACCTGACGCGCGGACCCGGTCGCGGCTCGGGCCGCGTGTCCGACAGGGTGGCCCGAAGCATTGTGGGGTCGAGCACGGATTCGCCGTGGCGCACGGCCTCGAGCGAGGCCAAGAGCTCGCGGCGTCCGACGCCTTTCAGGACGTAGCCGCAGGCGCCGGCTTCGACGGCCCGCCGCACCAGGGCCGGATCGTCGTGCATCGTGATCACCAGGACGGCCATGCCCGCCGCTCGCGCGTGGAGGCGCTCGAGCACGGCGAGCCCGTCGAGGTCGGGAAGCTCGAGGTCGAGCAGCACGATCTCGGGCTCGCATGCCGCGGCCGCTCGCAGGGCGTCCTCACCCGTGCCGGCTTCGCCCACGATCTCCACGCCGGCGGGCTCGAGCATGCTTCGCAGGCCCGCGCGGACCATCGGATGGTCGTCGACGATCAGGACGCGGACGGGAGCCGGATCAGGGCGCGGCGGCGAGGCCATGGCGTAACGGGAGCTGGGCGTGAACGCGCGTGCCACCGCCGGGCGCCGGCTCGACGACGCACGATCCTCCGAGAAGCCTGGCGCGCTCGTGCATGCTGGTGAGCCCGAGCCCGCGCGCCTCGCCCGAATCCGCGAGGCCGACGCCGTGATCGCGTACGTCCAGGTCGAACCGGTCGGCTTCGCGGGTCAAGACGACCTCGATCCGCGTGGTGCCCGCGTGCTTGCGCGCGTTCGCCAGCGCCTCCTGGAGGATTCTGAACGCAGCGGCTTCGACCGTCGGCGGCAGCCGGACGCCCTTGAGATTCTCGACGAGGCTCACCGACCAGCCGGTGTCTCGCGCGACATCGTCGAGGCTCCGACGCGCGGCGGCGGCGAGGCCCGCGGCGTCCACCGCCAGCGGGCGCAGCGCCGCCAGGATCCGGCGCGTCTCGGCGATGGCCTGCGCGAGCCGATCGGCGGCGATCGCGGTCTCGCCCGCCGCGCGCGCCGGGTCGGCGGCCCAGAGGTCGGCCGCGGTGTCGACGTGCTGCTTGGCGCTGACCACGAGCTGCGCGACTCCGTCGTGGACGTCGTACGCGACGCGCCGCCGCTCCTCTTCCTGGGCGACGACAACCTGCTCGACGAGCGCGCCCAGGGCCCGCTCGCGCGCCGTCTTCTCGCGCCACGCGCGAAGCGCCAGGGCAGTGGCCGCCAGGATGAGCGCGACTTGAAGGGAGTGGACGACGAGCGCCAGCGAGAGCGGCCTGTCGGGGGACCTCTCCAGCAGCAGCATCTCGAGGATCTCCCAGGCGGCCAGCGCGGCGAACGTGCCGGCCAGGATCAGCTCGCGGTTGTGGCGCACGGTCGCCCTGAGCACTCGCAGCATGGGGGCTCGACGGGGTAGTACCACGTCCCCGGCTTCCTGCCAAGGCGCCGCTCCGGCCGTGGCCAAATAAGCCGAGGCGAGCGAGGCTCGATGTCCGTCCCGCGCACGCCTCGCCCGCGAGGCGCGTCCCGCGCCGAATCCCGGCTCGCGTCGCCCCGTTTTTTCTTCGTCGCGACGCGGCGGTACGCGGGTACCCTGATGCGCAGGTGCAACTCACCGATCGGTTGACGAGCGGGGTGCGAGCGGCCCTCGCGAAGGCGGGGCTGCCCGAGCCCGAAGAGTGTGCGTGGGAGGTCCCGCGTCAGGCGGAGCACGGCGACTACGCGACCAACGTGCCGATGGTTCTCGCGCGCGCGGCGAAGCGCGCACCCCGCCAGATCGCCGATCTCGTCGTGAAGAACTTCCCGCCGATGGCGGAGGTCGAGCGGCTCGAGGTCGCGGGACCCGGGTTCATCAACGTGTTCCTGGCGCCGGTCTGGTGCGCCGGCGCGCTGCGCGAGATTCTCGGAGCCGCCTCCGAGTACGGGCGCGGCGAGAGCCACGCCGGTCAGCGCATCCGCCTCGAGTTCGTCTCCGCGAATCCGACCGGCCCGCTCGTCATCGTCAACGCGCGCGCCGCTGCGATCGGCGACGCGCTCGCGCGCCTCTTGCGCTCGCAGGGCGCGCGCGTCACGACCGAGTTCTACGTCAACGACGCCGGCAGCCAGTTCGAGGCGCTCGCGCGCTCGTTCGAGGCGCGCGTCAGACAGGAATTCGGCGAGCCGGCCGCGTTGCCGGAGAACGGCTATCCCGGCGAGTACCTCGTCGACCTCGCCAGGACGTATCGCGCCGAGGGCGGCGGCTTGCTGCACGGCGCGCCCGAGCGCGAGCGCCTCGAGCACTTCGGACGCTACGCGGTCGCGCGCATGGTCGAGGCGCAGCGCCGGATCCTGCGCGAGTACGGCGTCGAGTTCGACGTCTGGTCGTCCGAGCAGCGCGACGTGCGCAACAAGGGGCTGCCGCAGAAAGTGCTGGAGGAGCTCGCGGCCCGCGGGCTCAGCTACGAGCAGGACGGCGCGCTCTGGTTCCGCTCGGCCGAGCGCGAAGAGGCGGGCGACGACAAGGATCGAGTCCTCCGCCGCTCGAGCGGGGAGCCGACCTACTTCGGGGTGGACGTGGCCTATCACCACCACGTGAAGTTCGCGGCGGCCGATCGCGTGATCAACCTGCTCGGCCCCGACCACCACGGCTACGTCGCGCGGATGAAGGCGGCGATGCAGGCGCTCGGCCATCCGCCCGAGGCGTTCGAGGTGATGATCGTGCAGCTCGTCACGTTACTGCGCGACGGCCAGCCCGTGCGCATGTCCAAGCGGCGGGGCGAGTTCGTGCTGATGGAGGAATTGCTCGAGGAGGTCGGCCGCGACGCCGTCCGCTTCACGTTCCTCACGCGCCGGCACGACAGCCCGCTCGAGTTCGACCTGGCAGTGGCGACCCGCCAGTCGAGCGACAACCCCGTCTACTATGTCCAGTACGCGCACGCGCGCATCCGCTCGATCTTCCGTCAGGCGGCGGAGCAGGGGATCGCCGTTCCGGGCCTGACCGACGTCGACACGAGCCCGCTCGTCGAGCCCGCGGACCTGGCGCTGATCAAGCGGCTCCTGCAGTTCCCCGAGCTGGTCCGCGGCGCGACCCGCGCGCGTGAGCCGCACCGCATCGCCTACTGGCTGCAGGAGCTCGCGTCCGAGTTCCACGCCTGGTACAAGAACCACCGGGTCATCCAGGAGGACCTTCGTCTGATGCACGCGCGCCTGGCGCTCTGCGCCACCGTGGCGACCGTGATCCGAAACGGCCTCGACCTCTTGGGCGTGAGCGCGCCGGAGAGCATGTGATGCGCGGCGCACGCGGCCGACGCGCGCCGAGCCGACTCGCCTCGACCTTGTTCGTGGTCGGCTGCCTCGGCGTGCTCGGCGCCACGTTCATGCTCGGCGTCATGGCCGGGCGATTCTGGCCGCGCGCTCAGCCCGTGCGGAGCGCGACAGCCGAGAAGGAGAGCGCGCCGGCGCGCCCGGGCGACAAGACCACGCGCGCGGGAGACAGAGCCGCGCGCCCCGCCGAGCCGCCGCCGCTGACCTTCTATCAGGACCTGACGGCGCCGCTCACCGCGCCCCCGCCGCCGAAAGCCACGAAGCCCGGACGCGCCGAGCGAAGCGACAGGCCCTCGGGTCTCGAGACGGGGCCGAAGCACGAGCGGGCCGCGTTGCCCGAAGCGGCGCCGCCCACCTCGGCCCCGGGCGCGTTCACGATCCAGGTGGGCGCCTACAAGGCCCGCGAGCCCGCCGAGGCGCTGCGCGCGCGCCTCGCCGCCGCGGGCCACGACGCGTACGTCGCCGAGATCGACGCGAGCGGGAGCGTGCGCTACCGCGTGCGGGTGGGCTCCTTCGCCACGCGCGAGGCGGCCCAGCTCGCGGCCGACAAGATCGTCGCCGCCGAACGCAGGCTCTCGGCGTTCGTCACCGCCCGGTGAGATGCCGGCTCCCAGGCCGGGACCAGCGCTCGTCGCCGAAAAGGAGATCGCCGCGCGCGTCGCCGAGCTGGGCCGCGCGATCACCCGCGACTACGCGGAGGCGAGCCTCGTGCTGGTCGGCGTGCTCCAGGGCGCGATTCCCTTCGTCGCCGACCTCATGCGCGCCGTGTCGCTCGACCTCACCGTCGACTTCCTCCGCGCCTCGAGCTACGGCGCGTCCACGACGTCCTCGGGAACGGTCCGGCTCGTCGCCGACCTGAGCGTCGACATCGCCGACCGGCACGTGCTGATCGTCGACGACATCGTCGACACCGGCCACACCCTGGCCACGCTCAAGCGCGCGCTCGGGGCGCGCGGTCCGCGCAGCGTGCGCGCGTGCGTCCTCCTGGACAAGACGGGCCGGCGCGAGACCGAGGTGACCGTGGACTACGTCGGGTTCACGATCCCGAACGTGTTCGTGGTCGGCTACGGCCTCGACTACGAGGGGCTCTACCGCAACCTCCCGTACGTCGCCGCGCTGGACGGGATCTGACGCACCGCTCCATCTTTGGCGGGTGTTATAATGAGCGGGCCGATATGAATCAGGTCTACAAGAACCTCGCCCTCTGGATGGTGATCGGCCTCATCGTCATCCTCCTGTTCACCGTGTTCCAGGGGGCGCAGCAGAGCGGCCAGGAGCAGCCGAACTTCTCAGAGTTCCTGAAGGCCGTCGACCAGGGCCGCGTCGAGTCGGTCGTCATCCGGGGCAACCTCGTCACCTATTCGCTCAAGGACTCGGCGCAGACGCAGCGGACCTACATCGTCGAGTACCCGGAGCTGATCAAGACCCTCAAGGAGCGCGGCGTCCGCATTGCGGTGAAGCCGCCGGACTCCAATCCCTGGTACGCGATCTTCCTGCAGTGGGTGCCGATGCTGCTGTTCATCGGCGTCTGGATCTTCTTCATGCGCCAGATGCAGGGCGGCGGCGCCAAGGCGTTGAGCTTCGGCAAGGCGCGGGCGCGGATGATCTCCGAGAAGCAGAACAAGGTCACCTTCCAGGACGTCGCGGGGGTCGACGAGGCCAAGGAAGAGCTCCGCGAGATCATCGACTTCCTGAAGGATCCGCAGAAGTTCCAGAAGCTCGGGGGCAAGATCCCGAAGGGCGTGCTGCTGGTCGGGCCTCCCGGGACCGGCAAGACGCTCCTGGCCAAGGCCATCGCCGGCGAGGCGAACGTGCCCTTCTTCTCGATCTCCGGCTCGGACTTCGTCGAGATGTTCGTGGGCGTCGGTGCCTCGCGCGTTCGCGACCTCTTCGAGCAGGGCAAGAAGCACGCGCCCTGCATCATCTTCATGGACGAGATCGACGCGGTCGGCCGCCACCGCGGCGCCGGCCTGGGTGGCGGCCACGACGAGCGCGAGCAGACCCTGAACCAGCTCCTGGTCGAGATGGACGGCTTCGAGACGAACGAAGGCGTCATCCTGATCGCGGCCACCAACCGGCCCGACGTCCTCGACCCGGCGCTGCTCCGGCCCGGACGGTTCGATCGCCAGGTGGTCGTGCCGCGACCGGACGTGAAGGGCCGCGAGGAGATCCTGCGCGTCCACGCCCGCCGGATCCCGCTGGCGCCCAACGTCGAGCTCAAGGTGCTGGCGCGCGGCACGCCCGGCTTCTCGGGGGCCGATCTGGCCAACCTGGTCAACGAGGCGGCGCTCCTGGCAGCGCGGATGAACAAGAAGCTCGTCGAGATGTCCGACTTCGAGAGCGCGAAGGACAAGGTTCTGATGGGCGTCGAGCGGCGCTCGATGATCATCAGCGACGCCGAGAAGCGCACGATCGCGTATCACGAGGCCGGCCACACGCTCGTGGCCGACGTGCTGCCCGGCACCGATCCCGTGCACAAGGTCACGATCATTCCGCGCGGGCGCGCCCTCGGCCTGACGCAGCAGCTGCCGGTCGACGACAAGTACAACTACTCGAGGGACTACCTGGTCAACCGCATCACGATCCTGCTCGGCGGCCGCGCCGCCGAGGAGATCGTGCTGAACCAGCAGACCACCGGCGCCGGCGACGACCTGGAAAAGGCCACCGAGATGGCGCGCAAGATGGTCTGCGAGTGGGGCATGTCCGACAAGCTCGGACCTCTGACCTTCGGCAAGAACGAGGAGCACATCTTCCTCGGCCGCGAGGTAGCCCGCCAGAAGGACTACGGCGAGGACACCGCCCTCGTCATCGACTCGGAGATCAAGCGGATCGTCCTGGAGGCCGCGAGCCGGGCGAAGCAGATCCTCCAGGAGAACATCGAGAAGCTGCACGCGCTGGCGCGCGCCCTGCTCGAGCGGGAGACCCTCGACGGCGAGGAGATCGCCCGCATCCTGCGCGCCCGTCCCCTCCAGGAAGCCGGCGCGCCCGCGTAGCGGCGCGCGGCTCGATGCCCCATCGAGCCATCCTCGCTGGAGTTGCTCTCGGCCGCGACCTCCCCGTGGCCGTCATGGGCGCTCTCAACGTGAGTCCCGAGTCCTTTCACGCCGGCTCCGTGCACATCGAGCGCGACGATCTGCTCGCGGCCGCGCTCGCCATGGTCGACGCGGGCGCCGCGCTGATCGACGTCGGCGCCCGCTCGACGGCGCCCTACGGAGCCTCGACCGTCGGCGATCGGGAAGAGCGCGAGCGCTTGGCGCGGGCGGTCGACCTGCTGGCCGCCAAGGTGCCCGTTCCCATCTCGGCTGATACGACCCGTCCGGGCCCGGCTCGCGCGGCGCTCGACGCCGGCGCGCGGGTGGTCAACGACGTCTCGGGGCTCCGTGACCCGGAGGTCGCCGCCCTCGTCTGCGAGCGAGGCGCCGGCGCCATCCTGATGGGGTTCCCGAACGAGGCTCCGTCTCGGCTGTCACCTGTCGCGTCGGTGAAGACCCTGCTCCACGAAGCGCTCGAGCGCGCCCAGGCGGCAGCGATACCGGACGAGCGGATCGTTCTCGATCCGGGTATCGGGTTCTTCCGCGGCGAGAGTGTGCCCTGGGACGAGTGGGACACGGCGGTGCTGGCGGGCCTCGGCGAGCTCGAGGCTCTGGGTCGTCCGCTCTGTATCGGCGTGTCGAGAAAGTCCTTTCTCGGCGCCATCATAGGCCGCCCCAGGACCGAAGATCGATTAGCCGGCTCGCTTGCCGCGACGGCGGTGGCGGTCTGGAACGGGGCGTCGCTGGTCCGTACCCACGACGTCGCCGAGACCCTGGATGCCGTGCGCATCGCCGAACGCATCCGGCGGGCAAGGGGGACCCTATAATGAGCGGAGTGTCCCACCGTGAGACGAGTCCCGGCGTGAGACGAAGCCAGGAATGAGATCGCGATGACGCGGCTGTTCGGTACCGACGGCATTCGAGGTGTCGCGAACGAAGAGCCGCTCACCCCCGAGCTGGCGTTTCGCGTAGGCCGCCAGCTGGTCGCGACCCTGCAGGTCGATCACGGCGTCAGCCACGCCCGGATCGTCATCGGCCGCGACACCCGGCGCTCGGGGCCGCTCCTCGAGTCGGCTCTGATCTCGGGCTGCCTATCCTCCGGCGCCGACTGCTTTTCGGTCGGTGTGCTGCCCACGCCGGGCATCGCGTTGCTCACGCGTCGCCTGGAAGCCCACGGCGGCATCGTGCTCAGCGCCTCGCACAACCCCTTCGAGGACAACGGCATCAAGCTCTTCTCGTCCGAAGGCACCAAGTTCCCGGACGCGTGGGAGGCGGAGATCGAGGAGCGACTCAACGCTCCGGACCGGGCGCCCCGCGCCCGCGGCGCGAAGATCGGCGAGCTGATCGACTACGATCGGGCCGAGACCGAGTACGTCGAGTTCCTGTGCGGCTGCTTCCCGCTCGATCTGAGCACGCTCACCGTCGCGCTCGACTGCGCCCACGGCGCGACCTACCGCGTGGCGCCCCGCGTGTTCCGGCGGCTTGGCGCCCGGGTGCTGACCATCGGCGCGCGGCCCGACGGCGTGAACATCAACGCGGGCGTCGGCGCGCTGCATCCCGAGAAGCTCCAGAAGAAGATCCGCGCCGCCGGCGCGTCGATCGGGTTCGCCTTCGACGGCGACGGCGATCGGCTCATCTCAGTCGACCATACCGGCGAGATCCGCGATGGTGACTACGCGCTGGCGATCGCCGGGCGCCACATGGCCTCGCGCCAGCGCCTGAAGCAGAACCTCGTCGTCACCACGGTCATGGCCAACCTGGGCCTCGATCAGGCCCTGGAGGCCGGCGGAATCCGCATCGTCAAGACGCAGGTCGGCGACCGCTACGTCGCCGAGGAGATGCAGCGGCTGGGCGCCAACCTGGGCGGCGAGCAGTCGGGCCATCTGCTGTTCCTCGACCACGCCCCCGCGGGCGACGGCATCCTCTCGGCGCTGGCCCTGCTCGGCGTCGCCGTCGAGACCGGCGAGCCCCTGGCGTCGCTGGCGACCTGCCTCACGAAGTTTCCCCAGGTGCTCATCAACGTTCCGGTGCGCACCAAGCCGCCGATCGACTCGATCGCCGGTGTGGGCGACCGCCGGGCAGCCTACGAGCAGGAGATGGGCGACCGGGGCCGCGTCCTCATCAGGTATTCCGGCACCGAGTCGCTCGCCAGAGTGATGATCGAGGGCGCCGACGCCGCCCGCATCCAGGCGATGGCCGACGACCTCGCCGGACTCATCCGCGCGCAGATCGGCGAGCGGTGAGGATCACCGGGCTCGGCGTCGACCTCGTCAGCATTCCGCGAATGCGCACGACGATCGACCGCTGGCAGGACCGGTTCGTCGATCGGGTGTTCACGGACGACGAGATCGCCTACTGTCGTGCCCGACGCGATCCCGCGCCCCACTTCGCGGCGCGATTCGCGGCCAAGGAAGCCGGGTTCAAGGCGCTCGGGACCGGCTTGCAGCTCGGCGTGCGCTGGCGTGAGCTCGAAGTGCGCCGCGAGCGCGAGGAGGCCCCGACCCTCGTCCTGTCGGGACGGGCCAGGGAGATCGTCCTGGCGCGGGGCGGGAGCCGCATGCTGCTCTCGCTGACCCACGAAGGTGAGTATGCGCTCGCGCAGGCGATCCTGGTGGGCGACTAGGTTGGCGATCGGATCGTTCGTCGTCTCCGGCTGCGCGAGCTCCGGCACGCTCGCCGACCTCGAGGGGCTGCCGGGCAAGATCTCCGGGCAGGTGGGGCGGCGAGGCGTCGTGATCGCGGCCCCCCACGGCGACTCCGACGCGCGCACGGGCGAGATCGCCGCCGAGCTCGGCCGGCGCACGGGGTTCGGCGTCGTCGTCGCCACCGGGTTCAACTTCGAGGCCGACACGCGCGAGCGGCCCGGGCGGCGCTACCAGGTCAACCGCCCGTTCGAGGGGACGCCGGGCCGGCCGCCCTCGGAGGAAGTCGCGAGCACGGGCGCGCGCGAGGTCTATCGGGCGTACGAGCAGCGGGTCCGCGACGTCGCGCAGGGGCCGCTCGTCTTCTACGCCGAGATCCACGGTAACAACCATCGCGATGCCGCCAACCAGATCGAGATCGCGACGGTGGGCGTCGACCGTGACGAGGCGCTCCGGCTCCGAACGCTCCTGGAGCTGATCCGTGACGCCCACCTCCGCGCGCACCGCGCCGCCCCGCGCCTGGAGATTCTCGTCGAGCCCGCCAATCCCGTGCGGTACGCCGCGACGGGCGCCAAGCGCGACGGCATTCTCAGGCTCCCGCAGCGTGCGCTGCACATCGAGCTGCCCAGGGCCGCGCGCACCGACTGGCGCGAGGCATATATCGCCATCCTCGCCGACTTCCTCGTGCAGGCGGTTCCGCCCTCCGCGGGGAAGTAGCCGTGCTGGGCGTGTTCACCGCCGAGGAGATGCGGCGGCTCGATCAGCGGGCGATCACCGAGCTCGGCATCCCCGGCGCCATCCTCATGGAGAATGCCGGCCGCGGCGCCGCCGAGGCGATCGTCGACGCGCTGCCGGCGCTCGGCGCGCCGCGCCGCGGCGCGCGAGTCGTCGTCGTCTGCGGCAAGGGTGGCAACGGCGGCGACGGCTTCGTCGTGGCCCGCTGGCTCAAGCGTCACGGGGCCCGCCCCACGGTGCTGCTCGTCCCGGCGCCGGCCGACGTGGGCGGCGACGCCGGACGCAAGCTCGAGGAGCTCCGGCGCGCCGGGATCCGTCCGCGGCCCTTCGGCGGCGAGCGCGCCGCGGCCGACCTGCTCGCGCGCGCCAACGTCATCGTCGACGCGCTCCTCGGGACGGGATCGCGCGGCGTCCCCGAGGGCGGCGTTGCCGGCGCCATCGAGGCGATCAACGCCGCCGGGCGGCCCGTCGTCGCGCTCGACATCCCGTCCGGGCTCTCCGCGAACACCGGCACCCACGCGGGCGCGGTGATCCGGGCGACGATGACCTTGACGTTCGCCGGGCTCAAGCGCGGTCTGATCACCTCGCCCGGCGACGAGCTCGCCGGGCGCGTGGCGGTAATCTCGATCGGCGTCCCCGACCACGAGGTCGCGCGCGGAGTCACGACGTTCCTGCTCGAGCCTCGCGACGTCGCCCGCCACTTCCCGCGGCGCGCGCGCGGGGGCCACAAGGGGACGTACGGCCACTTGCTTCTGGTGGCGGGCTCGCTCGGCAAGACCGGCGCCGCCGCGCTCGGGGCGATGGCGGCGATGCGCAGCGGCGTGGGGCTCGTCACCGTCGCGACCCCCGCGAGCCAGCAGCCGGTCGTCGCGAGCCTCGTGCTCGAGGCGATGACCGAGGCGCTGCCGGAGACGTCGGCGCGCACGCTCGCGCTGAAGGCGCGCGAGGCGATCCTCGAGCTCGCCGGATCGCGCGACGCCGTCGCGATCGGCCCCGGGATCGGCCTCGACCACGAGACGGTGCAGGTCGCGCGCTCGCTGGCGCGCGAGCTCGGCCGGCCCATGGCCATCGACGCCGACGGCCTGACCGCGCTCGCCGGCCATCTCGACCTTCTGCGCGAGGCTCCGGCGGCACGCTGTCTCACGCCGCATCCCGGCGAGTTGGCGCGGCTCTTGGGCACGCGGGTGGACGAAGTCCAGCGCGGCCGGATCGAGGTCACGCGCGAGGTCGCGACGCGCTATCGCGTGTACATCGTCTTGAAGGGCGCGCGGAGCGTGATCGGCTTGCCGGACGGCCGGGTCTTCGTGAACCCGACCGGCAACCCGGGCATGGCGAGCGGCGGTACCGGCGACGTGCTCACGGGCGTCCTCGGGGCGTTTCTGGCTCGGGGCTTGGACCCGGAAGCGGCGATGCTCTCGAGCGTCTACCTGCACGGCAGCGCCGGCGACGTCGCCGCCGAGCGGGTCGGCGAAGAATCACTCGTCGCGCGCGACGTCATCGCGGCGCTCCCCGAGGCCTTCAAGAGGCTCAGTGGCAGCAGCGGTTGAGATCGTGAGCGGAAGCGCCGAGGCGACCGAGGCGGCCGGCGAGCGTCTGGGCGCGACGCTCGGACCGGGCGCGGTCGTCGCGCTGATCGGGGAGCTCGGCGCCGGCAAGACCTGCTTCGTTCAGGGGCTGGTGCGCGGCCTCGGCACGACCGTCCGCGCGACGAGCCCGACGTTCGTGCTGGTCAACCAGTACCGCGGCCGCGTTCCCATCCACCACGTCGACGCCTATCGCACCGACAGTCTGACCGAGCTCATGGATCTCGGGCTTCTCGAGCTGATTGGCGGCGAGGGGGTGACGATCATCGAGTGGGCCGACAAGCTGACGCCGCTCCTGCCTCCGGACGCCATCCACGTGCACATCGCCGGCGTCGGCGACGAGCCGCGCACGATCACGATCCGCGGCTGAGCGACGTATCCGAAGCGCCGCATTGACCCGCCGGCCGCGGCTCGCGTACGACAGTCGTATGGTCCTCGAACGCGTGCCCGCGGCCGAGCGCCCGCGCGAGCGGCTCTACTGGAACGGGCCCGAGGCGCTCGCCGACGCGGAGCTGCTCGCCATCCAGCTCGGCTCCGGCGTCCGCGGCAAGAGCGCGATCGAGGTCGCGCGCGAGATGCTCGCCGCCTACGGTTCGCTGGCCGACGTGGCGGGACGGGAGGTGGCCGAGCTCACGAAGCTGTCGGGCGTCGGACCGGCCAAGGCCGCGCGGCTGGTGGCCGCGTTCGAGCTGACGCGGCGCCTCCGGGCGCGCGTCCCTGGCGCGCGGCTCACCCTGTCGGGCCCCGCCGAGGTCTACGCCGCGTACGGGCCGCTGATGGAGGACCTCAAGCGCGAGGTGTTCCGCATCGCTCTGCTCGACGCGCAGAACGGCCTGCTCCACGACCGCGTGATCTCGCAGGGCACGTTGTCGGCGAGCCTCGTGCACCCGCGGGACGTGTTCAAGCCGGCCATCCTCGAGTCGGCGGCGTCGGTGATCCTGCTCCACAATCACCCGAGCGGCGATCCGACCCCGAGCCGCGAGGACGTGCGGCTCACCCGTCAGCTGGTCGAGTGCGCGCGGCTCCTCGACCTGCGCATCCACGACCACCTGGTCATCGGGCGAGGACGGTTCGTCAGCCTGGCCGAGCGAGGGGTGATCTAGCTCTTGGCGAGCTTCTCGATCTCCTTTCTCGGCAGCGTCTGCAGGCGCGACAGCAGCGACTTCACTTTGCGCTCCGACGAGTGATCGGCCAGGATCAGCTTCTTGGACCGGGTCCCGTTCACGATGTACGCCACCCAGTCGTCGAGATTGGGCGTGCCGCGATACGCGACCGTCACGCCGCTCAGGCGCAGACGGCGCCGGCCCTCCACCTTTGCGAGTGGTTTTCTGCTACTGCCGTCCATCGTGCCTTGTACCTCCAGAGAACGCCGGTCGTCGTGACCGCGGTGCCACGTTGAGCGAGCAGGAAATATCGCCCGCCAACCTTACGAGCGCCGCGATTTCAGTGTCAAGGTCTCGTTTGTCCGCGAAAAGAGCATGAGAGATGCGACCGGTGCGAGTCGGACCCGCATGGAATCGGGGAATCATGGCGGGTGTGCTCTTCGTGGACGAACGGACCGTCATATTCCGGCGACGTGCTCGTGGGACCGCGTCAGACCGGGCGATTTTGTCGTCTGTGGATAGTGGTGGACAAGTGGATAAGCTGTGGGCATTTTCGGTGCCCGTCGTGCGCGCGGCAGGCCGTCGCGGGGCTGGGGCCCCGCCGGCCGAGGCGCGCATCGGAAAAAATCGCGCGGCAGGCCGTCGCGGGGCTGGGGCCCCGCCGGCCGAGGCGCGCTTACAAAAGAAACCGCCGCTCAGCGGCTCGCGACGAGCCGCTCGAGGATCAGGCGCGCGAGAATCGGCCCGCGCGTGACGAATCCCGTGAAGTAGCCAACCGCCGTGGCGCCCTCGTCGAAGAGCCTCACGGCCTTGTCCGATGAATCCACACCCCCGGTCGCGATGATCTCGACGTCACGGCCGAAGACGCGGCGCGTTCGGCGCAGGTTCTCCAGGGTCGTGGGGAAGATGTCGGGGCCGGAGAGTCCGCCTTCCCCTTGCGATAGCCGCCGATTCGTAACCTTGCGCGTGTTGCCGTAGTTGACGATCCGCACCCCGGCATCCAGCGCCGCCGGGATGATCTCGCGCTCGTTCGTCTCGGCGAAATCGGGCGAGAGCTTGACGATCAGCGGCTTCTCGGTCGCGCGCCGAACCTCCCGGAGCAAGGTCGCGAGCTCCCCGGGCTTGCGGCTCCACTCGTACACGAGCCGTGTGTTGGGCGAGGAGATGTTGAATTCGACGAGCTCGCCCAGGGGACCGAGCTCGCGCACGAGCTTCACGTAGTCGCCGATCGTCTCTCCGGCGACGCTCACGATCAGGGGCACCCGGTGGGACAGTGACGCCACTGAGGCCCGAAAGCGGTCCAGGCCCGGATTCTGGAATCCGTTGCAGTTCACGAGACCCGGCCCGGCGTCGGTGCTCGTCCGGACGAGGTTCGGCCGGGGATGGCCGGGACGCGCCTGGATCGTGATCGACTTGGCGGTGACCGCCCCGAAGCCCAGACCCATCGCTCGCCCGAGGATCGTGGGATCGTAGTACATCGCGGCCAGAATGACCGGGTTGGCGAGCCGGACCCCGCCGAGGGTGATCGCGAGCCGAGGATCGTCCAGGCGAAAGGTCGAGAGCCGGTCGAGGGGCAGCAGGCGCAGGAGATTCTGGCCCAGCGCCACCGCGGCCGGCTCGGGAAGACGCGACAGGAAGACCGCATAGAGGAACCGGTAGAGCGCCGCGATCGTTCGGCTCATGCGGGCGACTGGCCGAAGAATAACATGTGCTCTTGACGAATGGCGACGGCGCCATTTAGGGTAAGGCATTGAATTTCATCGGGATCTCGCGCCTTGCAGCCCTGGTGAGCTTCCTGATCGTGACTGCAGCGTGCGCGAGAGCGCCGCAGACGAACGGCGGAGCGTCGCTCGGCTTCGAGGAGGCGGTACGGACACAGGCATTCTCCTTCGCGGAGGACACCTTCGCGTTCCCGAACCTGATCGCCGCGCGGCATCCCAACGAGCCCGGGATCTACGCCCACTACTGCTTCGTGCTGGCGCGCGGGGTGCGCCAGTTCACGCAGTTCGCCCGCTTCGATCCGTCGCTGCCGAAGCTCGATCACGCCGGCAACGTCGAGCGGGTCAAGCGCGTGGTGGCGCTGCCGGCCCGGGACGCCGCGCTCCCGCCCGACGACCGGATCGTGATTCCCGGCTACGCGAACCTCCGCGAGTTCTCTCGCGACGAGGAGAGCGCCGTCAAGGAGGGGCTGGGCGGCCCGTTCTGGACCTGGGTCCACTGGACGAACTGGCGCGTGGTGCTCCCGGTCAACGGGTCGCACCAGGAAGACGTCGCGCACGAGATCGTCGACGAGCTGCGCGCGGGGCGGCTGGTCCAGCTGCTCGTGACCAACTGGCCGAAGCCCGAGCTGAATCACACGGTCGTCGCCTACGAGTCGCGCCCGACCGCGGGCGGCGTCGAGTTCCTCGTCTGGGACCCGAACAACCCCGACGGGCCGGGTATCATGACCTGGGATTCAGGAGGCCGCCGCTTCTGGGCGACGGATCTCTACGACACCGAGCCCGGACCGATCCGGGCGTTCCGGATGTACTACTCGCTGCTACTATGAGCCGACCCATGCGGCGTGATGACCGGAGTAACGCGTCTGCGCGCTGAGCCCGTCAGCCTCGTCGCTGCCGGCGCGGTCACCCCGTTCGGCGACCTCGACGCGTTCTGGTCGGGACTCGTCACCGGCAGCGACGGCATCTCGGCGATCGAGCGCTTCCCGGTCGACGATCTGCGGGTGGGGCGGGGCGGCGAGATCAAGAAGCTGCGCCCGCCGCCCGGCGGCCGTCGCGTCCGGTGCCGCGCCACGCAGCTCCTGCTCGCCGCGGCAGAGGACCTTCTCGCTCGCGCCGCGATCTCGGCCGCGCCCGAGCGGATCGCCGTCGTCCTCGGCACCGCGCTCGGCGGCGTCGAGGAGCTCGAGCGCGCTCTGGCTCCCGGCGGAGGCCCACGGCAGGCGGTGGACGCGCTCTACGACAGCCCTGCTCACGCGCTCGCCCGCCGGCTCGGCGCCCACGGGCCGGTGATGACCGTCGGCGCGGCGTGCGCGGCCGGCGCGACGGCGCTCGGCACCGGCGCCGATCTCCTGCGCGGCGACGTCGTGGACGTCGTGATCGCCGGCGGTTACGATGCCCTGTGCCGGTTCGTGATGCGCGGCTTCGACGCACTGCGCTCGCTCACGCGCGAGCGTGTGCGGCCGTTCGACAGGCGACGCAGCGGGCTCTTGCTTGGCGAGGCCGCCGCCCTCGTGCTGATGACGCGTGAGGGCGCGCAGCCGGGGCCGCGACTGGGCCGGCTACTGGGACACGCGAGCGCCAGTGACGGCTCGCACATCGCCGCGCCCGACGCCAACGGCCGCGGCCTCGAGCTGGCGGCCCGCACCGCGCTCGACGAGGCGGGACTCACGCCGGCCGACGTCGAGTTCGTGAGCGCTCACGGCACCGGCACCCTGGTCAACGACCGCATCGAGGCGGACGTGCTCAGACGCGTGCTCGGCCGCCGGGCGTCCGAGATCCCGGTGAACTCGATCAAGGCTTCAGTCGGGCACACGATGGGCGCGGCCGCGGCGCTCGAGGCCGTCATGTGTCTCATGGCCGGTCGCGAGGGGGTCGTGCCGAAGACCTTGGGTCTGGAGGAGCCCGATCCCGCGTGCGAGCTAGATCACGTGATCGGCGCGCCCCGCGCGGTGCAGCCCCGGATCAGTCTCAGCACCTCGCTGGGCTTCGGCGGCTGTAACGCCGCGCTCGTGCTGGAGGCGGTCGATCCGTGAGCGTCTCGGTGGGGCGTCGGCCGGCCGATTCGACCGTATCCGCGAAGAGCGTCACCGGCACGACCGTCGAAGCCGTGGCGGTGCTGACCGGATGGGGGCACGGGATCCAGGCCCTGCCGACGGACGCAGTGCGAGCGGCGGCCGGCCGCGCCGTCATCCCGCTCGGCCGTCCGGCGCTCGAGGGGGAGCGATTCAGGCGTGCCACGCGCGAGTGCCTCCTGGGCGTGGCGGCGGTCGACGCGCTCCTGCGCGAGCATCGCGTCTCGCGCGAGGCGATCAGAGGGAGCACGACCGCGCTGATCTACGTGACCGCCGGTGCCTACGGCGCGTCGAACCACGCGTGGGTCGTCGTGGACACCGCCCGCCCCGCCGAGCCCGACGACCGGCCGGGCGAGAGGCGGCGCGGTGCCGTGTCGGGCACGCTGCACTTTCCGTACACGGCGCCGAGCGTGATGTCCGGCGAGGTCGCGATCGAGTTCGGGCTGACCGGGCCCTATGGCATCCTCATTGGCGGAGCGGCCGCGACGATCGACGGCCTCTGGCAGGCCACCCTGCTGCTCGAGGCCGGCCGCTGCGAGCGGGCGCTGGTGCTGGCCGTCGAGACCTTCGAGGACTGCGCCGAGCTCTACGCCCGGCAGCGCTGGCTCGTGCGGCGCCCGCTGGTGGAGGCGGCCGCGTGCGCCCTGCTGACACCCGGTGGGCTGCCCGCGCGATACGATGCGCCGCGGGCGGCGTCGCCGCTCGAGACGCGCGTGCGCGCCCGCGCCGGCGAGACGCTCGCCTGCGCGCCGCTCATCGCGCTGGCGCTCGCCCGCGCGAACGGTGCCGCGGGACCGATCGCTGTCACGGGTGAATGGCGCGGCCGCCGCGCCGGACTCTACTGGCATTAGGAGGGCTATGGAACCCAAAGAGGTGTTCGACGAGCTCAAGACGATCCTCGTGACGCGGCTCAAGTTCGATCCGCGCCGCGCCGTCGACTTGACCCTCGAGACGACCCTGCCCAAGGGTATCGAGAGCTCGATCGGTCTGGACTCGCTCGACTTCATCGAGCTGTCGATCGCGATCGAGGAGCGCTTCGGCATCGCGATGGACGAGTCGGCGGACCTCGCCCCCCACTTCACGTCCTTCGATACCCTGTCTCGCTTCATCGCGTCGAGGACGGCCGGCGCGTGAAGCCCGTCGCCGTCACCGGTCTCGGGGTCGTCAGCCCGTTCGGCGCCGGCGTCAAGGCGTACTGGGAAGGGATCAGCGGCGGCACGTGCGCGATCCGCCCGATCACCCTGATCGAGACCGGAGGCTTCCGCTGCCGGATCGCCGCCGAGGTCCCGGACTCGCTCGGCGGCTCGGCGCGGCGGTCGCGGGCGGATCGGTTCGCCCTCGCGGCGGCGCGCGAGGCGCTCGACGACGCCGGGATCGGCCGCGCAGAGCGCGCGGACACGGCGCTGATCGTCGGCGCGGTCGGCGGAGGGATGCTGGAGGCCGAAGCCTGGTACTGGCAGCGGGCGCGCGGCGTCGCGGCGCCGCTGCCGCGGGCCCTCGCGTCGTGCTTTCCGTCCGCGCACGTCGACGTGGTCGGCAGCGTGCTCGGAATCGTCGGACCGCGCGAGACCGTCGTGACCGCCTGCAGCTCCGGCGCCGCGTCTCTGGCGATGGCGGCCGACCTGGTGCGCGATGGCGTCGTGCCGGTGGCCCTCGCCGGAGGCGTCGACGCGCTGACGCGGATCTGCTTCATGGGGTTCAACACCCTCAAGCTCCTCGATCCCTCGCCCTGCCGCCCCTTCGACCGCGACCGCCGCGGCATGTCGATCGGCGAGGGCGCCGCGTTCGTCGTGCTCGAGGAGGTCGAGCGCGCCCGGGCCCGCGACGCGCGCGTCTACGCGGAGCTGACCGGCTACGGCATGAGCACCGACGCCTTTCACGTCACCTCGCCGCACCCGGACGGCGAGGGGATGGTCCGCGCGATGCGTGCGGCGCTCGCCCAGGCGGGGATCGAGCCGGCCTCCGTCGGCTACGCGAACGCGCACGGCACCGCCACGCCGCAGAACGACCGGATCGAGGCGCGAGCTCTGCGTGAGGTGTTCGGCGAGGGCGGGCTCCTCGTCAGCTCGACCAAATCCATGATCGGCCACACGATGGCGGCGGCCGGCACGCTCGAGGCGGTGGCGACGGTGCTGGCGCTCGGGCACGAGGTCATTCCGCCGACGGCGCGACTCGAGAACACGGACCCCGACATTCCCTTCGACTGTGTCCCGCGCGTGGCGCGCGAGGCGGCCGTCGAGCACGCGATCTCGAACTCGTTCGGCTTCGGCGGCCAGAACGTCACGCTCGTGTTCAGGCGCGGCGCGTGAGCGGTCGGCGCGTCGCGATCACCGGCGCCGGGGTTGTCGACGGCCACGCCAGCGGAGTCCTGAGCCGGCTGCTCGACGAGACCGAGGCGCGGCGCCTCTCGCGCGTGTGTCAGATGACGGTGGCGGCGGGCCGGCTGGCCCTCGCCGAGGCCGGTCTTGCGGGCGGCACAGAGCTGGCGCTGCTGGTCGGCACGGAGTTCGGCGACATGGTCTCGACGATCCGGTTCGTCGACGACTACCTGCAGCGCGGGATCCCCGGCCTCTCCGCGCTCCTGTTCCCCCACACGGTCATGAACACGATGGCGGCCGCCACGGCGATCGCCGTGTCGGCGAAAGATCTCTCGCTGACGCTCAACGTGCCGACGGTGGCCGGCGAGCTCGCGATCGCCCGCGGCGCAGCCGCGGTGCGCGCCGGCCGGATCGAAGCGTGTCTGGCCGGCGGCGCCGACGAGCCTCCGCAGCTCGTCCTGGACACGTTCCGTGAAGCGGGCGCCGGCGCCGACGTGCGCGGCGAGGGCGCGGGATTCGTGGTACTCGAGGCGCTCGACGCCGCGCGCGCCCGCGGCGCCCGGATCCTCGGCGAGGTCGTGGGCGAAGCGTGGCGGGCGCTCGCGGTTCGCCCCCACGGCGTGGGCCGCGCTACGCGCTCGCGGGCGATCGCCGCGGCCCTCGCGGGCGCCGGCGCCGCATCCGCCGAGATCGGGCTCGTCTACACGTCGGCGAACGGCGACGGCCCGCGCGAAGCGTGGGAGCGTGCGCTGCTCGACGAGGCGCTGGCCCCCCACCGGCCCCCGCAGCGATCGCTGAGCCTGCCCGCCGGTCGCCATTCGGGGCTGGCGGCGCGCGCCGTCGCGACCGCGGCGACGGAGGCGGGTGCGGGGCTCGCGCTGGTGCACGCGGTGGCGCGCGGCGGAAACCAGGTCGCGATCGTCGTGGCGGGACCGCGGGCGCGCGCGGCATGACCGCGCTGATCGTCGTACCGGTCTTCGACGAGGCCGAGACCGTCGGCGCCGTCGTGGCCGCGGCGCGCGCCCACGGCCCGGTGCTGGTGGTCGACGACGGCTCGCGCGACGGCAGCGGGGAGATCGCCCGGCGCGCCGGCGCCGAGGTGATCCGCCACCCGAGCCGGCGCGGCAAGGGCGAGGCGATTCGCACCGGCATCGCCGTGGCGCGCGAGCGCGGCGCCTCGGCGGTGGTGACCCTCGACGGCGACGGGCAGCACAGCCCGTCGGACCTCGGGCTCTTGCTCGACGCGGCGCGCGCGCGGCATCGCACGATCGTGGTCGGCGGACGGCTGGACGATGCCGCCGCGCTGCCGCCCGACCGGTTGAACGCGATCCGGGTCGCGAGCTTCTTCGTGAACTGGGCGTGCGGCCTCAAGCTCCGCGACACACAGTCGGGGTTCCGCGTCTACCCGGTCGAGCTCTTCGACGACATCCGGCCGCGACGCGGCGGCTTCGTGCTCGAGACCGAGGTGCTGGTCGCCGGCGTCGCGCGCGGCTGGCGCGTTCACGAGGTTTCCGTCGCCGCGCTCGCGCGCGCGCGCCAGCGCAGCCGCTTCCGTCCAATCAGCGACGGCGTCGCGATCGGCGGCTATCTGGCGGGCCAGGTTCTGATCCGCTGGGCGCTCGAGACGGGGGCGCTCGTCGCCGCGATCGTGAGGCCGTTCTACGGGGAGCGCCGGCGCGTGCGCCATCAGGCCACGCTCGAGCAAGCGGCCCAGTACGCCGGCTCGCCGCCGCTCTGGGCGATGTCCGTGGGCAGCTCGGCGATCCAGCACGTCATCAACCGCGTGGCCCTCTGGCGGCGCGACCCGCGCCCGCGTCGCGCGCTCGTCGCCGCGCCGGCGACCGCCGCGGCGCCGGTGCTGCTGGGCCTGCTCGTACTGCAGGCGTTCGCGCCGCGCCGGATGCCCGACTTCGTGTCGCCGCTCGTATGCTGGTTCTGCTCGCAGGACCGGCTGAGCTCGCAGGACCGGCTGGACGCCGAACAATCGAGCCTGACGCCCGTCGCGAATCCGGTCGGGCCGCCGTCGTGAGCCGAGAGGCGCGCCGGTCGCGATGAGGTCGCTGCGGGTCCTGCGCGGATATCTCTTCACGGTGCTCGGCATCGCCATCGGCGTGGCCGGCCTCGTCGCGCTCGGCGCCATGAGCGAGCGCATCGTGCGCTTCATCGAGGGCGGCGACCGCTTCGTGCTCGGTCAGATCTCCGTGGCCGGCCGGGGCATGGGGATGGGCACGGGCTTCACGGCCGGGGGGATCCTCCCGGCCGCGACGATCCGCGCGATCTCAGAAGTCCCCGGCGTGCAGGGCGTGCAGGCGCAGATCATGCTCCCGCTCGACCCGTCGACCTCGCAGTTCATGACGGTCACGCAGGAGCTCGTCCTCGGCATGGATCTCTCCGTGCCGACGCCCAACCGCCACTACCGCACGTTGCCCGTCCGCAGCGGCCGCTTCCTGCGGCAGGGCGACCACAAGGTCGCGGTGGTCGGCGCCTCGTTCGCCGCCTCGCGCGGGCTCTCGGTCGGCTCGCACCTCATGCTCGAGGACGAGGGCTACGAGGTGGTCGGCGTGCTAGACCGGATGCTCACCGCGCCGGATCGCTTCGTCATGGTGTCGATCGACGATGCCCGCGCGCAGTGGGTCGCCAAGGACCGGCTCCTCAGGACCGTGCTCGCCTCCGGCGGCATGGCGCTGACCGCGTCCGACCTCAACACCGGCGCGGCGGTCGGCTGGCGCGACGGCGACGATCCCGACGCGGTGGCGCTCCGGATCAAGGAGCGGGTACCCGGCGTCAACGTCCAGCTCCCGAGCGAGCTGAGCCGCCTGCTGCGCTCCTCCACCGCCTTCTTCTCCGCGCTCCTCATCGGCATCGGCGCGCTCGCCTTCGTCATCGGCGGTCTGTCGCTGGCGAACACGATGGCCGCGGCCGTCTTCGAGCGCATCCGCGATTTTGGCGTCAAGCGCGCGCTCGGCGCCACCGACCTGCAGCTCGGGCGCGAGGTGCTGGCCGAGTCGCTGGCGGTGACGATGGTGGGCGGGCTCGGCGGCATCGGCCTCGCGCGTGCGCTCGGCTGGTTCATCGATCGCTATCTCGCGCAGGCCCAGCAGCTCTTTCACTTTTCGCCGCGCCTGCTCGTCGGCGCCCTGGCGTTCTCGATCCTGCTCGGCGCGGCGGCCGCGATCTACGCGACGGCGCGCGTCGTCTCGCTCTCGCCCGCCGAGGCGATCCGGCGGGGCGCCTGATGCTGCGGGCGGCCGGGCTCGTGAAATCGTATCGCGCTCCGGCCGGCACGCCGATCCGCGTGCTGGCGGGCGTCGACCTCACCGTGAAGGGCGGCGAGATCGCCGTCGTCACCGGGCCCTCGGGCTCGGGCAAGAGCACCTTACTGAACGTGCTCGGGCTCCTGGAGGATGGAGACGGCGGCGAGATCTGGTTCGAGGACACGCGCGTGAGCGCGCTCGGCCGCGCGGCGAAGAGCCGCGCGCGCGGCCGGTACGTCGGCTTTCTGTTCCAGTCGTTCCTGCTGCTGCCCTCGCTCACGGCGCTGGAGAACGTGTTGCTGGCGGCCCGTTACGTGCATCGCTCGGGCCCCGCCACGCGCCGGCGGGCGATCGGGCTCATGCAGGAAGTCGGCGTCGCGGACCGGATGGACCACTTCCCGGCGCAGCTCTCGGGCGGCGAGCAGCAGCGCGTGGCCTTCTGCCGCGCCGTCCTGAACGATCCGCCGCTCCTGCTCGCCGACGAGCCCACCGGCAACCTCGACGACGCCAACGGCGCCGTGATCCTCGACGCCCTGCGCGGTCGGGCGCGCGCCGGGGCGGCGGTCGTGGTGGTGAGCCACCGGCCGGAGGCCGCGGTGGGCGCGAGCGCGCTCTATCGCCTGCGCGGGGGCGTGCTCGAATCGCCGTAGACGTGGGAGGATCACCATGACGCGAATGCTCGGCGCCATCGCGCTGCTCTCGTCGCTCGCGCTGGCCGCGATCGCCGCGGAGCCGGTGTCTCAGACGTTCGCGGCGTCACCCGAGAAGCTCTGGACCACGACTGCGTCCGTGCTGAAGCAGCTCGGCTGGGACATCGACAAGTCGGACCAGGCCGGCGGCTGGATCAACACGGAGTCACGCTCGGTCGATGGGGAGGACTACGGGGTCTACGCCCAGGGCACGCGCCATCGGCTCACGATCCGGCTCAAGGCGGCGGGAGCGAATCGGACGACGGTCACGGTGGAGCGGATCCTGTTCAAGCGCGAGCGGATTCTGTGGATCGACAAGGACGAGCCGCGGGTCACGACGGACCAGACCGTCGAGAAGGCCGTGCTGGCGGCGATCGGGCGGGCGCTCTGACGGCGGGACGCTCGGCTGCGCTGGCGGTGCTCGTCGCCGCACCGCTCCTCTTCGCGGGACTCGGCCGGACGCCGTTCGACGATCCGGGTGAGGGGATGCACGCCGAGATCGCGCGCGAGCTGGCCGCGTCCGGGGACCCGCTCGCGCTCACGCTCAACGGCGTCCGCTACGTGGACAAGCCGCCGCTGCTCTACGTGCTGATCGCGGCGGTCTCGGCCGTCGTGGGGCCGAGCGAGGCCGCCGCGCGCGCGGTGTCGGCGGGCGCGGCGGTCGCGGCCGTGGGCGCCACCGCGTGGCTCGGCGCGCGGCTGCTCGGCGCGCGTGCCGGCCTGGTGGCCGGCGTGGCGCTCCTCACCAGCATCGGATTCTTCGCCTACGGCCGCTACGTGCGTCCGGAGACCCTCTTCGTCGCCGCGCTCGCCGGGGGCTTCGCGCTCTGTCTAGTCGGGATTCGCGACGGCCGGCGCGGGCTCTGCACGGCCGGCCTGGCCGTCTTCGGCCTCGCCGCGCTGGCGAAGGATCCGCTCGGCGCTCTCCTGCCGCCGCTGGCGATTGGCTCGGCGCTCGCCCTGGCCGGGCGGGCGCGGCCCGTCTCGGCGTGGCTGCCGTGGACAGGGCTCGTCGCGTGCCTCGTGATCGGGTTCGGCTGGTGGATCGGCGCGGAGCTCCGCACCCCGGGCTTCGGCTGGTACACGACGATCGACAACCACGTGATGAACGTCGCGCGGGCGCGGCGCTTCGCCGACGAGGACATTCCGCTGACGGCGCTCGAGTTCCTCGCGGTCGCGATCGGAAGCGCGCTGCCCTGGGTCATCGCCGCCGCGGTCGCGGTCTGGTCCCTCTGGCGGCGCCGGGCGTGGCGCGATCCCGCCGAGGTCGGCTGGGTGGCGCTGGCGATCTGGGTTCTCGGCGTGCTCGGAATCACCGCGCTCTCGCCGTTCCGGCTGCCCCACTACGGTCTGCCCGCGTCGTTCGCGATCGCGCTCCTCGCCGCGCGCGGCTGGGAGCTCCACGGCGGCCTGCGGTTGCTCACCGCGCACGCGATCTTCTTCGCGGCCGCCGCCGTCGGGTGCGCGGCCACCTGGGTGGGCAACGGCGAGGTCCTTGCCGGCGTCATGGACGTGACCGACGTGGCGACGATGAAGAGCGCCGCCGCCGGGCTGCCGCTTCCGGTGCCGCCGTGGGACGAGTTCCGGCCCGTGTTTTGGGTCGCCGCGCTGACATTCGCGCTGTGCGCCCTGGTGGCGACCGCCGTGCTCAGGCTCGCGCGCTCACCCGAGCGCCGCCGGAGCCTTGGCGTCCTCGTCGTCGGCGTGACGATGCTGGCCACGATGCCGGGCGTGGCGCGCTCGCTCGGGGTCGTCGTGAAGAACCGAGCCGTGCGAGATCTCGCGCAGAGCGTGGCGCGGCAGGCCGGCCCCGAGGACGTCGTGGCCCACGAAGGACCGATCGAGAACTCGGGCGCCCTCGAGTGGTACTCGGGCCGCCGCCCCGTGCTCGTCGACGGCCGCCGCAGCGTCCTCGGCTTCGGCGCCGAGCGTCCCGAATCGCGCGATCTCTTCTGGGACGCCGCGCGGCTTCGCGAGGCGTGGACGAGCGGCCGCCGCGTCTGGGTGGTGAGCGTGCGGAGCCCCGCGCGCAGCATGGTGGCGGATCTTCCCGGCGCCCGGCTGCTCGGAGTCGCCGGTGGCCGCGCCCTCTGGGTGAATGAGATAAGATAGGCGCGAATGGCCGCGCTTCTGAAGACGCTCTTCCTGCATCCCCCATCGTTCCAGGGCTTCGACGGCGGCGCCGGCGCGCGCTATCAGGCCCGCCGTGAGATCCGCTCGTTCTGGTATCCGACGTGGCTCGCACAGACCGCGGCGCTCGTGGACGGCAGCCGCCTCGTGGACGCGCCGCCCGCGGGCCTCACCCTCGACGACGTGGCGCCACTCGCGCGAGACTACGAGCTGGCCGTGCTCCACACGAGCGCGGCGTCGTTCGCGCACGACGTCCGCGTCGCCGAGGCGCTCAGGCGCGAGAACAGGCATCTGCGCATCGGCTTCGTCGGCGCCCACGTGGCCGTCGAGCGCGAGCGCGCCCTGGGCGCCTCGCCGGCGATCGAATTCGTCGCCGGCAACGAGTTCGACTTCACGATCCAGGAGATCGCCCAGGGGCGCTCGCTCGCGTCGGTGGCAGGGCTGAGCTACCGCGTGAACGGCCACTTCGAGCGTACGCCGGAGCGCGCGCCTCTCGAGAACATGGACGCGTTGCCGTTCGTCGTCGACGTCTATCAGCGCGACCTCGTGATCGAGCAGTACTTCATCGGCTACCTGCTCCACCCGTACGTGTCGCTCTACACCGGCCGCGGCTGTCGATCGAAGTGCACCTTCTGCCTGTGGCCGCAGACCGTGGGCGGGCATCGCTACCGCACGCGCTCGGTCGAGCACGTCGTGGCCGAGATCGCGCGGGCCACGCGCCATTTCCCGACGGTGAAGGAGTACTTCTTCGACGACGACACGTTCACGGACGACCTGCCGCGCGCCGAGGCGATCGCCCGCGGGCTCGGACGCCTGGGCGTCACGTGGTCCTGCAACGCCAAGGCGAACGTGCCGGAGTCGACCTTGCGCGTGCTGCGCGACAACGGGCTACGCCTCCTGCTGGTCGGCTACGAGTCGGGGAGCCAGGAGATCCTCAACCGCGTGAAGAAGGGCATCCGCCTCGACGTCGCGCGTGAGTTCACGAAGAACGCCAAGGCCCTCGGAGTCAAGATCCACGGCACGTTCATCATGGGGCTGCCGGGCGAGACGCGCGAGACGATCGAGGAGACGATCCGCTTCGCGCGCGACATCGACCCGGATTCGCTCCAGGTCTCACTGGCCGCGCCCTATCCCGGCACCGCGCTCTATCGCGAGGCGCTCGACCACGGCTGGCTCGAGAAGGCCGAGCTGGTGGACGCGGGCGGCACGCAGACGAGCGTGCTCGGCTATCCCCATCTCTCGCGCGAGGAGATCTTCGCCTCGGTCGCGCAGTTCTACCGGCAGTTCTACTTCCGGCCGCGCAAGCTCTTCGGCTTCGTCAAGGAGATGGCGCGCGACTTCGACGTCTGCACGCGACGTCTCGCCGAGGGGCGCGAGTTCTTGAAGTTCCTCGCGCGCCGGCACTCGTCGGCGTAGCGGCCGACTCAGCCCGTCGCGCAGGCTTTTGTCGTCCTTCTTGTGTCAGATCGCCGGTCCTGCCAAAGGTCGAGCAGGGCCGGCTCTGGTGGCCGAGCGCTCGGGTATTCGATTCACTGGACGACTATCCTTCCGATTGGATAAGCAACCGCCCTGCTGAATGTGTCTATCGCCAGGTCGAACCGCAATGGTTCCTGCAGTTGTGCGCGAGCGGCGTCTCCTAGAAGTCGTCCGCGCCGAGCAGCTCGCCCACCGTCGCGAAGTCGTAGCCCAGCCGGCGGAGCCCCGCGATCATCGGCGAGAGCGCCACGAGCAGCCGCTCGGGCGCGTCGCGGACGCCCTCGGCGTCGTGCAGGTCCACGATGGCCCCGGGATGGGCGTGGTCCAGGACGTGCTCGACCTGGCGCACAGGGGGCGTCGCGCGCAGGCCCTCGGGCTGGATCGACCAGAGCACGCACCGCTGGCCATGGCGGCGCAGCGCGCCGAACATCGCCGCGTTCAGCATGCCCCACGGCGGGCGGAAATGGCGGATGGGAGCGCCGACCGCGTCGGAGAGAAAATGCTGGGCGCGGGCGATCTCGTTTTCCGTGCGCCGCGGCCCGCAGAACCAGAGGCTCCGGTGCGACCAGCCGTGGCTGCCGATCTCGTGGCCCGCCGCGGCGATCCGCCCCACCGTCTCGAGTACTCGCGCCGCGCGCTCGCCGACCAGGAAGAACGAGGCGCTCACGCGCTCTCGATCGAGCACGGCGAGAATCCGCTCGGTCCAGACGGGATCGGGGCCGTCGTCGAACGTGAGCGCGATGCGGCGGTGCGTCGCCGGTCCGCGCGACACACAGCCGGGCGCGAGCAGGTGAGCGCCCCACGCGTACGCGGCCCAGGCCGCGGCCGCGCCGAGCGCCAGCCGCGCGACGATCATCGCGCCCGGACGCCGCGCTCGAGGATGGCGCTGACGATTCGTCGCGTCGCGTCGGGCCGGCGCAGCCGCCGCATCCGCGCGCGCAGGTGGTCGACCAGGTCCGGGTCGTCGAGCGTTCGCTCCAGGAGCGGCGCCAGCTCGGCGTGGCGGCGGGCCACGAGGGCGATGCCGGCCCTCGCCGCGAAGCGCTCGTTGCGGCGCTCCTGGCCCGGCAGCGAGCCGTAGAGGAGCAAGGGAGTTTCCGCGGCCATCGCCTCGGCGAGGGTCATCCCGCCGGCCTTGGTCACCAGGACATCCGCGGCGGCCATCAGGCGCCGGACGTCGCTGACGTAGCCGAGGGTGCGGATCGTCGTGCCCTCGGTCAGCCGGGAGAGCGTGGCCTTCAGGCCCGCGTCGTGTCCGGCCACGACCAGCCCCTGGAGCGGCCGCCGCATCGCGGCGAGCGCGCGGGCGACATCGGGCAAGCGGCCGAGCTCACCTTGAGAGCCCGCCATCGCGAGCACCACCGGCGCGCGCGTCGAGAGTCCGAGCGCTTCGCGCGCGGCGGCTGGAGACACCGGCTGCGTGAAGTCCGGGCGCACGGGGACGCCCGTGACGAGAATCCGCTCGGACGGAATGCCGCGCGCGATCAGCTCGTGACGCACCTCGGGGTCGGCGACGCAGTAGCGGTCGATGTGGGGCGCGATCCACTGGCTGTGCGCGACGAAGTCGGTGACCACCGTCGTGTGCGGCGGCACGCGCGCTCCGAGCCGCGCGAGGGACGAGATGGCCACGGCGGGAGTCGCGTGGACCGTGACGACGAGATCGGGCGCCAGGCGCCGGAGCAGCGCCCCCAGGCGATGCGTGCCGAGGCGCGTGAGCCCCAAGGTCAGCACGGAGTCGCTGGCCATCCAGTCGGCGAACGAATAGCCGAGGCCCCACAGGAACGGCGCGCGCCGGAGGACCGCGTGGTAGAGCGCCCGGCTCGAGCGATCGAACAGGGGATGGACCAGCTCGCGAAAGTGGTCCACGACCGTCACCTTGACGCGCTCGCGCTCGAAGGCCGCGGCGAGACACCGGGCGGCGACGTTGTGGCCGGAGCCGTAGCTGGCGGTGACGATCAGAGCGCGGGTCATCGACCTGCCTCATCCTACCTTGTCTCGCGCGGGCCGGGTGGTTAGACTGCGTTCGATCCATGGAAAGCTCGGGGCTGACCGAGGGCGCGCGGCCCCAGTGGTACGCCCACGGGTACAACCGCGCCGAGCTCTACCGACTAGCGGCGGCGATGGGCTGGCTGCCGCGCGGGCTGCGTCTCTCGCTGTCCCGCCGGGTCGGACGCGTCGCCCAATCCTTTCTGCCGGCCGAGCGCGCCGCGACCCGCAAGTCGCTCGAGGTGATGACCGGGGCGACCGGCCGGCGGCTCGACGAGCTGACCGCGGAAGTCTTCGGCGAGTTCGCGATGTGCTTCAGCGACCTGATCACCGCCAGCCGCCGGCCGGCCCGGATCGGCTCGTACCTCGGTGCGATCCGCGGGCGCGAGCATCTGCAGGGATACGACGGCGCCTTGATCTCGCTGACGGCCCACGTCGGCAATTGGGAGCTGGCCGGCCGCGTGCTCGCCCAGCATTCCGCGCGCACGACGCACGTGGTGGTCGCCGTGGAGGAGGCGCGCGCGCTCGAACGCTGGCTTCGGCGCGACGGCAGCGGCATCCGCTTCGTGCCCCGGTCGCACCCGACGGTCTCGCTGACCCTGATCGCGGCCCTCAGGCGCGGCGAGGCCGTCGCGCTGCAGGGCGACCGCGCGCTCGGCAATCGAGGCGACGTGCTGGTTTCCTTCTTCGGAAGGAAGGCGCCGTTCCCGGTCGGCCCCTTCCATCTCGCGCGCGCCGCGGGCGTGCCGGTCTTGCCCGCGTTCTGCACGCTCGACGGCGACCGGCGATATAGCTTGAGGGTGCTCCCGCTCATGACGATCGCGCGGGGCACCGAGGACGAGGCGCTCGCCGCGTGGGTCGGCACGCTCGAGCAGATCGTCGCCGAAAAGCCGACCCAGTGGTTCAACTTCTTCGACGTGTGGAACCCCTTCGGCCCGTGAGCGAGGTCGTCGAGCTCGAGGAAGCCGAGCGGAGGTCGCGCGAGCTCGCCGCGATCCTTCCGCCGCGGATCAGTCCGCCGTTCACCGGCTCGTTCATCCGCTCCGCGACTCTCTACGACGAGTACATCCTGCGCCTGACCCTGCGGATCTTCCGCACCACCGGGCTGGCGAAGGCGGCCGAGACGCCGGGCACTACCGATGAGCTCGTCGCCCGCGCCGGCTTCGAGCCCGCGCGGGCCCGCGTGCCCGTCGACTGGATGCTGCGCCGGCTTGGCCATCGCGGGATCCTCGAGCAGCGCGAGGTCGACGGCCAGTCGCGCTTCCAGCTCCGGGGCGAGGTGCCCGTGCTCGATCCGGCCGAGATCCTCGAGGCGCAGCGCCGCCAGGACGCCTCCTGGCAGCCGTCGTACGTGCTGGCCGAGATGGTCGCTCAGGACTATCCGGTGTTCCTGCGGGGCGAGCGCACCGGCGAGGAGGTGCTGTTCTCGCCGAGCCGGCTGCGCCTGTGGGTGAACTTTTTCTCGAACGACAACGGGCTCTACGTCGTGAACAACCTCGTGGGCGCCGCTGCGGCGACCGAGCTGATGCCGCCGGCGCCGGTGGTCGTGATGGAGCTCGGCGGCGGGCTCGGCAGCGGCGCGGCGGCGCTGCTCGACGAGCTCCGGCGCTCCGGACGCTGGGCGGACGTTCGCGAGTATCGCTTCACCGAGCTCGTGCCGTTCTTCATGCGACGCGGTCAGCAGGCGCTGGAGACGCGCTTCCCGGACGCGTCGTTCCTGAAGTTCGGCGCCCTCGACATGAACCTGCCGTTCGCGGGGCAGGGGATCGCGCCGGGGAGCGTCTCGCTGGTCTACGCGGTGAACACCCTGCACGTCGCGCGCGATCTCGACTTCACCCTGCGCGAGATCTTCGCCGCCCTCGCCCCGGGCGGCCGGCTCGTCGTCTCGGAGTGCATCCGCACGGCGCCGGCGCAGGCGATCTACATCGAGTTCATCTTCAATCTGATGGAGACGTTCCGGTCACCCGTGCTCTATCCGCCGTATCGGCCGAACGGCGGCTTCCTCGCGCCCGAGGAGTGGCAAGGCGCGATGGAAGCCGCCGGCCTCATCGACGTCCGGATAATGCCGGACATCCCGAGCCTGCGCGCGCGCTTCCCGCATTTCCAGGTCGGCGCCGTCGGCGCGACCCGGCCTTAGGAAGCCCTTCGAGGCCTCTATTCAAACTTGATGATCCATTTCAGCCTGGGGTATCCGTCGGACGGCTTGCCGTCGAGGTCGACCACGCGGAACGACTTGTCGGGGCCCTCCAGCAGCAGGTTGCCGCCGCCGTAGGAAAGGTACTTGCCCCAATTCTTCGGTATCGTGCCTTCGCGGGCCGCGGTCTGCGCCTGCGCGGGCGCCACCTGGAGCGCTCCGGGCCAGATCGAGGCGGGGAAGTACGGCCGAGCGGCGATCACGACGAGCGCGACGGCGATGACGGTGAGAACGGCCTTCGTGTAGCGGTCGATGGTCATCGTTGTCCTCCTGGCCAGCATGGTACTGCGGCGCCGCCCCGACGCCACCGCGATTTCCTCGACTTGTGCTACTGGCTCTTGATCTTCATGTCCTCGTACGACGGCCACACGGTCATCGGCACCAGGTTGATCGTGTGATCCGCCATTTTCGGGCCGACGCCCATCAGGGCACGCAGGTCCATGATCGGCGCGAACATTGCCCGGTCGATCGTCATCTGCTGGATGCGATGCAGCAGCGCCTCGCGCTTCTTCACGTCGCGCTCCCCGGCCTGGACCTGGGCGAGATCGTCGATGTCCGGATAGCCGCCGTACGCGTAGGCGCCCTTGGAGCTGATGAACTCGGCCACCCGACTCGCGGCGTTGCCGGAGTTGCCGACCGCGGTCATGAAGAGCCCGTGCAGCTTCTTCTCGCGCCAGGCGGCATAGAAGGCCGCCCGCTCCATCGGCCGCATCCTGACCCGGATGCCGACGGCGTTCAGGTAGTTCACCGCCGCCTCCGCCACCGTGGGGAACCCGGGAATCGCCGTGAACTCCCCGGCGTCGAGTCCGTTGGGATACCCGGCATCGGCGAGTAGCTGCTTGGCCTTCTGCGGATCGTAGGGCGGCGGCTCCACTTGCAGCGCGAAGTCCATCACGCGCGGAACGATGACGCCGGCCGGCGGGCAGAAGCCCAGACACGCGGCCTCGTTCGTGGTCTTGCGATCGAGGCAAAGGTTGACCGCCTGCCGCAGCCGCTTGTCGTGCCACGGCGATTTCTGATCCCATTGATCCGCGAACTCGATCCAGAAGATCGACGCGTGTCTGGTCGATACGAGCTGCAGACGAGGGTCGCGCTTGACGTCCAGGCCCTCGGGCCCGTCCAGCGCGGCCGCGATGTCCGCCTCTGCCGTCTTCAACATCGCCAGACGCGTGCCGACTTCGGGCACCGACTTCATGACGAGCCGCTTCACGTTGGGCACGCGCCGCCAATAGCCCGTATACGCCTCCAGCACCACGTCGACGCCGGGGGTGTGACTGACGAACTTGTAGGGCCCGGCCCCGATCGGGTGCTTCCGGAAGCCGTCATCCCCGACCTGGGTCAAGTATTTCTTGGGTACGACGATTCCGGCGCCGCTGGCGGTCGTTCCGTAGAACGTCATGAAGTCCGGCCAGGGCGAATTCAGGCGGAAACGGATCGTGAGGGGATCGACGATCTCGACCGTTCGCACCCGCGTCTGGAACTCCTTGGCGGCCGCGCCCTTGTAACGCTCGAAGCTGAACTTCACATCCTCGGTCGTGAGGGGATCGCCGTTGTGGAACTTGAGCCCGCGGCGAAGCTTGAACTCGTACGTGAGGCCGTCCGGGCTCTCGGTCCACGACTCGGCCAGGCTGGGGCCCATCTTCTGGTTCGGGAGCGGACGCACGAGCGCGTCGTGGATGGCGTAGAGCGTGCCGAAGGGCGTGATCTGGGGCGGCGCGCTCGAGGGATCGAACCAGGTCGGCGCGATCGTGACGTGCCAGGCGATGGTCACCTCGCCGGCCGGCGAGGTTTGACCGGCCGCCTCCTGGAGCGACCCGAGCGCGAGGACGACTGCGGGGAGCAGCCGCGTGATACGGCGGTACCTGGACCGCATAAAGACCTCCCACAGAGGTTGTTTGTTGTTTTCAGAATCTGTTCGCGATGGGCCGAGCATCGACTCGACGACAGGCCGCGTCAAGGAGGATTCCCTTGACTTCCCACGGGGCGTATGGGAGCTTCGCCGCACTCGTGACTGGCGTTTTCGTTGGGAAATTTCCGGATTGGGAAGGAGAGCGTCGATGCCCAGCCCCGCCCCTCGCAGAACGACCCGCCGGAAGGTGACGCGACGCGACTTCCTGAAGCGCGCGGGTTGGACCGGCGCCGGGATGACCGCCCTGGTCGTCGGCGCGAGTCGGGGACGCCCCTCGGCGCAGCCGGCGACGGCCTATCCGGAATGGATCCCTGCGAGCCCCAAGCCGCCCAAGCGCGGTGGGGTCCTGGCCCGGGCCTCGCAGTGGGACCCGCCGGTCCTCGATCCCCGGCTCACCCAGTCCGTCGGGCTCTTCCAGTTCGCCGGCCTCACGAGCAGCCGTCTCGTCCGTTACGCGTTTCCCGAAGAGGCGACCGGAACCAGCGACCTCACGCTCAAGGGCGATCTGGCGGAATCCTGGCAATCGAGTTCGGATGGCCGGATGTGGACGTTCAAGCTGCGCCAGGGCGTCAAGTGGCACAACGTCCCGCCCCTGAAAGGTCGCGAGCTGGTGGCGGCCGACGTCAAATACTGCTTCGAGGCCTACGCGAAGGAAGGTGTGCAGTCGTTCAACTTTCGCGAGATCGAAGGCATGGAGACGCCAGACAATTACACGCTGCGCGTCCACCTCCAGACGCCCAATGTCCTGTTTCCGCAGGCCGTCGCCGAGTCCGTCACGGTGATCTTCTCTCGCGAAGTCCTGGAAGAGGACGGCGACCTCAAGAAGCGCATGATCGGCACCGGCCCGTATATGCTCAAGGAGCACACGCGCAAGGTGCGCGTGGTCCTGGCGCGGAACCCCGACTATTACGACAAAAGCCGCCCGTACGTCGACGAGTACGTCATCCTCTCGACGCCTGACACTGCGACCCGCGTCGCGGCGTTCCGAACCGGCCAAAGCGATTTCGTCTCGCTGGCCAGCCCGTCCGAAGTGGAGACCGTCCGCAGGACCAACCCGGCCTCCGCCGTGCAGGCGTACCACAACTCGCTCACGCCGTTCGGGCTGGCGCTCGCGCAGGACAAGCCGCCCTTCAACGACGTGCGAGTCCGACGCGCCATCTCGATGGCCATCGATCGCCAGAAGCAGGTCGACACGGTTTACGAGAGCCACGGTATTCCCGGCTGGGGCGTTCCGTACATCTACTACCAGGACAAGGCGCCGACCCTGAAGGACCTCGGCCCCTGGTGGCAATACCGTCCGGCGGAGGCCAAGAAGCTCCTCGGCGAGGCCGGCCACCCGAACGGGTTCGACACGACGCTGTTCTACTACGAGTACTTTCCGCAGATGTCGTCGCAGGTCCAGGTCGTCCAGCAGGATCTGAAGAAGAACCTCAACATTGACGTCAAGATCACCAAGCTGGACTACACCACGTACTACGGCCGTTTCGTCGAGGGCAAGTGGGACGGTATGTCTTGGGGGTTCCAGTCGGGACACGCGGTGGGCCTCGACGAGCGCACGTATCAGTATATGCATTCGAAGTCCACGAAGAACTTCTTCCGCGTCAACGACCCCGTCGTCGACGAGCTGACCACCAAGCTCCGGCGCACGCCCGATCGCGCCGAGCAGCGCGCGATCACCAAGAAGATCGTCGACCGCGAGTTCGACCAGGCCCTGCGCCTGTGGATGCCGTACGACAACGGCTTTCTGGTCTTCCAGCCGTACGTGCGAAACGGCGCCGCCCTTGCCATCCGACGCACGGATGCCTACGGGTCGCCGACCATCGCTCGGCTCTGGCTCGATAAATAGGAGAGCGCGCGGAAGGGGCGGCACGATGCGAGCGGACGAGGAGGCGGCGTGCAGAAGTATGTGATCCGGCGTCTCCTGCTCGCAATTCCGGTCCTGCTGCTCTCGTCGGTGATCGTCTTCGGCCTGATGCGCGTCATGCCGGGCGACGCGCTCATCGCCCTGATGGGCGAGTCCGGCAACGTCGGCCAGAAGGAGCTGGCGAAGCTCCGCAAGGATCTCGGTCTCGATCGGCCCTATCACGAGCAATACCTGATCTGGCTTTGGCAGATGGTCAGCTTCAGCCCGGGCGACTCGATCTTCACGAACGAGCCGATCCAGGTCTCGCTCCGGAAGGCGATTCCGGTCACCCTCGAGCTCGCGACCCTGGCCATGATCATCGGGCTCGTCATCGCCGTCCCGGTCGGCGTTCTGTCAGCCACCCGACAGGACAAGCCCTCGGATTACGCGGGCCGAGTCGTCGCCGTGGCCGGCCTTTCCATTCCCGACTTCTGGCTCGCGACGCTCGTCATCACTTTCTCCGCGATCTGGGTCCACTGGATCCCGCCGATCGGCTACGTGAGCTTCTGGGACTCTCCGTGGCGCAACCTGCAGCAGTTCCTGCTGCCGGCGGCCGTGCTCGGCTACCGCCTCTCGTCGGCGACGATGCGGATGACCCGCTCGACGGTCCTCGAGACCTTACGCGAGGATTACGTGCGCACGGCGTGGGCCAAGGGTCTCGCGGGCCGGATCGTCGTCTACAAGCACGCGCTGAAGAATGCGCTGATCCCGGTCGTCACGATCATCGGCGGTCAGCTCGGAACCTTGCTCGCCGGGACGTTCGTCGTCGAGCAGATCTTCGCGCTGCCGGGGATGGGCCGGCTCACGGTGGAGGCGATCCTCTACCGCGACTATCCGGTCGTGCAGACCAACGTGATGCTGGTCGCGGCGACCCTGGTCACCTTGAACCTGGTGGTCGATCTGACGTACGCGTGGCTCGACCCGCGGATCCGCTACCAGTGAGCCGCTGATGGCCACGGTTCCAGTCCGCGTCGCGCAGTTCGAAGATCCGGCGAGCGTCACGATCAGCCGCGCGCAGGCGCTCTGGCTGACGATGAAGAAGAAGCCGCTTGGCGCCTTCTCGGCGATGCTCCTCGTCGTGATCGTGCTGATGGCGATTTTCGCCGATGTGCTGGCGCCCTACGATCCGCTGGAGACCCATCCCGAGATCAGGCTATCCGCGCCGAGCCGGGCGCACCCGTTCGGGACCGACGACATCGGCCGCGACGTCCTGAGCCGGATCATCTACGGCGCCCGCATCTCGCTCTGGGTCGGATTGCTCGCCGTCGGCATCGGCACGGCCGCCGGCATGATCATCGGGCTCCTCTGCGGCTACTGGGAGGGACAACTCGACCTGATCGTTCAGCGGGTCATGGACGCCCTCCAGGCGATCCCCGGGCTCGTGCTCGCGCTGGCGATCGTCTCGGTGCTCAAACCGAGCACGACGAATGCGATGATCGCGATTGCCATGGTGATCATCCCCGGCAACTCACGCATCGTGCGGGGCGCGGTGCTCTCCGCGAAGCAGAACCGGTACGTGGAAGCTGCCCAGGCCATGGGCTGTCGGCATCCGCGGATCATCCTGAGCCACATCCTGCCCAACGTGACGGCGCCGATTCTGGTCATCGCCTCGATCTGGCTCGGCAACGCGATCCTGATCGAAGCGACGCTCTCCTTCCTCGGCGTCGGCACGCAGCCGCCGACACCCTCGTGGGGCTTGATGCTGTCGAGCACCGGGCGCGCGTTCATGGAGCAGGCGCCGTGGCTCGCCATCTTCCCCGGCCTGGCCATCAGCCTGGCCGTCTTGGGCTTCAACCTCTTCGGTGATACGCTTCGGGACGCGTGGGATCCGAAGCTCCGGCGGAATGGCTAAGGATAGAGGAGACGTCATGCCCTACAACCTGATCTCCGGCGACAACCACATCGACCTGACCTATCTTCCGCCCGACCTCTGGTCGTCGCAGGCGCCGGGGAAATGGAAGCTCTTGGTTCCGCGCGTCGAGGAGCTGGAGGACGGGCTGCACTGGTTCGTCGACGCCCAGGACAAGGGCATGTGGAACGGCGTGGGCCCGGGCTTCCTGAAATACCAGCGCGGGATGTTCGGCCACATCGACGAGATGAAGGACATCGGGTTCGAGTGGGATTACCGGCCGGGCGCCAGGCCGCGGCCGACCACGCCCGAGCTCCGGCTGGCCGACCTGGACCGTGACGGTATCGACGCCGAGATCGTCTACGGCTGCCTGATGATCAACGACCTGATCGGCGACGCCGGCATCCGCGCCTGGGCGGACAAGATGTACAACGACTGGGCCGCCGACTTCGCCAAGCGCGCCGATCCCCGGCGCGTGTTCCCGCTGGCGATCATCCCCAACACCGACCCGATCGAGGCCGCGGCCGAGGTGCGCCGCTGCGCGAAGATGGGGCTCCGGGGCGGCGATCTCGCGTTCAAGCGCATGTCGCCGCCGCTCTATCACGACGGGTGGTTCCCGCTCTGGGAGGCGGCCGCCGAGTGCAAGTTCCCGATCGCGTTTCACTCGACCGGCTTCAAGGCGCTCCGGGCTCCCGACACGCCGCAGATGGAGCAGCAGTACCTGACCCAGTGGCGTCTCGTGCGCTCGTCGCTCTTCCAGCTCGACACGATGGAAGTGCTCGTGTCGCTCTTGGCATCGGGCGCCTGCGAGAAATATCCGGACTTCAATTTCGTACTGGGCGAGTCGGGCGTAACGTGGCTGCCGTACGTGTTCGACCGGATGGACACCGAGTACCAGGATCGGGCGCGGAGCCTCGGCTTCAGCCTCAAGCCGAGCGACTACTTCCGCCGTCAGGGCTACGTGACCTACCAGCAGGATCAATATCTCGAGCCGATCATTCCGCTCATCGGCGAGGACAACATCATCTGGGGCGCGGACTACCCGCACCCGGACTGCATCTGGCCGAACTCGCACAGCACACTCGGGAAGAACCTGAGCGGGATCTCGGAGCGGGTGCAGAAGAAGATCACGTGCGAGAACGCGGCACGACTCTACAACATCAAGTAAAGGATCGATGATGGCTCCGACCGGGCTCGAGATTCCATCGCTCAAGGGGAAGGTGTCGGACGAGGAGTGGGCCGTGCGGGTGGATCTGGCGGCCTGCTACCGGCTCCTGGTGCGCTATGGCTGGGAGGATCTGACCTTCACGCACATCACCGTGCGGGTGCCGGGCGCCGAGGACCAGTTCCTGATCAACCCGTACGGGCTCTTCTTCGACGAGATCACGGCCTCGAGCCTGGTGAAGATCGACCTGCAAGGACGGAAGATCGGCGACTCGCCCTTCCCGGTGAACCAGGCCGGCTTCGTCATCCACAGCGCCATCCACGGCGCGCGCCACGACGCGCGCTGCGTGCTCCACACGCACACCGTGAGCGGCATCGCCGTCTCGACCCAGCGCGCCGGGCTCCTGCCGATCTCGCAGCACGCGATGTCCGTCATCCCGAGCCTCGGCTATCACGACTTCGAGGGCATCGCGACGCGCGACGACGAGAAGCCGCGCCTGGTCGCCGACCTCGGCGACCACACGCATCTGATCCTGAGAAACCACGGGCTGCTGACGGTGGGGGAGACGGTCGCGGACGCGTTCGTCGCGATGTACTTCCTCGAGTCGTCGTGCGCGATCCAGGTGCGCGCCCAGTCGGGCGGCGGCGAGCTCATCCCGGTACCGAAAGAGGTCCTGGATGCGGCCTACGCCGGCCCGGCCCAGCCGCGCCGCCGCGGCGAGACGATCTGGCCCGGGCTGCTGCGGCGGCTCGACCGCAGCGATCCTTCCTACAAGGACTGAGCGCCGCTCGCGTCAGTGACTGTGGCCGGGCTGCGTGTGGTCGAACCGCGCGTGGTGCTGGCGCAAGAGGTCCCGGCCGTAATCGTTGCCGTTCGGCGTTCGGACGACCGTGTGGATGTGGTGCCGCGACGGCGCGTCGTTGTCGAAGGCGATCCCGCGCTGGTGATCGAACTCGATCAGGATGACCGGGCTGTGGATCCGGTAGTAGAAGACGGAGTCCTCGTTGCTGCCGCCCATCCACGCGAAGAACGTCTGACCGAGATGGCGCTTGATCTCGTTGCGCCGTACCTCGGAGTGGCCGGGCCGAATCCGCCCGATGTACGTCTCGATGACGTCGAGCAGCATCCGCTGCTGGATGGTCGTGAGATCGCCCGTGACGATGCCCTGGTACTTCATCTCGAAGTTGTCGCGGAACGCCGCGGTGAAGACCTCGCCCGGAAGCTCCGCGCCGATGATCGCCCGCTGGCGCTGCTCGGGGGTGAGCGCCCGCATGAGCGCCAGGCCCTGCCGCTCCTCGGCCTGGAAGACGCGCGTGCCGGTGTGCGGTCCCTCGTGCGCGGCGACGGGCTCGGAGCCCATGAACATCGGGGTCATCACGACCTGATCGCCGAGGACGAAGCAGTTGACGATGAGGTGGTGTCCGTCGACCTGCCAGCCCCATGGCCCGTCGAACGACGGGATGCCCATCACGCTGACCCAGTAGAGCCACTCGCCATACTCGGCCTTGCTGCCGGTGATCGCCAGGACCAGCTCGTTGAGCCGCATCACGTCGCGCGCGGTCTTGAATCCGTGCGTGCTCAGGCTCTCCCGTAGCAGGACGAGCGCCCGCTCGCGCTGCGCCGGGCTCATCTCGTCGAGCGAGACGCCGTGGCGCATGAGGTAGGGATGGATGTTGCTCCACCGCCGCCACACGTCGGTCTCCAGCGGGAAGAGCGCGCGCTCGCGCTGAGGCTCGCTCAAGGAATCGACGAACGCGCGGGCGGCGTCGGTGATCTGTCGAGTGGACACGCCCGTCTTCTTGATCGGGAAGAGCCCGGGCGCCACGCTGCCGCCGGCGGTGATGCCCTTGAAGGGCTCGGCGAGCAGCGCTTCGCCGGTCTGCACGTACTGCTGCAGCTGCGGCGGCAGTTCCGTCTGACGGGCGCGCGCCGAGACGAGTGTGCGCTGTCGCACCTTGAGGCCGGGCGGAGGGCTCGCCATCGCCGGCACCCCTAGTGCCCGCCGCAGGCGAGGGCGGCGCGCACGGGCGGCAGCACCTCTCGGGCGACCCGCGCCATAAAGCCTCGCGCGGGATCGTCCGGCGAGGCCGGGTTCGGGATCGGGTGTAGGCAGACGTAGTCGAAGGCCGCGGGCGCCGAGCGCAGCACGCCGAGCAGCTGCGTGACGATGTCGGCCGGCCCGCCGCGCAGGCAGAAGGCGTCCGCGGCGGCGTCGGGCAGGAAGTCGACCACCTTGCCGCTCGCTTCGAGATCGGGTGCGTGGTGAAAATCGGGAAGGACGTTCCGCTCGCGCTTGAGCTTCTCGGGATCGGGCCCGGGCCAGGACAGACGCGGAGGGTCGAAGAGCATCGGCGAGTATTCGTAGTAGCCGGCGGCCATCGACTTGCCCATCGTCAGCGCGCGGGCCGGATCCTCCACGAGCACGGTGTGGAACACGGCGCCCAGGCCCACCTTGGACGGGTCGCGGCCGGCGGCGGCCGCGCCGGCGCGGATCTCCTGGATCGACTTCGTGAGGTTCGCCGGATGAGTGCCGGCCCGGATGAAGACGCCGTCGGCGACGCCGCCGGCCATCCGGAGCGTGCGCGGCCCGCCGGCGGCGATCCAGATCGGGACCGGCCGGTGATGCGGCAGGCGCGCGGGCTCGCGCGCGCCGACGTCGACCGCGCGGCCGTCGAGCAGCGCGCGCATCAGGCGCGTGCTCGCCTCGAGCTCGCCGACGCGCGCGGGCTTGAGCCCGGCCAGGCGCACAGCGGTGTCGCCGACGCCCCAGCCGAGCAGGGTGCGCCCGGGCGCTAGCTCGTCGACCGTGGCGATCGACGAGGCCGTGACGGTCGGGTGGCGGTTCACGGGGTTCGACAAGAGCGTCGCCAGCACGATGCGCTCGGTGACGCGCGCCGCCGCCGCCATCAACACGTAGGTGTCGCGCCGGCGGAGCTGGGAGTCCGGCTGGAACGCCGCGTCCCAGCCGAGGGTTTCGGCCCGCCGCACGTCGGCGGCGAAGGCGTCGACCGTGCGCGCGTCGAAGCGATTGAGACCGAACCGGGGGATCGGCACGATCAGCTGGTACCGAGCGAGCCGCCCATCTCGGCGATGGCCTTGTCGAGGACCGCGACAACCCGGTCGATCTCGGCGCGCGTGATCACGAGAGGTGGCGAGAGCACGATGGTGCTGCCGAGATGGCGGCCGCCCCCGGAGCGGCCGACGATTACGCCGTTGCGCCGCGCGAAGTCGACGACGCTCTTGATCCGGTCGGCCGGGACCGCTTCCTTCGTGCGGCGATCGCGCACGAGCTCGACGCCCGCGAAGAGCCCCTTGCCGCGCACGTCGCCCACCCAGGGGTGCTTGAGCAGGGTGCGGAGGCCGTCGAGGAGGTACGCGCCGTTCTCGGCGGACCGTTCGACGAGGCGCTCTCGCAAGATGATCTCGATGTTGCGGTCGGCGACGGCCGCGGCGACGGGATGGCCGCCATACGTCGAGATCTGGAAGACCTGACGGTTCTCGGACACCTCGCCGACGAACGACTTGAACACGTCGTTGCGGACGACGGTGGCGGCGATCGGCAGATACGCGCTCACGATGCCCTTGGCGATCGCGACGATGTCCGGCCGCACGCCCGAGTGCTGGTGGGCGAACATCTTGCCCGTGCGGCCGAAGCCGTTGATGACCTCGTCGATGTGCAGGAGGCATCCGTACTTCTTCGCGACCGCGGCGACCTCGGGCAGGTAGTCGTCCGGCGGCACCGCGACGCCGACCGCGCTCATGATCGGCTCCACCAGGACGGTCGACACGGTGTCGGGCCCCTCGCCCTGGATCGTCGCCTCGATGTTCTTCACGCACGCGAGCTCGCACGACGGGTAGGTGAGCCCGAACGGGCAGCGATAGCAGTAGGGCGGGGCCACGTGGACGAAGTCGTTGCCGCCGAGCGGCTCGAACTTCATCTTGCGGTCGCCCATGCCGCCGGCGGCGAGGGTCGCGAGCGTCGTCCCGTGATAGCCGAGGTAGCGGCTGATCGTCTTGTAGCGGTACTGGCCGGGGTTCTCGTGCTTGGTGTACTGCCGGGCGAACTTGAAGCCGGCCTCGTTCGCCTCGGAGCCCGAGGCGACGAAGTAGACGTGGTTGTCGCCGCCGAGCAGGCCGTTCACGCGCTCGGCGAGCCTCGCGGCCGGCTCGTTCATCGCGGTGTGGGGATAGTAAGGGAGCGCGCGCATCTGGGCGGCGGCCACGTCGGCCAGCTCCGTGCGGCCGTAGCCGACATTCACGCACCAGAGTCCGGCCATCGCGTCGAGGTATTCGGTGCCGTCGGCGTCGACGACGGTCGAGCCGCGGCCCTCGACGATCACCAGGGGCTCGGCCTCGAGCTGCCGGTGGGCGACGACCGGGTGCAGCACGTTGTCGAGGTCCTGTCTCACGACCGCCGCGCGGCCGTCGACGTGGGCGGGGGAGTCGCTTGCGGGCTGCGTCATGTCGTCATCTCCTGGCCTGGATTCGGCCTGGATTATACGCTCGGCGGCGCCGACGGACCTTGCGGTCGCATCGGCCCCCGTCGTCTCCCCCCGCGAGCTTACTCGGGCTTGACCAGGAAGTGCGCCCGCCGATTCTTGGCCCAGCACGCTTCGCCGCGCTCCTTGCAGAGCGGGCGCTCTTCTCCGTAGCTGACGATCGAGATCCGATTGGCCTGGATGCCGAGCGCGGTCAGATAGCTCATCGCGGCCTTCGCCCGCCGCTCCCCGAGCGCCAGGTTGTACTCGGGCGTTCCGCGCTCGTCGCAGTGGCCTTCGATCAACAGGAGGCTCTTCGCGTTGGTCTTGAGCCAGGCCGCGTTGGCATCGAGGGTCTTCGTGTCGGCCGGCCGGATGTCGTACTTGTCGAAATCGAAGTTGATGTCCCGGAGCGCCGCGTTCTCCATGAACTCGCGCGGCGACGGCCGCGCCGCCGTCGGGCTGTCGGTGCGTGCGGCCGGGGCGGCGGCACGGCTGGCGGCCCCGGCGCCCGTCGCCGATTGCGAAGCCGCCGGCTGGGGCCGGCTCGCCGAGCCCGCGGACGCCGTGGGAGAGGGCGCCGATGCCGACGCCGGCATCGTCGCGGGTTGTTTCGCGCATCCGGTCGCGACCAGGATCAGCAGCGCGGTTGGAATCGTCAGGACGCTTCTCATCGGTTGCCCTCCTTGGCTCGACCCCGCAGGGTCGCTCTACTTTTTGCCCTGGCTCAGCGCCTGCTCCAGACGTAACCGGCGCTCGCGCTCGCTCTGCAGCTCCTCTTCCGTCTTCTTGAGCTTGGCATCCAGCGCCTTGATCTCGTCGCCGTGCCGGTTCTGAAGGGTGCGGACCTCGTCACGCAGCCGGTTCGTCGCCGTCCCCCACCACAGGAACCCGGCGAGCACGCCGATCACTGCCGCGCCGACCGCCATCGCGATCATCCGCGTCATGAGCCTCCAACCTCCCCGGCGGCGCACGCCGCCGATAATGAGCCCTCGACTCGGGCGCCGGCCGCGTGCCTCAGCGACCGTCCTTCTTCGCCCGCGGCCGGCGCGCGCCGTTCAGCTCGATGACCCGGGTCAGGGTCGCCGCCAGCGCCGGGCCCCCCGTCCGGAGCTCGGCCAGCGAATTGAGCGCCAGCTTTCGCAGAACGGCCTCGCCGCGCGCTGTCAGCTCGACGACGACGCCGCGCCGGTCCAGCTCGGCGCGCCGGCGCCGCACCAGCCCCCGCTGCGCCAGGCGGTCGACCAGCTGGACCGTCGCGTGATGCCGGATCTGCAGGCGCTCGGTCAGCGCGCCGATCGTCGCCGGCCGGCGGCCTTCGAAGCCCTTCACCTGCAGGAGAAGAACGTACTGCTGCGGTTCGACCCCCGCCACCCGCGCGGCTTCTTCGCGCACCCGGAGAAAGCGGCGAACGTGGTAGCGCAGATCGGCGAGCGTCTCGTAGTCCACCCGGCGCGACGACTGCAGGCGTGCGCTCCGCGCAGACATGTCGACGCGGGACTATATCACGCCGTGATAAACGCCGCGATAATTCATGTCACCGTATAATATCCGGCTGCCGGTCGCGGGGCCTCAGTAATTTCCGCGGGGCCTTCCGGGAGGAGAATCCGGGCGACCGGGCCCCACTCTTGTGGGATCGGTCGCTCGCCATTGGCGGGGCCCTGCCGGCCTCGACCGCCTCGAAAGGGATCTTCGTCGGCGCCCGGAACCCGGAACGCCCGGGTCCAGCTGAATCTCGACTGGAGCAGCGCGCTCTCCGCGCCGGCGGTATGTAAAACGGGTGTGTAAGAAAGTGCATACGTGCGCGGCCGCGTCGCCCGGCGAATCAGCGGTACAACTGCTTGACAGCCGTTCGGTTAGTGGTTAACGTCCCGGCCACGGACGATTAGCTCAGTTGGCAGAGCGCTGGCCTCACATGCCAGAGGTCACTGGTTCAAGTCCAGTATCGTCCACCATTAACCGCGGTAGAGAATTAACGATTTGTTCTTTCGCCCGGGAGCCGCCCATGAAGGTCAGCGTTTTCTTTGACGGCCAGAACTTCTACCGGTCTCTCCAGCGCTACGACGAGTCGCTCCGTGTCGACTACGATCGGCTGGCTGCCTGGATCACGCAGGCCGTCGGCGGTCCCGGTGCGATCTTCGCGGGCGCGCACTACTACGTCGGCGTGTCGGCCGACGCGCCGCCGCTGGTCGAGGGCTTTCTCAAGGGCCTCGAGCTCCGTCCGGGCTACTTCGTCAAGCGCGAGCTGCGCGTGCGCCGCTCCGGGCGCTGTCCGGCGTGCAGCGCCGACTACGAGTACACTACCGAGAAGCGCGTCGACACGCGGCTCGTCGCCGACATCATCCAGTACGCGGCGATCGGCGCCTTCGACGCGGCGGTGCTCGTGTCGGGCGACGACGACTTCGTGCCGGCGGTCGAGGCGGTGAACGCGCTCGGCAAGCAGGTGTGGGTGGCGACCTGGTCGGCCGACGAGCTCTCCAAGGATCTGCGCGTGCGCTGTTTCGGCCAGATCCATCTGAGCGACGGCATCCCGGCGTTCAAGGTCGAGCGGCCCCGGCCGTTCGAGCGCGCCCCGACCCGCATGGCGCCCTCGCGGCTGGCGCGTCCCGCGCCGCAGCCGGCCTCGGGCGTGGCGCTCGAGCGGGCGCTGCAGGAGCTGCAGCGCGCCGAGGCGCGCCTGCCGCACGTGAGCCGCGGCTACTTCGTCATGCGCTGGAAGTCTCACCAGCTGCCTCCGGTCGGCACCGACCGGGAGCTGCTCGTGCAGCAAATGATCGGAGCCGGGCTGGCCGAGGAATTCGAGGTCAAGGACGCGGACGGCCGCCTCGTCACCGCGATCCGGAGCCGCGAGCCCAACGGCAACGTGCGCGAGCCCGACGGCAACATCGCGCTGCCCGGATAGCGCCGTTCGGCGCCGGGATCATCGCCGCATGACCTTGGCGGAGCGCCTGAGCGAGTTCGTCGCGGGTCTCCAGTTCGACGATCTCCCGCCGGACGTGGTCGCGAGCGTTCGCCTGCGCGCGCTCGACATCCTCGGGATTGCGCTGGCCTCCTCGACCTCCGAGCTGGCGCCGTCGGTGCTCGGCGCGGTCGAGGGCTGGGGCGGCGGCGCCTGCAGCGTGGTCGGCTCGCGCCTGACCGCGGCGTCGCCCGTTGCCGCGCTCGCCAACGGCGCGCTGGCGCACGGACTCGATTTCGAAGCTCCGGCCGCGCACTCCGTACGACGCCCAGTTCAGCCTGGCCTACTCGGTCGCCGCGGCGCTGGTGGACGGCCGCGTCGGGCTCGACACGTACACGAAGGACCGGATTCGCGACGAGCGCACCCTGGCGCTGGCCGCCCGTGTCGAGCACACCGTCGATCCGACCGCGCGCTTCCCCGATGGGTTCCCCGGCTGGGTCCGCGTTCGTCTCCGCGACGGCCGGCTCGTCGAGGCGCGGGAGCCCGATGGGCGCGGGGGCGCGGCGCGGCCTCTCAAGCCCGACGCGATCGTCGCCAAGTTCCGCGACAATGCGCGGCGTGCGCTCCCAGCCGACCGGGTGGCGGCGATCGAGCGGGCCGCCCTGTCGCTCGACTCGCAGGACGACGTCGGGACGCTCCTGGCCGCGTGTCGCGCGTGACCTGACTCCGGAATTCGGGCCCTCACTCGCGAGGGTTATTGCCGGGTTAGCGATAGGTGTCGCGCCAGTCGTCGAGGCGGTACAATCCTATATATGAAGCGCGCCTTGGCGCTCGCCCTTGCCGTGCTCTTCGCGACACCGGCCTGGTCGCAGGACGTCGAGATCAGGAAACCCGCCCCTGCGCCACCGCGCGAGGAGCGCGACGTGATCCCGCCTGGACTCCAGGACGAGACGCGGCCCAGCGATGCGGACCGCTATCCGCGCGGGGGGCAGGTGCAGCACGATCCGGCGTTCATCGGGCCGATGTCCAGGCCGCGCGAGACTCCCACCTCCAGCGGCCGCTATGGGGTCGCCGGGTGGGTCTCACCGAGCACCCCGGTCGGCTCGCCTCACACCGGGTGGAGCGAAAGCAACGGTGTCTTCGCGTTCGGCTTCTCGATCACGTGGGACGGGCCTCCGCCCGCCCGCCGTCCGGCCCCCAAGCCCTGATTCGGTGATCCGACCGAACGTTCCCCGGAAAGCGCGCGGCTGATGCCCTGGCTCCGGGGCAACTTGCATGCTCACACGACCTTCTCCGACGGTGTCAAGGAGCCGGCCCAGCTCGTCGCCGCCTACGAGGCGCTCGACTACGATTTCCTCGCGATCACCGACCACGAGAACTGGATCGACGACCGCTACTGGAGCGCGATGCCCCAGGTCGCGTCGAAGCTGCTCCTCTTCCACGGGGTCGAGCTCAACTGGCCGCGCTTCGACCAGCACATCGGCCGGGTGTCCGGCGAGCGCGAGACGCTCCATGTCCTGAATCACCCGGCGCGCTACCATCTCAGCGTGGCGCAAACGCTCGAGCGCATCCGTCGCATCGGCGCCGGCGGCCTCAAGCTCGACGCGATCGAAGTGACCGAGACCGGCACGCGTCACCCCGTCTACGAATCGTCCGAGATCCCGCTGGTCAAGATCGCGACCGACGATGCGCACGGCCCCATCCACTTCGGCCGGGCGTGGGTCGAGGTCGACGCCAGGCGCGATCGCGACGCGATCATCCGCGCGATCCGCGCCGGCGAGCTCCGGCTCGGCTTCGCCGGCGACTAGGAGCCTGCCATGGCCACGGTGAGGATCGGCCACAGCCCCGACGCCGACGACGCGTTCATGTTCTACGCGCTCACCGCCGGGAAGGTGAAGATCCCGGGCGTGACGATCGAGCACGTCCTCGAAGACATCGAGTCGCTGAACCGTCGGGCGCGCACCGCCGAGCTCGAGGTGACCGCGGTGTCCTTCGCAGCCTACCTGCTCATCGCCGACCGGTATCGCATGATGGATCCGGGCGCGTCGATGGGGAAGGGCTACGGCCCGATCCTCGTCGCGCGCGAGCCGATCCCGCGGGCCTCGCTCGAGGAGCGCGTCGTGGCGATTCCGGGCAAGCACACGACCTCGGCGCTGCTCCTGCGCCTGTACGTCGGCGACCCGCCCCTGATCGAGGTCGCGTTCGACAAGATCCCGCAGGCGGTGCTGGACGGCCAGGCCGAGCTGGGTCTGCTGATTCACGAGGGCCAGATCACGCACCAGAGGATGGGGCTGACGAAGGTCCTGGACCTGGGCGAGGCCTGGCAACAGGACACGAGCCTGCCGCTGCCGCTCGGCGTCAACGTGATGCGTCGCGATCTCGGCGAGGACCTCCATCGCGCGCTCTCCCAGGGGCTGCGCGACTCGATCGCGTGGGCCCACGCACACGTCGACGAGGCGCTCGAATACGCGATGCGCTACGGGCGCGGGATCGACAAGGAGACGTGCCGGCGCTTCGTGCTCATGTACGTCAACGACTACACGCTGGCGCTCGGCTGCGACGGCCGCGCCGCGATCGAGCGCCTGTTCGGCATGGCCTACGCCAAGGGGCTGATCCCCGAAGTCCCCCAGATCGATCCGATCTAGTCGCCCGCCGTCAGGGATCCAGACCGATAGGGGTCCAGACCGATAGGGGAATACCTGATTGACAGGGTGCGCCTGCTACAAGAGCGTACTGGGGATGCCGTGGAAGAATCCGAACAGCTATCCGTTCAGCATGGCCGCCGTCGTTCTCAACGCACCGCCGGAGTCGGGCGTCTATGCGCTCCGCAGCGGGACGACGTGGGTCTACATCGGTGAGACCGGCGACGTCCTGGCGCAGCTGGTTCAGCACCTGAACGGGAACAACGTCTGCATCACGATGCACGCGGATCTCAGCTTCAGCTTTGAGCTCGTCCCGCCGATCGTGCGGTCGTGGCGGCTCGACGATCTCGTCAGGGAGCTTCGTCCGGTGTGTAACCCGCCGGTGGGCTGAATCCGACGCCGTCGATCTTGCCGGTCAACCGGTGGAAATAGACGTCCAGGCCGTTCACGCTGACGACGGAGAACAGCGGCCCCAGGTGGACGCGCACCGTCGCCGGCGTGATCGCGGCCTCGTAGGTCTGTTCGACGATGATGCCGGGAACACGAAGCCAGGTCAGTAGCTTCCCGATTCGCGGGCGCACGCGCCGCCACATGCCCGTCGTTATTTCAAAAGGCCGGCCAACCGATCGCGAGCAATGGAAACGCGGTCTTGTGCTCGTCGCCCGCCGGGGGTGTGTAGAACCTACGGGGTAGTTTCGCTCGAAAAGGGCGCGAGCGCGCCCTATCCGTGCTTTCCCTCAGTACCGCCTCAGGATCTCGTACTCGGTCGTACGCTGGGCGGGAGTGAAGCCGGCCTCGCGGATCAGCGTGACGATCTCGTCGACGCCGATCGTGTTCACGAACGCGGCGGCCTTGTGCACGTTCTCCTCGAGCAAGGTGCCGCCCCAGTCGTCGGCCCCGAAGTGGAGCGCGATCTGGCCGGTGCGCTTGCCCTCCGAGAACCACGAGGCCTGGACGTGGGGGAAATTGTCGAGGTAGAGGCGCGAGGCGGCGAGCATTCTGAGGTACATGTTCGGGCCCTTCGGGTGCTTGATCCACTTCTCGAGCAGGGTGTTGTTGGGCTTGAACGACCACGGCACGAACGCGGTGAAGCCCCCGAAGGCGTCCTGGAGCTCGCGGATCACGTCGAGGTGCTCGAGCAGATCGTCGATCTGCTCGACGTGGCCGTACATCATCGTCGCCGTCGACTTGAAGCCGCGGCGATGGGCTTCGCGATGCACGTCGAGCCAGGTGTCGGGCCCGCCCTTCTTCGGCTCGATCCGCCGGCGCACCCGCTCGGACAGGACCTCGGCCCCGCCGCCCGGGAGTGTCCGCTGCCCCGCCTCCCAGAGGCGATCGAGGACGTCGCCCACCGAGAGGCGCTCGACCTGCGCGACGGTCCGGATCTCCGACGCGGTGAAGAAGTGCGGCGTCACCTGCGGGAAGCGTCGGCGCGTCTCGCGCACGATGGTCGTGTAGTAGTCGAGCCGCAGGGCCGGGTTGTGGCCGCCCTGCAGGAGCACGGTCGTGGCGCCCCGGGAGGCGGCGAAATCGACCTTGGCCAGCACCTCGTCGACCGTCAGGGTGTAGGCCTCGGGGTCGCCGGGCTTGCGGTAGAACGCGCAGAACTGGCAGTCGGTGACGCACACGTTCGTGTAGTTCGGATTCGAGTCGATCACGAACGTCACGACCTTCTCGGGGAAGCGCGCGTATCGGGCTTCGGCGGCGACCGCGCCCAGCTCGAGCAGCGGCGCCTCGGCGAGGAGCCAATGCCCCTCGGCGCGGTCCAGGCGCTTGCCGTGCAGCACCTTCTCCCGAATGGCCTCGATCATGGAAGGATCGCCGCCCCGATCACGCGGCGACACCCTCGCGGTCCCAGACACGGATCACGTTGTAGAGCGCGTCGCGCTCGACCGGTACCTTGCCGGCGTCGCGGATGATCCGGAAGAGCTGCTCGCGCGCGAGGCCGGCCGGCGTCTCGGCGCCCGCCATGTGCTGCACGCGCTCGTCCTCGAGGGTGCCGTTCACGTCGTCGGCGCCGAAGTGCAGGGCGACCGACGCCGTCTCCTCGCCGAGGAGCACCCAGTACGCTTCGACGTGCGGGAAGTTGTCGAGCAGCAGCCGCGCCGCCGCGATCGTCCTTAGATTATCGGCGGGCGGTGTCGAGCGCGGCACGAGCCTGGTCGCCCCGACCTGATAGGGGAGCGCGATGAAGGTCAGAAAGCCGCCGGAGCGGTCCTGCTGCTCGCGAAGCTTGAGCAGGTGATCGACCCGCTCGGCGCGGGTCTCCACGTGGCCATAGAGCATCGTGGCGTTGGTGCGGATCCCGAGCGAGTGGGCGATGCCGTGGATCTCGCACCAGCGGTCGCCGTCGGCCTTGCCGGCGTAGCGAAGCTGCCTGGCCAGGCGCGGCGAGAAGATCTCGGCGCCGCCGCCCGGCATCGTCTGGAGCCCCGCGTCCTTCAAGCGCGCGAGCGCCTCCGACGGCTCGATCTTCCAGCGCCGCCAGAAGTAGTCGATCTCGGCCGCGGTGAAGGCCTTGATCTGCACACGAGGGCGCGCGGTGTGCAGGCCGGCGATGATCCGCTCGTAGTACTCGAACGGCCACTCCGGATGGTGGCCGCCGACGATGTGCACCTCGCGGACGTCCTCGCTGACCATGCCGATAATGTCCTCGACCGTGTACTCGAAGCTTCCGGCCTCGCCCTTCTTGCGGGCGAAGCCGCAGAAGGCGCAGGAGAGGACGCAGACGTTGGTCGGCGAGATGTAGCGGTTGAGGACGAAGTAGACGCGGTCGCCCTCGCGCGCGGTCTTGACGTGATCGGCCATGCGGCCCAGGCCGAGGAGATCGTCGGTTTCGAAGAGGAGGAGGCCGTCGTCGCGGGTGAGGCGCTGCCGGTTCTGGATTTTTTCCCAGACGGGGATCAAGCGTTCGTCGGCGAAATGCAGGTGCCCACCTCGTCGTGCTGAATTGTCGAGCGGCCCGCAGGCCGACCGCGGGAATTATATCCAGCGACCGCGACGAGTGTCGAGGTTTCCGTGCCGCGAAGCGCGCGATGTGGACAGGCGCCGGCCAGTCTGCTAGAACCGCGGCATGCTCCTGACGACGATCGCCGGCAGCCTGCCCAAACCCTCGTGGCTCGCGAAGCCACGCGTGCTGTGGGCGCCCTGGAACCTGTCGGGCCCGGCGCTCGCCGAGGGCCAGCGCGATGCGGTGTTGGTGGCGCTGGGCGAGCAAGAGGCCGCCGGCATCGACATCGTGAGCGACGGCGAGCAGTCGCGCCAGCACTTCGTCCACGGCTTCCTCGAGGCGATCGACGGCGTCGACTTCACCCGTCGCGTCACGATCGGCATCCGCGCCGACCGCTACAAGGCCGAGGTGCCCACCGTGACCGGGCCGCTCGCGCGCCGACGGTCCGTCCACGCCGAGGAGGTCGCATTCGCGCGAGCCCACACGACGAAGCCGCTCAAATTCACGGTGCCCGGGCCGATGACGATCGTCGACACGCTCGCCGACGAGCACTATCGCGACCGGCGCCGTTTGGCGATGGAGTTCGCGCGGGTGATCAATGAAGAAGCGCGCGAGCTCGCGGCGCTTGGGCTCGACGTCCTCCAGCTCGACGAGCCCGCCTTCAACGTGTACATGGACGACGTGCGGGCCTGGGGGATCGAGGCGCTCCATCGCGCGATCGAGGGGCTCTCCTGCAAGACCGCCGTTCACATCTGCTACGGCTACGGGATCAAGGCGAACACGGATTGGAAGGCGACGCTCGGCTCCGAGTGGCGCCAGTACGAGCAGACGTTCCCCGCGCTCGCGGCCAGCCGGATCGACCAGGTCTCGGTCGAGTGCGCGAACGCGCGCGTGCCCGTCTCACTCCTCGGGCTCCTGAAGGGCAAAGACGTCCTGGTGGGTGCGATCGACGTGGCGACGGACACAATCGAGACGCCCGTGGAGGTGGCCGCCACGATCCGGCGCGTGCTGCCGTACGTGCCGCCCGAGCGCCTTTACCCGTGCACCAACTGCGGCATGGTGCCGCTCGACCGCGAAGTGGCTCGAGGCAAGCTACGCGCGCTGGTGGCGGGAGCGGCGCTCGTGCGGCGGGAGATCGGCGCTCCCTGACAGTCAAGGTCGCGGCCTACCTGGAGGCGTGATAGTCGGGCGCGCATCTACCCCGAGTCTCACCGATGCGCCCGCGCTTTCCGGCAGGGCCTTATCGATCTGGGTTACGTCGAGGGCCGCACCGTCTCTTTCGAACCACTCGTCGAACGCGGGCACGAAATGGGTCCACTGGCCGATCTTGAGCGTGTCCGACTTCGCGCCGCGGACGATGATGGTCGGTGAAACCGCGGCCGCGGTCGCGACTCCGGCCCCCTTGAGGAACGTGCGACGCGTCAGGTGGGATCTGCGAGAGTCTGCCATACCGTGCTCCTCCGACCGCGCGTGCCCGCTGTGCTATCCTGACGGCGCGCATGGCCGATCACAGACGTTACTTCGAGGAGATCGAGCTCGGCGAGGAGTACGAGTCTCCTGGGCGCACGGTGACCGAGGCCGACATCGTGATGTTCGCCGGGCTCTCCGGTGACTACAACGTCCTGCACACCGACGCCGAGTTCATGAAGCGCACGGTGTTCGGCGAGCGCATCGCCCACGGCCTGCTGTGCCTGGCGATCCAGTCGGGTCTTTTCACGCGCGCCACGGCGCCCTACGCGACGCTCGGGTCCGGCGGGCTGCGCTGGAAGTTCAAGGCGCCGGTCAAGATCGGCGACACGATCCGGCTCCGGGCGAAGGTGGTCGACAAGCGTGACCTCGACAAGCCCGACCGCGGGCTCATCACGCTCGACCGCACGATCCTCAATCAGCGCGACGAGGTCGTCCAGCAGGGCCAGACCGATCTGGTCGTGCAGAAGCGCCCGTGACCTCCGCCACCTACTTCGAGGACATCGTCGTCGACCAGCCCAAGACGACGCCCGCCATCACGGTGACCGCGGCCCACGTGGAGATGTACCAGGGCCTCACGCGCGAGCTGTCGACCGAGCCGGGCGAGATCCCGGACGTGCTGACCCTGTGCATGGCCATCGGGCTCGGCTGGCGGGTCAAGGACCCGCCGATGGCGGTGCAGGCGTTCGTTGCGCTCGACTGGAAGATCGTGAGGGAGCTGCGCGTCGGCGACACGATGCACACCAGCTCGCGGATCGTCTCGAAGCGGCCGATGCGCGACGCCGGGCTCATCGTCGACGAGCGTACGATTCTCGATCAGCACGGCGAGGTCGTGCAGCAGGGTCGGTTCACGTTCCTCGTCGCCAAGCGACGGAAGGAGGCATCCGCATGACGTTCGATCCGCGACACCAGAGCCGCGCCCTCGTGGACGGCGCCGACCGGGCGGCCGCCCGCTCGTACTTCAAGGCGATCGGCTTCACCGACGAGGACCTCAAGCGTCCGCTGGTCGGCGTGGCCCATTGCTGGATCGAGATCACGCCTTGCAACTGGAACCACCGCAAGCTGGCCGAGAAGGTGAAGGAAGGCATCCGTGCCGCCGGCGGCACGCCAATCGAGTTCAACTCGATCAGCATCACCGACGGCATCGCCATGGGTAGCGAGGGCATGAAGGCCTCGCTGATCAGCCGCGAGACGATCGCCGACTCGGTCGAGCTGGTCGTCCGCGGCCATCTGCTCGACGGCTTCGTCGGCATCTCGGGCTGCGACAAGACCATCCCGGCGATGGTGATGGCGATGGCGCGGCTCGACCTGCCGAGCGTCATGCTCTACGGCGGCTCGATCGCCTTCGGCGAGTACAAGGGCCGCCGCCTCACGATCCAGGAGGTCTTCGAGGCGATCGGCGCGTTCAACGCCAAGAAGATCGACGCGAAGGAGCTGAACGAGATCGAGAGCCGCGCCTGCCCGGGCGCCGGCGCGTGCGGAGGCCAGTTCACGGCCAACACGATGTCGACCGCGTTCGAGATGCTCGGCGTGTCGCCGATGGGCTTCAACGGCGTCACGGCCACCGACCCGCGCAAGGAGGAAGTCGCGTTCGAGACCGGCAAGCTCGTGATGGATCTTCTGCGCAAGGGCGTCCGGCCGCGGCAGATCATCACGCGGAAGTCGCTCCACAACGCGATCGCCGGCGTGATGGCGACGGGCGGCTCGACCAACGCGGTCCTGCACCTGCTCGCTGTCGCCAAGGAGGCAGGTGTCAAGCTCGCCATCGACGAGTTCGACAAGATCTCGCGCAAGACGCCGCTGCTGGCCGACATGCGGCCGTGGGGCAACTACACGGCGCCCGAGATGCACGACGCCGGCGGCATGGCGGTCGTGGCCAGGCGGCTGCTCGACGCCGGACTCATCGACGGCGACGCGCCGACCGTCACCGGCCGCACGCTCGGCGAGGAAGCGCGCGCCGCGAAGGAGACCGCGGGCCAGAAAGTCATCCGGCCGCTGTCCAATCCGATCAAGCCCGAGGGCGGCCTCGTGATCCTCTGGGGCAATCTCGCGCCCGACGGGTGCGTGGCCAAGATCTCGGGCCAGAAGCGCGATTTCCATCGCGGCCCGGCCCGGGTGTTCGAGCGCGAGGAGGATTCGTTCCAGGCCGTGAAGACGGGGAAGATCAAACCCAACGACGTGATCGTCATCCGCTGGGAAGGGCCCAAGGGCGGGCCGGGCATGCGCGAGATGCTGCACGTGACGGGCGCCCTGCAGGGCGCGGGCCTCGGCGACACCGTCGCGCTGATGACCGACGGGCGCTTCTCCGGGGCGACCCACGGCTTCATGATCGGCCACGTCGCGCCCGAGGCCGCCGAGGGCGGCCCGATCGCGGCGCTGCGCAACGGCGACACGATCGTCGTCGACATCAAGAAGCGCCGGCTCGACGTCGAGCTCTCGGCCGCCGAGATCAAGAAGCGCCTGAAGAGCCTCAAGCGCCCGAAGCCGCGCTACACGTGGGGCGCCCTGGCGAAGTACGCGCGCCTGGTCGGGAGCGCATCCGATGGCGCCGTCACCGGCTGACAGCCGGGCGGCCGAGTCGGGCGAGGAACTCAGCGCGGCATTTCTCGAGCGGGTCCGAGCCGAGCCGCTCCGCGAGCTGACCGTGCTGGACGCCGGGACCGGCTCGGGCCGGCTGGCACTGGCGCTGGCGCCGCTCTGCCGCGCGGTCGTCGGTGTCGATCGCGACGCGCGGGCGATCGACGAGGCGCGCCGGAAGGCCGCGGCCGCCACGCTCACCAACGTCCGCTTCGTCGTGGGCGACGTGGAAGTCGAGGAGTACGTTCCGTTCAAGCCCGACCTCGTCGTCGCCTATCTCTGCATGTCCGACGCGATCGCCGAGCGGGCGAGCCGCGCGCTGCGCTCCGGTCAGGCCTTCGCCTTCGTCGCGCTGCACAACGACCAGTGGAAGGAGACGGGCCGGCCCTCGCGCTTCGCGTACGGCGAGACGGGCGTGCGACGCCTCCTCAAGCGGACCGGCTTCGCGGTCGAGCACCTCGAGGTCGAGCGCGACGTGAAGGCGTTCGCCTCGGTGGAGGAAGGCCTGGCGGCGGCGATCGGGCTCCAGGAGCGGTGGAAGGTGGACGGCCGGTGGTTCAAGTACGTGAAGTTCCTGGAGGACGGCGGGCGCACGCTCACGCGGGCGCAGCTGGTCGTGAAGGCCCGCAAGACTTGAGCCTGGTGGGCCTCGCGCTGAGCTCGGTCGTGAAGACGCGGGCGCGCGAGCTCGGCTTCGATCGGATCGCGATCGGCCCGGCCGAGCCGCCGGAGCACGGCGCCGCGCTCGAGGCGTGGCTCGACGCCGGGTACGCGGGCACGATGGGCTACCTGCATCGCGGCCGCGCCGACCGGCTGAATCCCGCGCGCTTGCTGCCGGGGTGCCGCTCGGTCGTTGCCGTCGCGATGAGCTACAACGGCTCGACCGCGCCGGACGACGACTGGCGGCCGGTCTCCCGCTACGCTCGGGGCCGCGACTACCACGACGTCATCCGGCCGCGCCTGGTCGAGCTCGGCGAGTTCATCCGCACCGCGGCCGGCGGCGCGAGCCGGGTGGCGGTGGACTCGAGCGCGGTCCTCGAGCGCGATCTCGCCGCGCGCGCGGGCCTCGGCTGGGTCGGCAAGAACACGAACCTCCTGACCCCGTCGCTCGGCTCCTACTTCTTCATCGGGATCGTGCTCACGACCGCCGCGCTGCCTTTCGACCAGCGCGAGCCGGATCGCTGCGGGACCTGCACCGCCTGTCTCGACGCCTGCCCGACCCGGGCGTTCGTCGCGCCCTACGTGCTGGACGCTCGCCGGTGCATCTCGTACCTGACCATCGAGCACCGCGGCGACATCGACGGGGAGCTCGCCGAGCAGATCGGCGAATGGGTGTTCGGCTGCGACGTGTGCCAGGAGGTATGTCCGTGGAACCGCAAGGCCGAGCCCGGCCGCGAGCCCACGCTGGGACCGTCCGGGTCGTTCGGCGCGCTCGAGACCCTGCTCGAGCTCGATCGCGAGGGGTTCCGCGCGCGGTTCCGCGGCTCGGCGATCACGCGGACGAAGCGGGCCGGGCTTCTTCGAAACGCCGCCATCGTGCTGGCGAACCGCGGCGAGCGGAGCGCCGCCGGCGCGCTCAGCCGGGCGCTCGGCGACGCCGATGCGGTGGTGTGCCGCGCGGCCGCGTGGGCGCTCGAGAAGCTCCGCGCCGGCCGCGAGGTGGCGCCGTGAGGGTCAAGCGCCTCGATCACTTCGGCGTCGACGTCGCGGATCTCGGACGCGCCGAGCGGTTCTATCGCGAGGTGCTCGGCATGTCGGTCCAGATGCGCCTGGCCGATCAGGTCGTCATGCGCGGCGGCGAGACCTCGTGCGCGCTCTTCCTCCGGCCCGATCGCGCGCCGGCCGACCTCGAGGACGTGAGGAATCCGCTCGGCAAGAGCCATCACGCCTTCGAGGTCGGCTGGGACGACCTGAAGGCCGCCGAGGCGCTCTTCGCCGCGCGCGGCGTGCCGTATCATGCGCCGATCGACTGGGGCGACCACGACTGCCTCTACTTCCTCGATCCCGACGGGAACCTGCTCGAGCTCGTCGGCTACCGCCCGAAAGGCGAATCGACGTGACGCACGCGGTCGAGCCCACCGGATGGGTCGGACGACCGATGCGGCGCCGGGAGGACCGGTCGCTCGTCACCGGTCGCGGGCGGTTCGTCGACGACCTCGGTGCTGCCCGAGCGCTCCACCTGCTCCTGGCGCGCAGCCCCCACGCGCACGCGCGGATTCGCTCGGTCGACACGGCCGCCTCGCGGCGCGCGCCCGGCGTCGTCGCGGTCGTCACCGCGGATGATCTCGGCGCGATCGGGCCCGTCCCGCTCATGCGGCTGGCGCCCGGGACGCTCGTGCCCGAGTACCCGTTGCTGGCGGCCGGCGTCGTCCGTGCGCAGGGCGTGCCGGTCGCCGCGGTCGTCGCCGAGTCGACCTACGAGGCGGCGGACGGGCTCGACCGGCTCGCCGTCGACTACGAGCCGCTCGACGGCGTCGCCGATCCCGACGGCGCTCTGGCGGCCGGCGCGCCGCAGGTGGTCCCGGTGAGCCGCGACAACCGCGCGCTCACGGTGGCGTGGCGCCACGGCGACCCGGACCGCGCGTTCCGCGACGCGGCGCACCGCGTGACCGTGACCGTCCAGCAGCAGCGCCTCTGCGGCGTGCCGATGGAGCCGCGCGGCGCGCTGGCGCGCTGGAATCCCGACACCGGCGAGCTCACGGTGTGGACGTCGACCCAGGCGCCGTTCCGGATCCGGTCCTCGCTAGCGCGCATGCTCGGCCTGGACGAGGCGCGCGTGCGCGTGATCGCCCCCGACGTCGGCGGCGGCTTCGGTGTGAAGGGCGGCCCGTACCGAGAAGAAGTGCTGGTCGCGTGGCTCGCGCGGCGTCTCAACCGACCGGTCAAGTGGATTTCGACGCGCTCGGAAGATCTGCTCACGACCAATCACGGCCGCGGCGGCAAATCGACCGGAGAGCTGGCGCTCGACGCGGACGGTCGGATCACGGGTCTGCGAGCCCGGATTCGCCAGCCGCTCGGCTCGAGCCTCGCGGTCACGGTGGGGGGCACGCCGCAGAACCACGGGCGCTGTCTGCCGGGATCCTATCTGGTGGAGCACGTCGACATCCAGTCGGTCGGCGTGTTCACCACGACCCCGCCCGTCGGCGCCTATCGCGGCGCGGGACGCCCGGAGGCCGCGTTTCTCATCGAGCGGCTCGTCGACGAGGCCGCGCGGTCGCTCGAGCTCGATCCGGTCGAGCTGCGCCGGCGCAATCTCATCCCGAAGGAGCGCTTCCCGTTCAGGACCGCGACGGGGCAGGTCTACGACTCGGGCGACTACGCAGATCTCCTGGAGCGGACTCTCGCGATCGCCGACTACGCCGGGCTCCGGCGCGCGCAGGCGGCGCGGCGTGCCCGCGGCGAGGTGGTCGGCGTGGGCGTCGCGACGTACGTCGAGCCCTCGGGCCTGGGCTGGGAGAGCGGCCAGATTCGCGTCGAGCAGACCGGCGCGGTGCTCGCCGTCACGGGCTCGAGCGCGCACGGCCAGGGCCACGAGACCACGTTCGCCCAGATCGTCGCCGACGAGCTCGGCGTCGCACCCGAGGCCGTGACCGTTCGCCACGGCGACACGCACGGCGCCCCGCAGGGGATCGGCACGTTCGGGAGCCGGAGCACCGCGCTAGGCGGATCCGCCCTGGCGCTGGCGGCGCGCGACGTCCGCGAGAAGGCGCGCAAGCTCGCGGCGGGAATGCTCGAGGCGGCGGCTCAGGACGTCGTCGCCGTCGACGGCGGCTTCGGCGTCGTCGGCGCGCCCGGTCGTCATGTCACGTGGGCGCGGGTCGCCGAGGTCGCCTATCGCGGGCAGGGGCTGCCGCCCGGCACCGAGCCGGGGCTGGAGGCCACGCGCTTTTTCAGCCCCGAGGGTGAGGTGTGGAGCGCGGGCGCCTTCGTCGTCTCGGTGCGCATCGACCGCGACACCGGCTCCGTGACCCCCGAGCGTATCGTGTGGCTCGACGACGCCGGGACGATCGTGAACCCGCTCCTCGCCGACGGCCAGCTCGAGGGCTCGCTGGCCCAGGGCTGGGGCCAGGTGATGCTGGAAGACGCCATCCTGGACCGCGACGGCCATCTGCTCGCCGGCACTCTCATGGACTACGCCGTCCCGCGCGCGGACGACGTCCCGCACGCCGAGATCGGCCACGCCCACACGCCCTCGCCGAACAATCCGCTGGGCGTCAAGGGGATCGGCGAGGCGGGAACGATCGGGATTCCGCCGGCGATGGTGAACGCCGTGGTCGACGCGCTGGCGCCGTTCGGCGTCACGCATCTCGACATGCCGCTCACTCCCGAGAAGATCTGGCGCGCGCTGGCGGCGAAGGGCTAGCCGCCCGGCGGCGATGCTGACGACCGAGCGGGTTGCGGGCGGCGCCCTCGTCCTGCTCTCGCTGGTCGTCCTCTTCGAGAGCCGGCGCCTGCCGCTCGGCAGCCTCCGCCATCCCGGCCCCGCATACATGCCGGTTGCGCTCGCGATCGTGCTCATGTGCCTCGGCGCGCTCTCTGGTCGTGTGTGCCGGCAAGGCGCCGGCGCTCGCGAGCGTCGGCTGGACGGAGTGGCCTCACGCGGTGGCGATCTTCCTCGTCTGCGCCTTCGCCGCGCTGGCGCTCGAGCGGATCGGCTTCCGGCTGACCATCGCGCTCTCGCTCGCGTTCCTGCTTCGCGTCGTCGAGCGCCGGGGCGCGCTCTTCACCGCCGTGCTGTCGATCGCGTTCGCCGCCGGGGCCTTTGTCCTCTTCGACACGTTGCTCCGGGTGCCGCTACCGCGGGGACCGCTCGGTCTCTGATGGCCGAGACCCTCGCCAATCTCGCCCTCGGGTTCTCGGTCGCGCTGTCGCCCCCCATCCTGCTCTACGCGGTCGTCGGCTGCGTCGTGGGAACGCTGGTCGGCGTGCTCCCGGGCGTCGGGCCGCTGGCCGGCATCAGCCTGCTCCTTCCGGCGACGTTCGGCCTCGACGCGACGCGCGATCGTGATGCTCGCCGGCATCTACTACGGCGCCATGTACGGCGGGTCGACGGCGTCGATCCTCATGCGGATTCCGGGCGAGGCCGCGTCGGTCATGACGTGCATCGAGGCCGACGCCCGACGGCTGGCCGAGGGTGTGCGGAAAGTCGGGAAGATCGAGACGAAGGGACGCGTGGTAAACTTCAAGCTGTCATGGCGATTCTGAAAGTCGCGCGGCTCGGTCACCCGGTGCTCCGGAAGGTCGCCGAGCGCGTCGATCCCGCGTCGCTTCGGACGCCAGCCGTGCAGCGGCTCATCGACGACATGCTCGAGACCATGCGCGAGTACGACGGCGCCGGGCTCGCCGCGAACCAGGTGCACACGCTCAAGCAGATCGCCGTCATCGAGGTGCTCGGCAATCCCCGCTACCCGGACGCTCCGGCCGTGCCCCTGATGGTCCTCGTCAATCCCGTCGTCACGCCGCTGACCGACGAGATAGAAGAGGGCTGGGAGGGATGTCTCTCCGTGCCCGATATGCGCGGGATGGTGCCGCGCTACACGTCGGTGCGCCTGCAGTGTCTCGACCGGGAGGGCCTGCCGGTCGACGTCATCGCCAAGGACTTCTTCGCGCGCGTGTGCCAGCACGAGACCGATCACCTGAACGGGAAGGTCTACCTCGACCGCATGCGCGATCTCTCCACGCTCGCCCACGTCGCCGAGTGGAACAAGCACTGGCTCGGCATCCGTGAACAAGACGACTGATCCCGGCCTGGCCGGGGACGGCGAGGCGCCCGTCCTCGCCGTCGTCAGCGATCTCTTCTTCGTCGCGCGCATCCGGGAGACCGGCCGCCTCGCCGGCGTGCGGGTCGAGTTCGCGCGAACCCCCGCAGAGGTCGAGGCCGCGCTCGCGCACGGGCCGCGGCTCGTCCTGGTCGACCTCACGGCGGGCTACGACTACGCTCGGCTCTTCACGGCGCTCGCCGGCGCGCGCTCGCCCGTGCTCGGCTACACGACCCACGCGCTGGGCCGGCAGACGCAGCCCTGGCACTCGCGGTGCGATCGCGTCGTCACGAAAGAGACGCTCACCCAGGAGTTGCCGCGTCTCCTGAAGGAAGGAGTTAGCGCATGACCGCCCAGGAGTTCGTCGCCCAGCTCGACGGCGAGAACCAGCGCCGTCTCGGCTTGCTGGCGCCCGCCGACACGCTCAAGCCGGAGGTCGAGGGCGACCTGAACGTGCTCAACCTGCTCAAGGTGGCGCTGCGGAACGAGATCGAGGCCACCGAGATCGCGGCGCGCTGGCTCGTCACCACCGACGACGTGGACGTGAAGCTCGCGCTGGCCCGGCAGGTCGGCGACGAGGCCAAGCACTACCGGATGATCGCGGAACGCCTCCGCGCGCTCGGCTTCGCCGCGACCTCGTTCGATCCGCTCGCGAAGGGCTACGGGCCCTTGTTCCAGTACCTGGACACGCTCAAGACCACGGTCGAGCGCGTGGCGGCCGGCCAGTTCACGCGCGAGGCGATCGCGGTCGTGAAGAACCGGCAGTTCATCGAGTTCTGCGACCACGCGGGTGACCGCGAGACGGCGGCGATGTACCGCGACGTGATCGAGCCGGACGAGCGCTATCACCACGAGCTCGGGCGGACGCTCCTGCTCCGGCTCGCGACGACAGCGGAGGCTCAGGCGGCGGCGACGCGCGCCGCCCGCCGGACCCTGGAGCTCGCCGACGAGCTCCAGAAGAAGGCGCTCGCCACGGCGGGCATCCATCACGCCCCGGGCTGCTGAGCGTCCGTGAGCCTCGACCGCGCGCTCCACGAGTTCAGAGACCTCGTGCAGGTCGCCGAGATCGATCTGGCCGGCGCCGCGCTCGCGGTGGCGCGCCTCGAGTATCCCGACCTCGCGCCGGAGCGCTCGCTGGCCCAGCTCGACGGGCTCGCCGCGCGCTCGGCCGCCGCCAAGATCGGCGATCGGCGGCGCGCCGTCGAGCGACTGTGCGGCTTCCTGTTCGACGGGGCCGGCTTCAGGGGCAACGCCGACGACTACTACGATCCGCGCAACAGCTGCCTCAACGACGTCCTCGACCGCCGGCTCGGCATTCCGATCACGCTCTCGGTGCTCGTCATGGAGGTCGGCCGGCGGGTCGGCCTGGAGATCCAGGGGATCGGGCTGCCGGGCCACTTCTGCGTGGGGGCTCGCGTCGGCGACGAGCTCCTTGTCCTCGACCCGTTCGGCGGCGGCCGGCGGCTCGGGCGCGACGAGGCCGAGGCGATCGTCTCGCGCGTCGTCGGCCGCCCGGTCGAGCTGACCGACACGCACTTCGTCCCGGCGACGAAGGCCCAGATCGTCGTGCGCATGCTTCGCAATCTCCAGGGCATCTACGCGCGGCGAGAGGACTGGGCCAAGGCGCTCGCCGTCATCGACCGGCTCCTCGTGGTCGAGGCCGACGCGCCGATGCACGTCCGCGATCGCGGCACCGTCCTGGTCAAGCTCGGCGAGCTGCACCGGGGCGCCTCGGAGTGGGAGCGCTACCTGACGCGATACCCTCAAGCTCGCGACGCCGCGGCCTTCAAGGAAGAGCTGCGGCGAGTTCGTCAGACCCTGGCCGAGCGCAACTGATGCGGCGCGGCGTCTCGCGCGCCGTGAGGGCTACCAGACGCGAAGTGACCGCAGAGCGGCGGGCAGGAACCTCCGCGACCCGAACCGGATCAGCTCCAAAGTGATGTTGTCCGGCCCCCCGCGCTCGTTCGCCAGCGCCACCAGCTTCTCGCAGGCGCGGCGCAGCGGTCGAATCCGCGCGAGCCGCCGGATCTCGTGCGGTCTCACCTGTCGCGTGAGACCGTCCGTGCACAGCACCAGCGCGTCCCCGCTCTGGAGCGCGAGCGGTCCCTGAACCTCGATCTCGACGTCCTCGGCGAGGCCCAGGGCCCTCAGGATGACGTGGGCGCTCGGGTGGTGCTCGGCTTCCGTCGCGCTGAGCACGCCGCCGCGGACCAGCTCGGCGACGAGTGAGTGGTCCTCGGTCAGCTGACGGATCTGGCGGCCCCGGACCAGAAAGGCGCGACTGTCGCCCACGTGGGCCAGGAACGCGTCGTGGTCGCGGATGACCAGCGCGGTGAGCGTCGTCCCCATCGGCCCCTCGCCCGCGGCGAGCCGGCTCTCGCGATACACGGCCTCGTTGGCGATCTGGACGGAGACGCGCAGCGCCTCCGGGAGCGGCTCCGAGCGCGCGGCCTCGTAATACGTGTGGTGCAGCGACTCGACGGCGAGGCGACTGGCCACGTCGCCCCGCGTGTAGCCGCCCATTCCGTCGGCGACGACGAAGAGACGTCCGCGCGACTGGAGAAGCTCCGGATCCTCCGGCTCGAAGGCGCCGACGAAGTCCTCGTTTCGGGTGCGGACCCGGCCGATGTCGGTGAGGTGAGCGAACGTCACGATCGCCACCCGCGCGGCCTCGCCCATCACTCGGTGCTCCGCTTGCCTAGCCGCGCTTCGCTCGCCTCGACGGCGCTGATGAGTCCCCGGACGGGGGGGGGCGCCTGGCGACGGCACGACGCCGTCGCGCCGTCCAGCGCCGCGAGCCGGCGAATTTCCTCGCCCGCTCGCTCCGACCGCCCCAGGGCGAAGTGGGCGAGCACCAGATGGCAGCGTGCGTCGACCAGTGACTTGAGCCGCACCGGCGCCGGTGAGAGCCCCTCCAGCTCGACGAGGGCCTGGCCGAATGCGGTCACCGCCTCGCGGAAGTGGGCCGCCTGGTAGGCGGCCTTGGCCTTGGCCAGGGCGATCTCCGGCGATCCCGATTCGCTCTCGCGCCGACGGTACTCGAGCAGGGCCTGCGCCAGCGCGCGTTGCTCCTCACTCCACTGATTCTTTCCGAGCGCGGTGTAGGCCTGGGCCAGTGTCTGGTGGACTTCGACCAGCTCTTCCAGGCGGAGCGCGGGCTCGTCGATCAGCTCGACGTCCCACATCGCCTGGCGCAGCGAGCGCGCCGCGGCGTCGTATTCACGGGCGCGGAGATGGCTCAGCCCGCGATCGAGATTCGCCCGCTGCTCGCGGTCGGCGCCCGCCAGCGTGTACTTCGCGAACTTGACGCCCGGAAGGTCTCGCGTGAGCTCTTGGGTAGTGGCGCAGCCTCCGCTCAGCAGACAGACGAGGCCGAGAAGTCCGCCGACGCGCGTGGCGTTCACTGCTCGATGAACCGTCCGGTATTGAAGTCGTAGCTGAGCCGCACCGGCGCCTCGGGCGTGTGTCGAGCGGTGACTCGCAGCAGGCGTTCGGGGCTTCGCTGTCCTTCCATCTGGAAGCGCACGCGATGCTCTCCGATCGGGACGCGCAGGCACGCCGTGGGCGTGTAGCCCAGGGGCCGGTCGTCGACGTAGACCTCGGCGAACGGCAGGGCGTTCACGCTGAGGCACCTCGACTCCTGGGGCGTCGCGGCGACGGGCACGGCCGATGTCGGGGCCGTCGCGGCCGGGGCCGCCGTAATCGGGGTCACCGGCCGTGCGGCCGGAGCTCTCACGGTCGAGGGGCTCACGGTCGGGACCGTCGCGATCTTGGCTAACGAGCCCGGAGTCGTCGCGCTCGAAGTGGTCGCAGCCGGCGTTGTCGCGGCCGGCGCCGACGCGGTCGGTGCCGCGGTCGAGTGCGTCGCCTTCGGAGTCGCCGGTCGCGCTGCCGCCGGTTCCATCTCACGCGTGACGCCCGCCGCCGATGTGGCGGTCGGCGGGCGGTCGGGACCGCGGCGAAGGCCCGCCCACGTTCCGAGCCCGACGGCCACCAGACACACCGCACCGACTGTGACGCGGACGGGGCGCGACAGGAGTCTCGAGCGCCGCAGGTCGCGCGCGGCCTCGCGCACGGCACGCAGGCTCCACGTCCGTCGTTGGCCGGTCGCCGCCTCGCGCAGGGCGTTGGCAAAGTCCGTCGCGGTCGCGTATCGCGCCTCCGGCTCCTTGGCCAGCGCGCGCCGCAGTACGCGGTCCAGAGCGGACGGAAGCTCGGCGACGTGGTGGCGGACGGACGGCGGCTCGAGGTTGACGATACGATAGAGCACAGCGGCGAGATCGGCGGCGTTGAATGGATCGACCCCGGTGAGGGTTTCGTAGAGCACGACACCGACGGAGAACAGGTCGCTCCGCGGGTCGGCGGCCTGGCCTCGCACCATCTCGGGCGACATGTAGGCCGGCGTCCCCAGCATCGTGCCGGTCTGCGTGTGACTCGCGCCCACGATGCGGGCCGTGCCGAAGTCCGTGACCTTCGTGACACCGGGCCCGACGAGGATGTTTCGAGGCTTGATGTCCCGATGAACGACGCCGTGGCGGTGGGCGTAGTCGAGCGCCGCACAGACCTGTACGACGATCCCCACCGCGTCGGCCAGGGCAAGGGGCCGGCCGCCGAGCATGAGGTCGGCGAGCGTGCCGCCCTCGATGTACTCCATGACCATGAACGGCCGGTCGTCGGCCTCGCCAACGTCGTGAACGGCGACGATCGCTGGATGTGTGAGCCGGCCCGCCGCCACCGCTTCTTGATGAAAGCGCTGCTTGAGGCTGATGCCCGACTCTTCCAGGGAAACCAGCTCCGGGCGGAGGATCTTCATCGCCACCAGACGATCGAGCTTGGGATCGTGCGCCTTGTACACGACGCCGCTCGTGCCCCGGCCGAGCTCCGAGAGGAGCTCGTAGCGGCCGTAGTAGAGCGGCGCGCGCTCGGCTGGCCTGCGCCCGGCCGGCCACGTCTCTTCGATCATCGGACGTCGTCCTTGAACGTGAGCCGGAGTGCGCCGATCGCGATCTGGTCCCCGTCGCGGAGCGTCGCGTGTCGCGTGGGCCCGTCGTTGACCCGCATGCGGTACCACCAGGACGTGTTGCGCACCTCGTACTGCTGGCCGACGCGGCTGATGTGCAGGTGACGCTTCGGAGCGCGGCATGCCACGCGCAGGTGGCACCCGTCGCCGCGGCCGATGACGACCTCGCTCTCGACTAGAGGGAAGGTTCCATCCTCGCCGCCGGCCTCCCAGCGTAGGTGAGCGCGGCGCTTCTCGACGATCGCTGCGCGCAGCCTGGTCAGCTCCTCCGGCCTCATCACGAGCGTACGACCAGGTTCGGCGTACCCGGCCCTCGAAGGGGTGTAAGGCTGAGGCGCCGGCGCGGCCGGGACGTGGTCGAAGAAGAGAGAGAACTTTCCGAACGAGATCTCGTCACCACGCTTGATCGGCGCCAGGCCGTCGAGCCGCCGCCCGTTGAGAAGCGTGCCGTTGCCCGAGCCGAGATCCCGGACGAACCACTGCATGTCCTGACGGCGAAACTCGGCCTGATGGCGGGACACCGCGGCGTTGTCGATGACGACTTCCAGCCCCATCTCCCGACCGACCCGGATGATCGGGCAGTCGAAGTCGTAAACCTTCTGAGCGGTTCGCTCGACAACCAGTGTGAGCTTAGGCATCTGATCCCTCCCCCATCTGGGCTCCAGATAGAGCAACAGATGGGCCACCCTGCTCGTCCGGAAAAATCATTGCTGCGCCGAAAGTTACCGAGGGGGCCCGGCTGGCTGGATGGAGCGCTTGGACAGGATCGGGCATCCCATTGACGGAACTGACACGTTCTCAGCCATGCCGATCGAGCGCCCCCGGCACACTCCCGCCGCCCCGCGGTTAGAGCGGGAGCCTGGACTTGAGGATCTTGCCGGTCGGGGACTTGGGGAGGGCGTCGAGCACGATGAGCCGCCGCGGGTATTTGAAGGCGGCCAGCCGGTTCCGGCAGTGGGCGATCAGCTCGTCGGCAGTGGCGGCGCTGTCGGGGCGCAGCGCGACGAACGCGGCGATGTCTTCGCCGAGTTCAGGGTGGGGCATGCCGAGGACGGCCGCCTCCGCGACCGCCGGGTGCGCGAGAAGCACCGCCTCGACCTCCGGCGGGAACACCGAATAGCCGCCACGCAGAATGCGTTCGCGCTTGCGCCCGACGATGGTGACGAGGCCGTCGGCATCGACTGTGGCGAGATCGCCGGTGCGGAACCATTCGTCCACGAGCACCTCGCGCGTCTCCTCGGGCGCGTTGATGTACGCGTCCATGGCCGAGGGGCTTCTGATCCAGAGCTCGCCCGGCTCGCTCGCGGCGACGCCGCGGCCGGCGTCGTCGACGATGCGGATCTCCACACCGGGGACCGGCCAGCCGATCGCGTCGGGCGACTCCTGGGGGTTCGCGGCCTGGTACGAGATCGGGCGGAAGAGCTCGGTCATCCCGTAGCCGCGCACGATCCGGATTCCCGTTCGGTCGCGCCATCGCGCGGCCAGCTCCCAGGGGCACGGCGCCGCGCCTGAGACGGCGAGGCGCACCGAGCCGAGGTCGGCGGCCGCGAGCTCCGGAGCGTCCAGGAGGCGGCGAAACATCGTCGCGACGCCGGGAAACACGGTGACGCGATGGCGCCTGATCGCCTCGATCACTCGATCGGGCGCGAAGCGCTCGACCAGGGCCACGGTGGCGCCGACGAGCAGGGGAGCCAGCAGGGCGCCGTTGAGACCGAACGAGTGCGCGAGCGGAAGCGTCGCCAGCACGACGTCGTCCGGGGTCAGCGCCATCACCGGTCCCGCCCACGACTCGATCGCCCGCTCGAGCGCCGCGTGCGAGAGCAGCGCGCCTTTCGGCCGGCCCGTGGTGCCGGACGTGTAGAGAATCAGCGCGGCTGTGGGTCCGGGCCCGGACGGTCGAGGACCAGCGGCCGCCGGAGCGGAAACCCCGAGTCTCGCGCGGAGCGGCCGGGCCCCGACGTGCGCTTCGTCGACGACCAGGGCGGGCGCGAGATCGGCGAGGATGGCGGCGCGCTCGTCATCCTTCAGGAGCGGGTCGAGCGGAGCCACGGTGGCGCCGAGCTTCCAACCCCCGAGCAGCGCGACGGCGAAGGCCCACTGGTTGCCGATCGTGAGCGCAACGCGGTCACCCGCCTTCACGCCCCGGGCGGCGAGCGTCTCGGCGATCGCGCCGGCCCGGCGATCGAGCTCGCCGAACGCGAGCGCGCCGCCGTCCCAGACGAGCGCTGGCTTCTCGGGGGTGCGGCGCGAGGTGGCTTCGAGGCGCCGGGCGCAGTTGTCCGCCACGGAGCGGCTTACGCGAAGAAGTCCTTGAGGTCGATCCGCTTCCAGACGTCAGCCGGCACACGGTGCCGGGGCGTGTAGGCCGCGAGCGAGGGCTTGGCCGTCGCGTCCACTCCCCACTTCGCGGTGTGGCCGTCCTCGCGCGCCGAGGGATCGAGATCGGAGCCTCGCGCGTTGGTGATGATCGTGATGTCGCGGTCCGGCTGGCAGCGCGTCGCGATCGCCCAGTTCACCTGGCGGTCGTCGAAGACGTCGACGTCCTCGTCCACCACCACGACGCGCTTCATGTAGAGGTCGGCGCCGAGCGCCGCGAGGATCGCGTTCTTCGCCTGGCCCGGAATACGCTGCTCGAGCGAGACGAAGCAGGTGAAGGGGCTCGGGACCCGCACCGCCTTGACCGACGGGACCATCGCGCGGACGGCGCGGAACAGATTCGCCTCCATCGGAATCGTCGACAGCAGCATGTGATCGAGATGGGCCACCGTGATGTCCTGGAAGATCGCGTCTCGCCGGTGCGTGATCGCCTTGACGTGGACGATCTCGCGCTGCCGCTCGCCGAGGCTGTAGCCGGTGAACTCGCCGAAGGGCCCCTCGGGCGTGCGCTGCCCCGGCAGGATCTCGCACTCGAGCACCAGCTCGGCGTGCGCCGGCACCAGCACCTCGGAGGTGCGGCACTTCACCAGCTCGAGCGGCTCGCCGAGAAGCCCGCCCATGATCCCGCGCTCGTCCTCGTCGATCGAGCCGATGGCCAGCGCGCCGAGCGCGATCGCCGGATGCACGCCGATCACCAGCGCCAGCGGCAGGGGCTCGTTCCGCGCCTCGGCGATCCGCTGGAACTCCCAGAGGTGCTTGCCGGTCGTCAGGTGGATCGACGTGGTGTCGCGACTCTTGATCTGCAGCCGGTTGTAGGCGCAGTTCCAGATCTCGCGCGTCGGATCCTTCGCGAAGGAGATCGCCGCCGTGACATAGGCGCCGGCGTCGCCCTCGTGATGGACGATCTGGGGCAGGTCGTACAGATCGACCTGGTCGCCCTCGCGGACCACCTCGTGCACCGGCCCGCTCGCCACGATCTTCGGGGCGAGCGGCTTGTCCATCGCGCGCAGATACGTCGCCTGGGTCGCCTCCGGCGCGGCGTTCATCGCGGCGGCCAGGCGCGGCCGGCTGGCGTGAAGATTGGTGAGGACGGGGAACTTGGTGCCCTTGACGTTCTCGAAGAGCAGGACCGGCCGGCGCTTGCCCTCGCGCTCGAGCTTGACGACGAGCGCCGTGATCTCGAATCGCGGGTCGACCGACTTCGAGACGATCTCGAAGTCGCCGGGCTTCCGGCGCTTGACGAGGTCGAGATAGCTCCGGAGGTCCTGCGCCATGGCGCTTAGGATACTGAATCAGGCGTTGCCCGGCACCTTCTTTCTGCCGACCTGTGTGTTGAGCCACCAGCCCAGGACGAAGATGATGACGGCCGGCACCAGCGGGATCAAGTTGATGCCCGGCGTCGAGGGATCGAGATAGCGCGCGAGGCCCTTGTCCTTCAGGATCATCTCGCCCGCGACGTAGCCGAGGACGCCGCCGCCCACCCAGATGATCCACATGAACCGGTTCATCAAGGTGGCCAGGATCCCGCTGCCCCAGACGACGATCGGCAGGGACAGCGCGATGCCGAAGACGACGAGCCGCAGATCGCCGTGGGCCGCGGCGGCGACGGCGAGCACGTTGTCGAGGCTCATGATCGCGTCGGCGACGACGATGATCCAGACGGCTTCGCTCAGCGACCCGCCGTGGCGGACGTGGCCTTCGGCGCCCGTCTCGTGGTGGACGAGCTTGAACGCGATCCAGAGCAGGAGGACACCGCCGACGAGCTGCAGGAACGGGATCCGCATCAGGATCGTCGCGATCGTGATGAACGCCAGCCGCAGTCCGACGGCGCCGAGAGTGCCCCCGATGCGCCCCAGGAGCTGCTGACGCTCGGGCAAATTGCGGACGGCGAGCGCGATGACGAGCGCGTTGTCGCCGGCGAGCGTGAGATCGATGAGGATGATGCCGAAGACGCGGGCCCAGAATTCCGGGTCCATCAAGAACATCATACGTCACTCCACCAACGCCTTCAGCAGCGCGACCAGCACGCGACCGACCACGATCAGCGCGACGGCGATCGCGAGGCCTTCGACCCGACTGATAGTCATCTCGTGTCTCCTCGAGGTGAACGAGCGTTCGGAATTGGCCGCCCGGCGGCGGCGTGATTCAGGAGACGAACGGGATGACGGAGCTAGTGGTCTTCGGGCGAGGACGCGCGACTGCTCGAGGGTCGATGCGCCAGCCTGACGTGCCGGACCCAGACCTCACCGGTCACCGAGCCGATCGCCGGGGCCGGTGAGACCGACGCGCGGGACGACCGGTCGAGCTCAACGCGCTCTCGAGCCGTCGACCGCGCCGCCACGGGCGCGCGCTTGGCGTGGGACTCGCGCCCGCCCTGCAGCGAGTGCTCGATCTCCGAGTCCTGGATCTCGAACTCGAAGGCGCCGGGCAGCGGCGTCGCCAGATCGAACGAGAGCCAGGCGGTCAGGAGCAGGAGGATCCGCCGAGTTCTCACCGATTCATTGTACCCGGGCCCCGGATCACGGCTTCTTGCAGATCACGTTCAGGAGCGCCTGACGCTTCTCGTCGCGGACGACCTTGAGCGCGCGCGCGAGCGCGTCCGGGAGCGCCGCCGGATCCTCGACCTTCTCGGCGTGGCCGCCCGAGGCGCGGCAGATCAGCTCGTAGTCGGGCGCAGGCTCGAGGTCCGAGAGCGGCATCCGGCGGGTCCGGGCGGCGAGGCCCTCGGGCGCGTGGCTCTGCACCGCGCGCTTGACCGCGTTCCACGCGCGGTTGTTGAAGATGACGAAGAGGACGGGCAGGTTGTAGGCCCGCGCGACGAAGTGCGCGGCGGTGGGCGCGCCGAAGATGTAGGCGCCGTCGCCGACGCAGCAGATCACCGTCTTGTCGGGCGCCGCCAGCTTGGCGCCGAGGGCCGCGCCCATGCCCCAGCCGAGCCCGCCGGCCGGCGAGGAGCCGAAGTAGGTCCGCGGCGTGCGGAAGCAGCCCTGCGTCGGGTCGAAGTCGTATTCGTCGACGACAATCGTGTCGGCGTCCACGAGGTCGCCGACGCACTTCGACACCCACACCATCTCGAGCGGCTTCTCGCTCTGCGCCCTCCTGGCGGTCGCGGTCCACGCCTCGCGCAGCCGACGGTGCTCGGCGTGCCAGCGCTGCGTGCGCTCGGCGACGGCCCGCGCGTCGACGCGCGGGCGCACGGCGTCGGCGAGCGCGGCCAGGTTCAGGCTGACCGTGCCCGACAGCGCGGCGTCGGCGGGGAACCCCCGGATCGGATACCGCGCGTAGAGCGGATCCACCGCGATCTGGACGATCTTCGCCTCCGGGCGCGGCGCCTTGAGTGCCGGGAACCACAGCACGTCGGACTCGACGGCCACGATGCAGTCGGCCTCGTCGAAGTACGGCGCCGCGTCGAAGCCGGCGTGCAGCGGATGGTCCTGAGGGAAGTTCACGTACGTATGGAACTGGTCGATCACCGGCGCGCCGAGCGCCTCGGCGAGCTGCACCAGCGCCGCCACCGCGAGCGGATCGCGCCCGGCGGCCTTGGTGAGGATGATCGGGTTGCGCGCGTCGGCCAGGAGCCGCGCGGTCTCGGCGATCGCCTCCGGCGCGGCCGCGACTGGGCCGGGCCTGGGCGCGCGGCTCGCCGCCGCGTACTCGAATACCTCGTGCTTCTCGGCGAGGACCTCGCGCGGCAAGGTGAGATAGACCGGCCCCTGCGGCTCGGCCTGCGCGACGGCCAGCGCGCGATCGACGACGGTCTCGAGCTGGGTGAAGTTGCGCAGCTCGTAGTCCCACTTCACGTACTCGCGGATCATCCCGGCCTGGTCGAACGACTCCTGCGCCCAGTGGATCGCGCGATTGCGGCTGCCGTGCATGCCCGACTCGGTGAGCGGGTTACGTCCGGCGCTGAACAGGATCGGCACGTTCGAGCGCGCGGCGTTGATGATGCCGCCGACCGCGTTGCCGGCGCCGACGATCACGTGGACCATGACCACCTGGGGCCGACCGGTGACCAGCGCGTAGCCGTGCGCCATGCCGACCGCCGGCACCTCGTGGGGGATCGTCATCGGCCGCGGCGTGGGGAGCCCCTGATCGAGGCGCCGCGCGTAGGCGTCAATCAGCGGCGCGAAGTCGGTCCCGGAGTTCGCGAAGAAGTACTCGACGCCGCGGGCGGCCAGGAGCTCGAGGTAGGCATCGGCGGTGCTTTCGACGCTCGCTCGCTTGGTGGTCATCCCTCTCTCCTCATGATGGCGTTGCGCGCCGCAAGCCGTCGCGGCTGGGGCCCCGCCGGCTGAGGTGCGCCTATGATTTGAGTCGCAGCCGGAGCAGCCGGCGCGCGTTGCCCTCGTAGATCTGCGCCTTCTCGGCTTCGGTCGCCCGCATGCGGCTCATCGCCTCGATCGTATCGCGGATGAATCCCGGCCCCTTCTCGGGATCGAAGGGCATATCGGTCCCGAACAGGACGTGGTCGGCGCCGAAGAAGGCGAGCCCCGATTCCATCGCGTGCCAGGCGCCGAAGAGCGCGGTGTCGCCGTAGAACATCTTGAAATAGTCGATCGGTCGCTTGCGGAGACGCCCGAGGGCCTGCGCGTCCTCGGGATCGTCGCTGCGGCTGCCGAGCTGGTCGAGCCCGCCACCGACGCGCCCGGCGCAGAACGGGACCATGGCCCCCAGGTGATGCGTGATGATCTTCAAGCCGGGGTGGCGGTCGAAGATGCCCGAGAAGACCAGGCGCCCCATCGCCACCGACGTCTCGTAGGGCCAGCCGAACGCCCACCACATGTCGAACTTCGATCGCGTCTCCCCGGCGTAGTCGGCGAATGCGGCGGGGCGCGCCGGGTGCATCCAGATCGGCAGATCCCGCTGCGCCATCCGGTCGAAGATCGGCCGGTACTCCGGAAGGTCGACCGGCCGTCCCGCGACGTTCGTGTAGATCTGGACGCCCGTCGCAGAGAGCTCATCGATCGCGCGATCGATCTCGCGCACGGCGGCGTCGGGGTTGTTCATCGGGAGCGACGCCACGAACGCGGGGAAGCGGTCGGGATGTCTGGCGACGATCTCGGCCATCCCGTCGTTGGCGAGGCGCGCGAGCTCGGGGCTCACGTCGGGCCCGCCGGCGACCTCGATCGGCGGGTTGGCCAACGTCAGCACCTGCACGTAGCCCGCGTAGCGGTCCATGATGCGCAAGCGGAGCTCGACGTCGATCAGCACGGGGATCCCCGACATGCGCTTCTGCAGCGCCATGCCGGGAGGCGCCACCTGCAGCATCCGGTCGAAGTACCGGCGCGGCATGACGTGCGGAAAGATGTCGATCTTCATCGGCTCGGCCGTGTGCCTCCCGGGTTTGCCCGAGGATAAGCTCACGCGGCCCCGAAGGGAAGAAGCAGAGTAGAGTATGGGGCCATGTCATCCGGACGGGTCCGCGGCGGCTTTAACCAGTACGGGTTCACCGTCGGCATCCTCATGCTCGACACGCGGTTTCCGCGTATTCCGGGGGATATGGGCAACGCGGCGAGCTTTCCGTTCCCCGTCCGGTATGAGCGCGTGGCCGGCGCCGATCCGGACCTGGTCGTGCGGCGGGGCGCCGCCGGCCTGCTGCCCGCGTTCGTCGAGGGCGCGCGCCGGCTCGAGGCCGAAGGGGTCGGGGCGATCACGACCAATTGCGGGTTTCTCGTCAAGTTCCAGCGCGAGCTCGCGAGCTCCGTCGCAGTGCCGGTGTTCACGTCGAGCCTCCTGCTGGTGCCGCTCGTTCACCGGTTGCTGCTGCCTGGACGACGGGTGGGCATCATGACCGTGAACGCGGGCTCCCTGACGCAGGAGCATCTGGACGGCGCCGGCATCGGCGGCGACATCCCACTGGCCGTCGCCGGGATGGAGACCGAGAAGGAATTCACGCGGGTGCTCCTCGGCAACGAGATGGTGCTCGACGTCGACGTCGCGCGCGAGGAGCACGTGCGCGTCGCGCAGCGGCTCGTCACCGACCACCCCGACGTCGGCGCGATCGTGCTGGAGTGCACCAACATGCCGCCGTACACCGCGGACATCCAGCGCGAGACCGGTCTGGCCGTGTTCGACATCGTGTCGCTCGTGACCATGGTCCACACCGGGCTCGCCGCCGGGCTGCCGCCGCGCCCCGCGTGACCGCCTGACCCGCCGGCCGTGACCATCGCGGATCGGGCGGTCACCGGCCGATGACCGGCGACGGCGGAGCGAACGGGTGGCTGCTCGAGACGCGCCGCCTCACCAAGCGCTTCGGCGGCCTGGTCGCGGTGGACGATCTCCCGCTCGCGGTCCGCCCGGGCGAGGTGCGCGGTCTGATCGGACCCAATGGCTCGGGCAAGACGACGACCGTGAATCTGCTCTCCGGTCTCTACCGCGCCGACGCGGGCGAGATCCGGCTCTCCGGCGAGCGGATCGACCGGTTGCGGCCCCACGAGATCACCGCGCGCGGCGTCGCGCGGACCTTCCAGACGCCGAAGCTCTTCGGCAGCATGAGCGTGCTCGAGAACGTCTTGCTCCCGGCGCTGACCGGGCCCGCGCGCGGGGCGCCTCGCCCGATCGGCGAAGTCCGCGCGCGCGCGCGACGCCTGCTCGAGCTGGTCACGCTCGACGGGCACCGCCACGCGCCGGCCAAGGAGCTGTCGGGGGGGCAGAGCATGCTGCTGCAGATCGCGCGCGGCCTGATGGTGCACCCGATCCGCCTCTTCTTGATGGACGAGCCCTTTGCCGGCGTCCATCCGACGATCAAGGACACGATCATGGAGACCATCCTCCGGATGAACCGGACGGAGGGCGTGACCTTCCTGATCGTGTCCCACGAGATGGCGATCTTGCGGCGGCTGTGCCGGCGCGTCTCGGTGATGCACGAGGGCAGGCTCATCGCCGAGGGGTCTTTCGAGGAAGTCGCCAATCACGCCGTGGTGCTCGAAGCCTACCTGGGGCGCTAGATGGCGCTGCTCGAGCTCGAGGGAGTCGTCGCCGGCTACGTCGAGGGCATCGACATCCTGAACGGTCTGAGCCTCGGCGTCACGAAGGGCACCCTGACGGGCATCATCGGCCCGAACGGCGCCGGCAAATCGACCTCGCTCAAGACGGTCTTCGGATTCCTCCATCCGAGGGCGGGCCGCATCGTCTTCGACGGGCATGACGTCGGGAGACTGGCGCCCCACGCGCTGAAGCAGCTCGGGATCGGCTATGTGCCGCAGGGCGCGAACGTGTTTCCGCAGCTCACGGTGGACGAGAACCTCCAGATCGGCACCTGGGTCTTCCGTCACGATCGCGCGCGCGTGGCCGCGATGCTCGAGCGCGCCTACGCGGCGTTCCCCCGTTTGCGCGACAAGCGCCGGTTGCGCGCCACCGTGCTCTCGGGCGGCGAGGCGAAGATGCTCTCGGTCGCGAAGGAGCTGGTGACCGAGCCGAGCCTGCTCCTGGTCGACGAGCCCTCGGCGGGGCTCGCGCCGCGCATCGCCGAGCAGGTCTACGAGCGGCTGCGCGAGGTGCAGGCCGCCGGGGTGACGATCCTCCTCGTCGACCAGAACATCACGAAGGCCGTCGAGGTCTCCGACTATCTCTACATGCTCGAGATGGGCCGCGTCCGCCGCGAGGGCCCGCGGCAGGCGTTCGCCGACCAGCTGCGCGAGCTCATCCGCGACGCGCTGCTCGGAGCCTGATCCTGCCGCGCCGCGTTCGTCGCCTCGGCTGGTGCGCCCTCGCCTACGCGGCGCTGGCGTGGGTGCCGTGGGGCACCTCCGAGTACCACACGCACGTGCTGGTGACGAGCCTCTACTACGTGGTCCTCGCCATCGGCTGGAACCTGCTCGCCGGCTACACGGGGCAATTCTCGCTGGCCCATCACACGTTCGCGGGCGTCGGCGCCTACACCTCGGCGCTGCTCGTCCGGTACACGCACGTGCCGATCCTCGCCGGCATCGCCGCCGGAGCCGTCGTGGCGGCCGCGATGGGCTATGGGCTCGGCACCCTGTGCCTCCGGATGCGCGCGATCTACCTGGCGCTCGCCACCTGGGCCTTCGCCGAGTCGCTGCGGCTCCTGATCACGGTGGAGTACGAGATCACCCGCGGCGATCTCGGCCTGGCGGCGCCGTTCCTCTTCGCCACCCCGCGCCCGACGCCGTACTACTACCTCTTCCTGGCCCTCGCGCTCGTCGCGATCCTCGTCGCGCGCGAGCTGGTGGACTCCCGGATCGGCTCGTACATGCGCGCGATCCGCGACGACGAGGAGGCGGCCTCGGTCATGGGCGTCGATACCTTCAAGTGGAAGCGGTTCGTCTTCGCCGTCTCGGCCGTCTTCGCGGCGGTGGCCGGCGGCTTCCAGGGCCACTACGTGGGCCTGCTGTCGCCGACGCCGATGAAGTTCAATGAGATGGCGATGATCGTGGTCATGGTGATCGTGGGCGGGCTGAGAACCTTCGCCGGGCCGATCCTGGGCGCGGTGTTCATCGAGGTGCTGTCGGAAGCGCTCCGGGCCTGGGGCGAAGTTCGGATGGTACTCTTCGCTCTGCTCGTGATCGTCATCGCCCGCGGTTATCCGAGCGGGCTCGTGGGAATCTGTCGCGCGGCCGGCGGGCGTCTGGCCGCGCGCGTCCCGGCGCTGGCGCCGGTTCTCAGGCCGGAGCGTCAATCCGACTAGCTGGTCGACTGCTAGTCGTCGACGATCGACAGCGCCTGCTTCGGGCAGCGCCGGACGGCTTCTTCCACGCGGGGGCGGAGCGACGCGGGAGGGCGCTCCGTTTTGAGGTAGAGTCGGTCGTCGTCGCGCACCTCGAAGACCTCGGGGACCAGACGCATGCAGACCGCGTTGCTCTCGCAGAGGGTGTAGTCGACGACCACGCGCATGTCGGATCTCCTGGCGCTGGAGTCTTGACCCGAGTGTAGCCAATGGGGTACTCGAAGATCTACGGAGGACACCGATGAGCGACGTTCCGACACCGCCGACCCGCCTCACCCTCGACGAGATCAATCCCGGGAGCTTCGACTTCTGGCTTCGAGACGACGTCGACGGCGCCCTCGCGCGACTCCGCCGCGAGCGGCCGATCGCGTGGCACCAGCATCCCGACTCCGGCCGCGGGTTCTGGTCCCTGACCCGCTTCGACGACATCGCCGCCGCCTCGCGCGACTGGGAGACGTTCAGCTCGGCGTACGGCATCCAGGTCCTGACCGACCCGGAGGATACCGATCGCATCGGCATCCGGTCGATGATCTCCACCGATCCGCCCAAGCACACGAAGCTCAGGTCGATCGTCAATCGCGGCTTCACGCCTCGGATGGTCGCGAAGGCCGAGGACTCGGTACGGCGCCGCGCGCGCGAGATCGTCGACGCGATCGCGCCCAAGGGCAAGGTCGAATTCGTCTCCGAGGTGTCGTCGGCGCTGCCCGTCGCCATCATCTGCGACATGGTGGGCGTGCCCGACGCCGATCGCCCGCGGCTGCTCGACCTCACCAACCGCCTGCTGGCCGGCGGTGACGCGGAGTACGGCGGGACGAAGGAATCGCTCGCGCAGGCGGGTCACGAGCTGCGCGACTACGGCCTCTGGCTCGGCAAGAGTCGCCTGGAGCACCCGCAGGAGGACATCGCGACGACGCTCGTCCACGCCGAGCTCGACGGCGAAGCGCTGCCGCCGGAGGATCTCGGGCCGTTCATCCTGCTGCTGATCGCCGCGGGCAACGAGACCACGCGCAACGCGATCAGCCACGGGCTCTGGGCGATGACCCAGTTCCCGGACGAGAAGCGCCGGTGGCTGCAGGACCTCGACGGCCGCGCGATCACCGCCGCCGAGGAGATCGTCCGGTGGGCGAGCCCGGTCCTGCACATGCGCCGCACCCTCACGCGCGACGTCACCTTCGGCGGAGTCGAGATGGAGAAGGGCCAGAAGATCGCGATGTGGTACATCTCGGCCAACCGCGACGAGGCGCACTTCAGGGATCCGTACCGCTTCGACATCACGCGAGAGCCGAACCACCAGGGCGGCTTCGGCACGGGCGGCGCCCACTTCTGCCTGGGCGCCCACCTCGCCCGCCGCGAGGTCATCGTGATGATGACCGAGCTGCTCCGGCGCCTTCCGGATATCGAAGCGACCGGCAAGCCGGAGAAGCTTCGCTCCAACTTCGTTCACGGGATCAAGCGGCTGCCGGCCGCGTTCAAGCCGGTCTGATCGCCGGACGCCGCGCTCGGCGACGTGCCTCTCTCGTCACGCGCAAGCAATTGAGCGGTCGTTGACTTGCCGGCACCCGGGAACCCTTCGATCAGGATCATTCGCGCCACGGTGCGACTCGCGGTCCTAGACGCTGCGCTCGCGCTCGCCGAACAAGCCGGTCGGCCGGAAGACGAGGAGCGCGATGAGCAGGAGGAAGCCGTAGAGATCCTTGTAGGCCGCCGAGACGAACACCGAGCCGAGCGCCTCGATCACGCCGAGGAGCACCCCGCCGACGACGCTGCCGAGGATGGAGCCGAGGCCGCCGATCACGATGATCTCGAAGCCCTTGAAGGTCGAGATCGCGCCGTTCTCGGGATAGACGAGGAAATCAGGCGCCAGCAGCGCGCCGGCCGCCGCCGCGAGCGCCACGCCGCCGCCGAACGCGAGCATGTCCAGGCGGAGCACGTCGATCCCGGCGGTCTGGATTCCGACCCGATTCTGCGCGGCGCCGCGGAGCGCGCGTCCAACCCACGTCTTCTTGATGACGAGGTAGAAGAGCCCGAGCAGGACGAGCGTTGCGAGGAGCGCAACGAACCGGTTGCCCGAGATCGGCAGGGTGCCGAGCGTCACCGGTCTCGCGTAGTCCGGGGGCGCGTACTGGTTGGGCCCGCCGAGGACGATCGCCAGATTCCTGAAGAACACCATCAGCGCGATCGTGATGATCGTCGCGTACTCGTCGCGCCGCTCGATACCGCCCACGAACATCGGTCGCAGCAGAAACCGCTGAACGACCAGTCCGAGCACAAAGACGGCTCCCATCGCCAGCGGCAGAGCCAGGTACCAGCGACCGGGACCGACGAGGCTCACGATCAGCGCGTACTGGACGTAGCTGCCGATCATGTAGAACTCGCCCATCCCCCAGTTGATCATCTTCATGATGCTGTAGATGAACGTGATCCCGAGGGCCATCAGGCTGTAGATCATGCCGATGACGACCCCGGACAGCACGTACTGGGAAAGCAGGAGCGCGTCCAACGACGGCCCGTTGCCGGCTCAGCGCTTCGGCGCCGGCATCCACTCGCCCGTCTTGAGGTCGGTCGGATAGACGATCTTGACGTCCGCGAACGGCATCTCCGGCTTCGTGTACTGCGTCACGAGCATCGGCGGCGTCCACTGCTGCCAGTACGGGCCTTCGCCGCGCGTGAAGCTGATCGTGCCGTTCCAGCCCTCGAACTTCCCGGCCAGCAGCGCCTTGAGCAGATCGTCGATCTTGTCGCTCTTGGAGGCGTTGAGCGCGTCGGCCAGGAGGACCACCTGCGAATATCCATTCAGCGCGCCGTAGATCGGGTCTTCCTTGAACTCAGCCATGTACTTCTTGCGGAAGGCCTCGCCGCGCGGCGTCAGCTTCATCGTGGGGTGGTAGTAGACGATGAACGAAGCCCAGTTGCCCTTCTCGCCGAGGTTCTTCCAGTACTCGGGGCGCGCGGGCGCGTCGTAGGAGATGAGCGTGGGCACCGCGGGAGTCAGCCCGATGTCGTAGGCCTGCTTGGCGATCAGGTACATCGGGGTGCCGATGCCGCCGTTCAGCAGGACGTCCGGCTTCCAGTTCTTGATCTCGAGTAGCTGCGGCGTCAGATCGACCACCGCGCGGTCGAAGATGATCGTCTTCAGCTCGGCGCCCGGGTAGAGCGACGCGAACGCCTTCTTGGTCTCGTCGACCAGGCCGACGCCGAAGTCCGTGTTCTCCGTGATCAGGGCGGCGCGCTTGAAGCCCCGCTCCTTGACCCAGCGCGTCCACATCTGGCAGCGATCGGGATCGATGACGTGGGTGCGGAACGTGTAGTTCAGGTGCTTCTCCGTGATCTGTCGCGCCGACGCCTGGGTGGAGAAGACCGGCACCTTGAAGTCCTCGGCGAGCGCCTGGACCGCCGTCATCACCGAGCTGTGGAACTGACCGACGACCGCGACGGCCTGGTCCTGGGTCGCGAGCTTGCGGAACCCGGCCGCGCCTTTCTCCGGCGTGCCGGAGTCGTCCTCGACGACGAGCTCGATCTTGCGGCCCCCCAGCACGCCGCCGCGCGCGTTCACATCGTCGGCGCCCATCTTCGCCCCGCGGACGATGAACTGGCCGGCCGCGGCGTCGCCGGGCGGCGAGAGCGGCGTGAGGACGCCGATCTTCACCGGCTTCTGGGCGAGGGCCGGCACGGTGAGACCGACCACCAGGAGTGCGGCCAGCAGGGCAACCCGAGCTCGTTCAATCATCTGATCCTCCACAATCCGTGTGCGCGCCTGGGCGGGAGCGGCCTCATGCTATGCGGACGGGGCGATCAGCGTCAATACGCCCGGGCGGGCGCCGTAGCGTTGGTGAACATTTCGCTTGACAGCTTCACGCCATAACGATCGCGGCGCGTTCTCGTGCTTCGACAAATCTCGTTCTGACGTGACGCAGAAGCTCGGTGCTGCCACCCGGGGCGCTTCCGTCGAAAAATCGCTGTGCGCGTCACGATCGTCGCTCTATGCGCCTCCCAGAGGCTCGCGAAGCCCGGGTGTAGATTCGCTCCAGCGAAGGGGGAACCTCGCCATGGAAATCTGCACGCCCGAAACCGTCGACTACGCCGCACTCGATCATCTGGGCGACGAAATCGCCGAGCTCGCAGCGCACCTCGAAGCCGCGACCGCGCGCCTGCTGGATCTCATCCGCGAGTTCGACGCGGGTGAGGGCTGGGGCAACGGCTTCAAATCATGCGCGCACTGGCTGAGCTGGCGTGTGGGATACGCGCCGGGCGCTGCCCGCGAGCACGTCCGGGTCGCCCGCGCGCTGGGCACGCTACCGTTGCTGTCGCGGGCGCTCGCCCGGGGTCAGCTGTCCTACGCCAAGGTCCGCGAGCTGACCCGCGTGGCAACGCCGGAGACCGAAGAGCGACTGCTGGCGCTCGGCCGCACCGGCACCGCCGAACATGTCGAGCGGATCGTCCGCGGCTGGCGGCGAATGGACGGCAAGGCCGAAGCGGAGCAGTCCAGGCGTCAGAACACGTGGCGTGCGCTGCACGTGTATCAAGACGACGACGGCACGGTTCGGATCCACGGGCGACTGGCCCCGGAGGTGGGCGCCCTGCTCCTGAAGGCGCTGGAGGCGGCACGCGAGCGCCTCCACCAGCGGCGGCGCCAGCAAGCGCCGGACGCCGACCTGCCGACGATGGAGCAGCAACAGGCCGACGCGCTGGCATTGCTCGCCGAAGCCGCCCTCTACCATGGTCTCGATCCCGGCACTACGGGAGAGCGCTATCAGGTCGTGGTCCACGTCGACGCCACCGTACTGGCCGATGCCGATCAGTCCGGACAGTCGGTGCTCGAGGGCGGCACACGCGTTCCGGCCGGAACGTCCCAGCGGCTGGCCTGTGACGCCTCGCGGGTCGTCATGCGCCATGACGCCGAGGGGCATGTGCTCGAGGTCGGCGCGCGTACGCGTACAATCCCGCCGGCCTTACGCCGCGCGCTACAGCATCGCGACCAGGGCTGTCGCTTTCCAGGCTGCGGCGTCCGATTCGGTCAAGGTCACCACATCCGGCACTGGGCGCACGGTGGGCCGACCACTCTTTCGAATCTCACCACGCTCTGCCGCCGGCATCATCGCGCGGTCCACGAGGAGGGGTATCAGGTCATGCGCCAGCCGGACGGCGAGCTCGAGTTTAAAAGCCCCTACGGCTGGGTGATCCCGGAGGTGCCGCAATCTCCGGAGCTGCCGGCGGACCCCGTGGCGGTGATCCGCGAACGCAACGAGGCGAACGGACTCGCGCTGGACGCGCGCACGACGATGCCGGGCTGGCTGGGGGAGCGTCTCGACGTGGGCTACGCGATCGACGTGCTGCATCCACTCGCACCAGGAGAGCATCGAGCTCAGGTCGCGCGCCGGATCTTGTAGCCGAGCTCAGAGGAGACCTCGCATGTACGAGAACATCGCATGGGAGCGCACGGACAACGTCGTCGTCATCACGCTCGACCGGCCGCGCGTGCTGAACGCGCTCAACCGGGCGCTCAAGGGCGAGCTGGCCGATGCGCTGACCAGGATCAAGCACGACGAGAGCATTCGCGCCGTCGTCATCACCGGCCGCGGCGACCAGGCGTTCAGCGCCGGCCAGGACCTCACGGAAGCAAAGGACATGAGCGGGCCGGAGGCCGAGGAGTGGGTGCGGGAGTTCGAGCGCCTCTACGATCAGGTGCGGATGCTCGACGTGCCGGTCATTGCGGCGGTCAACGGCTGGGCGATGGGCGCGGGCTGCCAGCTGGCGCTGCTGGCCGACATCCGGATCTCGGCGGAGAACGCGCGCTACGGGATGCCGGAGATCCGCGACGGGATCCCGGCGGTCTTCGGCCTCGAGCTGCTATGGAACACGATCGGGATGAGCCGTGGGCTCTATCTCGTCCTCAGCGGCGACTCGCTCGACGCCAGACAGGCGCAGGACGCCGGCCTCACGATCAAGGTCGTGCCGCGCCGCGAGCTCCTGGCCGAGGCGCTGGCGCTCGCGCGGACGATGGCGCAGTTCGCGCCGATCGCGATGAAGCAGAACAAGCAGTACGCGCGGCGGCGGACGGAGTCCGACTTCCGCGCCTGTGCCCGATTCTGCGAGAGCGCTCATCATGCGTCCTTCGCCGCGGGGGACGCCAAGCGCGGGATGGAGGCGTTCCTGGCGAAGAAGCGCTGAACCGGCTCAGCGCGGGCGCGACCACTCCTTCAGGCGCGCTTCGTCGATCTCGACGCCGAGGCCTGGGCCGTCGAGTGCCAGGATCGCGCCGTTCGCGTACCGCACGGGGCGGCTGACGACGTCGCCCTCGAGGAGCAAGGGGCCGAACAGCTCGCAGCCCCATGTCACCGGCGCCGCCGCCAGCGCCACCTGGAGATACGCCGCGGTGCCGAGCGAGGTCTCGATCATGCAGCCGACGTAGCAGCTCATCCCGGCCGCCTCGGCGATGCGCGCGATGGCCATGGTGCCGAGGATGCCGGCGGACTTCGTGAGCTTGAGGGCGAGGATGCTCACGCCGCCGCGGCGCGCGATCGCCAGGGCGTCGTGGATCGAACAGCACGATTCGTCGGCCATCACCGGCACGGTGACGGCGCGCGCGATCTCGGCCATGCCCTCGCCGTCCCAGCGCGGGACCGGCTGCTCGACGAAATCCAGCCGATAGGGCTCGAGGGCGCGAATGGCCTGGAGCGCCGTCGCGCGATCCCAGCCCTGGTTCGCGTCGACGCGGAGAGAGATCTCCGGCCCGACCGCCTCGCGGAGCCGGCGCACGCGCTCCACATCGTGGGCCACCGGATGGGCGGCCGTCTTGATCTTGAAGATCCGGTGACCGTGCGCCACCTTCTCGCGCGCCTCGGCGACCTCGCCGTCCGAGCTCTCGACGGCGAGCGACCACGAGAGCGGCACGTTGTCGCGCACACGCCCGCCGAGCAGGCGGTGGACGGGCACGCCGAGCGCGCGCCCGTTCAGATCCCAGAGCGCCATCTCCACCGCGGCGCGCGCGAACGGGTTGCCCTGCACGCGCCTGGCCATCTCACGGCTCACGGCCTCGATCCGGGTCGCGTCGCGGCCGACGAGCCAGGGCGCGATGTAGCGCTCGATCGTGACGGCGACCGATTCGGACGACTCCTCGCTCCACGTCGGGCCGCCGAGACAGGCGGCCTCGCCCCAGCCGACGAGGCCGTCGGACGTCTCGAGGCGGACGAAGGCGAAGTTGACGGCCTCGAGCGTGGTGAAGGACATCTTGTGCGGACGCTTGACCGGAATGTCGGCGAGGACCACGCGGGCGTCGGCGATCTTCACCGGATCACTCCGCGTCGGGCGCCTTGTCCGCGCGGACGCCGGACCGATCGAACCGACCCGGGTCGAAGAGCGAGAGGTCGAGCGACGGCTTGCCGTCGAGCAGCCACTCCGCGACGTAGCGCCCGGTGGCGGGTGAGTGCTGGAAGCCGTGGCCGCCGAAACCGACGGCGACGAAGAATCCCTCGACACCCGGGGCCCAGCCGATGATCGCGTGATCGTCGGGGGTGAGCGGTCTCAGACCGGCCCAGCCGCCGGCGATGCGCGCGTCGCCGATGATCGGCACGCGCCGGATGGCCTTGTGAACCGCTTCTTCGACTTTGCTCCAGTCCATCGGCACGTCGAAGTCCTGGCCGATGTCTTCCACGTCGCCCGGGCTCAGCAGCACCTGCTCCAGCTCTTTCCTGAAGTAGAAGCCGGTCGCGACGTCGGTCGTGAGCGGGACCGGGCCGGCGATCGCGGGGAACGGTTCGGTGAAGAAGATGTGACGGCGCCGGGGGTGCACGGCCAGGGTGACGCCGGCCAGCCGCCCGATGCGCGCCGCCGACGGCCCGGCGGCGTTGATCACCAGCGGCGAGGCGATCGCGCCGGCCGTCGTCGTCACGCCGCTCATGCGCCCGTTCGTGCGCTCGAGCGACTCGACGCGCACGCCCTCGACGATCTTCACGCCGAGCTCGCGGGCTCGCCGCGCGAAGCCGGCGGTGACCTCGGCGGGACCGGCGAGCCCGTCGCCGGGTCCCCACACCGCGGCGATCAGATCGTCGACGCGGAGGGCCGCCACGAGCTTCTGGGCGTCGGCCGGCGTGATCACGCGCACGTCTGCGCCGAGCTTCGTCTGGAGCGCGATCCGCTTCTCGAAGGCGCGCAGCTGCTCGGGCTCCGAGACCAGGAACAGGTAGCCGATCTTCTTGTAGCCCGGATCGACGCCGAACTCGTCCTCGAAGCGCTCGAACACGCGGATGGCCTCGAGCGAGAAGCGGATCTCGGTCTCGGTCGGGAACTGGACGCGAATGCCGCCCGCGGCCTTGCTCGTCGTGCCCGAGCCGACCGTCTCCCGCTCGACGACCACGACGTCGGTGAGACCGCGCCGCGCCAGATTGTAGGCGATGCTGCAGCCCACCACGCCGCCGCCGATCACCACCGCGCTCGCGGTCCTGGGAAGGTCCATGACCCTCATGCTTTGTACACGACCATTCGACCAAGGTCCAATAATCAGCCCGTTCAGCGAAGGCGCGCGATCAGCTCGCGGTCGGCCGGCGGGAACTCGAGCTCCTTGAGGCGCTCCGGCCTCACCCATTCCATCGACTGCGACTCGCGGGGCTCGATCGTCCCCGATTCGAGCCGGCAACGATAGAAGTGGATGACGACCGTCCGTTCCGGATACTCCCACCGAACAGTCTCGACCTTCTCGCCGACACTGAAGGCCGCCGAAAGCTCCTCGGCGAGCTCGCGCCGCATCGCGTCTTCGAGCGACTCGCCGGGCTCTCGCTTGCCGCCCGGGAATTCCCACATCCCGGCCAGGTGCGAGCCGCCGTGGCGGCGCGTGATCAGATAGCGGCCGCGGTCGTCCTGGATCAGCGCCGCGACGACTTCGACGACGTCAGGCAAGCCCGTAGCTGGCGCAGAAGCGCTTCATCGGGCAGGGGGCGCAGCGGGGCTTGCGCGGCGTGCACCACGTCGCGCCGAAGTCCATGAGCGCCTGATTGAAATCGTAGCCGCGCCCGCGCGGCACGAGCGCCGCGGCCAGATCCCAGAAGATCCGCTGTCCACGAACGCGCGCGAGCCGGCGCGGACCCAGGAACACGCGGCTCAGGACGCGCCGCACGTTCGTGTCGAGCACCGCGGCGTCGCGGCCGTAGGCGAACGACAGGATCGCGCCGGCGGTGTAGCGGCCGATGCCCGGCATCCGCCGAAGCTCCTCCTCGCGATCGGGGAGCCGTCCGCCGTAGCGGGCCACGCTCTCGCGCGCGATCGCGTGAAGCCGGATCGGGCGGATGTTGTAGCCGAGCGGGTACCAGAGGCGCCGCACGGACGCGACGGGCGCGGCGGCGAGCTTCTCGATGGTCGGATAGTGGCGGAGGAACTCGTGGTATTTCGGCACGACGCGATCGACTTGCGTCTGCTGCAGCATGATCTCCGACACCAGCACGCGATACGGATGGCGGGTGCGGCGCCAGGGCAGGTCGCGTCCGTGCTCGGCGTACCACGCGAGCAGCCGTCGTTGGAAGCGGCGAATCGTGGCGTGTGGCGGCGGTCGCACCGCGGGCAGTCTAGCACGCGTCCGTCATGTAGAATGACGCCATGGCTGCGGCCGAAGACTACGCTCTCGTCCGGCGTCAGGTCGGGCTCCTCGACCGCGGCGATTTCGGTGTCCTCGAGCTCACCGGCCGCGATCGGGCGACGTTCCTGCACGCGCTCGTGAGCAACGAGATCAAGGCGCTCGCGCCCGGGCAGGGGTGCGCCGCGACCCTGCTCGACGTCCACGGCAAGGTGCAGGTCGTCCTCTTCGTGTTGGTCGCCGACGACCGGATCTTCGTGCTCACGCCGCCGGCGATGGCTGCCAAGACCGCCGAGGCGCTCGATCACTATCTCTTCTCCGAGAAAGTGGCGATCGAGGACGTCTCGCGCGAGCACGCGCTCGTCGTGCTGGCCGGCCCGGCCGCTCGGGCGACGGCCGAGCGGCTCGCGGGCGCGCTCCCGCCGGAGAAGCCGTGGTCCCACGTCGCCGCGAAGCTCGGCGACACGCCGATGCGGCTGGTGAGCGGCGGCGGCGAGACCGGCGAGGCCGAGGTGTGGATCATGTGTCCGCTCGGCGAGGCGCCGAAGGTGCGCGAGGCGCTCGCGGGCGCGGGGGTGCGGCCGATCGGCCGCGAGGCGTACGAGTCGCTCAGGATCGAGGCGGGCACCCCGCTGTTCGGTCACGACGTCGACGAGTCGGTGCTGCTCCCGGAGATCCCGTCCGAGAATCTCCTCTCCCACAACAAGGGCTGCTATCCCGGCCAGGAAGTCGTGGTGAGGATCCGCGATCGAGGTCACGTGAACCGGATGCTGCGGGGCCTGGCGCTCGACGGCGACCGGGTGCCGCCGCAGGGCGCCGACGTCGCGGTCGACGACGCGACGGTCGGCAAGGTCACGAGCGCGACCTGGTCGCTCGGGCTCTCGCGGCCGATCGCGCTGGCGTTCGTCCGCCGCCAGCACGCCGAGCCGGGCACGCGCGTGTCGGTTCGCTTCGCCGGAGCGACGGCGGCGGCGACGGTCAGCGCGCTGCCGTTCGCGCGCTGACGGGTCCCGTGGCGGAAAACCGCCTCGCCCGCGAGACCAGCCCGTACCTGCTCCAGCACGCGCACAATCCCGTCGATTGGTACCCGTGGGGCGAGGAGGCCTTCGCCAGGGCCCGCGCCGAGGACAAGCCGCTGCTGCTCTCGGTCGGCTACTCCGCCTGCCACTGGTGCCACGTGATGGAGCACGAGTCGTTCGAGAATCCCGAGATCGCCGGCGTGATGAACCGCCACTTCGTGAACGTGAAGGTCGACCGCGAGGAGCGTCCGGACGTCGACCAGATCTACATGCAGGCCGTCCAGTCGATGACCGGGCACGGCGGCTGGCCGATGACGGTGTTCCTCACGCCCGACGGCGCGCCGTTCTACGGCGGGACCTATTACCCGCCGGTCGACCGCCACGGCCTGCCGGGATTCCCGCGGCTGCTCGCCGCGATCGCGGAGGCGTGGGCGAACCGCCGCGGAGAGGTCGTCGAGTCGTCGCGGAGGATCGGCGAAGCGCTGGGCCAGTCCGAGCGCCTGCGCGCGGCGACCGAGCTCCTGACGCCGGCGATCCTCGGCGAAGCCTTCCAGTCCATCTCGGCCCAGTTCGACGACGCCGACGGAGGCCTGGGCGGCGCGCCGAAGTTCCCGCAGCCGATGATCTGGGAATTCGCGCTGCGCTACTGGAAGCGCACGCAGAACGCGCGCGCCCGCCAGACGGCGCACACGACCCTGACGATGATGGCGCGCGGCGGCATGTACGACCAGGTCGGCGGGGGCTTCCACCGCTACTCGGTCGACGCGCACTGGCTGGTGCCGCACTTCGAGAAGATGCTGTACGACAACGGCCAGCTCGCGTCGCTCTACCTGCACGGCTGGCTCGCCTTCGGCGACCCGGAGTGCCGCCGCGTGTGCGAGGAGACGCTCGATTATCTCTTGCGCGAGATGACCGACCCGGCCGGCGGCTTCTATTCGTCGCAGGACGCGGATTCCGAGGGCCACGAGGGCAAGTTCTTCGTGTGGACTCCCGACGAGCTCCGCGAGGTGCTCGGCGCCGCCGACGCCGAATACGCGGCCCGGTACTGGGGCGTGGACCGCGGCCCGAACTTCGAGGGCAAGAGCATTCTCTACGTCGCGGGCGAGCCGGATCCCCTGCGGATCGCGGCCATCACGAGGAAGCTCTACGAGTCGCGCGAGCGTCGCGTGCGTCCCGGCCGGGACGACAAGGTGCTCGCCTCGTGGAACGGGCTCGCGTGCCGCGCGTTCGCCGAGGCGGGCCGGGCGCTCGGCCGGCCGGACTACATCGCGGCCGCCGTCCGGAACAGCGAGTTCGTGCTGGGCTCGATGCGGGCCAACGGCCGACTCCTGCGCACCTGGAAGAGCGGCCGCGCCAAGCTCAAGGGCTACCTCGAGGACTACGCGATGGTCGCCATCGCGCTCCTCGAGGTGTACGAGGCGACGTTCGAGCGGCGGTGGCTCGACGAGGCGCGCGCCCTCGCCGACGACATGCTCCGGCTCTTCTGGGACGAGCGGCTCGACGGCTTCTACGACACCGGCAGCGACGGCGAGCAGCTCATCGTGCGGCCGCGCAACCTGTTCGACAACGCCGTCCCGTGCGGCACGTCGGTCGCCATCGAGACGCTCTTGCGGCTGGCGGTGTTGACCGGCGAGTCGCGCTACGAGGCGACGGCGCTCACCGCGCTCCGACCGATGGCGGATCTGATGGCCCGGCACGCGAGCGGCTTCGGCCGCTTCCTCAGCGCGCTCGACTTCCATCTCGGGCCCGTGGTGGAGGTGGCGCTGGTCGCGCCCGCCGCGGGCGACGGGCTCGGCGCGCTCGTCAACGAAGTCTTCGGACGCTACCTGCCGAACCGCGTCGTCACGGGCATGGTGAGCGGGGACGGCGCCGGCGCCGCCGGGATCCCGCTGCTCCAGGGCAGGGAAGCGGTGGGCGGCCAGGCGACGGCCTACGTCTGCCGGAACTACACGTGCGACCTGCCGGTCACCGATCGCGCCGCGCTGGCCCGCCAGCTCGAGGGGGCATGAGCGCGCGTCGCGTCGTCTTCCTGCTCTCGGCTCTCGTGCTGCTGTCGGCGGCGCCGGCGGCGGCCCAGCTCGACCAGATCCTCAAGGAGGTGGAGACCTACTCGAAATCCGGCGCCGGGGCGTCGCCCGACGCGAAGATCGGCGCCGCGCTCAAGCAGGCGCTCCAGGTCGGGACCGAGAACGCGGTGAAGCTCACGGGCAAGACCGACGGCTACTTCGCCAACAAGGCGATCAAGATCCTCATGCCCGAGAAGCTGCGCACGGCGGAGAAAGGTCTGCGGACGGTCGGTTACGGCCCCGAGGTCGACAATCTCGTGCTCAGCATGAACCGCGCGGCGGAGCGGGCGGCCCCCGAGGCGAAGAAGATCTTCTGGGACGCGATCGGGAAGATGACGATCGACGACGCGCAGCGCATCCTCAACGGGACGCCGACCGCGGCGACCGACTACTTCAAGGACAGGACCTCCGCCTCGCTCACCCTGGCCTTCCGGCCGATCGTCGATCGCGCGATGGACGAGGTGGGCACGGTCAAGCAGTACAACGAGCTGCTCGGCCAGGCCAAGACGATCCCGTTCTTGAAGACCGAGAGCTACGACCTCGATCGCTACGTCGTCGGCAAGGCGCTCGACGGCCTCTTCCGCGTGGTCGGCGACGAGGAGCGCAAGATCCGAACCGATCCGGCCGCGCGCGTCACCGCGCTCCTGCAAGAAGTCTTCGCGAAGTAGGGTCAGGCGGCCCTACGAGTTTGACTCGGCAGCGAGAAAGTCGCGGACGGCGCTGTCTTCCGAAAGGCCGATCGCACGGGCGTAGGTTTGCTCGGCGTCGTACCGAGACCGAGTCGGGCGGGATCGCGTCGAGCGCGGCGAGGCCGACCTCCGCGCCTCTGGCTTGAGCGAGCGCCGCGGCCTGTCCGACTCGTGCGCCGGTCGTGGCGGCGCACAGCAGCAGCCCTTCGTAGTCAGCGCCTTCGTGTAAGCGCGGTAAGCGCCCCAGTAGGCGTCCTTGCGCTTGGCGTCGGTGCGGGCGCTGAAGTCGGCCGCGTTCTCGTAGACCAGGATCGGTGTATTTCATGGCGTCTCCTCCCTTGCCCCTATGACGAGCGATCGCCAGGCGTTTCGACAGCCTTCCGGGAAACCCGGCGTCGCAGCGCCAGGGCGGCCAGGAAGACGACGGCCGCCGGCAGCCAGATCCAGCCGAGCTCGCTCCACATGACCCAGAGCCCGCGGTAGCCGAAGAAGATGTGCAGAGAGATCGGCGAGACCAGGATCGGGCGCCACGGGAGGAAGTAGCGGGTGTTGGAGAAGGGCGCGAAGAACGCCACGCCGAGTCCGCCGTTGGTCATGGCATCGAGGAGCCCGTGCGAAGACGTCGCGACGGAGAACAACACCCAGAGGTTCGCCGCGCCAGGGCTCTCGGCCAGGGTGCGGTGCGCAACCGCCGCCACGAGCATTCCCAGCACGACCGCGACGACGAGCGAGTGCGAGAGCCCGCGGTGCCCGAGCATGTGGGTGTAGGGGATGCGGAACAAGAACGAGGTGACGACGTCGAGATCGGGCGCCACGGCGCAGAGGGCGCCGAGACCCCAGATGATCGCTCGCGATCGGCCGCCCACCGCCACGCCTCCGATCGCGACGGCCGCGATCGCGTGCGAGAAGGCGGACGGCATTCACTTGCCCCCCACGTGGACGCGATCCCTCACGTACCACGGAAGGCTGTAGCCAGTGCGGCGGGCGTTGAGGAGCGGATCGTGTGGCGGTAGGCTCATCCCCGGGAGGTGCCCGCCCGATGCGGCTGGTACGACCGCGCTTGCTCGAGTGGCAGTGGGGCGACTACTCGGCGAAGCACCGTGACCGGACCAATCTCTTGCTCCACATCGTCGCGGTCCCGCTGTTCGAGGTCGCCACGATCGCGCTGATCGTGGGGACCGCGACCGGTTCCGGCCGCGCGGCGGGGCTCGCCCTGGCGGGCTTGGTGGCGTCGGTCCTGATCGAGGGCCGCGGTCATCGGCGCGAGCCCGAGGTGCCCGCGCCGTTCGCCGGGCCGATCGACTTCGTGAGCCGCTTCGTCGCCGAGCAGTGGGTCACGTTCCCGCGCTTCGTCCTGTCGGGCGGGTGGGCGCGCAATCTGCGACACCCGGCCGGGCCGCGCTCGCCGAGCTAACCGACGGCAGCTCGAGCCGCCCCCGGCTAGCCTCCGGCGCCGCCGGCATCGCGCTCGGGTCCGGAGAGCGTGGCCCCGCCGTCCACCACCAGCACGTGGCCAGTGATGTAGCGCGCGAAGTCCGACAAGAGGTAGCGCACCGCGTGGCCGATGTCCCAGCCGGTCCCCTCGATCTTCAGCGCCGCGGCCGTGCGCCGCCGTTCGCGCGCGGCCTCGCTCATGCCGCGCTGGTAGACCATCGGCGTGTAGACCGGCCCGGGCGCGACGCAGTTCACGCGGATGCCCTCGGGCCCGTGGTCGACCGCCATCGCCTTCGTCAGCGCGATGACCGCGCCCTTCGAGACGGAATACGCCGTGAGCCCGCGCGGACGCAGCGCGGAGATCGAGGACACGTTGACGATCGCGCCGCCGCCCGTGCGCCGCATCGCGGGGATCGCGTGCTTCGCGGCGAGGAACATGCTGTCGACGTTGACGGTCATGAGGCGGCGCCAGCTCTCCTCGGTCTCGTCGACGACGGAGCCGCGGCTGCCGATCCCGACGTTGTTGTCGAGATAGTCGAGCCGGCCGTAGCGGTCCATCGCGGCCTCGACCACGGCCGCGCAGTCGGCCGCGCGGGTCATGTCGGCCTGGAAGGCGAGCCCCTGGCCGCCGCCCGCCTCGATCATCTCGACCGTCCGCTTCGCCAGCGCCACGTCGCGGTCGACCACGATCACCCGCGTGCCGGCCCGCGCGAGCAGGATCGCCGCGGCGCGGCCGTTGCCGATGCCGTCGCCGGCGGCGCCGCCGCCCGTCACGATCGCGACCTTGTCCTGAAGGCCCCAGCTATCCGGTATGTCCATGTCACCCTCGCGGATTCTATCATCGGCCATCGCGGGCCGGCTCAGCCGAGCGCCACGCGCATCACGCTGACCGAGTGTGCCGGGAACTCGTGCTCGAACCGGTGGCCCCGTGCGGTGAGACGCGCTTCGCGCACGTCGACGGCCCGCGGCGTCTCGAACGAGTTGGCCGCGTCGATGCCGGCGCCGTTGACCTCGGCGACGAGGACGTCGTCCTTCACGGCGGCCTCGCCCAGCTCGATCGACGCCCGATGGGCGCAGTCGCGATCGCGGTTGACGACCGCGATCGTGAGCCGGCCGCCGGTCGCGTCGCACGTGGCGGTGGCGTCGAGCAGCGCGAACGGCCCGAGGTCGGTGACGTGGTGGACGCGGCCCCCGCCGCTCTCCTCCTGACCGGGCGCGAGCTCGTGGGCGGGGCTCTCCACGGCGACGTCGAGCGCGATCTCGCGCGTGTGCTCGGCGTAGAGGCGCAGGGGATGGTAGATCGTCTGCAAGAACAGCCCGTCGCGCCGGGTGAAGATGGGCGCGATCGCGTTCACGAGCTGAGCCAGGTTCGCGATGCGCACCGCGCGGCACTGGCGGATGAAGCCGTTCAGGTAGGTCGCGATCGCCAGCGCGTCGGTCAGGTTGTAGCGCTCCTCGACGCCGCCGATGCGGTCCTCGAGGCTCCGCGTGCGGTACCACACGTTCCACTCGTCGAAGGCGATGGCGATCGGGTGCTCGATCCGCTGCAGGTGCCGCACGCGCTCGATCAGCGCGGCGCAGATCCGGACGGCGCGCTCGGCCTGGTGGGACTGGAACACGGTCGCGTAGTGGTCGCGCTGGCCGGTGTAGAGGTGGATGCTGTGGTAGTCGACGAACTGCGCCAGGCCGTCGAGCACGGTCACGTCCCAGTCGCTCACGCCGTTGTGGCCGCAGCCGATCAGCTCGACGGACGGATCGGTCCGCTTCATCACGAACGCGAAGCTCCTGGCCTTCTTCACGTAGTCCTCGGCGCTCAGGCTGCCGATCTGCCAGCCGCCGTACATCTCGTTGCCGAGGCCCCAGTAGCGGACGCGGTGCGGCTCGGGGTAGCCGTGGCGGCGGCGCAGGTTCGCCCAGTGCGTGTTGCCCGTGCCGTTGCAGTACTCGAGCCACGTCTGCGCCTCGTCCATCGTGCCCGAGCCCATGTTCACGCAGATGTAGGGCTCGACGCCGATCGCGCGGCAGTACTGGACGAACTCGTTGGTGCCGAAGCGATTGGACTCCTCGGCGTGCCACGCCAGCTCCATGCGGCGCGGCCGCTCGGCGACAGGTCCGACGCCGTCCAGCCAGTGGTAGCCGCTCACGAAGTTGCCGCCCGGCCAGCGGAGCAGGGGGATGCGGAGCGGGCGGACCGCGCCGAGCACATCGCGGCGAAATCCCGCGGCGTCGCTCAGCGGCGAGCCTTCGTCGTAGATGCCGCCGTAGATGCAGCGGCCGAGGTGCTCGATGAAGTTGCCGAAGATGCGGCGGTCCACCGTGCCGATCCGCCTGGTCAGGTCGATGCCGATTCGCGCCATGGCCCTGTTATATACTCCCGCCATGTCAAAGCCGACCCCGTCGCTCACTCGCCGCCGCTTCCTCGAAGGCGCCACGCTCGGCGCCGCCGCCCTTCCGTTTCGCGCGCGCAGCGCGTCGGCCCAGGCGAAGCCCACGATCACCTACTGGAACGGACTCACCGGCGCCGACGGCAAGATCATGGACGAGCTCATCGACCAGTTCTCCCGCGAGACCGGCGTCCGCATGGAGCAGCAGCGGATCGTGTGGGCGGATCTCTACGCGAAGCTGCAGGTCGCGGTGCCGGCCGACGAGGGGCCGGATCTGGCGCTGATCCACACCGTCGAGATCCCACACTTCGCCAGCGACGGCATTTTCGAGCCGGTGGCCGACGCGACGGCGAGCGCGAAGGGCTTCAAGGGCGAGGACTATCTGCCGTCGACGTGGCAGGGCGGGATGTATCAGGGCAAGCGCTACGCGATCCCGCTCGACGTGCCCCAGCACCTGCTCTACGTGAACGTGAAGGTGATGAAGGAAGCGGGGCTCGCCGGGCCGGACGGCAAGCCGAGGATCCCCGGCACGCGCGACGAGGTGCTGGCGATGGCCAAGCAGATCACGAAGGGCGACACCTTCGGATTCGCCATCGGCACCACGAACCCCGGCCGGTACACCTGGGGCTTTCACAACCTTCTCTGGCAGAACGGCGCGAACGTCTACGCGGCGGACCTCAAGAAGTCCGGGCTCGCCGAGCCCGCGGCGATCGAGGTCGCCGAGTTCTGGAGCTCGATCCAGAACCAGCACAAGATCGCGCCGCCGGCGAACGCCAACTGTCGCGACGCGTTCATCGCCGGCAAGCTCGGTCTCTGGATCGCCGGCTCGTGGAACTTCACCGGTCTCCGCGACGCCAAGGTGGAGTTCGTCGCGGCGCCGGTGCCGCGCATGTTCAAGCAGGCGGTCGTGTGGACGATGCCGCACCAGTTCACGTTCCCGAAGAAGAAGGCCGTGGACGGGGCCAAGCGCGACGGGGCGTGGGCGCACATCCGCTGGATGAGCGATCACGTCGCCGAGTGGACCCTCAAGGCGGGGCAGGTCTCGGCGCTCCGCAAGCCGCACTCGGACTCGCGCATCACCGGCGATCCCGTGCTCCGTACCCTGCTCGGCCAGGCCGGGCAGTGGCAGTCGGGGCAGGCCACGCCGAAGTGGGTCGCGGCGGAGAACATCACGCGGCCAGTGATCGAGAACGTCTACATCGGCCAGAAGCCGGCCGCGGCGGCCATGGGCGAGCTGGCGCGACAGATCAACGCGCTGCCCGACTAAGCCCGCGAGCCCGGTGAAACCGCGCCGCGGGCGCCGCCAAGGCGCCTTCACACCCTATCTGTTCCTGGCGCCCGGCCTCGTCCTGTTCGCGGCCTTCCGCGTCTATCCACTGCTCGAGGGCCTGTGGCTCTCGTTCACCAACGCGCGGCTCGGCCGCGCCCAGCAGACGTTCGTGGGCGCCGCGAACTACGCGCGCCTCCTCGACGACACGCGCTTCCACGTGAGCCTGCTCAACACCGCGTACTACACGCTCGCGAGCACCGTGCCGATCCTGGCCGTCCCGCTCGGGCTCGCGGTGGCGCTCAACCGCGGCGTGGCGCTGCGCACCTTCCTGCGCGGCGCGTTCTTCTTTCCGTTCACGCTGTCGGTCGTCACGGTCGGTCTCACGTGGCTCTGGCTGCTCGATCCGGTGATCGGCCCGTCCACGTACTATCTGCGCGCCGCCGGCATCCCGGTGCGGTCGTGGCTCGCCGATCCGAGCACCGCGATGTGGGCGATCATCCTGACGACGGTGTGGTGGGTGACCGGCTACTACCTCGTCATCTACCTCGCGGGGCTCCAGGACATTCCGCGCGAGCTCTACGAGGCCGCGGCGATCGACGGCGCCGGCGGCTGGCGAAGCTTCCGCTCGATCACCATGCCGCTGCTCCGCCCGGTGTTCCTCTTCGTGCTGGTGACGCACGTCATCGGCTCGTTCCAGATCTTCGGCCAGGTGTTCGTCCTCACCAACGGCGGCCCGGGCGACGCGACCCGCACCGTGGTCCAGCACCTCTACGAGACCGCCTTCCAGAACTTCTTCCACTTCGGCGCCGCCTCGGCGATGGCGTGGGTGCTGTTCCTGGTGATCCTCGCGTTCTCGCTCCTGCAGTTCCGGCTGCTGCGCGGCCACACCCAGTACTGAGCCCACCATGAGCGGATCCGTCTGGCGCGCGCTGCTCACCGTGCTCATGGTGGTGCTGGCGGTCGCGTGGCTCCTGCCCGCCGTGTGGGTGCTCGTCACTTCGCTGAAGCTGACCGAGAACATCGTGCGCGTGCCGCCGGAGTGGATCCCGTGGCCGGCAACGATCGGGCACTACGGCGAGGTGCTCTTCAGCAGCTCGCGCACGGCGCGCATCGGGCGCGCGTTTTTCAACAGCATCGTGGTGTCGCTCGGCTCGGTGGCGGTGGTCGTGCTCACCAGCGCGATGGCCGCCTATCCGCTCGCGCGGATGCGATTCCGCGGACGCAGCCTGGTCTTCGGGCTGCTGGTCGGCAGCCTCATGATCCCGAACGCGGTGATCCTGGTGCCGCAGTACGTGCTCGTGCAGCGCCTGGGCTGGCTCAGCACCTATCAGGGGCTCATCGTGCCCGAGGCGGCGATGACGTTCGCCTTCGGCGTGTTCCTGCTCCGGCAGTTCTTCCTGACGATCCCGTCGGAGCTCGAGGACGCCGCGCGCATCGACGGCGCCGATCCGTGGCGGATCTTCACGGGCATCGTGCTGCCGCTCTCGCAGCCGGTCCTCGGCGCGCTGGCGATCTTCGCCTTCCGCTCGGCGTGGAACGACTTTCTCTGGCCGCTGATCGCCGTCAACAAGCCCGACATGTTCCCGCTGCCGGTCGCGCTCGCCCTGCTGCGCGGCGCGTACGCCGCGGAGTCGTACGGGCCGATCATGGCCGGCGCGGTGCTGAGCGCGCTGCCGCTGCTGATCGTGTTTCTGGTGGCCAATCGGCGCATCGTGGAGGGAGTGCGGGTCAGCGCACTCAAGGGGTAGCCGTCGGCGGCCACGGGCCGGTCACGACGATCGCTTCGTCGGCGCCGGGCCAGGGGGGCATCGTGATGCCGAGCACGCGCAGCGCCCCGTCGCCGAGGGCCCGGAACTGGAAATGGACGCCCTGCGGGATCGTGAGGCACACGCCGGGCTCCAGCGCGACGATCTCCTCGCGCGACCCCTGACGGCGCCACATCTCACCGCGGCTGCTCAGGACGTACCAGATCTCCTCGACCGTTCGGTGGGTGACGGCCGCCGACACCCGGCCCGCGGCCAGCTCGAATTCGGCCATGCTGCCACGGGGCAGAGCCAGGAGAACGCGGACGTCCGAGCCGTCCGGCGCGATGGCGGTGGGATCGTGCGGGCGGCGCGTCGTCGCGAAGGGCGTCATCGCGCCCGAGTGTAGCCCGCCCCGGCACTACGGACCGCATGTGTCGCCACCTCGGGCCCGAGGGGCGGTGTCGCCCCGATCGGCCCCCAAAAATTTGGCCCGCGGGCGACCAGAACCTAAGGTGGATCTATGGCCGATGCAACCCCATCCACCACGACACCGAGCGCGACGCGGTGCGGGCGCTGCCAGGCGGCGCTCAACGAAAGCGAGCGGGTCACCGCGGGTGACCGCGTCTTCTGCCGGACCTGCTACGACATCCTCAAGCTCCAGCTCCGGACCGGCGTGGCGGCCATGTCGCAGGACATCAACTATCCGATGGCGGCGGTGGGCGCGCTGCTGGGGGGCATCGTCGGCGCGCTCGCGTGGTGGGGCGTCACCGTGCTCACCAAGATCGGCTTCGGCCTGGTGGCGGTGGTCATCGGCCTGCTCGTCGGCCATGGCACGCTCCGCTTCGCCGGCGGCAAGCGGAGCGTCGGGCTTCAGATCATGGCGGTCGCGGTGGGCACGCTCTCCTTCCTGGTGGCCGTCTATCTGGTCAACATGACGTTCATCAACGAGCTGCTCGCTCAGCGCGGGGACACGCTGCGTGTGAGCTTCCCGCCGAAGGGCCTCGCGATGTTCTACAACGTCATCGCGGCGAACTTCGGCATCATGAAGCTCGTGTTCCTCGCGATCATCATGTACGAGGCGTGGTTCATCCCGCGCCCGATCAAGCTGCCGTCGGCGTGATCGAGCCGAGCGGGGCCGAGCGCCGGAACCGCGAGGCCGAGAACCTCCGAGCCGTCTTCCAGAGCCTGCAGCAACCGCCGCCCGAGCGCGGGAAACGGTCCTCGCAGGCCGGCCGGGCCGCGGCCGGTGCCGCCGGGGCCGGCCTGCTCTTCGTCCTCGGCAAGGCCAAGGTCTTCGGCCTCCTCGCCGGCCTGGTGAAGTTCAAGACCCTCGGGACCATGCTGCTCTCGATCGGTGCGTACGCGCTCGAGTGGGGCTGGCTGTTCGCAACCGGCTTCGTGCTGCTGATCTTCGTCCACGAGATGGGTCACGCCGTGGCCATGCGGCTCGAGGGCATTCCGGCCGGCGCGCCCGTCTTCATTCCGTTCGTCGGCGCCTTCATCGCGATGAAAGGCCAGCCGCGCGACGCCGCCGCCGAGGCGAGGGTGGCGATGGCGGGCCCGGTGGCCGGCTCGCTCGCCGCCTGGGCGACGCTCTGGGCCGGAGTCGAGTTGGACCAGCCGCTTCTTCGCGCGCTCGGTCACACGGCCGTCCTGATCAACCTCTTCAACCTGATCCCGGTCTCGCCGCTCGATGGAGGCCGCATCGTGACCGCCTTCACGCGCACGTACTGGGTGATCGGCTACGCCGTCGGCATCGGCGCGCTGCTGGCGACCCGGTCGCCGCTTCTCCTCATCGTCTTGCTCGTCGGTCTCTGGTCGCTGGTGCAGCGCTGGCGTCACCCGGCGCCCGGGTACGATGCGCTCACCCCGCGCCAGCGCGGGCTGATCGCGCTCGCGTATGCGGCATTGATCTTGGCGCTCGTGGCGACCTTGTCGGTGGGGGCAACAGAAGGCCCGGGCGCGTTGGCCCAGTAGCCCGCGTCCGAGTACACTGCCTTCTCGGGAGGAGCGGATGACCGAGACCGGCAGGAGCGAGATCGTCTGGCGGCCCACCCCCGAATATGCGGAGCGCACGCGGCTGGCCCGCTTCATCCGCTCGCTCGGTGTGAGCTCGCTGGAAGAGCTGCAGCGACGCAGCGTCGCGGAGCCCGACTGGTACTGGGACCAGGTCGTTCGCGACCTCGGCCTTCGCTTCAGCCGACCGTACACGCGCGTGCGCGACATCTCGGGCGGTGTGCAGTGGCCGCGCTGGTTCGAAGGCGGTCTGATGAACTTCGCCGACAACTGCGTCGACCGCCACATCGACCTCGGGCGCGGCGAGCAGCCGGCGCTCATCTGGGAAGGCGACGACGGCCGCACGCGCAGCCTGACCTACCACGAGCTCGCGCGCGAGGTGAGTCAGCTCGCGAACGCGCTCAAGCGGCTCGGCGTCGGCGACGGCGACCGCGTCGGCGTCTTCCTGCCGATGTCGCCCGAGGCGGCGATCGCGACCCTGGCGATCGTGCGCATCGGCGCGATCTACACGCCGTGCTTCTCGGGCTACGGCGCCCAGGCGGTGGCCTCGCGGCTCCAGGACTGCGAGGCGCAGACGCTCATTACCGCCGACGGCTTCTACCGCCGCGGCCAGGTCGTGAAGATGAAGGAGACGGCCGACGAGGCGGTGGCCGCGTCGCCCGCGATCCGGAGCGTGATCGTCTACAAGCGCCTCGGCCGCGAGATCCCGTGGGCCCAGGGGCGCGATCGCTGGTGGCACGAGCTGATCGGCCACGAGTCGGACGTGTGTCCGGCGCTGCCCGGGTCGTTCGATCGCCCGTGCCTGATCATCTACACGTCGGGGACGACGGGCCGGCCGAAGGGCGCGGTGCTGACGCAGGGCGGATTCCTGCTCAAATGCGCGCACGACTTCGGCTACCTGATGGACGTGGGTCCGGGCGACCGGCTCTTCTGGCTGACCGACCTGGGCTGGCTGATGGGGCCGATGCTCATCACCGCCGGGCTCTTCCACGGGGGCACGGCCGTCCTCTTCGAAGGCGTCCCCGATTTTCCGAAGCCGGACCGTCTCTGGTCGCTGGTCGAGCGCCACAAGATCACGGTCATGGGGCTCTCGCCTACCGCGGTGCGCGCGCTCATGCCGCACGGCGCCGAGCACGTGCACGCCCACGAGCTCGGCTCGCTGAGGCTCCTCGGCTCGACCGGCGAGCCCTGGAACCCCGAGCCGTACCGCTGGCTCTTCGAGAACGCGGGCAAGGCGCGAGTGCCGATCATCAACTACACGGGTGGCACCGAGATCTCGGGCGGCATCTTGAGCTCGTTCCCGATCGCGCCGATCAAGCCGTGCTCGTTCACCGGGCCCATCCCCGGAATGGCGGCCGAGTGCTTCGGCGACGACGGACGCCCCGTGCGAGGCCAGGTGGGCGAGCTCGTCGTCACGGCCCCGTGGCCCGGGATGACGCAGGGGTTCTGGAAGGACCCGCAGCGGTACGAGGAGACGTACTGGTCGCGCTGGCCCAACGTGTGGGTCCACGGCGACTGGGCGTACATCGACGAGGACGGCTTCTGGTTCATCCAGGGGCGCTCGGACGACACGTTGAAGATCGCGGGCAAGCGTCTGGGCCCCGCCGAGGTCGAGTCCGTGCTGGTCTCGCACGAGGCGGTGGCCGAGGCGGGTGTGGTCGGCGTGCCGCACGAGGTGAAGGGCGAGGCGATCGTGTGCTTCGTCGTGCTGCGGCCGAGCCACCGCGCGTCCGAGCCGCTGCGCAGCGAGCTGTCCGAGCTGATCTCGCGGCAGATGGGCCGAGCGCTCAAGCCCGAGCGCGTGCTCTTCACGAGAGACCTGCCGAAGACGCGCAGCGCCAAGATCATGCGGCGCGTGATTCGCGCCACCTATCTGGGCAAGGAGCCGGGCGACCTCTCCTCGCTCGAGAATCCCAACGCCGTCAAAGCCATCACGGAGGCGTCATGATCAAGCGCTCCCTGGCCGTCGTCGGCGGTCTGGTGCTCCTCGCCGCGAGCGGCGCCTTCGCCCAGCAGCCGGCGCAGCCCCCCGTTCGCGAGATCACGAAGATCGCCGGCGAGGTCTACCGGTTCCGGCACAACAACCACTATTCGGTCTTCGCGGTGACTCCGGCCGGGGTCATCGCGACCGATCCCATCGACGCCGGCGCGGCCCAGTGGCTCAAGGACGAGATCAAGCGCCGCTTCGACCGACCGGTCCGCTATGTCGTCTACAGCCACGATCACGCCGACCACATCTCCGGCGGCCAGGTCTTCACCGACGCGGTCGTCGTCGCGCACGAGAACGCCAAGGCCGCGATCGTCGCCGAGAAGCGGCCGACCGCCGTGCCCGGCGTGACGTTCTCGGACGACATGGCCATCGAGCTCGGCGGAACGGTCGTCCAGCTCTCGTACGTGGGCAAGAACCACTCCGACAACTCGATCGTGATGCGGTTTCCCAAGGAGCGCATCCTCTTCGCGGTGGACTTCATCCCGGTCGAGACGCTCGCGTTCCGCGATTTCCCCGACGGCTACATCAACGACTGGATCGACTCGCTGCGCAAGGTGGAGACCATGGACTTCGACATCCTGGCGCCCGGCCACGGCCCGCTCGGCCGGAAGGCTCACGTCGCCATGTTTCGCGAGTATCTCGAGGAGCTGCGCGCTGAGGTCTCGCGCTACGTGCGCGAGGGCAAGTCGCTCGAGGAGACCAAGCAGCTCGTCAAGATGCCGAAGTACGAGAAGTGGGGAAACTACCAGCAGTGGCTCCCCCTGAACGTCGAGGGCATGTACCGGTACGTGTCGCTGTACCGCCGGCCGAACTGAGCGGAAGAACGAGGAGACCATGCTGAGCCGGGAAGACAACGAGCTGCTGACGCGGACGGGGGCGGACACGCCGATGGGCGGGCTCCTCAGGCAGTACTGGATCCCGGTCGTGACCTCGGGCGAGCTCGTCGCCGGCGGCCGGGTGAAGCGCGTGAAGCTGCTCGGCGAGCGCCTGATCGCGTTCCGCGGCAAGAACGGTCGCCCGGGCTGATCGGGGAGTTCTGTCCCCACCGGCTGGCCTCGCTCTACTTCGGCCGCGTCGAAGACGCGGGGATGCGCTGCGTGTATCACGGCTGGGCGTTCGCGGCGGACGGCCGGTGTCTCGAGATGCCGAACGAGCCTCGTCTGAGCTCTCGCGTGCTCGCTCGAGCGGCAGGTCGGGCCGCGCCCGCCGCGACGGCTCCCGGCGCCGCGCCGTGCCCGGTGGTATACTCCGCCCTGACGTCGTGGGGGGAGGATTCCTGAGAACCGGGTGCGGCCCGGGACCCCTCGAACCTGATCTGGGTAATTCCAGCGAAGGGAACACGGCGGAGACGAGAGCGGCCGCACCCGTCGAGGGGACGCGGCCGTTTTGTTTATGAAGATCGTGGTCAACGGAAAGGACCTGGAGGTCGCCGACGGCCTGAGCGTGGACGGACTGCTGGTCCACCTCGGCGTCAAGCGCCAGTACACCGCGGTGGCGGTGAACCGCGAGGTCACGCCGAAGAGCGCCTACGAGGCCACCGTGCTGCGCGAGGGCGACCGGGTCGAGATCGTCAGACCGATGGGCGGCGGATAGCGCAGGGGAGGTCGAGCCATGAGCGATACGAATCTGGTCATCGGGGGCAAGGAGTTCTCGTCGCGACTGATCGTCGGAACGGGAAAGTACGCGTCGATGGACGTCATGAAGCGCGCGCACGAGGCCTCGGGCGCGCAGATCGTCACGGTGGCGCTGCGGCGAGTCAGCTTGCCATCCGGTGAATCGATCCTCGATCACCTCGATACGACGCGCTACACCCTGCTGCCGAACACCGCCGGCTGCTACACCGCGGACGAGGCGATCCGTACGTGCTATCTGGCCCGCGAGGCCGGGCTCGGCGAGATGGTCAAGCTCGAGGTGATCGGCGACCCGCGCACCTTGTTTCCGGACGTCTTCGGGCTCCTCGAGGCCACGCGCACGCTCGCGCGCGAGGGCTTCACGGTGATGCCATACACGAACGACGACCCGGTGATGGCCAAGAAGCTCGAGGACGCCGGCGCCGCCGTCGTCATGCCGCTCGGCGCGCCGATCGGATCCGGCCTCGGCATCCGGAACCCGTACAACATCAAGATCATCCTCGAGTCGGTCAGCGTGCCCGTCATCGTAGACGCGGGCGTGGGCACCGCCTCGGACGCCGCCATCGCGATGGAGCTCGGCTGCGAGGGCGTGCTGATGAACACGGCGATCTCGGGCGCGCAGGACCCCGTCGAGATGGCTCGCGCCATGCGTCTGGGCGTCGAGGCCGGGCGCCTGGCCTTCAAGGCCGGCCGCATCGGCAAGAAGCTCTACGCCACCGCGTCCTCGCCGCTCGAGGGCGTCCCCGATTGGACGAGCTGAAGCTCTGTCTGGTCACTGATCGCACCCAGACGCACGGCCGCGACCTCACCGCGGTCGTGGGCGAGTGCCTGGCGGCCGGCCTGCCCGCCGTCCAGGTCCGCGAGAAGGATCTCGGGGCCGGCGACCTGGCCTTCGTGTGCCGGCGCATCCGCGCGCTCACGCTCGACCGGCAGGCGCTGCTGATCGTCAACGACCGGGTCGACGTGGCGCTTGCCGTCGGCGCCGACGCGGTCCAGCGCACCTCGACATCGCTCGCCATCCAGGACATCCGCGCGGTGGCCGACAAGCGGCTGCGGATCGGCGTGTCCACGCATTCCCTCGAGGAGGCCGTAGAGGCCGAGCTGAAGGGCGCCGACTGGGTGGTGTTCGGTCCGGTGTACGACACGCCGTCCAAGCGCCCGTACGGCCCGCCCCAGGGGCTCGAGCGGCTGGCGCGGGTCGCGGAGGCGGTGCGCCTGCCGGTGATCGCGATCGGCGGGATCACGCCCGACCGGGTCAGGAACGTCCTGCGAGCCGGCGCCCGCGGCATCGCGGTCATCTCGGCGATCATCGCCACCGAGTCCCCGGCCGACGCGACGCGGCGCTTTCTCGACGCGCTGGACCGGGGCGCGTGAAGGTCCTCGTCGTCGGCGGCGGCATCATCGGCTGCGCCGCCGCCTACGAGCTGGCCAGGGTCGGGTGCCGGGTCACGGTCTTCGAGCGGGCCACGCCGGGCGCTGAGGCGTCGAGCGCCGCCGCGGGCCTGCTGGCGCCCATCGACGAATCGACCGAGACGAGCTTCGCGCGGCTCGCCCTCGCGAGCTGGCGCCTCTATCCCGACGTCGTCCGCGATCTCCAGGAGCGCACCGGCATCGACGTCGAGTACGTCACGCGCGGGACCATCTATCCCGCCGCGGCGGCCCAGAAGCGGCGGGACGTCGGGCAGTGGGCGGACATCGCGGAATTCGGCGTGGAGAGGCTGGAAGGCGAGGAGCTCCACCGGCGCGAGCCGTATCTCTCCCCGAAGATCCGCCACGCGATATTCGTCAAGGGCGATCACTGGCTGAACAACCAGCGGCTGGTGCTCGCGTACGCCCAGGCCGCGGCCGCCGCAGGCGTCGAGATCAAGACCGGCTGCAACGTGTCCCGCCTGGTGGTCGAGAATGGCCGAGCGCGAGCCGTGGTGACGGAGGGCGAGCGGGTCGACGGCGACGCGGTGCTCCTGGCCGCCGGCGCGTGGAGCGGCGAGCTGATGGCCGGCCTCGGCGCGCCGCTCCGGATCGAGCCGCGGCGCGGCCAGATGATCGCCCTCGCCCACGTGCCTGCCGTCGTCACGCACTGCGTGCACGGCGAGGTCTATCTGGCGCCGAGGCCGTCGGGGGAGCTCCTGATCGGCGCGACCGTCGAGCGCGCGGGATTTCAGCGCGCCGTCACCGCCGAGGGGATCGCCGGGTTGCTCCATTCCGCCTTCGAGCTGGTGCCCGCGCTGCGCGCGCTGCCGATCGCGCGAACCTGGTGCGGGTTCCGGCCGTGGGCGCCGGACAGCCTGCCCGTGCTCGGCCCGTGGCCCGGCGTGGACGGGCTCTTCGTCGCCACCGGACACTTCCGCAACGGGATCCTGCTCGCGCCCATCACGGCGCGCCTGATGACCGAGTGGATCACGGGCCGCGAGCCTCGCCTCGCCGTGAAGGACTTCCTGCCCGGCCGGTTCGGCCAAAGATTTGGGGCTTGACCTCGAATATGGCTAACATAGCCATGTGAAGCAGGCCAAGATAGCCAACCTGAAGAACAACCTGTCCCGCTACCTCGATCACGTCCGGCGCGGCGGCTCGGTGATCGTGCTGGATCGAGACCGGCCGGTCGCGCGCCTCGTCCCCCTTCCGCAGGAGGGCACCCGCGGCGCGTCGGACCGGCTCGCGCGGCTCGAGCGCCAGGGGCTCATCCGCCGCGGCACCGGCGGCCGCGTCACCGGGGTGCCTGCGCGCAAGCCCGCGCGGCTTCCGGGCGGGGTCCTGCGCGGACTGCTGGACGAGCGCGAGCGCGGCTGGTGAGGTTCTGGGACACCTCGGCTCTCGTGCCGCTGTTCATCGCCGAGCGTGAGTCGGCCGCCGCCGTGCGGCGGCTTCGCGAAGATCCCGAGGTGGTGGTCTGGACCCTGGCCCGTCTCGAGCTGCTGGCCGCGCTGGCGCGCCGGACTCACGACGAGCCCACCGCCGCCCGCCAGCTAGCCCTCGTGCGGCGGCACTTCCTCGACGCGTGGGAGCGCTGGTCGGAGGTCACCGCCGCCGACATCGTGCGGCGTCACGCCGAGCGCATCGTGGTCACGCATGCGCTTCGCGCCGCTGACGCGCTCCACATCGGCGCCGCCCTCGTCGCCGCAGAGCACGAGCCCGGCACGCTCGAGTTCGTCACCTTCGACCGCCGTCAGGCGGCCGCCGCCGAGCGCGAAGGCTTCCACGTGCTCGGGCCCGCCTGAGGCTCGGGCGAGCGAACGGGCTACGGCGCCCCGCTGGATCGCCGGATGTCGAGCATCGGCGCGAGCAGGCCGCGGCCGGGCACTTCTTCGATCTGCGTGATCGTGTTCATGCGCGTGACGATGTCCTTCACCTTGTTGGCCCCTTCCCGCGCGCGCTCCGCCCACTGAGCGTCCTCGCTCTGGGCCGGGAGCCGCCGCGCGAGGATCGCGAGCCCGCCGGACACGACCATGAGCGCGTTGTTGATCTCGTGCGCCGCCGCCCGGGCCAGGAGGGTCACCGCGCGGAGCTCGGCGGCGTCGCGCCGAGCTGCCTCGGCCGCCTGCGCGTTGACCACGTCGACGAAGAGGCGCGTGAAGCCGCCGATGCCGATCACGCTGACGATCAGGAGCGGGAGCCAGTCGCGGCTGAACAGCTCCACCCCCCGAACCCCCAGCATCAGGAAGGAGCCGAACGTGATGATGTAGACGGCGGCACCCAGCACGAAGCCGTGTCGCGAGCGCACGCCTCCCGACCGCCGCGCCCACACCAGCGCCAGGGCGGCCGCGCCGGCGATCGCCAGGAGCCCGACCACGCCGGCCAGCGCGCCGGCGCCGCCGAGCGATGCGCGATAGGCGGAGGCGACGAGCGCGGCGACCAGCCCCGCGCCGCCGCCTTCGACCAGGGTGATCAGCGCGATCGGCAGCGCACGGGCGTCGACGTAGGTGCCCTGACCCACTTCGATGCGCGAGATCATCAGGGCGATCGTCAGAATGCCGAAGATCAGGCCGAGCGCCATTGCGCGAAGCAGTGGAGCGACGTGCCGCTTCGAGTCGAACCAGCGTCGGGCATACGAATAGACGACGAGGCCCAGCACTACGATGCCCGCCGCCTCGATGACGTGATGGATGTCCACGGAGAGCCTGGCGATGACGGCGCGAAGAACGTCCATGGTGACCCTCTTGGCCCGGGTGGATTCGGCTCCCGCCAGTATGCAGGCGCCGCGCGGCCGGCGGCAGTAGAATGTCATTCCCAATTCCCGCGGCACGGAGAGACGAGATGACCAAGGACGAGCTGAAGCAGCGGGTCTACCAGGCGGTCGACCAGCGCGGCGACGAGATCATCGGGCTCGGCGAGCAGATCCGACGACAGCCCGAGCTCGGGTTCAAGGAAGTCAAGACCGCGCGCCTGGTGGAGGACACCTTCAAGAAGCTCGGGCTGTCCCCGCGGTCGGGCCTCGCCATGACGGGCGTGCGGGCCGACGTGTCGGGCCGCGGCGGTGAGGGACCGACCTTCGCCGTCCTCGGCGAGCTCGACGCGCTGGTCGTCGCGGGCCATCCGGAGGGCGATCCGACGACGGGCGCCGCGCACGCCTGCGGCCACAACGCCCAGATCGCCGGCATGCTCGGCGCGGCGATGGGCCTGCTCGACGCCAGGGCCTTCGACCAGCTCGCCGGCCGCGCGGTGTTCTTCTCCGTGCCGGCCGAGGAGTACGGCGACATCGAGTGGCGCGTGGCCCAGGCGCGCGCGGGCAAGCTCGAGTTTCTCGGCGGCAAGCCCGAGCTCCTTCGGCTCGGCCACTTCGACGACGTCGATCTGGCGATGATGATCCACACGACGTCGCGCGCCGAGGAAGGCAAGGCCGGCGTGCCCGCCTCGAACAACGGCTGCATCGTGAAGACGGTCCGCTACATCGGCCGGGCGGCCCACGCGGGCGGCGCCCCGCACATGGGCGTGAACGCGCTCTACGCGGCGCAGATCGGCCTGATGTCGATCAACGCCATCCGCGAGACCTTCCGCGACGAGGACACGATCCGCGTCCACCCGATAATCACTCACGGCGGCTCGCAGGTGAACGTCATCCCGGGCGAGGTGCGGATCGAGACGTACGTGCGCGGCCGGACGATGCAGGCGATCCTCGACGCCAACGTGAAGGTCGATCGCGCGCTGCGGGCCGGCGCCCTGGCGCTCGGCGCCAAGGTCGAGATCGAGACCTTGCCCGGCTACATGCCGATGTCGTGTGATCCGATCATGACGCGCCACTTCCGCGACAACGTCGGCGCGCTCTTCGGGGAGGAGCACTACCGGCAGATCGGCCACCGCACCGGATCGACCGACATGGGCGACCTCTCCCAGGTCATGCCGATCCTGCATCCGTACGTCGGCGGCGCCACCGGCACCGGCCACGGCGCCGACTTCGCCATCGTCGACAAGCCGCTCGCATACCTCGGCCCCGCCAAGGCGCTCGCGGCCATGGTGGTCGACATGCTCTGGGACGGCGCCGCCGGCGCGCGCGAGGTGCTGGCCAACGCCAAGCCGCCGATGACGCGCACGAGCTACCTCGCCGCACAGCGCGGGCTGGCGCGGCGCGAGACCTACGAGGGATAGGCCCCGCGCCGGGGAGCGCCGATCAGCGGATCGGCTTCGGAAAGCTCTTCACCGCCAGCTCGCCGATCTGCTTGCCCATCACGGTGCCGACCTCCGTGGAGCCGCGGTAGTGCACGCCGTCGTAGATCCGGGCGACCGCGACCTCCTGCACGAAGTCGGCGACCGTTTTCCACGTGCGCACGGCACCGCCTGCCGTGTAGCTCGCCGAGCTCAGGCTCGGTACCGGCCCGCCGCCGAGCTCGGCCTCGAGCACCGCGCCGAGCGAGGCTGACACGATGCAGTGGGCGCACGGGTACTCCGGATGCATGGGGGTGTCGATGAACGGCGTCCAGCTCGGATCGCGCTCGGTGGCGTCGTTGCCATCGGTGTCGCCGTTGCGGATGGCGGTGATCGGTCGCCAGAAGTTGTACGTGTACTTGGCGTCGAAGACGGCGGTGAGCGCGTCGTCCATGGCCATCGCGGCGATCGCGAGCAGCCGCGCGTTCGCGGTCGCGTCGCGGCCCGGCGCGGCCGCGACCGAGCGCGCTACCGGCCAGTAGACGACCGGCGCCGTCGCCTCCCAGAACCTGGCGATGGCGGTCTGCTCCGGCGTGCGCTGCGTGCTGTTCTTCGCGCCGAGCGCCTTGATCTCGTTGTAGTCCCGCGTCCACTTCTCGCTCGTCAGGGCGGGCGGGGGACCCGGCCGGAACTGCGAGCCGCTGGTCATCACCCAGGGCTTCCGCTTGCCCCAGTTCGGCACCGCGGGAAGCAGGGTCGGCACGTAGACGCCGGCTGCCGCGTGGGGCCGATAGGTGTCGGGGAGGGTGAGCCCCTCATCCACGCGGGCCAGACACGCCGCGGCCGCTTGCTCGCCGACCGCGACGCCGCTGGTCTTGGCCGGGCCGTCCGGCACGAGCTTCAAGGCGGCCTCGTAGTCCGCGTCGATCGCCGCCTGGTGGGCGGCAGGCATCAGCTTCGAGAGCGCGGTTCGCGCGGCGGCCGCGACCGCCGCGTCCACCGAGGCGCCGGGCGCCGCGTTGATCTTTCCCTGCAGCGGCGGATAGCGGCCGGTGATCGCGTTGACCGCCTCGAACACCGACACCTGGACGAACGCCATCACGCGCACGGCCGGCGGCGTTGCCGGGAGCTTCGAGGCGATGTCGACGGCCCTGGCGTTGGCGTCGGTGACGACGTCGGCCTGAACGCAGAGGGCGCCGGTCAGTGTCGCGAGAGCCAGGAGGAGAATGGCGACCCAATGTTTCACATGCATGAGCTTGACTCCTTCATACGCGGGTTGAGAGACGTCTAGCCGTTCACGTCGAGACCGAGCGCGAGTCGTCCTGTATAGAGCACCTGCGCGGGCTCGCGTACCGGGTGATAGCGAGCCCCCTGGACATCACGGAAGAGACGCTCGAGCCCGAGGCTGCGGTAGAACCCGGCGCCGCCCGCGACCTCCATGGCCCGCTCCACCGTCTTGACGACCGCACGGGCGACGAGGGTGCGTCCGACGAGGACCTTGCCGGTCGTCTCGGCGCCCATCGAGCCGCGCGCCGCGGCGAGCATGTGACCGAGCGCGAGCCGCGCGGTCGTGAGCTCGTTCTCCATCTCGCCGACGAGAGCCTGGATGGTCGGGTCGTCGCGCCGCTTCGCCGCCACGTCGAGCGCCAGCGCGCACGCCGCCTCGGCGACACCGACGTACACGGAATAGATGATCGGCAGCGCCTGCGCGGCCGTCACGTGCATCGGGAGGCTCCACCGCCCGGCCGGTCGGCGCACGCCGATCGCGGCCTCCGGCACGAACACCCGGTCGAGCACGATGTCGTGCGATCCGGTGCCACGCATGCCGAGGGTCCGCCAGGTGTCCTGAACTTTCACGCCGGACGCGCTCAGCGGGATCGCGAAGTGAAGAACGGTCGGCCCGTCCTTCGGATCGTCGTAGACGGCCATCGTCATCAGAAGATCACCCGCGGGGGCGCCGCTGGCGAAGATCTTTCTGGCCGAGATCCGATAGCCGCCCTCGACCTTCTCGGCCGTGCCCGAGCCCGCGACCCAGTCCGATCCGCCGGTGGAGACCAGGATCAGCTCCTCGGCCGCCACTCGGCGAAGAAATGGCTCGACCGTCGAACCCTCGTAGCGCCACCGCCAGGCGGGGATGAGGACCTGATGCGTGTGCATCGACAGCGCCAGCGCGGTCGAGCTGCAGTAGGTCGCCAGCACGCGCAGGGCGTCGGCGAGCTCGGCCTGCGAGGCGCCGCCGCCGCCGAGCTCGGCGGGCACGCCCGCCGAGAAAAGCCGGTGCGCGCGAAGGTCTTTGTAGTTGTCGGCGACGAAGGAGTCGTCGGCGTCGTGGGCGGCCGCCCGCGCCGCGAAGGCCGGGCCGAGCTGCCGGACGACAGCGACCCAGTGATCGTGCGATCGATTCTCTGCCATCGCATGTCCCCTCGAGGTCCGGACCGCGAGAGCCGGTGGCGCCATCCCACGAAGATGCCCCCCGCGCGCCGGCACCGAAAGCCCAAAAAATGAACTTGCCCGTTACCCGGGACGGGCCTACAGTCGCCCCCAGCATGCACGGATACGGGCAGTTCTGTCCGGTGGCGGTCGCCTGTGAAATCTTCGCGGAGCGTTGGACGCCGCTGATCCTGCGCGAGCTCTTCGCGGGAAGCCGGCGGTTCTCGGAGATCCGGCGCGGAATGCCGCTCATCTCGCGAGCGCTCCTGACCCAGCGCCTGCGGCACCTCGAGGACGCGGGCGTCATCGAAAGCCGGCCCGCGGGACGGGGCCGCGAATACCGCCTGAGCCAAGCGGGCGCGGAGTTCCACGACGTGATCGAGTCGCTCGGCGCCTGGGGCCAGCGGTGGGTCCACGGGCGCGCCTCCGCCGAAAACCTCGACGCGATGCTGCTCTTGTGGAACATCCGGCGTCGCCTGGCGGTCGACCGACTGCCCGAGCGGCGGGTGGTGATCCGGTTCGAGTTTCGCGGCGTGCCGGCCGGCCGCGGGCCCGCAACCTCCTGGCTCGTCGCCAGCCGCCGGGAGGTCGACCTGTGCCTCAAGGATCCCGGCTATGAAGTCGATCTGGTGGTGGCCGCGGACCTCGCGGCGTTCACGCGAGTCTGGCTCGGCGACGTCGCATTCGATGACGCGCTTCGCGCGCGAGACATACGGGTCGAGGGACCGAAAGACCTCGTGCGCGCCTTGCCTGGATGGCTTCTGCTCAGCCACTTCGCCGGCGTCGCGCGGCCGCGTCCGGCCCGCGCGTCCTAGCAGCTTGACTGGCTAGACATGTACGGGACGAGTCGCGCCGACTTTCCGCGGCGCATCGTCTGCCTTACCGCCGAGACCGCCGAGATCGCCTTCCTGCTCGGCGCCGGTGACCGCGTCGTCGGCGTCCCCGGCACGGCGCGCCGGCCGGAAGCCGCGCGGGAAAAGGCCCGCGTCGGCGGCTTCACCACGTTCAAGCTCGAGCGGATCCTCGCGCTCGAGCCCGATCTGGTCCTGGCCTTCTCCGATCTGCAGCGAGACGTCGTCCGCGATTTGATCGGCGCGGGTGTGACCGTGCTCTGCACCAACCAGCGCTCGTTCGACGAGATCCTGGACGCGATCCTGGTCATCGGGGGCGCCCTCGGGTGCGAGCGCCAGGCGCGCGAGCTGATTCGCGACGTGCAGGACGACCTCCGTCAGGTGCGCGAGTACTCGGCGGCGTGGCCCGATCGTCCGCGCGTCTACTTCGAGGAGTGGATGGACCCGCTGATCGCGGGCATTCGCTGGGTGTCGGAGGCCATCGAGATCGCCGGCGGCAGCGACGTCTTCGCCGAGCTTCGCGAGAAGCGGGCGGCCCCCGAGCGGATCGTCGCTACGCAAGACGTCGTCGAGCGTGATCCTCAGATCATCCTCGCGTCGTGGTGCGGCAAGCCGGTCGACGCGGCGCGAATCGCGAGCCGTCCGGGGTGGGCGCGCATCGCGGCCGTGAAGAGCGGCCAGATTCACGAGATCGACGGCGCTGACATCCTCTCGCCCGGTCCGTCGCTCGTGCACGGAGTCAGACGCATTCACGAGATAATTCAGGCCTTTCAAGCGACTGGCTAGCTTCGTGCCGCCGGTAGCGTCCTTCACGCGGCAGGTAGAATGAACGTGTAGGAAAGACGAATCCAAAAAGCTTGGGGCGCCGAGGGCCGCGCGATAGGATTGGCCCTCACGAAGCCCTGGAGGCCGAACCGCCAATGACAAATCTTGCTCGCACTCGCCCGGAGAGTTTTTTTTCTGATCGATTCAGCATCACGTCCGATCTCATGGAGCGCGTCCTCGGCGGCAACCTGCTCGGCCGCGTCGACGACGCCGATATCTACCTCGAGTACCGCATCAACGAAGACATGGTTCTCGAGGAAGGCGCGGTCAAAAAGGCCTCCCGCCACGTGAGCCAGGGCGCCGGGGTTCGGGCCCAGTCGGGGACCCGCACCGGCTACGCCCATACCGACGAGATCTCGCTCAAGAACCTGGAGGAGGCCGCGCGCCAGGCGCGCGCCATCGCCGACCGCAGCGCGTCGTCCGGGAATCTGGCACTGCCGGGCCGGGGCCGGCCGCACGATCTCTACACCCTGTCCGAGCCGCCGATCGCCGCCGAGCTGGCTCGCAAGCTCGACCTGCTGCGGCGGATCGACGCCGAGACGCGTGCGGCGGATCCCCGCATCAAGCAGGTCATCGCGTCGATCTCGAGCGAAGAAGTCATCATGCTGATCGCCACCGCGTCCGGCTGGACGGTCGGCGACGTCCGTCCGCTCACGCGGTTGAACGTCACCGCCATCGCCGAGGAAGGCGGCAAGCGTGAGATCGGCTCGTACGGCGGCGGCGGGCGAGTGACGTTCGACTTCTTCCTGGAGGACGGACGCTGGCGGCGGTTCGCCACGGAGGCCGCGCGCCAGGCTGCGCTCAAGCTCGGCGCGGTCGACGCGCCGGCCGGCTCGATGACGGTCGTCTTCGGGCCGGGCTGGCCGGGGATTCTCCTGCACGAGGCGATCGGCCACGGGCTCGAGGGCGACTTCAACCGCAAGGGCACCTCGGCCTTCGCCGGGCGCATGGGGCAGAAGGTCGCCTCGGAGCTGGTCACGGTCGTCGACGACGGGACGATCGCGAATCGCCGCGGCTCGCTCAACGTCGACGACGAGGGCACACCGACCGGGCGCACCGTGCTGATCGAGAACGGCGTCCTCACCGGCTACATGCAGGACCGGCTCAACGCCCGGCTCATGGGCATGAAGCCGACCGGCAACGGACGGCGCGAGTCGTACGCCTACGCGCCGATGCCGCGCATGACCAACACGTTCATGCTCGCCGGGCAGGACGACCCCGAGGAGATCTTGAGATCGGTGAAGCACGGCCTCTACGCCGTGACCTTCGGCGGCGGCCAGGTGGACATCACGAACGGCAAGTTCGTGTTCTCGGCGAGCGAGGCCTACCTGGTCGAGGACGGGCGGATCACGGCGCCGGTCAAGGGCGCGACCCTGATCGGCAACGGCCCGGAGGCGCTCACGCGCGTGTCGCGCGTCGGGAGCGACCTGAAGCTCGACGAGGGCGTCGGCACCTGCGGCAAGGACGGCCAGTCGGTGCCGGTGGGCGTCGGGCTCCCGACGATCCGGATCGACGGCATCACCGTCGGAGGGACCGCGGTATGAACACGGACCTCCTGGTCTCGGTGCTCAAGCGCGCCGCGCAGCGCGGCGCCACCGCCGCCGACGGCTTCCTCGTCGAGGAGGGCCGCTTCAGTGCCTCGGTGCGCATGCGCGAGATCGAGAACATCAGCCACTCGCGCGAGCAGCGCCTCTCATTGCGCGTCTTCGCGGGCCGCGCGTCGGCCGCCGCGTCGACCTCGGACCTGTCGCGCGATTCGCTCGAGCGCGTGGTGGACGAGGCGACGGCGCTGGCGAGGATCACGGCGGATGATCCTCACGCCGGGCTGCCGGATCCGTCGACCCTGGTCGCCGAGGTGCCCGACCTCGACCTCGAGGACGCGGGGGCCGACCTCACGCCCGAGCAGAAGATCGAGCTCGCGCGCCGGGCCGAGGCGGCGGCGCTCGAGAGCGATCCGCGCGTGACCAACTCCGAGGGCGCCGAGTATTCGGACCGCCGCGCCCGCTACGCCTACGCGACCTCCCACGGCTTCGCCCACGATTACGGCACGACCGGCTTCAGCATCAGCGTGTCGCCGATCGCGTCGCGCAACGGCGAGATGCAGCGCGACTACTGGTACTCGAGCGCGCGCAAGCGCGCGAAGCTCGAGGACCCGGAGGCCGTCGGCCGCAAGGCGGCGGCCCGCGCCGTGCGCCGGCTGGGCGCTCGGAAAATGAAGTCGGTCGAGGTCCCCGTGGTGTTCGACCCGGAGACCGCGGCGAGCCTGGTCCGCTCGATCGCCGGAGCGGCGAGCGGGCCGAGCCTTTATCGCCGCGCCTCGTTCCTGCTCGACCGGCTCGGGACCAAGATCGCGGCGTCGGCCGTCACGATCGTGGACGACGCGCTGATCCCGTCGGCGCTCGGCTCGCGCCCGTTCGACGGCGAGGGGCTGGCGACCGGGCGGACCGTGCTGGTGCGCGACGGCGTGCTCGAGTCGTACCTGCTCGACACCTACAGCGCTCGCAAGCTCGGTCTCTCGTCCACGCACCACGCCGGCCGCGACGGCAGCGGCGTCTCGGTCACGACGACCAACCTGATGCTGCTACCGGGCAAGACGACGCCGGCAGAGCTGATCCGCTCCGTCAAGAACGGCTTCTACGTGACCGAGCTGATCGGCTTCGGCGTGAACGGCGTGACCGGCGATTATTCACGCGGCGCCGTGGGGCAGTGGATCGAGAACGGCGAGCTCGCGTACCCGGTGGAGGAGGTGACGGTGGCCGGCAACCTGCTCGAGATGCTGTCGGCGATCGACGGCGTCGGGGACGATCTGATCCTGCGTGACCGCACGGTGGCGCCCACGCTCAGGATCGGCCGCATGGTGGTGGCGGGGACCTGATAGACGGCGCAATGGTCATCGACAGCCACTGTCACCTGCACGATCCGGCATTCGCCGACCTCAAGGAGACGCTCCGGCTGTCGATGGCGCACGACGTGTGGGGCGCGATCGCCGTCGGGTGCGACCCCGAGACGAACGCGCAAACGCTCGAGGCGGCGGCGGCCGCGCCCAAGGCGGTCTGGGCGTGCCTGGGGTTTCACCCGGACCGGACGGATCTCACCGAGGACGATCTCGAGCGCGTCGAGGCGCAGATCGCCGCGCACCATTCCCGCATCGTGGGCATCGGCGAGATCGGCCTGCCCTGGTATTCGCTGGACGGCGCGCCCGACCCGGGCGCGCTCAAGACGCGCGGCCGGGCTCGGCTCGATCGCCTGCTCGATCTCGCCATCCGCTGGAATCTGCCGGTCGCGCTGCACGCGCCGCACGGCGCCGCGGCCGACGCGCTCGCGGCGCTCAAGCACCACGGCGTCGAGCGCGCGGTGTTCCACTGGCACAAGGCGCCCACCGCGGTCACGCGCGCGATCGTCGACGCCGGCTATCTGGTCTCGGTCACGCCCGACCTCGTCTCGCGCGACCGCGACCGCGATCTGGTGACGGGTGTCCCGCTCGACGCGCTGCTCGTGGAGAGCGACGGTCCCTGGGAATACGGGGGCGAGTTCGAAGGCATCGACTCCGGCCCCTGGCTCGCCAGCCGGGTCGCCGAGGAAGTCGCGAAGCTCAAGGGCCTGCCAATCGAGGACGTGATGTACCAGCTCTCGAGCAACACGTGCCGCCTCTTCGATCTGATGTGGGCCTGAGGCCGTCGCGGCGGACCGAGTAGCCGGCCCTGCCCGTCAGCCGCGCAGGACGACCACGAAGATGACGAGGGCGAGCAGCAGCCGGTAGACGACGAACGGTCGGAGCGAGCGCCTCTTGAGGTAGCTCACCAGGAACCACACCGCGAGCCAGCCGCTGACGAACGCCGTGACGAGCGCCGCCGCCAGCGGCCCGGCCTCGCCCGGCGGAACACCCTCCCTCAACAGGTGGAGCGCCTTCAGGCAGCCGGCCCCGGCGGTGATCGGGATGCCCAGCAGGAAGGCGAAGCGCGCCGCCGTCGCGCGGTCGATGCCGCCCAGGAGGCCGGCGGTGATCGTGATACCCGAGCGCGAAGTGCCCGGAATCAGCGCGAGGGCCTGGGCGCAGCCGACCGAGAGGGCCTGGCCCGCCGAGACCCGCTCGAGCGGGTCGCCCGGCACCGAGGGCGCCGCCGCGGCCCGACGATCGGCGATCCACATGACAATCGCCCATCCGGCGGTCGCGACCGCGATGATCATGGGCGAGCGCAGCCTCGACTCGATGAGCTTTTCGAGAAACGCACCGGCCAGGGCGCCCGGGATCGTGGCCGCGACCAGCAGAACCGCCAGCCGGCGCGAGAGCGCGCCCGACGCCATGCCCAGGAGCTCGCGCCGAAAATAGGCGAGCAGCGCGGCGAGCGTGCCGAGGTGCATGACCGCGTCGAAGGCGAGGCCCTGATCGGGCCAGCCGAAGACGTGTGGCACGAGGATCAGATGACCGGACGACGAAACCGGGAGGAACTCGGTGAGTCCCTGGACGAGGCCGAGCACCACCCCCTGGGTGTAGGTCACCCGACGATATCTTCCCCGCCGTCGACGCCGATCACGTTGCCCGTGATCCAGTACGTGTCCGGGTGGGAGAGCACGACGATGGCCCGCGCGACGTCGTCGGGCGTCGTCATGCGCCCGCTCGGATTGCGGCGACGCGCCTCCGCGATGATCGTGTCGTGTCGCGGGATCTTTTGCAGGGCCGGCGTGTCGGTCACGCCGGCGCGGATGGCGTTGGCCGTGATGCCCTGCGGGGCGAGCTCGGAGGCGAGCTGGCGGATGTGCGACTCGAGTGCGGCCTTCGCCGCGGACACCGGGCCGTAGAAGGGCAGCACCCGGGTGCCGCCGGAGGACGTCATCGCGTAGATGCGTCCGCCGCGCGTCATGAGCCCGCGGCCGACCACCTCCTGCGTCCAGTAGACGAGCGAGTGGGCCATGACGTCGAGCGTCATGTCCATCTGCGCCGAGGTGACGGCCTCCTTCATCGGATCGGCGACGTAGAGCTTGAGCGTGCCGAACGCCAGCGAGTGCAGGAGCACGCGCAGGGTGCCGGGCTCGCCGCGCTTCTCGAGAGTCTCGGCCATCTGGCCGGCGATCTCGGCGCGCTTCTCGGCGTCGGCGGCGTTGACGTTGAAGAAGACGGCCTCCCGACCGAGCGCCTTGATCTCGCTCGTGATCCGCTCGACGTTGCCCTGGGTCGCCTTACGGTCGAGGTGGACGCCGAAGATGTGGAGCCCCGCGCGCGCCAGCGCGAGGCTCACGGCGGCGCCGAACCCCGACGAGGCGCCGAGCGTGAGCGCCCAGCCGCTCAATTGGATCATCGCGCCTCCCTGGTTGCCTGGACTACCGCATTCTAGCATCGTAGAATCGCCCGGGGCCCATGCCGAAGACCGCGGGCATCATTCTCGTCGGCAACGAGATCCTCTCCGGGAAGATCGCCGACGCCAACGCCGCGTACCTGTGCCGGGAGCTCCGCGCGCTCGGCGTCGACGTACGTCGCATCTCGGTCATCCCGGACGAAATCCCGCTGATCGCCCAGGAAGTCACGGCCTTCAGCCGCGCCCACGACGTCGTCTTCACGTCCGGTGGGGTGGGCCCGACCCACGACGACGTCACGATCGAGGGCGTCGCGATGGCGATGGGGGCCAAGGTCGTGCGCCACCCCATGCTGGTGGGTCTGCTCGAGCGGCACTTCCGCGACCGGCTCAACGAATCGCATCTCAAGATGGCCGAAATCCCCGAGGGGGCCGAGCTGGTCGGCGGCGAGACGATCCGCTTTCCGACCGTGCTCGTGCGCAACGTGTACGTCCTGCCGGGAGTGCCCGAGATCTTCCGCCAGAAGTTCGAGGCGATCCGCGAGCGGTTTCGCGATCAGCCGATCCACCTGAAGAACGTCTTCGTGGCCATCGGCGAGGGCGTCCTCGCCGACTACCTGAACCGCCTCCTGGCGGATTTCCCGCTGCTGCTGCTGGGGTCGTATCCCGAGTTCTCCAATCCCGAGTACAAGGTGAAAGTGACGCTCGAGTCCCGCGATCGAGGGTACCTCGACGGCGCGCTGACCGAGTTCCTCCGGCGCCTGCCGGCCGACGCGCTCGTGAAGGTCACCTAGCTCTCGGTCGGTGCGCGGCGTCTCGCTCGGCGTCGCTCTCGTTGCGGTCGGCCTGTACCTCGTCGGGCTCGGCGCGGCGCCGTTCCTCGATCCGCCGGAAGGGTTCCATGCCGCGATCGCGCGCGAAATGGTGCTCGCGGCCGCCGCTCCTGCACTGGCTCGTGTCCGCCTCGTTCGGCGCGGCCGGTCCCACGCCGTTCGTGGCCCGGCTCTGGCCCGCGCTGGCGGCCGTGGGCTGCACGGCGCTGACCGCCCGGCTCGGGGTGGCCCTGGGCGGGCCGCGGCTCGGGCTACTCGCCGGGCTCATGCTCGCCGCGAACCTCGGCGTCTTCGTCTACGGCCGCACCGCTCGGCCCGAGCTCCTGTTCGTCTTCTGGGTCACGCTCGCCTGGGCCGGGTTCGTGCTCGCGTATCTCGGCGACCGGCGGCGCGGGCTCTTCGTCTTCTACGCAGGGCTCGGGCTCGCCATGCTCACGCGGGACTTTCTCGACGCGCTCGGCGTCGTGCCGGTCATCGCCGTTTTCTTCTGGCTCACGCGCGAGCGGCCCGTGGGTCCGTGGATCCCGTGGTGGGGCGTGCTCGTCGCCGCCGCGATCGCGGCGCCCTGGTACGTTCTGATGGAAACGCGGACTCCCGGTTTCCTCCGCCACATGGTCGTCGACAATCACCTCTACGCCTTCACGCGCCCGCGCCTGGCTCTCGACGAGGAAGCGCCGCTGGGTCTGCTCGGCTTTCTCGCGCTGACCCTTGTCGGCTTCCTTCCCTGGGCGCTGGCGCTGCCCTCGGCCTTCGTGCGGGCGTTCAGGCGGCCCCGCGAGGGCGCGCGGGCGCGACTCTGGCTCCTGCTCGGCCTGTGGTCGGCTTGTGCCGTCGGTGTGTTCGCGATCGCCCCGTTCAAGCTGCCTCACCACGCCCTTGTCGCGTTTCCGGCGCTCGCGCTCCTGACCGCGCGCGTCTGGGACGAGGCGATCGACGGCGCGACCGGCGCGAGGCCGGCCCGGACGCTCCTGGTCCCGGTCCTCGCGCTGTTCGCGCTGGTCACGCTCGTGTCCGCGGCCGCCGCGATCGGGGCCCTCCCGGTCCGCGTCGGCCTGCCGACCGGGCTCGACGTGGCCGCGCTCGGTCGAGCCGGCGTCGTGATCTTCGCTCTCGCCACGGCGGCCCTGGGCGTTGCCGCCTGGCGGCGCGCCACCGCCCTCGGCGTCGGGATCGCACTGGCGGCGACGATCGCCTTCCTGCCCGCCGTCGCGGCCGACGCGCGCACGCAGCTCGCCCGAGCCCGTTCGCTCCGTCCGCTGACCGAGGCGCTTCTGCAGCGGCTGGCGCCGGGCGACGTCGTCATGCACGAGGGGCTGATCGAGCTCAGCGCCTCGCTGCTCCTGGCGGTGAAGACGCCGATTCACGTCGTGAACGGTCTGCAGCCCAATCTCGCCTTCGGCGCCGGCCTCGCCGAGGCGCGCGACGTCTTCTGGGACTCGCCGCGGCTCGAGCAGGTCTGGGCGGGGCCCGGCCGCGCCTTCTTGATCTCGACCGTCGACGCGGGGCGGAGCGTGGTCCGCGCCTTGCCGCCCGCCTCCGTCCACCTGATCGCCGAGTCGGGCGGGCGCCGGCTTTATTCCAATGTTGCCGATCGACGGCCTGACGTCCGATGATTGGACGATGAGCGGCGCGCCGCCCCGGTACGTGCTCAAGCCGGACCCGCACAGCAGTCACTCGGTGATCCTGCGCTGGCTGGGCGAGGGGCGGGGCCGGCGGCTGCTCGACGTGGGCGCCGCCGACGGCCTGCTGAGCCGGCAGCTCACCGAGCGCGGATGGCGTGTGACCGCGATCGAGGGCGATCCGGCGCTCGCGCAGGCCGGCGCGCGCCACTGCGAGCGGATGATCACGATGAATCTCGATCGCGAGATCCCGGTCGGCGAGGGGCCGTTCGACGTCATCGTCTACGGCGACGTGCTCGAGCACCTCGTGGATCCGCTACGCGTGCTCGTCGAGCTCGACCGGAGCCTCGGCCCCAACGGCTTCGTGATCATCTCGGTGCCGAACATCGCGCATCTCTGGATCCGGCTGCTGCTCCTGATCGGTCGGTTCGATTATCTCGACCGCGGAATCCTCGACCAGTCGCACCTGAGGTTCTTCACCGAGCGCTCGCTGCGCGCGATGCTCGCCGACGCGGGCCTCTCGATCGAGCGCTTCACCGCGACCCCCGCGCCGCTCTACCAGATCTTGCCGGCGAGCTGGCACCGGAGGTGGGTGGCCGCCACCCACTCGATCAACGCCGTGATCGCCCGGAAGGTCCGCCGGCTTCTCGGCTATCAGTTCATCGTGCTGGCCTATCCGAAGGGTGCCGCCGAGCGGCCAGGAGCCTCATGAGCGTGACTCGATCCGCGCCCAAGGTGGTCGTGGTGATGCCGGCGTACAACGCCGGCCGCACGCTCCGGCTGACCTACGAGGAGCTGCCGAAGGACACCGTGAACCTCGTGATCCTGGTCGACGACGGGTCGACCGACGCGACGCTCGACGTTGCCCGCCAGCTGGGCCTCGAGATCTTCGTCCACAACCGCAACTACGGCTACGGCGCCAACCAGAAGACCTGCTATGCGGAGGCGCTGCGGGCCGGCGCCGACGTCGTCGTCATGGTGCACCCCGACTATCAGTACGATCCGCGGCTCGTGCCGCAGATCATCGAGCCGATCGTGACCGGTCGGGCCGACGTGGTGCTGGGCTCGCGGCTCAAGGAGGGCTCGGCGCTCGCCCAGGGCATGCCCTGGTGGAAGTATCTCGCCAACCGATTCCTGACGGGCCTGGAGAACCGGGTGTTCTCGCTCTCGCTCTCGGAGTACCACACCGGCTATCGCGCGTTCCGGCGAGAAGTGCTCGAGACCGTCAACTTCCCGGCGAACTCGGACGGCTTCGTCTTCGACCAGGAGATCATCGCGCAGGTCGTCGCCGCGCGCTTCCGGATCGCCGAGATCGCGGTGCCGACGCGCTATTTCCCGGAGGCGTCGTCCGCGAGCTTCGTCGCCTCAGTCGGCTACGGACTGCGGATCCTCTCCGTGCTCTTCTGGTTCACGCTCAACCAGCGTGGTCTGCGGCGCTCGCGCCGCTTCGACAGCCTGCGAGCCCGATACACCCGCCTGCCTTGACGCGCGCCGCCCGTCTCCTGGAGGCGGCCGCTGCGTGCGTCGCGCTCGTCCTGGTGGCGGTGATCGCGACCGGTGGGTTCGCGGTGGCCGGTCGCTCGCTCGCCCGCGCCGACGAGGTCGTCATCCCTCTGGCGGTGCTCGTAGCGCTCCGGGCGCTGGCCGCCCCGCGCCGGCTGCCGACCGTCACGCCCGCGCGGATCGCGATCGGGGGCGCGGTCGCCTACGCGCTCGTGATGGGATTCATCGTCGTCACCCGGCACCTGGCCCTCCAGACGCACGCCCTCGACCTCGGCTACTACGTCCAGGTCGTCTGGAGTATCGCCGCTGGCCGCGGCGCGTACGTGACGTTTCCCCCGATGCACGCCTGGGGCGATCATCTCTCGCCCGTGCTCTATCTCCTGGTCCCGCTCGCGTGGGCGGCGCCGGGCGCGATCGGACTGCTCGTGGTCCAGACGCTCGTGCTCGCCGCGGGCGCCCTCGCGGTATACGGCTACGCGGCGCGCCGGCTCGGGACGGCGCCGGCCGCCGGCGGCCTCGCGCTGCTCTTTGTCGTCAACCCGTCGCTCCACGGTATCAACATCCGCGACATCCATCCGCAGGCCTTCGCCATCACCTTGATCGTCGTCGCAGCGCTCGCGTTCGACGCCGGCCGCCCCGTGTGGTGCGCGGTCGCCCTCGCGCTCACCCTGGCGTGCCGCGAGGACGCCGCGGTCGCCGTGTTCGGCTTCGGGATCTGGCTCGCCGCCGCGCGCGGACGCTTGCGGCTCGGCGCGGCGGTGGCCGTGGTGAGCGTGCTCCTGCTGGCCGTCGACCTCAAGTACGTAATGCCGCTCTTCCGCGGGGAGCCGTACCCGCACCTCCACCGCCACGCCTATCTGGGGTCTTCCCTCGCCGAGATCCTCCTGAACATCGTCGCGCGCCCCTGGCGCTGGGTCGGCGTCGCGTTCGCCGGCGGCAAGATCGTCTATCTCCTGGTCATGCTGCTGCCGCTCGGGCTCCTCCCGCTGCTGGCGCCCCGCACGCTGGCGGCGGTGCTGCCGGCGCTCGCGATGAACCTCCTCAGCATCGATCCCGTCCTCGCCAATTTCCGCTCCCAGTACCAGGCCTTCGTCCTACCGTTCCTGATGCTCGCCGCCGTCGACGGCTACGCCCGGATCCGCCAGTGGCGGCGCGCTCCGGCGGTCCTCGGCCTTGCCTTCTTCGCGAGCGTCCTGCTCACTGCGCGCACGACGAACGATCTGATGGTCACGCGCTGGCGGCTGGACGCCAGGCAGCGCGCCGCCCACGCGCTGATGCAGCGGATCCCGGGCGACGCGGCGGTGAGCGCCAACGAGCGACTCGCACCGCACCTGGCGACCCGCAGCCAGATCTTCATCTATCCAACCGGGACCGGCGTCAGCGAGTACGTCCTCGACCTCGAGCCGGTGGTACTCGCGCACCCGGCCACCGGCTACCGGGAGATCGCGCGAGCCGACGGCTGGATCCTCCTCCAGCGCGGCCGCTGAATCGGCCGCGTCCGCGGCGGGGCTAGTTGTTGGGCGAATCGCGCTCGGGCGATGCCGTGAGAACGTGGGAGGCGTGGTGGTGGATCAGCCGCCAGCCGTCGGGTCCGCGCTCGAACAGATTCGTCGCGAGGACCGAGGTGACCGCGAGGCGTCCGTGGACTTCCGAGAAGATGTTCTCCGTGCAGGTGACCCAGGCCAGGTCGCCGCACGCGCTGGCGCGAACGTCCGAGAGCGTGAACCGCATCTCGGCGGTGTTCTCGAAGATCGTCGCCCACGAGGAGCGCACGGCGTCCCAGCCGACCAGGATGGGCCAACCCGGGTGGACACACTTCACGTGCTGGCCGTGCGACCACACGAGCTCCATCCGCGCCAGGTCGAGCGTCTCGAACGCCTGGTAGAAGCGCGCGTTCGCCTGCTCGACCGCGGCGAGGTCGCTCATCCGGCATCCACGGGCGCGCCTCGGCCGGCGGGGCCCCAGCCCCGCGACGGCCTGCAGCGCGCACAACCGGCATCCACGGGCGCGCCTCGGCCGGCGGGGCCCCCGCCCCGCGCCGGACGGGCGCGGCCGCTCATCGCGCGGCCGGCGGCAGGCGCACCACCAGCGTGTCGCCGTCGAGCGCCAGCGGCAGCGCTGTGAGGTGGTCGCCGACGCAGGGACCGGCCGTGCAGCGGCCGCTGAGCGGCTCGTAGAGCGCGCCGTGGGTCGAGCAGATCAGCGCCCGCCCGTCCTCGGCGAAGAATTCGTTCGGCCAGAGGTCGAGGGGAGTGCCGACGTGCGGGCAGCGGTTCACGTACGCGCGAAACTGGCTGTCGTGATTCACGACGAAGGCGCTCACCGCGCGCCCGGCGCGCTCGAGGCGAAACGTCGCGCTGTGGCCGGGCGGCACCGTCGCGGCGGCGCAGCGCCACTCGTCTGAGCCCGCCATGACCTGGATGGTATCATCACTGAGTATGCTCGCGATCGACGCGCACGACGTAGAGAAGACGTTTCGCTCGGGGTGGCTGCACCGCCGCGAGACGGCCGCGCTGCGCGGCGTCTCGCTGACGGTGGCGCGCGGCGCGATCGTCGGCGTGCTCGGCCCGAACGGCGCGGGCAAGACCACCTTGCTCTCGATCCTCGCCACGCTCCTGACGCCCGATCGCGGGCGCGTGACCGTGCTTGGCCACGACGTCGTGCGCGAGGCGGGCGCGCTCCGGCGCCGGCTGAACATGGTGAGCGGGCGGCCGTCGTTCCTGTGGAGCCTGCGGGTCGGCGAGATCGTCGCGTTCTACGGCCGGCTCTACGGCCTGAGCGGTCGCGCGCTCCGGCGCCGCGTCGACGCGCTGATCGAGCTGTGCGAGCTCGAGCCGTACCGGCGCGCCCCGTACTCGGACCTGTCGACCGGGCTCAAGCAGCGCGTCGCGCTGGCCAAGTCGCTCGTCAACGAGCCCGAGCTGCTCTTTCTCGACGAGCCCACGCTCGGCCTCGATCCCGACATCGCCGCGCGCGTGCGCGCCCACATCGCGCGCCTCCGCCGCGAGCAGGGGATCACGATCGTGCTGACGACCCACTACATGCGCGAGGCCGACGAGCTCTGCGACGAGATCGCCTTCATCAAGGCCGGGCGAATCCTCGCGCGGGGCACCTCCGGCGAGCTGAAGCGCCAGATCCGCCTCGGCGAGGTCGTCGCGCTCAAGCTCGACCCGCCGCGCGTGCCCTGGCTCGCCGACAGCCCGGGCACTCTGAGGTGCGTCGAGGTCGACGGCTGGGTCGAGTGCACGGTGGACGACGCCGAGAAGCGGCTGCCCGAGCTGCTCCGCGCGCTGCACGCCGACGGCGTCGTCATCCGCAACGTCCAGGTGCGCGAGCCGGAGCTCGAGGAGGTCTTCGTTGAGCTGGCGAAATGAGCTGCTCGCGGTCTGGGCGGTGACGCTCCGCAACGCCCTCATGGGCGCGCGCAACGTGTTCTTCTTCTTCGAGCTGCTCTTCTGGCCGATCGTCGGCGTGCTCTCGATCGGCCTGATGTCGCGCTTCCTGGAGCTGACGGCCGCGCAGGCGTCCTTCGTGCTGGTCGGCACGATCGCGCTCTCGGTGGTCAACGTCTGTCAGCTGGAGGTGGCCTACGCCGTCCTGCTCGACGTGTGGTCGAAGTCGCTCAAGCATCAGTTCCTGGCGCCCATCGGCATTCGCCACCTGACACTCGGCTCGTGGATCGTCGGGATGGTGCGCAGCCTGGCCGTCTTCGTGCTGCTGGCCGCGCTCGGCCGCTGGGCCTTCGGCTTCCGGGTGCTCCAGCCGGGCTGGCTCGCGCTCGCCACGTTCCTCCTGGGCTGCTTCCTCACCGCCTGGGTGGTCGGCGTCGCCGTGTGTGCGCTGATCACGCTCTTCGGCAACCGCGCCGAGGCGTTCGCGTGGGCGAGCGTCAACATGGTGCTGGTGCTGGCGGGCATCTACTATCCGATCTCGGTGCTCCCCGATTCCATCGCCGTGCTCGCGCGGGCCGTCCCGCTCACGTATTTCCTCGACGCCTACCGCGCGCACTACGGCTTCGAGTCCGAGTTCCGCGCGCCGATCGCGACGGGGCTCGCGCTCTCGGCCTTCTACGCCGCGCTCGCCCACTGGGCGTTCCTGGCCGCGATCCGGCGGGCGCGGCGCACGGGCCTCCTCCTGAAGATGTCGGAGTGACCGCGCTCTTGGACGCCGCGCCGATCTCGGCGCTCGTGCTCGGGTTCCTCCTCGGCCTGCAGCACGCGACCGACGCGGACCACCTCGTCGCGGTGGCGACGATCCTCACCCGCGAGCGCCGCTTCGCCAGCGGGGCGATGGTCGGAGCCCTCTGGGGCGCCGGCCACATGACGACCTTGACGGTCGTGGGCGCGATCATCATCGGGCTCAAGCTCACGATCACGCCGGCGGTGAGCGGTGGACTCGAGATGGCCGTCGCTGCGATGCTGATCGTCCTGGGCGTGCTGAGACTCCGCGACGCGTTCCGGGGGCTCCAGACGGTGCCGGCCGGGCACCTCGTGGCCGCTCATGACCACGCCGGCGGAGCGGGTGTCGTGCACAGCCACCCCCACGTTCATGGCGTCGAACACGCTCACGAGCACCCGCACGTGCATCCGTCGCGCTGGCTCGCCGCGCTCGGCTGGCGCAGCGGGTGGCCGGCGGGGCGTGCGGTCTTCGTGGGCGCCGTGCACGGACTCGCCGGCAGCGCCGCCGTCTCCCTGGTCGTGCTGGCGACCTTGCGCTCGACCACGAGCGCCGTCCTGTACCTGCTCATCTTCGGAGCCGGCACGATCATCGGCATGACCCTGCTGACCGCGGTCATGGCCTATCCCGTCTCGCTGGCCCTTCGTTACGACCGCGCCCGTCAGGCGATCGCCTTCTGCGCCGGCGTCGGCTCGATCGCCTTCGGCCTCTTCTACGGGTACGGGTTGATTTGATCTGACGGGACCCGAAGGCCGCCGCGGAACCTGGGCGGCCGCGCGCTCGGGTGAAATGGTGGGCTTCCGGCCTCCGGATTCGCAGTACGCTGGAAGTGCGCGACGGCTGCCTACCGGGGGGTCAGGATTGGCGGAGGCTCGGGCGACTCGCGTCGAGACCGACAGCATGGGGCGGATCGAGGTCCGCGCCGATCGCTACTGGGGCGCTCAGACCGAGCGGTCGCTGCACCATTTTGCGATCGGCCACGACCGGATGCCGGTCGCGGTCGTTCACGCCCTCGGCCTCCTGAAAAAGGCGGCCGCGCTGGTCAATCAGAAGCTCGGTGTCCTCGACGCGCACCGGGCCGAGCTGATCGTGCGCGCTGCCGACGAGGTGATCGCCGGAGCCCTCGACGATCACTTCCCGCTGTCCGTCTGGCAGACCGGCTCCGGCACGCAGACCAACATGAACGTCAACGAGGTGATCGCGAACCGCGCGATCGAGCTCGCCGGCGGCAAGCTCGGCAGCAAGGCCCCGATCCATCCCAACGACCACGTCAACATGTCGCAGTCGTCCAACGACACGTTTCCCACCGCGATGCACGTCGCGGCGGCGCTCGAGCTGACGCGGCGGCTCGTCCCGAGCGTCCGCGCGCTGCGGGACGCGCTGGCGGCGAAGGCACGCGAGTTCGACGACGTCGTGAAGATCGGCCGCACCCACCTGCAAGACGCCGTGCCGCTCACGCTCGGCCAGGAATTCTCGGGCTACGTGGCACAGCTCGACGGAGGCCTCGCGCGGATCGACGCTATCCTGCCGGGCCTGCTGGCGCTGGCGATCGGCGGGACCGCGGTCGGCACCGGGCTCAACGCGCCGGCCGGCTTCGGCGAGGCCGTCGCCGCGAAGCTGGCCGAGCTGACGGGGCTACCGTTCGTGTCGGCGCCCAACAAGTTCGCGGCGCTTGCCGCGCACGACGAGCTCGTGATGGCGAGCGGCGCGCTCCGGACGCTCGCCGGCGCGCTCATGAAGATCGCCAACGACCTGCGCTGGCTCGGCTCGGGGCCCCGGAGCGGTCTGGGCGAGCTCGCGCTTCCGGAGAACGAGCCCGGCTCGTCGATCATGCCGGGCAAGGTCAATCCGACCCAGGCCGAGGCGGTGACGATGGTCGCGGTGCAGGTGATGGGCAACGACGCGGCGATCGCCATCGCCGGCTCGCAGGGCAACTTCGAGCTGAACGTCTTCAAGCCGGTCATCATCTTCAACTTCCTGCACTCTGTGGAGCTCTTGACCGACGCGTGCGCGCGCTTCCGCGAGTTCTGCGTGGAAGGCATCGAGGCGAACCGAGCGCACATCGCCGAGCTCGTCGGGCGCTCGCTGATGCTCGTGACCGCGCTCGCGCCCCATATCGGCTACGACCGGGCGGCCGAGATCGCCACGAAGGCCCACGCCGGGGGGCTGACGCTCCGCGACGCCGCGCTGGCCTCCGGCTACGTGACCGCCGAGCAGTACGACCGCTGGGTCCGGCCGGAGGCCATGGCCCGGCCGGCGCGGCCCTAGGTCTCGAGGAAGTCGGCCAGGCGGTCGTACCACGCGACCTGGTCGGCGAGCGTGAAGTGGGCGTTGGCCGGGCTCGGGTTCGGGACGACGAAGAGCCGCGTCGTGCCGACGACCTCCGGCTGAGGGCCGAGCGCCGGCGCCCGCTCGGCGCGGCGGAGCGCCAGGGCGAGGAACGGCCGGTAGGCGGTGAGCCCGTGGAAGCACGCCACGCGCGGCGCCGATCGCCGGAGCTTGCGAAGCAGGCGCGGCGCCCACTTCTCGAAGTCGGCGAGGTCGAGCTCCGCGGCGTTGCCCGAGGCGCGCTTGACCACGTCGGTGAAGCCGATGCCGAAGTCCAGCAGCGCGGCGTCGTGCTCGGGGCGGAGCACGGCGGTCCCCAGCGCGCCGCGCACGGTCCTGCTCAGCCGGGACGACGTGAACGCCGGCCAGAAGCGATTCGTCGAGCGCGCGAAGTAGTGCCCCTGACGCGCCGAATAGAGGCCGGGGTTGATCCCGACGAAGACGAGGTCGAGCCCCGCCCGGAGATAGTCGGGCAGGCTCGGGAGCGCTCGCGGCACCCGACCCGCAGCCCGCGGCGTGGCGCGCCGGCTCAGCGGTGCAGGAACTTCTTCACGCTCGCGGCGATCCCGGCCGGGTCGAGGCCGTGCTTGGCGTAGAGGCCCTTGGCATCGCCGGACTCGCCGAAGCCGTGGACGCCCAGCCGCTTGATCGGCGTCGGCAGCACCTCGGCGAGCTGCTCGGCCACCGCCCCGCCCAGCCCGCCGGCAACCGTGTGGTCTTCCACGGTCACGACGTGGCCGGTCTTGCCCGCCGACTGGACCAGCAGCTCTTCATCCAGGGGCCTGATGCACGCGGCGTTGATCACCTCGGCCGAGATGCCGTCGGCCTCCAGACGCTTGGCCGCCTCGAGACAATTGAACAGCGGCCCGCCCGAGCCGATCAGGGTGACGTCGTGTCCTGTGCGGAGCACGAGCCAGCGGCCGTACTGGAACCGATAGTCAGGGGGACACACCGGCTCGAGGCTCTGTCGCGTGAGCCTCAGGTAGAGCGGGCCCTGGTGCTCGACCGCGTAGGCGATGGCCTGCTTGGTCTCGAGCTCGTCGCCGGGCTGGACGATGCCGATGTTGGGAAGTGAGCGGATGCAGGCGATGTCCTCGAGCCCCATCTGGCTGTAGCCGTCCTCGCCGATCGCGATGCCTGAGTGCGTTCCGACGAGCTTCAAATTCGCGTTGGTGTAGGCGACCGAGATGCGGATCGTCTCGAAGCGACCCACGATGAAGCACGCGAACGAGCAGGCGAACGGGATGCGGCCGGTGAGCGCGAGCCCGGCGCCCACCCCGATCATGTTCGACTCGGCGATGCCCAGGTTGAATGCCCGCTGCGGGTATTGCTTGGCGAAGCCGATGGTCATCGTCGACTTCGACAGGTCGGCGTCGAGCGTAACGATGCGCTCGTCCTTGGCGCCCAGCTCGAGGAGGGCTTCGCCGAACGCGGCGCGACTGGCCTTGGCCGGCATCACTTCTTCTCCAGCGCGGCGAGCTCGTCCACGATCGCGCGCGTCGCCGAATCGGTCTTCAGATACTCCTCCCAGGCGCCTTCCGTGATGCCGAGGACCTCGCGGATGGCCTTGATCGCCTCCGAGGGCTTCGGGGCCTTGCCGTGCCACTCCGGGTCGTTCTCCATGAACGACACGCCCTTGCCCTTCACCGTGTGGGCCACGATGAAGGTCGGCACGCCGGTGGTCGCTTCGGCCTGATCGAGCGCCTTCGTGATCTGCCCGATGTCGTGGCCGTCGATCTCGACGACCGGCCAGCCGAACGACTGCCACTTGGCGGTGACCGGCTCGATGTCGAGCACCTTCTTGACGAAGTTGTCGAGCTGGATCTTGTTGTAGTCCAGGATGACGACGAGGTTGTCGAGCGCGTGCTCGGGCTGGCCGAGCTTCGGCCCCGACATCGCGGCCTCCCACACCTGCCCCTCCTGGGTCTCGCCGTCACCGAGCACGCAGTAGACGCGCGCCTTCGATCCGGCGAGCTTGAGGCCGAGCGCCAGCCCCAGTGAGATCGAGAGTCCTTGACCGAGCGAGCCGGTGGCCGCCTCGATGCCCGGGAGCATGTTGCGATCGGGATGACCCTGCAGGGGCGAGCCGAGCTTGCGCAGGGTGATCAGCAATTGCTCCGGGAAGTAGCCGGCCTTCGCGAGCACGGCGTAGAGGGCAGGGACCGCATGGCCCTTCGAGAGCACGACGCGGTCGCGGTCGGGCCAGTCCGGGCGCTTGGGGTCGTAGCGAAGCCGCCCGAAGTACAACGTGGTGAGGATGTCGATCACCGAGAGCGAGCCGCCGGGATGTCCGGAGCCCGCGTGAGCGAGCATGCGCAGGATCTGAACACGACACTCGCGCGCGATCGACTCGAGACGAACTTCACCCATCAGTCGAGCTCCTCCATGAATCCCGCGATTTCGTCGACCCGGACGCCGGTGACGGCGACCTCGGGCGCGTACACGACCTCGTCCGCGGCCCAGACGATCGTGCCCTTGACGTCCTTGGTGGTCCCGATGACGTTGTTCAGGAACGTGGCGATGTTGTCGTTGATCCGGACCGCGTTGGCCTTGAGCGGCGCCGCGATCTGCCCGTGCCGAATGATATAGGAATCGGCGACGACCGTACAGGTGAAATCACCCGCGCGCAGCCCGTTGATCGGGTAGGTGTACCAGATGCGCCCGACGTAGAGGCCGTCGCCCACCCGCCGCAGCAGCTCGTCGAGCGCGACCGCCTCGCGGCCCTCGAGCACGACGTTCGAGGCGGCCACGCCGGGTGCCGTGTCGAACTGCCGGCCGCCGCCCGAGCCGAAACGAAAGCCGTTGCGCGGCACCAGGGCCTTTTCGGCGGCGGTGCCGACGGCGCCGAGCTTCTCGCCGAGGGCCGGGTCGCGCAGCAGGCGCTGCGTCTCGTACCAGTTCGAGAGACAGCCGACGAGCACGCCGTGCTTGATCAGATCGGTCCGCCCGGTCGGCAGCCCTTCGCACGTGATGCCCTTCGACCCCATGAAGCCGGGGCGCGCGCCGTCGTCGTAGAGGTGCAGGCGCGGCGAGGCCACCCCGCGGCCGAGCTTGCCGAGGAACGGCGTGCTCGACGAATAGAAGGCGCTTGTGGTGCACGCGGGGATCACGATGTTGTTCAATAGATCAGCCACCGGCTGGCGGCCGAAGACGACGGTATAGGTGCCCGACGGCACGCGCTCGCCGCCGATCGCGCCGATGGCGTTCTGGGCCGCCTCGACGCCCGCCTCGTCGGTGAAGTGGTCGAGCCGCGTGCCGGTCGAGGCGCCCGAGCCCTTGGCGGCACACGTCTCGACCATCGCGGTCGCGAACGCGGTGATCAGCGACGTCTCGTCGGTCTGGGCGCGCGGCATCGTGGTCGAGGCGATCGCCATCCGCTCGCGCAGGATCGTGACGTCGCCGCCGAGGATGAGGCCGAGCCGGCGCAGGCCTTCGTCGTCCTGCGCCAGCTCGGCCAGCCGGCCCGAGGCGCCGAACGTCCGCAGCGCGCCGCCGGCGATCTTCCAGCCGGCCTCCACGAGCCCCTCGTCGTCGAGCGCCATGAGCCGCGGATCGTGGTAGCCGCTGAGCGTGCGCGCCTCGCCCGTGGGCGCGGGGAGCGAGACGAACTCGGGGTCGACGACCGCGGCCCGCCGCGCCTTGACCAGCGCGCGCTCGGCGCCGGCCGGCGAGAGGTCGCTCGGCTCGCTGCCGAAGCCGATCCGCCGGCCCTCCGGCGCGTCGAAGACGGCCTGGATGCCGAGGCCGTACGATTCGGTCGACTTGGGCTCCTCCACGCCGTTGCAGGGGATGTGCGAGGTGTAGTTGAGCCGGGTCAGCACGGCCGAGTTCGCGGACACGAACACCTCGGCCTCGCGGATGTCGCCCTGACGCGCAACGAGTGCCAGCGCTTCCTCGCTCGCCCGGGCCAGCTCGTCGACCGTCCTCATCGTCTACTCAGTGCCCGGGCGGCGCTTTCGGGTTCCGCCCCTCGACAGGATAGCCTTTGTCCATCCAGCCCGGGAGCCCCTCCTCGAGCACGCGGTGATTGCGCCACCCGAGCTGGTACAGGATGTCGCTGGCCCCCCGGGACAGCGCGTGCGGGCACGTTCAATAGAAGACTACCAGACCCGTCTGCGAGATCTCCCAGGCGCGATCGGCCACAATACGCAGCGGCATCGAGCGAGCGCCTCTGATGTGACTCTCGACGTACTGCTCCCAGTGCCGGACGTCGATGATGTCGGCCTTGGTGCCGCGGTCGAGGAGGCTCTTGAGCTCGTCGACCTTGATGAAGCTCACGGGATATTCGGGCGGGGCCGCGGGCGCGGCGCTCGCGAACAGCAAGCCGACGGCCGCGACGACGATGAGCGCGCCGCGCACGTCTAGCCGCCGATCACCCGCGCGCGCGTTCGCATCGTCGGACCCCCGTTGCCCAGCCGCTTGGTCTGCATCGGCTGTCCCTTGCCGCAGTTCGGGATCGGGTACAGGCGGAAGTCCGTGCCGACCGCGTCGACGTTCATGAGGTAATCCCGCGAGTCGGCGGCGATGCCGCCGTCGCGGTAGAGCCGCCCGAGCTCGCCGCTGCGGATCTCGTAGACCGAGCGCGCTGAGATGCGGAAGTTCTCCCGGCTCTCGGCGATGGAAGGCGTGCGATGCCCGGCCACGTAGTAGCCGTGGTCCACGTCCTTCACGATGTCCTCGGGCGGACGCGTGCCCGCGTCGAAGACGGTGTTCGACATCCGGATCAGCGGGACGAGCGAGGCGTCGGTCGCCTTCCAGTGGCCGTTGGGCTCGCCGCCGAAGATCGCCGCGGTCTGCCGGCTGTTCATGAAGCCGCGGAAGATGCCGCGGTCGATGTGGACCACGCGGCGCGCCGGCGTGCCCTCGTGGTCGTACTTGTAGTGGCCGAAGCCCGGCAGCGCCGGGTCCGAGTAGGCGGTCACCAGCGGCGAGGCGACGCGCCGCCCGAGCTGATGCTCGGTGAGCCCGCGCAGGAGCCAGGAGCGGCCCGCGTAGGCCGTCTCCATCTTGAGCGCGCGGTCGAGCTCGACCGGATGGCCGATAATCTCGTGGGACACGAGCGTGTTGTAGTGCGGGTCGGTCACCACGACCACCTCGCGCTCCGAGGTGGGCAGCACCGGCGCGGCCGCGAGCGCCACGCCCTCGCGCGCGAGGCTCAGCGCGAAGTCGCGGAAGGCCGGGAAGGAGAGCGCCGGCTCGTCGACGCCGTCGAGGAGGATCTCCCAGCCGCGCTGGTGGCCGATCGCGTCGTAGAGATCCTGGCTCACTTCGCCGTCGACGGTGACGACGGTGCAGGTGCCCATGGTCAAGGCGAACGACTGGTCGATCCGCGCGCCCTCGCTCGACACGAAGAGCTCGCGCGAGAGCTCGGTCATCGTCCCGACGTAGTTGTACTTGACGCCGGCGTGGACGGCGCCGACCTGGCGCGAGACGTCGGTCGCGTACCGCACCATTTCGGCGAGCTCCATCGCGCGCGGATCGACGCGGTAGACGGCCGCGACGGTGTCCTGCCGGACCTCGATCGGGTGCAAGCGCGTGTCGGCCAGCGCCTCGCCCAGGGGCCCGAACTTCTCGCGAGCGTCGGCCTTCATCTCGCCGTTCACCATCGCGCGCCGATACGCCCGCTCGAGGGCCTCGCGCACGATCCGGTCGAGGTCGGCCAGGTCGGCGGTGCCGAGCGTCTGGCCGACGTAACCGGGTGCGATCATGCGGTCGCCGGCAAGGACGCGGGCGCCGAGCGCCAGGCCGTAGTCGTCGCCGGAGTACTTGGGCGTGCCGTTCTCCGATCCGGCGCCCTTGCCCTCGGTGACCTCGAGGCGCAGATCGGCGTAGCGCAGGTGCGGCAGCCGCCGGGCCGCCTCGCGCACGCGAGTCTCGACCATCGGCGCGACTGCGTCGATGAGAGCGACCGAGACGCGGGTCATTCGAACAGCTCGATCTGGACGGTTTCGCCGACCGCCACGTCGCCCCGGGCCTCTTCGAGCACGACGAGGCAGTTCCCCGCGGTCATCGAGGAAAGGATACCGGAGCCCTGCGGTCCCGTCGTCCGCGCTTCCCAGCGGCCGTTCCTCCATCGCACCACGCCCCGCTTGAACTCGCGGCGGCCCTTCTTCTTGGTCATAGCCTCCATCGCGACGGCCTCGGCGGTCTCAGGGAAGAGGCGGCGGCGGCCGCCCAGCCTGTAGAGCGCCGGCCGGACGAAGAGCATGAACGCGAGCATCGAGGCGACCGGATTGCCGGGCAACCCGAAGAAGTGCGCCGAGCCGATCCGCCCGAAGGCGAGCGGACGTCCGGGCTGCATGGCGACCTGCCAGAAGTCGATCGCGCCGATCTCGCCGAGCACGTCCTTCACGAAGTCGAGCGCGCCGACCGAGACGCCGCCGGAGGTGACGACCATGTCGCCGACCGCGGCGGCCTCGAGCAGACGGGCGCGGAGGTCGTCGCGCACGTCGGCCACGATGCCGAGGTCGATGACCTCGCCGCCGCACTGCTCGATCGAGCCGCGCAGGGTGAAGCGATTGGCGTCGTAGATCTGGCCGGGCTTCCGTGGCGTGCCGGGCTCGACGACCTCGTCGCCGGTCGACAAGAGCGCGACCCGCGGCCGGCGATGCACGAGCACCTGCCACCGCCCGAGCGACGTGATGAGCCCCAGCTCCTGCGGCCGCAGGATGGTGCCGCGCTCGATCGCGACGGTTCCGGCCTGGATATCTTCTCCGCGCTTTCTCACGTTGGAACCCTTCGCGATGGGCCCCACGCTCAGCCGATCGCCGCGGCGCTCGACCACCTCCTGGGGATAAACCGTGTCCGCGCCGCTCGGCATCGGCGCGCCGGTCATGATGCGGACGGCCTGGCCCGGCGCCACCGTGCCGGCGTAGACCGCGCCGGCCATGATCTCGGCCACCACCTCGAGCTCGCGCGTCTTCGCCGCCGGCACGTCGTCGCTCGCGACCGCATAGCCGTCGACGGCCGAGTTGTCCGTCGGCGGCACGTCGAACGGCGCGAGCAGGTCCTCGGCGAGCACGCGATCGCGCGCGCGCGTGACGGCGACGACCTCGGGAGGAGTCGATTCGACGAGCTGGCAGAGGATCTGATTTTGGCCCTCCTGCACCGAAATCATGGCGATATTATACGCGCCATGATTCGGCCTCGCCCCGCGGGCTTCTGGATCCGCGCGCTCGCCGCGATCGTCGACTTCGCCGTGTTCTTCGTCGTGTACTTTTCGCTGAAGGTCGTCGGCGCCCGAGTGTCGGGCGTCGACCGTGAGAGCTCCGACGCCCTCAAGCCCCTGGCGTTCTTCTTCACGCTCGTCTTCGCGGGCGCGTACACGTCGGTGCTCCACTGTCTCGCGGGTCAGACGATCGGCAAGATGCTCGTCGGCGTCAGGGTCGTCGCCGGCGAGGACGAGCCGCCGCTGTTCGGTACGGCGCTGCTCCGTTTCGTCGCGTATTTCGCCTCGGCTGGTACCTTCACCCTCGGCTTCGTGATGGCGGGGCTCCGCCAGGACAAGCGTGCGCTGCACGACCTGATCGCCGGAACGAGGGTCGAGCGCTCGAGGCAGCCCGAGGCCGCTCCGCCTCCGACCGAGAGTCCCGGGCCGGTCGCGGCGGGTGCCGTGTGATCCCGACGGCGCCGCTGCGGGTCCGCAACCGACTCGCCGAGATCATCCTGGCCGCGCTCGAGGAGCCCGCGGCGCGCCGCGAGCTCCTGGCACTCGGCGAGGTCGATGCGCCGGCGCCCGACTGGCTCGAGCCCGGCGATCTCGACTGCCGGCCGCTGATCCGACAGAGGGCCCGGAGTGCCGTCGCCGCGCTCGCCGAACACCCGCCGGCACGCCTGCGCTCGCGCGCCGACGTCCTGGCCGCCGCGGCGGCGCTCTTCGACGCGCACCTCTACTTCGAGGTCCACGAGCTGCTCGAGCCTTCCTGGCGCCAGGCGGAGGGCGGCGAGCGTGAGACGCTCCAGGGCCTGATCCAGGTCGCGGTCGGCTACCAGCACCTGGCCAACGGCAACCTCGCCGGCGCGCGAGCGCTGCTCGGCGAGGGATGCCACCGGCTCAGCGGCCGCACGCTCGAGGGAATGGACCTCGAGGCGTTCGGCCGGGAGGTCGCGCGCACCGTCGACCGGATCTTCCATCTCGATTGGCGAACGGTCCCGGCCTTTCCGAGGCCCGAATCCGCCGGCCGCGCAGGACGCGCCCCCGGCGTCGACGTGAACGTCAGAAAGGAGATCTCGTGAATCTCGAGCTGAGCGGCAAGACAGCGCTGGTGACGGGGGGCAGTCTGGGCATCGGGCGGGCCATCGCGTTCGGGCTCGCCGCCGAGGGCGCGAAGGTCGCGATCTGCGCGCGCGACAAGTCGCGGCTCGAGCAGACGGCGCAAGAGATCAAGGCGAAGTCGAACGCCGAGGTGCTCGTCGTCCCCGGCGATCTGAGCCGGCTCGACGAGGTGAACCGGGTCGCCGCGACCGTCAAGGAGCGCTTCGGGCGGATCGATATCCTCGTGAACAACGCGGGCGCCATCCGGGGCGGCGACTTCCTCAAGATCCCCGACGAGCAGTGGGCCGGCGACTGGAGCCTGAAGATTCTCGGCTACGTGCGGATGGCGCGCGCCGTCTTCCCGGTGATGCAGGCGCACGGAGGCGGACGCATCGTCAACATCGTCGGCGCCGCCGCGCGCAATCCGACTTCCGGATATCTGACCGGCGGCATCGCGAACTCGGGGCTCATCAATTTCTCGAAGGGCCTCGCCGATCTCGGCGCGCCGTCGAATATTCTGGTCACCGCCGTGTCGCCGGCCGCGACCGCCACCGCGCGCTGGGAGAGCCTCATCGCCCAGCAGGCTGCGTCCGAGGGCAAGAGCGTGGAAGCCATGCGTGCCGAAGCCGCGAGCCACTATCCGCTCAAGCGGATCGCGACGCCTGAAGATATTGCCGATCTCGTGTGCTTCCTGGTATCGGCCCGCGCCTCGTTCATCACCGGCGTGTGTATCACCGTGGATGGCGGCGCGACCCGCGGCGTCTATCTCTGATTCTTTCGTTTCCCGATCAACTTGACATGCGTCACCCGTTGTCATATATCTGTGCGCCAGCATGGGACGGTCCGGAAGTCATGTCCTAATTCCGCCGCTTTCGTTAGGGCTAGGAGGTCGAGGGATGGCCGCAAAGTTGTTCGTCGGGAACCTCTCTTTCCAGGCCACCGAGGAAGACCTTCGCGAGCTCTTCCAGCAGGCTGGAACCGTCGAGACGGTCAGAATCATCACGGACCAGTTCACCGGACGGCCGCGCGGATTCGGGTTCGTCGAGATGGCGACCAAGGAAGAGGCTGGCAAGGCAGTCGAGATGCTGAACGGACGGCTCTTCAGGGACCGAAACCTCGTCGTCGACGAGGCGCGTCCGCAGCCGCAGCGGACCGGCGCCGGCGGCCCGCGGGGCGATCGTGGGCCACGGCCCGGTGGAGGCGGCGGCGGAGGGTGGCGCCGGTAGACTCGTAGGAAAAAAGAGCCCGGGGATCGAGTCCGGTTCCCGGGTTTTTCTTTCTGCTGATAGACTCAACACATGACGATCAGGCGTCGCGCGATGATGAAGCCGGGTATCGCCGCGCCGGGGATGGCCGAGCGGCTCGGCGTCACGGTCGACGAGCGGCGTGGCGTTGAATATCACCAGCTTCGTTCCAAGGATCTGCTGAACAAGTTAAACGCGCGGCCGATGCCCTTCGGCTGGACCTTGAATCCATACCGGGGCTGCGAGATGGCCTGCCGGTACTGCTTCGCCCGCTACACGCACGAGTTCCTCGGGTTGGACGATCGCATGGCGTTCGAGCGGACGATCTACGTGAAGGACGCCGATCGCGACCGCCTGGTCGCCGAGCTTCGCCGCGCCCGGCGGAGCGGCCAGAGCGTGGCGATAGGGACGGCGACGGATCCCTATCAGCCTGCCGAGGGAAAGTTCGAGGTGACCCGGCGCGTCCTCGAGGCGGCCCGGATGGTGCCCGGGATCCTTCTCTCGATCACGACCAAGTCGACGCTCGTCACGCGCGACGCGGCCCTCCTCCGGGAGATCTCGGCCGCCTCCGATGTGACCGTGAACCTCTCGGTCACGACGGTCGACGCAGCGCTGGCCCGCCGGCTCGAGCCCCGCGCCCCGCGGCCCGACCTCCGGTTCGCCGCCATGAAGGCGCTCACCGATGCCGGCGTCGCGGCCCGGCTGTTCATCATGCCGATCCTGCCGCGTCTGACCGACGACGAGCCCAACCTGAGAGCGCTGCTCGTCGCGGCCCGGCGAGCCGGGGCCATCGGGGCCGAATCTAACGTGCTCTTCCTGAGGCCCGGCACCCGGGAAATCTTTCTCGAGTTCCTCGCGATCGATTTTCCCCGGCTCGTGCCCGAGTACGAGCGGCTCTATCGCGGATCCGCCTACGCTCCGCCTGACTACGTGCGCGAGATCGAGGAGCGTGTGCGGCGCCTGGCGGACGAGGTCGGGCTCAGCTCCCGGCGCCGAGCCGATCGCCCCGACCAGAGCTCGCCCCGCCAGCTGAGCTTGGCCTGGTAGCGGGCACGAAGGTCCGCGCGAACCGCTGCTGCTCCTCGGTCTCGAGCGCCCGCGCGTCGTAGATCGCTCTGACGAGCCCGACCGGATCGCCCGGGGCGCCGGCGGTCTTCAGGAGGCAGGCGAGCACCGTGCCGGTCCGGCCGAGGCCGGCGACGCAGTGAAGGTAGATCGTCTCGCGGCGGCGGAGCCTGAGGAGGAGGTCGTCGAGGAAAGCCGACAGCGCCCCCGCGCTCGCCGGCCGCCCGCAGTCAGGAATCTGGAAGCGGACGATCTCGAGCGCGGCGGTTTCGTACGCGGCCACGAGCTCGGCGGGCATCTCGTGATCGTCGAGCAGGCAGGCGATGGTGGAGACGCCGAGCTCCACCAGCGCGGCGACGCCCTCGCGGAATGGCCGCAGCGGCCTCGGGCCGCAGATGAGCCGGCCTTCAGGAGGCAGAGCCGGATGAGCGATCGTGACCACGCGCGATCGGCGCCGCGCCGTCGGCCTCAAAAGAGGCTGAGCTGGGCGCTCGTCTCCGTGTCGGCCGCGGGCGGACGCAGGCCGTCGAGCTCCGCGAAGGCGCGGAAGCGGTCCCAGATCTCGAGCACCTTCACCTGGTAGTACTCGACGTTCTCGTCCGGACGCGCCGGGTCCCACAGGCTCGCGAGCTTCGCGTACTCGTTGACGGCCACGTTCGCCCCGCGCCCCGCGACGTAATACGAGACCTGGTCGCCGGGCTGCACCGCCCGCCCGGAGGCGCCGGCGAGCTCGTAGGCCGCGGAAGCGGAACGCGCGCCGATCCGCACCTTTTCGCGATATGCCTCGAGTGATTCTTGAAGCGTCTCGGTCCGGGCGAACGCGCGAAGCTCGACCCGGTGGGCGGCGAAGTCCGCGAGCCACCGGTCGACGACGGCGCGCGTCTCGGCGCGGCGTCCGTTCACGAGGCAGCGGACGATCTCGCCGATGATCTGGCGCTGGAAGGGCTCGAGGCCGCGAGAGCGGAACGCCGAGCCCTTGAGGCTTAGGCGCCCGCGCTCGTCGAGCAGCGCGTAGGTCTTCATCTTGTAGCTGAACATCGCCGCGTACCGGCCGTCGAGCTCGAGCTGGATCCCCGCCGGCAGGCCCGTCGTGAGCCGCTCGAGCAGGGTCTCGTCGTCCACCGGCGAGTGTCCGGGCGGCGGCACGAAGTAGACGCCGTCCGTGTCCGCCTCGACCGGAACGGCGCCCAGCTTCTCGAGCGAGGCCAGGATCGCGGTGACCACAGCGCGCCCCTCGGCGGTCACGCGGTCGGCGGCGTCGAAGTCATTCCAGTGGCCGCCGCTGAACGCGAGATAGCCGTAGAACGCGTTGATCAAGATCTTGAACGACTGCTGGAGGGCGCCAAGGTGCGCGCGCTCCGCGGGCTCGTGCGCCTCGCGGGCCAATCGCTTGGCTCGCACGCGAAAGTCGCGCAGGTGCTGCAGGAGCTCCGGGAAGACGCCGAGCGTGTCGGACGCCGGCGCGATCGACCGGGCGAGCATCAGCGAGGGGTAGAGCGAGGTCACGTCCACGTGGAGGACGGGCCGCGCGACGCCTTCCTGACAGATGGCGGTGTAGCCGCCGCCGACGGGCCCGACCGGTCCCGGCAGGGGCACCGCCTGGCCGCGTGCGAGGTACTCGCGCAGCACGAGCGCGTCGATCTTGGCCGCGGCGCCGCGCAAGGTGCAGGACTGGTAGTCGAACGGGACCGTCTGCGCCTGCGCGAAGTACGGCGGAGCCAGGATGGCCGAGATGGCGAGCGTCTCGACCGCGTCGTCGGCGGCGTAGGCCATGAGCCGCTCCGGCGCTTCGGCGAACTCGCGCGTGATCTGCGAGGCATCGATGTATGTCCGGTCCTCGGCCGCCACACCGAAGTGCCGGGCGAGGTCCTTCAAGCCGAACCCCGGCAAATCGCGCGTGCCGGCGTCGTGGAGCTGGGCCAGGATCCACGTGTCGATCACGTGGCGGCCAGCGACCTCGTAGCGTCGATAGCCGATCGTGCGCTCGGCGATCTGCAGACGGGCGACCCGGCTTCGCAGGGTCTCGCCGCCGCGCCCCCACGCGAGCGTCACCCGGTGCAGGCGGGCCCGCGCCTCCAGGTACTCCAGGTCGAACCGGAAGATGTTGTGGCCCTCGATCACGTCCGGGTCGCGCTCGCGAATGACGCGCGAGCACTCCTCGAGCAGCGCGCGCTCGTCGAGCCGATCGCCGCGCACGACGTGACGGAAGCCGGTCGAGTCGGCGAGGGCAACGGCGATGATCCGGTCGCCGGCCCGCGCGGCGCTCGGGAACTCGTGGCCTTCGCTCGTCATCACTTCGATGTCGAGCGCGAGGCGGCGCAGGTCGCCGAAGACGAGCCCGCCGAACGAGGTCCGCCCGGTCTCGAGCAGATGCTGATGGACCGGGTCGCCGAGGAAGAGGTACGGCGCGCCCGGCACGTTCGAGGGCTGGCCCGACTGGTCCCGGCAGCGATCGCGGGCGCCGAGCGCGTCGGCCCACGCGGCGAAGCGCGCCCGCCAGCGCAGGGCCCCCGGGCCGTCGAGCGCGTCGACCGCGAGAAGCCCCGGCGCGTCCTTCACGAGATCGCGGTCGACCAGCAGCAGGAACGGCGTGAACGGCGCGGTCTCGGTGACGGTCGCCCCTCCCGAGCGCCGGTAGAGACGGATCGCGCGCCCGCCGTCGGCGAGATCGAAGGCGACGAGCGCCGGGCTCGGGTCGCGCCCGAAGAGCAGGGGGGCGCGCTCGATGGTGAGCACGCGCTAGGCCCGGACCTCCTGAACGGCGACGCGATCGCTGGCGAGATCGGCGAGGCCGACGAGCGACGGCCGCGTCGTCATGGGGTCAGAATACCCGGCGGCGCGCGCCGGCTCAACCGTCTTAAGAGAATCTTCATGTTCGCCTCGCTAAGCTCCGGCCGTGCGCGACGCCGAGCCTTCTCGTCCCTACGGAGAGGAACAATGAGCGCAAGCTCGCGTCTCGAGGCTCGAACCGTGAGACGGCGCGGCTTCTTGCTCGGCGTGATCGGACTGCTCGTGTTCCTCGCGTGGGCGCCTGACGCCGGCGCCCACACCAAAGGGCTCACCCTCAGCCGCTTCGGGCTGATCGACGTATCGCTGCAGGCCAACGTCGACTACGTGACCTTCTCCGACCCCAATCGGATCGACTTCGACAAGATCGGCGATCGGCAGTCGAAGGGCTTCAACCTGACGAGCTTCGACCTCTCGCTCAGCGGCGAGACCGCGGAATTCCCGCTGAAGTTCGCCATGTTCCTGACCTTCACGCAGGACAGTGCGAGCATCGAGGAGGCCTTCCTCTTCTTTCACAAGCTCGGGGAGTTTTCCTCGTGGCTCTCCGATTTTCAGGCGACGGTCGGCCAATTCAGAGCGAAGTTCGGACAGCTCAATCAGATCCACGACCACGAATGGTTTCTCGACGATATGCCGCTGATCTATGTGAAGTTCCTCGGTCCGGACGGTGTACACCTGCTGGGCGCCGAAGTGACCTATCAACCGCCGATCTCCCCATTCATCCAGTTCTCGCTCTCGGCCCAAAGCAAGGGCACGCTGAGCGGGTATCCGGCCGCGACCTCCAACACGCCTCCCACCTTTGCGCTGCAGTCAACCGATGACGTGGTGGTCTTCCCCAGGGTCGAGACGTTTTTCGACCTGACGAACACTGCCGACCTTTCTCTGGGGGCGTCAGGGGCCATTGGCAAGAACAAGCCCAATAGCGACGACCGCACCTATTTGATCGGAGGGGATGTCCTCTATCGCTGGAAGTCGGGCGCCCAGAGCTATCCATATATCCGGTGGCTGACCGAAGGCATCTGGGCCGTCAGGCAGAATCCGATCGTCGTCGCGGGCGCCAACAAAGGCCGTGAGATGAGCAGCGACGTGGTCGGCGGATTCTTCACGGAGCTTGGCTACCGGTTCTCGCGCCACTGGCAAGTGACCGGTCGTGTCGACTACGTCGGAATGCCGAAGGGCAATGAGGACGAAGATCTTCGCTTCTCGGCCGGTCTGCGATACCTGCTCACACCGGTCGCGAAGATCGGGATCCAGTTCGAGTACGGCGCCAAATCGGGCCAAGATCCGTCGTACTATGCCGCCTTTATCCAGCTCAACGTTGGTCTGGGCACCGTCACTCCGGGCGTCGGGAAGTTCCTGGATCCGTTCTAGCCGTGGGAACCGTAGCCGAGGAGTCCACATGCCAACGCCTCGTTCGCTAACCGGTGCCGCGATCGTGCTGACGGCCGCGTGCCTTGGCGCGAGTGGCGCCACCGCGCACGACGCCGAGGTTCCCCGTCCCGAAGCCCGGCGCTCACAGTCAGCGCTGAATGTCGTCGCCACGCTCGAGCACTACGGCGCGATCGCGAAGCTGGTCGGCGCCGATAGAGTCAAGGTGAACGTAATCGTCAAAGGATCCCAGAACCCCCACACGATCGCCGTCAAGCCGAGCTACTCGGTGCTGTTCAACAAGGCCGATCTCCTGGTGGCCAACGGGCAGTTGATCGAGCTGGGCTGGCTGGACACGGCCCTCATCAACGCAAGAAATGCGAACATCATGGAAGGGCACCCGGGCTTCGTGAACTGCTCGATCGGGGTCGACATCATCCCGTATGCGTCGGAAGAGATCGAGGGGACTCCGTTCTTCATCCTCAACCTCGGCGTGGGCGGTACGATGCGGCTCGGCAACCACCACTACTGGCTCGATCCGGGCAACACGACGATCATCGCAAAGAACATCGCCGACAAGCTCGCCGAGGTGGACCTGCCCAACGCGCCGTACTATCGGGGCACCTACGAGCAGTTCGCCACTCACTTCGGCGAGCATCTCAAGGAGTGGGACAAGCAGATGGAGCCCTTCCGCGGGATGCAGCTCGTCAGCTACCACCGGAGCTGGAACTATCTGCTGCGACGACACGGTCTGAAGGTCTTCGACTACATCGAACCGAAGGAGACGCTGCCGCCCAGCGCGGCCTACATGGCGTCGCTGGTCGACCGCATGAAGCGCAGCGGCGTCAAGATCATCCTGGCGGAGACCTATCAGAACCGGCCGATCATCGACGAGATCGCGCGGCAGACCGGCGCCAAGGCCCTGATCCTCCCAAGCTCCGTAAGCGAGGACCTGGGAATCAAGACGCCGTTCGATTTCTTCGACAGGCTCTATCGGGAGCTCGTCCCGGCTCTGCAGGCGGCCCGGACGTCATGACCGGCCGGTCGAGAACGAGGCTCGT
>QHTE01000033.1 GCA_003220685.1 Candidatus Rokuibacteriota bacterium
CACACTCGTCGTGAGCGTGCCCCCAGACTTCACGCTGAGCGCCTCGCCCGCGAGCCAGGCGGTGATTCAAGGTGGCGCGACGAGCTACAACGTGACGATCAGCCCGACGGGCGGCTTCAGTGGCCAGGTCACGCTGAGCGTGAGCGGGCTGCCCAGCGGCGGCAACGGCACTTTCAGTCCGAACCCGGCGAGCGCGTCATCGACGCTCTCGGTGACGACGAGCGCGAGCACGCCGACCGGTACCTATACGCTCACCATTACCGGGGTCAGCGGCGCCCTGACGCACACCACCACGGTTGCGCTCACGGTGTCGGCTCAACCTAACCCGATCGTGATCGAGAACCAGCAGGCCGGGACGAGCCAGTGGCAGATCAGCCTCATTGGGACAGACGCCGTCGGCCAGATCAAGGGTTATGCGTCCGCCACCAGCGTCAACAAGGGCGAGAACATCACCTTCTACGTGAGCGTCAACCCCGCGCAGAGCTACACTATCGACGTGTATCGGATGGGTTGGTATCAGGGGCTGGGGGGGCGCCTCATGCAGCACGTAGGCCCGCTCAACGGGGTCCGGCAACCCACCTGCCCGACGAACGCGACGACGGGAATGATGGAATGCAACTGGACGGTGTCCTACACGTTGGCCACTCAGACCTCGTGGACCAGCGGCGTCTATCTCGCGCGGCTGACGAACGCGCAGAACTACCAGAACTACATCGTGTTTGTCGTCCGCGACGACAGCCGGGTCGCCGCGCTACTCTACCAGCAGCCCGTGACGACCTATCAGGCGTACAACGACTATCCCTATGACAACACAACCGGCAAGAGCCTCTACGACTTCAATAGCTATGGCGCGAACACGGTGGCGGGAAGCAAGAGAGCGGTGAAGGTCTCGTTCGACCGGCCGTACAACTACGACGGCTCCGGTTCCGCCTGGGGCCAATCCTTCCTCACCTGGGAGATCAACTTCGTCCGCTGGATGGAGAAGTCGGGGTATGACGTGGCGTATTCGACCGACGTCGACACCCACACGAACGGCGGCCGCCTGTTGAACTACCGGGGCGTCCTCTCGGCGGGGCACGACGAATACTGGTCGAAGCCGATGTATGACGCCTTCATCGCCGCGCGGGATGCCGGGGTCAACCTCGGTTTCTTCGGCGCCAACGCGGTCAACTGGCAGGCCCGGTTCGAGTCGTCGAGCAGCGGTGTGCCGAACCGCGTGCTGGTCTGCTACCGGGACGCCACCCTCGACCCGGTGACGGATCCGAGCCTGAAGACGCTCTACTGGCGGGACCCGCTGCTCAACCGACCGGAGCAGACGTTGATTGGCATCCAGTACACCAACCAACTGCCATGGAAGCCGCAGTTTAATGGCTACGTCCCGTACGTCGTGACGAACAGCGCGAGCTGGGTATACGCCGGGACGGGGTTCAAGGACGGCGACAGCGTGCCGGGGATCGTCGGGTACGAAGCCGATCGCACGTTCAGCACGTCCCCCCAGCCGAACGCGGTGAGCGGCACGTACACGCTCTTGTCCCACTCGCCGTTCGTCAGCAGCAGCGGCGGCTCAGACTTCGCCAACTCATCCGTCTACCAGGCGCCGAGCGGAGCCTGGGTGTTTGCAACCGGGACGTTTGGCTGGGCCTGGGGGTTGGACAACTACGGGGGAGCGAATGTCGTCGACACGCGCCTCCAGCAGGCGACGGCGAACGTCCTTAACCGGTTTGTCGGACCCTAGTGGTATGACGTCACGCTGAGCGTCAGCGGGCCGTCAGCGCGGCGGTGACGTACACCACCACGGTACGATCACGAGTTCGCTAACACGAAGGCCGGTCTGGATACGACGCGGTCGTGACGAACCGATGGGTCTGGGTGATCCCGACCGCCGACGTGCCAGCGACCCCTACACAACCTCCGTACAGTGATCCCGACCGTTCATCGGTTTGAAAGTCTTTCGCAGCAACGGCGGAGCGCGACGTTCCAAGCGATCGCAATGAGGTGAACATATGAGAAGCGAGACGATCGCCATTCATGGCGGTTACGAAGTCGAGAAGACGACGAAGGCCGTCGCCGTTCCCATTTATCAGACCGTCGCATATGAGTTTGATAGTGCCGACCATGGTGCGGCGCTGTTCAATCTTGAAGTCGACGGCTTTCGTTACAGCCGTATCAGCAACCCGACCAATGCAGTGCTGGAGCGGCGCGTCGCCGCTCTCGAGGGAGGGCGGGAAGCGCTGTGCGTGAGCTCCGGGCAAGCGGCGCTGAACTATGCAGTGCTCAATGTCTCGGAGCTCGGGAGTAACCTCGTCTCGGTTCCGCAACTCTACGGCACTACCCACACGCTGTTCGCGCACGTTCTGCCGAGTCAAGGAGTCACTGTGCGCTTCGCGGAGTCGGATCAGCCCGACGCCATCGAAGAGTTGATCGATAGCCAAACGCGGGCGGTCTTTTGCGAAACTGTCGGGAACCCGGCTGGAAACATCTGTGACATTGAGGCGCTCGCGCGCGTTGCCCACAAACACGGCGTTCCGCTGATTGTCGACAATACCGTTGCAACGCCCATCTTGCTGCGGCCAATCGACTACGGCGCTGACGTCGTGGTGCATTCTTTGACGAAGTTCATGGGCGGACACGGCACAACGCTCGGCGGGATCATCGTCGACAGCGGGAAGTTCCCCTGGAGGGAGCACGCTCAGCGGTTCCCGATGTTCAACCGGCCTGATCGTTCGTATCATGATCTGATCTACGTCGAGCATTTTAAGGAGGCCGCGTATATCGGACGCTGCCGTAGCGTCTACCAGCGGACGACCGGTTCCGTTTTGTCCCCCCTGAGCGCCTTCCTGTTGCTACAGGGAATCGAGACCGTTGCGCTTCGGGTCGACCGCCATGTGGAGAACGGCAAGCGCGTAGCCGAATTCCTACGCGACGATTGTAGGGTTGACTGGGTCAACTATGCCGGATTTCCGGACAATCCCCATTACCCGCTCGTGCAAAAATATCTCGGTGGCCGGGCCTGCTCGCTCATGACTTTCGGTATCAAGGGAGGGTTCGAGGCTGGAAAGAAGTTCTACGACGCGCTCGGACTGATCAAGCGACTCGTCAACATGGGTGATGCAAAGTCGTTAGCTTGCCATCCGGCCTCGACCACCCATCGGCAGATGTCGGTTGAGGAACAACGCAAGGCCGGGGTGCGACCAGAAATGATTCGGCTGAGCGTCGGCATCGAGCACGTCGACGACATCATCGGCGACCTGGATCAGGCGCTCGAGGCGACAGGATCAGCGCAGCGAATGGTGCCGATTCGCCAGTAGTCGGTCGATGGGGTGTTTGTTACATACAGGCTGAAGAAGTTTTCACACTTCTGCAGATCCGATAGCGCCATCAGGTGTCCTAAGCCTCGATCTTCCCGTCATTCGAGGAACGGCACAGGATGTGCTGTCGATCATTCAGATTGTCCTCGTGTGTAGCTGTGTCAGTCAGGTCCATCGCGAAGGAGAGGGCATGATCTCAAAAGGTCGGGAATCTCTCGGTTCCGTGACCCTCGCAAGCGAGCGACTTCCTAATGGGAAGGTCCCGTTTAATGAGTCAAATCCGCACCATATCGACGTGGGCCTGATTAACAATATGCCGGACGCGGCGCTGAAGGCGACCGAGCGTCAGTTTCAAGCGCTGCTCCGTACGGCGGCCGACGGCTTCGTGGTACGGCTGAGGGTCTTCGCCTTGCCAGATGTTCCTCGAACGGATTTCGGCGAAACTCATGTGAGGAATTTCTATTCGAGCATCGATGATCTCTGGGACAGCCATCTCGACGGCCTCATCGTGACCGGGACGGAGCCTCGGGCGCCGAACCTTGTGGACGAGCCATACTGGGGGACTCTGACCAGAGTGTTGGACTGGGCCGAGGAGAACACGTACTCGACGATCTGTTCCTGTTTGGCCGCGCATGCCGCGCTTCTCTATATCGACGGCATAGGCCGGCAGTCGCTTGGCGACAAGCGCTTCGGGGTCTTCGAGTGCGCGCGTGTGTCAGAGCACCAGCTGACGGCCGGCGGCCCCTCGCGGGTACGGATGCCTCATTCAAGGTGGAACGAAATTCCGGAGGACGCACTGGTCGCGGCCGGCTATCGCATTCTCACTCGGTCGAAAGACGCGGGTGTCGACACGTTCGTGAAGCTGAGAAAAAGCTTGTTCGTTTTCTTTCAGGGTCATCCGGAGTATGAAGCGCATAGTCTGCTGCTCGAGTATCGCCGGGATATCGGACGTTTCCTCAGGGGGGAGCGAGATACCTACCCGCCATTACCGCAGGGCTACTTCGACAAGGACACCGTCACTGCATTGGCCGCCCTGCGAGAGCGTGCACTGTCGGATCGCCGCGAAGAGCTGCTCGCAGATTTCCCAACCGCCCAGGCGGCAGGAAAAGTGTCGAACACGTGGCGCTCAGCGGCGAGACGTCTCTATCGCAATTGGCTGTCGTACATCTCCGCCCAGAAGGCTCAACGGCTTAAGGCAGGGTAAGGTCGGCTGTAGCGACGCCGACTGATCCAGAGGCCCGTGTATCCCTCGGTCCGCGATTCGTTTCTGACCCCTGCCGACTCGCAAGTCGCAGCGGGGCGGCGCGCGCTATCGATGCGGGTCAGTAGCAATGTTGTGTTCTTAGGTCTTACCAGTCTATTCACCGACGTCTCCTCGGAGATGGTGAACGCCATTCTCCCGATCTATCTGACCTTCGAGCTTCGCTTCAGCCCGTTACAGTTCGGCCTATTCGACGGTCTCTATCACGGCGTGACAGCTATTCTACGTCTGGCCGGAGGCCTCATCGCCGACCGGTTGCAAAATCACAAGAGCGTCGCCGCCATCGGCTATTCGCTGTCGGTGGGGTGCAAGCTCGCGCTATTGGCAGCGGCGAACGCGTGGCTCTGGGCGATGGGCATTCTATTCCTGGATCGGTTGGGCAAGGGCATCCGTACGGCGCCTCGTGATGCCCTCATCTCGCTCAGTGCTGCGCGCGCAAATCTGGCAGAGGCGTTCGGGTTGCATCGGGCGTTCGACACAGCGGGCGCGTGTCTGGGCCCGGTGCTCGCATTTTGCGTGCTGGGCTTTGCGCCAGGCGCATTCGACGCGGTCTTCGTCGTGAGCTTCTGTGCCGCGGTGATAGGCCTTGGTGTGCTTGTTGTCTTCGTCGAGAACCGGGGAGGGGCGCTGGACAGGATCACAACTGGCTCGGCCGTTTCGCTGAGGGCGGCTCTCCGCCTCCTCCGCGTCCCCCGCTTTCGTACGCTCGCGTTCGTTGGCACGGTCCTGAGTCTGGCCACGGTCAGCGACTCCTTTGTCTACTTGACGTTCCAGCGACGAGCCCACATTGACCCGATGTTCTTCCCGCTGCTCTACGTCGGGACGGCTGCGGTTTACCTCCTGCTCAGCGTGCCCGTTGGTCGTCTCGCCGACCGGGCGGGACGCGGGCGGGTGTTTATCGCTGGTTACGTCCTTCTGCTGGGGCTCTATGGCACCCTCCTCGTCGCGGCTCCAGGCGCGGGCGCACTGATCTGCGGTGTAGTGCTGTTCGGCGCATACTACGCGGCCACTGACGGCGTGCTGATGGCGTTGGCGAGTGAGGTGGTGCCAGGGCACCTCCGCACGAGCGGGTTCGCGCTCCTGACGACCGCCGTTGCGGTCGCGCGGTTCGTCGCTGCGGTGCTCTTCGGCGCTCTCTGGAGTTGGCAGGGACCGGAGTGGACGGTCGTGTTCTTTGTGGTCGCTCTGGGTACCGTGATTCCCTTGGCCGCCCTCGGGCTTTCGCGACGGTCACGCGAACCGGCGTCGGAGATGGTCTGAGATGCAGCTCTCCCGCCTCCGGGTTGGCGGCTTCATCGTACTCTGCACGCTTTCCGCAACGGTGGCGACGGTCTACGTCGTGCACTCCGCTCGTCGCGGGGGACCCGCCGACCTTACGATCCTCGCCCCCCCGAAACCGTCGCTCGTGCAACACGCGTCGGAAAGCACTGCCGGGAGTGACGCCGCGCGGACACCCGACGATCGTGAGCGCAAGCCTCCGTCCGGCAGCGGACGGACACGCCTAGAACCGGTGGCGCGTCCGGAGACCGCGCCGCGAGCAACCAAGGCCGAGGAGGCCCCCTCGGCGGCCGGTCGCGAAGCCGCCTACCTCGCGTTCCGAAGCACGGCGCTGGGAAGCACATACGGCTCCCTCGCCGTCGCGCCTCTCGATGCGCTCTACGGACCGCTGACGATCACGACGCTGCGTTGTAATCGGCTTCACATGGTGGCCGCCGGCGCTGGCGTCTGCCTCGCTGCGGATCCGGGATTCCCATACCCGATGTATCGCGCGATTCTCTTCGATGCTGAGTTCCGGACGCGCCACACACTCAGGGCGAGTGGCCTCCCCAGCCGTGTTCGTGTCTCTCCAGACGGCCGCGTCGCGGCGATCACCGTGTTCCGCAGCGGCCATTCTTATACTAGCGCTAGTTTTTCGACGCTGACGACCGTGGTGGACCTCAAGAGCGGCGACTTACTGAGCGACGACGTCGAGAAGTTCACGGTATGGCGCAACGGCAAGGTCTTTCGCGAGGTTGACTTCAACATCTGGGGTGTGACCTTTGCGCGCGATAGCCAGCGCTTCTACGCCACGCTCCGGACCGGAGGACGGACCTATCTCATCGAGGGGAACCTGACGGCTCGTGAGGTCCGCGTCCTCCGCGAGAACGTCGAGTGCCCCTCGCTGTCACCTGACAACACCCGACTCGCCTTCAAGAAGCGTGAGGGCGGAGGGGTCGGTCCGGTAACGTGGCGCCTGTCGGTGCTGGAGCTCACGACTCTCGAGGACTGGCCGCTCTCCGAGGAGCGGAGCGTTGACGATCAGGTAGAGTGGCTGGACGATCGCCAGGTGCTGTACTCGTTGCCCGAAGAGGCCACGGCCGTGACCAACACCTGGGTCGTGCCCGCAGACGGCACCGGCGAGCCCCGCCTGTTCATGCCGAAAACATACTCCGTCGTCGTCCTGCGGAAGTGACTGACAAACGCGACGATGACCGTTTTGCGACCATGACAAACACGAGTCTCATCTCATCAGCGGAGCAGTGAACTGGCCACCCGAGAGACCGCGGGTTATGGTGAGCGGGTACCGCTCGCCAATGCCGGGCTAACCAACGCCCTCACCGCTTGTGCTTCTTCCGCTCGTCCGTGAACCTCCTCTTTCGAGGAGGTCTTCGGCTAGAGCTCTGACCGCATCATCAGTTCGCCGCTCTTCCCGTTCCCCGGATCACTCCGCGTCTTCAGTTCCCGCCTCCCCTGCCCGAAAAAGACCCCTCTCCAGCTAATGGGCGGGCGATTGCTCTTGCGCTAAACCGCGTCGAGAGCCTCGCCCTGCAGGAGTCGTAAGACTAACCTGACCGCTGGACGCTCCACCGCTCAGGCCCCCCGTGACCTATCCCGCCGAGCACTCTAACCCCTCGGCCCGCTCGGCGAATCGCCGGCGGACGGACTAATTGACGAGTAGCTCCATATCGCGTCTCCGCTGTCCCGATCGTCACGGTGCGTGCGCGCCTCCGTGGGCGTCCTCATGCGTATTGTAGGTCGAACTCTCATCCTCGCCCCATACCTGGCATCAAGTTTCTGAGCACCCTGCTGGAACTCATTTCAGAGCGACAACCAGGTCCTGTTGACCTCGTAAAAATGCGAGCTGCTTGATACCTCCGGCCATAGAGGGAAACCTGAAAACCGAGCGTAAGGAAGTGGCCGACGGAGACGTTGACGCAGCGTGGCTCCACTGAATGTTGCCGACGATTCACGGTGATCAAGGGCCTCCGTTCAACGCCGAGACCCTGAAACGACGGTGCTTGGCACCACTGTGGCCCCGCGATCAGGGATGCGGCGACAGGAGGACGACGAAGGCGCGACGAGGAGGAAGGCGGCGACGACGGAGACTGCTTACGGAAGAGTTACGAGCGCGTGCGACGCGAGCTTTAGCGCAACGTCGGCTTCAGGCCGGACTCGGCGATCCGCCCCTCGGCGATCGGGCACTACGCTGGCCGGACTCTGCCGACGCTCGAAGAGGCGCCGGTCCATCAACACCTCGACCTCGGATTCGGTTGCGAACTCGGCCCGGAGAGCGCGTGCGAGCTCTGGCTTGTCACGGGCGACAAGCCATAAATGTCGGCGCATCGCATGTTCCGCTGCACGGGAAGGCGGTTGAAGCGCGGCGCGTCCGACCTCACGACGCTGGACGAGCAGACCCCTGAGACGTTTTTGCAATGGGAGCTCGTACCAATAAAAGGTGACCAATGCAGCGGTCTGGACGACGATGAACATCGCGATCACCACCGCCCAAAGGGCGGGCCACGAGTGCACTCTCCATCCCAAGTGAAGGAAGAAACCTTTCATGGCCCGGAGAAGCGGGAAATGGATCAAATAGAGAGAAAAGCTGGCCATCCCCAGCCGGTTGAGCCACGGCCGACGCAGATGAGTCGCGAAAAAACCGCGTCCATCCGCCAGACCGAGGATGAGGAGAACTGAACCGGGCACGTAAAGCAGTCCTCCCCACAACGGCCAAGCCGCGTACTGCCTATACACGACACCAGCAATGATCAACGCAATGCCCGTCGCCTGCGCCCGGCTCGAAAGCCCCTCGAGTTGTTGCCTTGACGACGTCAGGAAGCCGCGGGCCACGAAGACACCAACGAGAAACTCCACAAACCTCGAGGGAGCGAACCGGGCGACGAAGTAGAGATGAGCGTTGTCGGATTGGCCGTGCCAGAGGAACAATCCTAGGCCGCACGCATAGCCTATAACCACAATCATCGGTACCCAGCGACGCCTGTGGCCGAGCGCGAAGAACACCGCCGTCGGCGTGAGAAGGTAGAAGAATCCCTCACAGCTGATGCTCCACGACGGGACGTTCAAATATTCCCAGAATGCTGGTGCCGAGGCGGGCCAGAGGCATTGCAGCAGCGTGAGATGGAAGGGCACAGCCCGCCAGTCGAGGGGTTTCTGGGGACTGAACACCGCGATGGGCAACACCATCAGAAGCGTCAGGGCGTGTACAGGATAGATCTTCGTTAGCCGATCCCAGACAAACTGCCCGTATTTGGCCGCGGAAACGCCACCCCGGAAGACGTCTGCGTAGTTGTAAGTCAGGATGAATCCGCTTAGTACGAAGAAGAAAGATACGCCGACGTCGCCCGAATTGAAAAACAGATTACTTCCGCTCAACGCCATCACCCCCGGAATTATGGCAACGTGAGACAAATAGACGGGGACGGCCGCGTAAAACCGGATTCCGGTTAGGCTCGGTAGTTCTTCCTTTCGCATGGCCTAGTTCACCAGACCGAAGCGACTGACCGAGGTCGTGGTTCCGAGAGTCGTGTTCGCTGCCACAGCACTTAGAGCGGCGCACCAGCAAATATCAATCGCCTTCTCAACCCATCGAGCGAGCGAGGGGTGACGGTTCGCGAGAGGCTCCCGTTTGAGTCGGTATACTGGCACCGACTTCGAGCGCGTCTGAACCCAATGGATCGGGTACACCTACCCCCTCTGACCTTTCTCCGATGGCGGTTTCTAGCGCATGTGCTCGAGACGATCATCCCCAGGCGATCCGACGAGTGTGTTAGAGCTCGTCATCGGGCGTTGCCTTGGGCCGCAGCACGAGGCGAATTGTCCGCACGCGGTATGTCCGCGGGGATCCCCCCGAACTGCGGATGCGCTTCTGTCAGTCAGCCGCGGCGGCGAGCCGCGACCAGGTCAGTGGAACAGCTTCGGAGGTGCGCGGGTATCGTACGAAAACGAAGCGGGGTCCGGACTAGGGCGTCGGTGGCTATCTGGGACAACACCGACGAAAATGGCAAATGCCGTCGCATTTGGGTCTGATTGAAGAGACGATAGAGCTGGGCAACATCCGGTGAGGTGCAGGATGACATCGTCGAAGTCCGCGTCGTCCCAAAAGCCGCTGAGCCAACTTGGGTCCGGCGGACTCGCGAAGGCCATCGGATCCAGCACGAACTGGAGGCAGAGGAGAAGACCCACCACGAACGGCCAACGCATCTTCATCCGAACCACATCCGACACTGTGTCACAGCGACGGCGAATTGCAACTGCAACATCATCAGTCTCCGTGCTGAACGTAACGAAGGTTGTCTCAGGAAGTCAAGCGTGAAGTGATCCTGTGTGCAAGTCTTTGCACACCCAACAGCTGGAGAACGTGAGCGGATTTTACGCTGGCCCCGCGAGCTCGGGGGCTCGCCACGCTCATCAAGCGGGCTCACGCGCGAGCGACACCATCTGGGCCACGTCCAATACCTCCTCGGGTAGTCCTCTATCGCCCGATACGCTCAGCGCGCGAGCGCGACCACGCCGCGATCACGGAGTGGAAGCGACGCCGCTGGCCGCAAGCAAACACGTGCGGTGCCGGAACGCCTGGATCGTCTTCGAAAGCGGCCTCCCGCACCCGCCAGTTTGTCCGTCGCCCCTGAGCCCGCCGGCACCTGCCGGTCTCGATCCATACCGGAGTGAACCAGGCGCGCTTGTCGATCACGACGGGGCTGGCCGTTTGCCGGGACGAGTCGCCGCCGCCGATGTTACTTACAAACGCCGCTCGGGAGCTACAACGACCTCGCGCTGATCGCGCTACGCGCGCTTAAACATCAGGGAGCGGATCGTGATGAGGCGAATGAGGGGATCGGAGGCTGACCAAATGATTAAAGACGATGCGCACTTCACGTCAAACGCTGCACAGTTCTCTGCAACAGTTTTCATAGTACCCAGAGCTGATACGCGACAATGGAGACTTGTAAAGCTTCAATTTCCGGAACAGTTGATCGATTCGTGTGGTGGTGGCGTATCACTTGCTACTAAAGGCGTGCTTGCAAGGCCCTATCGTGAGTAAATCGTGTGGCCTCAGACCGCTCTCTGTAGGTGCCGGATGGCTGGTCGACGAGCCTCTGTTCAGACTCCTGGTCGACTTCGAGCTCCAGAAGGCCCGGCGATTACGATATAGCGTCTCCGTCGTGTGCTGCTCCGTCGAGTCCGGCTCTGCCGGCGACGCCGAAACGTCGCCGCGGTCCGTCGCGGCGGCCGTCACGCGTCACCTCCGCGGCACCGACGCCGTCGCATTATGGTCGCAGGGGTGGCTGAGCCTCCTTCTGATCGATGCGGAGGCGACCCACCTGGCCGCAATCTTCCAGAGGCTGATGAGCCGCCTCGAAACGGCCAGCTGGAGCGCGGGGGGCTCAACCTACCCGAGAACAGCGACTCGAGCCGACGAGATGCTCCAACAGGCCCTCGAGCTCATGGGGAAGGCCAAGCGAGAGGGCGGGAATCGGCTCTACGTCGGGTCCTGACGTCGACCGCGACTCCCGATTCGGGCGAGCGCTTGGCTGAAGTGCTTCAGGACTTCGGGCTTCTCGATGATCTCGGTGACGCCGAGGCGCAGGACTTCGGCCTTTTCACCTGGGGTCGCGAGGCCGGTCATGATAATGACCGGGAGCCCGGGGTCCGTCGACCTGATGTGCCGCAGCACCGCGACCCCGTTCAGCCTAGGTAACCGTACGTCAAGCACGACGGCATCGGGGCGCTCGTGCGCCAGATAGGCGAGTCCGTCTTCTCCGGAATACCTGATCGCGGTCTCATGGCCATCGGCACCGAAGGCGTCTGAGAGCACCTGCGCCACCTGTTCATCGTCCTCGATCAACAGGAGCTTCATCCGCTCCCTCCTTGGCGTACCTTCCGAATATCCTATCACCGGGGAAAGTGGCGAATCACCCCTGCAGCAACATGCGGGAAAGCGGAAACTTAGCGTCCGGCAAAGGGGAAAAATTTTCGACGTGACGCGATTTTCATGTAGTGGCATACTTTGCTGCCCTACTGGAACGAACGGTTAAGGATTTTCGGAAACACCTGAAATCTGGAGGGTTTTTCGTGAGCGCGGGGCACCCGAGATCAGCGCATAGGGCGCTGGCGCAGGATGGTGGCAGCGACCGCATCGATCCGCTTCCGCTCTTTGACGGCCACCCGCGGATGCAGACCATAGGTTCCATCATTGAGAGCATTGCCGACACCGACACGACGGTTCTAATCCGTGGTGAGAGTGGGGTGGGCAAAGATCTCGTCGCACGCGCCGTTCATGCCGCGTCCGCGCGCCGCGAGGGGCCGTTCGTCAAGGTCAACTGCGCGGCGATTCCGCAGGGGCTGCTCGAGTCCGAGCTCTTCGGCCATGAGAAGGGGGCCTTCACTGGCGCGCACCGGCGGAAGCCAGGGCAATTCGAGTACGCGAACAGGGGAACAATTTACCTCGACGAGATCGCCGAGTTGCCTCTGGCGCTCCAGGCGAAGCTCCTTCACGTACTGCAGGACTTTCGGTTCTCGCGCTTGGGTGGCCACGGGCTGATCGACATCGATACGCGCGTGATCGCCGCGACCAACCAAAATTTGGAGGCGGCGATGGCCCGCGGTGAGTTCCGAGGGGATCTCTACTACCGGCTCAACGTGGTGGAGATCCGTGTGCCGCCGCTCCGCGAGAGGCGGGAAGAGATTCCCACGCTGGCGGCGTGGTTCCTGGCAAAATTCAACGCGCAGTATGGCCGAGCGAAACAGCTCTCGCCCGAGACGATGACGCTGCTGACGGAGTACTCGTGGTCGGGCAACGTCCGCGAGCTGGAGAACGTGATCCGTCGCCTGGTCGTTCTGACAGACGGTGAGCAGACGGTCGAGGCCCTTGCCGCTCGTGGTCCAAACGGCCACGCCCCCGTCCCGCACCCCTCGCCGGTCGTCACCGAGAGCCTGAGGGATATCGCCCGTCGCGGCGCGCGCGAAGCCGAGCGCAAGGCCCTGGCCGAGGTGCTCGAACGCGTGCGATGGAACCGCGCCGAGGCCTCGCGCATTCTCAAGGTTAGCTACAAGACCCTGCTCAACAAGATCTGCGAGTGCGGACTCACCCCCCCCTCGCGTCGAGCGCTTTAGCACATCGACTCCTCCCGCGGCACTGTCCTCTCCTGAGTCGCCGAGGGGCCGTGACCGGCAACACCGACGAAGCGCCCGAGCGCACTGATGCCGGGTGTTGCCCTCAGGGTGCTGACCAAGCGCTATGGCGACAGCGCGTCCTTCGAGGGGCTCTCTCGCTGGACGTCGAGCCTGGTCCCGGGCGCTTCGGTTGACCCTGGCCATCGCGCCCGAGGCGTGCGTGCCCCTCACCGCCGGCGGCGACGGCGGGCCGACCGCGGGCCACCCGGATAGAGTAATCTGGTCGCGGGCGGGGGCCCGAGGACGGGGCGCAACGTGGACGAGTTCTTCCGAGCCGCAGTCGAGGAGGCCGAGCGCGGTCTGGCCGAGGGGGGGATTCCCATCGGCTCGGTGCTCGTGCACCGCGGTCGGATCCTCGGGCGCGGCCACAATCGGCGGGTGCAGCGCGGGAGCGTCGTGCTCCACGGCGAGATGGACGCCCTCGAAAACGCCGGTCGCCGCTCCGCGCAGGTCTATCGCGAGTGCACCATCTACACGACATTGTCGCCCTGCGCCATGTGCAGCGGCGCGATTCTCCTCTACGGCATTCCGCGGGTCGTCGTCGGCGAGAACCGGACCTTCCTCGGCGAGGAAGAGCTCCTGCGATCGCGCGGGGTGTCCGTGGAGGTTCTTCAGGATGCGAGGTGCCAGGCGCTGATGGCACAATTCATTCAAGCGCAACCGACCCTCTGGGCGGAGGACATCGGAGATGGTGACGATCGAATCGACCGCTGACATGGCCGCGAAAGTCTACGAGACGATGGAGCGGAATCTCGCGATCGTCCGGAAGAGACTCGGCCGGCCGCTGACCCTGGCCGACAAGGTCCTGCTGGGACACGCCGACGATCCCGAGCATCAGGAGATGGAGGCCGGCAAGAGCTATCTGTTCCTGCGTCCCGACCGGGTCGTGCTGCAGGACGTGCTCGGACAGACCGCGATGCTCCAGTTCATGCAGACGCGGCGCCAGCGAGTCGCGGTGCCGACGTCGATCCACTGCGACCACCTCATCCAGGCGCGCGTGGAGGGCCAGGCCGATCTGCGCGACTCGCTCGCCGAGAACCAGGAGGTGTACGACTTCCTGAAGTCGGCGGCGGCGAAGTACGGCGCGGGATTCTGGGGACCGGGCGCGGGGATCATCCACCAGGTCGTCCTCGAGCAGTACGCCTTCCCCGGCGAGCTGATCATCGGGACCGACTCCCACACGCCGAACGCCGGGGGCCTCGGCGCGTGCGCGGTCGGTGTCGGCGGCGCCGACGCCGTCGAGGTGATGGCGGGCCTCCCCTGGGAGGTCCTCTATCCACGCCACATCGCCGTCTACCTCACCGGCAGGCTGAGCGGCTGGACGGCGCCCAAGGACGTGATCCTCTACGTCGCCGGGCAGCTGACCGTGGCTGGCGGAACCAACGCGATCGTCGAGTACATCGGCCCGGGGGCGCGGACCATCAGCGCGACCGGCAAGGCCACGATCACCAACATGGGCGCCGAGCTCGGCGCCACCACGTCGATGTTCCCGTTCGACGAGAAGATGGCGACGTACCTGAAGGCGACCGGGCGCGGCGACCTGGTGCCCTTTGCGGAGCGCTACCCGCAGCTCCTGGCCCCCGACAAGGAGGTCGAGGCGAACCCCGAGAAGTACTACGAGCGCGTAGTAAAGCTCGACCTGTCGACCCTCGAGCCGTACGTCGTCGGGCCTCACTCGCCCGATCGCGCGCGTCCCATCGGCCGGCTCGCCGCCGAGGTCGCCGATCCGAAGAACGCGTTCCTCGACAAGATCTCGACGACCCTCATCGGCAGCTGCACCAACTCGTCCTACGAGGACATGAGCCGCGCCGCCGACGTCGCCGAGCAGGCGAAGGTGCACGGCTTGAAGGCGGCGGTCCCGTTCCTGGTCACGCCCGGCTCCGAGCAGGTGCGCGCCACGATCGAGCGCGACGGCCAGATGCAGTCGCTGAAGGACATCAACGGCGTCGTGCTGGCCAACGCCTGCGGTCCCTGCATCGGCCAGTGGCGCCGGTCCAAGGAAGCGTCCGAGGTGCCGAATACGATCGTGACCTCGTACAACCGCAACTTCCCCCGTCGCAACGACGGCCAGCCGACCACGATGAACTTCATCGGCAGCCCGGAGATCGTGACTGCACTGGCGCTGGCCGGAAAGCTGTCGTTCAATCCGCTCACCGATTCGCTCACCGGCGTCGACGGCAAGACGTTCAAGCTGTCGCCGCCGAAGACGGCGCCCGAAGTGCCCCCGAGGAACTTCGACCGCGGGCGCCCGACGTACGTGACGCCTCCCGCCGACGGAAGCGGCATCACCCTCAAGGTCGATCCCAAGAGCGAGCGCCTCCAGCTGATGGAGCCGTGGCCGCCGTGGGACGGCCAGGACTTCAAGGACATGCCCGTGCTCCTGAAGGCCAAGGGCAAGACCACCACCGACCACATCTCGCCCGCCGGCTCGTGGCTCCGCTATCGCGGGCACCTCGACAAGTTCAGCGACAACATGTTCATGGGCGCGACGAACGCCTACACCGGCGAGGCCGGCAAGGGAAAGAACGTCCTCACCGGCCAGACCGGGCAGCCCTTCTCCGCGATCGCCCGCGACTACAAGTCCAAGGGCGTGAAGTGGGTCGTCGTCGGCGACTCGAACTACGGCGAAGGCTCGAGCCGCGAGCACGCGGCCCTCTCGCCGCGTCTCCTGAGCGGCGCCGCGGTCATCGTGCGCAGCTTCGCGAGGATCCACGAGTCGAACCTCAAGAAGCAGGGCCTCCTGGCACTCACATTCCAGAACCCGGCGGACTACGACAGGATCCGCGAGGACGACCGGCTCAGCCTGATCGGCCTGCGTGACATGGCGCCGGGCAAGCCGGTCGAGTGCATCGTGAAGCACGCGGACGGGACGAGCGAGACCCTACGGCTCTCGCACTCGTTCGCGACGTCTCAGCTCGAGTGGTTCAGGAAAGGCTCGGCGCTGAACCTCTTCCATGGAAAGTAGTCGCGCCTCGGCCGGCGGGTCCCCAGCCCCGCGGGCGGTCTGCGGCGCGAACGGCGGGAAGTAACCCCGCCTAGAGCTCCCAGGGCGGGTCGACCGTCATCCGAAGCTCGAGGACGGTCGGCCCGTCGGCGGCGAGCGCCGTCTCGAGGGCGGCGCCGAGCGCGTCCACGCCGGTCAGCCGCTCGCCGCGGGCCCCGAAGGCGCGGGCGAGCGCCGGGAAATCGGGATTCGTCAGGTCCGCCTCACCCCACCGCCCTTCGAAGATCGTCTGCTGGAGCCACTTGATCGCCCCGTAGCGGTCGTCGTTCATCACCAGGAACACGACCGGCAGGCCATATTTCACAGCCGTGGCCAGCTCGTTCGCCGAGTACATGAAGCCGCCGTCGCCGACGACGGCGACCACCGGCCGGTCGGGCCGGGCGATCTTGGCGCCGATCGCCGCGGGCACGCCGTAGCCCAGGGTGGCGGAGCCGACGGGATAGAGGAACGTCCGCGGCATCAGCACCGGGAAGCGCCACTCCATCCAGTAGTTGATGCCGGTCTGATCGTTCACGACGATCGCGTCGTCGGGCAGCGCGGCCCTCAGGGTGTCGATCAGGTGCGCGACCTCGCGAGTGTAGCGCCCGCTCGCCGCGGGTCGCAGGCCTTCGCGCCAGCGATGGTCCCAGGCCGTTCGCGCAGCTGCCGTGCCGAGACCCTCGATCAGCCGGGTCAGCCCATCCTTCGCGTCGCCCACGATCGGCAGCTCGGGCTTGAAGAGCCGGCCGATCACGGTCGGATCGAGATCGAGATGGATCAGCGTCTGCGCGGGGTCGAACGAGAGGTTCAGCAGCAGTCCCTGCGTCGACCGGTGAGCGAAGCGGCAGCCGACCGCGAGGATGACGTCGGCAGCCTTGATGACGGCTTCGGTGGCGCGGCTGTTGGGCAGGACGCCGTGCCACAGAGGGTCGCGCTCGCCCAGCGCGCCCCTGCCCATGACCGTCGTGATCACCGGCGCGCCGAGCCGACGCGCGAGCCGGGCGAGCTCGGCCTCGGCCTCGGCGGCGATCACGCCGCCGCCCGCGATGACAAGGGGCCGGGACGCCCTGGCCAAGAGCTTCACCGCCTCGCCGATCGCGTCCACGTGACACGGCGGCCGCCGGCCGTGACCGCCGCTCCGCGGCTGGGCATGGAAGCGGGCCGTCAGAAAGTCGTTCGGGACCGAGATCGCAACCGGGCCGGGGCGGCCGGTTCGGAGCAGGTCGAACGCGGCGTGCACGGTCGCCGGGACCGCGGCCGCCTCGGTGACCGCCTCCGCCCAGCGCGTCACCGGTCTGAAGCACTCGATCTGATTCGGGACCTCGTGCAGCGCGCCGACGTCGCGGCCGACCAGCGCCGAGGCGACGTCGGACATCACCACGACGACTGGGATCGATCCGGCGTAGGACTCCACGAGCGGCGTCAGCGCGTTCGTCGCGCCCGGACCCGTGGTGACGACGACCACCCCCGGGGCGCCCGAGGCGCGCGCGTAGCCGTCGGCCATGAAGGCGGCGCCCGCTTCGTGGCGCGCCAGCACGTGGGTGATCTCCGTCTGGCGGATTAGCGCGTCGTAGATCGCCAGGTTGTGGACGCCGGGGATCCCGAAGACGTGGCGCACGCCCTCGGCGCGGAGCGCGTCGACGATCCACTCGCCGCCGGTCCGCTCGACCCGAGCATTCATAGACCCGCCTCGCCTGCGGCTCGTGCTGCCATCACATAGCCTTGAAGCCGCGATCGATCGCGACGTCCACGAGCGCGGGCCCGGGATGCGCCAGGCACGCGGCGAGCACATCGTGCAGGCTCGCGGGCTTTTCGACCCGCTCGGCCCGGACGCCGAGCGACCGCGCCAGCCCGACGTAGTCGATGGCGGGGTCGACCAGGTCCATGCCGGGATAGATCCCGCGCTTGGCCGACGCGAGGTCGAGGGTCAGCATCCCGGATTTCAGGATCGCGTACGAGGAGTTGTTCGGGACGACGTAGGTGATCGGCAGCTGGTAGTGCGCGGCCGTCCACAGCGCCTGCGGCGCGTACATCAGCGCGCCGTCGCCGATCGTGGCCACGACCTTGCGGCCTTGTGCGCCGAGCTGCACGCCGATCGCCGCGCCCATCCCCCACCCGAGGGTGCCGGTCTTGCCGCCGAAGAACGAGCCCGGCGTCGAGAACGGCACGTAGCGGAGGACGAACGGCAGCGACGTCGCCGACTCGTCGACGACGACCGCGTCGCGCGGGAGCAGCGAGGCCAGGGTGTACATGAGGTGGGCCTGACCGATGGGCGTGCGGTCGACCTCCGCCAGCGCGGCGGCCCGCACCCGCGCCATCACGTCGGCTCTCGCCTTGCCGATCTTCTCCGCGCGCGCGGCGGCCGCGCCGCGCGCGGCCTCGCTCATCCGGTCGTGCAGCGCGCTGCCGAGCTCGGCCAAGGTCGTCTTCGGGTCGGCGGCGATGCCGAGCGCGACCGGGTAGCTGCGGCCGATCTCCCAGGGATCGTCGTCGATCTGGATCGCACGGAGCCCGCGCGGGAACGGCGCGCCCTCGGCGTGGAGGAACCACGTGAAGACGTTCGCGCCGACGATCAGGAGCACGTCGCATTCCTCGAGCGCCTTGCGCACGCCTGCCGGCGACGGGAAGAGGCCGCCGCGCCACAGCGGGTGGTCCCCCGCGATGTTCGTGCGCCGGTACACGGGCTCGCCGTGCACGCGCGCGCCGACGAGCTCGACGAGCGCGGTCAGCTCAGCGATCGCCTGCGAGCGTGCGACCCCGTCGCCCGCGATGACGATTGGCGCTCGGGCCCCGGCGAGGAGCTCGGCGGCGCGGGCGACGGCGCCGGGGTCGGGCCGGGTGCGCGCGGCGATCGGCGTCGGTCCGGCGCCCGTGTCCTCCACCGCCGGGCCCATGAGGTCCATCGGCAGCGACAGGAACACCGGTCCCGTCGGCGGCGTCAGCGCGACCTGGAGCGCGCGCCGCAGCGCGACCGGAGCCTCCTCGGCGCGCCGGATCTCGTACGACCACTTCGTGAACTGCTCGGCCATGCGGACGAGATCGCCGGCGAGGATCGGCTCGTCCATGAGAAAGCGCGTGTCCTGCTGGCCCGCCGTCACCAGGAGCGGCGACCGGGACCTCGCCGCGTTGTGCAGGATCGAGAGGCTGTTCGCGAGGCCGGGAGCGACGTGGACGTTGACGACGCCGACCTGGCCCGACGCCTGTGCATAGCCGTCGGCCGCCGCGATCGCGGTGGCTTCCTGGAGCCCCAGCACGTACTCGAGCCCGGAGTCGGGCAGCGCGTCGAGGAACGGCAGCTCGGTCGTGCCGGGGTTGCCGAAGAGATAGCGGACCCCGGCGGCTCGCAGGATCTCCATGAGGACGGCGGCGACGTTCATGCGCCGAGCATACTACCGTTCGAGCGTCGCCTCGCCCCGGGGCGCGAGCTACGGCCGCGGAGTCGACGTGGCCGGGCCGAAGCGGAGATACTTCTCGTCGATGGCCGCCCGGATCGCCGCCAGCGGCTTGCCCTCGCCCTTCATGCGCATCACGTCACGCGTGATATCCAGGCACAGGGTTCAGGTCGCGGCGTGGCTCGTGAAGGTGACGCGCCCGTCCGATTCGGCCTTCACGTAGCAGGATCGGTTCGAGACATGCCCGAAGCTCCCGCAGCCGCACGTGCACGGCATCCAGCGGAGCGTCTCGGCGTTGGTGGCGGCGAAGGCGTAGAGCCGGGCCACGTCGCCCTTGGCCGCGAAGAGCGGCAGCCGGCCCTGCTCTACCATCTGGTTCTCGTCGCCGATTTCGTCGACGGTGACCGGCTGGGCGGCAGCACCGATCCACAGGGCCGCGCCCGCGGCCGCAAGCCCGACGCTCAGGAGCAGGGCGATCGTCTTCGTCACGCGCTTCGTCGCAGAGGGTATTCGCGGCCACCGAGGCGCAGCGCACCGCGTCCCGTTGACTCGTCGTAATCGGCCAGCCCGAGCAGCTGGAACGCCGCCGCGCGCGACAGGCGCGCCTCGAAGGCGCCCTCCTTGACGGCACAGTAGGGGACGTCGTCGGGGCCCGTCCGCAAGGTCGCCGGGTCGACGTCCGCCTCGGTGCCGTCGCTCAGGAACGCGTGCAGGGCCTCGCCGCGGTGCTCGATCCGGGTGACCACGAACGGGACGTCTTCCACCTCGACGGGAATGCGGACGCGCGTCTGGATGAAGTATCCCTGGGCGTCGCGCCTGAGCATCGACCGGAGGTTGGCGAGGATCCCGGCGTGGGTGATCGCGACGTCATCGTCGAACCAGTCGCCGTCGATGTCGACGCGCAGTCGAGGCAGCCGCCACTCCGCCGGCGGCGGCGCGTCGGGGTTCTCGACGCTCGGCCCGTCGTCCGGCGCCGTCACTCGAACACCACGCTGGCGAAGGACACGACGCCGTTGGGATCGGGCCATTGGCCGTAGCGCTTCACCCGGCCGGCGGCGCTCCCGAGAGAGCGCAAGAGGGCGTAGATCGGCGAGTAGCCGCAGATGCGGCGCCGGTCGCCGTTGCTCGCCACCGACTCGAAGAATGCGTGCGGGTCGCACGCCTCCACCGACTCCAGCATGGCGGTATCCTCGCGCTCGATGCGCGCCAGCTCGTGGGGGCCGACGGGCTCGGGGTCGCCGAAGCGCGGGCCGACGTGGGCCAGGTCGGCTCCGGCGATCAGCGCGACTCGCCGCCCGCCGGCCGCGATCGTCTCCGCGAGCGCGTCGAAGAACCGCGGAACGCGGGAGTCGTCGTCGGGGCGCCGACCCCGATGCATCGCCTCGTGCGCGAAGCTCGCCAGCACCGGCACGATGCGGACGTCGCGCCGGTCCCCGAAGAGATAACGGAGGAACACGGCCTGAAGCTCGATCGAGTGCTCCACGCGGTGGGCGAGCTCGGAGCCGAAGCAATCCTGACGGGCCCGCCTGGCGAGCGCGTCCACGAACTCGCGGTCGACCGGCGCGGGCCCAAGCGGGCTCGCGTAATCCTTCCTGGTGAGCGCGAACGGATGCTCCATCCCGGCGTGGCAGGTGCCGAAGATCACGAAGAGATCGGCCTGGCTTCGCTCGGCCAGCTCGCGATAGGCCCACGCGTAGGCGGGGCCGCCTCGATGGTAGTCGATGTGGGGCGCGATCACCCCGCGCACTTCGGGCGCGGGGCCTTGCCCGCGCCTCACGGGCGCGGGAGGTCTCCCGCGCCCCTCCCGTTGCCGGGCGCGCGGCCGGTCGATCGGCCCGGGGCCGTCGGGCGGCGCGAAGAATCCGTCGAGCATCCCGCGAAGCTCGCTCGCCTCGCCCGCGTACGCTCCGCCGGCGTGAGCGGCGGGACGAGTGGGCGACGCGAGATAGTCGGCGTCGATGACGGCGCGCCGGTCGGCGAAGCTCAGGCTGTCGAGGAATCCCTGCTCGTCGAGCGCCTCGGCGATCTCCTCGATCTGCCGCCGCTGGACGAGCCGGCCGTGACGGTGCATCACAGCTTCCTGGATGTCGGCAACCGTGTGCTCGCCGTCGAAGAGTGAGACGATCTCCAGGAGCGGTCCGTGAAGGAGGACGATCGCGTCCGTGTAGCCGCCGGGATCACGAAGCGCGATACACGACCGTCCCTCGTGCTCGACGGGAAAGGACTCCACCGCCCGCAGCCGGGGCAGCGCCTCGCTCATTTGAGGAAGTTCAGAGCCGAGGCCACGTAAATCTTCGCCGCGTCGAGCAGCTCGGCCACCTCGATGTACTCGTCGGTCTGGTGGGGGATTAGCCGGGGACCCGGCCCACACGTCACGATGGGGATGCCGAGCTGCATCCGGAGGATCGTGCCGTCGGTCGAGCCCGGGACGCCGCCGAAGATCGGGCGCCGTCCGGTCGCCTGACGCACCCCTGCGACCATCGCGCCCACCAGCGGCTCGCTCCGCTCGACCCTGGTCGCCAGACGGAATCCGTTGACCGGCTCCCACTCGATCGTGCTCCCCGGGCATCGCGCCATCGCCTGGCCGCACGCCGTGTCGATCTCGCGCGCCACGGCCGCCTCGTCCGGCCCGGGGGTGAGTCGGACGTCGAGGAGCGCCCGCGCGCTCGAGGGGATCACGTTCGGTTGCTCGACGCCCTGCACCGGCGAGCGCGCGATCGTGGGCGTGACCGTCGGCGGACGCAGGTGAGGGCTCCGGCGGCAGAGGCGGCGCAGCCGGCGCTCGAGCGCCGGCACCTCCTGGAGCAGCGCGCCGAGCGCCGTGATCGGATTGACACCGGCTTCGGGCATCGCGCCGTGGGCCATGCGGCCGCGGATCGCGACCCGCGCCCAGACCACGCCGCGCTGCTCGAGACAGAGCTCGTTCTGCTCGGGCTCGCAGATGATCGCCGCGTCGAGCTCGCGGCCGATCGCGGTCGAGCAGAGATGCTTGGCGCCGATCATGTCGCCTTCTTCGTCGACCAGCGCGCCGACGACCAGCCGCCCGTTCAAGGCGGCACCGCTTCGCTTGATGGCGGTCGCGGCGACCATCGCGGCGGCCAGCCCGCCCTTCATGTCGGCGGCGCCGCGGCCGTAGATCCGGCCGTCGACGAGATCGGCGCCGAAGGGCGGATGCGTCCACTCGGCGGGATTGCCCTCGGTCACCACGTCCGTGTGGCCCTCGAGGAGCAGGCTCTTGCCGTCGCCCTTCTCGCCGAGCCAGGCGACGACGTTCGGCCGTCCGGGTACCACCTCCTGGACCTCGAGGTCGAACCCCTGCTTGGTGAGCCACGCTTCCACGTGGCGGGCGACCGCGGCCTCGGTGGCGCCGGCGTCGCCCGGCCGGACGACGCTGGATATCCGGATAAGCGCTCGAGTGAGGTCGATCAGCTCGGCTTCGTCGAGGCAGGCCAGCGCCGCTTTGACAGCCGTGGCGCCCGCGCGGGCCACGGAGAGCTACTCGTGCGGAAAGGACAGGATGACTGCGTCGAGCCTGATGACGCGATACTCCTCGCCCGCGATGTAGAAATAGTGGCCCTCGACCTCTTCGGCCGACTCCTCGAAGGCCACCACCGCCTTCAGATCCGGCATTTCCCGGAACGCGTTGGCGCCCTCGTCGAATCCATCGCCCCGCGCGGTCACCTCGCCGTAACGGATCGGAGAGCCCTTCGGGCAGTGCACGCGGACGTCGGCCGGGCCCTCCGCCATCAATCGCACCAGGAGGTTGATTCCGTAAACCTGGATCGGGATGGGCGGGCTCATGGGCCGATCATACCACGCGCGATTTTTTTGCTCGGGTCGGCGTCGCACCGGGTCAAGGGGCGATTTCGGGGAGCTCGGCCTGGGCTCCTCCCTTGCGCTCGATTGTCTCGAGCTTCGCGCCGAAACGATCCAGCGCCCGCTCAGCTTCACTGAACTGGCTTTGCGCGTGACCGAGATGTCGGCCGAGTGTCCGGAGCGGCTCGCGAACCTTGTCGAGGTCGCCGGCGAGCCGCGCGAGATCATTGAGAATGATTTGCGCGTTGGCTTCGATCCTCAGACCGCGCAGGCCGAGGATGATCACCTGAAGATACGCGTACAAGCTGTTCGGCGAGACGGGCACCACGCGCTTGGAGAGCGCGTATGTCGCGATCGGATCGTCGGCCAGATCCGTCTCATCCTTGATGATGATCTCGTAGTAGACGTTCTCCGCCGGAACGTACATCAGCGCGAAGTCGAAGGTGCCCTCGTCGGGAAGGATGTACTTCTTCGCGATCTCGTCGATCCGGGTCCTCACGTCGCGCGCGAACTGCCGCCGCACCGGACGCCGCTTGTCCTCCTCCGTCTCGTCGAGCATCCGACGGAAGTTCTCGAGCGGGAACTTCGCGTCGACCGCGACGAGCCGGTCGCCGATTCGAAGGGCGGCATCGACCCGCTCGCCGCTCTTGAATGGATGCTGCAGCGTGTAGTGCTCCTGCGGAAGCATCTGGGAGAGCAGCTCGGCCAGGAGCGTCTCGCCGAGCCCGCCTCGGACCTTCGGCGACTTGAGGATCTGCTCGAGTCCCTGGATGTCCTTACCGACCTCCACGACCCGCTGCGTGGCTTCGCCCAGCTTGCCGAGGCTTCCCTGCACCTCCGAGACCACCCTGGCGGCCCGATCGAGCCGCTCGCCCATCGTGGTCTGCGCCGTCTGAAAGAGCTTCATCCCTTCGTGGAGCTGATGCGTCACCTCGCTGCTCACACCCTTCAGCTCGGTCGCCACGGTCTGCTGCAGATCCCCGATGTCTCCCCGCATGCGGAGGGCGAGGTCGCCGACCTCGCGTCGCACGTTGTCCTGGCCTTCGCGACCTTCGGCGCGGACCGTCTCGATCTGGCGGCGGAGCAGCTCGGTGACGGCGTCCGCCGGGGCGGTGGCCTGCCGGAGCTCCCCGAGTTCCCGGCGTGTGGTCGTCAGAAGCCACAGCACGACGGCCAAGACGACGAGCACGACCGCCGCGAGCAGCAGCTCAACGACCATGTCGAGCCTTTGGTGCGCCTCTCCCCCGCCAGTGGCGGCAGACGGCCTTGAAGCCACAGGGGCCGCAGACCTTCGCGTCGCGGCGGTCGAGGCAGTCGCCCGACATGCGCTTGTGGCAGAGCGCGAAGTCGAACTTCACCGGATCGGCGCCGTCGACCGCCGCGAGCCGCCCGGTGATCTCCTCGGCCATGCGCCAGCTCCGCGAGCGCCGGCGCGTGAGCCCGATCGAGCGGCTGATATTCTCGATGTGCGTGTCGATCGGCATCACCAGGCGCGACGGCGACACCGACGTCCACAGGCCGAAGTCGGGCGGCTCTCGCCGGACCATCCAGCGCAGGAAGAGATTCAGCCGTTTGCACGGGCCGCCGAGGGAGGGCAGCGGGAACAGGTGACGGTAACCGCGCGAGATCCGCCCGCGGGGGAACACTTCGCGCAGATCGGCTTCGAGGAAGGCGCGGGCGAAGCGCTCGAGGGCAGGCCCGATCGGGCCGGCCGGATCGGCGTCCCCAGCCAGGAAGCACTTCTCGAGCGTGCCGAAGCGCGCGAGGAGGTCGCGGGCGGCGACGCAGAAGGCCACGAGGTCGCGGGGACGGTTGAAGCGATACCAGAAGTCGTCGAAGGCGACCGCGTCGCGCCGCGGGTCGAACCCGGCGACGAACGCGGCGGGCGACGGCCCCATGCGTCCGAGGACGCCCTCGAGCTCGGCGCTGAAGAGATCGACGCGGCCGTACGCGAGGCAGCCGGCGAGGAGGCCGACGAGCTCGCGGTCGCGCGGGGCGGCGTAACGAAGGGGGAATCGGATGGCGTCGAGCTCGACCCGGGTGGCGTAGTCGAACTCGCGATAGAGCCGCTCGAGCGGCTGCCGCAGACGCTCAGCTGCCGTCATTCGAGTGCCTGGCGGCATGATACCATGCGCGATCATGGAGGTCGGCGTCGTCGGGCTCGGCGCGATCGGCCGGCAGCTCTGCCGCGCCCTCGACGAGGGCATCGCGGGCCTCCACCTCGCCGGCGCGACCGCCCGTGACCGCGAGAAGGCCGAGCGCTTCCTGAAGAGCCTCGGCTCCCCCGCGCCGTTTCTCTCCCTGGACGCGCTCGTCCGCGCCTCGGACCTGGTGATCGAGGCGTCGACGCAGGCGCATCTTCGCGACGAGATCGCGCCCCGGACGCTCGAGGCCGGAAAGGATCTGGTCGTGCTCTCGTGCGGTGGGCTCATCGGCCGCCAGGACTGGATCGATCTCGCCGCGTCGCGCGGTTGCCGCATCTACGTCCCGTCAGCGGCGATCGCCGGGCTCGACGGGGTCAAGGGCGCCCGGATCGGCGCGATCGAATCGGTCACGATGGAGACGCGCAAGCCTCCGCGCGGACTCGCCGGCGCGCCGTGGATCGAGTCGCAGAGGATCGATCTCGACGCGATCACGCGGGAGACGCTGATCTTCGAGGGCACGGCCACCGAGGCCTGTCGCGCTTTCCCGGCGAACGTGAACGTCGTGGCGGCGCTCTCGCTGGCGGGCATCGGGCCCGAGAGGACCCGGATCCGCATCTTCGCGTCGCCGGAGCAGCCGCTGAACCGACACCGGATCACGGTGCAGGGCGAGTTCGGACGGCTGACGGTCGAGATCGAGAACGTTCCGTCGGAGAATCCGCGGACCGGGAAGCTGTCCTACCTGTCGACGATCGCCTTTCTGAAGGACCTGTTCGCGACGCTCCGCGTTGGGACCTGACGCCCTACTCGCCGCTGGTCGGCTCGCCCTGGTGCCGGCCCAGGACCTTCGCCATCGCGCGGCCCTTGTCAGGATGCTCGTCGCGCAGGATGCCGTAGGCGTCGCGACCTTCGTGCCCTTCGGGAAGGTACTCCGTGATGGGCAGCCCGTCGGATCGGACGAAGAGCAGACAGTGGCAGTACTTGTACTTCTGCATCTCGTCGCAGGCGCAGATCCAGCGGCGCAGCTTGGCCTCGGCGGCCGGATCCGGATAGAAGTTGCAGGGGCAGAGGGGCTTGCCGACCTGCTCGATGTGACGGGCAAGGCCGGTCACCACGGTCTCGGTCACGGCACGGTCGGGATGCAGCGAGGTGCCCGACTTCTCGGCGTACTTTCGGGCGTATGCCCACATCTTGTCGATGTTGGCGGCCGAGGGCTCTTGCATGCGGCCTCCTCGACTACGACGCGTTCAGCGCCGCGTCGATCGCGTTCGGATTGAAACCGGTGAGGCGCTTGTCGCCGATGATGATGACAGGCAGCGAGAGCAGGCCGAGCGCCATCAGCTCCTCGCGCGCCTTCGGATCCTTCCCCACGTTTCGCTCGGTGAACGGGATACCCTTTTGCGATAGATACTCCATCGCTTTGTGGCAGGGCCCTCAGCCGACGTTGCTGTAAACAGTGACCGGCACGGCCATCTGTTCGCTCCTCCCAAGTTTGGCTTCACGCACCGCAGCCATGATAGCGCACCTAGCGGGCTTCCGTGGCCTCGAGATAGCGCTCGGCCTCGAGCGCCGCCATGCAGCCTGTGCCGGCCGCCGTCACCGCCTGTCGATACGTGAAGTCCTGCGCGTCGCCCGCCGCGAAGACGCCGGGGACGCTGGTCTCGGTGCTTCCCGGCCTGACCTTGATGTAGCCGTTCGGCAGGAGCTCGACCTGGCCGCGGAAGATTTCCGTGTTCGGCTGATGACCGATCGCGACGAACAGCCCGTCGACGGGCCGCTCCTCGCGGGCGCCGGTCTTCACGTTCTCCAGGCGCACGGCGGTCACCTTGCCGCGCTCCCCGTCGAGGATGTCCTGGACCACTGTGTTCCAGATGAACTGGATCTTCGGGTTCTTGAACGCCCGCTCCTGCATGATCTTTGAGGCGCGGAGCGTGTCGCGTCGGTGGACGACGTCCACGCGGCGGCCGAGGTGCGACAAGAAGAGCGCTTCCTCGAGCGCGGAGTCGCCGCCGCCGACGACCATGATGTTCTGATTCTTGAAGAAGAAGCCGTCGCACGTCGCGCAGGTCGAGATGCCCCGCCCCATCAGCTTCGACTCGGCCGGCAGCCCCAGGAGCTTCGAGGACGCGCCCGTGGCGATGACCACGGTGTGTGACTCGAAGGTCTGCTCGCCGGCCGTCACGACGAACGGCCGCCGGCTGAAGTCGACCGCGGTCACGTCGTCCTTGATCATCTCGGTGCCGAAGTGAGCCGCCTGCTTCTGCATCGTCTCCATCAGCTCGGGGCCCTGGACGCCCTCGACGAAGCCGGGGTAGTTCTCGACGAGCGTGGTCAGCATCAGCTGACCGCCGTGTTGCGCGCCCGTGAGCATGAGCGGGACCAGATTGGCGCGGGCCGCGTAGATGGCCGCCGTGTACCCCGCCGGACCCGAGCCGATGATGATGATCTTGCGTGTGGTGGTCATGTATTTAGGATACAGGGCCCCGCCTCAGAGCTTCAGGATCGCCGCCAGCTCGCCCAGATCGCGGATCTCGTAGGTCGGTCTGGCGACCCCGGCCGGCAGCGGCTCGCGGTCGCGGTTGATCCACGCCGCGTCCATGCCGACCTGCTGGGCGCCCAGCACGTCCATGTCGGCGCGGTCGCCGACGAAGAGCGACTCCTCTGCCCGGACGCCGAGGCGGCCGAGCGCCGCGTCGAAGATGTCGCGTCGGGGCTTGCGCCAGCCGACCTCGTCAGACACGACGATCGTGTCGAACAGCTCGACGACGCCGGCGCGCTCGAGGATGTCGAGGGCCGTCGGCGTGTAGTCGAAATTCGAGACGACCGCCAGCCGGTAACGCTCGGCCAGCCTTCTCAGGAGCGCGCCGTGGTGCGGCGGGAACTCCGCAGCCCGTCCGAGCGCGTTACGGTGCGCGTCGATCAAGGACCGACCGAATCCGCTGGGCAGCGCGGATTCGTCGAGCCCCAGGGTCTGGAAGAAGTGGGCGAAGCGGGCCGCGGCCGGCACCTCGCGGTGATCGATCGCCCGAAGCCGCTCGGCCTCCCGCCAGCTCGCGCCCAGGGCCTCGTAGCACCGCTCGATCCCGACCTCGGGCACCTGAGTCTTCAAGATGGCGTGCAGGAGCCCGGCCGAGGAGCGCACCGTCTTGCCGTTGACCTCGATCTCCGGCATGCGCTCACGGTCGAAGCGGACGAGGGTGTCGAAGAGATCGAACAGGATGGCGGTGTACCCCATCAGAGTGGCTTCCTCATGTTGACTGTTTGACCCACACCCTGCTACTCTCCTTTCCATCCCAAGAACGAGGAGACCGCACTCCGATGACGCCAGTCACCAAGTCCCGTGTTGCTGTGAGCTACGCTCGCTGGTCGACGGTTCGACAAGCCGAGGGTAGCACCGAAGAACGCCAACTCGAACTTGCCCGCGAGTACGCCGCTCGCCATGGTCTCAAGCTGGACGAACGCAGCTACGTAGACGCTGGCCTGAGCGGGTACAAGGGCCGCAACCTCCAGCCTGGCGCAGCCCTTCATTCCCTCGTGGAGGCGATCAAGGAAAACCGGATACCGCGTGATGCCGTCATTCTGGTCGAATCCCAGGATCGCCTATCACGCCTTGATCCGCTCACCGCCTTGGACTCCTTCCGTTCCATCCTGAGCCTTGGTGTGTCCGTGGTGACGCTCCAGGACAACAAGGTGTGGACCAAGGCGAGCCTCACAGGGGAGAACTTCGGCGACTTGGTGCTTTCTCT
>QHTE01000057.1 GCA_003220685.1 Candidatus Rokuibacteriota bacterium
AGACCGGCATGCTGGCCCCGAAGAGCGAGGCCACCGCGCTGAGCCGGTCGAGCAGCGAGTTCGGGCGGACGGCGGAGAGGATGCCGAGCGCCAGGCCGCCCGCGGTCGAGAGCACGAGCGCCGCGCCCGTGAGCACGAGCGTCGCCTTGAAGCGTCCGAGCACTTCCGTCAGCACCGGCCGCTTCATCCAGATCGAGCGCCCGAGATCCCCGCGCGCGACCAGGCCGAGCCAGTGGATGTACTGCACGTAGAGCGGCTCGGTCAGGCCGAGCTCGTCGCGCAGGCGATTCAGATCTGCCTGCGTCGCTTGCGAGCCGAGCATGATCTCGGCCGGGTCGCCCGGCGCCAGGTGGAGGACCATGAAGATGATCACCGACACGCCGAGCAGGACGGGGACCAGCAGCAGCAGACGGCGGACGACGTATCGTCTCACCGCCCGGAAAGTCTCACTTCAGCGAGATCGTCTCGACGCGGAGGTCGAAGCTCGGGTGGAGCTTGAGCCCCTGGACCCGCTTGGCGTGGGCGGCGGTCTGGATCTCGTGGTCGATGAGGATCCACGGCGGATCGTCGACCAGGATGCGCTGGGCCTCGCGGTAGAGCGCGGCACGCTTGCCCTGATCGGTCGTGAGCCGCGCCTGGTGCAAGAGCTCGTCGAAGCGCTCGTTCTTGTAGAGCGCGCGGTTCGGCCCGTTGGGCGTCCACTGGCTCGAGTGGAGCAGCGGGTACATCACCATGTCCGGATCCTCGTTGCCGGCCATCCAGGAAAGCGCGAAGAGCTCCTGCTCCTTCGTCCGGAGCTTGGCGAGGTAGGCACCCCACTCCATCGTCTGCAAGGCCACCGGGATGCCGACGGCCTTGAGGTTCGACTGGATCACGGTCGACATCGGCACCGGCGACTGCATCCCCGAGCCCGACTCCGGCACCCAGAGCGTGGTCGAGAATCCGCTCGGGTAGCCGGCTTCGGCCAAGAGCTTGCGCGCGCGCTCGGGCTCGTAGGGGTAGGGCTTGAGCCCGGCGTCGGCGCCCCACGTGGCCGGGAGCACCGGCCCGCGCGACAGCGAGCCGGTGCCCTTGAGGACGTCGCGCACGATCGCCTCCTTGTTGACGGCGTAGTTCAGCGCCTGCCGCACGCGCTTGTCGTCGAACGGCTTCTTCTGGTTGTTGATGCCGAGGTACCACACGTGGGCGCCGACCTGCTTGAGCAAGGTCGCCTTGGGGCTCTGCTCGACCTGCGCGACGAAATCTGGCGGGACGTCGACGATGAGATCGAGCGATCCGGTGAGGAGCTCGGTCAGCCGGGCCTGGCCCTCGACGATCGGCCGGTAGACCACGCGATCCACCTTCACGGGATAGCGCCAATAGCTCGGGTTCTTCTCGAGCACGACGCGCTGGCCGCGGTCCCACGACGCGTACTTGAACGGGCCCGTGCCCACCGGCTGCAGCGCGTAGTCCGCGCCGAGCTTCTTCACGGCCGCCGGGCTCACGATCGACGCCGCCGCGGCTGTCAGGATGGTGAGGAACGACGCGCGCGGCTCCTTGAGCACGAACTCGACGGTGGCGGGGTCGACGGTCTCGACCGCCTTCACGTTGCCGAAGAAATAGTTGGCGAAGGGATACTTGCCGAGCTTGTTGGCCGGATGCTCGGGATCGATCTGCCGCTCGATCGAGAACTTCACGGCGTCGGCGTTGAAGGGCGTGCCGTCGTGGAAGGTGATGCCTCTGCGCAGCTTGAAGGTGTAGCGTAACCCGTCCTTCGAGATCGTCCATGACTCCGCCAGACCCGGCACGACCTGCGTGCTCTCGTCCGGGAACGTGACGAGCGTCTCGGCGATGCGGCGACCGACCCGGTTCGAGTTGAGGTCGGTCACCTGCGCCGGGTCGAGGTTCACCGGCTCGGCGACGAGGCCGACGACGAGCGTGCCGGCCGGCTGTGCGGAGACCGGGATCGCCGGGCCGAGGAGACCGACGATCGCGACCAAGAGCGCGCGCACCACGGCACCAGCTCTCATCGAGCGCCTCCGTTCGAGCGATTCGTGCGTCGTGTGCGCCGCCAACTTATACGATCGAGCCGGGCCGCGCAAGACGACCGACCCGGCCCCGGAGCTCTGCTAGAATCCGCGCGGGAGAGCCCGGTGGCCAGATTCAACGCGTTCTACCTGAATCTCAACCAGAGCTATCTCTTCGCCGAGATCCGGCGGCGGACCAAGGTGTTCACCGACGCCCACCCCGAGGTTCGACTGATCGATCTGGGCGTCGGCGACGTGACGCAGCCCCTGCCCGCGGCGGTCGTCCGCGCCATCCACGAGGCCGCGGACGACATGGCGCGGCGCGAGACCTTCAAGGGCTACGGGCCCTACGTCGGCTACGAGTTCCTGCGCGCCGAGATCGCGGCCCACGATTTCGGCTCGCGCGGCGTGAAGCTCGCCGTCGACGAGGTCTTCGTGAGCGACGGCGGCAAGAGCGACAGCGCGAACCTCCAGGAGATCTTCGCCCAGGACTGCGTGGTCGCGCTCATGGATCCCGTCTACCCGGTCTACGCCGACAGCAACGTGGTGGCCGGACGCAGCGGGCGCGCCGACGACAGCGGCCGGTATGCGGGCATCGTCTACCTGCCATGCACCGCGGAGAACGACTTCCAGCCGGCGCTGCCCGACCGGCACGTCGACCTGATCTATCTCTGCTACCCGAACAATCCCACCGGCGCCGTCGCGACCCGCGAGGCGCTCACCCGCTGGGTCGAGTACGCGCGCGCCGAGGAGGCGGTCATCCTGTACGACGCGGCCTACGAGGCCTACATCGTCGGCCCGGAGGTCCCCCACTCGATCTACGAGATCGACGGCGCGCGCGAGGTGGCGATCGAGTGCCGGAGCTACTCCAAGAACGCGGGCTTCACCGGGATGCGTCTGGCCTACACGGTCGTGCCGACGGAGCTGCGGGGACGCGCCGCGGACGGTACGGCGATGAGCCTCAACACCCTCTGGACGCGCCGCACGGCGATGAAGTCCAACGGTCCGCCCTACATCATCCAGAAGGCCGCCGCCGCGGTGTACACGCCCGAAGGGCAGAAGCAGGTGCGGGCCCTGATCGATTTCTACCTCGAGAACGCGCGGATCATCGGCGCTGGCCTGGCGGCGGCCGGGTTCACGGTGTACGGCGGCCGGAACGCGCCCTACATCTGGGTCCGCACGCCGCGCGCGGTCTCTTCCTGGGATTTCTTCGACCGCGTCCTCGAGAAGGCGAACGTGGTCGGAGCACCGGGCGCGGGGTTCGGCCCGAGCGGCGAGGGCTACTTCCGGCTGACCGCGTTCGGCTCGCGCGCGCAGACCGAAGAGGCGATCGAGCGCATCAAGACGCGGATGTGACGGCGCCGCCCTCGACGGCGGCGGCACGCGGCCGCTGCGAAGTCGCCAGGGTCTGGGCGAGCTGGCTCGCCGTCGTCGGCGCCAGCCGGTGCTTGCGCGACAGCTCGACCACCACCTGGTAGAGCTGCGAGTAGCGGACGACCGTCGCGGGCGCGTCGCTCGCCTCGACGTGGCAGAGCGGGTGGGTGAACACGACGATCGACTCCACCCAGCGCAGAACGGAGGCGGCCAGCTCCGGGTGCCGCTCGCTGAGGAAATACCGGATCGCGCACGCCGCGGAGTTGACGTGCTGGCTGATGTCCGCCCGGCGGGACCCGTTGACCGACCAGTTGTGCCCCCAGCACCGGATCTGCCCCGCGAGCCGCTTCGTCTCGATCACGACGACTCCACAGGGCCCGATCAACACGTGGTCGATCGCACCACGCGCCAATCCGAGCGTGACGTCGTTGACGAGCCAGTAATCGTCCCCCAGCCCGCCGAGCAGGTCGGCCACCAGACGCTCGCCGCGACGCCCGCGGCGCACGCGGCGCAGCAGCCGCGTCACGGGCCGGCCGAGCCAAAGCGCGATGACGATCGCGGCGAGCCCGACCGCCAGGCGCAGCAGGGTCGGATGACAGAGTCCGCCCCCCGCGTCGCACACGACGAGCGCGATCCCGGCGATGCCGAGCCCGATCAACCCGACGAGCGCCGCCCACAGCCGCTGCTCGCGGCGTTCTTCGTAGCTTTCGCCGACGCGTACCAGGCGCATCTCAGCTGGGCGGCGTCCAGGCCGGACGCGATTCGGCGTCGCTCAGCGGCGCGGCGAACTCCGCCGGCTTCGGGCGCGAGCGGGCCTCGCCGAGCACCGAGCCGATCGCGCGGCTCGCCTCGCCGGCACAGAGCCGGACCATGCCCACCGTCGTCCGCTCGTCGAAGATCGCGAGCAAGATCGCCTCCTCGTCCACGGTCGACACGTGGATCGATCGCTTGGTGCCCTCGTGGAAGAGGACGGAGAACTCCGGCTCGCCGAGCAGCTGCGCCATCGCAGCGGTCGAGCTGAAGGCGGCGGCGGCGAGCGCCGAGATGGACACCGCATCGAGGGCCTGCGCGTCGCCGTCGCTTGCCAGGAGCTGCCCGCCGCGGTCGATCAGGAGCGCCTCGGCGGCGCCCGAGTCGCCGAGGAACTGCGTCAAGATCCCGTGGATGCGCGCCGCGTCCTCACGCTGGATGACGGTGTTACGAGACTTCATGGCGCCTCTCCCGCCCGACACCGAACTCGCTCGCGAGCGCCATGCGCGAGACGGTGTTGAGCGTGTCGAACACCCCCTGGCCCTCGATGGCGGACGCCTCGAAGAACGGCACCCGCGTGGCCCGGCGATTCAGGACGAACTCGAGATAGGTCACCGGCGCCGGTTTCGCCAGATCGCGCTTGTTGTACTGCAGCACGTACGGGATCTCGTCGAGCGTCAACTCGTACTCGTGCAGGTTCGCCTCGAGATTGCGGAAGCTCTCCACGTTGTCCCGGAGACGCTCGAACTGCGAGTCGGCGACGAACACCAGGCCGTCGGCGCCCCGCAGCACCAGCCGCCGGGTCGCGTTGTACTGGACCTGCCCGGGAACCGTGTAGAGCTGAAAGCGTGTCTGGAAGCCGCGCACCGTGAGCGCCGACACCGGCAGGAAGTCGAAGTAGATGGTCCGGTCGTCGCCGGTCGCGAGCGAGATCATGTTCCCGCGATGCGAGTTCGGCAGACATCGATGGATGTACTGGAGGTTGGCGGTCTTGCCGGCGAGCCCGGGCCCGTAGTAGACGATCTTGAAGTCGATGATCCGGTTCGCATAATTGATGACGGACACGGCTCAGCCCCTCACCAGAGCCCCGAGCCGCGCCGCGGCGCGGTCGAGCTCGATCCGCGCGAGTCCCGGCCGATCGACGCGGCCGCCGCCGACCAGCATCGTGACGCTGCCCGCCTCTCCGTCCAGCGCGCGCAGGATGACGCGACGCGTGCCGAGCTTGAGGATGACCGACGCCACCCGGCCGATCTCGGCGCTCGCGAGCGCGCCGAGCAGGTCGCGCGCGAACCGCGCCAGCGGCACCGCGTCGAGCGAGCTCGGGAGGAACAGGCACGCGCTGAGCGTCCCCGTGTGGTCGCGCAGCAGGGTCGGCGCCACCGGACCGAAGGCCGTCAACGAGCCGGCCAGCTCACGCACGGCGGCCGGCACACCGGCCGCTCGGAGCTCGATCCCCGCGGCAGTATCGTGCTCCGGGCGGGAGCGCCGGCCGTCGACGCCCTCGCCCTGCGCGTCGCGCGCCGCCGCTCGCGAGAGACGCTCGAGCCAGGCCAGCGACGCGCGCGAGGACACCGCAATCACGAGCAGGGCGCCATCGGCGTCGCGCGGCCCGAACGGAGTCAGAACGATCGTCGCGCCGGGTGCCGTCAAGGTGGCCTGGGTCACGCGCTCGGGCAGGCGGCTATCGGTCAGAAACGGCACGACGCGCACCGCGGTCCGCGCGACGGAGTCCTCGCTGAGGGTCGGCGCGACCACCGTCACGAGCGTCGTTCCTGCGCCGTCGCGCTGTCCGATCTCGAGCCCGTTCAACAGCGGCGCCAGCCGCGCGGCGATGCGTCGGGCTTGCCCGCTCCTGCCGTGCTCGGCGGAGACGCCGGGGTGCGGCTCGGGCGCTGGCCGGGCTTCCTGGTCTTCGTCGGCCGAGTCGAACTCGGGCCCGTCCTCGATTTCGACGGCTCCGGCGACTTCGGCCACTTCGGCGACCGCCGGCGCGGATTCGGGAACGTCCTCACGAGCCTCTTCGACTTCGATCGGCGCCGGCGCAGCCGCTCGCTCCGTTTCGGCAGCGGCGGGCTCGGGCGGGGGCGTGTACGGCCGGAAGGGAGCCGGAAAATCGTCGAGCGCGTGGACGTCGGCCGGCGGCGTCGAGAGCGTCAGCAGCTCGGGCGGGATCTGCGGCACCACCTCGTCGAGCGGGAGGCGCAGCGAGCCGTCAGGCAGGCGCTCCGCGATCTCCTCATGAGTCAGTGCGAGCTCGTCGAGCGGGAACTGATCGGCGACCACGTCCCACTTCACCGGAGCCAGTCCTTCACCGAGATGCGGCATGAGCAGCTTGCGCGGCACGAGGAGCGAGACGCCGGGACGCAGGGTGTCCTTCAGTCCCTCCCGTCCGCGAGCGAACATCTCGACCGGGAGCTGATCCGCGATCCGCGCGAACGGAACGCGGACCGTCGGCTCTGTCCGGTCGAGCGCCTGCTTCGCGGGGGGCGCGTCCGTCGACGTCGGAGCCTTCGGCGCCGGCCGGGTAGAGACGGAGGGCGACGGCGGCACGGTCGAGCGGCCCGCGACCGGCGCCGTGGGCGCCGCGGTCGTCGGGCTGCTGGACACCGCGGCCACGGCGGCGTGGCCGGCGCTGAAGCGGAAGGGCGTCGCGGGCGCCGGCGCGGGGACGGGCGCGGGCGCCGCGGGAGGTCGGGACGGAGCCGGCAGCGTCAGCAGCGGCTTCGCGGCCACCGGCGCCGGGGCTAGCGGGAGGGCCTCGATTCGACGCTGCATCGCGACCGGTCGCGCTTCGTCGCGCGGCGCGCGGGGCGACGACAGCAGCGGACGCAGGCGGGCGAATACCAGCGGAGCTGCCGTCAGCTGGAGCAAGGTGACCGCGGGCGAGCCCCAGAGCGCGAAGGCGACCGCGGGGCCGTAATCGAGCAGGTCGGGGATCATGAAGAGGGCGCCCGTCGCCGCGACGAGCAGCCCGTGGAGCACGCACATCGCGGCCACCGCGACGCTCACGGCCCCGAGCGAGAGCGGGCGCACGCTGACCAGCGAGACGAGCACGTAGAACACGGGCGGAATCACCAGCGCCGGCAGCACGAGCGCCGCCGAGGCTTCCAGCGGCGTCGCCCGGAGGCCGCGCACGTGGAGGGCCAGCACGGCGCAGGCGTAGAGCTCGAGCCCGAGCGCCAGCTCGAGCGCCCACACCACCCGCGCTCGCGAGCCGCGCGGCAGCGGCATCAAAGAGCCCTCACGAGCTCCGGCACGGCCTTTCTCACGTAGTAGCGCACCTTGCCGAGCGCGCCCTGATCGCCGACAAGGACCGCCAGGAGTGCCGACGCGCCGACTCCGTGCAGCAGGAGCGTTCCGGCCTCGTATTCGAGGATCGTGCCGACCAGCGGCCCCTGGCCGAGCTCGCGGCCGATCCCGTCGGACGCTTCTGCGAGACAGGACGCGAGCGCTCCGGCCACCTCGTCGGCGTCGGGCGCAAGCTCCCCGGCCGTCTCAATGAGGAACCCTTCGCGATCCGCGAGCACGACGAAGCGAACGCCGGGGGTGTCGGCGAGTGCCTGCAGCCGCTGCTTGAGGCTCGGCTCGGATGGCGCGAGCGAGATCGGCGCGGGCGCGGACGCCGTCGCGAGTGGAGACTCCGCCATGGGTGTCGATGCCGCGACCGGCGCAGGCGCGACGGGCACGGGGGTGGTCGGGGCCGGCGCGGCGCTCGTCGGCTGCTTGCCTCCGTTCGGGCGCCCGGCGAGAAGCTTGTCGATCCTTCGCACAAGGTCCTCGACGCCGAACGGCTTGAACATGACCTCGTTCGACCGCACCTCGGCGGCCCGCGCTTGGACCGTGCCGTTGTCGACTCCGGAGATGAGGAGGACGGGGGTCGAGCCGAGCGCGGGATGGGTTCGCACGTACTGGCAGATCTGGTAGCCGTCCTTGTCGGGCAGGATGACGTCGCAGATCACGACGTCGGGCTGGTCGCGGTCGATCATCGCGATCGCCTCGGAGCCGGACGCGGCGGCGAGAACCTGGAGCCCGCGGCTCTCGAGCGCCTTCTCGACCACCTTCCTCACGCTCAGGCTGTCGTCCACCACGAGGACCTTCCCCATCGACGTCCTCCTACAAAATTGGCGCGACGGTCGCGTCGGCGCGGCCCTCGTCGATTCCGGCGGCCGCGCTCAGCAAGAGCTGCTTGAGATCGCGATGGATCGTCTTCACGCCGTTGGCGGCCGCCGCCTCGAGCGGATTGAAGGCGAACGTCCCATTCGCCTCGCCGTACGCCGCTACCAGCAGGGCCGCGAACGCGGTCTCGCCGATCAGCCCGAAGAACTCCGCGTGCACGACCTGTCCGCGGTCGAAGAAGACGGAGCCGCGACCCGACGACAGTGTGACGACCAGCTGCCCGGTCTTCGCGCCGAGCGCGATGGCCTGGGTGATGTCCGGCAGCTCCATTACCGCGAGCGAGCCGCGCAGGCCGTGAGCCCCGTCGTGCTGAAGGCCGGGCGCGGGCGGCTCCTTCGTGGCGACGGGCGCGGCCTTGCCGCGCCCGAGCAGGTTCGCCACCTCCGAGACGATGGCGGTCAGCGGCAGGTCGCCCGCCAGGGTCTGGTCCGGCTTGTCCTCGAGCATCGACGCGGCCGTCGCGTCGCCGGGGCTGGCCAGCAGGAGAAAGAGCACACCCGTCATCAGGGGATCCTTGCGGACAATCGCGCAGAGCTCGTAGCCGTCGATGTCGGGCACGCCCACGCGGCTCACGATGAGATCGGGTCGGTTACGCTCGAGCATCGTCAGCGCGAAGGAGCCGCTGGTCACGGCGAGGACCTCGTCGATGCCGGCTTGGCCGAGCGCGGCCTGTAGCGCGGCGAGCGCCGTCCGGTCGGGATCGATCAGGATCACGCGCGGCATCGGCGCCTCAGGCTCCCGCCCGGGCCGGCGTCGCGGCCGCGAGCGACTCGATCAGCTGGACGAAGCTCGCCTCGTCGACCGGCTTGGCGACGTAGTGCTCCACGCCCAGCTCGCGCGCGAGGTTCACGTGCTTGGCGCTGGTCCGCGTGGTGAGGACGACGACCGGCAGGTCGCACGTCGTCGGCTCGCGGTGGAGGTCGCGGATCAGCTCGTAGCCGTTGAGACGCGGCATCTCCAGATCCGTGACGATGACGTCGACCGGCTGCTCGGCCAGCTGCTGGAGCGCCTCGGCACCGTCCCGGGCGGCGACGACGTGGAACCCGGCGCGCTCGAGCATGCCGCCGACGAACTTCCGCACGCTGACCGAATCGTCGACGAGCAGGACGCGGCGCTTGGCCTCGGCGGCCGGCGCGACCACCGCCTCCGGCTCACGCCGGAGCGGCTCGGGCGCGGCGGCGCGCATCTCGAGGAGCTTCAGGGAGTCGAGCAAGAGGACGACCCGCCCCTGCCCCGTGACGGTGGCGCCGGAGAACGGTCCGATGCCCTGCAGGAACGCGCCGAGGTTCTTGACGACGATCTCTTCCTTGCTCAGAAACTCCTCCACGACCACGGCCAGGGTCTTGCGCCCGGTCCGGAGGGCGACGATCGCGAGCGGGCCGTCGGCGTCGCACGGCGGGAGCTGGAGCACGCGATCGAGCCGGACCAGGTCGACGCTCTCGCCCTCGATCTCGACCGATTCCACGCCGTCCACGCTGCGGACCTCCTCGGGCCGCACGTTGATCACGCCCTTCACGGCCGGGACGGGAATCGCCAGGGTCTGGGGACCCACGTGCACCATCAGCGCGTCGGAGATGGCGACGGTCAGCGGCAGACGGATGCGGAAGCGAGTCCCGCGCCCGGGCTCGGTCTGCACCTCGATCTCGCCGCCGAGGCGACTGACGTTCGCGCGTACGACGTCCATGCCGACGCCGCGACCCGCGGCGGTCGTCACCGACGTCGCGGTGGTGAGGCCGGGGAGAAAGATCAGGTCGAGGATGTCGCGCTCGCCGAGCCGCGCGAGCGCCTCCGCGGTGACGAAGCCGCCGCGCCGCGCCGCCTCGCCGACCGCCTCCACGTCGATGCCGCGGCCGTCGTCCGCCACCTCGATGTAGATCGACCCGCCCTTGTGGGCGGCGCCGAGGTGGATCGTGCCCTGGGGCGGCTTGCCCTGTCGCCGGCGCTCTTCTTCGGGCTCGATGCCGTGCGCGATCGCGTTGCGCACCAGGTGGATCAGCGGATCGGCCATCAGCTCCACGATCGTGGTGTCCATCTCGACGGTCTCGCCCCGGACCTCGAGCACGACGCTCTTGCCGGCGGCGCGCGCGCCGTCCCGAACCATTCGCACGAACGGCGCGAAGAGCCGGCCGACCGGCACCATGCGGGCGCGGGTGATCTGGCCGCGCAGCTCGCCGCTCAGCCGCTGGACCCCGCCGGCGTCCTCGCGGACGACCCGCACCAGCCCGGTCAGCTCGTGCTGGATCTCCGTGAGGTCGCTCGAGATCTCGCCAACCCGGCGTGCGAGGAGGTTGAAGTCGTCGTAACGGTCGAATTCGAGCTCGTCGAAGAATCCCCCGAGCGGAGACGCGCCCGGCTCGTGCGAGCCGCCGCCGTGCGGACGGGCGGGCGGCACCATGCGGTCGGCGTATTTCGACTCGAACTCGGCAACGGTCTGCGTCATGCGCGACTGCGTGAACGACAGGAGCTCGCCGGCCTGCTCGAGCTGGACCAGATGGCGCTCGAGGCGGCTCCGCGTGATCACGAGCTCGCCGACGAGATTCATCAGCGCGTCGAGCCGATCGAGGCTCACGCGAATGCTCGGCCGCACCCTCCGCGCCACGGCGTCCCGCGACGACCGGCTGCGGTCCCCGCGCGCGGCGCGCTCGGCGGCAGGTGCCGCGTGCTCGGCGGCGGGCACCACCGACTCGGCGGCGACAACCGGCTCGAGAGGCGGCGGCGTCTCCGCCACCGCCGGTGGGCTCGGCACGGCGGCGCTCGCCGTCGCGGGCGCCTCGGCGGTCTCCGCCGCGACGTCTTCGGCGCTCGGCGACGACGCGACCGGTCCGATCGCCGGCAGCGCGTCGAGCAGCGCCATCGCCCGCTCGTAGGCGGCGGCGCGCGTGTCGGCGCGGTCCTCGCCGCTGCGCACCAGAAGGCGAAGGGCATCGAGTCCGGCGAAGACGGTCTCGATCGCGGCCCGATCCAGCGGCCGCTGTTGCTCGCGGATCTCGCCGAGCATGTCCTCGACCCGATGGGCGAGATCGCCGATCATCCCGCACCCGACGGTGTAGGCGGCGCCCTTGAGCGTGTGGACCGCCCGGAACAACGCCGCGATCTCGGACTCGGTGGAGCCCTCGCCCTCGAGCGCGACCAGCGAGTGCGCCATCGCTTCGAGGTGCTCGATAGCCTCCGGGACGAAGTACTCGAGAACGTCCGACTGGTCGGCGAAGAAGTGATCCAGCTCGGCGAGCCGCCGTGCCGTCTCGTCGGCGGGCGCCTGGGGGGACGACGGGGCCAGCCCCGCGAGCGATTCAGCGATCGCCTCGGCGTCCTCGACCCCTGTTTCGCCGATGACGTCGAGCGCGGTCTTGAGCCAGAACACCATGTCGCCCAGCGCGCCGAACGACCGGCGATCCGCGCCGGGCGGCGCCGCGGCCACCCGCTCGACCGCCTCCTCCATCGCGGCGGCGAGGCCTGCCAGCCGGGGAAACCCGCTGAGCGCCGCGGAGCCGCGGAGGCGGTGGGTCACCACCGCCAGGTGCTCGGTCACCGCCTTGGTGTCCGGCGAGTGTCGGAGCGTGGCGAGGCCGTCCTCGACGGCGGCGAGGGTATCCCACGCCTCCATCAGGAAGACACTCAGGAGAAACTGCCGGTCGCCGTCGGCCACGCGCCGCCTCCCGTCACGGGACCTAGGTGGCCAGCTTGAAGCGCGCGAGGCTCGAGCTGAGGGCCTCGGCCACTCGGACCACCTGGTCCATCGTCTTGCGCGTCTCGAGCACGGCCTTCTCCGTCTCGACCGCCACGCCCGCGATGGACTGCACCGCGACCGCCCCGCCCTCGACCCCGCGCACCTGCTCCTGGGTCGCGTCCGAGATCTCCAGCGCCAGCGCCGCGGACTTCCGCGAGATCTCGCCGATCTCGTGCAGCCGCTCGCCGGCCTCGACGGTGACCTTGAAGCCGGCCTCCACTTCGCGCGTACCTTCTTCCATGGCGACGACCGCCTGCTGCGTCTCGGCCTGCACCGACTTGATCAGCACGACGATGTCCTTGGCGGCCTTGCCGGAACGCTCGGCGAGCTTGCGGACCTCCTCGGCCACGACCGCGAAGCGCAAGCCCGACTCGCCGGCGCCCGCCGCCTCGATGGCGGCGTTGAGCGCCAACAAATTTGTCTGCGAGGCGATGTCCTCGATCGTGTTCACGATCTCGGAGATCTCCAGCGAGCGGTCCGCCAGGCTCTTGACCTTCTTCGAGATCCCCTGCACCTCGCCCCGGATGCGCTGCATGCCGGCGAGACTGGCGCGCACGGCGTGCTCGCCCTTCGTGGCGGAGTCGAGCGTCACCTTGGCGGCGGCCGCGGAGGCCTCCGCGTTCTCGGCGACTCGCCGCATCGAGCGGCTCAGCCCCACCATCGCGTCGCTCACGCCGACCGCGTCCCGCGACTGCGTCTGGGCGCCGCCGGCCGTGGCCTCCATCGCGCCGATCATCTCGGTGGCGCTCGTCAGGACTTGATGCGCGGCGTCGCGCACGTCGTTGATGATGATCGCCAGCTCGCCGACCATCACGTTGATGGCGTCGACGACGCTACCGAGGACGTCGGAGGTGACCTGGCCGCGCTTGGTCAGGTCGCCCTGCGCGATCTCGGTCGCGGTGTCGAGGAAGCGCGTGATGTTCCGCTGGAGCTCCTCGCGCTTGCGGCGCTCTTCGTCGCGCTCGGTCTCGGTCTGGACCAGCGACCGCAGGCGCACGACGGTGTCGTTGAACGTCGCGGCGAGCTGCCCGATCTCGTCGCGCGACTTCACGGTCACCAGTCGGGACAGGTCGCCCTGCCCGACGCGCTCGGCGACGCGGACGACCTGAGTCACCGGCTTGGTGATCTGATGGGCGAAGACCGCGCCGGCCAGGATCGCCAGCAGCGCGACACCGCTGAAGACGAGCAGCAGGTTCTGCCCGGACCTGGCCGCCGCGGCGGTGATGATCGACCGGTCCATGCCGACGCGAACGGTTCCGAGCTGACCGGCCAGCACCGGCACGCCGATGTCGATGATCTGCTGGACCGCACCCGTGACCGGATCCTTGTAGGCGATCTCCCGGACCTGCTGCGCTGCCTCCCCGGGCACCAGGTTGCGATCGACGATGCCGGCCGGGACCAGCGGCGAGAAGGTGTGGGCGACGAGCGTCTTCTGCGGGTCGTACACGATCACGTACTTGACGCCGTTGATGGCGGCGAACTGATCGACGGTCGCCTGCACGGTCGACGCGTCGCGCGTCAGCAGGAGATCGACGCCCGAGCTGGCCAGGCTCCTGGCAATGGCGGTTCCCTTGGAGGTGAACTCGTCCGTGAGGTTCGTGGTCAGCGCGCGCACCGAGATCCACCAGGTGATCGCCGCCAGCGGCATGAGCGTCACCGCCAGGAACAGGATGATCTTGCCGAGGAGACCGAGTCGAAAAATCCGCTGCTTGCTCATGCTTTCACCGCCGCCGCCCAGTCAGTGATGGGGGCCCATCGACCATTCACCACTCTGGTGAAGTACACGTTGTCCAGTCCCTGATGCCGCTCCGGTCCGAACGTGAGGGGCGCGCCGATGCCGAGGTCGAAGCTCTTGAGCGATTCCAGCGCCTGCCGGAACGCCGCGCGGCTCGGGTTCGGCCCGGCGCGGCGCAGCCCTTCGACGATCACGCGGGCATTGACGAAGCCCTCGAGGCTCCGGAAGCTGAGCTGCTCGGGCGGATGCTTGGGGTCGCGCAGCGCCTCGGGCACCTGCGGGTTGTGCTTGTCCATCAGCGCCCGATACTCGACGACGCCGGGCAGGCTCACGTCGTCGTAGCTCGGCACCACTTGCGAGTTGACGAGCGCCTGCGTGTAGTCGCGCCCCGTGGCCTGGCCGTGCTTGACGAGCAAGGCCAGCATTGCCTCGGAGCCGACGAACGACACGTTGGAGATCGGCACGGCCCAGCCCATGTCGCGCGCGGTCCTGACGAACGCGCCACAGCCCTGGTAGGCCCCGGTGCACAACACCGCTTCGACGCCGGCCTGGCGGAGCGCCTGCACCGCCGGAGTCGTGTCGTCCTCGAACCGGGCGCCGCGGACGTAGGTGGCCTCGGCGGCGATCCTCGTGCCGTGCTGCGCGAGCCCGCGGGCGACGCCGTCGGTGCCGCTGCGACCGTAGGCGTCGATCTGGTAGTAGACGCCGAACCTCCGCACGCCCGTCTGCCAGAAGCGCTCGACCAGCGTCATCATCTCCTGACGGTACGAGGCGCGGACGTTGAAGACCTGGTCGAGGTACGGCTCCTCGCGCTGGGGCTGGGCGCCGGTGAAATTGCCCACCAGGATCACCTGGCGGTCGGCGTAGCGCTTGATCACCGGCAGGGCGCGCGTGAGCGTGGGCGTCCCGACGTAGTTCGAGAGGAAGAAGACCTGCTCGCGCTCGATGAGCTCGATCGTGTTCTTGATGCACGGCGTCGGCTCGTAGCCGTCGTCGAGCGCGACGACCGAGATCGTGCGGCCGTGCACGCCACCGCGCTGGTTGACCTCCGTGTAGTAGGCCATGGCGCCGCGGTAGAGCTCGCTCCCGAGACCGGCCGAGGGGCCCTTGAACGCGGCGCTCATCCCGATCCGGATGTCGTGGGTGTAGACACCGGCCGCGCCGCCGCGCGGATCCGCGAGGCTCCGGGCGGGCGCCTGACCCCAGGTCCGCCGGCTCAGGCCGAGAACACCGCCGGCCGCGGCCCCGGAAAGCACCTTGAGCATCGTCCGCCGCTTCATCGTCATTCCTCCTCCCGCTGCGCTTCTCTCAGCGCGCGCAGAAGCCGTCCGGGGTCGAGCAGCGGAACGAGCCGCTCGCCGTCGGGCAGGAACCCGAGCGCCCACCTCGCGTGGGGCTGCGGGCTCGACGCGGCGAGGGTCACGATTCCGCCGAACGCCTCGAGGCTGACGTCGCCGTCGATGACCAGCGCCACCTCGAATCCCTCGGCTTCCACGATCAAGGTCGCCACCTTGCGCGCGCCGCGGCGCGCGGCAAGCCCGAGGACCGCCCGTGCGTCCGCGATCGGCACGACGTCGCCGCGCAGGTTAGCCACGCCGACGAGATGCGCCGGCGCCAGCGGCACCGTGGTCCACTCCTCGAAGATCGCCACCTCCCGCACCTGGGCGACGTCGATCGCGAACGGCTGGCCGGCGAGCGAGAAGACGCAGGCGCGAACCGCCGCGGAGGTGTCGAGGAGGCTGGTCGTCATCGCAGGAACCGCCGGACGAGCGCCAGGAGCTGATCGGCCGTGAAGGGCTTCGCCAGGTACTCGTCGGCGCCCTGCCGCATGCCCCAGATGCGGTCACTCTCCTGGTTTTTCGAGCTCACCACGATCACGCGCGCCTGCTTGATGCGATCGTCGCGACGTACGCCGCGGAGCGCCTCGAAGCCGTTGCGCTTGGGCATCACGATGTCGAGCAGCACAACGTCCGGCCGTTCCTTGGCGATCTTTTCCTCCAGCTGGTCCCCGTCCAGGTACGTCACCACGTCGTACCCGGCCGACCGGAGGATGGTTTCCATCACCTGGAGCTCGGAGTAGGCGTCGTCGACTACCATCACCTTGGGCATCGAGCGCAAGCCTCCCGTGGCGTTCTGCCGTCGTGTCCGCCATATGTGCCTCGGTGCAACCCATCTGCCAGCGCGAGCGTCGGTAGGGCGCGGCTTTGCGCTCGAACAAACGCGCTAGTAAGGCGACTCAAATCGCTCCTGGGTTGTCGCGGTGACAATTCGTCCCCCTTCCATGACAAGTTCTGTCAGAACCGTGCCGTGCCAACGTGGCGCCACATCCTCAACCGTGCGACAGGTCAGGGGCCGATGGGCGCTGATCGCAGGTGGCGAAGATCTTGAAGAGCAACGAAAACGCACCATGCTGTTCGCACAAATCTGGCGCTGGGTCCGAGGCAAGCAGCGACAGCCGACGAGCGCACTGGTGTTCCGGCGGGCGCAACGCCTTCGAGAGCAGGGACGCTACCGGCGCGCGGCCGCACTCGTGGACGAAGCGCTCATCCACGATCCAAGGAACGTAGTGGGCCATCTGCTGGCGGCCTCGCTCCACATGGTCCTGCGCGAGAGCGGGCGCGCCAGGACCTCGTTCGAGAGGGTGCTCGCGCTGGAGCCGACGCAGCCTCGAGCACTGCTCGGCCTCGCGCGAATCGAGCTCGAGGATGGCGAGACCGCGGCGTGCTGTGCGCTACTCAGCCGAGCCCTCGCACGCTATCCGGACTTCCCAGAGGCGCGCGCCGTGCTCGAGGTCGCCCGCGGACTCCTAGCCACCAGCGACGCGAAACGCTACGCCACCTCCGACGGGGCGGTCGAGGCCGACCGTCTGCGGCTACCCACCGAGAGCCGCGAAGCGCTGTTCGTGCGAGCCGACGCGACCGTGATCGTCGCCGTACCGCGTGAACCGCGGACCGACGCAGTCGCCGCCCGCGCCGTGAAGCTTTCGAAAGTCGCAACGGCGATGCTCGGGCGTGCCGGGCTGGGTCCGTTGCGTCACGCCGTCATCGAGGCCGCGGCCGAGACGACGTACCTTCGCTCGGACGACACGGCGCTCCTGACTCTGTCTTTCGACCGCAACATGAAGAGCGCGACGGCTCTCCAGCACCTCGAGAGGGTGTGGCGCAGGTTCTGCTCGGAGTTCGCATGAGCACCGCCGCCGTCGTCACGCACCCCGCCGACGGGCGCGACCTCCGCGGCGTACTCGCCGAGCTTCTGAAGCTCGACCACATCATCGGCGGGCTCGTCGTCGCTCCCGACGGGCTCCTCATCGCCGCCAACCTTCCGCGCGAGGTCGAGGCCGAGCCGCTGTCAGCGGTGGCGGCCGCGCTAGGGCGCGAGCTCGAACTGCAGGGCCCACGCCTCCGGCGTGGAACGTTCCCGACGGCGCACTTCGCGAGCGTGAGCGGCTCCGCATTTCTCGGCAGCACACCCGTGGGCTACATCGTGCTGCTCGGCGAACCGCGCGCGGACTGGGAAGCGGTCCGCTCGGAACTGCGCGGCGCGCTCGGAAGGGTTTATCGCGCCTGGGCGGGGTGACCTGTCGACAACTGCGCGTATTTGCTCCGAAAAATCCCGAATAGTTCTTGCTGGTTTCTGGGCCCCTTCGGGGTACTCTTTGTGCTCACCTAGGAGAGTCAGGCCATGCAAAACGGTGAGCGCTCGATACTGATCGTGGTCCCGAGAACTGGACAGGATGCGCGTCGGTCGCTGAGCCACACCTTCGCGGGTGACTCGACGGTCGAGGTGGTCGCCGACCGGCGGCTCGGGGATCGGCGCGCCGGCGACGGCCACTACCGACCCGACCGGCGCCGCAGCGACCGTCGCATACGGCTCGACGGCGACGCCGAGCTGAAGGTCGACCGGTGGATCGCGGTTCCGCGCGCGACGGAGAAGATCGACTTCGACGACCCGGACTCGAAGGCGATCCTGTTCTTGTGCTGCAGCCAGCACATCGTGCCCTGCCAGAGATGTCAAAACACCTACCGGCTGGGATGGATCTCGCGCTCGGAGCCCGGCGCCTTCCCGTGTCCGCTGTGCGGCAGCGATCTCACCCCGGTCGTCGCAGCCCACGCTCAGGTGTGCGCGTACTGGATCAATCGCCGCGGGGGCGTCAGGAGGCCGCTGACGCGTGTGGGCGCTGGCGAGCCGCCCGCGCAGGCCGCGACGAGCTAGGGGGCGCGGGCGCCCGGCGCGCCTAGCCGCGGCGCAGTCCACCGAGCAATTTCTCCGGCTCGTGGACCACGCCGCGGCAGATCACGCGCTCGATCCGGCCGACGTTTCGGATGTCGGCGAGCGGATCAGCCGCCAGCAGAAGCAGATCGGCCGAGCGACCGGCCGCGATCGTCCCGAAGACGTCGCTCCGTCCCAACCGCTCGGCGGGCCGCCGGGTCGCCGCCATGATCGCCTCCATCGGCGAGAGCCCCGCGCGCACCAGGAGCTCGAGCTCTCGATGCAGCGAGAAACCCGAGACGATCGCGACGTTCGGACAATCGGTTCCCGCCATGACTGTCCCACCCGCGCGATGGAAGCCGCCCACGAGCGCGAGGATGTTGTCCCACGCGTGCCGCATCCGATGCTTGGCCGCCTCCGACGCGATGTGAGCGGCGGCGCGGCGCTCGGCCCATCGGCCGACGAGCTCCTTACCGACCGCCGGGGGCAAGAGCGGAAGTAGCTTCGTCCGCTCCGGATCGTCCATCGACGTGTCGCCGACGTCGTCACCGAGCGCGCCGGGCCGCGCTGCGTAGAGCACCAGGGTCGGATCGAGCACCGTGCCGGCGGCGATCAAACTGTCGTAGAGATGACGAACCGCGTCGGCGCGCGGATCGAGATCGCTGAGCCACCGCCAGAGCCAGCCGCCGTACTCGAACGGGTTCAGCTTCGCGGGCTCCGCCAGCCAGAAGCCCGGCGGCGCCAGCTGGCCGAAGACGTTGACGTGCTCGACCGAATCGACGCCGGCCATCGCGGCCTCCGCCCCCCAGGTCGCGTGCTGATGCATGAAGACCGGCAAGCCTCGGGCGTGAGCGCGTGCGCAAGCTCGGCGGGCGGTGTCGGGTCTCACCGTGACGTAGAGCTTGATACCGTCCACGCCCGCGTCTGCCAGCGCGTCCACCTCCGCCTCGGTGCGGGCCGAATCGAAGCGCCGACAGAAGCCGGCGAAACCCGCGTACATCTCGCCTTCCTCGAGCATCGGTCCGGTGAAGAGAATTCGCGGGCCGGGCCTGACTCCGGACTCGACCGCGGCGCGATACGCCGCGACGTCGTGAAGCTGGCCGCCGAGGTCCAGCACGGTCGTCACGCCCGCCGCGAGGAAGAGCTCCGGGTGCCATTTCTCCGGCGTGTAGACATGGACGTGCATGTCCACGAGCCCGGGGATCACGAACTTGCCCCATCCGTCGATGAGGGTGGCGTCGGCGGAAACCCCTGTCGTCGGCGAAGGTCCGAGCCCGACGATTCTGTCCCCTTCGATCAAGACCGTCGCGGGTTCGACGGGGGCCCGGCCGGTGCCGTCGACCACCCTGGCGCCGACCACGGCGAGTCTGTGGATTTCTCTCGAGCCCGAAATATCAGTCATGTCGAGGGGTTGTCCCTCGAATCCGTGATCTTGCCAACAGGTTTATCCACAGCCGTGCATAACTTACATGCAGTCCAGGGTGGTCCGCGTCGGAGGCTCGGGTCAGTAACTGACCGAGGCGACCTTCCCGATCACCCGGAGGACTGACTGCGACTCGGCCTGCTCTACCGGCTCGATGCGGGGGAGCCGGACGACGAACTCGCTTCCATGGCCCGGACCTTCGCTGTAGGCCTCCACCTGGCCACCGTGAAGCTCCACGAGCCGGCGTACCAGCGTGAGGCCGACGCCGAGCCCGCCCTGAGCGTGATGGAGCCGCCGGTCGCTTTGCGGGGACAGGTCGAACATGTGCGGAAGCAGCCTGGCCGGAATCCCGATGCCGGTATCGGAGACGCCGATGAGGGCCAGCCCTTCTTCGCCGACCACCCGGACTCGAATCGTGCCGCCCGGCGAGGTGTACTTGATCGCGTTCAGCAAGAGATTCGAGACGATCTGGTTGAGCCGCATCGGGTCCGCGTTGGCCCAGACGGGCTCGGCCCGCACATCGACGACGTGACGCTCCAGCCGGCCGGTGCTCGCCAGGTCGCCGACCGACCGCTGCACGCTGGTCGCGAGATTCAGCGGCTCGCGCGACAGGACGATCTCGCCGGTGGTGACGTGGACGATGTCGAGGAGATCGTCGACCAGCCGACCGAGCTGTGTGATCTGATGGCGGATCGCCTCGCGGGCGCGAACGGCGACGTCGTCCTGGCCGCCGATCCGATCGAGAACGCTGACCGCGCTGATGATCGCCGCGAGCGGGTTGCGGAGCTCGTGCCCCAGCATCGCCAGGAACTCGTCCTTCGCGCGATTGGCCGCCTCGGCTTCGGCGTGGGCCGCCTGCGCCCTGACGAGCAGAAACTCGCGCTCGTGCTCGACGCGCCGGCGCTCCTCGACGACGGCTCCGGCCGAGATGACCATCACCGACACGGTGGCCATGAAGACTTGCAGCAGCAGGAGCGACTCGTTCGTCGGCACGTTGGCCAGCGGCCCGAAGCCGTGGAGCGTCTCCCAGATCGCGATGCCCGACAGCACGGCGACGAGCATCGCGGCCTCGCGCTGCCGAAAGCGCACGGCGGCCCAGACGAGCGGGGGCGTGCACAGGAACGTGAGCGGCAGCGTCATGAACCCGAGGTGAGCCAGCCCCTCGCCGAACACGGCCAGCCCGACGAGGGTCGTCGTGAACCAGAGGGCCGCGGCCTCGAGCAGGCGACCGCGTGACGGCCTCGCTCCCGAGTCACGGACGAGCAGGACTAGGAGAGGCGCGAAGACCAGGGCGCCAGTCGCGGCGCCGAGCCACCACGTGAGCCAGATGCCGTCGAAGTCGGCCCAGTCCGCGTACCCGCCGAGTGAAAGGCTCCCGACACCGATCGTCGCGCTGACGAGGCTCGACAAGAGCCCGGCGAGCGCGGCGAACTTGAACACGTCCTGGGCGTGGTCGAAGGCATGCGCGCCGTTGGCGTAGCGAATCACGAGATACGCGCCAAGCAGTCCCTCGAGCGTGTTGCCCAGCGCGATGGCGAGCGACGTGGCGACCGATCCGGCAGTAGTGATATTGACGACGAACGCGCCCGCAAAGATCGCCGGCCAGACCCGATAGCCGAGCGTCAGGAATGCGGCGAGGGCGATTCCCGTCGGCGGCCAGACCGGCGAAGCGCTCGCGTGCACGGACGCGAGGGAAAGTCCGAGCTTTCCGCCGACGACGTAGAGGCCAAAGAGCCCGGCCAGGCTGAGCGGATATGTGCGATCGGCGAGCATATGAGAGTGCGCGCCCTCGTTCCGGGTGGATCCGTTGGCACAGCAGGAACCTGTCGCTAGAGGTCGCTACTCTGGCTCCACTCCGCGACGAACGCAACCGCAAAGTGAAGGGCGACCCGGCTTCGCTAGAGAGAATCGGCGGGGCGACGCTTGGTGCCGACCGGAGCCTCGTCGGCCGGAGGCTCGGGGCCGGTGAGCATCGGAGTGTTCCCGATCACTTCGCTCTTGAGGCGGTCGATCAATCCCCTGGCCTTCGAGACGGCACGACCAGTCGCCACTCCGACGCGCGCCGCGTACCCCTCGATCGCGCCGTGTTTGCTCGACGGACGCGGCGCGCGTGGCTTTTGCGCCGCGGTGGCTCGCGTCTCGAAGGGATTCGACGCCCGCGCGGGCGCCGATCCGGACGGCTCGCCACGGCCGATCCGCGGCGCTGGCCCGGAAGGCTCGTGCTTGGCGAATTCCTCCGTCGGCGCCGCGCCGGGGATGCGATCCGGAAGCACGCTCAGGGGCGGCGCCAGGATGAGCGCCGCCATCACCGTGCTCGCGGCGCCGACCGCCCGTCCCGGCCGCGGCTCGCGCCGGCGCCTGAAGCTCAGGATGTTCTCGAATCGGGCGCGGTCCTCGGCGTCGGGCTCCTCGCGCGGGCGGGGCGTCATCGCCGCGCCCGGCACGATGGCAAAGCCTTTCGTCCTCACCTCGAGGTCGAGATCCGTGTTGCACCGGCGATCGGCCGGCAGCCGCTCCTGCCCCCGGGATTCGCTCTCGAACAGGTCCCCCGTGCGCCGACGGTCCATGATGATCTCGACCTCGTCGTCCGGCTCCAGCGACGCCTGCAGGCTCAGCACGAGCTCGCTGCATTGCAGCGGATCGCGCGACACGATGCAGAGGCTTCGGCGCGAAGGCTTCACGTCGTCGCTACGGTCCGAGAGGAATCTCGACCCGTTTGTCGCCTGTGATCACGCGGACCCGCAGATCGACGGGAGACGAGCGGGTTGGCGGCAACGCGCCGCGGTAGGTCCCGTGATCCGGGTAGAAGTCCATCCGAATGTTCTCGACGGTCCCGTCCGGCATGCGCGCGAGGAGCAGGACTTCGGCGTCCCCGAGCGGCTTGCCCCCCGGATCGACGATTCTGACGGTATACGTCCCGTTCGGCGTGCCCGGCTCGCGACTGAGCTCGACACGCGGCAGCCCGGCAAATCGCGGTGAGACCAATCTCGCCCTGGGTTCCGCGGGCGCAGGGACCGCAGCGGCTCGTCTCGGCGCCGGTTCGTTCACGCTCGGCCGAGGCACTTCCATCGGTCGGGGCCGTCCTGCCGTAGCTTCCTCAATCGCCACCCGCGGCGCAGCGCGACTCTCGTCGAGTGGTGTGCGCGTGTCGCGCGGCGACGCGTCAGTCGCGGCGTCACGTGAGGGCAAAGACGACCGCTCGCTTGCGGACGAAATCGGCCCGAGAGTCGATCGCTCCGCCAGGGCGACCTCGTTCGCCGGCGCGCGCGACGGCGCTTCGGCCACGGCGGGCTTTTCGCTGACCCCGTGTCTTTCGGCAGTCGCGGGCCTTTCGGCGGTGGCCACTCCCCGTGGCGTGGGCGAAGCGTCCGGAGTCTGCGCCGGCGGCTGGCTCGACCGGCCGGGCGCCTCCGGCGAGGCCCGATGCGCGAGGCTCTGCTTGATGGTCCGAACCGTCGGCGACAAGACGGACGCGGCCGCGACCACGACCGCCAGCGCCGCGATGAGCCACGGGACGGACACGCGGGCGCGCCCGCGCTTGAAGCTCAGGATCGCCTCGAGCCGCTCCTCGTCATCGTCACCGGCGTAAGCTTCGGCGTCGTCCCGAGCCGCCGGCGCGAGGCGCGATGTCGGCGGCGAAGGAACCAGCAGCGAGAGCGGGGACCTCTCTCCCCTCGGGGCCCGCGCATCTCTCGGAATGCGCTCCTCTCGCATGCTCCGCTCCTCCCGGGGACGAGGTGCCGGCACGACGGCAAAGCCGTTTGCTCTCAGCGCGAGGTCCACCTGGGGTCGCCGGCGCCGATCCTGGGCACGATCCCAGTCATCCGAGGGCTCACCGCTACGCCGGTCCACGATGATCTCGAGCTGGTCGTCCGGACCGAGCGATGCCCCGAGGGCCGCGATGAAGTCGCGACCGCGGAGCCGATCGCGAGCGACGATGCACAGGATCTTGGGCTGGTCGGCCACGAGCCATTCTCCTGTAAGCAACGCTGATGCCGAGCGGGGGGCCGGGAGCCCGGCAGCTCGTCCCCGTGATCGAGCGCCAAAAGCTCGCGTCCGGTCAAACGCTGATCACCCGGTGCAGGCGCGGATGACGCCTGGCGACGGGGAGAATGGGTAGAAGTTACTCGCGACTACGTAACTTCTACATCGTCTGACCGAACGTCCGAGCCGCGGATCGAGTACACTGCCGACCACCCAGGCTCGTTTTGCGGAGGAATCACCATGAGGCAGAGCCGCGATCAGATCCTGACGAGCCACGCCGGAAGCCTGCCACGCCCCGGGGTCCTGATCGACGCCAATCGCGCGCGGGAGTCGGGGGTGACGACCGACGAGCGCCGCTTCCAGGACCAGCTGCGGTCGAGCGTCGCCGAGGTCGTGCATCTCCAGACACAAGCGGGCATCACCGTTCCAGGCGACGGCGAGTTCGGGAAATCGATGGGGCACAGGGTGAACTACCGCGCGTGGTGGAGCTATTCGTTCCAGCGCCTGGGCGGGCTCGAGCTCGGCACCACCGGGCTCTACGACATGCCGGCGCGGCGTTCTGGCCCGGGCGAAGTCGTGCTGACGAGCTTCGCCGATCGAAGGGATCGTCTGAAATTCGGCGCGGCCTATGCCGATCCGGATTCGGGCATCACGACCGGGCCCCGGCCCGCGCTCTGGCCCGTGTGCGTGAGCCAGCTGACCTACACGGGCCACGCAGCCATCCAGTCCGACATCGCCAACTTCAAGGCGGCGCTCCAGGCCGCTCGTGTCGAGGAAGGCTTCATGACCTCGATCGCGCCGGGCAGCGCCTCGCGCATCGCGAACCGGTACTACAAGACCGACGAGGAGTTTCTGTGGGCGTGCGCCGACGCGATGCGCGAGGAATACAAGGCCATCGTCGACGCCGGGCTCGTCCTGCAGCTCGACGATCCGGCGATCGCCGAGAACTGGGACATGGTGAACCCCGAGCCCAGCGTCGCCGACTACAAGAAGTTCTCCATGGTTCGCGTCGAGGCGCTCAACCACGCCATCCGGGGACTCGCGGAAGATCGGATCCGCTTCCATCTCTGCTGGGGCAGCTGGCACGGCCCGCACACGACCGACGTGCCCATGCGGGACATCGTCGACGTCATGCTGGCCGTCAAGTGCGGCGCCTACTCGTTTGAGGCCGCCAACGTGCGCCACGAGCACGAGTGGAAAGTGTGGCAGGACGTGAAGCTCCCCGACGGCAAGCTGATCCTGCCCGGCATCGTGAGCCACGCGACCAACGTGGTCGAGCATCCGGAGCTCGTGGCCGAGCGCATCACGCGCTTCGCGAACCTGGTCGGGAAGGAGCGCGTGATCGCCTCCACCGACTGCGGTCTCGGCGGCCGCGTCCACGCGCAAATCGCCTGGGCGAAGCTAGAAGCGCTCGCGCAGGGAGCCGCGCTGGCGACCCGACAGCTCTGGCGCTGACGTCGTCTCAGCGACCGGGCTGTTGCTGTGGCTGCGACGGCTCCTCCCGCCCGCCGCCGCGTCTGTCTTGGGGCGCGTCCGGCTGCTGGCGGCGCTCGGCCCGCTGGGGAGAAATGCGGTTGGCGGGTTCCCCGGGGAGCCGCTGCGGCTGTTGTGGTCCCCGTCCCGCTTCGCCGCGATCGGGCCGAGGCGACGGCTGTTGCGCTTGTGGTGGCGCCGGCCTCGCGACTTCGCGCGGCGCCGAGGGCGCGGGGCCAGGACGCGGCATGCTGTCGGGGCGCTGGGCATTGGCGTCGGGGCGCCGTGTACTGTTGTCGGGCCGCTGCGCGTTGTTGTCGGGACGCCGCGTGCCGCCGTCGGACCGCTGCGCGTTGTCCTCGGCGCGTCGCGCGCGGTTGTCGGGGCGTTGCGCGCTTTCGTCGGGGCGCTGCGCATCGCGCTGGGGCCGCGGCGTGCTGCCGTCCGGGCGCTGCGCATGGCTCTCGCGTGGAGCCGGCGTCGCGTCCGGCGGCTGCGGGGCTCCGAATTGCCGAGGCTGGGGCGGACGCTGCCGCTCGACCTCGCTGTTCCCGAACGTGGGCCTCGCGGGCACCGATCCCGTGGACGCCGGCTTCGGCGCGGGCACGATCCGGGGCGGCGGCGCCGCGACAGCATTGGCCGGCCGCGGTCCCTCGTCGCGCGAAGCCTCGTTGCGCCCTCGCTCGGCTCGCGCCGCGTCCGGCGGGCCCGGACCCTCTCGACGCGGGGCGCGCGTGGCGACCACGGAGCGGGTGATCGTGTGCTCGGGCGGCCGCGAGGCGCGCCCGCTCGCGGCGACGTAGCTCGCCGCGTCGGGCGTGACCCGCAGCGGAGCGCGTGCGGGCTCGAGTCGTCGCGCGTCGATCTGCGCGACGCGCGCCTGGTGGACCGAGCCCCGGCCGAAGTGCTCCTCGCGAACCGCCACCACGGCGTGCTCGACGCTGGTGTTCCTGTAGACGTTGATGTTCGTGACGTTCACGACCGTCGTGCGATTGACGACGACGTTGTTGACCACGCGCGGCCCGCCCCAGCCGGCCCACGTCGGTCGGCCGATGAAGTGAGGTCTCCCCCACCATGGCACCAGGGGCTCGCCCCAGCTCAGCGCCACCCAGCTGACTCCCGGGACGCCGATCGCGACGCGGACGCTCGGTCCTCCAAAGAACGCGACCAGCGCCGGCGCATAGACCGGCCTGACGACCACGGGCCCCGGCGCCCACGCCCAGTAGCCGCTCACGAAGACCCAGCGGCCATAGTGATACGGGGCCCAGCCCCACGGCGCGGTGTCGACCCACGTCCAGCCGTAGTACGGATCGAGCACCCATCGCCCCGTGCTGTAGGGTGCCCAGCCGGAGGAAGCCCCCTGAGGCACCCACACTGAGCCGTACGTCGGGACGACGCGCCAGTCGCCGTAGTGATCGAGGTCGTCGACGCCATACACGCCGGTGGAGACGTACCGAGAGCTGATCGCGTCGAGCAGGTCGTCGGTGCGCGCGTAGTTCCAGCGATCCCAGACGTCGAGCTCGGGCGCGACGTAGCTGCGCACGGTCGGCGCGGGCGTGCCCTCGAGCACCACCTCTTCGCTCGCCGCGACGGCCACCGCCTGCCCGCCGGCCGGCGTCATCGTCGCCTGTCCGGAGCGCCGCGTGACGAAGGAAGTTCCTGTTTCCGTCACGTCGACGCGGTAGTAGCCGGCGCGCTCGATCGTGAAGGCCGCGTGCGGCGTGTCGAGCTCGACCGTGCGGCCCGCGTCGACGCTGCGCAAGTCGAGCGAGACGTGGCCGCCGGTGACCTTGATCTGGAGAAAATCGGGCTCGTGGTTGACGAGCCCGAGCTGCGAGTCGCCCCAGGCCCGCACGAATGCCCGCGCGCCCACCTGAAGCTCGAGATTGCCGCGATTGCCCGTGTAGAGCTCGTCTCCTGGGGCCAGCGCGGTGTTGACCTGCGCGGGGGCCCAGTCCTGAGCGCCGGGCCGGAAATACGAGACGTCCCCGTCCGCGTAGCTCAATCGGGGCCGGGTGATGACGATCGCGCCGTCTTCATTCTCGGCCGCCCCGGCGGCTCCCGCGCCGAGCGCGATCTGCAAGCCGAGCGTCAAAGCCAGAACCGCCGAGATTGCAACCCGTGCCTCGCGCCAGCGCATGAGACGCCCCCTTTCCCCCCGGCACTTCATCGAATTGGACGGGCCAGCAGGCTCCCGCATTTCATATTGAACCAGATCGCGACGCCGAGCCGGATCATCGCTTGACGTTGCCAGGTACACGCGCGCACACTCGGTGCGTCCATACAGGGCGGGGAGGAGCGACGGTGAACAAGGGCCCGATCGTCATCGGGGTCGTGCTGGCCCTCGCCGCGGGTGTCGCGATCGCGCCGGGCTCCGCGCTGGCCCAGCGATCCCGGGGGGCCGTCGCCGGCGGCGGGTCCCGCGCCGTGGTCAACGGGGGTGGGCGCGGGTTCGTGGGGCAGCCCGGCTTCGCTCACCGTCCGGGATTCGCCCATCACCATCATCCATTCTTCCGGCCGTTCTTCCCGTTCGGAATAGTAGCGGCCGCTCCGGCCGTCGTGTACGCGGCGCCGTACTACTATCCGCCTCCGGTGTACTATCCGCCGCCCTACTACGATCCGCCGGCCTACAGCGCGCCCGTGGTCTACAGCCCGCCGGTGAATTACGCTCCGCCTCCAAGCCAGACGATCTCGGTCGCACCGGCGCCGCCACCGTCGCCGAACGTCGTACAGTTCGCGACCGGACGGTACGAGCTTCGCGGCGACGGCGTGTCGACGCCGTACACGTGGGTCTGGATCCCGAATCCGCCGACGGCACCGCCGCCGGCGGCTCCCACCGCGCCGCCTGCGTCGGAACCGGGCCCGAACGGCGCGAACGGCAGCGGCGGCCGTGCTCCGGCGCGCGTGGGCCAGCTCTATCGCTGGACCGACGCGCAGGGCGTCGTGTACTGGACCGATCGCTTGGACGCGGTGCCCGAGCAGTACCGGTCGAAAATGAAGTCGTCCCCGGCGTCCTGAGCGCGCGCAGCGGATCGCCGGGACTGCGCGCGCGATCGTACGCCCCGGAGCTTAGGTCAGGAACTCTCGCAGGACGCGGACCACCGACGCGGTTTGCTCGAGATGCGGCACGTGGCCGGCCGCCTCAACGATCTGGACGCGAGAGCCGGGCAAGCGCCGGGTGAACTCATCGGCGTACGCGACCGGCACCAGGCGATCCTCGCGGCCCCACACGAGCAGGGCCGGTGCCTTGACGCGGTGAATGCGCTTCTTGAGGCCCTTGTCGGGGATCGGCCAGATGAACTTGCCGGTCGTGCCCATCGCCCACACGAGTCGCACGCGCGCCGACGTCGCCTCCGCGTCCTGCGCGTCCGACCTCGGGAACATGCGGCGCGCCGCCTCGCCGTCGGGATCGCGGAAGACGTGCGCGCGGAGCGCCCCGGGCTCGAGCATCATCCAGTTGACGATGTGATCCGGATCGCGCCAGAAACCGAGCGGGGCGACCATCGCCAGGCGCCGCACCCGGTCGGGATACGCGGCCGCCACCTCGCACGCGATCATGCCGCCGAACGAGTGGCCGACGAAGGCGGCGTTGCGGATTCCAAGGGTCTCCAGCAGCTCGTCGTAGCACAGCACGAGGTCCCAGAGCCCGTCGAGGTGATAGATGTCGTCGTGCGCCTCGGGTGTCGTCCCCGGGTGCTCGGGCGCCACGACGGTGAAGCTCTCGGCCAGCGCGTCGAGGAACGGATCCCACGTGAGCCCCCACGGCCCGTGGAAGAAAACCAGCGCGGGCCCGCGCCCTTTCGAGACGACGCGCACGCGGACGCGCCCCTGCCAGACGGCGATCGTGCGCGCCTCCGCGCCGGCCACGATGGGCGCTTCGACGCGGACGCTCATGCCCCGCCCGCCGCGATGCCGGCCGGCAAGGCCCCCGTGCGCTGACGGAGCCGCTCGGGCCACCAGTGGTTCACCCAGCCCTCGTCCTCCCAGACGTCGCGGAGGTCCGGCAGCACCTCGCGGCCAAAGAGCTCGATGTTCTCGAGGGCCAGCTCGTGCGGCATCGAGCCGATCTGGAGGAGGACCATCAAGTTCCCGACGCGCAGGCTCTTGATCACTTCCTCCTTCAGGCGATCGCGGACGGTGGCGGGGCTTCCCGCGATGACGAAGCCCTTCTCGACGAAGTCGCGGTAGCGGAGGCTCTTGGGGTTCTCGGCCCGGCGCACGGGATTGTTCAGCGTCGCGACGAGGCTTCGATAATCCTGGTTGCCGGGCGGCGAGAACCACATCGCCGGCACGTGCAGGCACTTGTGGTAGAAGTACTCGACGTGCCGTGCGTACTTCTCCTCGGCGCGCGCGTCGTTCTCGGCCACGACCACGAGCTGCAGGAAGCCCGCGCGGTACGGATTGCGGTCGCGACCCTTGTCGGTCACCACGCGCCAGTAGCCGTCCATCATCGTCTTCGCCGATTTGGCGCCGGAGTAGCTCAGGAAGCAGTAGCAGACATCGTGCTCGACCGCGAAGTCGAACGTGCTGATGCTGCCGGATCCGGGGATCCACACCGGCGGATGCGGCTCTTGGATCGGGCGCGGCCACAGGTTCACCGTCGCGAGCTGGAAGTAGCGGCCGTTCCACGAGAAGATCTCGCGCGCCTGCCAGGCCTTGAGCGTCAGCTCGACCGCCTCGCGGTAGCGCTCGCGGTGCTCCATCGGCGTGATGCCGTAGCAGAGGTTCACGTCCATCGGGCTGCCGAGCGGCAGGCCGGCCACCAGGCGCCCGCCGCTGATGCAGTCGAGCATCGCGTACTCCTCCGCGACGCGGAGCGGCGGGTTTGAGGTGGGCAGAGTCGCGCCCATCTGCACGATCGCGACGTTCGTGCCGTTCGTGGCCCGCGCGAGGACGCTGCCCATGAGATTCGGGCTCGGCATGAAGCCGTAGGCGTTCTGGTGATGCTCGTTCGTGCACACGCCGTCGAATCCGCACTTCGCCGCGTACTGAAGCTCGTCGAGTGTCCAGTTGTAGTACTGACCGACCCGACGCGCGTCGGCGAGCTCCCACCAGGGCGGCGTCACCCAGACGGACTCGTAGCGCTGCTCGAAGTCGGCGGGCAGCTCTCGGTAGGGCATCAGATGGAACGCGCTGATCTTCATAGAGCCCTCAATCTCCCTGGTAGCGCGGCGGGCGGACGAAGCCGCCGAGCTCGCGCCCGACCAGCGACGCGAAGCGGATCGGCGTGCGATCCTCGAGATACGGCCCGATCGCCTGCAGCCCGATCGGCAGGCCGCCGCGGCTGCGCCCGGCCGGAAACGCCGTCGACGGCTGGCCGGCGAGCGTCGCGACCGAGGCGCAGAACAGCCCCATCTCTTCGAGCACCGGCTCGCCGTTGACGTCCAGCGTCTTCCTGATCGACTCCGGCGTGCCGGGAAACGGCTTGTCCCAGTGTGGGTACGCCGGGGTCGGGAACGCGGGCATCAGGAGCACGTCCCACTCGCGGAAGAACGCGCGCCACGCCGCGCGATACTGCTCGCGCTGACCAAACCACGCGACGTAGTCGGGCGCGCCGCTCTCGATCCCGCGCTGGGACGCCCGGCTCCATTCGTCGTTGCGCGTGCGCATGACCTCGAGCCGCGCCTGGCGGTCGGCCACGGGGACGCGCGCCGAGGTGACCGCGGCGAGCAGCGAGAGATAGAGCGCGTAGTGCTGGCGATGATCGCCGAGGGCGTCGGGCTGGACGGCCTTCACCTGACAACCGAGGCGGCCGAGGCTCGACGCGAGACCGTCCAGCGCCGCCGCCACCTCGGCGTCGACAGGCACCCAGTCGAGCGCCGGCAGCACCGCGACCCGGAAGCCCGCCAGCCGATCGCGACGCGCGGCAGGAATCGCGATCTTCCACGCGACGTCCTCGCCCACCTCGGGCCCCGCCGCGACGTCGAGCGCCAGCTCGAGATCCTCGCCTGAGCGCGCCATCGGCCCCTGCACGCCCATCACGACCGCGGCGTTCGGCAGCGGCGGCATCGGGAACTGCCCGCTGCGCGGCATCGCCGTCTCGCTTGGCCGGTGGCCGTAGACACCGCAGAACGCGGCGGGCACCCGGATCGAGCCGCCGATGTCGCTGCCGAACTCGAGCGGCGTGAACCCGGCGGCGAGCGCCGCGGCGCCTCCGCCGGTCGAGCCGCCGGGGGTCCGACCGAGATCCCACGGATTGTTGGTCCGCCCGTAGACCGGATTGACCGACTGCCAGTCGGCGAGCATCTGCGGCACGTTCGTCTTCGCCATGACCGCGGCGCCCGCGCCCTTCACGCGCGTCGTGACCGGCGCGTCGTGCTCCGAGCGGAACTCCTTCCACTGGGACATGCCGGCCGTGGTGCGCAGGCCGCGCACGTTGATCGATTCCTTCAGGGTCATCGGCAAGCCGAGCAGGGGCGCGTCCTCACCCCGCGCCCGACGCGCGTCGGCGGCCTCGGCGTCGCGTCGCGCGCGCTCGAAGTCGAGCTCGACGATGGCGTTCAGCTCGGCATTGTGTCGCTCGATCCGCCGACGGTGCAGGTCGAGGAGCTCGACGGCGGACACGCGCCGCGCGCGCAGCGCCGCGAGCAGGTCGGTGGCAGTCGCGAAGGCATCTATGCGGTCACTCATATCGCCAACCCTCCCGAATTTCAGCCGACATTACCGCCCCCATCCGACAGGGTCAAGGATTGGCCGCGCCGCGCGCCCGTTTCGCGGCGCCCTCGAGCGCGGTCAGGAAGGCGAGGAGCGCCGGGCGCGGCGCGCGATCGCGCCGCCGGACGATCCCGATCTTCCGGTGGAGCGCCGGGCGCAGCGGGATCAGGTTGAGCGCGCCGGCTCTCACGTCGGCCTTCACCGCGATCTGCGAGACGACCGAGAGCCCGAGCCCGGCGCCGACCAGCTTCTTGGTGGCCTCGGCGTTGCCCAGCTCCATCGCAACGCGCGGCGTGGCGCGGCCGCGCCGGAACCAGTCGTCCACGACGCGGCGGATCGTGCCGCCGCGCTCGTAGAGGATCACGGGCTCGCGGGCGAGCTCGGCGGCCGTCATCGGCGCTCGGCTTCTCCACCGGCTCGCGGGCGGCGCGATCGCCACGAGCCGGTCGACGTAGAAGAGCGAGACCGCGAGCCCCCGTCCAGCCGGCACGGGCAGGGTGACCACGCCGACGTCGAGCTCGCCGCGCGACACGGCCGAGGCGATCTCGCCCGCGTTGCCCGTCACGACGACGAGGTCGAGCTCGGGATATCGCGCGCGCAGCCGGCGCAGGAGCGCCGGCAAGAGGTAGATGCTCGCGGTCGCGCCGGTGCCGACGGTCACGCGGCCGGCCACGCGGCCCCGAAGGCGCTGGATCGCCTCGCGCGCCTCGTCGAGCACCCGGAAGGCGCGGCCCGCGTGCTCGAGGAGCACTGCGCCGGCCTCGGTCGGCACCGCGCGCCGGCCGCGGCGGACCAGGAGCGGGACCCCCAGCTCCCGTTCGAGGTGGCGCACGTGGTGGCTGATCGCCGGCTGGCTCAGGTGAAGCGCCTCGCCGGCCCGCGAGAAGCTGCCCGAGCGGGCGATCGCCTGGAGCGTCCTGACGTGCACCGGATTGATGTCCATCGTCTCAGCGGCCGCGCTCGGCCGGGCCAAGTATCTCGAATCAGGTCAATTCGTACAATTCATTTTACGAATCGAACCACCGGCCGGACACTCGGCGTATGCCCGACGTGGCCATCCGCCCCGCCGAGCCGGCCGACGCCGACTCGATCGCCGTGATCTACAACCAGGGCATCGAGGACCGCCTGGCGACGCTCGAGACGGAAACGCGCTCGGCCGAGGAGCGGGGGCGCTGGCTCGCCGCGCGCGGCCCCCGCCACCCGGTGATCGTCGGCGAGGCGGCCGGCCGAATCGTCGGCTGGGCCAGCCTGAACGCGTTCAACCCGCGCCCGGCCTACGACCATGTCGCGGACTTGTCGGTCTACGTCGGCCGCGACTGGCGCGGGCGCGGTGTCGGCCATCGGCTGCTGGCGGCGCTCATCGCGCGCGGCCGCGAGCTCGGCTATCACAAGCTGGTGCTGGCCACGTTCCCCTTCAACGTGGCGGGCATCAGCCTCTACCGGCGGCTCGGATTCGCCGAGGTCGGGGTGTACCGCGAGCAGGGCCGGCTGGACGGCAAGTGGGTCGACGTCGTCGTGATGGAGCGGATTCTGTGACCCGCGCCGGCAGGTCGGCCGAGTGGCTGAACGAGCTTCACGCCGATTTTCTCGTCCGCGACCGCCTCGAGGAGGCCCGGCGGGCGGCGGCCCATCGGCATCTGCTCGAGACCTTGCCGCGGCGTCCGCGACCCGGCCGGCGCCGCGTCGCGGCGGCGATCGCGAGCCTCGGTCGGTGGCTCCGATCGCTCCTCTGAGCGCTACGACACCTCCAGGGGACGGGCCACCATGATGCCGCTGTGCGTCCGCACGCTCGCCACGTAGGTGGCCACGTCCTGGTCGAGAACGACCGCGTTCCGCGTGGTCGACGCGTGCAGAAGCCGGGGGACGCCGGCCTGGTCCCGGTAGCACACGCCGGAGTGCGCGCAGTCGAGGCCCTCGAGCGTGGTGGTGACGCCGACGATGTCGCCGGTCGTCAGGAGCCGCTGGCCGGCCGCGACCTTCTCCTTCGGCAGATAGTAGGTCGTGCGTGCGTTGATCTCCGCCTCGCGCAGCGCGATCTTCGCGAGCTGGTCCGGGCTCGCCTTGAGCTGTCGATAGGCGCCGGGATGAGTGGTCATGAAGCTGACGCGCCGGGTGAAGCGCTCGGCGCCGGGGAGCTCTTGGGTGATGAGGCGGGCGACGCCCTTGGTCTGGTTGTCGGCAAACCAGTCGCTCAGGTAGTGCAGCCGGGAGGCATAGTCGGTCGGCTGGCCGCCGCGATACCGGAGAAACGCGACCTCCGCCAGCAGCGCGTCGGGGGTCCGCTCGCCGCGCCGGAGCATCCGCGCGAAGGCGAGCGCCAGCTCGAAGAACGTGACGCAGTCCAGCCCCCGAAAATCGACCGAGCACACCTCGCGGTCGTCGTAGAGCTCGAGGGTCGAGGCCACGTACGGTGTCCGGCGAAGCGCCATGCCGACGGCGCCGATCCGCTCGCCGATCGGCAGCTCGCTCCACCGGCGCTCGCGCGCCTGGGTCACCAGTCGGTCGAAGACGTCTTGCCCCTCGAAGACCTTCGGGTCCGGGCTGCCGGCCGACGCGCGCCCGGGGCGCAGAACGGCCGGCAGCCCGGCGCTCGCGAGGGCTTTGCCCGCGAGGGCGAGGAACGCGCGTCGGTTCGGCCCCGGCTCATCCATCGCTTCCCTCAGGATCGCACGCTCAGCCCCGCTCGGCCGAGCGCCGCGCCACCTCGTCGGCGAGGGCTCGATGCTCCGCGCAGCCGATCACCGAGAGGTCGGGACGCGGCCCGGCGGCGGTGACGAGTGCCAGAACCGCCCGCCGGCGGCGGCGAGCCGGGGCCGGGTCGAGGGCGCCGAGCTCGAGGTCGCGCTCGATCGCCGCGACGGCTGCGTCCCGCGCTTCGGCGCTCCGACAGATCAGCGCGAGGTCGCCGCCCGCTCCGAGAAACCGCCGCGCCGCGGCGGCGACGCCCCAGGTGTCGGCGACCGCCGACATCTCGAGGTCGTCGCTCAGGACGAGGCCGTCGAAGCCGAGACGCCGTCGCAGCAAGCCGGAGACGATCGCGGGTGAGAGCGACCCGGGCAGCTCCGCGTCGAGCGCGCGGTAGCGCACGTGCGCGACCAGGACGGCCGGGCAGCCGGCGGCGAGGGCCGCGCGGAACGGCACGAGCTCGCCGCGCTCGAGTTCGCCGAGGGTCGCCGAGGTGTCGGGCAAGGCGTGATGCGAGTCGACGGCGGTGAGCCCGTGCCCGGGAAAGTGCTTCGCGACCGGCACCAGCCCAGTGGAGAGCATCGCCTCGACGCACGCCACGCCGAGCGCGGCGACCGCGTCCGGCGCCGATCCGAACGCGCGGTCGCCGATCACCGTGTTGCCCGGATCGAGCAGGCAATCGAGCACCGGCGAGAGGCCGGAATCGAATCCGGCGGCGCGCAGCTCGCGCCCCATCGCGCTCGCCACCGCCGCCGCGAGCCGAGGCTCGCCGGCGCGGCCGACCGCGGCTGCGGGTGGAAATCGGGTGAACGGCGGGGGCAAGCGATGCACGCGTCCGCCTTCGTGGTCGACCAGCACGAGGACGTCGGGGTCGAGCCGCCGCGCGTGGGCCGTGAGCGAGAGGACCGCGTCGAGGCTCGGGCAATTGCGGGTGAAGAGGACGACGCCACCCAGCCCGGACCGCTCCGCCAGCGCGACGAGCGCGTCCGGGATCCTCGTGCCGTCGAAGCCGGCGGCCAGGAGCTGGCCGGCGCCGCGCGTCACCCGGAGAGCGACCGGCCGGCGAGGTTCGCGACGATCACGCCGAGCTCTACCGGATCGACCGGCTTCGCGACGTGCATGCTGTAGCCGGCCGAGAGCGAGCGCACCCGATCCTCGGGCCGTCCGTAGGCGGTCAGCGCCACCGCCGGGATCTGGCCGCCTTGGGAGCCGGCCAGCTCGCGGATCTTGCGGATGAGCGAGTAGCCGTCCTCGCCGGGCATCTCGATGTCGGAAACGAGGACGTGCGGTTTCCAAGATTGGACCGCCGCAAGCGCTTCCGGGGGCGACGAGCAGAGCATGGGCTCCGCGTCCGCGCGGCGCAGGATCGTCGCGATCAGATCCAGCGCGTCCGGATCGTCGTCGACGACGAGGACGCGGAGCCCTCGCAGCGAGGGACCGTGATAGGCGGGCACCGGCTGTCGCGCAGTCGGGTGCGCGCGGTCGTCCCCCAAGGGGACCAGCGCGTCCACGAGCGGCAGCTTCACCCGGAAGGTCGCGCCCTTGCCCTCGCCCTCGCTCTCGGCGGCGACGGATCCTCCGTGCAGCTCGACCAGGTGGCGGACGAGGGCGAGCCCGATGCCGAGACCGCTCTGGTTGCGCGTGCTCCCGCTCTCGCCCTGCTTGAAGCGGTCGAAGATGACCGGCAGCAGCTCGCTCCGGATGCCGGCGCCGCTGTCGCTGACCACGATCTCGAGATGCGAGCTGACGCGCTGGAGCGTCACCTGGATACGTCCGTCCCGCGGCGTGAACTTGACCGCGTTCATCAGGAGATTCCAGACGACTTGCTGCAGGCGGTCCGGATCGCCGTTGATCGGTCCGGCGCTCGGGTCGAAGAGCGTCTGGAGCCTGAGCTCCTTGGCTTCGGCCGCCAGCCGCACCGCGTCGAGCGCCGCTTCGATCACGCGGTGGATCTCGACGGGCCTGATGTCGAGCCGCATCTTGCCGCTGATGATGCGGGACACGTCGAGCAGGTCGTCGATCAGCTGGAGCTGCGAGGCGCTGAGCGCGGCGCTCGACTCGGACAGGAGGGTCGCGCGGCGCTCGTCCGACTCGGCGCGCGCCCGGGCCGCTTGCTCGGCGGTGAGGAGCCGGGCCAGCTCGACCTCGGCGCGAAGCCGCGCGCCGATGTCGCGGGCGATCTTCGAGGCGCCGATGACGCGGCCGTCGGCATCGCGAATCGGCGACACCGTCAGCGCGATGTTGATCGGCGTCCCGTCCTTCCGGATACGCACCGTCTCCAGGTGCTCGATCGCTTCCCCGCGACGCAGGCGGCTCAGCACCTCGTCCTCTTCCGTCTGACGGTCCGCGGGCACGATCATCCGGATGGATCGGCCGATCGCCTCTCGCGCAGTGAAGCCGAACAGGCGCTCGGCGGCCGGATTCCACGCGGTGATGATCCCGTCGAGGTCCTTGCCGACGATCGCTTCCTCGGACGAGCGCACGATGGCCGCGAGCCGCAGCGAGGCTTCCTGGGATTGCTTGCGCTCCGTGACGTCCTCGAGCAGGGCGGAGAAGCCTTCCGGAGTCGAGAATACGCGCGTCCTGAACCACCGTCCGACCGGCCGGTGGAAGGCCTCGAGCTCGACGGGCTCGCTCGCGGCCGACGCGCGCCGCAGCCGGGTCTCGGTCTCGGTCCCGGCGACGCCGGGGAACAGATCCCAGAGCGTCGTGCCGACGATCGATGCGGCGGGTTGCCGGAGCAGCTCCGCGGCGCGGCCGTTCATGTAGCGAACGCGCCAGCTCACGTCGAGCACGAGGAAGCCCTCGTCGAGGCTGTGGAGCAGACCTTCGAGACGGCGCCGGCCGCGGACCATCGATTCGCTGAGCGCGCTGATCAGCGCGCCGATCACGGCGAAGGAGACGAGCCCGACCGCGTCGGCGACGGTCGTGACCCGCAGGCTGTGGTACGGAGGCAGCCAGAGATAATTGGCGAGCGCCGCGCCGAGGACCGTCGTCACCATGCCCGGCCAGAATCCGCCCGCCCACGCGCCCAGCACGATGGCCGGGACGAACATCAGGAACGGAAGGTCGTCGACCCAGAGCCCTGACAGCGCGGCCCGGAGCCCCGCCGCCCCCAGCGCGGCGGCGACCGCGACGCCGTAGCGGACCGGCGCGGGCCAGTCCGGAGCTCGAACGTAGCCGGCTCTCGTCATCACTCTCGGGGTCGGCACTTGAAGGAATACCACAGGAATAGGGCGTAGGGTAATTGAGCGGTCCCACGGGCGCCCGGTTCTGCGATAGTGTGTGCCTCGCCCCAAGGAGGCCCGGGATGAAAGCGATCGTTTTCGCGCAAACAGGTGGCCCCGACGTGCTGGCCCTGGCCGACGTTCCCAAGCCCGAGCCGCGCGCCGGCTGGGTGCTGATCAAGAACCACGCGATCGGCGTGAACTTCGCCGACACGCGCTTTCGCCAGGGCACGTACACCGTGAAGCCGAAGCCCCCCGACACGCCCGGCATGGAAGTCGCGGGCGTGGTCGAGGCGGTGGGCGACGGTGTGACCGATGTGCGGCCCGGCATGCGGGTGGCCGCGTTCACGAGCCGGGCGTACGCCGAGTACTGCGTGTCGCCCGCATTCATGGCGATCCCGCTGCCCGAGTCGGTGAGCTTCGTCGACGGCGCCGCGTTCCTGATCCAGGTGCTGACCGCCTATCACGCGCTCCACACGATGGATACGACCGGTCCCGGCAAGAGCGTCCTCGTTCACGCCGCCGCCGGCGGCGTCGGCCTCGCGGCCGTTCAGCTCGCCAAGGCGGCCGGCGCCCGGGTGTTCGGCACGGTCTCGAGCGACGCCAAGGCGGGCCTCGCGAAGGAGGCCGGCGCCGACGCGGTCATCAACTACGCGAAGGACAAGTTCGCCGACGAGGTGCTGCGGCTGACCGGGGACCGCGGCGTCGACCTGATTCTCGACGCGGTCGGCAAGCCGACGTTCGAGGAGGGGCTCCGCTGTCTGGCGCCCTTCGGACACATCGTCACCTACGGACGCGCGGGCGGCGCACCCGATCCCCTGACCATCTCGGCGCTCTCTCCGAAGTCGCAGAAGGTGAGCGCGTTCTCGCTACCGACCCTGACGAGGGGCTTCCCCGACAAGACCCGGGAGAGCGCCGAGCGATGCTTCGCGCTGATGCGCGAGGGCCGCCTCAAGCTCCACATCAGCAAGACGTACCCCCTGGCCCAGGCGGCCGAGGCACATCGCCATCTCGAGTCGCGGGAATCGACGGGCAAGCTGATCCTGCTCCCCTGACCGATGGACCGAACGACCGAGACGTTCTCGCGCTACGCCACCTCGCTCCGCTACGGCGATCTGTCGCCGAGCGCGGTGAAGGAGGCCAAGCGTCACATCATCGACTCGCTCGGCTGCGCCATGGGCGGCGCGACGAGCGAGCCGGCCGCCATCGCCCGCCGGCTCGCGCCGGCCTGGGCCGGCGCCCCGTCGGCCCGGCTCCTGGGCGACGGGCGCGCGACCACGCCGGAAGCGGCGGCCTTCGCCAACACCGCGATGATCCGGTTCCTCGACGCCAACGACACGTACATCTCGCGCGGCTCCGGCCATCCGAGCGACATGCTCGGGGCGATCCTGGCGGCGGCGGAGCTCGCGGGCGCATCCGGCACCGATTTCTTGCTGGCGACCGTGCTCGGCTACGAGGTCTTCGGCGCCCTGGCGGACCGCGTGTCGCTGCGCGAGCGCGGCTGGGATCAAGGGGTCTTCGTCGCGCCGGCGTCGGCGGCCGGCGCCGGACGGCTGCTCGGGCTCTCGGTGCGGGAGATGGCCGACGCGATCGCGCTCGCGGTGACCGCGAACGTGGCGACGCGCCAGACGCGGGCCGGCGAGCTCGCGATGTGGAAGGGCTGCGCGACCGCGGCGGCCGCGAAGGCCGGGCTCTTCGCCGCCCAGCTCGCCAGCGGGGGAATGACGGGACCGACGGAGGCCTTCGAGGGCCGTCACGGGCTCTGCGAGCAGGTGACGGGCCCGTTCGAGCTCGGCACGCTCGGCGGCGCCGGCCGACCCTTCGCGATCGTGCGCACGAACTTCAAGTTCTTCGCCGCCGAGTATCACGCGCAGGCGCCGCTGGCCGTGGTCCTCGCCCTCCGGAACAAGGTGCGCGCCGAGGAGATCGAGACGCTCGACGTGCAGATCTACGCGATGGCCCACAGCGAGATCGCGAGCGAGCCGGCCAAGTGGGATCCGCAGACGCGAGAGACGGCCGACCACAGTCTTCCCTACATGCTGGCCGTCGCGCTGGTGGACGGCCGCATCACGCCGGCCAGCTTCGAGCCCAAGCGCTATCTGGATCCGACCCTGCGTCCGCTCATGAATCGCATCCGCGTCGCCGAGAACCCGGAGCTCACGCGACGCTTCCCGGGCGAGCTGCCCTCGCAGATCGACGTGACCACCCGGTCAGGTCAGCGCTACACCGAGCGAGCCGAGTTCCCGAAAGGGCACGCGGAGAACCCGATGACCGACGCCGACGTCGAGGCGAAGTTCCGCGATCTCTCGGAGGACGTCCTCGGCCGGATCCCGGCGGCCGGCGCGCTGGAGGCGCTCTGGCGCCTGGACGAGGTGTCGCGGATCGGCGCGGTCGTCGATCTGTTCACATTCAAACGCTGACGAGGTGAGGCGATGGATCTCGGACTGAACGGCAAACGTGCGCTCGTGACCGGCGGCAGCCTCGGCATCGGCAAGGCGATCGCGCTCGAGCTCGCCCGCGAGGGCGTCGACGTGGCGATCGTCGCCCGCACGAAGGACCGGCTCGAGGCCGCGGCGAGCGAGCTGGCGAGCCAGACGGGCCGCACGGTCGTCCCGCTGGTCGCCGACGTGACCAGCCGAGAGCAGGTCGATCGCGCGGTGGCCCAGGCCGCGGAGCGCCTCGGCGGCCTGCACATCCTGGTCAACAGCGGCTCGGCGCCCGGAGGCTCGGCGAGCGCGACCGGCCCGATCGAGACCGTCGTCGACGAGGACCTGCTGCAGGACTTCAACGTGAAGTACGTGGGCGCGCTGCGCTGCGCGCGCGCCGCCATCCCCTACCTGACGCAGCAGGGGTGGGGGCGGATCATCAACATCAGCGGCACCAACGCCCGCAACGCCGGCAACCTGAGCGGCGGCGCGCGCAACGGCTCGCTCGTGCACCTGACCAAGACCCTGGCCGTGCAGCTCGGGCGGTACGGCATCACCGTCAACTGCATCCATCCCGGGACGACGCGCACCGAGCGCACCCCGCGGCTCCTGGCGGCGCGCGCCGCCGAGCTCCGCATTCCTCTCGACGAGGTCGAGAAACGCGACTTCGCCTACGAGTCGCCACGAGGCAACTCCATCTGCCGGATGGTCGACGCCGCCGAGATCGCCTATCTCGCGGTCTTTCTCGCCTCGGACAGGGCGTGGGCGGTCAGCGGCGAGCTGGTCGTGGCGACCGGCGGCGCCGGCCGCGCGGTGTACTACTAGATGCCGGGCGCGCTGCAGGCCGTCGCGGGGCTGGGGCTCCGCCGGCCGCGGCGCGCCGGCTACTCAGGATCTCATCGAAAGGAGCGGCGATGGCCGACTGGAAGCCGCCCACGCAGGATCGCGTCGAAGGGTACTTCAAGGAGCTATCCGGGCTTCGCGATGAGCACGCACCTGGCCATCCCGTTCCTCGGACTGGTGCTCGTGGACAACACGAATCCGGAGCGGCTGGCCCGGGCGTGCGCGGAGGAAGCGCTACGAGTTCCTCTTCACCGCCACGCCGATCCGGCTGGTCGGCTCGACGGGCGCTCCCGCGCACCCGCTCGCGATCTTCTAGACGGCGACGCGTCGCGCGGCGAGGCCGCCACGCGCGATGCCGCAGACGCGCGTCAGCCCCGCCGCGCGCCGGGCCCGCGCAGCAAGACGCCCGGCGTGCGGCCGGTGGTCTCGCCGTTCTCCAGGGTCACCTGCCCGTTGACGACGGTGACGGCGATCCCTTCGGCCTTCTGAACGAGACGGCGAGCCCCGCCGGGTAGGTCGGTTTGCACGGTCGGCATCGCCGGCCGCACGCGTCCCTCGTCGAAGATCACGACGTCTGCCCGGTAGCCCGTGCGCACGAGCCCGCGGTCGTGGAGCTCCCACGCCGAGGCGTTGTCGAAGGTGAGCTTGCGTACTGCTTCCTCGAGCGTGAACGCCTGGCGCTGACGCACCCAGTAGCTCAGCAGGTGCGTCTGGAGCGACGAGCCCATCTCCTGGCAGACGTGAGCCCCCGAATCGGAGAAGGTCGCGAGCGTGCGCGGGTGCCGCAGCATGCCGAGCACGTGCTCGGGGTCCTCGTTGACCAGCGGCTGCACGAACACCTGATCGTCGTTCTCGAGCACCAGATCGATCATCACCTCGACCGGATGGCGGCGCAGCTCGGCCGAGAGCTGGGCGACCGTCGGGTCGTTCCAGTCCACGCCCTTCATGACGAAGAGGTTGGCGTAGTCGGGCTTGCGCGGATCGGTGGTGGCCGCGCCGCCGCCCTGGAAGACGTCGTCGCGCGGCTTCATGCCCGCCTCGTCGGCGACCAGCTGGCGCCGCGTCGCAGGGTCGGCGAGACGCCGCTTCTGCTCGGCCAGCGGCAAGCGGCGGATCTGTCGCCACGCCGGGAGCACGTCGAACGGCAAGTAGGACTTGAGCGAGAAGATCGCGTTGATCGAGCGCGTCGTGGTCTGCCCCCACATCCGGGCTCCGGCGGCCGCGCACTCGTCGAGGTACTCGAGCTGATAGGTCCACGGATTCGGCCGGTGGCCCTGGCGGCTCGAGATGGTGCCAAACATCACGGGACGTCCGGTCTCGACCGCTACCTGCTTGAGCCGCGCGAGGAATTTCCGCTGCGCCTCACCGCCCGATGTGTCCGGACCGATCTGGAACACGCCGGCGTTCAGCTCGGCCATCGCGCCGACCAGGCGATCGAGCTCCGACCAGACGGCGATGCGGCTGGCCACCGGCGTGTCGTCGGGCGTGACGTGCGTCGTCGCGCGAGAGCTCGAGAAGCCCATGGCGCCCACACGGATCGCCTCCTGCACGGCGGCAACCATCCGCGCCAGGTCGTCCTCGGCCGCGGGCTCACTGAGCGCGCGCTTGCCCATGACGTACATGCGCAGGGCCGAGTGGCCGATGTAGGCGCCGTAGTTGATGGCCTTGGGCAAGCGATCGACGGTCGCCAGATACTCCGGGAAGGTCTCCCAGGTCCAATCGATCCCCGCCATCATCGCTTCGGTCGGAATGTCCTCGACCGCGGTTAGGCAGCGGGCGAACCATTCGCGCTCCGCGGGCGGGCACGGCGCCAGCGCGAATCCGCAGTTGCCCATGATCACGGTGGTCACGCCGTGCCAGCACGAGCAGCTGCCCATCCGGTCCCACGCCACCTGAGCGTCCATGTGGGTGTGGCCGTCGATGAAACCCGGCGCGACGATCAGGCCGTCGGCGTCGATGGTGCGCTCGGCCGCCGATCGACTGCGTCCGATCTCGACGATCCGGCCGTCCTTGATGCCCACATCGCCGCGATAGCGCGCGGCGCCCGAGCCGTCCACGATGCTGCCACCGCGAATCAAGAGATCGAGTGCCATGAGCCCTCTCTCCTCAGTCTGTCGACCACATGGCGCCGCGCCGGGCTACGCCGCTGCGTCGTCGCGCTCGCGCGCGGCATCGCGAGCAACACCATAGAGGATCAGGAGAATCGGCAGCAAGTACATGTGCGCGCCGCTCCACATGAGCCCGCCGCCGACCATCTGATCGTCGACGGCGCTGATCCCGAGGGTGGCCGCCGTCCGCGCGTAGTGAGGATAGAACGCGCGCTCTGGCACCGCCAGCAGCATGCCGAGCGCGGTGCTCTGCGCGGTCGCGGCGAGCAGATAGACGATCTGGAGGCCGGGATGCAGGCGCGGCGCCAGTCGCGGCGCCGGGCGGATGATCGGCCACCAGAACAAGAGCGCCGTCCCGAAGAAGGTCACGTGCTCGATGGCGTGCACGAGCTCGTGCTCGGCCGCGGCGTCGTAGAGCACTGGGAGGTGCCAGACCCAGATGGCCGCGACGTGAAGGAGGCCGGCCGCCGGCCAGAACGTCATCGCCGACAGCGCGACGCGCACTCGCGCCGTGCGTCGAAAAGGGGCGGCGAGCCAGCGCCGCGCGCCGGGCGGCAGGCCCCAGAGCACGAGCGGCAGCGGATTACCGAGCAGCAGGAGCGGCGCCGCCATCATCGTCAGCAGGAGATGCTGCGCCATGTGCGCCGAAAACCGCTCGGTCGCCAGCTCGTCGAGCGGCGACAGCAGCGCACCCGCGACGAAGAGGAGCCCCAGCACGTAGGAGGCGGGCCGCCAGACGGGCGGCGCGTGCCCGGCGGCGCAAAGCCGGCGCCAGCCGCGCACGTAGGCGGTCGCGGAGGCGACGAGAGCGAGCGCCAGGAGAGTCTTGAGAGCCGCCTCAACCATCGGCCGGCATCACCACGAGGGTAGTTTACGGCCAGATTTGACACGACCGAGCCAGCGGCTTACTTTGACGCAACAGGACGAAACGATAGCGTCGGATATCAGGAGCGTGCCATGCGGACCTACTACGACATCGATCTGACGAGCCGCAAGATCACCAAGCGCGAGCTGCACGGCGAGGAGATCGTCAGGGCGGGCCGTTACTGGATCGCCAAGACGCTGCTCGAGCTCGGCGCGGCGACGGTCGACGCGCTGTCACCCGCCAACCCGCTCATCTTCTCGGCCGGCCCGTTCGCCGGCACGAGCTTCTCCAACGCGAATCGCACGAGCGTGGGCTGCAAGAGCCCGCTCACGGGCGGCATCAAGGAAGCCAACGGCGGCGGCAGCTTCAGCTACGGGCTCGGGCAGCTGAAGGTCGCGGGCTTCACCCTGCACGGCGCCTCGCCGAGCTGGGTCGTGATCCACTTCAAGAAGGACGGCACCATCGACTTCGACGACGCCGCGCCGTATCTGGCCAAGGGGAACTTCGAGGCGCAGGAGATGCTGCACAAGAAGCACGGCCGGAAGGTCACGATCGCGCTCTGCGGGCCGGTCGGCGAGTATCAGGGGCTGCTGGCGGGCATCGCGTTCAGCGACAAGGACGGCCGGCCGGCCCGGCTGTCGGCGCGCGGCGGCGTGGGCGCGGTGATGGGGTCGAAGAAGGTCAAGGCCGTCGTGGTCGACCTGGACAAGATCCCGCCGTTCACCGACGGAAAGAAGGTCAACGCGGCCATCAAGGACTACGCCAAGATGCTGCTGGCCGACTCGATGGTGACGAACTTCTACCAGAAGATCGGCACCATGGGCATGGCGGACCTCCAGAATGCGCTCGGCGGCCTCCCCGTGCGCAACTTCAGCGCCGGCCAGCAGGTCGACGTGGCGAGCGGCGAGAAGTTCAAGATGGGCGGCGACTACATCAGTCAGCTCAACGTCTCGCGCGGCGGCGAGCACACGCACGCGTGCATGCCCGGCTGCGTGATCCAGTGCAGCAATGTCTACGCCGACGCGAGCGGCCAGGAGGTCGTCTCGCCCGTCGAGTACGAGACGCTCGGTCTGCTCGGCACCAACTGCGGTCTGAGCGATCCCGACGAGCTCGCCCAGATGAACTTCCTGGCCAACGACCTCGGCGTGGACACGATCGAGCTCGGCGCGACGCTCGCCGTGCTGATGGAAGCCGGGCTCGGCGCCTTCGGCGACGTGAAGTTCATGGCCGCCTGCATGGCCGAGATGCGCCGGGGCACCGAGAACGGGCGGCTCTGGGCGCAGGGCACCGCGCGGGTCGGGGCGCACTACAAGGTGCGCCGGGTCCCCGTCATCAAGAAGCAGGCGATCAGCGCCTACGATCCCCGCGTGGTCGAGGCCACCGGCGTCACCATGATGGCGACCGCGCAGGGCGCCGACCACACCGCGGGCAACCTGCCGCGGCTCAAGACGCGCGAGATGAACGCCGAGCAGATCGTCGAGCAGAGCCTCGCCCACCAGGCGCGCGTGGCGGCCAACGATTCGCTCGGGCTCTGCATCTTCGGCATGAGCGTCACCAATCCCAACACGGAGTTTCTCGTCAACGCCATCAACGCCGCCCACGGGACCAGCCTGACCAAGGATTTCTTCGAGCCGCTGGGCCGGGACGCGCTCCGGATGGAGTACGAGTTCAACCGCCGCGCCGGGTTCACCGAGAAGGACGACGAGCTCCCCGAGTTCTTCTACACGGAGCCGCTGCCGCCCACCAATCACGTGGCGCGCTTCCACGGGGACGACGTCCACCGGATGTACGAGCGGCTGCCGGCGCCGGCGATGCCGGCCTGAAGCGGCCTGCCGCGTCAGCCCGGAAGCTGCTCGGGCGGGGCGAGCGGCAGCAGCACGGTGAATATGCTGCCCCGGCCCTTGACGCCTTCGCTCTCGACGCTGATGCGACCGCCGTGCAGCTCGACGAGCTTGCGCGTCAGGGCGAGGCCGAGTCCCGTTCCTTCCTGCTCGCGGGCTGAGGAGGAGTCGCCCCGCTCGAACTTGCCGAAGATCCGGGCCTGGTCCTCCGCCTTGATCCCGATCCCGGTGTCGGCGACGCGGATCCGCAGCCAGCACGAGCCGTTGGGACCGACCGTGGAGATCGTGTCGGCCGTCGCGGTGACGTGTCCGCCCGCCTCGGTGAACTTGATCGCGTTGCTCAACAGGTTGTAGATCATCTGCTGGACCCGCATCCGGTCCGCGGTGATCGCCGGCAGCGGCTCCTTCACTTCGACCGTCACCGTGATGTTCTTCTGGTGCGCGAGCGCCTGGACGACGGCGACGACCTCCGGGATGTCCTCGGCGGCGGAAACTTTCGTGAGATCGAGCGTCAGGTGTCCGGAGTCGACCTTGGCCACGTCGAGCACGTCGTCGACCAGCTCGCGGAGGTGGCGGCCACCCGCGAGGATCGAGGTCAGATATTCGAGCTGGCGCTCGTTCAGCGCACCGTACGTCTGGTTCGCGAGAACCTGGGAGAAGCCGATGACCGCGTTCAGGGGCGTACGGAGCTCGTGGCTCATCGAGGCCAGGAACTCGCTCTTGGCCCGGCTGGCCTGCTCGGCGGCCACCTTGGACTCGAGCAGCTGCCGCGACTGGTTCACGAGCTGCTGGATATTGCGCTGCGCGGCGGCGTGCAGGCGCGCGTTCTCCAGCGCGACGATCAGCGCCAGCGCGACGGCCGCGCCGAGCGCGATCAGCACACCCGTCCACGTCCTGGCCTCCAGCCGCGCGGCCTCGGCCTGCGCCGCGAGGACCCGCTCGTGGATGGCGGCCATCAACCCGTCCAGGTTCTCTTGCACTTCCTCGGCGCGCGTACGCGCCTCGCTATAGGGCACGGCGAGCGCATGCGCGCGGGCCCCGCGCCGCACGAGTTCTTGCTCCGTCGCGACGAGGCTCTGATAGTGCTCGAACGCGCCCCGCGCGGCGGCGAGCTTCTGGGCCTCCCGCGCGCTCTTCACGGATCCGGCGAGCCGCTCGAGATCCTCGGCCACCCGCACCGCCCGCTCGGTCCAGGCCGTCGCGTAGCCGGGGTCGGCCAGCACCAGCGCGCGCATCTCGAGCCGGACGAGCGGCGTGATCGCCTCGCGGGTGGACGCGGCCAGGCGGACCGCGGGAATGGTGTGGGTCGCGATCTCTCGATTGACGGCCACGAGGTTTCCGACGGCGTGGAAGCTCAAGAACCCGACGACTGCCAGCACCGTGATGACGAGCAGCGACACGAGGAAGGGCTTCGCCGCCAGCGGCGTGCCGATGAGCCGCGCTCCGATCACGCGCGCCCCATACCGATAGAGCATGGAAAGCCCATGGTCAGCACCATTGTGGGGTTCGTGGCCCGAAAAACACGCAAAACATGGGCCATTTCCGGACATTCTACCGATGCCTGAGTTCGCGGGCATTTAGTCGGCCAGGGTGCCGGCGAGGGCCGGCGCGGTCGGCCGGTTTCTAACCGGGGGGCGGCTCGAGATGGACCGACTGTGACCAGGCCACGGCCCGCGAGCCGACCCCGGCTTCGCCGGCCGTCTTTCACGGCAGGCCCCGGCCGGGGTCTCAGAAGCGTAGCGACAACCCCGTCGGGAGGGACCGATGAGCGACAAGGAAACGATGCTGCGCCAGGCGGAAGAGGCTTTCGCCGAGCTTCGTCGAGCGGTCGATGGGCTGACCGACGAGGAGACGCGACGGGTGTGGCTCGGGAGCTGGGGCGTGCGCGAGATCCTGATCCACATATCCGGCTGGCACGAGGCGATGATCTCGGCGTTCGGGAACATCGCGAAGGGTGAGGCGCCCTACCCGCCCGGCACGTACGACGACTTCGATGCGTGGAACGCGCGCTTCGTCGACCGGAAGTCGGGCGTGAAATCGGCCGACGTCCTGGCCGAGCTCGACCTGACCCACCGCCTCTTCGTGGGCGCCGCCGCGGCGCTGCCCGAGGCGCACTTCGCGCCGGGCGGCGGTGCGCGCGATCCGTTCGACGGCGCGGGCGCCGGGCATTACCGCGAGCACGCCGCCCAGATCCGCGCCTGGCGGCAGCGATCGTCGTGACCGAGCGCGGATTCCTCGTATTCGGCACGCCGATCGGCGCCTGCGGCATCGTCTGGGGCGACCGAGGCGTGGTCGGTGTGCAGCTGCCCGAGTCGAGCGAGGCGGCGGTCCGGGCCCGAGTGCGGCGCGAGTTTCCCGGCGCGCGCGAGGTGCCACCTCCGCCGGAGGTCCGGCGCGCGGTCGACGGCATCGGCGCGCTCCTCGGCGGCGAGGCGCGGGACCTCGCGTTCGTGGAGCTCGACATGCGGCACGTGCCGCCGTTCCACCGGCGCGTCTTCGAGGTCGCGCGCACGATCCCGCCGGGCTCGACGCTCTCGTACGGCGAGATCGCCGCGCGCCTCGGCGAGCCCGGCGCGGCGCGGGACGTCGGGTCGGCGCTCGGCCAGAATCCGTTCGCGATCGTCGTGCCGTGCCATCGTGTGCTCGCCGCGAACGGCAAGCTCGGCGGCTTTTCGGCCCACGGCGGCGTCAAGACGAAGCGCCGACTGCTCTCGATCGAGGGCGTGCAGGCGCCCGGCACGGTTCCGCTCTTCGAGCGCGGTCCGCTCGCCCGCTAGGACACGCCGAGGGCCTGACTGGTCGCGACCTCGAGCCGCGCGGGGCGCGTGGGCTGGGGAATCAGCCACAGGACGAACGCGGCGACGCCGTAGCAGACGATGAACACGATCAGCGCCTGCGTGTAGCTCTGCGTCCGGTCGTAGACCCAGCCGGTGTAGACGGCGGCCGGCATCGACGCGAAGCTCTGGAACATGCTGATCCAGCCACGGATCGTGGCGAAGTGGGCGCGGCCGAACACGTCGCCGACCAGGGCCCACGTCACCGAGTTCACGGCGTCGCCGAACGAGAACAAGACGGCGAACAGCGCGAGCGCCCACCACGCGCCGTCGCCGTACGCCAGCACGATGAGACCGGCGGCGCCCAGCAAGACCCCGATGGCCCCGACGGCTTGCTTCGACTGCCGGTCGCCGAGCCACCCGGTTAGCGGCCGGATGACGACGGTGGCCAGCGCGGTGAGCCCGACGTAGAACGCGGCCGCCGGCTCGTCGAGCCCCTTCCAGATCAGGAGCGGCACCAGGTGCACGGTCACTCCAGCGTAGGGGACGTTGCGCAGGCCGTGGAACGCGGCGAGCAGCCAGAACGTCGGCGTCCGCAGCGCTTGGCGAGTGGTGAACTCGCGTGCGTCGCCGACCGCGGGCGCGGCGCCGCGCGCGGCTCGATCGGGCTCGTGCGAGCCCGGACGCTCGCCGTCGGGGAGCAATCCCATGCTCTCCGGCGAGCGCCGGATGAGCAGGACGAGCGGGAGCAGCATGAATACGACGAGACCCGACAGGACCGCGGCGGTCCGCCACCCCAGGTTCAACACCGCTAGCGCGACCAGGGGAAAGATCACCACCCCGCCGATCGCCTGGCCGGTCTGGACGACGGCCATGGCGAGCCCGCGCTTGCGTCGAAACCAGCTGTTGACCGCGGCCAGGGTCGCCTGATTGAAGCCGGCCTGGAACCCGAAGCTCAGCGGGCCGATGAAGACGAGGAGAAAGAGCAGGTAGCTGTGCGTGAGGGAGAGCAGGATCAGGCCCAGCCCCGCGAGCAACGTTCCCACGACCAGCATCACCCGGACGTCGAATCGGTCGATGAGAAATCCGACGAGCGGCGCTCCGAGCGCGGCTTCGAGCCTGGAGAGCGAGAACGGCAGCGAGGTCGCGGCGCGGCTGAGGTTCAGCTCGGTGAGGACGGGCAGGAAGTAGAGGGTGAACCCCGTGTTGAACAGGCCGCCCTTCACCGCGTCCTGGACGCAGCCGATCGTCACGATCCACCAGCCGTAGAAGACGCGCCCCGGGCTCTGGGAGAGCGAACGCCTCATCGCCGGCGGCCGGCCTCGAGCGCTGCGCCGCGCGGGCTCACGGCTTGTAGTTGACGCTCTTGGGCTGGACCTTTTTCAGGAGATCCGGATAGACGAACGCGCCCAGGTCGAGCGGCTTGGTGAGCTTGCCCTGCTGCTTGAGCTGGTTTTCGGCCAGCCGGAACAGGCTGATGGTGAAGTCGTCCAGGACCATCTCGAAGCGGAGCTTGGTCATGAGCTGCTCGACCAGCGGCGGGTCGAGGCTCTTGAGGAAGTCGGAGACGTCCTTGGCGGCGCGCTTGCGGTCGCGGTTGATGAGGTCGGTCGCCTCCACGAGCGCGCGCATGAACCCCTCGGCCTGCTCCGGGTTCTTCTTGATCCAGCCGAGGTTCATGTAGATGTAGACGCCCTGCTCGAGGATGTTTTCCTGGTCCTTGAGGACCTTGGTGTTCTTGACGGCCGCCAGGCCGCGGGTGACCCACGGCTCCCACACGGCGTAGGCGTCGATGTTGCCGCGCTCGAGCGCCGCGACCATCTCCGGCGCCTCCACGTTGACCACCGTGTAGTCGGCCGCGTTCAGCTTGAGCTTGTCGATCAGCGCGAGCCAGAACACCTCGCCGCCCGAGCCGCGCGCCACGCCGACCTTCTTGCCCTTCAGCTGGTCCAGGGTGTCGATGTTGCGGCCCACGATCGCGATCCACCGCACGAGGCGCGTGGCCTGGGCGACCACCACCACGTTCGGATCCAGGTTGTGATTGCTGACCCCGGCGATCTCGGAGCCGAAGGCCGACTCGATCTGGCCGTTGATCAGGAAGGACACCATGGCCGAGCCGGAGGGCCCCGTGTTGATCCGCACGTCGAGGCCGTGCTTCTTGAAGAGCCCCTCCTGCTGGGCCACGTAGTAGGCGGAGAACACCGGATCCACTCCGGTCGCGATCGTCATCTTGGTCTGCGCCCATGCCGCGCCGGTCCACAGCAGGAGACTCAGCACGAGCAGGCCGTGCGCGCCGCGTGTCATCATGAAGGCTCCCTCTTGCCCTGCCGGTCAGGTCGCCGGCGAGTATTTGCCCGCGAAAGTATAGATGCTCCAGCGGAACAGGCGGTCGGTGGCGAAGCCGAGGAGCCCCAGGGTGACTAGGGACACGAAGATCTCGTCGACCAGCATGAACAGCCGCCCGTCCCACAGCATCTTGCCCAGCCCGTCGTTGGCGGCGATCAGTTCGGCCGCCACGATCGTGGTGAACGAGTTCGCCATCGCCAGGCGCATCCCCGTGAGGATGTACGGCACCGTGGCCGGTAGCGCCACGTGAACGAAGATCTGCCCACGCGTCGCGCCCAGCGACTCCGCCGCGCGGATCTTGTTGGGCGCGATGGCCGAGACGCCGGCCGCGGTGTTCAGGATGACGATGAAGATCGTCGTGTAGACGATGAGGAAGACCTTGGACGCCTCGCCGATGCCGAACCAGATCACCGCGACCGTGATCATGGCGACCGACGGGATGAAGCGCAAGAACTCCGTGTACGGCTCGAGCAGCTTTCGCACCGGGCGGAACGAGCCCATGGCCAGCCCGATCGGGACGCCCAGGAGCGAGCCGGCGACGAATCCGGCCAGGATGCGCTTGAGGCTGGCCGCGAGGTGCTCGAGCAGCACGCCGTTCCTCGCGAGCAAGAGCCCCTTGGCGAAGACGACGGTCGGCGGCGGGAACAGCACCGAGCTGACCAGGTAGAGCGAGGCCAGCTGCCAGAACGCGAACAGGCTGGCGAATCCCAGCGCGTACGCTCCGTACGTCCTCCACAGCCGTCGCGCCAGGCGCATTCGACTAGTCCGCACGCGACAGAGATTTGGCGACTTCGTCGCGGATCATCTCATACACGAGCTTGTAGTAGCGCAGGAACGTGTCGTCGGTGCGGCTGCGCGCCCCGTCGAGCGACACGTCGACGACGCCCTTGACCTGCGAGCACGGTCCGGCGCGCATCACGCCGATGCGCCGGCCCAGGGTGACCGCCTCGTCGATGTCGTGGGTGATGAACAGCACTGTCGTGCGCGCGGCCTGCCAGATGGAGGCCAGCTCCGCCTGCATCAGGGTGCGGGTCTGGGCGTCGAGCGCGGCGAAGGGCTCGTCCATGAGGAGCATCTTCGGCTCGTTCGCCAGCACGCGCGCGATCTGGATCCGCTGCTTCATGCCGCCGGAAAGCTCGGCGGGATACTTCTGCTCCTGCCCGCGCAGCCCGACCAGCTCCAGGTAGCGCATGGCGCGCTCGCTCCGCTCGGCCTTCGGCACGCGCCGCATGCGCAGCCCGAACTCGACGTTCTCGACCGCCGTGAGCCAGCCGTAGAGCGAGTCGTCGCCCTGGAACACGACGCCGCGGTCGCGGCTGGCGCCGGCGACCGGGCGGCCTTCCATCAGGATCTGGCCGGCGGTGGGGTGCTCGAAGCCCGCGAGCATCTTGAGCACCGTCGTCTTGCCGCAGCCGCTCGGACCGAGCAGGCAGAAGAACTCGCCGACCTCGATGTCGAGGCTGAAGTGCTCTAGCGCCGGGTAGTCAGCTCCCTGCAGCGATCGGTAGGTCTTCTGGACGTCGCGGAACGAGACGAGCGGCACCGCATCAGTCTAGTCCAACCAGTCCTTCTCTTTCAGCTTGTGGGGCAGGTACTTCTTCGTGAGGTACTGGAAGTCCTTGTTGGCGAGCGCGTCGAGCTCGTACTTGAGCCCGCTCGAGAGCATGCGCTTGATCTCGGTCTGCCAGTCCTTCTTCTGGAACCACGTGTAGCCCAGGAGCTCCTTGGCGCGGGCGACGTCCTTGTCGTTCAGCTTGATGCCGACGTTGCGGGGCAGCTCGTAGGCTTCCGGGTCCGCGCTCGAAAGCCCCATGAACTTGGCCTTCGGGATCGCCATGCGCTCGCTCTCGAAGGCCAGGTTGATGGAGCCCTGCTTGATGACCGAATAGATGTAGTAGCCCCAGGGGTCGTTGTCGACGAGCACGTAGACCGGCAGCTTCTTCTCGTCGTGCAGCCGCCGCGCCAGCCGGCGCACGCCGCGCGGCGGCTGGCCGTTGCCGGTCAGCAGCACGCAGTTGTGGGTCCGCCAGAACTTGTCTTCGGAGAGGCGATTCCACTGGGTGCCCTTCTCGACGAGCAGGACGAAATCGGCGGTGCAGCGCCGGATGTCGAGATACTCCGGCTCGACGATGGACGGCACGGAATAGCCGCCCTTGCCGAGCCGCGCGCAGTCGACCGTGTCGCCGTCGTCCACCAGCACCAGCGGGCCCACGACGGAGCCCGCGTTCTCGGCGCGCACGTGGAGCTCCTCGCGCAGCGCCGCCAGGGTCACCTCGAGATCCTCGATCAGCGGGTCGGACTCGTCCTGCGTGTCGAGCGTGTTCTCGTGCGAGTTCTTGATCGTGTGCTTGCTGCGGTAGTAGATCTCGCGGAGCGAGGTCGTGAGATTCGCCCGCTGCAGCTCGCAGAGGGCGTCGGCCACCAGGACCGTCTGCATGAACTTCTTGGCCATGCCGACGTTGAAGAACGACCGGGCCTGTTTGCGACGGCCGAGCTCGATCAGGCCCTTTTTCTCGTCGAACGTCACGTTCGAGAGCGAGCGGACCGGGATCGCGAACGTCGGATCGCGGCGTCGCTGCGCGGCGTCGATGACGATGTCGGCCACGCCGATGAGCTTCTTCTCGACCGTGGTGATCTTGCGCGCCTTCGCGGCCATCGGCGCCTCCTATCCCTTCCCGCGCCGGGCGCGCGCTTTCGATCTGGCGGTCGGATGGGCGCTGCGCGGGCGGCGATCGGTCTTGCGCCCCTGCGCCACGCGGCCGGCGTGCTCGCGACGGGCCTTGCCGTGGCCGCGCGCTTTCGCCTCCGCCCTCGGCGCCGCCTTCGCGCTCTCGGCGCCCTTCGCGGCCTCGGCGCCCTTGTCGTCTGCGGCGGGATGCCCGTTGCCGTTCGCGGCCACCGTCGTCGACGGCTCCGCGATGATCTTCGGCACCTCGCCCTCGACGCCGTCGGGCGTGACGATGATCGAGTGCGGCAGCCCTTCCGGGCCGCTCCCGTTCTTGCCGAGCACCTGATCGGTCTTCTCGCCGCCGGTCCGCTTCAGGGCCATCTTGTGGAGCTGCTCCTTCAGCTTCGCGACCGGGAGCCGGCCGCCCTTGAGCCGGTTGCACGACTCGACGACCTCCTCGATGTAGAGCGCGAAGATGTCGCGTCGGCTCTGCTCGCTGTAGGCGCGCTCCCGCCGCCTGAGAAATGCGCCGAGGCGGCGGCCGCACTCGCGCAGCGCCAGCGTGATTTCTTTGTGGATCTCGTCGTACTCGGCGATAGCTTCCTTGGACTCGCTGGTGAACGGAACCCAGACCGAGGCCATGTGGACGAAGATCACCATGGGCCCGGCCGGCAAGGCACCCCGCGACTGCGTCACGCCGTAGTTGCGCCACGTCGTGTCGAGCACCGCCTTGAAGATGGCGCAGGCGGACTGCTGATAGAGGAGCGGCACGCGGTTCGCGTAGCGGATGACGCGTGCGAGCTCGTGCTCGTTTCCGTCCGCCTCCTCGCCCTCGGCGAGCGGGACCGCCTGCTTCTGCTGGTCCTCCTGCGCCTGCTCCGGCCCTCGCCCGTAGGCCAGCCCCGCCTCGATCACGAAGGGGTTGCCGCGGTACACGGCGGGCGGGCGGCTGACGGCCGTGTAGAACTCGCCCTTGATCTGCTGGTAGAGGCCCGAGAGGATCGCCTGCTCGCCGATCGGCGAGAGGCAGTTCGTCGGCGGCGCCATGATCTTCGTCGACTGGATCGTCTTGTAGAGGTTCTCCGCGGTCTGGCCGAGCACGTCCCGGGGACGCGCGCGCGGCGACAGGCCCGCGGTCTTGCAGATCTCCTCGGCCAGGTGCGGCGACACCCGGCTGAAGTCGCCGGCCAGGAACCCCGAGAGCCAGTGGCTCTTCGTGTCCTGCAGCATCTTGAGCAGCATGCCGAGCTCGATGCCGTAGGGATGCGGCTTGATCTCGCGCGGCGATTCCGGGACCTGGTCGTACGTCCGGGGCAGGACCTTCGTCTCGCCCTCGGGCGTCAGGTACGTCAGCTTGACATGCGGATTCGCGATGATCGTCTGCTCGAGATACTCATCGACCGACGCGCGGCCCTTCTGATAGCGGCCCTCGACCTCGATGGTCACCTGGGTGCCGCGCGGCGCCTCCCACTCGATCTGCTTCTTTTCGAGGATCAGCGGCTCGTTCTTCTTGGTGTCGATCTGGACCTCGAAGAAGTGCGCGGGCGACCTCGCGCCGGTGCGCGAGATGATCTGCACGGGCTTGCCGGTCGTGAGCTGGCCGTACATGCCGGCGGCCGAGATGCCGATCCCCTGCTGGCCGCGGCTCATGCGGAGCCGGTGGAACTTCGATCCGTACAGGAGCTTCGCGAAGATCGGGGGGATCTGCTGCCTGACGATACCCGGGCCGTTGTCGGTGACGGTGATGCGGAAGCGGCTGGCCTGACTCGCCGGCGGCGGCGGACCGCCGTTGGCGGCGACCTCCAGCTTGACGACGACGTCCGGGAGGATCCCGGCCTCCTCGCAGGCGTCGAGCGCGTTGTCGACGGCCTCCTTGACGCAGGTCAGCAGGGCCTTGCGCGGATTGTCGAAGCCGAGGAGATGCCGGTTCTTGGTGAAAAACTCCGAGACGGAAATCTCGCGCTGGCGGGCCCCCATCTCGACGGCCGAGACGGGGGGCTTGGGCGCGGCCGAGACGGCGGGCTTGGGCGTCGCGGGCTGGGCGGCGGGCTCGGGGCGACCCTTCTTACGACTGGACTTTGCCAATGGCGCTCTCGCAGGTTCCCATATACCCAACATATAAGCACACGCGCCGTAATTGGGCGTTATGACGTGGAAACCCATCCGTTCGGTTTTGCGCGCGCAACAGGACGCAACAAGTTTGTCATGACAACCGTCGAGAAGGGGAGCGGGCGGAGCAGACCGGCTCTGCGCTACGATGCTCGGACTCAGGGAGGCGAAGCGGGGGTCCGCGAGGCCTCACGAAGGCCGGGCACCGGGAAGGGCCGTTCGCCATCCCTCCGAGATCCCGGGGCCCGAAGACAGCCGAGCGAGGCGTCGAGTTCGACGTCGCAGTCTCCACGTCTTCCGCGGTCGAGGCCGCGGGGCGTTGAGGCGCCTCGAATACGCATCCGGCCCGGCATGGGGCAACTGGCGCAACAGCGCTGCGACCTGGTAGCCAAATTATCCTGATGTGGCAAGTACTTACCGGACATGATCCTCACACACCCTATGCATTGGACATTGGACACATGGCCGAGCCCGCCGGTACCGTGGCGAGCGAGGAGGTGCCCCATGCTCGACAATTCGGTCCTGCCCCGCGAGATCCTGCGCCACGGGGCCTACATCTGTCTGCGGCTCGCCGACGGCGCCGACCGGCGCGCGGTCGCTGCCGCCGCGATCCCCGCCCTCGCCGAGAAGCTCGGCCTCGTGAACGAGTTCGAGCCGCCCGGCGGCCCGCCGGCTCAGTCGATCGCGTTCCTGCGCCGCCAGGACGCGACTGGCGGCGCCATCGCCGATGACGGCGTCGCGCTCGCCGATGCGGTCGTCCACGTCGCGGCGCCGACCGCGCAGCCGGTCCGCGACTTCTGTGCCGAAGCCACTCGCCTGCTCGGGCCGATGGCCCGCCTGCGCGTGCTCGGCGGCGTCGTCCGTCCGCGGACGTACACCGGCGCGGCCATGAACAACTTCGCCTACGCGCATCAGGTGGTGCAGCAGCCCGGGCGCGTCATGCCGAACGCGTATCTGCTCCCGATGAGCAAGACGTCGGAGTGGTGGACGAAGGACTGGATGGAGCGCCACACGTATTTCCTGCCCCGCTACGACGACGAGGGGCGGATGAAAAGCGAAGGGCACGCGCTCGCGTCCGCCGCCGGCATCTCGTGCCTGCTCCGGCGCACCTACAAGGCGCCGGCCGAGCCGGCGCCCGAGGGCGCCTACGATTTCGTGACGTACTTCGAGTGCGCCGACGCGGACGTGCCGACGTTCCACCAGGTCTGCGCCGCCCTGCGCGACGTCGCCAGGAACCCGGAGTGGAAGTTCGTCCGCGAGGGGCCGATGTGGCACGGCCGCCGCGTCGCGGAGTGGGCCGATCTCTTCGCCGAGCGCCCGCGATGAGCGCGGCCTACGGCATGCCGGCGCGGTGCGCCGCGCTGAGCAGCCGATCCAGGTCGGCCGCACGTTTGTAGGGGATCCGGTCGCGGAGGCTCACCATCGACGCGCCCGGGCTCAGCGCGCCCGCCTTGGCCCACGCCTCGCGCGCTTCGCGCGTGCGGCCAAGCTCGTCGAGCAGCACGGCGGAGAAGGCGTGCGCGCCGGAGAAGTTGGGATTCTCCTTCAGGACCCTGGCGAACGTGTCGAGCGCTTCCTGCCGGCGTCCCGTCAGGTAGTAGGCGTGGCCGAGCGTCCATAGATAGAAGAAGGGACAGTGCGGGTTGAGACGGATCGCGTGGCGAATCCGGCTCAGGCTCTCCTCGGGTCTGCCCGACCAGCCGAGGATCTCGGCCAGGGTCTCGTAGCCGTCGGCGTCGTTCGGCGCGAGCCCCACGGCGCGCTCGGCCACCGCAATCGCGCTGTCGTGCTCCTTCATCCACAGATGGACCTGCGCGATCACGTGGTAGGCGCCCACCAGGGTGTCGTTGAGCGCCATCGCCTTCTCGGCGAGCTCACGGGCGCGCGCGAGGCTCTCGCGATCGGCGGCCCACAGAAACTGCCAGCTCTGCAGATGCGTCCAGGCCAGTCCCAGGTAGGCCCGAGCGTAGTTGGGATCGAGATCGAGCGCCCTCACGAACAGGCGTCGCGCCTCGGCGTTGCTTTCGCGTGTCGTCCGGTAGCGCTCCTCGGCTCCGCGAAGCACGAGATCGTACGCCTCGAGCACTTCGGTCGACGCCCGGCCGAGGCGGACCTTCTCGGCCTCGGTGAGCTTCACCGCCATGGCGCGAACGATCTGCTGGGTGACCTCGTCCTGGAGGGTGAAGATGTCGCTGACCTCGCGGTCGTAGCGCTCGGCCCAGAGGTGATAGCCGGTGGTCGCGTCCACGAGCTGCGCCGTGATGCGCACGCGGTTGCCCGAACGCTGCACGCCGCCCTCCAGGACGTAGCGCACGCCGAGGTCGCGGCCCACCTCGCGGATCTTCACCGCCCTGCTCTTGTAGGTGAAGACCGAGTTGCGCGCGATGACGAAGAGCCCGGACACCTTCGAGAGCCCGGTGATCAGGTCCTCGGTGACACCGTCGCTGAAGTAGTCCTGCGTCGGGTCCTGGCTCAAGTTCGTGAAGGGCAGCACGGCGACCGACGGCCGGTCCGGCAGCGGAAGGCCCGCGGACTCGGGGGCGAGCCAGCGCCGGCCGGCCCAGGCGGCGGCTCCCAGGAGCAGCAGGACCGCGACGGCCGCGGCGACTGCCCTGACCAACCGCCCAGGGACGCGGCGCTTTGATGCCGGTCGAGCCGGCGCCCCCGGCTCGGGATGCAGGCGGTACACGCGCACGGGTCTCGCGATGTTCTTGACGGTGTGCTCGCCGATCGACTCGCAGCGGAACGGCAGCTTGCCCGCGATCTGATCGTACGCCGTGCCCGAGATGCAGATGCCGCCGCCCTCGGCCAGACCTTCCAGACGGGCCGCAATGTTGACGCCGTCGCCGTAGAGCCGCTCGCCCTCGACGATCACGTCGCCCAGATTGATGCCGATGCGGAAGCGCATCCGCCGGAAAGGCGGGAGCTCGGCATTGCGCGACTCGAGCTCGCGCTGGATGTCGACGGCGCATTGCACGGCGTCGACGACGCTCGCGAACTCCGCCAGCACGTTGTCGCCCGGGGCGTCCACGACGCGCCCGCCCTGGCCGGCCACGCTGGACGCGATCAGGGCGCGGTATGCGGTGATGGTGCGAACGGTCGCCACCTCGTCGTCGCCCATGAGGCGGCTGTAGCCTTCGACGTCCGCGCTCAGGATGGCGGCGAGCTTTCGCTCGACGGAGCGTCCGCCCATGCTCCCGATGGGGGGACGATCGGCTACGCGCAGCCCATCGCGTAGACCTGAGTGGCGCCTTCCGGCAAGGGACGCGCGGTCCAGCGCTGGCCGCCGTCCTCGCTGCCAAACACCTCGCCGCCGCTGGTCGCGCAGTACATGAGCCCGGGCTGCCGGCTGTCGAAAGCGAGCGCGAACACCGTGGTGCGCGGCTTCACGCCCATGTCGATTTTGGTCCAGCTGGCGCCGCCGTCCTTGCTGCGGAACAGCACGCCGACCTCGCTCTGGAAATTCGCGCCCGCGGCCACCCAGATCGTCTTCGAATCGCCGGGAGTCTCGCGGATGTCGCGGCAATAGGTCTGCCCGTTGGGGTTCAGGGGCTCGAGCCGCGCGCTGGCCCAGTGCTCGCCGCGGTCGGCGCTACTGAACAGGCCCGCGCGGCCGATCGCGAAGACTTGACCGGGCCGCCAGCGCCCGACCAGCACGCCGTGCATGTCGACGGTGTCATCGTTGACGTACTGGCCGTGGCTCATGTTCTCCCAGTGCTCGCCGCCGTCGAGGCTTCGGATGACGCCGCCGACCTCGACCGCGCCGTAGAGCTCGTCGGGATTCGCCGGGTTCGCGGCCAGCTTCAGGACGCGCTTGGCCGGATTGGACCCCGGGGCCACCGTGACCTCGGGAAAGCGTACGGTGACCGGTAGCTGCCGCCAGCGCTCGCCGCCGTCCTCGCTGCGATAGATCTCGCAGTTCTCGTAGCCGGCGTACACGACCCGCGCGTTGCGCGGATCGAACGCGAGCGACCAGACCGGCAACCCGTGGTCCGGCACATCGAGCTTCTCCCAGTGCTCGCCGTGGTCGGTGCTGCGGTAGGGACCGTCCTGCGTCCCCACGAAGACGGTCTCCGGATTCTCGGGATGCGTGGCGATCGCCCGGATCGCGGGCGCCGCGGGAAGGCCGCGGGTCGCGAGCTCCCACCGATCGTCGCCGGCAGCCATCCGATAGAGGCCGGACTTGACCGGCCGTCCCGGAGCGGTTTCGCCCGCCAGGCCCACGTACACGTAGGATCGACGATTGTTCGTCATGACGCCCTCCTCGGTCGCCCTCGTCGCCGCGGATCAGCGCAGGCGCGGGGCGACCTCTCGCGCGTAGAGGCGGATCGAGTGGAGCACGCGCTCGAGCGGGGTCCGCCCGCCGACGTTCGGCTCGATAATGACGCCGCTCAGGCCGAGCTGGTCGCGCAGCTGCGAGAGCCGGGCGACGACCATGTCCGGCGTGCCATACGCGACCCGATCACGCAGCACGTCGTCGTAGGTCAGGCTCGACAGGCGCTCGGCGCGCTCGGCGCGCTCCTCGGAGGTCGTCGTCCCGGTCGCGCCGACCGACGAGGCGAAGTTCTCGGCCAGCCGGCGATACGACCGCATCGTGCTCTCTTCCGGCTCGGAGCGCGACTGGGCGGCGGTGTCGGCGACGTACACGGGAATGCGCAGGTAGACGTTGCCGTCTCCGGAGTGGCCGTGCTCTCGCCGCGCGGCACGGTACGCGGCGAGATGACCCACGGCCTCGGGGACGTCGAAGCCGCGCAAGCCGGTGACCAGCGAGAAGCCCATGCGCCCGACCATCGGGAACGTGTCGGGTGTCGTCGCCGCCACCCAGATCGGCGGATGCGGCTTCTGGTACGGGCGCGGGACGACGGTCAGAGTGTCAGTCGAGAAGTACTTCCCGGTGTGCGTGAAGCCTTCCTGGGTCCAGGCCTTCAGGATGAGGTCGAGCGACTCCTGAAATCGCTCGCGGCTCTCGTCGTAGCGCACGCCGTAGCCCGAGTAGGCGCGCGGAAAGCCACTGCGCCCGACACCGAAGTCGAGACGGCCCTTGCTGATCTGATCGACGGTGGCGGCCTCTTCGGCGGTGCGAATGGGATGGCAGAGGGGGAGCACGCTGACGCCGGTGCCGATCCGCACGCGGCTCGTGCGCGCGGCGATCGCGGCGCCCAGCACCAGCGGCACCGCGGCGATCGACGGGATGCCCGCGCCCATCGGATCGGTCGGCCTCCGGTGCATGGCGAAGTGCCGCTCGGCCAGCCAGACGCCGTCGAGCCCCTCGGTCTCCGCGATCTCGGCGATGTCCATCGCCTCGGCGAACGCTTCTTCCTGCGTCCTGCCCTCACGATAGTCACATTCCATCACGAGGCCGACGTGCATGTGGCTCTCCTCCGTGCGCGCTCGACATTTCGATCGGCCGCCCGATTATACTGCGCGCTCGCGTCGCGCGCCGGACGACGAGCCCGACCGAATTTCCGGACGTGGAGATCCGCGCTCAAAGAGTGCGTCGGAAGAGCAGGGTTGCAAGGGCCATCGCCACCGTCGCGAAGACGAAGAGGTATGCCAGGTCGAGCGAGATCGCGCCGAATCCGGTGTTCTTCAGCAAGAGACTCTTTAGGGCGTGGACGGCATAGGTGAACGGGTCCACGACCGCGATCGCCCGCAGCCAGGCGGGGAACCCTTCCTGCGGGTACACGGCCCCGCTGGGAAAGTAGAGCACGGTGTTCAGGACGCCGAAGATGGCACGCGGAACGAGCGGATCGTTCACCCGCACCATCAGGAGGAACATCAGGCCGACCAGGGCCAGCGCCGTCACCGTGATCACGACCAGGAGCTTGAGCAGCCGCAGCGGTGCCAACGGGTCCGGGATGCCGGCGATCAACGAGCCGACCAGCATCAGGACCGTGCCAGCCAGGACCGCCTTGATCGCGCCCGACAGGTTGAAGCCGGCGATGAGCTCGAGCTTGGTGACCGGCGTCACCAAGTAGCCCTCGTGCAGGCCGCGCGCCTTGTCGTCGTAGATGATGCCGCCGCCGATCATCACCATCATGAACACGGCCATGACGATCGAGCCGGGCAGCAAGTACTGGATGTACGGCACGTAGGGATAGATCTCGATCACGTCGAGGGAGGCTTGCCGCGGCAGCCGGCGGGCGTCCAGGGACGGCTCGTTGAACGCCTGCACGAGGCTGCCCGCCGTCGCAACGAGCGTGGAGGCGACCACGTTGTCGGTGTTGTCCTCGATCAACGCCAGGCGCGGATCGGTGCTCTCCAGCGTCTTTCGCGAGAACTCGGGAGGGATCAACAGGACGCCGTTGAGGCGGCCGTCGCGGAGCTCACGCAGCGCGTGGCCGGAGTCCGCGTACGCGATCACGTCGAAGGTCTTGGCGCCTCCGGCGACCGCCCGCGTGAGCTCGCGCACCTTGACGGCCGAGAGCCCGTGGTCCTGATCGACCACCCCGACGCGCTCAGGTGCTTCACGTTGCCGCCGAACGCGTAGCCGAGCACGACCAGCTGGACCACCGGGAACACGAGCGAGATGACCATCAGGGTCGGACTGCGCCTGAATCGGCGCAACTCGCGCTCGACGAGGGCCCACACGCGATGCACGCCACCTACCCCCGCGGCAGCACGAACGGGCTCTCTCGCGGCGCGGCGTCGTGCACGGCGTCGCGCAGCGCTCGCCCGGTGTAGTGGACGAAGACGTCGTCGAGCGACGTGCTCTGCACGGAGAGCGACTGCACCGCCACACCCGCCCGCTCGGCGGCCTCCATGAGAGCCAGGGTCGTCGCCGGTCCGTTGGTCGACGCCAGCCGGACGACGTGGTCGCGTGCGAGCACGTTCTCCGCGCCTGGCAGCGCGCGGAGGTGCTGCTCCCAGTCGGCGGGCGTCGGGCCGAAGCTGACCTCCAGCACGTTCTTGCCCGGGATCGACGCCTTGAGCGTCATGGGCGCGTCGAGCGCCACGAGCTCTCCGTGATCGACGATGGCGATGCGGTTGCAGAGCTTGTCGGCCTCGTCCATATAGTGCGTCGTCAACAGGACGGTCAGATCACGCTGCGCCTTGATCCGCGCGAGCATCTCCCAGACCGCGACGCGCGACACCGGATCGAGGCCAGTCGTCGCACCTCGAACGTCTTGATGTCGCGCTTCGTGCGCTCACGTCGCGCTGCGTGGCGAACGCGGCGTCCGCACCGCGGAAGAACACGACGCCCGGCCGCTCGACGCCCGACGGCAGCCGCACCGTCAGCCGGTCGCCCAGACGCACCCGATCGATGTAGGTCTCCTCCACGTCGACCCGCACCCACAGATCGTCGGGGTTGATCAACGACACGATCGGCTGGCCGGCGCTCACCACCTCGCCCGGACGGACGGCGCGGACGTCCACGATCCCGTCGATCGGCGCCCGGATCTCGGTGTAGCCTAGCCGCACCTCGGCCTTCGTCCGCTGCGCCGTCGCCGCCGCCTCCTGGCGCTGGTTGGCCTCGAGCTGGTGGCGCTTCATCGCGATCTGCTCGGCCGTCGAGCGCGCGAGCGCCACCGCCGCGCGCTGCGCGTCCGCCTGCTTCTTCAGCGAGTCGACCTTCGCGACGGCACCCTGATAGCTCGTCCGGGCCTGATCGAACTGCTCCACGGAGATGAGCTGCTCCTTGACGAGCCGCTGGTTGCGCTCGAAACTCAGCCGAGCGATCTCGAGATCGGCCTCGGCCGCCGCGCGCTGCGCCTCGATGGAGGCCAGCGTGGCCTCGGCCTGACGGATCTGATCGCGCGTCTGCTGCTCCTGATACCGGAGCGCCGCCTCGCTCTCCTTCACCTGCGACGTGGCGCCCTCGGCGCTCTGCGCGTAGTACGTCCGGTCGGCAGCGAGCTCGTCCGGAGTGATGACGGCAAGCAACTGCTCGCGCACGACCGTGTCACCCTCTTTCACGAGGAGTCGGCCGATTTGGCCGCCGACCTGAGGACTGACGACGACGTCGTCGGTGGTCACGATGCCGGTGAGGACCAGGACGGCCGGCCGCGAGGCGATCACGTAGTAGGCGCCCGAGCCCAGCAGCGCGACGACGAGGACGAGTGCCAGGACGATCCGCCGGCGTGTCATGCGCCGTCCACCGCCAGCCCGCGGGCGATCAGCTCCTGGATGTGCCGGACGTACGCGTCGGGCGGAGTCTTCGCGAACGGCATCGACGCCTCGGCCGCCATCCGGCGCCGGAAGTCGGCGGTCGCGAAGAAGAAGACGAGGCTCCCGAGCAGGCTCATGTGCGTCATGATGGGATCGACTGGCCGGAACACCCGTTCTCGGACCCCGCGCTCGATGATCTCGCGCACCACGGAAAACACCCGCATCGGATAGACGAGCACCTCGTGGTCGAGATGCGGCCCGCCGGCGATGACCTCCCGGAGCATCATCCGCGACAGCTGCGGGCGACGGCGGTTGGCGGAGTCGCCCACGATGGCGATGAGCTCGCGCAGCAGCTGGTCCGGCGGGCGTGGATCGGAGCGCATCGGCTCGAGCCGGCTCAGCAGCTCGGCGAACATCTCGCGCACGATGGTGCGGTAGAGCTGGAGCTTGCCGCCGAAGTGGTAGTTGATGAGGGCCTTGTTGGCGCCGGCCAGCCGCGCGACCTCGGCAACCGACACGCCGTCGAAGCCGCGCGCCGCGAAGAGCGCGGCCGCCGCGTTCAACAGCGACTTCCGCGTCGCCCGCGAGTCGTGGGCTCGACGCGGGCGCCCTCGGGCGCGGCGGACGGTCGAGACGGCCTTCCTCCTGATCACGATCATTCACCCTGACTAGAATTAATTATACACACGTTTAAAACTTTCGGTTAATCGAGCGGGGCGGCGGTGCAGCGCGCCCCGCCGTTCGGGAGCACACTGGTGACGACGATCGGGGAGGATCCATGGACGCATTCGAGGCCGTTCGCACGCTCCTGGCCGTGCGCAGCTATCAGGACAAGCCGGTGCCCGACGCGGTGGTGCGCCGGATCGTCGAAGCGGGACGGCTCACGGGCAGCGGGATGAACCGGCAGCCGTGGTACTTCATCGTGGTGCGCGATCGGGACATGCTGCGCCGCCTCGGAGCGCTGGCGTCGAGCGGCTCGTACGTCGCGCAGGCGCCGCTGGCCGTCGTCGTGGCCACCGACAAGACGCGCTTCGCCGTCTCGGACGCGAGCCGCGCGATCCAGTCGATGCTGCTGACGGCGTGGGCGGACGGCGTCGGCTCGAACTGGGTGGGCTTCGGCGGGCTCGAGGCGGTCAAGGCCTTGCTGGACATCCCGGCCGCGCTCGAAGTGCTCGCAATCCTTCCGTTCGGCTACCCGGCGCGCGCCGTGGGCCGGGGCAAGAAGCAGCGCAAGGCGCTGCGCGAGGTCGCCCACCTCGAGCGGTACGGGCGCCCGTTCGAGTGAGGGCGGGGACGCTCAGTCGACTCCGAAATCGTAAAACGAGGCTCGCATCCCGGAGCGCGCCCGGTGCGTCCCCTCCCCCGCATTTCGCCGCCTTGCGCGGCGGCGACGAATTGACAACACTGTCTGTCGTGGAGAAAACGCCGCAGACCATCCTTCATGTCGCCGGGCGCGAGGTGGCGATCACCAACCCGGACAAGGTGTTCTTTCCCCGAGCCGGCCACACGAAGCTGGACCTGGCGAAATACTACGCTGCGGTCGCCGAGGGGGCGCTGCGCGGCATCGCGGGCCGTCCGATCGTGCTCAAGCGCTACGTGAACGGCGCCGAGGGCGAGCCGTTCTTTCAGAAGCGGGCGCCCGAGCAACATCCCGAGTGGGTCGAGACGGTGGAGCTCAGCTTTCCCTCGGGACGGACGGCGCGCGAGGTCGTCGTGCGCGACGCGGCCCAGCTCCTGTGGATCGTCAACCTCGGCTGCATCGACCTGAACCCGCATCCCGTGCGGGCCGACGATCTCGAGCATCCGGACGAGCTCCGCGTCGACCTCGACCCCGGGCCCGGCACGAGCTGGGACGACGTCCGCCGCGTAGCGCTGATCGTCCGCGACGTGCTCGGCGAGCACCACTTGCGCGGCTGGCCGAAGACGTCGGGCTCGCGGGGCATCCACGTCTACGTGCGCCTCGAGCGGCGCTGGAGCTTCGACCAGGTGCGCCGCGCGACTCTGGCGATCGCGCGCGAGGTGGAGCGGCGCGCGCCCGCGCTCGCGACCAGCAAGTGGTGGAAGGAAGAGCGCCACGGTGTCTTCATCGACTACAACCAGAACGCCAAGGACCGCACCGTGGCCTCGGCCTGGTCGGTACGGCCCACGCCGGACGCGCGCGTGTCGATGCCGCTCGCCTGGGACGAGGTCGCCGACTGCGACCCGGCGGCGTTCACCCTGGTCACGGCGCCGGCGCGTCTGGCCGAGCGCGGCGACGCCGCGGCCGCGATCGACGCGGCGCCGGGATCGCTCGACAGGCTCCTCGAGCTCTCCGCCGCCCAGGAGGCCGCGGGCCTCGGCGACGCACCGTGGCCGCCGCATTACAAGAAGCAGCGCGACGAGCCGCCGCGCGTGATGCCGTCACGCCGCAAGCGCGCCGACGCGGCGGACCGCCCGGACGCCGGGCCGAGCGCGGACACCGGGAAGCCCGGAAGCGGCAGGCGCCGGTCGACTCAGCCCCTCATCACGGTCGCCAAGGCGCAGCACAAGGAGGACGCGCTCGCGGGCCTGGAGCGGTGGAAGACGCGTCATCCGGTGGCCGCGGCGCTGCTCGAGGTCGACGACGTCCTCGTCGATTCGATGCGCGGCCGCTCGTCCACCTGGACGCGGATCCGGCTGAACCTGCGCCACGTGCCCGAGCGCGAGCGGCCCGCCGAGGAGCCGCCGGATCCCGACTACGATCCCTGGCGCGACTTCGACCCGGAGCGGCGCGAGTCGCGCGCGCCGAAGACCCGCTCCAGCTCGTAGGCGGGGGTCACCTCGAGCTGATCGTAGCGGCAGTCGCGCGGCCGCTTGTCTGGACGCCAGCGCACGAACTGCGCGGCGTGGCGGAAGCGGGTGCCCTGCATGTGGTCGTACGCCACCTCGCAGACGCGCTCGGGCCGGAGCGGCTCCCAGCTCAGGTCCTTGCCCCGATTCCAGCGGCTGCTCGCCCCCGGCATGCGCTGGCCCGTCGCCGTCGCTTCGGACTGCGCGTCGGCCCAGTCGCGCCAGGGATGGCCCTCGAGGGCGTTCTCGCGCAGGGGCGCCAGCTCGGCGACGAGCTCTCTGCGGGCAGCGTTGCTGAACGCGGCGGTGACGCCGACGTGGTGCAGGGTGCCGTCGTCGTCGTAGAGGCCGAGCAGGAGCGAGCCGACCATCGTGCCCGCGCCGTTCTTGTGCCAGCGAAAACCGGCGACCACGCAGTCGGCCGTCCGCGAGTGCTTGATCTTGACCATCGTGCGCTCGCCGGCGCGGTACGGCTCGTCCAGACGCTTGGCCATGACGCCGTCGAGGCCAGCGCCCTCGAAGCGGCGAAACCAGTCCTCGGCCAGGGCGCGGTCGCGCGTCGCCGGCGAGAGGTGCACCGGCGGCTCGGCATCCGCCAGCACGTGCTCGAGCCGCTCGCGGCGCTCGGCGAGCGGCGCCTCGCGCAGGTCTTCGTCGCCCAGCGCCAGCAGGTCCCAGGCGACGAACGAGGCGGGCGACTGCTCGGCCAGGAGCTTCACGCGCGACGCGGCGGGATGGATGCGCAGGAGCAGCGCTTCGAAGTCGAGCCCGCCGGCGCCGACGATCACGACCTCGCCGTCAACAACGCAGCGCTCGGGCAGCGCGCGGCCCAGCGGTGCCAGGAGCTCGGGAAAGTAGCGGTTCATCGGCTTCTCGTCGCGGCTCTGCAGCAGGATGTCGGCGCCGTCGCGGAACACCAGCGTGCGAAAGCCGTCCCACTTGGGCTCGAAGAGCCACCCGTCGCCGCCGGGCAGGCGCTCGGCGGCGCTGGACAGCATGGGTTGTATTGGTGAATCGAACGGCAGGCTCACAGCCCGATCGTAGCCCCTTCGCCCAGCTCGCGCGCGCGCCCGGGCGGTCGGCCTACGACGCCCGGCGCCCCGCCAGGCTCCTGGCGATGAACGCCTTGACCATCTCGTGGGCGCGGTCGGTCTGCGGTCCGGGCTTCGCGACCCATTCGTGCTCGCAGCCCTCGAACACGGAGAGCTCGCACTCGCCGCCGGCGGCGCGGTACGACGCGGCGAACTTTTCCTGGACGGCCGGCAGCACGTTGTCGTCGAGGGCGCCCTGCATGATCAAGAGCGGCGGCAAGGTCACCGGCTCGCGGCGATCGAGGATCCCCTGGGGATTGCTCTCGGAGATCGTCTCCCACGGCCGGAAGTAGGTCTTGTTGTTGTTGATCATGCTCTCGCGCTTCATCTTCTCGGCCTGCTGGTAGCGCGCGACGGTATCGCTGATCGGCGAGCGCGTCGCGACGTACGCCACGGTCGCGTCGACTTTCGCGCCGCCGGCGAGCGGGATCGCGTTGTAGCGCGGGTCGCGCGGACGCATGCCCAGGAGCTCGGCGACGTGGCCGCCGCTCGAGCTGCCGAGCACGCCGAGATTCGCCGCGTCGCCGTTCCATTCGGCCGCTCTCGCCTTGAGCCAGCGGACGCCGTAGTTGCCGTCCTGGACCGACGCGGGGTACGGGGCCTCCGGCGCCAGGGTCAGGTCGACGGCGACCACCAGCACGCCGCTGGCCGCCACCGCGCGGTCCATCGGCTCGTTCGCCCCGCGGTCCTTGTTGTTCCAGGCGCCACCGTGCAGGTCGAGCAAGGTCGGGAACGGCCCGACGCCCTGCGGCTGATACACGCGGGCCATCAGCATCCGCCCGCTCGCGGCGCGCCGGAACTCGGTCTCGGTCACTTTGAGATCGAACTTCGCCGCCGGATCGTACGCGGTCCTCATCGCCGGTCCTCCCGCCAGGCGCTTCGCGTGAGCGAAGGCCGGCCACCATGTCGAAGCGAGCGGCAGGCCGGCTGCCGTCAACGACGTCTTGACGAACTCGCGGCGCCCGAGCGGCTGCCTCATGATCGTCTCCTTGGGTGCCCGCATCGTTCCAGCTCGATTAGCCGGAACTATCGCCGGTGTGCCCCGACAGGTCAAGCCCACCCGGTCCGTCGGTCTCAGAATCGCACGCTGAATCGAGCGCGCACGCCGTTGTCGATGAGCTCGAACAGATTATTGTCCTCGTGGCTCTTCTCGTGCTGAAAGAAGTACGTGAAGTGGTAGCCGATCTCGAGCTCGGCCCCGCCGCGCCAGCGGTACACGAGGCCGGCGTCGGCGTCGGCGTGGCTCTGCTGCAGATACACGGTGCCACCCTCCTTGCGCAGGCTGTCGACCCGCGGCAGGCCTCCACCCGAGACGCCGAGTCGCAGTAGCCAGTGATCGCCCAGCACGTGACTCCAGCGCACCCCGGCGATCGGGATCGGCAGCTCCTGAAGGTAGAAGTCCTCGCTGTTCTCACCGCTCTTCTGCCCGGGGCTGGTGAGGGTCGGGTTGAAGAACACGTAGGCGAGGCCGAGGCTGCCGACGAGCTCGTCGGCGGTCGAGCGCGCGAGGACGCGCTCGTAGGCCAGGTCCACGCGCCAGAAGTCCGCGTTGGCGTCGAGGGGACCGGGCTTGAACTCCAGGCCGTTGTAGACGACGGATTGGCCGGGCGTGCTGTCGCCCCGCAGAAACGTGTAGAGAGCCGAGACGCGCAGGGCATCGTCCGGCGTGAAGTGATACGCCGCGCCGGCCTCGATGGTCTCTGACACATGAATTCCGAGCGTGCCGAGGCTCAGGCGCGTGCCGGGCGTGCTGCTCCCGTTGAAGCTCTCGCCGACCTGGAGTCGGCCGATGGGCGCGCCGATACGGGTACCGAAGCTGAGCTCCCATCGCTCGAGCGGCGCGGGGGCTTCGGAAGTCGCCTCGCCGAGAGTCTGGGTCTGCCCAGACCCGGGCATCATCGCGATCATCGCGACGCTTATCGAGAAGGTCCACAGTCGCGCGCTCCTCATGCTGGCCTCCTGAACGTCGGCGAACACAGCGGGCGTGGACAGACGCGTCAATGCGGATCGACGCCGGCCCTTCAGGGGTGGATCAGCAGAGCGGCAGCGAGACTACCGGCGGAGCGCGCGGGCGGCTGGCATTCCGGAGGGGTGAAGTGACAAAGCCGGGACTCGCCGGATCCGTGCTCTGGATCCACGCGAGGCACGGCTTTGCATCCACATCATCAGTCCTCGCGACGGTCGCGAGTGCACTGGCGGTGTAGGCGACCACGGTGTCGAAGTCGTCGTCATCCCAGTAGCCGCCGATCCAGGTGGGATCAGGAGGATCCGCGAACGCCGCCAGCACGACGCCGACGAGGAGCGCGACCAGGAACACGGTCAAGAAACGCCGTGCGGAGACCACGGCCCATGGTGGCGGAACGTGAGTCCCGGGTCAAGACGCGTGGCGGGTCGATATTGGGCGCATACACTCGAGCATCGTATGCTTGGCCGGAATGACTCGGCCGTCGGCGCAGGACCGGAAGGAGCTGGGGGCCATCGCGCGCCGGGTGATGACCGAGCGCGGCCTGCTGCCGGATTTCTCGGCGGCCGCGGTGGCCGAGGCCGACGCGCTCACCAAGCCGGCCTCCGAGTCGGGCTCCTCCATCCGCGACCTGACCGGGCTCCTCTGGGCGTCGATCGACAACGACGACTCGCGCGATCTCGACCAGCTCTCCGTCGCCGAGCTGCTGGCCGGCGACGCGGTGAAGATCCTCGTCGCCGTCGCCGACGTCGACGCGACCGTGAAGAAGGGCTCGGCGATCGACGATCACGCGCGGACCAACACGACGTCCGTGTACACGGCCGCCCAGATCTTCCCGATGCTCCCCGAGAAGCTCTCGACCGACCTGACGTCTCTCGGCGAAGGGCAGAGGCGCCTGGCGATCGTCGTCGAGATGGTGGTCGGCCCGGACGGCCGGGTCGGCGACTCCGCCGTGTACCGCGCCGTCGTGCTCAATCGCGCCAAGCTCGCGTACAACAGCGTCGCCGCCTGGCTCGACGGGACGGCGCCGGCGCCCCCGAAGCTCGCCGCCGTGCGCGGGCTCGACGAGCTCTTGCGTCTTCAAGATCGCACGGCGCAGGCGATGAAGAGCCGCCGGCACCAGCAGGGCGCCTTGAGCCTCGAGACGATCCAGACCCGGGCCCTCTTCAACGGCGATGTGCTGGCCGACCTCCTGCCCGACGAGAAGAACCGGGCCAAGGAGCTCATCGAAGACTTCATGATCGCGGCGAACGGCGTGACCGCAAAATTTCTCGAGAGCAAGGGCAGACCGGCGCTGCGCCGGATCCTAAGGACGCCCGAGCGCTGGGAGCGCATCGTCGCGCTCGCGACGACGCTCGGCGAGCGCCTGCCGGCCGCGGCGGATGCCGGCGCGCTCGAAGAGTTCCTCGTCAAGCGTCAGCGCGCCGACGCCCTGCGGTTCCCCGATCTCGCCCTCTCGGTCGTGAAGCTCCTGGGCTCGGGCGAATACGCCGTGCTGCGGCCAGGCCAGACTCCGGACGGCCACTTCGGTCTCGCCGTGCGCGACTACACCCACTCGACCGCGCCCAACCGGCGCTTTCCTGATCTGATCACGCAGCGGCAGCTCAAGTCAGCGCTCGCCGGTGGCCCGCCAGTGTACGGCGACGCCGAGCTCGACGGCCTTGCGAGCCACTGCACCCAGCAGGAGGACAACGCGACGAAGGTCGAGCGGCAGGTGCGGAAGTCGGCGGCCGCGCTCCTCCTGGCGTCGAGGATCGGCGAGCGGTTCGACGCGCTCGTGACCGGCGCCGCGGAGAAGGGCACGTGGGTCCGCGTGGTCCGGCCGCCGGTCGAGGGCCGGCTGGTGCGAGGCGGGGACGGCCTCGACGTGGGCGATCACGTGCAGGTGGAGCTCGTCCACGTCGACGTCGAGCGAGGTTTCATCGACTTCGCGCGCAGTTAGCCGGCGCGACCCGCCTTCCAGGGAACTCCGCCCGGACGGACCCCGTGGGATACCTTAGAAGCATGGGCCGCGACGGGCTCGTCCTCGACGGCGTCATCATCCTCTTCTACTTCGTCGTCATCACCGCGATCGGGCTCTACATGGGGCGCCGCGAGAAGACTCTGAACGACTTCGCCCTCGGGGGCCGGCGCGTGCCGTGGTGGGCCGTGATGGCCTCGATCATCGCGGCGGAGACCAGCGCGGCGACGTTCCTGGGAGCGCCCGGCGAGGGCTACACCAAGCAGAGCCTCGCCTACGTGCAGCTCGTGCTGGGCCTCATCATCGGCCGCGTCATCGTCGGTCACGTCTTCCTCAAGCCCTACTTCGCCTACAAGGTCTACACGGTCTACGACTATCTCGGCATCCGCTTCGGTCCGTGGACCAAGGGCTACGTC
>QHTE01000135.1 GCA_003220685.1 Candidatus Rokuibacteriota bacterium
GTGGACCGTGCGCATCGAAGTGTATCGAGCGGGAAGGCCAGCACGAGAGCAGAGCCCGATGCCGCTCCCCTTCGCCACCAAGGCGTCTAGCAAGGAACGGATTCTAGTCCTTGCCAAGAAGCACGCGGAGGGTTGGATCGACCGACAGGAACCTCCCACGAAAGGAGACGCGTGATGACCAAGGTGCTCCCGTGCCCTCCCGGCCCTACCGTGACGTCGACGCTGTGCCCGGTCTGCGGCCACGGCATCCGCTCGGACGATCTGCAATACGTAATGAAGTGCGACCACTGCCACGGTCGGGCTGTCTCTTCAGTACTTCGAGCCCTCCCAGCGAACCATCGAGCGTGCACTGCTTGCGTTAGCGAGTGTCAGCCTGCATATCCTCGAGCTCTTCAATGAGTGCTTTGACAACGCCTTCCATGGCGATGCAAGGTGGCGCGACCTTCACGCCGAGATTCAGCGCACTGGCCATGCCCTCGCGAAGGCGACAGGCCTACCGGAAGATGACGGAGGAGACGATGGCCCGACGCGGTGACGGCATCTACCAGCGAGGCAAGACCTCGTGGCTCGACCTCACGCACGAGGAGAAGCGCCACTGCCGGCAGCTCGAGCTGGGTCATTGAGGTCGTCCCTTCCCGAGATCGCGCTGGTGTATGCCGTGCTCCTCGGCGTGCCGGCGTTGGTGTTGTTTCTACTCGGGCAACGAGATGGGCGTCGCGGCGCGCCGTGGGGCCTCATCGCCGTCCGCGCCGTCCTTGGGTCGCTCGTCCTGTCGTGGACAAACATTGAGGGCGGTGGGTTAGCCGTGCCGGTGCCGGCCTGGCTGATGCTCGGGGGGTTCGCCGTGTGGATCGTCACACACCCCGGATATGGGAGAGCAGCCGTCACCGTCCCGCCGTCCTGGCTGTCCGTCACATCGACACTCTGCGCCTACGTGATCGGCGCGTTCTGCGGGCGGGCTCGGGCGGCCGAGTCGTCTCGGGAGGAAATGGAAGGGCCGGCATGAACGCGCAAGGACCTCGAGGAATCGGCGCGACTCCGCAGAGAGCAAACGAAAGGCGCGGCGAAGGATCTGTGACGGGTGCCTACTTCATCCGCGAGCACGAATATTGCGGCGAGCTGGACACCGGGGTCGACGCCGACCGCGTCTGGATGACGTGCACGTGCGGGGCAGTCATCAGTCGGACGCTGAGCCTCCCACCGCCACTAGTTCAGGTCTGCTAGACTTCCCGCCAGCCGTCCTCAAATGGCAACAATCCAAGAGAGAACCTAGCGATGAGAAGATTTCATTTCATGTTGTTCGCGGTGATCATCTTCACGGGCTGTGCGACAGCCCTTTCGCAGCGGCCAGTCTCCGACTTTAAGGCGATCGCCGGGACGTGGCGAGGCTCCAACAATGTGGGGAATCCCGTGGACCTCGTCGTCTACGACGACGGCCGCTTCGATGCGGTCATCATTGCGCCGCAACAGACCGCTCGCCGAAGGGGCCAAATCCGCGTAGAAGGTCAGCAGCTTGTCTACGACGCTGATTCGTCGTACGGACAGATGACCTATCAGGAGCGCGACGGAAGACGAAGGCTAACCATGTACGGGACTCTCAAAGAAGACGGGACAAGGTTTGTCCTTGAGTTCTCCCCGGGTCACCGATGACTAGGCCGTCCGTCGCAGAGGTGCCCATACGGCTGATCGGGCTCGCGGTCGTTCTCGCTCTCAGCATTTCGGCACCATTCGACATCGAGGCGCAGCAGCCCTCAAGGGTCTGGCGGATAGGTGTTCTGTCTCCATTCTCCCCTTCCCCGGGCTCACACTCCACGTTCGAGGCTTTGGCGCAAGGACTCCGCGAACTCGGCTGGGTGGACGGACAGAACATCGCCATTGAATACAGAGGGACGGAAGGCGATCTCACGCGGCTTCCCGACCTTGCCGCCGAGCTGGTCCGGCTCAAGGTTGATGTCATTGTCGCGCCCACTACAGCCGCGGCCTTAGCTGCGAAGAATGCCACCCGGAGCATGCCCATTGTCATGGTGTATATTGCCGATCCCGTTGGGGCGGGGCTCGTCGCTAGTCTCGCGCGCCCGGGTGGGAACATCACGGGGCTATCTTGGGGTGGTCGTGTCCCGCTTGATGTGGAAATCAACGACGCGGCTTCCGGTCGCATCATTCATTGGTGTGATCCACCCGCAGCAGCAGCGACGGCGGGATCGTGAGGCCGAGGGCCTTCACGATCTTCAGGTCGCGGTCAACTGCTCTCATACCAAGGGGCCTTTGTTCTCCGGGGGGTACTGAAGCACATCAGCGTGGCGTCAGTGAGAAGTCAAAGGCATTCAAGAGATTGTTTGCGGCAGCGTCTCGGCTACCCAGAGGCGCAAGGTTCCATCGGGTTTCGATGAGCTTCAAGATTGAAACGGTC
>QHTE01000134.1 GCA_003220685.1 Candidatus Rokuibacteriota bacterium
TCCTTCCAGACGGCGCTGTCCTGCACGGCCTTGACCAGGGTGGCGACGTACTCCTGACCTCGCAGCAAATCTGCATAACCTGGGTGTTCGTTGTGAGCACCGATCGGCTTGACGAAAGCCACGGCTGGCACGTTGCCCGTCCGGAGGGCAGCGAAGAAGTCGTCGATGTCCCTCAAGTGCTCCACTCTGGCGGCCGTCCCTTCGGCGTACGGAGCGAAGTAGTTGAACGGCTGATGATGAAACTGAAAGAGCGGATCAGGACGTCCGGCCACGGCGTCGTTCCAACCTTCCGAGTACCAGGCCCAGGAGATGCTCTTCTCCGTAAGCCGGTCTCCAATAGTCGGCATGGTCTGCAAGGGCAAGCGCTGGGCAGGATCTCTGCTGCTCGTGGGATACGGCCGGCTCGACGAAGACACGGTATGGACGACGAAGCCGTCCGGAGTGACCGACCCACGTCTGACGAGGACGCCGCGCTCATCGATCTGGAGCACCACATTCGCCGGTGCGTTGGGCCAGACAGGAGTGCACGCACAGATGAGCCACCAGTGGTTGAAGAGGGAGCCGCCGAACGCTGAGTGAAAGAAATGGTCCGCCAGCGTGTACTGCTGCGCTAAGCGACCAACGGGTAAGTTGGTCGCGTCGTAGTAGCTCATCGCCAACCCGCCGTTCTCACTCCACGCGACGAACCCGTCCATTCGGCCGCCATTGATCTGCCGCACCTCCTGCAAGGCCAAGTTCACGATGTCCCCGGTCTTCTGGTCAGCCGGAACATACGGGGCCGCATCGTACGGAGCGACCGGGAGATTTGCCGGGAAGCGCGGGTCGGGGACCGGCGGCTGCTTCGACGTGTCGAGCGGCTGGGGGAGTGTCGTGTAGGGCGTGCCGTCCTGTTTCACCTGCCTGATCCGTTCGCTCGCGTTCGCCAGACCATCGGCCCCGGGAAACCTCCCATACAAGCTGTCGAAGCTCCAGTTCTCCTGATAGATCACGATTACGTGCTGGATCTTTTCGAGCCCTGCAAGCTGCGCCGCCCCGCGTGAATCTGCGGACATTGAAGTGCAACCCGTAGCGACCAGCAGGGCCACGAGCAATGGTCGGACTGACGTTGTCATAACGCTCTCCGAAGGTAGGTCTCGGGTCGAACGACAAGGGGATGCGTCATGCCGCGACCGCCGTATGCAGGCTGAGCACGGTGGCGATCTTCCGCCAGCCATCGATCCGGCGCAACTTGATCTGCCCGCTCGCCACGAGGCTGAAGAGGAGGACCAGCGCTGCGTCTTCGCTCGGCAGCGAGCCTTGCGTCTTCACCCGGCGCCGGAATTCCTCGTGGAGCCGTTCAATCACGTTTGTGGTGCGGAGCGTTTTCCACTGGGTCTTGGGGAAGCGGAAGAATGTGAGGAGTTCGTCGCCGGCCTCGCGCAAGCTCGTCACCACGCCCGGGCAGCGCTTGGCCCACGTGCGCTCGAAGGCCGTGTACGCGACGTGGGCGGCATCAGTATTGGTCGCGTAGACGATCCGGTGGAAGTCGTCGCGGATCGCAGCGAGCGCGTGCTTCGGCGCTTTGCGCTCAAGATTCCGAAGTTTATGGACGCAGCAGCGTTGCACCGCAGCCCTCGGCCACACCAACTCGACGGCGCGTCGCAGCCCGGCGTTACCGTCGATGATCGCCAGCAGCGGCGCTCGCAACCCTCGCGCGATGAGATCGTCGAGGCAGCCCTTCCACGCCGAGAACGACTCGCCTCCGCTTTCACCGCCTCGACGCTTTTAGGTAGGCTGGGCCACGCTGCGAGGATTTGTTGCCGGGATAGAGCAATCTCTTGCCCTGGAATGAGCAGCCGACACTCGACGGCTTGAGCATTTCCTCGGAGATCTTAGGTGGCACCGTGTACGTCGCGACGATTTTGTCGCCGACGCCGTCGGAACGAGTCAGCGGGATCATCCGTCTGTTGCCGTCGCACGTGACATCAGCCGTCGGAAAGACAGGCATTCCCCGGTCAGCCAGTTGGACGTACCGCTGGCTGCCAGTCGGATCGACGCCGAGGATCACGCGCGGGCCGACCGTTTGAGCAGTGCTAGATCCGAGCGTTGCGGATGGAGCCGCATGCACGATAATGAGAACTAGAAGGCAGAGGATACGTCGCATTGCGGGACTCCAGAAGCAAGCCGATAGACAAACTATCGTTCCAATCAGTCTAGCCGACAGTCTGTGTAGGACAAAACTCCGTGGAACGAGGGTTACTCGAGCGTGACGACCGTCTTCACTGCTTCCCACGCCGCCCGCTGCACCGCATGCCACGGCGTGCGCTCCCATCCGGTGCCCGTCGCGCTCGTCGGCGAGTGCTCCATGCCGGTCACATAGAACGTCGCCCGCCAGCCGCGCTCATCGTATCGGGTGAGCTGGAGGTCATAGCCCTGCCGCGCCATGCCCACGGCGACGTGCCCGATGCCCGTCCACGAGTTGAGCCACGTGCGGAGGCCATGGAGGGCTCGGTCCGCAAATCCGACTGCCGCACGCAGGAGCTGGCCGCGTCGGTCGAGCATGCGCTACTCGATCACCTCGTCGGCTCGCAACAGCAGCGACGGTGGGATAACTTCGTGGGCTGCTCGACCGGGAGGTCGGCGGGCTTGGCCCCTTTGAGGATTTTGTCGACGTAAGTCGCGGCGCGGTGGAACAAGTCATTGAAACTCGGGCCGTATGACAGAAGCCCTCCGCCTTCCACCGACTCCGTCGTGAAGTAGATCGCCGGAAGTCGGTTCTTTACTGTCAGGTCGACAATTTGTCGTCGGTGGAGAAGGGTGATGATGCTCGTCAGCACGACCATCGCGTCCGCACGCTCTTTGCGCGCAGCATCAAATGCCTCGTCCGCTTCTACAACCACCGCGGGACGGCAGAGCAGTGGATCAAAGAGGGCAAGGCCGCCACCCACTGGACCCGGCTCTCCTGCCATCGGTTCCGGGCCAACGAAGTGCGCTTGCTCCTCGGGGTCATCGCCTACAATCTCGGCAATCTCTTGCGCCGGCTGGTCCTGCCCCTCGCCATCCAGAGCTGGTCTCTGACGAGCCTCCAGCAGCGGCTGTTCAAGACCGGTGGTCGCCTCATTCGTCACGCCCGGTACTTCATCCTGCAGCTGGCGGAGAGCCACCACTTGACGCCGACTCTGTTTCGGCAGATTGTCGGGCGCATCGAGCGACTCGCATGGCACCCCACATGATCGAGAAGGCCGGGCACGGAGGGAGGGAAAAGCGGAGCGCTCTTGGCGGGAGTATCTCTGGGCCGGAGGGTCGCCGAGGGCAAACCTTCGGAAGATGGGCCGTCAGCCCCTCCCGGGCGCCGCGGGAACGGCCCGTGTGACGCATTCCGAACGGCAGAACGGGCTTCTGGCACGTCACGTCGTCCGTTCAGAAACGCGAGGGAACGAGAACTTGGGTCCAAATCGGAAATCCCGGATGACATGCTGGCGATGCACCCGTAAGCCGTCGGCTACCCGGAAGCACACTAGCGGACGGTAGACACCCAGTGGCGAGATGCGTTCGGTCGCGGAGATGGAACTCTATGTTTGCTGCGCTCCAAGCCGGCTCCAATCGCGCCCTTCCACGCGAACGAGCTCCGCCGCACCAGAACAGCCACTCCCGCGACGTGGTGCCACGACGAGGGAAAGTTGGTCGGTTCGGGAGAAAGGAACCTTCCATGAACCTCATCGCACTGCTCCTCACCCGTGCTCCCAACGCAGGGAATCAAGGTGACACGAGGCTCGCAAGAGTCCGGGCGTTCGCCTTCGGACTCACGGTGCTCGCCGTGGTCGTCGGCGGTGCGCTCACGGGCGCTGCCGAGGCCGGTCTCTCGCCGGACCCCGTACGTGTCTGGAACGGGCTCGCGCT
>QHTE01000133.1 GCA_003220685.1 Candidatus Rokuibacteriota bacterium
GTGCGTGTACAGAACCGCAAGCGTGAGGACCCACAGATACGGCAGCGCGAAGAGGCCCAAGAACCCGACGATCGCGCCGCGGATGCCGAACCAGCGCTTGCCGAGCACGATCGCCGCGTTGCCGATGTTCGGTCCCGGGAGGATCTGGCACAACGCGCACACTTCGGTGAAGTCAGCCGGCGTCAGCCAACGCCGCTTCTCGACCATGATCGCATGTGCGGCCGGCAACACGCCGCCGAACGAACGGGCGCCGATCGAGAGAAATCCCAGGAAAAGCTCCCAGAGCGTACGTGGCGGCGTTGGAGCGATCGAGTCGAATCGGTTCAAGGCGTCACCCGTCACGCAGCGATCGGCGCCGCCAGATGGCCTCGGCCCGAGTCCCGGGATCGACGACTGTCGCCAGCGCGCTCATGCCGCACCTCGCGAACGGCGCATCGCACCTGCGTGCCGGCGTAGCACCTCGACCGCGAGCAGGGACCCGGCGAGAAAGGCCGCGGCGAGGCCGAGAATCGCGAGATCACCTCCCGGCCAAGGGATGCCCAATCCCTCAACGACCCAGAACGTGCCGAAGCTTGCGAGGAGCACCGCGACGGTGAACTTCAACGTGTTCTCGGGCACGCGCGCCAGCGGCCGTCGAAGCGCGAGGGCGGCGAGCGTGACGATAAGTGTCGCGCCGACGGCGCCCAGGCTCGCCGGAAGGATCGTCTGGCTCGCGGCACCTGCGGCAAGAACGATGAAGACGACCTCGACGCCTTCGAGGAGGACCGCCTTGAAGCTTGCGATCAGCGCGACCCGATCCCAGCGACGCGAGGTCGTGGCGGTCGGCATGCGGAGCGTCGCGGTTGTGCTGGCAAACGCCCGTTGCTCGTCACGCAGGGGCATGACGCCCCCAGCCCTCATGACCGCCTTGCGCAGCCAGCTGAGCCCGAACAGCAGGAGCAGCACGCCGATGACGACCTGGAGCAAGGAGACGGGGATGGTGGAGAGGGCGGGGCCCAGCAGGCCCACGAGACCGGCGAGAACCGCGACGCCGGCAAGCGCCCCGGCGAGCGCCGACCTCCACCCGCGCACCGTGCCGACCGCGAGCACGATTGTCGCCGCTTCGACGCATTCGACCAACGAGCCAAGGAATGCTGCCGCCACCGACGGTCCCGCGTGAATCCACGTGATCATGACTACCCTCCCGCGTTGCGTGTTGTGCTCACCCCTGAACGCTACGCCGCGGGGTACAATGCTGCAAATTCATTGTTATCACATGGAGATGCGCCACGTGAATTGGCGAGCCTTCGATCTGAACCTGTTAGTGGTCTTCGACGGCTTGATGCAAGAGCGGAGCGTGACGCGGGCCGGGAGGAGGCTCGGGATGAGCCAGCCGGCGCTGAGCCATGCGCTGAACCGCTTGCGATACCTGCTGAAGGATCAGCTGTTCATTCGCACCCCCAAAGGCATGGCGCCGACGCCCCGCGCGGAGCAGCTGGCGCTCCCGCTACGAAAGGCGCTCGCGGACATGGAGCGCGCGCTCGAGCCGGAGGCATTCGTTCCGGCCGAGGCGAGCCGACGGTTCTCGATCGCGGTCAACAACTACGCGGCGATCGTCCTGGCCGCGCCGCTCGTCTCGGCGGTGTTCGCAGCAGCGCCGCATCTGCAGCTCGATCTGCGGCCGAGCGGAACCCTCGACGTCCTCGAGCTTCTCGACAGTGGCGACCTCGACATTGCGATCGGGACGTTTGACGACGTCGGCGAACGGTTCGCGACCGCGAAAGTGCTGGAGGACGAGTTCGTCGCGGTCATGCGACGGACCCATCCGACCGGCCACCGACCGCTATCGACCGCGGCGTTCGGAGCGCTGAGACACGCTGCGATTTCGTCGAGCGGAGACGACACGGGATTCATCGACCGCTCGCTGGCCACCCACGGGACGAAGCGGCAAATCGAACTGCGCCTACCCTATCTCTCGGCGGGCTCGGTTCTTGCGAAGTCCGACTTCGTTGCAACGCTGAGCCGACGAGTCGCGACGGCACTCGTTCGGGGCGCCGCGCTCGAGCTGTGTGAACTGCCGTTAAGATCGCCGTCGGTGCGTACGTCCTTGCTGTGGCACCGAAGGTTCGATGCGTACCCGGCTCACCGCTGGCTGCGCGACCTCATCGTGTCAGTCAGTGGCGGACTTTAGCGCCCCGAATCGAATGGGCACCCGATCTCCCAAAATGCCGGCCGCGAACCGAGATGGCTCCAGAGCGCGTCGCCCGACCCCGCGAAGGTTCCATGCTCCCGGCTCTGGATAAGTGGCCCATGGGCCGTTACAGTCACCCGTGAGAAGTCCGGGTGACCAGGGGGCGAGGGCTCATGAGCGACCGTGACGAGATTCCGCGATACCTCGAGAACTGGCAGGACGAGGTCGAC
>QHTE01000044.1:0-180213 GCA_003220685.1 Candidatus Rokuibacteriota bacterium
TCCTGCAGAATCGTGCACGCATCCTTATCCGATTTGACCGTGCGAAGATAGCGCGCGAACGTGCCATGCTCTGCGCGGATGCGCTCGAACTCCTGCGCATTCGCAACAAGGGCCGCGACCTTCTTCCGGTTCCTCAGCGCGCCCGGCCTGCGGAGCAGCGCTGCAGGAGTTGCATGCGCGAGCTTCGCAATTTCGAAATCGAGGAACGCGCTCCGGTAGCGCGGCCAGCTCCTGCGCACGCTGGCCCAGCTCAGGCCAGCCTGCAGGATGCAGAGGGACAGGACCTCGAAATACTTGTGGTCCGTGCGCGGTCTCTTGCCGGGAAGGCAGCGGCTGCGCTGCTCCTTTGCGAACGTACACTCCCAGGGCGCGCGGTGGCTCATTCGATCTTCCGGCATATGAACGATGAAGACGGCACCCTTCGCCGCCTAACGACCGTATCAGGCGCGGCGGCGAACCGCACTCGCGGTCACGACGAGTGGACCCGCCGTCGCCTGCATGCGGTTGTGAACCCGCAAACCGCCACTCGTGCCCGCTGCACTCTCGCCAAGACCCACAATCGCCATCCCGGGGCCCGCAGCCGCCACGCCACGCTCCAAGTGAGACACCTTGGCTTCGGCGCTCAGCCGCATTTGGGGGACCGCGCCTCGCCGGCCGACGCAACCGGCTGCGCGCTTGCTCTGTCCAGCGCCGACAGCCCCTCGGATGTTTGTCGAGGGTAACTTCTAATTCCACAGAACTGCGTATCCCTGCCTCGCAGCATATCTCGCAGCATATCGCGGCGGCACGTCCCGGACGAAGGACGAATCATCTTCAGTCTGACGCGGATTTCGTCCGTCTCCCACCAGTAGTACACCGAGATACCCAGACCGGCATAGCTCGCCAAGGCGCCCCAGGGCCAGCGTCGTCACAGATCCAGAACACGATCCGCGGGGCTCGTCACGGCCGAGGGCCCGCGGTTGAGGACGTGGGTATAGATCATCGTGGTACTGACGTCGTTGTGGCCCAGGAGTTCCTGGACGGTGCGAATGTCGCGTCCGTCTTCGAGCAAGTGAGTGGCGAAGGAGTGCCGCAGCGTATGCGGCGTGGCGCGTTTGCTGAGCCCCGCCCGCCGAACTGCGTCGAACACGGCGCGCTGCAGGACGGATTCGTGCAAATGATGTCGCCGACGCTGGCCCGTCGCCCAGTCGAAGTAGAACCGGGTAGCCGGAAACGCCCACTGCCACGACCATTCCCGTCCCGCGTTCGGGTATTTACGAGCCAGGGCCCACGGCAGCTCGACCCAGCCGGCGCCGAACATCAGATCAGCTTCATGCTGTCGCTTCATCTTGAGCAAATGCCGGGTCAAAGCCTCCTTGGCCACGGCTGGCAGCACTGTCACGCGATCCTTGGCGCCCTTGCCGTCACGGACAATAATCTGATTCATCGCGAAGTCAACGTCTTGCACTCTCAGCCGGGCACACTCGAGCAGGCGCAGCCCGGAGCCATAGAGAAGCGTGGCCATGAGCCGAGCCGTGCCGTCCAGCCTGGAGATGACTGCGCGCACTTCGTCGCGGGTCAAGACGACCGGCAGGTGTTTTGGTCGCCTGGCTCGAACGACGTCGTCGAGCCAGGGCAAGTCCTGGTGCAGGACGTAGCGGTAGAGAAACAGCAGCGCGCTCAGCGCCTGGTTCTGGGTCGACGCGGCCACCTGCCCCTCGACCGCGAGCGAGCTGAGAAACCGCGCGACCTCGGGCGCGCCCATCTCGGCCGGATGCCGCTTGCCGTGAAACAGGATGAAGCGGCGGATCCATCCGATATAGGACTTCTCGGTGCTTCGACTGCCGTGCCGCAGTCGGTTGGCCTCGCGCACGCGATCCAGCAGTCTGGGCTGGCGCACGTCGTCATTGATCTCGAGCGCCATAGTTGATAGGAGAATAGGCGCCGGTCGCAGAACCCGGCAAGAGTCGACGAACTGATACCGCAAGCTGGGCACCGCGGGGTCGCAGGCGCCACGTGCCCAAGGAGCCATCATGGCCACGAAGATCGAACAATTCGCCCCGGAGTTGGAAAAGATCATCGCCACGTCCGAGCCCATCCACGCGCTGGCCGATGGATTCGGCGGCCCCCAGGGGCCCGCCGAAGGCCCGCTCTGGTGGAAGGAAGGGCGCTACCTCCTCTTCAGCGACATCCACAACAACCGGCGGATGAAGTACGTGCCCGGCCAGGGCGTGTCGGTATTCCTCGAGCCGACGAACCGCGCGAATGGGCTGACGCGCGATCTGCAGGGTCGGCTGATCGCCTGCGAGCACGACACCCGGCGGGTCACGCGCCTTGAGCTCGATGGCAGCCTCACGGTGCTCGCGAACAGCTTCAAGGGACAGCGGCTCAACCGTCCCAACGACGTGGTGGTCAAGTCCGACGGCTGCATCTACTTCACCGATCCGTGGACCAGTCCCCTCGCCCCCGAGCAGTGGGACCTCACCTTCTCCGGCGTCTACCGGCTCACGCCCGATCTCGGCACCTACACCCTGCTCGTCGACGATTTCGTGCTGCCGAACGGGCTTGCGTTCTCGCCGGACGAGAGCGTGCTCTACATCAACGACACGCGCCGCAAGCACATCCGGGCGTTCGATCTGCTCCCGAACGGCACGCTCGCGAAACAGACCGACCGCGTCTTCGCTGACCTCGGCGGCGACGAGCCCGGCGTGCCCGACGGCATGAAGGTCGACGTGGAAGGCAACGTCTACTGCGGCGGCGCCGGCGGAATCTGGATCATGGACCCGCGCGGCAAGAAGCTCGGCCGCATCGTGCACGGCGCTCCGGCCACGACGAATATCGCCTTCGGCGGCGACGACTGGAAGACGTTCTACTTCACGAGCCGCAACCACCTGGGCTCGGTCAACGTGAAGATTCCGGGCATTCCCGTGCCGGTGGCAAAGAAGTAGAGCTAGCTCTGCCGCTCGTACTTGTCGATGCGCATCCGGGCGCCGAGCGCCAGGTAGATGTCGCCGTGCGCGTCGATCCAGCTGCCGTGGGCCGAGAGCGAGTCCCATCGCGCGACGACCTTGCCCTGCGAGTCCATGATGCTGATGCGCGGCGAGAGCCCGCTGACGCCGCCTTCGCTGACGCAGAAGAGTCCCTCGCGGTCGATCGAGATGTCGAGCGGCCGGCGCAGATCGGACCAGATCGTGAGGAATTTGCCGCTGGCGTCGAAGACCTGGATGCGGTTGTTCTCGCGGTCGCAGATGTAAACCAGGCCGCTCTTGTCGACCACGAGGCTGTGCGGCAGGTGGAAATGATCCGGCTCCGTCTTGCCCGGGTGGCCCCACGAGCCGAGCAGCCGGCCGTCGGCGTCGAAGCGATGCACGCGGGCGTTGCGGTAGCCGTCGGTCACGTACAAGTTGCCGGAGGGCGACGGCACCATCTCGGTCGGATAGTTGAACGGGCCGGCCGCGCGCGGCACGAGCTCGCCCGGCTTCTCGCACCCGGTGTCCGAGTGTGCGCCGCGGCGCCCCAGTACCTGGAGGGGCTTGCCGTCCAGGGTGTACATGAGGCACACGGAATCGTCGCGATCGGTCAGGTAGACGATGTCGTTGGCGATGTAGATGCCGTGCGGGCTGGCGAACGCGCCGATGCCCCAGCCGCCGAGATGCCGGCCGTCGCGATCGAAGACCATCACCGGCGGATCCTTCCGCTGGAAGACGTAGACGCGGTCCTGCGAATCGGTGGCGACCGCGCTGGTGTTGCCGAACGCCTGGCCCGTCGGCAGCTGCGCCCAGTTCTCGATGAGGCGGTAGGTGTACTTGCCCGAGCCGACGGTCGCCATGTCTAGGACCTCCTGAACGCCGGGATCACCTCGTGCGTGAAGAGCCGCAGGCTCTCGCGCTCCAGCGCGGGCGGGATGAGCCCGCCCGAGTTCGGCTCGAGCAAGATGCCGTCGATGCCGAGCTCGGCCTGAAGCTGCCTCAGACGCTCGATCAGCTTGGCCGGCGTACCGAATGCCACCTTCTTCGCGAGGATGTCGTCGTACGAGAGATTCGCCATGCGCTCGGCCTGGAAGCTCCGCCGCTCGGCGGGACCGGCCCCGGCCCGTCCCACCGCCGAGCGCGCGAGCTCGGACTGTCGCGCGAAGAAAGCCGCGATGCTCTCGCGCGGCTCCTCGAGGGCCGCGCGCTCGGTCGCGGCGGCGTAGACGGGGATGCGCACGTAGGCGCTCGGCGTGCCCGCATGTCCGGCCTCGCTCCAGGCCAGGCGATACGACTTGAGCGACAGCTTGAGATCGTCCATGTCCGTCGCTCGCAGGCCGACGAAGATCGGCAGCCCGAGCCGGCCGGCCACCCCGAACGTCTCGTGCGAGGTGGTCGCCATACGGATCGGTGGATGCGGAGTCTGATACGGGCGCGGCGACACCGTCGCGTTCTGGAAGCGATAGAACTCGCCCACGTGGCTGAACGGCGCGCCCTTCCACGCCTCGCGCAGGATCGTCAGCGTCTCGTGGAACCGGGCCTGGCTCTCCCCGTAGGGCACGCCGTAGACGTCGTAGCTGCGCACCACGCCGCTGCGGCCGATCCCGAACTCGAACCGGCCCTTGCTGATCTGATCGATGGTCGCGATCTCCTCGGCGATGCGCAGGGGGTGATTCAGCGGCAGCACCTGGACGGCCGTGCCGATGCGCAGGCGCTTCGTCCTGCTGGCGATCGAGCTCGCCACCAGGAGCGAGGCCGAGATGACAGACCGAGTGGGCGTGAAGTGGATCTCGCCGAGCCAGACGCAGTCCATGCCCCAGTCCTCGGCGAGGTCGGCCAGCTCGAAGGCGTCGTCGAAGGCCGAGACCGCGGTGGCGCCGCGGCGCATCTCTTCGATGAAGAGCCCGAAGTGCATGGCGAGCGAAGTTATACCACGCGTCTTCCCGCCCGTGCATCCGGTCGTGGATGAGGCCGCGGTCTGGCCCAGATGGTCGTTCTGGCCTACACTGGGCGCGGGTTTCGGACCCCGGGGAGGCCTGGCGTGTCACAGGACAAGGTGGAGCTGGTCGAGATCCTCCGGCAGATGATCCTGATCCGCGAGTTCGATGTGCTCGCGGTCGAGCTGCGCACGGCAAAGCGGATCTACGGGGCGCTTCATCCCTACGTCGGCGAGGAGGCTGTCGCCGTCGGCGTGTGCGCCGCGCTGCGCCCGACCGATCGCATCACGAGCACCCACCGGGGCCACGGGCACTGCATCGCCAAGGGCGCCGACATCAACCGGATGATGGCCGAGCTCTTCGGCCGCGCCGACGGCTATTGCAAGGGCAAGGGCGGCTCGATGCACATCGCCGACTTCGCCATCGGGATGCTGGGCGCCAACGGCATCGTCGCCGGCGGCATGCCGATCGCCTGCGGCGCGGCGCTGGCCGCGCAGCTCGAGGACCAGGGCGCGGTCGCCGCGTGCTTCTTCGGCGACGGCGCCACCGGCGAGGGCGAATTCCACGAGACGCTCAACATCGCGTCGCTCTGGAAGCTGCCCCTGCTCTTCGTCTGCGAGAACAACCGCTACGGCGCCGGCAACGCCGTCGAGTCGGTGCGGTCCGAGGCAGACATCTCCCTGCACGCGCCGGCCTACGGGATGCCGGGCGTCTCCGTCGACGGCAACGACGTGCTCGCGGTGCGAGAGGCCGCCCGTCAGGCCGTCGAGCGAGCGCGTCGGGGAGGTGGCCCGACCCTGCTCCACTGCAAGACGTTCCGCTGGCTGTTCCACGCCATGCGCGACGCGCCCCAGCCCGATCTGCGGTCGGCCGACCTGCTGGCCCAGTGGCGCGCGCGCGATCGCGATCCGATCGCGCGCTTCGAGGCCGTGCTGATCGCTCGCGGGCTCGTCACCGCGGCCGACGTGCAGGCGATCCGCGACCGGGTGAAGCGCGATCTGGCCGCGGCGGTCGAGTTTGCCGAGAAGAGCCCGTACCCCGACCCGAACGATCTCCTGGTCGACATGTTCGCCGAATGAGGAGCGAGCCAGTGCGAGAGATCACGGTCACGCAGGCGCTCGAAGAGGCGATGATCGAAGAGATGGAGCGCGACGAGCGGGTGATCACGTTCGCCACCGGCCGCGCCCCGGCCCTCGAGAACAAGTTCGGCGACCGCCGCGTGCGCTTCACGCCGATCTCCGAGGCGGCCTTCACGGGGATCGGGCTGGGCGCGGCGGGCAGCGGCTTTCGCCCCGTCGTGAACTGGGGCATGGTCACGTTCTCGTTCGTCGCGATGGATCAGATCGTCAACCAGGCGAGCAAGATCCGTTACATGTTCGGCGGCCAGGCCGACTTCCCAGTGACTTTCCGCTGCACGACCGGCGGCGGCATCCAGCTCGCGGCCCAGCACTCGCAGAGCCCCTATTCGATGTTCATGCACCTGGCGGGGCTCAAGATCATCCTCCCCTCGACGCCGGCCGACGCCAAGGGCCTGCTCAAGAGCGCGATCCGCGACAACAACCCGGTGGTGTTCTTCGAGTGCAGCCGCCTGGCCGGCGTCACCGGGCCCGTGCCGGATGGCGATCACACCGTGCCGATCGGCGTGGCCGACGTGAAGCGGGCCGGCCGGGACGTCACCGTCGTGGGCCTCGCCTACTACGTGCGCGAGGCGCTCGCCGTCGCAGATTCGCTGGCGAAGGATGGGATCTCGATCGAAGTGCTCGATCCGCGCACGCTCGTACCGATGGATGCGGCGGCGATTCGCGCCTCGGTCCGCCGGACCGGACGGCTGGTCGTCGTCGACGAGGCGCCCGCGACGTGCTCCGCCGCGTCCGAGATCATCGCGCTGGTCACCGAGGATCCCCAGACGTTCGGCGCGCTCAAGGCGCCCGTGCAGCGCGTCTGCGCGGCGCCCGTGCCGGTGCCGTACAGCCCGACCCTGGAGCAGGCCGCCCTGCCCGACCGAGGCCGGATCGAAGCGGCCATTCGCCGCGTGCTGTAGCTAATCGAACCGGAGGGGCGACGTGCCGATCACCACGATCACCATTCCTCACTTCGCGACCGGCCCCACGCCGCCGCGAGCCGCGAGCGCCGACGGGCCCAACGTGCTCCGCACGCGCATCGCCGATCTCGTGGCCAAGATGGGGCCACCGCCGTGGTCGCGCCGGGTCATCCAGGACGAGCGCAACCTCGTCACCTTGATCGCGAACCGTCCGGGCGGCGGCAACCGCCCGCACTGGCACGCCGACTTCGACGAGTGGTGGGTGGTGATGGCGGGCGAGTTCACCTGGGAGCTGACCGGCGGCATCGTCGTCGAGGCGCGCAAGGACGACATCGTCTGGGTGCCGCGCGGCACCGTGCATCACATCAAGACGGTCGGCACCGAGAACTCGCTGCGTCTCGCGGTAGCCATGCCGCCCGCCACCCACTATTTCAGTCCGTGCGAGCAGTGCGGATACGACGACGACGGCCCGCGCCAGTGGGACGCCTGAGCGCCCTCTAGCCGCCTGAAGATCGTCGAGTCACCGCGAGCCCGACGCCGGCCGACTACAGCACCGCGCGCGGCGGCACGTAAGCGAGCATGAACACGCTGAGCTGAACCAGTAGCAGCTTGTTCCAGGCGATGCTCGCGGCCGCCGCTTCGTCCGCGCCGAGCTCCTGCGCGAAGATCCCGGCGAGGGCTGACTGCGTCAGGCTCATCGCGCCGACCATGAGGTGCTGCGGAATCGCGCCCGGCGCCGTGGGGCGATGGCCGTGCGCCAGGGCGGCGCTGAGCAGGTAGTAGGAGAACTCCTGGGTGATCGCCGCCTCCGCGGTCTCGCGCAGCCAGCGCCCCAGGCTGTGCTTGCGCCGCTCGAGCCGCGCCTGGTCTACCTCGCCGTCCGGCTTGAGAAAGAACTGCGCCGAGCGCGGGAACTTGATGAAGTGGTCGTAGAGGGCGGTCGTCAGCTCGCGCTCGTGGGCGAGCACGTTCGGCGCCGAGCGGCGGATCGCCGCCACGTCCGCCTCCGACATGCCGACGAACTCCATCATGTCGCGGATGAACCGCGGCATGTCCGTGCCCGGGAGATAGCCGGGCACGCTCTTCGCTCGCGCCGCTTCCTCGGCCATCGCTCGGCTACCCCGTCCGCAGCTTCTCGAGCAGGCGCGGATCGGGATCTACGCCGAGCCCCGGCCCTTGGGGCACCGCGATGCGGCCGTCCTTGGGATGGATCGCGTCGTTCAGCGGGTTGTCGGCGAAGTCGCAGTAGAAGCGCTCGACCGGGGAATCGCTCGCCAGCGCCGCGATGCAATGGATCGAGGCGAGGAGCCCGGGGCCGAAGTAGGCCGAGTGCGGCACGACCTGCACGCCGAACATCTCGCCGAGCGTCATCACCCGGCGCATCTCGGTGACGCCGCCCACCTTCGTGACGCTCGGCTGTGCGTAGGTGATCGCGCCCGCCTCCATGGCGCGGCGGAACTCCCACGCGGTGCCGTAGTTCTCGCCCGCCGCGGTCGGGATGCCCCCGCGCGCGCGCACCTCGGCGAGCCCCGCGAGATTCTCGGGCGGCCACACCGGCTCCTCGAGCCAGTGCAGATCGAGCGGCGCCAGCCGGCGCGCCATCTCGATCGCCTGGGGCACGGTCCACGGGCAATTCGTGTCGACCATGATCGGGATGCCCGGGCCGGCGACGTCGCGTGCGGCCTTCACCTCGGGCACCCTGATCTCGTGCAGCTTGATCAATCGATAGCCGCGTCCCAGCGCCTGCTGGGTGTAGCGCGCGACGGCTTCGGCCGCACCGTAGCGCAAGAGGCTCGCGTAGGCGGGCAGATCGGCGCGCGGGCTCCCGCCGAGCAGACGGTAGAGTGGAACACCCGCGACCTTGCCGGCGATGTCCCAGAGGGCGATGTCGATGCCCGACAGCGCGTACATCGCCGGGCCGTTGCGCCCGATCCCGTGTAGCAGGCGCTGCACCTCGTCGTGGATCGCCGAGATCTGGCTCGGGTCGCGGCCGACGCACATGGGCCCGAGCAGGGTGTCGATGATCGCCCGCGTGGCCGGGAAGACGCGATGGCCGAACGCTTCGCCCCAGCCGACGATGCCGCCGTCGGTCTCGACGCGGACGAGCAGCATGTCGATGCTGGTGCGCGGCCGGCCGCCGAGCATCGGCGTGGGTCCGTCGATCAGCATCGGCATATTGAGCACGAGCGTCTGAACCGTGGTGATCTTCATGCGCGATGAGCCTCCAGGCTTCCGTGATAGGGTACCGGGACTGGGCTTTCCCAGGAGGAGAACTGGTGGTCACGAAGGAGCGATTCGAGCAGGGGCTGACCCTGCCGCAGTACGTCGATCGCATGTCCGTCAATCGAGACCGCTTCGTGGACGCACTCGACGAGGTCACGATCGGGCCCGACGACGCGCAGATTCTCGAGCGTCTCGGCGGGACGCGCCGGGTGCTGGTCATCAGCGAGGACTGGTGCGGCACGTGTCTGGCCCACGTGCCGTTCGTGGCCAAGCTCGTCGAGGGCCGCCAGGACATCGAGCTGCGGCTCTTTCCACGCGACGCGAATCTCGACCTGATGGACCAGTACCTCAAGAAGGGGCGCTACCGCTCGATCCCTGTGTTCGCGTTCTTCGACGAGCACATGAACGAGCTCGCGCGGTTCCTGGAGACCCGCCCCAGTTGAATCCATGCGCGGCATTGTAGCGTCACAAGGCCGGAGGGGGTGGACTCGATGAGCAATCCGGTCGTGCACCTCACGAACGCCACGTTCGACGGCGTGGTCACGAGCGAGCGCCCGGTCGTGATCGACTTCTGGGCGCCGTGGTGCGGTCCCTGCCGGGTCATCGCGCCCGTGCTCGATGAGATCGCGCGCGAGGTCGGCGACCAGGCGACGATCGCCAAGGTGAACGTCGACGAGGAGCCGGCGCTGGCGGCGCGCTTCGGTGTGCAAGCGATCCCGCAGCTCGTGTTCTTCAAGTACGGCGTCGAGAAGGACCGGCTGGTAGGCGCGGCGCCCAAGCGCGAGATCGTCAAGCGGCTCGACACGCTCCGCGACTGAGGCGGGCGGACCGATGAGGCGCCCGGGCCGATGATCGACGCGGCGGACGCGGTCGTCGTCGGCTCGGGCGCGTTCGGCTCGAGCGTCGCCTACCACCTGGCCCGGCACGGGCTGCAGGTCGCCCTGCTGGATCGCTCCCGCCTCGCCTCGCAGACCTCGCCTCGCGCCGCCGGCCTCACCAGTCAGGTCCGCGCCACCCCCGCCCTCACCGCCATCGCCCGCCGCGCCGTCGTGAAGCTCGCGACGTTCACGGACGAGACCGGCCAGCCGCTCAGGTTCACCCAGAGCGGGGCGCTCAAGATCGCACGCAACGAGCGCGACGCCGCCCAGCTCGGGCGCGAGGTCGAGCGCGGACGCGACGCGGGCATCCCGATCGACTTCGTGTCGACCGCCGAGGCCCGGCGGCGGCTGCCGATCCTGCGCGAGCGCGGCATCGCCGCCGTCACGTGGAGCCCGACCGACTGCAACGTCGAGCCGGCGGAGCTTCCGATCGGCTACTGCCGCGCGGCCGAGAAGATCGGCGCGACCCTCTTGCCCCACACGCCGGCCATCGGCTTCGAGATCGGCCCGCGCGGCGTGGAGGGCGTGCGCACGCCGCAGGGGACGATCGCCACCCGCGTGGTCGTCGACGCCGCGGGGGCGTGGTCGCGCGTGGTCGCGGAGAGCCTCGGCGCGTCGCTGCAAGTCGTGCCGACGCGCCATCAGCTCTTCATCACCGAGCCGATCCCGGGCGTGGTCCCGGAGTTCCCGATCGCCCGCGTGATCGACGCGCACGTCTACGTGCGCCACGAGCGCGGCGGCCTCATGCTGGGCGGCTACGAGTCCGATCCGCTGCAGGTCGACGCGGCCGCGCTCGCGCCGGCGTTCGAGATGGCCGACCTGCCGCTGGACATCGAGGTGCTCCGGCGGCTCGCGGCGAGCGTCGCCGACCAGTTCCCGATCTTCCAGGACTCGGCGATTCGGATCGCCGAGTACCGCGGCGGCCTGCCGATGCTCACGACCGACGACCGCTACCTGGTCGGGCCGCTGCCGGGCATCGCGGGTGCGTGGGTGATGAGCGGCTGCTGTGTGGGAGGCCTCAGCGCCTCGCCCGCCCTCGGCGAAGCGCTCGCCGAGTGGATCGTCGATGGGACCTCGGAGATCGATCTGTCGGAGATCTCGACCGCGCGCTTCGCCGGGCGGGAGATCGACGAGGCCGAGCTACGCGAGCGCTGTCGGCGCGCCTACGCCACGCACTACCGCGCCGATCGCGACTAGGGCGCCGCGATCGGCGAGAACGCGCTCACGAAGCGCCGCATGTCGGCGAGCGTGCCGATCGTGAGACGAAAGCTGCCGTCGATGACGGGCTTCTTCGCCATGCTCCGCACGAGGATCCCCCGCTCGCGTAAGGTCCGCACGGCGGCCTCGCAATCGCCCGGAGGCCACACCAGGAGATAGTTGCCGCCCTCGCCGGCGCAGCGCACGCCGAGACGGCGCAGCTCGTCCAGGGTCCACTCCCGGGCCGCGAGCACCTCGGCCACGTAGCGCCGCGTGTGGTCGGGGTCGGCCAGGGCGGCCTTGCCCGCGACGACCGCGAGCATGTTGATGTCGTACGGCCCGGTCACCCGACGCAACCGCTCGACGATCGTCGGATGGCCGATCGCGAAGCCGAGCCGCAGGGCGGCGAGCCCGGCCGCCTTCGACAGGGACTGGAGCGCGACCACGTTGGGGAGCTCGAGCGCCAGCGGCACGACCGACCGGCCCGTGAAGGCCACGTAGAGCTCGTCGACGACCACCAGGGTCTGCGGCACGGAGCGCGCGAGCGCCGCGAGCGTGGACGGCTCGACGAGGGTCCCGGTCGGATTGTTCGGGTTGCAGACGAAGAGCAGGCGCGGGCGCGATTCGAGCTTCCGCGTGATCGCCGCCAGCGGAAAGCAGAGGTCCTCCGGATACAGGACCTCGTCGATCACCATGCCCTGCTGCTGCGCGCACGGCTCGTAGTAGCCGAAGGTCGGCGCCGTGGTCAGGAACGTGCTGCCCTTCTCGCCGTAGGCGTCGAAGATCGCCCGGATTGCCGCGTCGACGCCGTTGAAGGCCTCGACGTGGCGCTCCGGCACACCGACGCTCTCCGCGTAGGCCGCGTTGAGGCCGGCGTACTCGGGATAGGCGGCGTACGCGTCGGGGGGCAGGCGGCGAATCGCCTCGAGCACTCGAGGGCTCGGCCCCACTGTGCTCTCGTTGAAATCGAGCCGCAGGAAGGGCCGGCGGCCCTCGAGCGGCGCCGCGTACGGCGTGAGGGCTTCGACCTCCGCCCTGGCCCTGATCATCCCGCCGCCGCGGCCGCCTTCTTCTTCAGCTCGGGGATGACGTGCTTGCCGAACATCTCGATCGACGTCATCACCTTCTCGTGCGGCACGGTCTCGGTGGCCATCAGGAACTGCAGCTCGTCGACACCGGCTTCCTCGTGGATCGCAATCCCGCGCAGGCAGCTCTCCGGGTCGCCGGCCACCAGCACACCGCGCTCGACCAGGGTGTCGGCGTCGATCTGGTTCCAGAGGGCCGACGCGATCTGCCCGGACCCGCCGGAGAGATCCACCTCGGGCGCGCCCGCCGTCCCCTCGCCCTTCAGGTAGCGCGCGAAATTCGCCTTCAAGTGCTCGGGCACGCCGCCCCACGAGGCCACGAGCTGCTCGTAGAGATGGGTCTGGTCCTTCAGATACGGCCGATCAGGCCCAAAGAAGGTCCTGAGCGACTTGGCCGCCAGCTCGCGCGCGCCCTTGCCGTCCCAGTCGCAGAGCGCCATCGTGGAGCTCAGCCACTGGTCGTTGATGAACTTCCCCACCGGCTTGGCGTGCCGCACGCGCTCCTTGTACTGCTTGATATGGGGTGCCAGATACGACGGCGCCGCCACGCTCAACGCCATCACGCCGATGCCGGTCTCGGCGGCGAGCTCGTAGGTGGCCGGCTGCAGCGCGGCGACCCAGATCGGCGGGTGCGGCTTCTGGTAGGGCTTGGGACGCACGTCGCGCGGCGGCACCTTCCAGAACTGGCCTTCCGCGGAGAACATGCCGTCCTCCCAGATCCGCGGAATCATGCGGAGCGATTCTTCCCACATGGCGCGCGTGTTGCGCGGATCGATTCCCATTCCCATCTGCTCGTAGGGCGCCGAGCGTCCGGTGCCGAACTCGACGCGCCCGCCCGACATGTGATCGACCATGGCCACGCGCTCGGCGACCCGCACGGGATGGTGATAAGGCAGGATCACGACGCCGAACCCCAGGCGGATGCGTTTGGTCAGCTGGCTCAGCGCGCCGAAGATCACTTCCGGGCACGGCGACATCGAGAAGCTCGTCAAGAAGTGATGCTCGACGAACCAGATGGTGTCGAAGCCCATGCGGTCGGCGAGCACGCACTGCTCGAGCGTTTCCTTGATGACCGCGTGGTCGTCGACCACGGGCCGCTGCATCTCGTAGGCCAGGCTCAATCGCATGCGGTTACCCTCTGTGGCGCTTCCGAAGTTCCCGGCGCATGTATTGATCTGAAGATGGGGGAGCGAGGCGCTCCCCCCCAACCCCTGATCGCGCGCGGCCCTAGTGTACTTCAGGTATCCTCCCCGGGGCGCCGCCGGGGCTCGCTACTCGAGGCCGAGGACGGCGGCGCGGAGCTCCGTGATGTGGGCGGCCCTGACGGCCGTCACGCCGGCCGTGGTCGAGAAGCGGTCCATGACGACGTTCGTATCGCTCACGAAGCCGGGCAGGCTGTCGGCGGAGATCGCGACGCTGCCGCGGAACGAGTGCTGGTTGTAGAGGATGTTGTTGCGCACGATGTTGCCGGTGCTCGCGTTCTGGATGTTGATCGCCCAGCGCGCGTCGGACGCCATCACGATCGTGTTGTTGAGCACCTGGTTGTCGCGCGCGGGCTGCCCGCCGTCGATCTGGTAGAGCGAGATGCCGCTGGCGTGGTTGTTGTAAAGGAGGTTGTTGCGGATGATCGAGCTCTGCACGCCATCGCAGTTGATGCCGGAGCCGCCGGCGGCCCCGTTGTCGTGGACGATGTTGCCCTCGACGACGGCGCCCGAGATGATACCGTCGCCGCCCTGGCTCAGATCGCCGTTCATGTGGATGCCGTTCGCGTTGTTGCCCCACACGATGTTGCGGCGGATCACGGGCCGGTCGCCGCTGTTGCCGACGTAGATGCCGTGCTCGGCCTGCGAGCGTGACATCGTGTTGTTCTCGATCAGCAGGTCGTCGCTGAAGCCCGTGAGGATGCCCCAGCGCCCGTTGAGGTCGCCGGTGTTTCCGCGAATCGTGACGTGGTGGTTCAGCACCGCGCGGATGCCCGCGCGCGGCACGCCGGTCACCGCGAAGCTCTCGATCACGACGTAGCTCGCGCCCTCGAGGTTGATCCCGTCGGGCGTCGTCGGGTTCTGCGTGTCGACGATCGCGCCGGGATCGCCGCGGAAGATAATGGGATCGGTTGCCGTGCCGCTCGTCGTCAGATAGAGGCCCGCGTAGTGCCCGGCGCGGACGATCACGAGGTCGCCGGCCCGCACGGTGTCGGCGGCCTTCTGCAAGGTGCGCCAGGGGCTCGTGATCGAGCCCGCGGCGGAGTCGTTGCCGGCCGGGTCGACGTAGAAGGTCCGGAGCGGCGCCGCGGCGCTCCCCGCCGCGGAGGAGATCCAGACGACCGCGGCGACGGCAAAGACTCGGAAGCGGCGAGCCATGCGGGTCAGATGAAGCACCCGAGGTGCCAGGTCGATCGCGCGGCAACGTCGCGGTCTACCTGGCCTCTCGGGCCCTCGACCCGGTGCCAGAACGGCGGCGCTCGCGTCGGGGCGTCACCATAGCGACAGGCTCTGTGAGATGCTTCTCGCCATGCCGTCCTCTCCCGAAGTCATCGGCGCGATCGGCCGTCTGCTGCAGCCGCTACTGGAGACGCTCGAGCGCGTCACCTGGGTCCAGCGCCATTTCTTTCCTCCGGTCGCCGCGCGTCTGGCCGCTGAGCTCGCGCCGGGCGCCGAGGCCGTCGCGGGACCGCTGCGCGACCTCGACAAGCTCGAGTGGCCGGAGGATCTGCGGTTCATGCGCGAGCGCCTCATCGACGTGGGGCGGCAGACGGTCGACCTGGTCACCGCGTTCGTCGACGCCGCGCGATCGCCCGACAATCCGATCGACCTCTATCGCGCACTCCGACGCTTCGCCCGGATCCAGGAGACGCTCTATCCGCTGGCGCCCGCGTTCGAGCCGGTGAGCCGCTGGTTCCTCGAGCCGGCGCGGCGGGACGACGACGCGCTCGTCGCGCGCCTGCGCGACGGCGCGCTGCGCGACGACCAGGTGCGCGTGGGCGTGCTGCACGCCTCCAACGAGCGCGACGAGCGAGGCGGCTTCTCGGTCTACGTTCCCGAGGATTCCGACGGCCGGACGCCGATGCCGCTGGTCGTGGCACTGCACGGCGGCCACGGCCACGGGCGCGATTTTCTCTGGAGCTGGCTCGCCGACGCGCGCTCGCGCGGCGTGCTCCTGATGGCGCCGACGTCGCGCGACCGCACCTGGTCCATCATGGGTTTGCAAGATTCCGACGCGGAAGGCCTGCGACAGATGGTCGAGTCGGTCGCGGAACGCTATCCGGTCGACCGCTCGCGCGTACTACTGACCGGGATGTCCGACGGCGCGACGTACGCGTTGCTGTGCGGCCTCCGGGACGCGCAGATGCCGTTCACCCACCTGGCGCCGGCGTGCGGCGTGCTCCATCCCTTCCTCTTCGCCGGGAACGGGCTCCAGCACGCCGCGGGCCGGCCGATCTACATGATCCACGGCGCGCTCGACTGGATGTTCCCGGTCTCGTCGGCACACCTCGGGCGCGACGCCTTGCAGTGCGCCGGCGCGCGGCTCGTCTATCGCGAGATCGAGGACCTCTCGCACACCTACCCGCGGGACGAGAATCCGAAGATCCTCGACTGGCTGGCGGGCGGCGGCGCCGCCCCTACGGCTTGAGGATCACGCGCGTCGCGGCCGTGCCCGCGTTCTTGCCCTGCCACTCCGCGAAGGCGAATGCCTTGTTGACGTCCGCGAGCGGGAAGCTGTGCGAGACCACCTTCGAGAGCGGATACTTGTCCCGCGTCCGCACCAGGAGCTCGAGCGCGCTCGGCATGATCCACGGGTTGTAGTGCATGAGCCCCGTCCACTTGATCTGCTGCGAGATCACCTTGATGGCGGGGAAGCTCACGGGCTGCGGCACGATGTTGCCGATGTCCACGAACTTGCCGCCGAGCCGGACCATGTCGAGCCCCTCGACCGTGGCCGCCGCGATGCCGACGACCTCGACCACCACGTCGGCGCCGCGCCCGTCGGTGAGATCCTTCACGCGCTGGACGCGTGCTTCCGGCGTCGGGAATTCGTTCATGTCGATGACGTCGGTCGCGCCGCACTGCTTCGCGAAGTCGAGGCGCACCGGCTGCTTGTCGATCGAGATCACCTTCGAGGCGCCCTTCTCGGCCGCGATGGCCGCCGCGTAGATGCCGAGGCCGCCCGCGCCCTGGATCGCGACGACGTCGCCGAATTGCATGCCGCAATATTCGAGCCCGTGCAGCACCTGGCACATCGCGCAGTTCACCGGCGGAATCGACTCGTCGGGGAGAATGTCGGGCACCTTGAAGACGTAGTGACCGGGCGGCAGGAAATAGTATTCGGCGTAGCCGCCGTCGCAGTACGGGTACTCGTTCAAGGTGAACTGCATGCTTCGCCGCTGGCGGTGCGGGCAGACGTGGTGCTCGCCGCGCACGCACCAGTAGCAGCGGTTGCACGGGTTGAAGAACGGAAACGCGACGCGATCGCCCTCCTTCAGGGTCCGCCGCAGCGAATCCGTCGTGACGCCTTTGCCGAGGCTGGCCACCACCCCGGTGAACTCGTGGCCGGGCACGCGCCTCATGTCGGGCCCAGAGTAGTTGCCGTCATTGCGCCAGTAGTGGAGGTCCGATCCACAGATGGCAGCGGCGGTGTTCTTGATGAGGATGCCGCCTGGCTCGACCTCCGGGGTCGGCAGGGTCTCGAGCTCGAGCGGCTTTCCAGGCTGGTTGAGGACGACGGTCAATCCCTTCGGCACGGCTGGCCTCCTGGCTGTCGGTCGGCGGCCGGACATGGGGCCGCCCGGCCCTATCCTAATAGATGTCACGCGGATAGACGCTCCAGCGTTATAGATGTCAGGGTCGGGTGTCTCACTCTGGACGCAGTGTAATAACTACTTGGTAGATATTACAAAGGGGGTAGTTGGTTGGGCAACCGGACCTTAAGAAACCAGGGTTTGGGTCATATAGCCCGTTCTCCAGCCCGTGGCATCTATATTGCTTTTGATTGGCGGGTCAGGCGATTGCCTGAATTTCGCCGAGGGAATCCCCTGTCCTTAGAAGGAGTCACTGATGGCTCGTGCCCCACAGGCCTCGACCAGCGTTGACCTGCCGCGCTTTCTGAGCGCCCTCAAGGCGGTACGCCAGGGAGACTTCTCGGTGCGGCTGCCCGACCACTGGACTGACGTCGCGGGCAAGGTCGCGGATACATTCAACGAGGTGGTCGAGATGAACCAGCGCCTGGCCTCCGAGCTGGAGCGCCTTCGGCTCGCCATCGGACGGCACGGGAAGATCACGGAGCGCGCGTCGGTGGGGCCGGTCTCCGGCGCGTGGGCCGATTCGGTCGCGAACGTGAACTCGCTGGTCGCGAGCCTCGTGCAGCCCACCAGCGAGGCCGCGCGCGTGATCGGCGCCGTCGCGAAGGGCGACCTCTCCCAGAGCGTGGCGCTCGAGGCCGACGGCCACCCGCTGGAGGGCGAGTTCCTCCGCGCCGCCAAGACCGTCAACCTGATGGTCGAGCAGCTCCGCTCCTTCGCCGCTGAGGTAACGCGCGTGGCCCGAGAGGTCGGCACCGAGGGTAAGCTCGGCGGCCAGGCCGACGTTCGCGACGTGGCCGGGACCTGGAAAGACCTCACCGACTCGGTCAACTCGATGGCCGGCAACCTCACCGCCCAGGTCCGCAACATCGCCGAGGTCACCACCGCCGTCGCCAACGGCGATTTGTCCCGCAAGATCACCGTGGACGTCCGCGGCGAGGTGCTCGAGCTCAAGAACACTATCAACACGATGGTCGACCAGCTCCGCTCGTTCGCCGCCGAGGTCACGCGCGTCGCGCGCGAGGTCGGCACCGAGGGTAAGCTCGGCGGTCAGGCCGACGTCCGCGACGTGGCCGGGACCTGGAAGGACCTGACCGACTCGGTCAACTCGATGGCCGGCAACCTCACCACCCAGGTCCGCAACATCGCCGAGGTCACCACCGCGGTCGCCAACGGCGATTTGTCCCGCAAGATCACCGCCGACGTCCGGGGCGAGGTGCTCGAGCTCAAGAACACCATCAACACGATGGTCGACCAGCTCCGCTCGTTCGCCGCCGAGGTCACGCGCGTCGCCCGCGAGGTCGGCACCGAGGGCAAGCTCGGCGGTCAGGCGCGTGTCGAAGGCGTGTCCGGCACGTGGCGCGACCTCACCGACTGGGTCAACTCGATGGCCGGCAACCTCACCGCGCAGGTCCGCAACATCGCCGAGGTCACCACCGCCGTCGCCAACGGCGACCTCTCCCGCAAGATCACCGTCGACGTCAAGGGCGAAATCCTCGAGCTCAAGAACACGACCAACACGATGGTCGACCAGCTCAGCTCGTTCGCCGCCGAGGTCACGCGCGTCGCGCGCGAGGTCGGCACCGAGGGCAAGCTCGGCGGCCAGGCCGACGTCCGCGGCGTGGCCGGGACCTGGAGAGACTTGACCGATTCGGTCAATTCAATGGCGGGTAACCTCACCGCCCAGGTCAGGAACATCGCCGAGGTCACCACCGCCGTCGCCAACGGCGATTTGTCGCGCAAGATCACCGTCGACGTCCGCGGCGAGATTCTCGAGCTGAAGGACACCGTCAACCGCATGGTCGATCAGCTCCGGTCGTTCGCGGCCGAGGTCACGCGCGTCGCCCGCGAGGTCGGCACCGAGGGCAAGCTCGGCGGTCAGGCCGACGTCAAGGACGTGGCCGGCACCTGGAAGGACCTCACCGACTCCGTCAACTTCATGGCCGGCAACCTCACCGCCCAGGTGCGGAACATCGCCGACGTCACCAAGGCGGTCGCCGCCGGCGACCTCTCGCGCAAGATCAGCGTCGACGTCCGCGGCGAGATCCTCGACCTCAAGGACACCGTCAACCGCATGGTCGACCAGCTCCGGTCGTTCGCGGCCGAGGTCACGCGCGTCGCCCGCGAGGTCGGCACCGAGGGCAAGCTCGGCGGTCAAGCGGACGTGAAAGAGGTCGCCGGCACCTGGAAGGACCTCACCGACAACGTGAACTCGATGGCGAGCAACCTCACCGGCCAGGTGCGCGGTATCGCGCGCGTCGTCACGGCCGTGGCCAACGGCGACCTGCGCCGCAAGCTCACCCTCGAGGCCAAGGGCGAGATCGCCGAGCTCGCCGACACGATCAACTCGATGATCGATACGCTCGCCACCTTCGCCGACCAGGTCACGACGGTCGCGCGCGAGGTCGGCGTCGAGGGCAAGCTCGGCGGCCAGGCGCGCGTGCCCGGCGCCGCCGGGACGTGGGAGGACCTCACCGACAACGTGAACCAGCTCGCGGCCAATCTCACCACGCAGGTCCGCGCGATCGCCGAGGTGGCGACCGCCGTGACCAAGGGTGACTTGACCCGCGAGATCGCCGTCGCCGCGCGTGGCGAAGTGGCGGTCCTCAAGGACACCACCAACGAGATGATCCGCAACCTCCGCGAGACGACGCTCAAGAACAGCGAGCAGGACTGGCTCAAGACCAATCTCGCGAAGTTCAGCCGGATGCTCCAGGGCCAGAAGGACCTGCTCGAGGTCGGCCGGCTCATCCTATCCGAGCTGGCGCCGGTCGTCTCCGCGCACCGCGGCGCGTTCTATCTCCTGGACGCGTCGGACGAGCCGCAGCGACTGAAGCTGCTCGCCGGGTACGCGCTCGAAGCCGAGGCGCCGACCGTGTTCCGGATCGGCGAGGGCCTGGTCGGCCAGTGCGCGCGCGAGAAGCGGGGCCTCCTGCTCGACAACGTGCCGGCGAACTACGTGCGCATCAGCTCGGGGCTCGGCGGCGCCACCCCCGCGAGTCTCATCATCCTGCCCGTGCTCTTCGAGGGCGAGGTCAAGGGCGTGATGGAGCTGGCGTCGTTCGACCGCTTCAGCCCCACGCACAAGGCCTTCCTCGACCTGCTCGTGGAAAGCATCGGGATCGTGATCAACACCATCGAGGCCAATATGCGGACCGAGGCGCTGCTGGCTCAGTCGCAGTCGCTCGCCTCTGAGCTCGGGCAAACCAACCAGGAGCTGCAGGAGAAGGCGCATCTCCTCGCCCACCAGAACGTCGAGGTCGAGCGCAAGAACCATGAGGTGGAGCTGGCCCGACAGGCGCTCGAGGAGAAGGCCGCGCAGCTGGCGCTGACCTCGAAGTACAAGTCGGAATTCCTAGCCAACATGTCGCACGAGCTCCGCACGCCGCTGAACAGCCTGCTGATCCTGTCCGATCAGCTCTCGAAGAACCCCGACGGCAACCTGAGCGCGCGGCAGACGGAGTTCGCCAAGACCATCCATTCGTCCGGCAACGATCTCTTGAACCTCATCAACGACATTCTCGATCTGTCCAAGATCGAGTCCGGAACCGTCGTGGTCGACGTGGGCGAGATGTGGTTCGGCGACCTCCACGGCTTCGTCGAGCGCACGTTCAACCATCTGGCCGAGGCGAAGGGGCTCGAGTTCGGCATCCACCTCGAGCCGGAGCTCCCGCGGGCCATCCACACCGACGCCAAGCGGCTGCAACAGATCCTCAAGAATCTCCTGTCGAACGCCTTCAAGTTCACCCGGCACGGGCGCGTCGACCTGACCATCGGCCTGGCCAACCCCGCCGACCTGGAGCACGGAGCCCTCGCCGGGCGCGGTCCGGCGGTGGCGTTCTCCGTGACCGACACCGGGATCGGAATTCCGGCTGAGAAGCAGCAGATCGTCTTCGAGGCCTTCCAGCAGGCCGACGGCAGCACCAGCCGCACGTTCGGCGGGACGGGCCTGGGTCTGGCCATCAGCCGCGAGCTGTCGCGCCTGCTCGGCGGCGAGATCCACCTCGTGAGCTCGCCGGGGCACGGCAGCACCTTCACGCTCTATCTGCCGACGACCTACACTCCGCCGGCGACGCCCCGCCGCCCGACCGGCGATGTCGAGAGCGTGTCCCAGGTGCCGGCCACGCGCGTGCCGGTCGCCACGGCGCTCGCCGAGGCCGCGACCGCGACCGCGGCCGAAGAGGAAAGCGACGACCGTCGGGCCATCCAGCCGGGTGATCGCGTCCTGCTGATCGTCGAGAACGACGCCGCCTTCGCGCGCGCCGTCCTCGACGAGGCGCACGCGCAGGGATTCAAGTGTGTGATCACCTCGTTCGGCGCGGCGGCGCTCGGGCTGAGCAAGGAGTTCCCGCCGAGCGCGATTACCCTCGACATCTCGCTGCCGGACATCAACGGCTACTGGGTGCTCGAGCGGCTGAAAAACGACATGGCGACCCGCCACATCCCGGTCTACGTCATCACCACCGACGACGATGCCGAGCGGGGTCTCCGGCTCGGCGCGCGGACGATCATCACCAAGCCGCTGGCCACCGGGCAAGCGCTCGAGGAGACGGTGGCGGCGATCAAGCGCGACGCCGACGACGCGACCCGTGAGCTGTTGATCGTCGAGCCCGGCGCGGCGCGGCGCGAGCAGCTCGTCTCCCTGCTGGGCGGGCCCGACGTCAGTATCACGGCCGTCTCCTCCGGTGCCGACGCCATCGCGGCCCTCGAGCGGCGCGCGCCGGACTGCCTGGTCCTCAACCCGCGGGTCGCCGAGGCGACGCCCCCGGACTTCGGCAAGCGCCTGCTTCGCAGCGCGCCGGCGCACGCGGTGGCCGTGCTGGTGCACGGAGAGCTCGACGGCGAAGAGCAGATCGAGAGCATCAAGCGCACCTTGTCGGGCCTGCTCCTCAAGGACGTGCGAACGGAGCAGCGGCTCCTGGACCAGACCAGCCTCTACCTGCATCGCCGCTTCGGCGACCTGTCGGCGGCGCAACGGCGGATCCTGAGCGACCTGCACGGCGGCAGCCGGGCGCTGGGCGGCAAGAAGGCCCTGATCGTCGACGACGACATTCGCAACATCTTCGCCCTCACCAGCGTCCTCGAGGAGCACCACATGCTGGTGGTGTCCGCGGAGAACGGACGGGACGCCATCAAAGCGCTCCAGGCCTACCCGGACATCGATGTGGTGCTGATGGATATCATGATGCCGGAGATGGACGGGATGGAGACCACCCGGCAGATTCGACGAGACCCGCGATCCCGGCACGTCCCGATCATCGCGGTCACGGCCAAGGCCATGAAGGGCGACCGCGAGAAGTGCATCGAGGCCGGAGCCTGGGATTATCTGGCCAAGCCGGTCGATCCCGAGGAGCTCGTGGCCATGTTGCGGGCGTGGCTGGTTCGGTAGTATGACGCGGGCGGGTATGCGAGAGCGATGAGCGCGGTCGAAGGACCCGACGGCGACCGGGTCGACATCCTCGTCGTCGACGACATGCCGGGGCAGCGCATGGCGGTCGAGTCCGTGCTGGCCGAGCTCGGGGAGAACGTCGTCGCGGTCGAGTCCGGCCGCGAGGCGCTGCGCTATCTCCTGGACCACGACGTCGCGGTGATCCTGCTCGACGTCAACATGCCGGAGATGGACGGGTTCGAGACCGCGGCCCTGGTCCGGCAGCGCCCGCGGACTCGCAACGTCCCGATCATCTTCCTCACCGCGGACACCGACGAGCTGCACGCCGCCCGCGGCTACTCGCTCGGGGCCGTCGACTACCTCTTCAGCCCTTTCCTGCCCGAGATTCTCCGCACGAAGGTGAAGGTGTTCGTGGAGCTGGCGCGGATGCACGTGCAGGCGCGCCGCCACGCGGAGGAGCGGGTGGCGCTGGCCACCGAGCAGGCCGCGCGCGCCGCGGCCGAGGCCAACAACGTCCGGCTGGGCGTCCTGGCCGAGGCCACGCGCGTGCTGAGCCGGCCCCTCGAGAGCGCCTCCGTCGCCGGCGATCTGCTCCGCGCGGTGCTTCCGTACATGGCCGATCTCGCGGGCGTCCTGCTCGTCGACGCCGCCCGCTCGTCCGAAGCGGAGGGCGTGTGGCTCCGCGTCGACGCCGAGGGCCGGCTCGGACCTCCGCCGGCCGGGACCCCCGCGCTCCGCGAGATCCTCGACGCGGCCTTGCGGGTGATCGCCAGCCACAAGCTGGAGCCCCTGCCCTCCAAGGACGGCAGTGGGACGTGGGCGATCGTCGCGCCGTTGCCCGCCCGCAGCGCCACGCTCGGCGCGATGGCCTTCGCGATGCTCGACTCCGGCCGGCGCTACGCTACGGCCGATCTCGAGCTCGTCCGCGATCTGGCCAGCCGGACCGCCATCTCCCTCGACAACCGAAGCCTCTATCGCGAGATCGAGGAGCGCGACCGCCGCAAGGACGAGTTCCTCGCCATGCTGGCCCACGAGCTCCGCAATCCGCTGGCGGCGATCACCAATGCGGTGACGGTGCTCGAAAGGCTCGGCGACCGCACCGACGACACCGCGCGAATCCGGATGATCATCGGACGCCAGACCCACCATCTGGCCCGCCTCGTGGACGACCTGCTCGACGTCGCGCGCGTCACCACGGGTCGGATCGTCGTCGAGCGGCGGCCGGTCGCGCTGGCCGAGGTCGCCCGGCGCGCGCTCCAGGCGTTCGAGGCGGCCGGTAAGACGGCCCAGCACGAGGTCGTCCTGAAGACCGACCCGGTGTGGGTGATCGGCGACGCGTCGCGGCTCGAGCAGGTGGTGGCGAATCTCCTGGACAACGCGCTCCGCTACACCGCGCGCGGCGGCCGGGTGATGGTCAGCGTGCAGCCCGACCGCTCCGAGGCCGTCCTGCGCGTGCGCGACACCGGGCGCGGGATCCCGTCCGCGCTGCTGCCCCAGATCTTCGATCTGTTCGTGCGCGGCGGCGGCGTCGGTCACGCGCGCGCCGACGGTCTCGGCCTCGGCCTGACGCTGGTGCGCCGCCTCGTCGAGCTGCACGGCGGCTCCGTCGAGGCGCTCAGCGCGGGCGAAGGGCTCGGCAGCGAGCTCATCGTGCGCCTGCCCGCGAGCGCCGAGCCGTCGGCGTCGACGCGCCCGGCCGCGTCCTCGACCTTGCGCCCGACGCGCATCCTCATCGTCGAGGACAACGACGACGCGCGCGAAAGCCTGCGCCTGCTGCTCGAGCTGGACGGCCACGAGGTGAAGGCCGCGGTCAGCGGCGAGGACGGTCTGGCCCTCGCCGAGTGCGACGATTTCACGATCGCTCTCGTCGACCTCGGTCTGCCCGGGATCGACGGCTTCGAGGTGGCCCGCAAGCTGCGGGCGACGGCGCGCGGCGCCGAGATGCGGCTGGTCGCGATCAGCGGCTACGGTCAGCCCCTCGATCGCAAGCGGGCCCAGGCCGCCGGCTTCGACGCGCACCTGGTGAAGCCCGTCGACACGGACTATCTCCGCACGGTCCTCGCCGAGCTCGCGCCCGCTTGACGGCCGGCCCCGAGTTGGCCTAGCCTCGTTCGCGGCCTTTCGGACGCGCTTTCCAGATTCGAGGAGAGACTCATGGCAAACGTGCTCACGGTGGTCGCGAAGATCCGGGCGGCGAAGGGCAAGGGCGACGCGCTGGCGGCACTGCTCCGAGAGCAGGTGGCGGCGGTGATGAAGGCCGAGCCCGGCTGCCTCGTGTACCGGCCCCATCGCTCCACGAAAGATCCCGACGTCTTCGTCTTCTACGAGCAGTACAAGGACGACGCCGCGTTCGACGCGCACCGCAAGGCGCCCCACCTCACCGCGTATCGCGAGCGGCGCGAGAAGGAAGGCCTCACCGAGGGCGCCGCCGAGGTGGAGATCTTCAGATCGCTCACCGACTAGCGGCTCGCCCGGCGAGCCCGACGGCGACGGCGCGCCCGTCGACCTTCGCCGCCCTCAAGACGCGGAACTACTGTCTCTACTGGTCGGGGCTCGTCTTCTACGTCCTCGGCCACCGGGCGGAGTACGTCACCTTCGCGTGGATGACGTGGGAGCTCACGCGCGACCCGCTCCACCTCGGCTATCTCGGTCTGGCGCAGGGCGTGCCGCTGGTCGTCTTCCAGCTGCTGGCCGGCGTCCTGGCCGATCGGACCAGCCGGCGCCGGCTGCTGCTCGTCACGACCACGTTGACCTCGTCGACCTTGATCCTCGCCTTCGTCCTGATCGTGCTGGGCCTGGCGCGCGTCCCGCACCTGCTCGTGCTCGCCGCGCTCGGCAGCACGTTCCGCGCGTTCGACGAACCGAGCCGGATGTCGCTGGTGCCGCAGCTGATCGACCGGGAGCGCCTGCCGAACGCCATCGTGCTGGGCTCGATCCCCTGGCAGGCCGGCCGGATGCTCGGCCCGTCGGTCACCGGTGTCCTGATCGCCGCCTTCGGCGGAACCGTCGGCTTCGCGCTGGCGGCGATCGCCTCGTGCACGGCGCTCGCGCTCTATAGCCGCCTCGACGTCCGTGAGGAGACCAAGGCCGGCGACGGGCAGCGGGTCCTGGCACAGCTCGTGGAGGGGCTCAGCTTCGTCGGCGGGAACTTCGTCTTCGCGAGCCTGATCAGCCTGGCGCTCTTCAACGCGCTGTTCGGCCTGTCGTACATCACCGTGCTCCCCGTGTACGCGGACACGTATTTCGGGATGGGCTCGACCGGCTACGGGCTCCTGAGCGCGGCGCACGGCGCCGGCTCGATGCTCGGCACCCTGATCATCGCCACGGTCGCCGAGCGCATCCTGCGTCCGGGGAAGATCATGCTGACCGCGGCCACGTGCATGGGGCTGGCGCTGATGGTGTTCTCGCGATCGCCGGGGATGGGCGTCGCGATCCCGATGCTCGCCCTCACCGGGTTCTGCAGCACGTTCTACCTGACGCACGTGACCACGATCATCCAGCAGACGGTGCCGGACCACCTCAGGGGCCGCGTCTTGAGCCTCTACTCGCTCTGCTGGAACCTGCTCCCGCTCGGCGGCCTCTTGGCCGGCGCGCTCGCCGCCGCGGTCGACGCGCGCTTCGCGGTGCTGGTCGGCGGCGCGCTGGTCGCCGCCAACGCGCTCGTCCTCTTCACCTCGCGCCGCCTGCGCGCGCTCGGCTAGCGGGCGCGCTCACTCGCCGGCTGCTGCCGGCCCAGACTACAGGAGCGCGGATCGCTGCGCGCCGCGGCCGTCGGCCATCTCCCGCGGCCGTCGCGGTGGGGACGGAGGCTTGACGTCCGCGCCGCCGCGGGCGCAGTATCCCTCCCGGTGAATGCCCGGGGCTCGTGCGCATACACCGACCCCAATACGCTGCTCGAGCAGCACGCCCGCCGCCGTCCGAACAAGATCTTCATCGAGAGTCCCGACCAGGGCTCCCGGATCACCTTCGGTGAGTTCGAGGCGCTGACGCGGCGCTTCGCCAGCTTCCTGGCGAGCGAAGGCGTCGACGCCGGCGATCGAATCTCGCTGCTCGCCGACAACGGGATCGAGGCGCTGGTCGTCTTCTGGGGCGCGCTGCGCGCCGGCGTGATCGTGAATCCGATCAACGTCGAGATCCGCGAGAAGCACGTGGCCCAGATCCTCCACGACGTGGCGCCGAAGGCGGTCTTCTGGAGCCGCGAGCTCGCGAGCGATCCCCGCGCACTCGGCACCGGCGGGGCGCCGTGGTTCGCGTTCGGGCCGTGGAACGCGCCGGCCCCGCCGGCCGACGATCTCTTCGGCCGCCTGAGGAGCGCGTCGGACGCGCCCGTCGGGGCGCGCCCTGCCCGGGCCGGCTGGTCCCTGATCGACTACACGTCTGGCACGACTGACACGCCGAAGGGCGCGATCTGGACCCACGAGGCGTACTACGCGATGTGCGAGTCGCCCGTCGATCGTCTCGAGCTCGGCGAGGCCGACACGATCCTCGACTACCGCCACTTCAGCTGGTCCTCGCCGCAGATCCTCTCGATCGGACCGACAATGCTGACCGGCGCCACCCTCGTGCTCGCGCGCAAGTTTTCGCAGGCGCGCTTCTTCGACTGGCTGCGCGACTATCGCGTCACGGTCGGCGTCGGCATTCCGACCGTCATCAACATGCTGCTGGCCCGACCGGTGGCCGTGACGAAGGCCGACCTGCCGGAGCTCCGGTTCATGACCTCCAGCACCGCGCCGCTCTCGGTCGACAAGCACCTGGAGTTCGAGAAGGCCTACGGCATCCCGATCGTGCAGCTCGCCGGCGGGACGGAGACGGGATTCATGTGCGGCAATGCTCCCGGTCAACGCCGGCTCGGCTCGATCGGGCGGCCGACCTTGAACATGCGCGTGCGCCTCCTCGACGACGCCGGCCGCGAGGTCGCGCCGGGCGAAGAGGGCGAGATGGTCGTCAGCGGCCGGCAGCTCGCGTCGGCGTACTGGCAGGGGCCGAACAGGCTCGTCCCGATACCTCAGGATGGATTCCGGAACGGCGACCTCGCCCGGCGCGACGAGGACGGCTACGTCTACATCACCGGCCGCAAGAAGGACATCATCATCAAGGGCGGGGTCAACATCGCCGCGCTCGAGATCACGAACTGCCTGCTCGAGCACGCCGACGTCGCCGACGCGGGCACGCTCGGTGTGCGGGACGACATCTACGGCGAGGTGCCGGTGGGGTTCGTGGCGCCGCGTCCCGGGAGAAATCCCGGTGAAGCGGCGCTGCTCGAGCACTGCCGGGCAAAGCTCGTGGCCTTCAAGGTACCGGCGGCCGTCGTCGTCGTCGAGATCGTTCCCAAGAACGCGAACGGCAAGCTCGATCGCGAGGCCTTGGCGGCCGTCTGGCAGCGGCAGGCGCCCCCACGCCCGTAGGCGTGGCGTGCGCGACCGGGCGTCGCGGGGGCGTGGGGCTCCGCGGGCCGAGGCGCCCATGGCCCATGATGGAGGTAGAGATGGCGACGATCGCCGCACGAGAACACGCGGAGCCGCAAGCGCTGAGCGCCGCGAGCTGGCGGGCCCTGGTGGCATTGTTCCTCGGCTGGTTGTTCGATGGCTACGAGACATACGCGCTGATCCTCGTCGCGGCGGTCGCGCTTCGGCAGCTCCTGCCGCCGGACCAGCTCGCGAGCCTCCCCATCTACATCGGCGGCCTGCTCGCCGTCACGCTCGTCGGATGGGCGACGGGCGGGATCATCGCGGGCGTGCTGGCCGACTACATCGGACGCAAGCGCGTGCTGATGCTCTCGATCCTGTGGTATGCGCTCTTCACAGGGCTGACGGCCTTCGCGACGAGCTATGCGAGCTTCGTGGTTCTGCGCTTCCTGACGGGGCTCGGACTCGGCGCCGAGTGGGGACCCGGCACGGCCATCCTCGGGGAGTCGTGGCCGTCGAGATCGCGAGGGCGCGCCGCCAGCGTGCTCCAGTCGGCCTTCGCATTTGGTCTCGTGCTCGCTTCGGTCGTGTGGCTCTACGTCGCGCCGCTCGGGCCATCGGCCTGGCGCTACATGTTCCTCATCGGCGTGCTGCCGGCCTTCTCGCTCCTGTGGATCCGAACGAGCGTGCGCGATCCCGAGCTGTGGGTCCGTCAAGCAGATTCTGTCGGCGCCCACTCTCAGACGGCGTCTCCTCCTGCTGCTGGTGCTGTCGATCTCCACGATCGTCGCGTGGTGGGCCGTCTCGACCTGGGTCCCGTTCTATGCAGGGCAGCTCGCGGCCAAGGCCGGCGGCGACACCCAGCGCTGGGTCGCGCTGGCCGGGCTCTATTACAACCTGGGCGCCATCCTCGGGTTTTGGGCCTTCGGCATTCTCGCCGACGCCTGGGGGCGGAAGCCCACGATGCTGCTCTACTACGCGGGCGCGGTCGCCCTCGTCCTGGTGCTGTTCCGAGCGGTGCAGGATCCTTCCACGTTTCTCCTGATCGCCGCGGTGAACGGATTCTTCACGGTCGGCCAGTTCGCGTGGATGCCCGTGTACCTGCCGGAGCTGTTTCCGACGGCCGTGCGCGGCTCGGCGATCTCGCTGGTCTTCGATGTCAGCCGTTCGCCGCGGCGTCGATCATCGGGCTCAGCTACCTCGTCGGGCTCGTCGTGACTCCGTTCGCGGCACCGGAGACGAAGGGCCGTCCGCTGCCCGCATGAGCAGGCAGCGCGCTCCACGATACGGGCTCAGCCTCCCGAACCGCGGCGTGCTGTTCGGCGCGACCAGCGCCGACGAGCTGCTGGCCGTCTCCGAGCACGCCGACGCGTCGGGCGCCATCGACTCGATCTGGGTCGGCGACAGTCTCTTCGCCAAGCCCCGTCTCGAATCGCTCGTGCTGCTCGCGGCCATCGCCGCGCGTACCCGGCGCGTGCGGCTCGGGACCTGCTGTCTCTCGACGTTCCCGTTGCGAGATCCGCTGTTCCTCGCCGCCCAGTGGGCCGCGCTCGACCACGTCTCGAGCGGCCGGATGATCCTCGGCGCGTGCGTCGGCGGAAGCCTGCCGCGCGAGAAGGCCGAGGCCGAGTTCGCGCCGTTCAAGGTGAAGCTGGCCGACCGCGGACCCAGGCTCGAGGAAGGAATCGCGATCCTTCGCCGTCTGTGGACCGAAGAGCACGTGAGTCACGAGGGTCGCTTCTATCAGTTCCGCGACCTGACCCTCGAGCCGAAGCCGGTCCAGAAGCCCTGCCCGCCGATCTGGATCGCGACCAATCCGAAGCCCGAGCTGACGCGGCGCCACGTCATGGATCGGGCGCTCGAGCGGGTCGGGCGGCTCGCCGACGGCTGGATGACCGACAACACGCCGGTCGCGCGATTCAAGGAGCGCTGGGACCTGATCCGCCGCGTCGCGCGGGAAGCCGGCCGCCCGACCGGGTCGATGGAGTCGGGGCTGCACTTGATGGTCAACATCAACGACGACCGCAACGCCGCGTTCGAGGAAGCCGTCAAGTTCCTGCAGACGTACTATAGCCCGGCGATGACGCGCGACTACATCGACGGCTGGCTCGCGTACGGACCGCCCGCCGCCGTCCTGGAGAAGATCCGCGCCTACGTCGACGCCGGCTGTACGACCCCGATCCTGCGATTCGCCTCGTGGGACCAGAAGGGGCAGCTCGCCCGAGCGCTCGCGGACGTGCTGCCGTCGGCGCTCGCGCTGAGTGTCCCCGCCTGACGCCGGAGGCGTCAGCTCGGAATGCAGGCGGTGACCGTGATCTCGACCAGGAGCTCGGGCGAGTTCAGCGCGGCCGACACCGTGGTGCGCGCCGGCTTGTTGGTCGGGAAGTACTTCGCGTACTCCTCGTTGTAGGCCGCGACGTCCTCCCGCTTCGTCAGGTGCGTCGTCACGGTCAGCACGTTGTCGAGCGTCGTGCCGGCGGCTGCCAGGACCGTCTTGATCCGCTCCAGCACGTTGCGGGTCTGCTCGCGGATGTCCTTGCCCACCTCGCCCGTGACCGGGTGACGCCCCGTCTGGCCCGAGACGAAGACGAGGTTGCCGAACTTGGTGGCCGCCGACAGATTGGGGTTGGCCGCCGCGGAACTCACTTGGACGATCTCTTTTTTTGGCATCGTGGTCTCCTCGCTCAGCCCTGCCGCACCTTCGGAAATACCTCTTCGGCGAGCATGTGCAGTTCTTCCAGCGCCAGGCTCTGCGGCATCCCCGGCCACTGGACGCTCAATGATCAGGTGGTTGATCCCGGTCGCGCGCTCGAGGGCCAGCATCTGCTCGGCGACCTCGTCCGGCGAGCCGATGAGGAACCGATTGGGGCCACGAACACCTCGCGCCGGGCCGGGAACGGCTTGCCGTATTCGTCGAGCGCGCGCCGGTACACCTCGACCTGCCGCACGATCGTCTCGACGCGGTTGTGCGCGTTGACGTACCAGCAGTCGCCGAGCCGCGCGGCGCGGCGGATGGCGGGATCGGCGTTGGCGCCGATCCAGATCGGCGGATGCGGCTTCTGCACGGGGCGCGGCGAGGCCGAGGCGGCCTTCAAGGTAAAGTGAGACGCGACCATGTCGACCGAGTCCTCGGTCCACAGCCGCCGGACGGCCGCCGGATTCTCCTCGAACCGCGTCATTCGCTCTTTCTGCGTCGTCCCGAACGCCAGGAACTCGACGTCGCGGTAGCCGAGCGCGTCGGCAAGCCGCGCCTGCTCCAACAGCTCCCGGAAGCGCGCCGCCATGTCGTCGCCCTCCGGGAACTGCGCCCGGAGCATCAGACCGAACTGCATCGCTAGCCGACTCGCTCCGGCTCCCAGCCCCAGGGATGCGGGCCCCACTCCGGCTCGAAGACTTGGCCGCGCTTCACGGTGAGCACGGGCACCACGGTCTTGTCGATCTTCATCGAGTCCCGCAGGGTGTCGTAGACCACCCAGCGTCCGTCGCGCACCTCCAGCACGGAGATGTCGGCCTGGCGTCCCACGGCGAGGCTGCCGAGCCGGCTGGCCTCGCCGATCGCGCGCGCCGGATTCACGGTGGACATCGCGATGACCTGCTCGAGCGTGAATCCCATCCCCAGGAAGCGCGCCATGATCTCGACCATGCTGTGCACGGTGTTGGCGCGGCCGGGAACGGTGAGATCCGTGCTGATGCAGTGCGGGGTCAGGCCCTGGTCGAGGACGCGGCGGCCGACGTTGAAGCCGAAGTTCATCCGGCCGTGGGCCGTATCGAGCCACACGCCGCGGGCGGTGAGCTCCTTGGCCTCGGGCACGAGCTTTTCGTTCGTATCGAGGACGCCGCCGGGATTGGCGGTGAAGAGGTGCGTCACGATGTCGCCCGGCTCCAGCAGCGGCAAGAGCTCGCGGATCACGTTCGGGTCGTAGCGCTTGGTCGTGTCGCCGATGTGCACCATGAGCGGCACGCCGCTCTCGCGCGCGGCGCGCTTGGCCAGGCGCGGCATCTCCATCCCGAAGATCTCGAGCGCGGGCGAGACCATCCGCGCCTTGATCCCCTTGATGAGCCCCCGGTGCTCCCGGGCGACGCGCAGCGTGCTTTCGAGGTCGATGCTGCTCTCGGCGATGATGTCCGGGTTCGTGGCGAGCCCCGTCTGACAGATGTGCAGGAGCGGGATCACCTCGGTCTCGCACTTCGGCAGGATGTGCCGAGGGAACGCGCTGAAGGTCGCGCAGCCCGAGCTGCCTGCGTCGACCACCGTGGTGACTCCGGCGTGAACGCCTGCGATGTCGGGATGCACGCCGTTCGCCGCCACGCCGTCGAAGACGTGCGTGTGCAGATCGATGAGCCCGGGCGTGACGGTCTTGCCGGGCACGTGGACGACTCGCCGAGCCTCCGACGCCGGAATGTTCGCGGCGACCTGGGCGATCTTCCCGTCCTGCACCGCGACGTCGAGCACGCCGCGCAGGTCCTGCGCCGGATCGATGACCGAGCCACCCTTCAGGAGCAAGTCGTACATGGGCGAGCCTCCTCTACCTCTGCCTCGACGAGGTGCCCGAGAGAGTACACGCCCCGCCTCGACTCTTGAATCTGAAGGAGAGCCCGCCCACGACGTGATGGGTGAACGAACACCGGTACTCCGCAAACCGCGCGAGGTGACGGCTAAACGGTCATCGCCACTCTTCGCCCGAAGCGAGAGATCAGCGTCGCGCCGGCGGCCATCGCGGCCACGAGGATGAGGACCGGCGTCCCGATCCAGGGCACGAGGCTCACGAGGGCCAGGACGACGCCCCCGAGGGCCACGGTCTTGACGGGCGTCTTTTCCGGGAGGAACGGCATCTGCTCCCCGAGCCAGCCGGCCGAGACCGTGAACCCGAAGAGCAGGAGCGCGACGAGGAGCATGACCGCCACGGGGATCAGCGGGATGCCGATGATCGTCACGGCCAGCAACACGCAGAGCGGAACGAATCCGAAGATAATGGCGAACCCGCCGAGCGCCGAGAGACCAGGCCGATTGACGAGGTACGTCTTGATCCGCGAGAAGGCGCCGGGGAAGGCGGCCGCGATGAGCAGCGCGAGGACGTACAGGAGCACGGCCCGTGTCAGCCGCGAGGCGAAGCTGGCCATCGAGCGGATGCCCCGCCCGCCGCCGACCACCCAGCGCGTGAGCGAGCCGGCCGTCGTCGGGATCGCGCCCCCGAGGCCCACATTGTCACCCTCGAGCGTGGCGCCGGGGTCGACCGACACGCTCCCGCCGATCGCGACCGCATCGCCTTCGACCCGAGCGCCCGGCAAGAGCGTGACGGAGCCGCCCACCGCCACCGCGTCGCGTCGCACGTGGCCCGCGATCGTGACCGAGCCGCCGATCGCCACGGCCTTGTCGACGGTCTCGTCGGCGCCGACGTTCAGGGATTGGCCGAATACCACCCGCTCGCTCCCTCGTCGGCCGCGCCGCTCACGCCGCCGTTCACGCCACGAATCCCGGGACTCCACCGCGGTGGCGTCCGAACGCACGCGGAGGACTCCGTCGGCGAACGAGGCGCGGAGCTCGCCGGCTTCGAGGATCAGCTCGAGCACGTCGCCGGCGGGGCGCTTCGACACCTGGATGGCGAGCGCGCGGGAGGTCGCGCTCTCGGGGGCGGTCACCACGAGACTCCAGCCCGCTTGCTTGGCCAGCGCGCTCAACGCGTCGAGCACGGTGCCGCGCGACTGGTCGAGGGAGACGACAGGCGCGTTGTCGGGAAGCCGACCCTCCAGCCGCCGGCTCTCCGAGGTGGCCGCCCCGGCGAGGCCCGGCCACAGCATAAGGGTGGCCGCGAGAACGACGATCAGCTTCGCTGCGCTCATGTCCGATCTCCCCTCGCCCGGGAGTACGAGCGAGCGCGCGACTTATTTCGCGAGCGTCAAGGATCACGCGCGCGCGACGGCCACCAGCGAGAGAACGGTCGCGGCGGAGCTCAGGACGACCGAGGCCCACACGACCGGCGGCAGAAGCGCGAGGACGACGCCGATGCCGCTGGCCCATCTGGCGAGATCCGCGGCCGCCTCCGCGACCCCCACGACGAGCGCGGCCGGCTCGATCACCGTCCCCACCAGGGCCGCGATCACCGCCAGACCGACAAGCGCCGCCAGCAGACCCGTGAGCGCTTCGCGCCGGGCGCGCGCCTCGAGCGCGTCGAGATAGCGGCGACGCGCGGCCGAGGCGAACCGGGGCGACGGCTCCGGCGTGGGAAGCATCCGGAGCAGGTCGGCGAGCTGCCCATTCTCGTCGTGTCGCCGGCTCATGCGGGCGGCACGCTGTCCAGCGCCCTCTTGAGCTGGGCGCGGCCTCGATGAAGCCACGTCATCACGGTTCCCATCGGTACCTCCAGAGCGGCCGCGATGTCGCGATACGACAGCTCCTCCATGTGGAAGAGCATGATGGCCTCCCGCGGCCCCTCGTCCAGGTCGGCGAGCGCCCGATCCAGGCGCGAGAGCTGCTCTCGAAACGAGGCCTCGCCTTCCGGGCTTGGCGTCGGCGGCTCGCCGGCCGGCATCGTCTCCAGCCTGGTGCTCACCTTGCGCCGCCGCAGCACGTCCAGGCAGAGACGACGGGCGATCGCGATGAGCCACGGCAGGACGGGCCGCTCTGGATCGAATCGCTCGAAGTGGACGAACGCGCGCACGAACGTGTCCTGCGCGAGGTCTTCGGCGTCGGATCGGACCAGTCGCCAGCAGAACCGCAGGACAGGCCGCTGAAAGCGGAGCACCAGCTCGTCGAAGGCCGCCGCGTCGCCGCGGCGGGCGCGCCGCGCAAGGTCAAGCTCTGCTCGTCGGTCGTCCGCATCCGAGCCCGAGGCCGTTGGCACACTCTCGCCGTCCGCCAAGAGAGTACGCGCGACGCCCCCGGATTATTTCGCGCCGGGGGTGCGGGGCAGCGGATCACGCCACGGGCTGCTGGGCCCCGCGCGGCGGCCCCTTGACCTCCTCGAACGAGCGCGCGAAGGCCAGGAGCTTGGCGTCGGGCTCGTCCAGGTCGATGTGCTCGCCGAGCGGCTGGCGCACCTTGTACGGCGTCGTGTAGTAGAGCTCGATCCGGTTGTCCTCGGGATCGAAGAAGTAGACGCTGCAGGCGATCCCGTGCGTGACCGTACGGTCGATCTTCAAGCCTTCCTGCTTGAGCCGATGGTAGAAGGAGCGCACGTCGTCCAGGGTCTTCACCTTGAACGACACCTGCTGCACGTTGTGCGTCTTCTGCCCCGGCTCTTTCGCCTGGACGAGAGCCAGCTCGTGGTGCTCGGCGTCGGGCGCCGCGCTCAGGAAGCAGATGCCGCGCTCCAGGTTCTCGTCGCTGATGGTGAGCCCCAGCACGCGGGCGTAGAAGTCCCGCATCTTCGTCAGGTCGTTACAGAAGAGGCCCACGTGACCCAACCCGCTGATCTCAGGCATATCTCACCTCGGGGTGACGCGCGATCCGGCTCGTCATTCACGTCTGCTTGTAGAACCTGGCCGCATTGTCCCACATGAGCTTTTTCTTCGTGTCCGGCTTGAGGCTCGACCATCTCAAGATATTGTCCACGGAGTTCGGGAACTGGCACTCCGAGTGGGGATAGTCCGACGCGTACATGAGCACGTCGTCGCCGAGGACGCTCCTGACGTAGTTGAACATGTCCTCGCCCTCGTGGTGCTCGATGCTGCAGAAGAACCGGCCGCTCGTCATGTACTCGCTGGGGGCGTGCTTGAGGGGCGCCACGCCCCCGACGTAGATCGCCTGCTCGTCCATGCGCTTAGCCCAGAAGGGCAGCCATCCCATTCCGCACTCGAGGATGCCCATGCGCAGACTTGGATAGCGGTCCATGATGCCGGCGCCGATGAAGGCGGCCATGAACCGCATCCCGCCCCAGGGATGGGAGGCGAGACGACCGAGGAAGATGTTGTCCCAGAGGTCCTGATAGCCCGGGAAGTACGGCGGGTTCCACGTCAAGCTGTGGTGCATCACCGCCAGATCATGCTCCTGGGCGGCCTGCCAGATGGGCTCGAGGTCCGGGTGGTCGACGGGGATGTCCTTGGCGAGCAACGGCCAGACCGCCACGGCCCACTTGGACGTCCCCCACTTGCGGATCTCGCTCACGGCCTCGTCGACATTCCGCGTGGAGGCGACAATCATCGTCTTGAGGCGGTCCGGAAACTTTCCGCAAAAATCGGCCGCGTGACGGTGGTAGGCACGGATCAGCCCTACCTCGAGCTCCACGTCGGGAAGGCCCACGACGCTGACCCACGATGTCGGGATCAGCAGATGGGCGTCGGTCCCCTCGTCGTCCATGTCCTTGATGCGGTTCTCGGCCATGTCGTCCTGGACGCCCGCTCTCGGCTGCTTCGTTCCCCGCCAGTTCGTGCCTCGCCCGGTGAACGTCTCGTGGGCGCTCGCTTGGCCGAGGACGCGACGGTAGAACTTCGTGCCGACGCGATACTGATGGCTGTTCGGCGTGCCGCCGATCTGGCCCGTCGCGTGCCGATGAGCCGCGAGCTCGGGCAGCCGCGGACGGAAGCTCGGATCGACGTAGCGCTCCAGGACTTCGGCAGCGGGATTGACGTGCGTATCAGCGTCCCACGCGCGCAGGCCGTCTTTCATGCGGTCCTCCCTCGGTCGTCGCGGACCATCAGCTGGAGGCGATGTCCGTCAGGATCGTTGAAGTAGATGCATCGGTCCTCACCCGGGCGGCCGCTCACGGCCACGCCGTGCTTCTCCAGATCGGCCTTCAGCGCTTCATAGGTGCCGGCCGCGACGTTCAGGGCGAGATGGTTGAGATCGTTGCCCGTCGTCAGGGGGCCATCGCCCTGCTTCTTGAACAGGGCCACCCCCTGCTGGCCGGCGTGCAGAAACACCTGCCGGTCGCTCTCGCGATAGACGGTCATGCCCAGCACGTCGGTGTAGAACTTCCTGGCGCGGGAAACGTCGCTGACGTGTAGCACGAGATGGTCGATCCCGGTGGCCTGTATCATCCGGTGGCCCTCCTCGGCTTGCCCGACCCTGCCTCGCGATGGATATACGCCTTCTGTGGGGCTCAGTCTACAGCGAATGCGGGGGCGGCGGGTGCGCGATCACGGGCTCAGGGTTTCCCTGTCTCCGGCTCGGCGACGGGCTTGGCCGGCGCGTCGAACCACCGCTCCTTCGGCACCACCTTGGGGACCTCGGGATCGCCCTCGTAGGCGGGCGTCATGATCTGGATGCCATGCTCGTTGAAGACGTCGAGGATGTTCCGGTGCAAGGCCGTGTAGATCTGGGCCATCGCGTGCGGATTGCCGCAGTACACGTTGATCTCGTACGTGATCGCGAAATCACCCAGCGCGAGCTGGCGAACGAACGGCTTGGGATCGCTCATGATCCCCGGTGTGCGCTCGGCGGCGATGAGGAGCATCGCCTCCACCTGGCGCCACGGCGTCTCGTAGCCGATGCCCACCGTGGTGTGCAGGATCAGGCCGTGCCGATGCCCGAGCGAGCTATAGTTCACCACCTCGTTGCTGAGGATCGACGAGTTGGGGATGATCACCTCCTCGTTCTTGATCGTCCGTAGATGCGTGACTTGAAGACGCATCTCGGTCACGTCGCCCACGGTGTCGCCGATCTTGACCCGGTCACCGATCCTGAACGCCCGCCGGTACGTCATGGTGTAGCCGGCGATCACGTTCGCAATCGTGGAGGACGAGCCCAGCGAGAAGACGATGCCGAGGAGGATCGAGATCCCCTTGAAGGCGTCGGAGCCCGAGCCCGGAATGTACGGGTAGGCCACCACGAGGGCCAGCGCGACGATCGCCACCCGGAGCAGCTTGTAGGTCGGATCCGCCCAGTCCCGCTCGAAGCCCGAGAGCGCGACCTCGCCGCGCCCGACCGCGGCGAAGAACATGTGGATGACCTTGAGCGCGTAGCGCGTGACGAAGAAGAGGATGACGAGGAAGAGCAGGTCCGGAATCGCGTTGACGATTCCCCATCCCATGGTCGCGAGCGGGTCGAGGACGTATTGGAGCAACCGGTTCGCGGTGCCCCGTGTCCAGGGAAGCAAGCCGAGCACGTACTGGAGATAGACGAAGGCCAGGCCGAGGATGACGATCGTTCGGGCGCCGAGGAGCACTCCCCGGAGCGCCACCCAGATCTGCTCCGCCCGGACGATCTGAAACGATTTGATTCCCACGGACTGCACGCGCTGACGATAGGTCGCCTCGAGCGCCGTCTGCGCCCGCCTCGAAAGCCAGATGACGAGCGCGACGAGCGCCGCCAGGACCACGGTCGCGATGCCGCTGCGCACCGCCGTCCGGATCGACGCCTCCCGGCTGCGCGCCTGCCGATAGTCCGTCACGGCCGCGCGAATGGCGTGGACGACTGCCTCCGTGAATACCTTGGGACGCACCGATTCGTACCGGGCATCGGCATCGAGGACGACCATCACGCGATGGCCGTCGGCCACGATCGCGGAGCCGGTCTCGACCTCGACTGCACGCACGGCGTCGGCCGACACGGTCCGATCGGCGGCGAGCGCCTTGATCCGGCTCGCGATGCCCGCAGCGCGCTTGTCCGCAGGGAACACCGACGTGCCGCGCACGCGGAACAGCACGGACCCATCGATCACGACCGGTGCCGACGGCAGCTCGGCCTCGGAATCGGCGCCTCGAGTCTGACTCTCGTCGGCTGCGCACACGTGGGCCGGATTCACCGCCATGTCGAGGGTGAGCGCGCCGACGAGCAGCGCGGCGACGATGACTGACGGAAGAAGGTGGCCCACACCCCTGCGCCTCGGACGCGTCATCGCCCCAGAGCTTAGCTCACTGCGGCCCTGGACGGATGCGCTCTGCATCCCAGCGCGTATCGACGGGACGGGCCGGGGAATGATATCGTGCCCCGCGTCGCGACGGGAGTCGTGGAAGGGAGGACATCGTGAAGCTCGTCACGTTCCAGATCGCCGGAAAGCCTGATCTGTTGCCCGGTTTGTTCACCGACCGCGGCGTGGTGAGCATCGCCGACGCGGTCCCGGCGGGCGCCACGCCCACGGCCACCATGGTCGGCGTCATCGACAACTTCGACCGACTGCGGCCGACGCTCGAGCGGCTGGCGCGTGACGGCAAGGCGCTGCCGGCGTCCAACGTGCGGCTCCGCGCGCCGCTACCGCGGCCGGGCAAGATCCTGGCGTGCATCGCCAACTACTGGGAGCACGGCGCGCTCGAAGCCCGTGCGCTCAACATGTTCCTGAAGAGCTCGGACGCCGTGATCGGCCCGGGCGATACGATCGTGTTGCCGGAGTTCACCGAGCCCTGGATCTTCATGCACGAGGCCGAGCTGGCGCTGGTCGTCAAGGGCCCGGCGAAGTCGGTCAAGCGCGACAACTGGCGCACCGCCGTCTTCGGCTACACCGGGATGATCGACGTGTCGGCGCGCGGCGAGGGCCGCCGGACGTGGAAGACCGGGAGCTGGCTCGGCAAGTCGTTCGACACGTTCGCGCCGATCGGCCCGTGCATCGCGACGATCGACGAGATTCCGAATCCTAATGACGTCCACGTGCAGTTCTGGGTCGACGGCCAGCTGCGCCACAACTACAACACCGACGACATGGAGCACCTGGTGCCGGAGCTCGTCGAGTTCGCGACCACGATCATGACCATGAACTCCGGCGACCTCATCGCGTGCGGCACCAATCACGAGGGGCTCGGGCCGCTGCAGGACGGCGAGGTCGTGGATTTCGAGATTCACGGAATCGGGCGCATGCGGCTCGACGTGCGCGATCCGCTCAAGCGGAAGTGGGACAAAGGCATCTACATGGGCGCCGACTCGACTCATCCGGACGCCGTCAAGCGCAATCGTCCTCCCGCTGCGCGCTAGCTTCTCGTTCTCCGGGTCAGTGGGCGCCCGCCAGGATTCTTCCGGCCTGGCGGATTTCTTCGGGGTCGTAGGGGGGCTCGGTCAGGAGGATCAGGCGGGCGACGCCGATTCTTTCGAGATTCTGGCGGGCGCCCGAGGCGGGTTGGAGCCAGCGTTCGTCGGGGCCGGCGAAGACCGTGAGTGTGAAGGCGCTCGGGTCGCGGCCTGAGGCTTCGTGCTCGGCGCGGGCGACCCGCGCGAGGTCGGCGAGCTTGGGATGCATCGCCTGCGTGTTGAATCCGTCGGCGTAGCGGCCCGCGATGGCGGCCATGCGCGGGCCGAAGCCGCCGACGATGATCGGCGGCGGGGGATCGGGTCGGAGAAATCCGGCGTGGCCCGACCAGAGCCGGCGTATCAGCTCGATGGCCTCGACCACCTTGCGGGCCCGCACCTCGTCGCGCTCGACCGATTGGCCGATCGCGCGTTGCTCGGCGGCGTAGGGCGTCCGCTGACTACCGCCGGCCCCGATCCCGAGGAGCAGCCGGCCGCCCGACACCGCCTGGAACGTCGCCGCCATGTTGGCCAGGACGCCGGGATGGCGGTTCGCTACGTTCAGCACCAGCGGCCCGAGCGAGATCCGTCGGGTCGCCTCGGCGAGGGCGGTCAGCGTGGTCCACGCCTCCGGCACGCCGGGACCGCGCTCCCCGTCCGGGTCGCGCAGGTGATCCCACGTCCAGAGCCCGTCGAATCCCGCCTCCTCGGCGGCGACCGCGGCAGCGCGCATGTCGCGGTAGCGCGCGCCCATCGGAATCAGCAGCAAGTCGGTCTTCATGATCGCTCCGACCTGGATTATCCTCTACGCCTCGGAGTGGCCATGCGCGCCTGGACCGTGGACGCCGACGACATTCGCGTCGCCGAAGATTTCGACGACACGCTCCTGCACCACACGCCGGAGATCGACAGCTTCCTGCATCTCGATCGCGACGACAAGTTCATCGTGATCGGCACCAAGGGCTTCGGCAAGACGCTGCTCCTCAAGGCCAAGCGCATCCTCTATCAACGCGACGGGCGCGCCGCGTGCCTGCCGGCCGGCAATCTTCTCGACAAGCCGATCGGCGACAAAGTGTTCAGCAAGGAGGCGCTCGCCTTCTTCGCCGCATCGTCCCTGCCGTGGTCGAAGCTCTGGCTCACGGCGATCGCGGCCGCGACGCTCAAGCACCTCGGCCGGGCCGACGGCCTGCGCGTGACGGCCAGGCTGACGGGCCTCATGGCCGACGAGCGGCTCCGCGGCGTGATCGACCACTTCGTTCGGCTCCTCGACTTCTCGCCGAGCGAGCTGCAGCGGGCGGGCGCCGATACCGACGGGCATCTCCTGCCGCGGCTGCGCGCGGTCAGCTCACCGGTCGCGATCTTCATCGACGGCGTCGACGAGTACTTCAACAAGCACATCGAGAGCCGCGCCAGCCTGCCGAGCGTGACCGGTCCCTTGTCGCCAAGCGTATGGTACTTCGCCCAGCTCGGCCTCGTCGAGGTCGCGTATCAGCTGCGTCGCATCAACCATCACCTGAAGGTCTTCGCGGCCGTACGGAAGGAAGCGTACGCGCGACTGCAGACGACCGTCATGTCCCAGCAGTATCGCGGCAGCGCCGTCGACATCGTCTATCCGGTCGAGAGCCTGCGCGAGATCTTCGTGAACAACATCCGCCTCGAGAAGTCGGACCGGATGGTGCGGCCCGACCGCCTGCGCGCCGACCCGATCGAGGCCTTCCTCGGCCGGACGACGATCGCCCACGTCTACACCGGCGAGGAGGAAGACGCCTTCGACTACGTCTGCCGCCACACGCTCCTGCGGCCGCGCGACCTGATGACCATCGGCGAGCGGCTCGCGGCGCTCAGGCCCGAGGAGCGGCGTCACGAGCATCGGGTGAAGGAGGCGGTCAACGCGGCGGCGACCGAGATCGCCCGCGAGTACCTCATCGAGATCGCGCCCTACATCGGCGACCTCGACCTGGAGCGCTTCTTCGAGCGCATCCCGGGGCACATCCTGACGCGCGACGAGGTCGAGCAGCTCTTCCGCAGCCACAGCGCCGAGGGCACCGCGGCCGACGAGCGGCACGTGTTCTGCGCGCTCTATCGCGTGGGGCTCCTCGGCCACCTGCACCACGATTGGGTGCGTGGCGAACGGGTCCAGCGGTTCTTGCGGCCGGGCGAGGGCACGCTCGAAGCCGACGGCGTGCTGCCGCGCGCGTCGCATTACCTCGTGCACCCCGTGCTGTCGGACGTGATCGGGCGCCTCAATCCTGCCTATCTCGAGCGCATCGACCGGGTCGACATCGTGGGCTACGGCCGTGCCTGGCGCGGGACGCCGAGCGGAGACCGCGCGATCACGAGCCGTGCGCTCTGCGTCCTCACCGGCGACGTCGAGGGCTTCGGCGGACTGATGCGCGCGGGTGTCGATGCCGGCGTCCGGCAAGCGCTCGAGGACGCGCTGAGAAAATGGGCCCGGGAGACCCTCGCCGCCGAGGTCGGTGCCGGCGACGCGGTGTCGGTCGTGCACAACGACCCGATCCTCTTGGCGCAGGTCGCGCGTCACCTGATGGACGAGGTGTATCGCGCTCCCGGGCAACCGCGTCTCCGCATCGCGCTCCACTACGGCGAAGTCCAGACGCGAAGACGCGCGATCGACGGCATCCACGTGATCGCCGGAGGCGACGCCGTGCTCTGCGCGGCGCGCGTCGAGCCACACGTGGAGCCGGGCCAGATCTGGGTCACGGAGGAATTCCGCGCCCAGCTCGCCGAGCGCCCGTCATTATGGCGCACGACGCCGATCGCGGGGCCCGACGGCGCGCCCGAGATGAACGTGAAGAAAGAAGGCGGGACGGAGCCGGATCTCTGGGTGCGGCTCCATCGCCTCGAATTCTGAGCGAAGCGGCGGTACAGTCTCTGGATGGTCCTGACCGAGAGTTCGACGCGATTCGTGCGGCGCTGGCCGCGGCCTGAGCCGGGCCGCGGCGCGGGGGGGACGGAGCTTCGCTACTCGCTCGGCGCGACGGCGCCGTCGGGCACGCAGAGCGGCGCCAGCTTCTCGCGAAACCTCGCCGGCGTCCGGGCGGGTCGGCCGTCCTCGGTCGCGAACGCGCCGGTGACCTCGGCGGTGACGAGCACCCGCTGGCTCTCCACCTCGCGAATCTCCTGGATCCAGATCGACCTGGCACCGCGGATTTCGCGGACGTACGTCACGATCTCGAGCGTGTCGCCGGACCGCGCGGGAGCCAGATACTTCACCGCAAGATCGGCGGCGAGGATCAGATAGCCTTGCTTCCGCATCTCGGCGAGCGACAGGCCGAGCGAGTCCAGCGCCTCGATGCGCGCCACCTCCAGATAGTGGACGTACTGCGCATGGTTCACGTGGCCGTACTGGTCCACCTCGTAGTGGCGCACCTTCAGCTGGTACCGGGCCGGCTTGCCCATCACACCCCCCGACATTCTCGTCTCTCTTCGCACGACAGAGGGCGGATCGGCAAGCGTTCCCGAGCGAGAGCCGCATGCGCCGCAGCCGGAGCATTTCACCCTTGACTCAGCCCCAAGGGGCCGCGTTTACGGTAGGGGCGATGAAAGTCGGTGAGGTCGTAAAGCGGACCGGCGCCAGCCGCAAGGCACTTCGCGCTGCTGTCCGGTATCGTCGCGGACCTTGTCGGGCTTGGCGCGCCGATTCATCTGGTTGCGGCGTTGACGCTCGCTTCTGGTCTGTGGTCGTCCGGGCCATGGGAAGACGCGGCCCCAGCCAGATTCCAGCCGAGTCGGTTGTCACCCTCAAGCAGTGAACGCGCGAAGGACTGACTGGACATTGGAGGACACGATATGGATGAGAAGGCACTCTTAGGGTTCCTGATGGATGCCAGTCGCCGTGGCTACGCGGCCGGCCGCAGCGCCGTCACGGGCGGGCTCGTCAACCGACGGAGCGGCGATTGAACGGCGTATGAGTACTCGTCGGCCCGCGTCGAGTCCGCGGAAGACCATCACGGCTTGGCCGGCGGGTAGTCGCGGCCGTACGCGGGCAGCTTCAGGAACTCGTCGGGCTTGTACGTCCAGAACTGGGAGACCATCGGGTACGTGTGCAGGACGGTGTTGGTGAGCTTGCCGTCGATGCGCTCGACCTTCAGGATGTAGACGTTCTGCGTCGGATTGCCCGACTCGTCGAGCTTGATCGGCCCGCGCGGGTCCTCGACCGTCTCGCTCGCCTTCCGGATGGCGGCCAGGAAGCGCTCGCGGTCCTCGACTTTACCCTCCACGATCTTCGCCGCCTCGGCGACCCAGCGGCCGGCGCTGTACATGACGGCCGTGAAGTAGGCCGGCGTCTTGCCCACCTTGGCCTCGGCGAGCTTCATGTACGTGCGGTTGGCCGGTGTGGCCAGAGTCGGCGCCCAGATGAGCGCGCCGACCGCGCCGAGCGCCTCGTCGCCCAGGCTTCTGATCACGTGCTCGTCGGTCATCACGCCACTGCCGATGAGGGGCAGCTTGCCCTTCAGCCCGTACTCGGCGTACTGCTTGATGAACCGCACGCCCTGCGCGGCGACGAACACGGCGCAGACGGCGTCGACGTTGCGGTTGATCTGCGTCAGGTAGGGCGCGAAATCGAGCACGTTGAGCGGCACCCAGATCTTCTGGACGACGCGGCCGCCCTGGTCCTCGAACACCCGCTGGAAGCCCCCGATCTGCTCGTGACCGAAGGGGTTGTCCATCGCGATCGTGACAACGCGCTTGTACTTGAGCGTCTTCGCCGCGTAGTCGCCGAGAGGGTGCATGGGCTGGCTCGCGGCGAAGTTCGTTCGCAGGATGTACTTCGACACGTTCTTCTTGGTCAGATCGTCGGGCGTGGTCAGGTAGAGCGTCGGCAGCTGGTCGCGCTCGATCGGTTGGATCAGTCCGTAGCCGATGTTCGACAGGAGCACGCCGGTGAGCACGTGGATATGATCCTGCGTCACGAGCTTTCGGTACTTGGCCTGAGCGACCGCAGGGTTACCCTCGTCGTCCTCCTCGCTCAGCTCGATCTTGCGGCCGGCGGTCTGGTAGCCGACCTGCTCGAAAGCCAGCTTGAGGCCCTCGAGCATGTCCTTGCCGGCCTGGGCGAAGATCCCGCTCAGCGGCGCCATGAAGCCGACCTTGATCGTCTCGGCGGCCCACGCCGCATCCGCGCCGGCCGCCGCGCACGCGGCCAGCGCGAGTGCCGCGAGCGTCCTGACGAGCCTCGCTCCGGTCCGATCAGTCATGCACGATCTCCTGAGAGGGTGCTGAGTCCGTGTCCGGGGCATGCGGGTCATGCCGGTCGGGCGCGCCCGCCGCGCTCGCGCACGAGGCGGGCGAGCCGGTCGGGCGAGAGCGGCAGCTCGGTGATGACCACGCCGAGCGGCGCGAGCGCGTCGGCGACGGCGTTGGCAATCGCGGCGCCGGCGCCGGAGCTTCCGCCCTCGCCGACGCCCTTCACGCCCAGCGGATTCAAGGGCGTGGGCGTCTCCTCGAGAATCTTCACGATCGTGTCCTCGGGCATCTCCATCGCGGTGGGCACGAGATAGTCCATGAACGTCGTCGTGAGCGGCTGAGCCTGGTCGTCGTACACGAGCTCTTCGAATATCGCGCCGCCCAATCCCTGGGCGAGCCCGCCCGTGATCTGGCCGCCGACGATCATCGGGTTGATCGCGCGGCCGACGTCGTAGGTCACCACGTATTTTCGGATCGTCACGCGGCCGGTCGCGGGATCGACCTCGACACCGGCCACGTGAGTCCCGTAGGGATAGGTCATCTTCGGCGCCTCGAAGAAGTGAGCGGCATGGAGCCCGGGCTCCATGCCCGGCGGCCCGGGCACCGCCGCGCGGGCGAGCTGTCTCAGCGTGACGGCGCGCTCCGGCATTCCGCGCACGTGCACTCGGCCCGCCTCGAGCACGAGATCGCCCGGGTGTGCCTCCAGGAGCGAGGCCGCCACGCGGAAAACCTTCTCTCGAACCTTGCGCGCCGCTTCGAGTGCCGCCGGCAACGCGACGGCGGCGCCACGGCTCGCAAAGCCGCCGATCCCGAACGGCACGCGCGCGCTGTCGCCGTGCACGACGGTGATGTCCTCGGCCTCGACGGCCAGCTCTTCAGCGACGACCTGGGCGAGCGTCGTCTCGATCCCCTGCCCTACCGCGGCGACACCGGAGTACACGACCACCCGGCCCGAGCCGTCCACCTCGACGCGGGCGTACTCCCAGGGGCCGAGCCCCGCTTTCTCCAGCACGCAGCCGAAGCCGATCCCGAGATAGCGCCCTCGCTTGCGCGCGGTCTCCTGCTCCGCGCGCATCGCCGTGTAGTCCGCCGCCGCCAGCGCCTGCTCGAACGCGGAGCGGTAGTCGCCGCAGTCGTACACGGTGCGCTGCCCCAGCGAGGCGCCGCCGACCTCGTAGGGCATCTCACCGGCGTCGATGAAGTTGCGGCGCCGGACGTCAGCCGGATCGAGCCCGAGCTCGGCCGCCACGCGATCGATCAAGCGCTCGCGGACGAACGTGCCCTCGTACCGTCCGGGCCCGCGATAGGTCCCCGTCGGCGTCTTGTTGGTGAGGACGCAGAGCGCCTCGCACTCGTAGTTCGGGATCCGGTAGGGCCCGGGCAGCAGCGCGATCGTCAGCTCGGGGACGACCACGCCGTGCGTGCGGATGTAGGCACCGAGATCGGCCATGAAGCGGTCACGCAGCGCGACGATCGTGCCGTCGCGGCGCACGCCGATCTCGACCTCGTGGTATTGCTGTCGCGAGTGGTTGGCCGCCATCAGGTGCTCGCGACGGTCCTCGATCCACTGCACCGGCCGCCCGAGCCGCATCGCCGCCCACGGCACCATGAAATCTTCGGGATAGAACTCACCGCGCACGCCGAAGCCGCCGCCCACCTCGAGTTCGAGGAAGTGGATCAGGTGCTCGGGATGGCCGAGCAGGTCGGCGAGGACCCGCCGGTTGAAATGCGGCACCTTGGCCACGCCCCACAGGGTGAGCACGCCGGTCCCCGGGTCGTGCGCCGCCGTGAGCCCGCGCGTCTCCATCGGCACGCCGGTGTGGCGCTGCACGGCGAAGCGCTCGGTCAGACGCCGCTCGGCGGACACCAGCGCGGTCGACGGATCCCCGGCGCGCGTCATGAGTCGCTCGATGACGTTGCTGCCGGCGGCCGCGTGAAGGACCGGCACCCCCGGATCGCTCGCGCGTCGCGCGTCGGCGACGACGGGCAGCGGCTCCCAGTCGATCTCGATGAGCTCGAGGGCGTCCTCGGCGAGGTAGCGGCTGGCGGCGACCACGAAGGCGACCGACTCGCCGACGTAGCGCACGACACCGGTTGCGAGCGGCGGCTGCAGGCATGCGTTGGGGCCGACACCCGCGCGCTGTCCGAGACGCACGGGAATGCGCGGCACCGTCCCGAGGTCGTCCGCCGTGATGACCGCGGCGACGCCGGGGACCGCGCGCGCCGCGCCGGCGCGGACGGCCGCGATGCGCGCGTGAGGATGCGGCGACCTCAAGATAGCCGCGTGCAGCAGCCCCGGCACGCGCACGTCGGCGGCGTACTTGCCGCGTCCGGTCAGGAGGCGAAAGTCCTCCTTGCGCTTGATCGGGGCGCCGATCACGCGATAATCCACCGCGTGCTCGAGGCGGGTCGGCGGGGCCATCAGGGCAGATGGAAGACGTGCGCCGCGTTCTCGCCGAAGATCGCGGCCCGCGTGCCGGGATCGAGATCGGCCTCGCGGACGACGCGCAGCGGATCCGGATCGCCCATCCAGAACGGGTGATCGCTGCCGAGCATCACGCGATCGTGGCCGACGAGCTGGACGAGATAGCGGAGCGCATCGGAGCGCTGCACGAGCGTGTCGTAGAGGAAGCGCCGGAGGTAGCGGCTCGGGAGTCCCGCGTCGTCCACGCGCGCCTCCGGCCGGGTCTCGTGCGCGCGATCGAAGCGGCCGATGTGGTAGGGCAGGAAGCCGCCGCCGTGGACCAGCACCACCGAGAGCCCGGGGAACCGGTCGAGTGTGCCGCCGAGGATGAGGCTGGCGGCGGCCAGGGTCGTCTCGAACGGATAGCCGACCAGGTTGTGCAGGTAGTGGCGGCCGAATCGTTCGACGGCCTCGAGCAGGAACGGATGGAGCACGACCGGCGCGGCGAGATCCGCCGCCGCCTTCCAGAACGGATCGAACGTGCCGTCGCCGAGCGGCTGCCCGAGCGCGTTGGGATCGACCATGGCGCCGCGAAGTCCGAGCTCGCGCACGGCGAAGGAAAGCTCTCCGGCAGCGGTCGCCGGGTCTTGCAGCGGCACCGTCGCCAGACCGCGGTGCGCGCCCGGCGCCTCGCGGAGCGCCGCCGCGAGCGCCTCGTTCTGCAGGCGGCTCCAGGCGGCCCCCTGCGCGGGCGGCAGCGAGTAGCCCGCGATGTCCATCAGCGGGCCAAACACCGCAGTGTCGATGCCGGCCTTTGAGAAGAACTTCGTGTGGAGGTCAAGCGTGTAGAGGGCCGGGAGCAGCGGCCGCGTCGGCGCCTCGTCGCCGATCTGCAGCCGGACGCCGTCCCCTGGCAGCACTCGCACGCCGTAGGCATCCGATCGGCGCCGAACCGTCTCGAAGGCGTCGGGCGAGACGTAATGGACGTGGACGTCGACGATCACGTGGCCGTCAGTCGAGCAACGCTTTCCGCTGGCCGCCGTCGAGCGTGATGATGGCCCCGTTCATGAAGCTGGCGCGCGGCGAGGCGACGAACACCGCCACGTTCGCGACTTCCTCCGGGGTGCAGATGCGGCCGAGCGGGATGCTGCGCTCGGCGCGGCTCTGCGCCTCGTCGACGCTGATCTTGCGCATGCGCGCGATCCCGCTGATGAGCTGGCCCCACCGCTCGGTGGCCACCGGCCCCGGGTTGATCGCGTTCACGAGGATGTTCTGGCGGCCGTACTGCTCGGCCAGCGCGACTGTCATGGCCAGGTCGGCGGCGTTGGCGGCGCTCGGCGAGAGCTCGATGCCGATGGGCTTGACGCCGTCGTTGCCCACGATGTTCACGATGCGGCCGCCGCCCTGACGCAGCATGTGCGGGATCACCGCCTTGATGCACCGGACGTAGCCCATGAACTTGAGCTGGAGTGCCTTCTGCCAGTCCTCCTCGGTCAGGTCGAGGATCTCGCCGCCCGGCGCCGCCCCGGCATTGTTGACGAGCACGTCGATCCGGCCCAAGCGCGCGGCGGTCGCGTCGACGATGCGCCGGACGTCGTCGGGCCGCGTGAGGTCGCCGGCCACGGCGAAGACCTCCCCGCCGGTCGCCCGCGCGAGCTCCTGGGCCGCGGCTTCGAGCGAGGCCTTGTCCCGGGCGCAGATCGCCACCCGGACGCCTTCCTGGGCGAGCCCGTGCGCCACCGCCTTGCCGATGCCCTTGCTGCCGCCGGTGACCAGCGCCGCCTGTCCCTTCAAGCCGAGGTCCATGTGATGCTCCTTCGTCGCGCGGGATTGACGTCCGCGAGTCTATCAAATATTGATAGACGCACCTCGGCGGGCGGGGCCCAGCCCCGCGACCGCCGGAAAGGAGCCGCAATGGCGAAGTATCTCGAAGGGACCGATCGCCAGAAGAGCCGCGCGTACTCCCCGGCCGTCATCACCGAGGGGGGACGTATCGTCTGGCTGGCCGGGCAGACCACGCTGGTGGACGGCGACGGCAAGGATATCTCCGGCAACTTCGAGGCGCAGACGCACGAGGTGTTCACGCTGATCGACCAGACCCTGCGGCGCGCCGGCGGCGCCCTCGCGAACCTCGTCACCATGACGGTGTTCATCAAGGAGCCGCGCCACGGCGACCGCTTCGTCGAGCTGCGCCGGCAGAAGTTCCCGGACGGCAACTATCCCGCCAGCGCGCTCATCACCGTGACGAACTTCGCGCGCCCCGGCATGGAGATCGAGATCCAGGCGACCGCGGTCATCGCCGACCGCGCCTGAGTGGCGCCGCCGGTCGCCGGCCGTGGCGCGGCGCCGATCGCGCGCTAATTCAGCGTCTTCTGCAGCTGTCGCGCGTGCTCGAGGTGGGCCGCGGCGACCCCGCGCACGCTGGTCAGGAGGTTCTTGAGCTCGACCTGCACCAAGCCGGCGACGCCAGCCGCTAGGGCACCAGCACGATCTTGCCGTGGTGGCCGTTCTCCATCACCGCTTCGTGGGAGCGCGGCGCTTGCGCGAGCGGCAGCTCCTGCTGGATGGCCGGCCGCAAGGTCCCGTTGCGCAGTCCCTCGACCAGCGCCGCGTGGATGCCCGCGAGCTGCGCCGGCGTGGCGTGGAAGAGCGCGACGCCGAGAATCGCGGCGTTCTTGTTCATGGCCAGACGCGGGTTGAACTCGATCGACCCGCGGTTGCCGATCACCGCGACGCGCCCGCGCATCGCGAGCGCGCCGAAGTCTTTCTGGAGATTCACGTTCGCGAGCATCTCGAGGATGACGTCGACCCCCTGCCCGCCCGTGAGCTTCACCACCTCGTCGAGATAGCCGGGGGTGTTGTGGTCGAGGACGTGATGGGCGCCCTGCTCCGCCACCATCCGCCGTCCCTTCTCGGTGCCAGCGGTGCCGATGACGGTGAGGCCGCGCGCCCGCGCGAGCTGGACCGCGGCGATGCCGACGCCGCCGCTGGCGCCGTGCACCAGCACCGACTCGCCGGCCTCGCCGTGCGCCCGGTGGAACAACGCATGAAATGCGGTGGCGTAGGGCACGTTCACCGCCGAGCCCTGGGCGTAGCTCACGTTCCCCGGCAGGTCGTGGACCTGCGTCTGCTCGCAGAGGGTCATCTCAGCGTAGGCGCCGGAAACGGAGCCGCCCACGTAGACGCGATCGCCCTTCTTCACGCGCGTGACCGAACCGCCGACGGCCTCCACCACGCCGGCCGAGTCCGAGCCCGGTGTGTACGGAAGCTTCGGGCCGCGGTTGTCGGTGTTGGAGCGCAGGTACGTGTCGACGGGATTCACGCCGACGGCGTGGTTGCGGACGAGCACCTGGGTAGCCCCCGGCTGTGGCGCGGGGATCTCCTCGAGCTTCAGCACCGCCGGACCGCCGTAGGCCGACACGCGGATCGCTTTCAACGTGGCACCCACTGGATCGACGAGACCTCGCCGAACTCCCGCCAGAGCTTGCGCCAGGAGTCGCCCCCGTCGTCGCTGCGATAGAGATAGCCGTAGCGGCTGGCCGCGAACATCGTGTCGGGCGCCGCGTCCGCGGTCGCCACCGTCCAGATCGCCGAGTTCGGCTGCACCGGGAATTTCAGCGGCTCCCACGTGACGCCCGCGTCGCGCGAGCGCACTACCGTGCCGATGCGGCCCGGCGTGGAGTCGCCGAGGGTCAGGAACACCGTGCGCGGATCGCCCGGCTTGACCGCGATGCCGCGCGGATAGTGCCAGGGGAAGACCTCGCGGGCGCGCGCGGCCTGCCAGCTCGTGCCGTCGTCCGTGCTGCGCCAGATGTCGTCGTTGACCACGGTGAACACGGTCTTCGGCGGACCTTCGACGACCAGCATGTTGTGAACATCCTGGTTCGCGATCTGGCCGTTCAGCTTGGCCCACGTCTCGCCGCCGTCTCGGCTGTAGCGAACGCCGTCCACCTCGAGCCCGACCCACACGTTGCGGTCGTTGGTCGGATCGATCGCGATGCCGGTGGGCCGCGGGACGCCGACGTTCGGGCAGTCGTCGGCGATGTCGACAGAGAGCCGGGCCCAGCTCTTGGCGCCATCGGTCGAGCGGAAGATGCCCGGGGTGCTCGGCGTGCCGGTGCCGGCGAACATGACGGCGGGATCGATCGGGTCGATGGCCATGCTCCAGACCACGGACCCCTTCATCGCATTGTCGAGCAGGCGCCACTTTCCGCCCCCGTCGTCACTGCGGTAGAGGCCGAAGTCGGTCCCGGCGTAGACGACCTCGGGGCTGCGCGAGTCCGCGCGCAGCATGCGGACGATGCAATCGGAGTGCATGCCCTGGCGTACGCTGGCCCGCGTCCAGCTCTCGCCCTCGTCGGCGCTCATCATGACGCCCTGACCGACGGTCCCGACCAGGATGTCCCCTTTGCTCGTCATGGTCTGCCTCCTGCGTCTATCGATCGCGAATAGTCAGTCCGCCAAGCCGCCCAGACTATACACCGCTCGCCACGGCACGGCGCGCCGCGGCGATTTCCGACTTGGCCGCGTCCGCGCCGGGAAACTCGCGCTCGGCCCGTTTGTACCAGCCGCGCGCGTTGTCGAGATCGCCCTCGAGGATGTGCACGATGCCGTGGATCCACGCCGCCAGGGTCGACTTCTCCTTCTGGACGATCTCGTGCGCCTTCTTCCAGTCGCCCGCCGCCAGCAATTCCACGGCCTGCCCGAGAGATTCGCTCATGTGGCCCTCATTTTCCGACGCGCCTCGGCGGGCGGGGCCCCCAGCCCCGCGACCGCCTGCAGCGCGCACTGCCTCCTGGTTTCGTTCTAGAGGCTTGGCGCCGACGCCCGGCCCAGAATGTCCTCGCACCACGCCGCCGCGGAGAGCAGCGGCGCTTCGGCGTAGGCACCGCTCACGAGCTGAATGCCGAGAGGCAGGCCCGACGTCGTCAGTCCGCAGGGCACGGTGATCGACGGAAGCCCCGAGATCGACCACGGCACCTGGAAGCTCGGGTCGCCCGTCGCCATCCCCTCGGGAGCGGGTGTGGGCGTGGTCGGCGTCAGCAGCACGTCGTAGCGCTCGAGCAGCAGGCTCATCTCGCGGCGGAACTGGCGCCGGATCCGGAGCGCGCGCACGTAGAGATCGCCCGGGATCAGCATGCCCATCTCGATCGAGCTGCGGATCCCGGGCCGATAGAGGTCGGCCTTCAGCGCGAAGCGCTCGGCGTGAGCGCTCGCGGTCTCGCTGCGCGTGATCACGTACGCCGCGGCGGCCACGGCGCGAAACGTCGGTGGCATCTTGGCCTCTTCGATATCGGCGCCGGCCCGCGCGAGCCGGTTGACCGCCTGCGCGGTGATGTCCGCGACGTCGGAGGCGGCGCGCTCGAAGAACTCGCGCAGGAGACCCACGCGCGGGGCGCGCCGGCGGGTCAACGCCGCCAGATAGTCGGGCACCGGCGCGCGCGACGAGCTCGGATCGTCGGGATCGTGGCCGGCCGCGATCGAGAGCCCGAGCGCGATGTCCTCCACGCTCCGCGCCATGAGCCCGACGTGGTCCTGGGTGTAGCTCAGCGGGATCACGCCGCGCGTGCTGATCCGCCCGAACGTCGCCTTCAGGCCCACGAGCCCGCAGTACGAGGCGGGACGGACGTTCGAGCCGATCGTCTGGGTGCCGAACGCCAGTGGGATCATCCGCGCCGCGACCGCCGCAGCCGAGCCGCTCGACGAGCCGCCCGGCGTGCAGACGAGGCTCCACGGATTGCGGGTGGGCGCCGGATCGGTGGTCGCGAACTCCGTGGTCTGCAGCTTGCCGAGCAGGATCGCGCCGGCGGCCTTCAGGCGCGCCACCGAGGTCGCGTCGTAGTCGGGGACGAAGCCGGCCATCGCCTTCGACCCGGCCTCGGTGCGAAGCCCGGCGCTGTAGAAGATGTCCTTGGCGCCGAACGGCACGCCGTGGAGCGGGCCGCGGAACGCGCCGCGCGCGGCCTCGTCGGCGGCCTGTCGGGCCGCACGGCGCGCGCCGTCGCGGTCGACGAGCGCCCACGCCTGGATGCGTCCGTCGATCCGCTCGATGCGCTCGAGCAGCGCCTCGATCAGGTCGACGGGCGACAGCACCTTCTCGCGGATCGCCCGCGCCGCGTCGATGGCGTCCAGCGTGTGCAGGCTCACGGATCGGCCTCGAGGTAGAAGGCGGGCGGCTCGTCCGTCCCGACGGGGAAGGTCGCCACCTCGGTCATCCAGCCCGCGGCGTCCTCGATGGTCTTATCGAGCTCCTGGGCGCGCGCGGCCCCGAAGCGCCGCTCGGCGGCGGCCCGGAGCCACGCGGCGTACTCGGCGCGCCGGCCCTCACGGTCCATGGCTGGGAATCATCTCACGCCAGGCCAGTCAGCGGCTTTTCAGCTTCACGTCCTCGTACGGCCCCGAGAACCCGTAGCTCCCGAGCAGGCCGAGCCCGGATTCCTCCACGCGCGGCCCCACGCCGTGCAGGAACGCGAAGTCCCAGACCGGCGCGAACATCGCCCGCTCGTGGATCAGCTGCTGCAACCGATGCAGGATCGCCTCGCGTTTCGCGCGATCGAGCTCCGCGGCCTGCTCGCGGAACAGACCATCGATGTCAGGGTAGCCTCCGTACGCATATGTGCCGCCGGTCACGGCCAGAGATTCCAGCCAGGTGGCCGTGTTGCCCGACGCGCCGAGGAACAGGTACGACACGTTCCGGTACTTCTTCTCCGCGACGCCCTTGAAGAACGCCGCCCGCTCCAGCGGACGCAGCTTGAGCAGGATACCGACGGATTTCAGATCGGTGAGTATCGCTTCGCCCCAGCTACAGACCTGGAGGTCACAGAAGAACTCGCCGGCGTCGAAGCCGTTCGGGTATCCCGCGTCGGCGAGCAGCCGGCGCGCGCGGGCGGGATCGTGCGGGTACGGCGGCGCCGACCAGTAGAAGTCGAAGCTCGACGGCACGATGCTCCCGGTGATCTTCGACAGACCCAAGGTCGCGGCCTCGTTGAGGGTGTTGCGATCGATCACCAGGTTGGCGGCCAGGCGCACGCGCTTGTCGTACCAGGGCGACTTGGGATCCCACTGGTCGGCGAAGATCAGCCAGTGGTTGGAGGGGAAGACCGCCTTCAGGGTGAGCCCCGGCGTTCGCCGGACCTCGCCGGCCAGCTCGCCGGCGATCAGGTAGACGACATCGACGTCGCCACGCTTGAGGGCGGCGAGCCGCGTGGCGTGATCGGGGATCACGCGGAAGACGAGCCGCTTCACGTGCGGCGTCTTGCGCCAGTACTGCTCGAATGCCTCGAGCACCAGCTCCACGCCGGGCGTGAACGAGACGAAGCGGTAGGGCCCGGCCCCGATCGGGGCTTTCTTGTAGCCGTCGTCCCCCACCCTTTCCACGTACTTCTTCGGGACGATCCACCCGGCGCCCGACACACGCGTCCCGTAGAAGGTCATGAAGTCAGGCCAGGGCTGCTTGAGTCGAAACCGGACGCGGCCCGGATCGGGGATCTCCACCGCCGCGACCTTCTCCTTGATGGCCTTGGCGGAGATACCCCGATAGCGCTCGAAGGAAAACTTCACGTCCTCGGCGGTGACGGGCTCGCCGTTGTGAAACTTGGTCCCCTTGCGCAGCACGAACTCGTAGACGAGCCCGTCGGCCGAGACGCTCCACGATTCGGCCAGGCTCGGCGCCATGCTGCGTCCCGGCATCGGCTTCACGAGCGCGTCGTGGGTCGCCAGCAGGACCATGAACGGTGTGCCCTGAATGGTCTCGGCCGGGTCGAACCAAGTCGGCACGAGGGTCGTGTGCACGGCCCAGGTCATCTGACCGACGGGCGCTTCCGCACGCACCTCAGGGACGGCGAACGACGCGGCGGCGACGATGAGCGCAAGAGCGGCGAGGCGACCGAGCGTGTCGCCGGGTGGGGTCATGGGGTCTCACTTTCCCTTGAGCTTGACGTCTTCGTAGGGCCCGGACCACGCGAACCCGGCGATGAGTCCGATGCCCGACTCCTCCACCCGCGGCCCCAGGCCGGAGAGGCCGGCGTTCAGCCAGATCGGCGCCACGATCACCTTCTCGTGAATGAGCTGCTGGATGCGGTGTAAGGTCGCCTCGCGCCGCTTCGGGTCGATCTCGGTAGCCTGCTCGCTGAAGAGCCCGTCGATGTCGGCGTAGCTGCCGTAGACGTACGTGCCGCCACCGGCCACGAACGCCTCGATTCGCGTCGCGGCGTTGCCGAAGGCGCCGCTGGCGCCGTGGATGAGCCCCTTATACTTCTTGTCGGACCATCCCTTGAAGTAGGCGGCGCGCTCGATCGGACGGAGCTTCACCCGGATGCCCGCCGCGTTGAGGTAGTTGACCGCGGGCTCACCGATGTTGACGATCGCGGCGTCGCAGAAGTAATCGCCGGCGTCGAATCCGTTGGGATATCCGGCCTCGGTGAGCAGCTGCTTGACCTTGGCGCGATCGTACCCGTAGGCGGGCGGCTGCCAGTAGAACTCGAAGCTCGAGGGAATGATGCTCCAGGTGATCTTGGCGAAGCCCAGCGCGTCCGCCTGGTTCATCGCCTGGCGGTCGATGGCATAGGTTGCCGCCAGGCGTACGCGCCGGTCGTGCCACGGCGATTTCGGATCCCGCTGGTCGGCGAAGTAGATCCAATGGGTAGCCTGGCCGACGTTGGGCTTGAGCGTGAGCCCGGGGGTACGGCGGACCTCCTGGGCCAGCTCGCCGCGAAGGTTATAGGCGATGTCGACCTCACCGCGCTTGAGCGCGGCCAGGCGCGTGGTCTCGTCGGGGATCGACTTGAAGACCAGCCGCTTCACGTTCGGCACTTTCCGCCAGTACTGATCGAAAGCTTCCAGAACCAGCTCCACGCCGGGGGTAAACGAGACGAACTTGTATGGCCCGGCACCGATCGGCGCCTTCTTGAAACCGTCGTCGCCGACCTTCTCGACGTACTTCTTGGGCACGATCCAGGCGGCACCGGTGGCCCCGAGATAGAAGGTCATGAAGTCGGGCCACGGGCGCTTGAGACGGATCCGGACGCGCCCGGGATCTGGGGTCTCCACTGCCGCGACGCTCTCCTTGAGAGCCTTGCCCGACGCGCCCCGGTAGCGCTCGAGCGAGAACTTGACGTCCTCGGCGGTGACGGTGTCGCCGTTGTGGAACCTGACACCTTTGCGGAGAACGAAGTCGTACACCAGGCCATCCGGGGACATGCTCCACGACTCGGCCAGGCTCGGCGCGACGGGATTACCCGGCATCGGCTTGAGCATCGCATCGTGCAGGGCGTAGATCACCATGAAGGGCGTGATGATCCCGGAGGTCTCGGCGGGATCGAACCACGTGGGCGCGAGAGAGATGTGAGCCCCCCAGACCATCTCACCCGCGGGCGCGTCCGCGCGCCCCGCGGGCGCGTCCGCCGCGGTGCCTGGCGACGGACCGAGGGTCACGAGCGTGAGGACGAGCACCGAAGCGAAGAGGCCTCGAACCTGTCTCATGGAAGCCTCCCTGAGTTTTCGTGTTGTTTATTTTCTTTTCAGCTTCACATCCTCGTACGGCGCCGAGAACGCGTATCCGCCGATGTCCGTGACGAGCTTGCTGTCCGAGCCCCGATAGCGTTCGAAGGAGAATTTGACGGCGGCAGGCTTGTCTCAGACCGGCTCCGTGCGACCCCACACAACTGCCAGGACCGTGGCGCCGTTCTTCGTCGTCACGGTGTGCACGCAGCCGTTCGGCCGGTAGTTCATGTTGCCGGTGGTCACCGGGCCCGACTCGTCGGCGTTCGCGCCCTCGATGACGAAGATGAGCTCGTCGCCCACGTGGCGGTGGGGCGGCAAGGTGGCGCCCGCTTCGAATTGCGCGAGAATCGCGCGCCGCTCGGGGGTCTCTGTCTTGTCCTCCCAGATCCGTTTCTGGCGCACCCCCGGCCGCGCCTCGATCCACGGCAGGTCGCTCAGGGCGAAGATCTGCGACGGGGGCCCGCTGGCCGGCGTCGCGAGCGGCTCCACTCCGCCGCTGATGATCGCCAGGACCGTCGCGCCGTTCGGCGCCGACACGGTGTGGACGCACCCGTTCGGCCGATAGCCCATGTTTCCCGCTGTGATCGTGCCGAAGTCGTCGTGGATGGCGCCCTCGATGACGAAGACCAGCTCGTCGCCGGCGTGCCGATGCAGCGGAAGCTTGGAGCGCGGGGCGATTCGGCTCATGACGGCGCGTCGGTTGCTCTCGGGATGCTCCCAGATGTTCTTGCCGCGAACTCCGGGCTGGCGCTCTTGCCACGGCAAATCGCTGAGGGAGATGATCTGCGACAGCGGCGTCTTCGTCGTGCTCATCAGGGGTTCTCCTGGCTCAACGGTGCGTCGTGCCGGGAGAGTAACGCGCGCCGCGGCGAGGGTCAACGCGGGCGTCGGCGCCGCTGCTGGTGACCGGGTTGCCGTTGTGGAACTTCACGCCCCGGCGCAGCACGAAGTCGTACACGAGGCCGTCCGGCGAGACGGACCACGACTCGGCCAGGCTGGGAGCGAGCGCCTTGCCCGGCATCGGCTTCACGACGCCGTCGTGGAGCGCGAACAGCACCATGAACGGCGTGATGATCGTCGTCTCCGCGGGATCGAAGTAGGTCGGCACCAGCGCCGTATGCACGGCCCACGTGAGCTGATCCCCGGGCGCGTCCGCGCGCCCCCCGGGCGCGGGCGCGGCCGCGCCGGCCGCGAGCGCGGCCGCGAGGGACAACAGCAGACCGAGCGCGGCGAGCATCATCGTGCGAGCTGGCGTCCGATGAACTCCCGCATCAGCGCGACGGCCTTGTTTGCGTCGGCGCTGGGCTGGCCGATGAAGCCGTGACGGGCGCCCGGGAAGTGTACGCGCTCGATCGCACCGCCCGCCTGCTGATAGGCCTGGACGAATGCGTCGGTGATCGCCGACGGCACGTTGTCGTCGAGCTCCGGATGGGCGAGCCAGACGGGGGGCAGCGCGCGGGCCTCGCGGGCCGCCACGATGCGCGTGACGCTCGCCTCTTCCATCTGCGCCTCGCTCAGGAAGTAGCCGTGGTGGGCGGCGATCAGCCGCTTGGCGTCGAAGCCCGACCCGTCGTTCTCGCGTCCGACCACGTAGCGGAACCGCGCCAACGGGTCGGCGACCGGATAGAGCGCCAGGACGAACGCGACCGACTCGTCGCCCGGCGCGGCGTCGAGCGTGCCGTCGGGCGACACGATCGGCGTTCCCGCGAACGCGTCGGGCTTGAGCCCGGCGAGCAGCGCCAGCTGGCCTCCGCTCGAGTTGCCGACGAGGCCGACGCGTCGGGAATCGACGCCGAGCCGTCGCGCGTTCGCGCGAACCCAGCGCACGCCGGCCGCGACGTCGGCGCTGGCCGCCGGATGCTTGGCCTCCGAGCCCTGCCGGAAGTCGAGCGAGACCACGAGCACGCCGGAGGCCGCGAGCCCCCGGCCGTGGAGGGCACCCGACCGCCGATCGTTCCGGCTCCACGCTCCGCCATGGACGTCGACCAGCGCCGCCAGCGGCGCCTCGGCTTCGCCCCTCGGCCGGTAGATGCGCGCCAGAAGCTCCCGGCCCTCGGGCTTCGCGAACGGCGCGTCCATTTCCTCGACTTCGTACGGCGCGGCCTGGTCGAATCGAACTTTCATCGGTGCTCTCCTGGGATGTGCGGCAACACCTCGGTGGTGAATCGCTCGAGCTGGGCGAGCTGGTCGTCGCCCACGAACCGGATGCACAGGTCGCTGACCCCGGCCGTCGCGTACCGCTGGAGCGCGGCGATCACGACGTCGGCGGGCCCGAGCCCCATCGTACCGCGCGAGTGGACGCCCCCGCCGTAGTACGTCGCCAGGAATTCCGTGGCGACGCGCTCGGCCGTGCGCGGATCGTCGTCCATCCGCACCGTCGTGTAGACGCAGAGCTCGAAGGGCGTCTTCGCGCGGCCGTGCCGGGCCAGCGCCTGCTCGGCGCGCTCGCGCACGAGCCGGCACTCCTCGGCGTGCACGTACGTCGTGATGATCCCGTCGCCGAGCCGGCCGAAGCGGTCGAACTGCGCGGCGAGCAGCTCGCCCCGGTTCGCCGCGGTGATCAGCACCGGAGGCCCGCCCGGATTCCACGGCAGTGGACCGATCGTGTGATCGGTCAGCTCCACGTCGCCGTTGTGGTAGGTCACGGGCTCGCCGCGCCAGAGCATCCGCCAGATCTCGACGTGCTCTTCCAGGCGGCGGACGCGCCGCTTGTGGTCGGCGCCGCACGCCGCCCACTCGCGCTCGGCCGACGGCAGGCTCCAGCCCACGCCGAGCCCCAACACGACGCGGCCGCGCGAGATCTGGTCGACGTTCGCGATCTGGTGAGCGAGCACGACCGGGTGCCGCAGCGCCGGCAAGAGCACGGCCGTCCCGAGCCTCACCCGGCTGGTGATGCCGGCCAGATAGGCCAAGGTCGTGAGCGGCTCGAGCCGCGGCTTGGCGACGATGCTGTCGCCGACCCACACGGCGTCGTAGCCGGCGCGGTCGGCGTGGCGCGTCATCGTCCAGCACTCCTCCACGGGGGGTCGCTGCGCGGACTGCATGACCGCACCGCGGGTCGGAATGAGGACGCCCAGACGCATCGCGGGCGCTAGTGTACTCCGACTCCTCAGCCGAGGAGCTTGCGAACCGAGCCGACGAGGCGCTCGGGGTCGAGCTCGAGGTCCGTGCGGCGCTCGGCGATGCGGCCCTTCGCGTCGACCAGCACGATGAGGCTGCCGTGCACGATCCGCTCGCGCGTGGTCGCGTGCAGGCCGAAGGCGCCGACCACGCGGCCCACGTCGTCCGACGCGCCCGTCAAGAGATGCCAGCTCGCGAGGTCGAGACCGTACGCGTCGGCGTAGCGACGCAAGGTCTCGGGTCGGTCGGTGGCCGGATCGAGGGTGATCGAGACGAAGCGCACGAGGCCGTCGAGCTTCTCGGCGCGGAGCCGGCTCTGGGTCCGGGCGAGCTGCGCCGTGATGAGCGGGCAGGCCTCCGCGCACGTCGTGAAGACGAAGCTGACGACGAGGACGCGGCCCCGGAGCTGCTCCGACTTCACGAGCGCGCCGGCCTGATCCACGAGCTCGAAGGCCGGCATCATCTCCGCCCCCCCTCGCGAGCACGCGGACAGGAGCAGGAGCCCAGCGAGCGCCGCCGCCGGCGCTCTCACGTCGCGGCCGCCGGCCACGCCGGGGCGAGCCCCCTCGCGCGGGCCAGAATCGCGAGCACGACCAGCGCGTAGCCCGCTGGGATCAGCACCGGCTCGAACCGCTCCCACCACTGAAGCGTGGTCGTCGAGAGTCCCGACACCGCGAGCAGTAGCCCGAACGACCCGAGCCCGCAGTGGGTGAGCGAGGACACGCTGGCGCCGAGCAGGCCGACGACGCCCGCTCCGCTCAGCGAGCCCACCGCGCCCCAGCGCGTCGCGAGCCCGCCAATGCCGAGGTACAACCCGACGAGCGCGGAGAACGAGAGGAAGAAGACGAGACTCGACCACGTCAGCTCGTAGCTCCACACCGCGACGCCGAAGGCCGGGTGGAGGCGTCCGTACTCGAGCAGCGGCTCGCGCGCGATGAGCGCGACGGCGTCCGCCGCCGACGGGGTGAGCCGGGTGATGCGGCGCGCGTTCTCCCACGCCGGGTAGAGCCGCAGGTAGTTCGGCGTGCCGCCGAGGCCGGCGACGAGGATGCCGAGAATCAGCGCTTGATAGACGGCGAAGACGGCGAGCGCGGCTGCCGCCACGGCCCGCTGCCGGGCGCGGGCTCGCGTCGCAAGCGCCCCCAGCGCGCTCACGGGCGCGGCTCGATCCACGCCCGTCCGCTCTCCTCGCGCACCTGGGCGAGCACACGAGCCTTGAGGGCCATGAACTCCGGCGTCGCGATGATCTCGGCGGGCCGCGGCCGCGCGAGCTTGACCGGGATCAGATCGCGGATCTGGCCGGGCCGCGCCGTCATGACCGCCACCCGATCGGCGAGGAAGATCGCCTCGTCGACGTCGTGGGTGACGAACAGCACCGTGGTCTTCACCTCGCGCCAGACGCCGAGCAGCAGCTCCTGCATCGCCAGGCGCGTCTGCGCGTCGAGGGCCCCGAACGGCTCGTCCATGAGCATCACGCGCGGCCGGTTGACGAGGACGCGAGCGATGCCCACGCGCTGCTGCATGCCGCCGCTGAGCTCGCCCGGGTACGCGCGCTCGAAGCCGGCCAGGCCAACGAGGCTCAGGTAGGACCGCGCCTGGGTCGATCGGGCCGCCGGACCGATCCCGCGCATCTTGAGGCCGAACTCGACGTTGCCGAGCACCGTCTTCCACGGAAACAGCGAGTGCTGCTGGAAGACCATCCCGCGATCCGCGCCCGGCTCCGTGACGGGCTCGCCGTCCAACACAACCCGCCCGACCGTGGGCGGCACGAAGCCCGCCACCGCGTTGAGCACGGTGGTCTTGCCGCAGCCCGACGGGCCCAGCAGCGCCACGAACTCGCCCGGCGTAGTCAGCAAGGTGAAACGCCGGATCGCTTCTACCCGACGTCCGTCACGGCCGAACACGACGCCGAGGTCGGTGATCTCGATCCGTCCGGCGGGCGCCGCGGTGACCACGACCGTCAGGCCCCGTCCTTCTCGCGGCGGGGCAGCCACGGCATGAAGCGAGCGCCGATCAGACGGACCGCCAGGCTCGACAGCATGCCGAGCACGCCGATCGTGAGCATGCCGACGACGATCTGCGGGTACTTCACGATGCCGTAGGCGACCCACGTGAAGTACCCGACCCCGAACTGCCCGGAGATCATCTCGGCCGAGATCAGACAGATCCACGAGACTCCCATGCCCACCGAGAGCCCGGTGACGATCGACGGCAGCGCGCCGGGAAGGACAACCTCGCGGAAGATGGCGGCGCGCCGCGCGCCCAGGCTCGTCGCCGCGCGCACGAGCTGGCGGTCGATCCCCTCGACGCCGTGGATCGTGTTGAGCACGATCGGGAAGAACGCGCCGAGCGTGGTGATGAACACGATGCTCGACCGCTCGGTGGGCCAGAGCATGATGCTGATCGGCACCCACGCCACCGCCGGGATCGGCCGGAACAGCTCGATCGGCGGGAACAAGGTGTCCTCGGCGACGGCGAACCACCCGATGGCGAGGCCCAGCCCGACGCCGAGCACGGTGGCGATGGCGAAGCCGAGCCAGATGCGCTCGAGACTCGCGACGATGTGGACGTAGAAGCTTCGATTGCTGAACAGCTCGATCGCCTCGGCGAGGACCTCGCCCGGCGAGGGGATGTTCTGGAAGCGCACGTAGAGATCGAGGCCCCACAGGGTCGCAACGTGCCACGCGAGCAGGAACAACCCGATGGACAGCGCGCGGAGGGCCGGGCGCCGCCAGCTCGTCAGTCGCAGCGGGGCGGCGGCGGTCGCCCGCGCGGCCGGCGCGCGGACGAGCGGCGCGGTCGCCATCTACTTCGCGACCCCCAGCTTCTTGGCCTCTTCGAGCGAAAGGACCCTGCCGCCGTTCTTGGTCGCGAAGGCCTCGGCTTCTTCCTTCCAGGCGAAGGCGACGAGCGAAGCGGTCGCGGCCTTGCCGCTGCCGCCGGCCACGTAGAACGCCCGGTGGGCGAAGAGCTTGAGACCCGTCGGATAGTCGAACACGTAGGCGGCGTTGACCGCGCGGCCCGCCTGCTCGGCGTCCCGCAAGGCGCCCATCAGGCTCGCCAGCGAGGCGTACGGCCTGATCGGCTCGCCCTTGAGCCACATCTCGGCCGCCGCCCGCGGGTCCTTGATCGGCGCGCCCGTGCTCGCGTCCTTGCCGTCGAGGGGCGAGGTGCCGGCGACCATGGCACGCTGATCGCGCGCGTAGTCGCGGCCGAGCTCGCGGTAGGCCTGCTTGATGTAGCGGTCGTCGATGAAGCCCTCGACGTCGGCGCTCTTGATGATGCCCATCTTCTGCAGGACGGAGGCGTCGTACTTCAGCACCTCCACCCACTGGGGCTTGATGGTCGCGTCGAGCGTGAGGAAGCCGCCGCGCCCGAAGTAGAGGTAAAGCACCTCCTTGGGGATCGACGTCCACTGCTCCTGCTTCGTGGTGGCCTCCTCGGGATTCCTGGTGATCCACTCGTTGGCCTCGACGACGGCCTTGAGATAGGCCACGACGATCTCCGGGTACCGCTCGAGGAAGTCCTTGCGGACGACGGGACCGTGCAGGTACGCGACCGACGCCTGGCTGCCGTCGAAGATCTTCCGCCCGAAGCCCTTGAACTCCATCAGCTCGCCCCACGGACAGAAGTCGGCGTGGGCATCGATCTTCTTCTCCTGGATACTGGTGGCGCCGATGGGCGGCGCCTGGTTGATCAAGGTGAAGAAGTCCGGCGTGAGCCCGCGGTCCACGAGGGCCTTGAGGAGCATCCCGTGGGCGGCCGAGCCGAACGGCACCGACACCCTTTTGCCCTTGAGGTCCTCGAATCGGTAGATCGGTGCGTCGGCCGGCACCACGATCGAGTTGCCGGAGCCGTGCATGTTGTACCCGGTCATCGACACGATCACCGAGCGGAGGCTCTGCGTCTCCTGGAAGCGGGCGATGTTGACGAGCAGCGGATAGTCCCCCATGACCCCGATGTCGAGCTTGCCGGCCAGCATCTGGCTCGTGATCGGCGGCCCGGAGGCGTAGTCCTCCCAGACGATGTCGTACCTGGCGCCGGCATACTTTCCCGAGCGCGGCAAGTGCTTGTCGAGCAGCCCGAGCTGCTTGACCGTGATGCCGCCCGAATAGGTGTCCGTGCAGAGACTCTGATGGCCGATGCCGATGCGGATCGCTTCCTGCGCCGCCCCGGGCGCGGCGACGAGCACGAGCGCGGCCACGAGGCCGACGGCCGAGGCGCGCGTTCCTGGCTTGATCATTCGCTTTTTTTCTCCCGAATCCTCTCTGCGTCGCTCACGGGCACGGGACGGACGCTACCCTCCCCGTCGGCTCGGCGCGGGTGGCGCCCACAGTCGGAGACCGGGCCCCGGCAGTCAATGTCCAGGGCTGTGGAATTTCTGTAGGGGACTGCGGCCTCTTGTGGCAGGCTCTGGGCGTGAGAACGCACCGCGGCCCTGCGCAAGCCCCCGTCGCTCCGAAAGAAGCGAGAGAAATTCTCGGCGATCGCGCGCCCCCGCCCGCCGACGGTCACGCCGATGCGCGCCCGATCGTGCTCGTCGTGGACGACGACGCCGGAGTCCGCGAAGGACTGCGCTTCGCGCTCGACGAGCACTACGCGGTGCTCGAGGCGCCGCACGGCCGCGGGGCGCTGGGCATCGTGCGCGCCGAGCGCGTGGATCTGGTCCTGCTCGACATCCTGATGCCCGAGGTGGACGGGCTCGAGATACTCCAGGAGCTCAAGGCGGTCGATCCCGATCTTCCGGTCATCATGATGACCGCGGTGAAGACCGTGCGGACCACGGTCGCTGCGATGAAGCTCGGCGCCGCGGACTACGTCACGAAGCCGTTCCAGGAGGACGAGCTGCTCGCCGCGATTCGCCAGGCGCTCGAGCAGCGCGGCCGCCGGCTCGGCGCGGCGACGGAGCGAGAGCGCACCGACCGCGACGCGCGCGCGCCCCGGACGCACCGCCTCCTCCTCGTCGGCGGCGATCCCGGCTGGCGCGCGACGCTCGCCGTGGTGCTCGCGCGCGCGACCAGCGTGGAGACGAGCGGCACGCTGATGGACGGGCTGAACGACATGCTGCGGCTTCGGCCGACGTGCGTGGTGCTGAACGTCAAGCGCTCCACGACGGAGGCCGGACGCTTTCTCGGCGCGCTGAACGCGCAGCTGCCCGCGTGCCCGGTGCTGGTCGTGTGCGACGACGTCTACCTCGGCGCCCCGCCGGTGTGGGAGAGCCTGAACATCCGCGGGGTGCTTCGCCCGCCGGTCAGGTTCGACGATCTGGTGAGCCGCATTGGCTCGGTGCTCCCGCCGGGCGACGGGCTGAGCGGCCCGTGGCCGAGGCTCGGCGAATCCGTGGGGCGCAGCATCGGCCACCTGAGCCGCCACTCCGACGAGGACCTGACGGTCGAGAGCATCGCGGAGATCGCCGAGATCTCGGCGAGCCACCTGGCGCATCTGTTTCGCTCGGAGGTCGGGATGAGCGTCCGCGACTACCTCACCCGAGTCCGGGTGACGATCGCGCAGGACCTCCTGGCGCACACAGACGAGAAGCTCGAGGCGATTGCGACGAGTCTCGGCTTCGCCGACACCTCCCATCTCGCACACGTTTTCCAGCGGATCACCGGAAGGCCCCCGAGCGCCTACCGACGCTCGACGCGCTGACGCCGGGCCGGTGCCGCCCTGCCCGGCCCGCGGGCCAGCCAGCAACCCGAGACAGAAGCTCCGCAGTCCGGAACACCGATTCGGCCGTTCGGCCGCGCGAACTTCGCGGATACTTTCCTGTCGGCAAGCGACAGGGAGAAACGCGTGGACCAGTGGCTGCTCGTTTACGCGGCGATCGGCGCCTTCATCGGCTTCTTTGCCGGCATGCTCGGCATGGGCGGCGGCGGCATCCAGGTGCCGCTGACGACGATGGCTTTCGCGGCGCAGGGCTTTCCGCACGAGCACATGCTGCACGTCGCGCTCGGGACGGCCATGGCGACCGTGATCTTCACCTCGGTCTCGAGCCTGCGGGCGCACGACCGGCACGGCGCGGTCAACTGGGCGGTGCTCCGGCGCCTGCTCCCGGGGATCGTCGTCGGGACGGGCCTCGGCACCTTGCTCGCGCGCCACATTCCGACGTTTCCCCTGGCGGTGATCTTCGTCTTCTTCGTCCTCTACATGGCCGCGAGCATGCTCTTCAACTGGAAGCCGAAGCCGACGCGGCAGCTGCCGGGGACGGCCGGCCTGTTCGCCGCGGGCACCGTGATCGGCGTCTGCTCGGCGCTGGCGGCCATGGGGGGAGCGACCCTGACGATTCCGTTCCTGGTTTTCTGCAACGTGCCCTTTCACATGGCGATCGGCACGGCTTCGGCCGTCGGCTTCCCGATCGCCGTGGTCGGGACGGTGGGCTACCTCGTGAACGGCTGGGGCGCCGCGGGACTGCCGGGGCACAGCGTGGGCTACATCTACGTGCCGGCGCTGATCGGATTCACCGTGGGCAGCATGGTACTGGCGCCTGTCGGCGCGCGCCTGGCCCATCGCACCTCGGAGCGCTCGCTCAAGCGGATCTTCGCGGCCGTCATCGGCGCGCTCGGGATCAAGATGCTGGTCGCGCTGGCCTGAGAGCGCGGCGCGCGGCGCTGACGCGCCTCCGACATGGGAGAAGCCATCTTGCACCGGAAGATCGAACGTCTCCTCGTCGCCAACCGCGGCGAGATCGCCATCCGCATCGTGCGCGCCGCGCGCGAGCTCCAGATGCGCACGGTCGCGATCTTCTCCGAGGAGGATCGCGGCGCGCGCCATCGCTTCACCGCCGACGAGAGCTATCTCGTCGGCGAGGGGCGCACGCCGGTCGAGGCCTACCTCGACCTCGACGAGGTACTCCGGGTGGCGCGCCGGGCTCGCGTGGACGCGATTCACCCGGGCTATGGATTTCTCGCCGCGAAGCCGGCGCTCGCCGCCGCGTGCGCGCAGGCCGGCATCACCTTCGTCGGTCCGCGGGAAGAGGTGATCCGCGTCCTGGGCGACAAGGTCGCGGCGCGATCCCTCGCCAGGGCGGCCGGCGTGGCCGTCCTTCCCGCCACCGGCCTTCTGCCGCGAGACGTCGGCCGGGCGAGGGGCCTCGCGGCGGCGATCGGCTTTCCGCTCATGATCAAGGCCAGCCGGGGCGGCGGCGGGCGCGGCATGCGCGTCGCGGACTCGGCCGCGGAGCTGCCGACCCTCATCGAGGCGGCGCGGCGCGAAGCGCGCGCGGCCTTCGGCGAGGACGACGTGTACGCCGAGAAGCTGTTGCGCCGGGCGCGCCACCTCGAGGTCCAGGTGCTGGGCGACCTCCACGGCACGCTCGTGCATCTGTTCGAGCGCGATTGCTCCGTGCAGCGTCGGCATCAGAAGGTCGTCGAGTGGGCGCCGGCGCCCAGCCTGACCGAGGCCGAGCGCGAGAGGCTCTGCGCTACCGCGCTCACCGTGGCGCGGGCCGCCGGCTATACGCACGCCGGGACCGTGGAGTTCCTCCTGGACGTCGACACCAGGGCGTTCTACTTCCTCGAGGTCAACCCGCGCCTGCAGGTCGAGCACACGGTCACCGAGGAAGTCACCGGGATCGACATCGTCAAGGCGCAGCTCCGGATCGCCGCCGGGGCGCGCATCGGCGACCCCGATTCGGGCGTCCCGTCGCAGGCGGCGATCGCGCTGGCCGGGCACGCGCTCCAGTGCCGGGTGACGACCGAGGACCCGGCGCGCGGCTGGGCACCCGCCCACGGGCGCCTCACCACCTGTCAGGTGCCGGCGGGCTTCGGCATTCGCGTCGACGCCGGCAGCGCGCACACGGGTGCCTGCGTGTCGCCGTTCTACGACTCCCTGCTCATGAAGATCGTGGCTCGCGGCGATTCGCCGGAGGAGACGATCGGACGCATGGCGCGGGCGCTCGGGGAGTCGCGCGTCGAAGGCGTGGCGTCGAATCTCGAGTTCCTCGAGCACGTCATCGCGCACCCGACGTTCGCCTCCGGAGCGTACACGACGAAGTTCGTGGACGAGACGCCCGAGCTGCTGGAATCCACGCCGTCATCGGACGGGGCGCTCGGTCTTCTCGAGTTTCTCGGCGAGGTGACCGTCAACGGCAATCCGGAGGTGCTGGGACACCCGCGGCCCACGGGCCCGCTGCCGAAACCGCCCCTGCCCCGCTACGATCCCGATCGCCCGATCCCGGGGGGCAGCCGCGATCGGCTGCGCGAGCTCGGACCCGAGCGCTTCCTCGCCTGGATGCGGAACGAAAAGCGCGTCCTCTTCACCGACACGACGGTCCGCGACGCGCAGCAGTCGCTGCTGGCGACGCGCCTGCGGACGCACGACATCCTGGCCGTCGCCCCGGCGTACGCCCACCTGGCGCCCGAGCTCTTCTCGCTCGAGTGCTGGGGCGGCGCGACGTTCGACGTCATGCTGCGGTTCCTGCGCGAGGACCCATGGGAGCGGCTGACGCGGCTGCGCGAGGCGGTGCCCAACCTGATCCTCCAGATGATGGTGCGCGCCTCGAATGCGGTCGGCTACACGAGCTATCCCGACAACGTCGTGCAGCACTTCATCGCCCAGGCGATGCTGGCGGGGATCGACCTCTTCCGCGTCTTCGATTCCTTGAACGGCGTCGACAACATGCGCGTCGCGATCGACGCCGTGCGCTCAGCCGGGGCGCTGTGCGAGGCGGCGATGTGCTACACGGGCGATCTGTTCGACGCCGCGCGTCCGAAGTGGAACCTGCGCTACTACGTCGACCTGGCCCGGCAGCTCGAGAAGGCAGGCGCGCAGATCCTCGGCATCAAGGACATGGCGGGGGTGTGCCGGCCGCGCGCCGCGCGGGCGCTGGTGGAGGCGCTGCGCGGCGAGGTCGGGCTGCCCATCCACTTCGACACGCACGACACCAGCGGCATTGGCGCCGCCAGCGTGCTGGCCGCCATCGACGCGGGCGCCGATGCGGTCTACGGCGCCCTCGACGCGATGAGCGGCCTCACCGCGCAACCCAATCTGAGCGCCATGGCGTCGGCGCTGGCCGGGTCCGAGCTCGATCCGGGGCTCGATCCCGACGCCTTGCAGTCGCTGTCACGGTACTGGGAAATCGTTCGCCGCTACTACGCGCCGTTCGAGGCCGACATGCGCGCCGGGACGGCCGACGTCTATCGCCACGAGATGCCGGGGCCCCAGTACACGAACCTCCGCGCCCAGGCGCATGGGATGGGGCTCGAGCATCGCTGGGACGAGATCTGCCGGCGCTACGCAGAGGTGAATCTCTTGTTCGGCGACCTGGTGAAGATCACGCCGACGTCGACGGCGGTCGCCGACATGGCGCTCTGCATGGTCGCCAACGGCTGGAGCCGCGACGACGTGCTCGATCCGGCGCGCGACCTGGCGTTCCCGAAATCGGTCGTCGCCCTGTTCCGCGGCGAGGTCGGTGCGCCGCCGGAGGGCTTCCCGGCCGATCTGCAGCGGAAGGTGCTCAAGGGGCAGCCCGCGATCGACGGGCGCGCGGCGGCCCATCTGCCCGCCGCGGACCTGGCCGCGCGGCGCGAGGACCTCGAAGCCGCCGTGCGGCGCCCGGTGAGCGAGCGCGAGCTGTCGTCGTGGATCCTGTTCCCCGCGCTCTTCCTCGAGTACGCGCGGCACCGCGACCGCTTCGGAGACGTATCGGTGCTGCCGACCACGGCGTTCTTCTACGGCCTCCGGGAAGGCGAGGAGATCGAGGTCGAGGTGGCACCGGGCAAGCGGCACGTGATCGGCCTCCTCGCCCGGACGGAGCCCGACGGCAACGGCGGCGTGACGCTCTTCGCGACCGTCGACGGCCAGCTCCAGCTGGTCCGGGTGGCCACGGCCGCCGCGACCGCGCAGGTGACGCGCGCTCAGGCGCAGCAGGGAAATGCCGCGCACGTCAGCGCCGGGCTGGCCGGGACGGTCGTCGCGGTGCCGGTCCGGCCCGGTCAGGTCGTGGCGCGCGGCGAGACACTCCTGGCGATCGAGGCGATGAAGATGGAGACGCACATCATCGCGGAGCGTGACGCGATGGTCGCCGAGGTGTACGTGGTGCCCGGCGACGCGGTGGGCCCGCGCGATCTGCTGATCCTGTTGTCGTAGCCGGGCCGCGGGCGCGACGGCGATCTCATCCGCGCCTGGACGCCAGCAACGACTGCATCAGCCGCTCCATCTCGCGCTCGAGCGCGACAGCGAGCTTGTCGGCCTCGCCGATGTTGCCGTCGCGCCCCAGCGCTTCCAGCCCCTGAGCGAGCCCCGCGGCCGTGGTGGCGCCGATCACCCTGAGCGCGCCCTTGATCGTGTGGGCCTCGCGCATCAGGTCCGCGGCCTCGCCGCCGGCGATGGCGCGCCGAATCGCCTCCATCCGGACCGGAGCGTCCTCGACGAAGATCCCGAGCAGCTCGTCGAGGAGCGCCCTGTCTCCGCCGACGTAGTTGAGCGCGGCGGAGAAATCGAATCCGCCTTCCGGCGCCGCGTCGCCCGTCACGACCGGCACGGGCTCGCTCCGCACCGGAGCGGGCTCGCTCCGCGCCGCGGCGCTCTTGCGTCCCGCCGTGGGAGGGGGCTCGGGAGCGCTCGCGTCGAGGAGCCGGTTCAGGGCGGCGGCCAGCTCTTCGGGCCTGACCGGCTTCGTCAAGTGGTCGTCCATCCCGGCCGCGAGGCAACGCTCGCGATCTCCGCGCATCGCGTAGGCGGTCAGCGCCATGATCGGCAGCCGGCGCCGGCCCGGATGCCGAGCCTCGCTCTCGCGAATCATCCGCGTGGCCGTCAGTCCGTCCATCACCGGCATCTGCACATCCATCAGCACTACGTCGAACGGACGGCTCTCGTACGCGCCGACGGCTTCCTGGCCGTTGTAGGCGACGATCGGGATGTGACCCATCTTCTCCAGGAGCCGTACGATCACCCGCTGGTTGACCGCGTTGTCTTCCGCCACCAGGACGTGCAGGCGCCTGGCCGCGGCCTCGCGCGGCGGGGCCGACGGCACGGCTGTCTCGATGGACTGACCGAGGGCCAGGAGGATGGCATTGAGGAGCTCGGACGGCGTGAACGGCTTCACCAGATGCCCGGCGACGCCGAGCGAGCGGCAGCGGGCTAGATCGCCGCTCATCACGTCCGAGGTGAGCAGCATCATCGTCACGCCGGCCAGCGTCGGCTCCTGGCGGATGCGCTCGGCGACGGTGAAGCCGTCGAGGTCGGGCATCCGGGCGTCGAGGAGCACCAGATGAAATTTACGCCCCTCGGCCCGCGCCCGCTCGAGCGCGGCCAGCGCCGCGCGTCCGTCCTCCACGATCGTCGGGACGACGCCCCACGCGCTCAGCATCGCCTCGAGCAGCCGGCGGTTGGTCGCGTTGTCGTCGGCCGCCAGGACCGGAAGCCCCTGCAGGGAATGAGACGACGCGGCCACGCGTCGGGGGACCGGCACCCGCGCCCGCTCGAGCACCAGGGTGAAGTGGAACGTGCTGCCACGGCCGAGCTCGCTGTCGAGCCAGATGCGCCCCCCCATGCGCTCGACCAGCCGGCGGCAGATCGCGAGACCCAGGCCGGTGCCACCGAACCGGCGCGTGGTCGACGCGTCGGCCTGCGCGAAGGCGTCGAAGATGAGCCGGCTCTTCTCGGCCGCGATGCCGATGCCCGTGTCCTGGACCGACACGCGCAAGGTCACGCGGTCGGCGGTGACGGCCTCGGCGTCGACGCGCACCGCGACCTCGCCCCGCTCGGTGAACTTGATGGCGTTGCCGACCAGGTTGACGAGGATCTGGCCGATCCGTCCGGTGTCGCCCACGAGGTCGTCGGGGACGTCGGAGCGAATCTCGTACGCGAGCTCGAGCGACTTGGCGTGGGCGAGCGACGCGAGCGTCTTGATCGTCTCCGCCAGGGTCTCGCGCAGGGCGAAGGGCACGGGCTCTAGCTCGAGCCGGCCCGCCTCGATCTTCGAGAAGTCGAGGATGTCGTTGATGATGGCCAGCAGCGCCTCGCCCGAGCGGTGGACGGTCTCGGCGTAGTCCCGCTGCTCGCGCGTCAGCTCGGTGTCGAGGAGCAGCGAGGTCATGCCGATCACGCCGTTCATTGGCGTGCGGATCTCGTGGCTCATGGTGGCCAGGAACTCCGACTTCGCGCGGTTGGCGGCCTCGGCGGCGGCTTCCTTCTGCTTCAGCGCGCTGATGTCGCGCACGATCGTGAGCTCTCCCATCGGCCGGCCCGCCTCGTCACGGAACGGCGTCGCCACGACCGAGACTTCGACGAGCTGTCCGGTCCGGGTCTTGGCGCACGTCTCGAACGACGCCGGCAGCGCGCGCTGGCCGGTTGATCCGCTGCCGGCGCTCGCCCCGCGGCCGTCCCACAGGTCGAGCGCGCGCAGCGGGCGTCCGATCGCCTCGGCGGCGGTGTAGCCGTAGAGCCGGGTCGCGCCCCGGTTCCAGGAGGTCACGATGCCGCTCTGGTCGTGGGAGAAGATCGCGTCGCTCGACTGCTCGACCTGCAGCGCGAGCAGCCGGTTTTTCTCCTCGCTGCGGCGCAGCGACGCCAGCAGTGATTCGATGTTCTCGGCCATGCTGTTGAAGGCCTGGATACACAGCGCGGTCTCGGGGGGCCCTTCGAGCGAGATACGCACGCCGTACTCGCCCTGCCCGAAGCGGCGCGCGCTCGCGGCGAGGGCGCGAAGCGGCTGCACGCCGCTGCGGAGGACGACCAGGGTCACGCCGAGCGACAGCGCGGTGCCGAGGAAGAGAATGCCGAGCTTCTCCCAGAAGCCGCGCCAGAGCTTGTTGACGGCGAGGGCGGGGTTCAGCCGCAACGAGACCGTGCCGTACTTCTCTCCACCGACCACGACGGCCTTCGAGTCCTCGAGGGGCGGCAGGTGGAGCCGCGCGACGAACCAGCCGGGGGCTTCGATCGAGATCGTCGGCCCGAGGGCTGCGACCGGGTGGCCCGAGTTGTCGGTCCACGCGAATCGGGCGATGGTCGGCTGGCGGGCGCGCGCTTTCACCATCTGCTCGATCACCGAATAGTCGCCGACGACGGCGGGGCCGCTCATCGCCGGCAGCGCGAAGCTCATCTCCTCGCGGAGCTGCTCGCTCAGTGTGGCGCGCTGATCGGCAATCTCGCCGCGGAGGATGGAATACAGAAGCGCGGCCCCGCAGGCCATCAGGGCCAGACCACTGCCGAGCACGAGCCGAGCCGTGAGGGACAGGTTGCCCCGCCCGAGCCCGGCGAGCGAAAAATTCACTACTGGAGCTCGACCTTCACCAGGGTGGTCCGGTAGAACTTCCGCATGTTGTCGAACTCGCTGTCCTTCGCCGCGACGAATCGCATCGGCGCCGATTGCTTGAGGACCCTGGCGCTCGCCTCCAGCACCTTGGCGCCTTCGGGATCGTCGGCCATCTTGAGAAACGCCTCACGCACCGCCTTGACGGTGTCGGCCGGGACCGACGGGAGGGCCGAGAGGGCGAGGCTCAAATACTTGTCCGAGCTCCACAGCGTGCGGTACGCGAGATTTTCACGCTGCGCGAAGGCGCGCATCACCTCGGCGTTGACGCCGGCGGCGACCACGCGGCCGGCCTTGAGCTGGCCCATCGCGCCTTCCTGGTTGCCGGCGAAGTGGACTTTGACCTGGATCCCCTTGCGCAGCAGCGCATCCATTGGAAGGTGATAGCCGTAGAACGCGGCCGTGTGCGGGAAGGCCACCTCTTGCCCCTCGAGCGCCGTCAGCGAGCGAATCGGCGAGTCCTTCAGGACCACGATCTCTCCGGTGCCGGCGTCCTCCTTCGACCGGGCGAACACGCGATACCCGCTCTCTTCGTTCTCCTTGATGAAATTGTGGTTGGAGTAGAGGAAGTGATACTCGCCGCGCCGGACCATGGCGGTATGCTCGGGTCCGGTCTGGGCCACCTTCAGCTGCAGCGGCACCCCGCTTCGCTCGGAGACATGGCGCAGAATCGGGTTCCAGAACTGTGCGGTCAGGGTCGGGCTTCGCCAGATGATGACCCCGAACGAAAGGGGCTGATTCTGCTGAGACCAGCCCGGCGCACCGAGCCCGGCGAGTGACATGGCGCCGAGCCACGCGACGACGACCCACTTCTTCATGACCCTCCCCCGATCTCGCTCGCCGACATGGAAGTCCGAGCGTGAATTAAGCAAGGGGCGAGCCAACAACTCAGGCCTGAAGAGACGGCTACTTGGGGCGGCTTCGGTGCGTTCGTGCACCGACGGCGGTCACCGGGATTGTCATCTTTGACAACCGCCCTCGGACGCCGCGGACGAGAGTCAGGCGGGGGGCCTCAGACCTGGCCGTCCCAGGACGGGCCGGCGACCTCGCCCCAGCGCGCGCGGATCCGCTCGAACTCGGCCGTCGGGAGCGCGCCGGCCTGGAGCAGCGCCGCGTTCTGCTGCCAGCGCTCCGGCTTGGTGGTGCCGACGATCGCGGTGTGCACGCCCGGCACGCGCAAGGTGAAGCGCAGCGCCGTGCCCACGGCCGCGTCGGGCGCCGCCTTCAGGAACGGATAGTCGAGCTTCCGCAGGCGCGACCAGTAGGTCTGGTAGTACGGCTCGGACGGCTTCTTCGCGTAGCTCCAGGCGACGTTGGCCAGCGGGCGCTTCGCGATCACGCCCATGTTTCGGGCGCTCGCCAGCGGCAGGCTGCGGTCGACCGCGTCCTGATCCGCGATGTTGATCGACGTCTGCAGGGTATCGAAGCGTCCGCATTCGACGGCGTAGCGCGCGGCGTCGCCGTCGCCACTGTAGCCGATGTAGCGCGTCCAGCCGCGCTCGCGCGCGCGCTCCAGCGCCTCGATGGCCTCGCCCTTCCGGAGCTCGCCGAGCGAGCAGCTGTGAAGCTGGATGAGGTCGACGTAGTCGGTCGCGAGGCGGCGCAGGCTGCGCTCGATGCTGGCCAGGAGGGGCGCGCGCCGCCAGTCGGCGCTCGACCAACCGCCGGCGTGCCCGCACTTCGTGAACAGCGCGACCTCCCGCCGGCGGGCCCCGAGCGCCTTGCCGATCAGGCTCTCGCTGTCGTCGTAGCACTCCGCCGTGTCGAGCACGTTCAACCCGGCGTCGAGGGCGCTCCCGAGCAGCCGCGCGACCGTGCGCGCGCTCACGCGCTCGTAGCCGATCTCGGAGCCGCCGAAGCCGAGCACGCTCGCCACGATGTCGGTCCGGCCGAGCTGGCGCCGCTCCACGATCTAGAGTCGCGTCTGGGTCTGCATCCGGGCTCCGGCCGGCGGGGCCCCAGCCCCGAGACGGCCTGTCGCGCGCACGACCGGAGGCGTCATGGACCGTCACGGTACCATAGCCCTGTCGCGAGGGTGACGCGCGCTCGAGAAACCGCACTCGAATCACCAGGAGGACGCCCATGACGAGGATCAGCGAAGTCGAACATCCCGGACTGGCGCTCCGCGCCTTCTATCGGATCGGGCGGGCGATCTACGGCCGGGTGCCGACGCCGGAGCGGCTCATGGCCCACCGCGTGCCGCTCATGATGGGGCTCGGCGGCCTCTACGCCGCGCTCGAATGGTTCGGCCGAATCGAGTCGACCCTGCGTGCGCTCCTCAACGTGCAGGTCGCGGCGCTGTACGGCAGCGCCTATTGAATGGACATCCGCCGCGCCGTCGGCGCGAGGGCGGGGATCCCGACCGAGAAGCTCGACGACCTGCCGCGCTATCGAGAGAGCGATCGGTTCACGGCGCGAGAGCAAGCCGCGCTCGAATATGCCGAGCGCATCACGCGCGCCGACCTGGACGTGACCGACGCGTGCATGGCTCGGGTCCGGGAACACTTCTCGGAAGCCGAGGTCGTCGAGCTGACCTTCATCGTGGGCTTTCAGACCTTCGCCAGCAAGTTCGCCAAGGCTTTCAACCTCGCCCCGCAGGGGTACGCGTAGCGGTGAGCCGCGGCGCTGCGGCCCGGAGCGTGCGCTCCGGGTCGCGGCGCGCCGGCCGAGCGAGGAGGGCGGCGCGCTAGGGGCGCGCGATGCAGTACGACGGCACCCAGCTCACGCCGAGGACGTCCGGGCCGATCGTGCCGTAGTCGAACGCCACCGCGTCCTGCCGCATCTGCCGCGTGTCGAACAGGAGCGGCGCCTCCGGGATCCCGCCGAAGAACGCCCGGAACATCGGCCGCACCATCAGCCGGGCCGCGCGCAGCCCGAGCGGCCCCATGAAGTTGCGCCGCTCCCCGACGTGCGAGAGCTCGTCGGTCATGATCGCGCGCAGGAGCTCGCGGATCCGGTCCCGGACGTCGGGTTCGTCGCCGACGATGTCGTCGAGCATCGCGTCGAGCCGCAGGTAAACGGTCAGGCCCATCAGCTCGCTCACGAAGGCCGGCGGCGCCACCAGAGGGCCGGGCAAGCGGGCGAACACGCCGTAGAGCCGCTTGGTCCGCCTCGGCAGCGGGCCCCACTCGACGCCCTCGAGGCCGAAGGTCCGGAACATCTCCTGGAAGAGGCGCATGTGACAGAACTCCTCCGCCAGGTGGTAGCGGCTGATCTTGTCGATCAGGTACTTCGCGCGGGCCAGCGTCGGCGTCGCGTCCCAGGCCGCCGAGATGCCGATCCACTCGTGACGCGCGAACTTGTAGAGAAAGGTCAAGAGGAGCGTCCGCCGATCGAGGCTCCGCGGATCGTCCCGCATCGTGAGGTAGTTGCGGTGGAACGCCTCGGCCACCGGCCGGCGCGTGCGGACCGGATTGGCCCGCAGGCGCGCGAGGCTCTTGCGCTTCTCCGACAGGTCCTTCGCGCCCTCGAGGATCTCGCCGTCGCGACCTTGCTGGTAGAGCCAGTAGCTCTCGAAGTTCGCCTCGCGCTCGCGCGCGGTGGCGGGCGAGAAGATCGACCGGCGCCCGGGTCGATGGACAGACGACACGCCGGCTACGGATCCTTACGCGAGGGCGGCCGCGCCGGCGTTGGCGATCTGCTCGTCCTCGTGCGACTGCACTCCGGACACGCCGATGGCGCCGACGCACTCGTTCTGGTACGTGACGGGCACGCCGCCCTGGAGCGGCAGGATGCCCGGGAACTTCATGAACGCGGGGCGCTCCTTGATGCGGTCCTCCCAGAACTTCGAGGCACGCCGCGTGCGGGCCGCGGTGACCGCCTTCTCTATCGCGACCTCGGCGGTCACGGGCCCGGCCCCGTCGAGCCGCTCGAGATAGAGCAAGGAGCCGGCGTCGTCCACCACGGCGATGGAAACGCTCCACTTGTTCTTGGTCGCTTCGCTCTTACAGGCGGCGACCATCTTCTGGACATCAGCCGCGGTGAGTGTCGGCCGGTTGCGCATGGCGAGCTCCTCCGATCAAGGGTGAAGCGGACTTTAGTGCAGCGCCCGACTCGGTGTCAACGCCGGAGACGACGTTGACACGCCCGACGCCGCCGCCTAGCATGCGCTGGCGAGCGCCGATCCAAATTCACCAGGAGTCACGACGATGCGAACACTGATCCAGGGCGGATGGGTCGTCGGCTTCGACGGCCGCGGCCACGAGCTGATTCCGGACGGGTGCGTCGTGTTCGAGGACGACCGCGTCGTCCACGTCGGTACGCGATTCGACGGACCGGTCGATCGCCGCGTGGACGCCGCCGGCAAGCTCGTGTCGCCCGGCTTGATCAACTGTCACCTGCACGCCGCCACCAACGCCGGGCAGGCGGTCTTCCTCGACGGCCTCAAGGCCGACTACTTCGCGAGCAACTTCGTCGGCTACGTCGCGCCGCGCCGGGGCGCCGCCGTGCCCCGTGCGGGCGACCGCGCGGACGTGGCCGGAACGTACGGCCTCTGGTCGGCGCTTCGCGCCGGCGCCACGACGATCATGGACGTCGGCACGATGCCGGGCGGCCCGGCGGCATTCACCAAGATCGCCGGCGAGCTGGGCGTGCGCGCCTACGTTGGCCCGGCGTTCCGCTCGGCGAGCTACGCCTTCGACGGAAGCCGCATCGTGTGGGAATGGGACGAGCCTGCCGGCGTCGCCGGGCTCGAGCGCGCCGTCGCCTACATCAAGGCGCACGACGGCGACTACAACGGACGGATCAGGGCGATGCTCTACCCCGGTCAGCTCGACACCTGCACGCCCGATCTCCTGAAGCAGGCTCGACGCTGGGCGGACGATCTGGGCGTTCCGATGCAGCTTCACGCCGCGATGAACCAGCGCGAATTCCACCACATCCTCGAGCAGCACGGCCAGACGCCGGTTCAGCTCCTCCACTCGATCGGCTTCCTGAAGCCGCGCACCGGCCTCGGCCACTGCGTGTTTCACAACGATCACTCCTGGTGCCACTACCCGTACGCCGACGACTTGAAGCTTTTGGCCGACAGCGGCGTGACGGTGGTGCACGCGCCGTACAAGTACGCCAAGATGGGCGTCAAGTTCGAATCGTTCGAGCGCTATCGCGCGATCGGGATCAACATTGCGCTCGGCACCGACACCTACCCGCAAGATCTCGTCCACGAGATGCGCTGGGCCGCCTTGATGTGCCGCATGGCCGACGGAAGCTTCCGCGTGGGCCGGCCGCGGGACGTCTTCGACGCCGCCACGCTCGGCGGCGCGCGCCATCTCGGTCGCGACGATCTCGGGCGGCTGGCGCCGGGCGCCAAGGCCGACATCATCGTCGTCGACCTGCGCCACCTGCACTACGGCGCCGTACACGATCCGATCAAGGCGCTGGTCGACTGCGGCAGCGGGCGCGACGTCGAGACCGTCATCGTCGACGGTCAGGTGCTGGTGGAAGACGGGCGGGCCGTTCGCGTCGACGAGCAGGCTCTACTGCGGGACGTCCAGGCCGAGGGCGAGCGGCTCTGGAAGGCGATCCCGCAGTGGCACTGGACCGCCAGGCCGCTCGACGAGATCGTGCCGCCGAGCTATCCGGTGCGCGGCGGGCACTGACGTCAACACGGCTGAGCGATCACGGTTTCCGCGCTGCCTCGGGAAGACCGGGTAGGGCCAGATCAGCTCCCTGGAAGCCGTCCCGGACCGCGGGATGCCACGCCTCCGCCCACGCTCGCAGCTTCTCGACGTAGGCGATTTTCTCCGGGTACTGGTAGATGTAGTTGCGGTTCCAGTCGCTTTCTTCCCAGATCGCCGGCTTCGACGTGATCCCGTCCGTCTCCGGGTTGAAGTAGTAGACGGCGTGCAGGAAGCTCTGCTTGTCGGCCAGCCGGAAGAACGCCGAGAGCAGCACGGGCGGGTACTTGACGCCGCGAAGCTCGAGGTCGCCGATCGCCGCACGAATGATCGGCGGGGTGTCGCGCTCGGCGGAGGGCGTCGAGAGGTTGTGGTTGATCGTCCAGCAGTCCTGCCGGCCGAACTCCTCGTTGGTGATCGTCTTCACGTAGAGCAAGGCCGTCCGCGCGCACTGCGCCGACTGGCGGAACCCCGTGGCCGATGCGCCCACCTGCGTGCTGGCTTGGACGAGCACCGCCCGGCTCAGCTTGTCCCGGCGCACCTGGGCGAGGAACAGTGACTCGACGCCGCCCGGGTCGGGGGCCGGAAAATACGCGACGACGATCCACTGGCCGGGTGGCAAAGGCACGCTCTTGCCCTGAGCCGCCACGTCCCCCGTGACCGTCTTGCCCATGAGCGTCGCGGCGGGATCCGTGTCCGCTCGCGGCGCGATCGAGGCATTCGGACGCGAAGGCGCGATGACCTGACCGCCGCTGCCCGCGGCGGAAGCCGCGGCCGCAACGGGACGCTGACCGATTGCCACGGTCTGCGACGCGGGCGCGGTGAAGCGGCTCTGCGCCACGGAAGGCGGCAGCGCAGCCCCGGGCGGCTTGCCGCTCGGCTGCAGCGACAGGGCGGCGACGAGCAACAGGGACAGCCCGGTCGCGAGAACGAGGACGCCCTTGAACACGGGCGAGCGACGCCAGAGCGCGCCGAAATGGCTCATCGCGGTCTCGCCGGCGCCGCGGCCGCGGCGCTCACGTGGCCGGCTCCGCGGCGATCGCGTCGCCGCGCACGATCAGCCGCACCTTGGTGAGCTTGCGCTGGCGGGCCGCGATCAGAGAATCGGCGACGGTGTCCTCGATCGCGCGCACCAGGTCGCGAGACGACCCGACCGAACCGAGCTTCTGCTGCCGCCGCACCAGCTCGTGGAGCACCGCGACGTCGATACCGCCCTCGGCGATCTCGAGCCCGTAGCCGCGGATCATCTCCTCGATCTCCAGCGCGCCGACCCGCGCGATGTCGAGCCCCTCGAGCGGCCGGAACACGAAGATGCGGTCGATGCGGCTCAGCACCTCGGGCGCGAACCCCGCCTCGCGCAGCGCCTGCACCGAGGCCCGGCGCAGCTCCTCGGGCCGACTCGCGTAGCGGCCCGACAGCTCGCTCAAGGTGTCGGTCGCGGCGTTCGTCGTGAGCACGAAGATGGCGCCGGTGGTGGAGATCTGGCGGCCGTCGGAGGCCTCCGTCACGAAGCCGTCGTTCCACGCGGTCAGGAAGTTCTTGTGGACCTCCGGGTGCGCCTTCTCGAACTCGTCGAGCAGGACCACCGTGTCCGGCATGTCTCTGAGGACCGCCGTGAGCTTGCCGTAGGTATCGGAGCCTACGTAGCCCTTCGAGTGGGTCGGAGGGGACCTGAGGTTCGGGCCTGGAGGAGGGTCGAGGCGTTGGCATTGTGCTCCGCGGCACTCAACAACCAGACTAACGGCCGCGCGAGCCGGGTCACCCCAATTTCAAGCCTACGAAATACCGGGGCCGGGCGAGCCCCTGGACCAACGCATGGGGCCTGCGGGGCAGGGTGCGGGGCGCCTTAGGGCTTGACCGCCAGCGCGGACTTGACGAACGCGACGTCGGCCTTGGCGTACGCGTCGTACGACTCGTCGCGATAGCCGCCCGATCGGAACTTGACCGGCCGCGGCAGCGCGTAGCCGCAGGCTTCCACCGGCTCGCCGCCGCCGAGCAGCGATCTGAAGAACCCGAGATGGCCCCAGACGAAGACCAGCTCGGTGGCGGAGGCGATGGTTCGCGCGTCGCTCAGCTCTCGAATCCGGTACTCGACCTCGTACGTCGTGACCCCGAGCCTCGAGCGCCGCGGCGTCCATGTCCACCCGAGCTCGACCGGGCTCACGGTCGACTTGATCTGCTCGTGCCCGTTGTAGGAGGGGCTGTCCTTGCTCCCTCTCGTGATCCGCTGACAGTACGATCCGCTGCAGCTCTCGACGAAGGACACCACGCCGGACAGCACGATCTCGTCGGTGCCGATGCGCCAGCCGCGTGGCAACGCGGCGGTGGCGCCGTCGTGACGGACGAGGATCGACTTGATCGGCGTGGCCATCGCCTGCTCCACACGCGGCGGAGGCACCGTTCGGCACTGCGCTTCGAAGGCGCGACGCTCGCCGGAGACGACGAGCCAGGCCGCGGCCACCGCGAGCGCCGTCACTGCCGCGACGGTCAGCCTCGTCCAGCGCAAGATGGAAGCGCCACGCCCGGGCGCGCCGCTCCCAGCGACGGCGCGGACGAACGCCGCTCGGAGCTCGCCCGTCGCACGGGTCAGCTCGAACACGACCACGCCGAGCGAGGCCAGTCCGGCGCCCGTGTAGAGCGTCACGCCGGTCACGAAGAATGCGATTCCGGCGTCGCCCGGCGTGCCGAACACCGCGAGCGCGATGGGCTTCACGAAGAACAGGCCCAGCGCCGAGATCGAGCCGACCGTCATCGCGGCGATGGCGAGCACCCGGAAGAGCCTGACGGTGACGTAGGCTTGCAGCGCCCCGCGCCGCACCATGACGAACACGACTCGCGCCAGCACGAGCAAGAGCGCCACGACGAGCCCGCCGATCCCCAGCCGCCCGAGCAGCCCACCGCCGGTGTACAGCGCCATCCATCCCGAGGCGCCGAAGAGCGCGGCGGGGACGAGGGGGGTGACGAGCGCCAGGCAATAGATCAGCTTCAGCAGCCACGAGGCACGCCGACGCGCCGGGCCCCTCGCCGCGATGCGCGGCGCACCGGAGGACCGCGGCGGCGGCATTCGCGGGGCGATGGCCCTCGGCCTCGGCGGCGGCGGAAACGCCATACGACCAGACTAGTCGCGGCGCCGGCTCGCGCCGCCACACTATCTGAGCCGCGTCGAAAGCCTTTGTCGGTCGAGCTTTACCAGCAGCGGAGCGAGTCGCGCAGGATCGCGGTGACCTCGGCGGCGCCGACGGCTCGCGGCGCGCCGCTGAGCAGTCGCGGCTGCTTCAACGTGCCCTCGACCAGCGCGGGAATGTCGCCCTCGCCGTAGCCGAGCGCGGTGAGACCATTCGGGATGCCGACGTCGCGCATCAGCGCCAGCAGCGCGCCGGGAAGCGCCTCGCTCGCGTCGCGCTCGGAGAGCCCGGTCGTCGAGACGCCCATCAATTCCGCCGCGCGCAGGTGCCGCTCCGGCGACGTCGCGTACGTGAAGCGGAACGTGGCCGGCGCCGTCACCACGACTGAGACGCCGTGCGGGACGAGCGCGTGCGTCGTCCGGTAGCCGCTCGGCACGTAGTCGCGCACGAGGCCGGCGATCGGATAGGCCAGGGCGTGCGGGATGTGCACTCCGGCGTTGCCGAAGCCCACGCCGGCGTAGTTGGCGGCCAGTGCCAGGTTCACGCGCGCGTCGAGGTCGAGCGGGCTCAGCACCGCGCGCCGCAGATATTTGCCGACGTACTCGATCGCCTTCTCGCACCAGATGTCGCTGGCCGGGTTGGCGCCGATGTAGGCGGGGCGGTCGGGCGGATGATGCTTCGCGCGCGCATTGTACGGACGCGTCGTGTAGGACTCGATCGCGTGCGTCAGGATGTCGCAGCCGGCGGCGGCCGTCACCTCCGGCGGCGCGGTGAGCGTGTTGAGCGGGTCGACGATGCCGAGCGCCGGACGCAGGAGCCGGTTCGACACGCCGGCCTTCACGTGCTGGGCAAGCACGTGGGTCACCGCCACCGCCGTGGTCTCGCTGCCGGTGCCGGCCGTGGTCGGCACCGCGATCAGAGGCTTGAGCGGCCCGGGCACGGGGCGGCCGCGTCCCACGGGCTGGTTGATGTAGTCGAGCAGCGGCGCCGGATACGTCGTGAGCAGATTCACCGCCTTGCACGTGTCGAGCGTGCTGCCGCCGCCGACGGCGATGAGCCCGTCGAGCTCACGCTGACGCGCGTACTCCGCGGCCTCTTCCATCGATCGGTCGGTAGGCTCGATCTCGACGCCGTCGTAGACGTCGGCCTTGATGCCTTCCTCTTCGAGAAGCGCGCGCACACGGGCCGGCAGCCCGAGCTCGCCGATGTGGCGGTCGGTGACGATCAGCACGCGCTTGAGCCCGAGCCGGCGCGCGTCGTAGGCGATCTCGTCCATCGCGCCGAGCCCGAATTTGATCGGCGAGGCTTCCATCACGAAGACGGTCTCGGTCGGCAGCGTCACGCCCTTCATCGGTCCCTCTTTCATAACGGCTCGGCCGGCGGGGCCCCAGCCCCGCGACGGCTTGCGCCGCCTCCACCCTGTGCCCGGATTATAATCGTCCCGGTGAGTCGATCGTCGCTCCCCGCCCCTGGCCCCCCGCCGGGCACGAAGTTCGGGGCGCTTCACCACCGCGACTACCGCCGCTACTTCCTTCTCGTGCTCCTCAGCGCGACCGCCGACAACATCGAGCACGTGATCAGCTACTGGGTGATCTTCCAGGCTTTTCATTCGCCCGGGTTGGCCGGATTCGCCGTCATCAGCCACTGGGTGCCGTTCCTGCTCTTCTCGGTGTACGCGGGCGCACTGGCCGATCGCTTCGACTGCCGCAAGCTCATCCAGATCTCGCAGGGGCTGTTCGCGCTCGCCTCGCTCGCGTGGGCGGTGCTGTTTCTGACCGGCGCCTTGAGGGTCTGGCACGCGGCGTTGATCTTGTTGATTCACGGCGCCGCCGGTGTGATCGGCCTGCCCGCATCGCAGCTGATCGTCTACGACATCGTGGGACCGGAGCGGCTGCCGAGCGCGATCCGGCTCAATGCCACGAGTCGCTACCTGGCGATCCTGTTCGGCCCGGCGGTCGGCGGCGGGCTCATGCTCCTGCTCGGCCCGGGCTTCGGGCTGCTCGCCAACATCGCCATCTACGCTCCGTTCACGCTCTACCTGTTGTGGATGCCCTATACGGGTCACCGGCGCGACACGGGCGGGCGGCGCTCGACTCGCTTCGGCATCGCCGAGATCCGCCGGCTGCTGTCCCAGGCGCGCTCCGATCCGCGGCTGCTCACCATGATCCTGCTCGGCGGGACCACGTCGTTCCTCGTGGGCAACGCGTTCCAGGCGCAGATGCCGGAGTACGCACACCATCTCGGCGCCGACGAGGCCGGCGCCTGGTACAGCGTGCTGCTCGCCGCCAACGCCGTCGGCGCCATCATCGGCGCGGTGCTCCTGGAGAGCTCCCCCCTCGTCCCGCTCAGCGCGCGGACCGCGATCGGATGCGCGGTCGCGTGGGGGGTGCTGATGGCGCTGTTTCCGGCGGCGCAGAGCTACCCGGCAGCCGTGACGCTGCTCGTGCTGGCCGGCATCTTCAACGTCGCCTTCACGTCGATGGCCCAGACGATCGTGCAGTTGCTGGCCCCGCCCCACCTCCGGGGCGGCATGGTCGGCCTCTTCAACACGTCGATGCTGGGGCTCCGCGCGGGCAGCGGTCTGACGATCGGCGTGCTCGGCGCCCTGATCGGCGTGCAGTGGTCGCTGACGGTCAGCTCGGCGGCCGTCGTCCTGGTCGCCTTCGCCCTCCTCGCGTTCGAAGCCCGCGCCTGGACTCGGCTAGCGGGCTAACAGGCTGCCGAGAAGGGTGCAGATGGAGGGGCCCGTCGAGGGCCCCTCCGAACCGGCAGCCTGCCTACACGTTCGTGGTGGCTCGAATACTCTTCAAATGCTCGTCGATGTGATTGAGCAGGATGCCGCCGATCACCTGCTCGACGGACATCGACGGCATGCCGGCCAGGACCGTGCCGCTCTTGCCGAGATCGGCGTCGCTCAGCCCGCGCACGACCGCGGCGGCCGCCGTCGCGCTCTTCTTGTGCAGCGCGATCGTCTCGGCCTTGGTGGCGCCGGCGTGCTCCTGGGCGTGCTTCGCGTTCATGTCGTGCAGCATCTGCATCGTGAAGTTCCCCATCGACTGCCCGGCAGCGACGGCCTTGATGATCCCGGCGATGCCCTCGTGCGCGCCGGCCAGATGATGGGCGACCACGCCGACCGTCCATTTCTCCGACGAGGTCGTTTTCTTCCAGTCGGCGTCGCTCAGGCGCTCGAGCACTCCGGTCGCTTCCTGCACCTTCGCCTCGAACTGTTTCGCCAGCGCATCGGCCTTGGCTGCCATGGGGTCCTCCTTGGTGAGGGGTGCGCGGTTCCGCGTGGACACCCAGATGATAACGCCGCGTTCAAAGCTGCGGTACCGCTGCGGACCATCAATTGCACGGGCGCCTCGGCCGGCGGGGCCCCAGCCCCGCGACGGCCTGCGGCGCCGCCAACCTTTCATACCGGCGCCTCGGCCGGCGGGGCCCCAGCCCCGCGACGGCCTGCGGCGCCGCCAACCTTTCGACGCGTGCTTGACAGGACTCGGCTGCTCCACGATCTTCTCTTGGGTCCACCTCCCTCCATGCTGGATGTGCGTGCTGCAGTCGCGGCGCTGGCCCGCCGGCCGAGCCGCGCCGGGAAATAGAGGAGAGCGGCGATGGGACATCGGGCATTTCGCGTGGCCGCGCTCGGGCTGGCGCTCGCGCTCGTCGGCGGGGGCGTCGGGAGCCAGGAGCGAGATCCGGTCAAGATCGGCCTCATCTACACGAATACCGGACCGCTCGCGCAGCTCGGGATCGACATGCGCGACGGGAACCTCCTCTACTGGAGTCAGGCCGGGAGCCGCGCGGGCGGACGGCGGGTCGAGCTCCTCACCGAGAGCACGGGCAGCAACAAGCCGGACGAGGGCCTGACGAAGGCGCGCAAGCTCGTGGAGCGCGACCACGTGCAGATTCTCACCGGGGTCATCGAGACGCCCGTCGCGTACGCGCTGGCCGGCTATGTCAATGACAAGAAGGTCCCGCTGATGATCAACATCGCGGGAGCCGACGGGCTCAGCCAGAAGCAGCGCAGCGACTACGTGTTCCGCTCGTCGTTCTCCAACAGCCAGGCCTCGCACCCGCTCGGCGAGTGGGCGTACCGGCAGGGCTACCGCAAGATGGTGCTGCTCGCCTCCGATTTCGCCGCCGGACACGAGCACATCGGCGGCGTCGCGCGAACCTTCGTCGCCGCCGGCGGGCAGATCATCCAGGAGATCTATACGCCGCTGGGGGCGCCCGACTTCGCGCCGTATCTGGCGCAAATCCGGCGCGATGCCGACGTCGTGGCAGTCGCGATCTTCGGCGCCGACGCGCTGCGCGTCGTCACCCAGTACGCGGAATTCGGGCTCAAGGGCAAGATCGCGATGATCGGCAAGGGTGGCCTGACCGACGAGGCGTTCCTGGACAAGATGGGGGATGCCGCGCTCGGCGTCGTCGTCGCATTCAACTGGAGCGCGGCGCTGGACACGCCGGAGAACCGGCGCTTTCGAGAATCGTTCGAGAGCAAGTACAAACGTCCGGTCAGCCTGACCGCCGAGTCGGGATACGTGGGCGCGCAGATGCTCGCCCGGGCACTCGAGAGCACCAAGGGCAACGTCGAGAGCCCCGACACATTCCTGGCCGCGCTCCGGGGGGTCGAGGTCGATGCGCCGCGTGGGAAGGTGAGGCTCGACAGCTTTCACAATCCTCTCCAGACGGTCTACGTCCTCAAGACCGAACGGAAGGACGGGGTGCTCCAGAACACCCCGATCGCGTCGTACCCGAATACGAGCCAGTTCTGGACCTGGACTCCGGACGCATTCATGGCCATGCCGTCCTATGTCGAGCTGAAGGGCAAATGGGCCAAGTGACGGGCTCGTTGTCAACGGCGACGCGCTGGGCGATAGTGCGACCGTGAAATTCGGGGCCGGCTTCTGGGGACCGTTTCCGCTCGGGCGGTACGTCGAGTATGCCGTCGCCGCCGAGCGCCTGGGCTTCGACTCGGTCTGGATCGGCGATACCCAGCTCCTGACCCCCGATCTCTACTCGGCGATGGCCCTGTGCGCCAACGCCACCTCGCGCATCAAGATCGGAAGCGGCGTCACCAACACCGTGACGCGCGACCTCACCGTGACGGCCGGTGGCGCTCTGGCCCTCAGCGAGTTCAGCGGCGGCCGCTGCCTGCTGGGCGTCGGCGTCGGCGGCTCTGCGGTGAGCACGGTCGGGCTCGGCGCCGACGGCGCCGCGGACTTTCGTCGCAAGCTCGCCCTGATCAAGGCGCTCGTGGCCGGCGACTCGGCGATGGTGAACGGCATCGAGGTACGAGGAAAGATCCGGGCGCCTCGCGTGCCGGTCTACGCCGCCAGCTCGAGTCCTCGGGTGCTGGCGATCGCCGGCGAGCTGGCGGACGGCGTCATCCTCAACGTGGGCGTCGCGCCGGAGCTGGTGCGAGAAGCCCTCGATCATGTGTACGAAGGCGCGCGCCGGTCAGGCCGGGACCCGAAGTCGCTGGACGTGGTCGTGATCGCGGGCTCGGCCATCGGCCCCGATGGGGCGAGGGCCGTCGACGAAGCGCGCGCGTGGGCCGCCATCACTCTGACGCGTGTCGGCGCCTGGATGGCCGGCGGCGGAGACGAGACGCGCGCGTTGGGCGCGGCGATTCGCGCGCGCTACCGCTGGGATGAACACATCAGCGCGGGCGCCGCCCACGCGCGCGCGATCCCGGACGAGACCGCCCGGCGATTCGTGCTCGCCGGAACGGCCGCCGAGGTGGCGCAGACGGTCCGGCGACTCGCCGAGTGCGGCGTGACGCACGTTGTCGCCCTCCTCATGGGATCGAACATCGCGGGTACGCTCGAGGCCTGGAGCCGCGAGATCCTGCCCGCCTGGCGCACGCCCTCGATGGCAGGGAGATGAGGATGCAGGTCTACGCGTTCGATCTGATGCCATGGCCGCATCTCGCGGAGCCCTCCTACTACCCCGACTCGAACCGGCTCTACGATCCGGCGCTCGGCCGGCAGGTCTACGACGAGCACTTCCGGCAGATGGAGCTCTACGAAGAGCTCGGCTACGACGCGATCTGCATCAACGAGCACCACGCCAAGCCGTACGGCTTGATGCCCTCGCCCAACCTGGTCGCCGCCGTCCTCACGCAGCGCACCAAGAAGATCAAGATCGGCATCTTCGGCAATCTGCCCGCGCTGCACGCGCATCCGGTGCGGCTCGCCGAGGAAGTCGCGATGCTCGACGTCATGTCCGGCGGCCGCGTCATCTCGGGCTTCGTCCGGGGCGTGCCGCAGGAGTTTCTCGCCTACAGCCTGCCGCTCGCCGACGCGCGGCCCCGCATGACCGAGGCGTGGGACCTCGTAGTCAAGGCGTGGACCGAGCGGGAGCCGTTCGCGTGGCGTGGAAAATACTTCAGCTACGAGCGCGTCTCGATCTGGCCACGGCCGCTCCAGCAGCCACACCCGCCGATCCTGTTGCCCGCCGACAGCGACGAAGGGCTCGAGATCGCGGCCAGCCGCCGGGTGCCGACCGGCTCGGCGTATCGCTCGGTCGGCCGGGTGCGCGCCGTCTTCGACCGCTATCGCGAGCTGGCGCGAAAGCACGGATGGACCCCCGGGCCCGAGCACTGCCACCTGGTGCGACACGTGTACGTCGGCGAGACGAACGCGCGGGCCCGCGAGGAGGCCGAGCCGCACCTCGACTACTTCTGGCAGAAGCTCCTGAGCTATCACCGCGGCTCCATGGCGCTGATGGGGCAGTCGCCGCCGGCGCGGCCGGCTCGCGTCGAGCGGGCCGAAGACCTGCCGCTCTACGAGTTCGACTTCGATCTGTGCCAGAAGGAGGGATTGTCGATCGTGGGCGATCCGGACTACGTCGTCCGCGAGATCCAGGCCCAGACGCGGGCGCTCGGTGTCGGCGTCCTGGTCGGGCTCTTCCAGTTCGGCTCGATGCCGCACGCGCTGGCCGTGAAGAACATCCGGCTCTTCGGCGAAAAGGTCCTGCCCGTGCTCAGGCGCGGCTGAGCGACCGTGACGTTCTGGGTGACGCAGGCGCTGAACGGGATCTCGTTCGGCATGCTGCTGTTTCTGCTCGCGGCCGGGCTCTCGCTGATCTACGGCCTCATGCGCATGCTGAACCTGGCGCACGGCTCCTATTACATCCTCGGCGGCTACGTCGGGCTCGCGGCCGTTCGCGTGACCGGCAGCTTCGTGCTCGCCGCGGTGGCCGCGACCGCCACCGTCACCCTGGTCGGCATCGTGATGGAGCGCTTCTTCCTGCGCCGCTTCCCGGAGCAGGAGCTGCCGCAGGCGCTGCTGACGTTCGGATTCCTGCTCATCTTCGCCGACCTCTCGCTCTGGCTCTGGGGCGGCACGCCGCAGACCTTGCCGAAGCCCGAGATCTTCGAGCGCTCGATCCGGATCGGCGCGATCGTCTTTCCGACCTATCGCCTCTTCGTCATCGCGATCGGGCTCGTCGTGGGGCTCGGGCTCTGGTGGCTCCAGGAGGGCACGCGCCTGGGCGCCATGATCCGCGCCGGCGTGGACGACGCCGAGATGGCGCGCGCCACGGGCGTGAACGTCGGGCTCCTGTCCACCGCGGTGTTCGCGTTCGGCGCGTTCCTGGCCGGGCTCGGCGGCATCATCGGCGGGCCCTTCGTCGGCGTCTATCCGGGCGCCGACTTCGAGATCCTCGAGATGGCGCTGGTCGTCGTCATCATCGGCGGGCTCGGCAGCCTCAAGGGCGCCTTCGTCGGCGGCCTCGTGGTCGGCCTCCTCGACAACTTCGGCAAGGCGTTGTTTCCCGAGCTCGCGCTGTTCACGGTGTTCGCGCCGATGGCCGTCATCCTCGCGCTGCGGCCCACGGGTCTGTTCGGGGCGCGGTGAAAGCTCTCGTCGCGGGTGGCGCGGTGGCGCTCGTGCTTCTCGTCGCGCTGCCCGCGGTCCTGTCGTCCTACCAGCTGAGCCTGCTGACGAAGATGCTCATCTTCGGCATCTTCGCGATGAGCCTCGACCTCCTGCTCGGCTACGCGGGGCTGCCCTCGCTCGGCCACGCCGCCTACTTCGGCGTGGCCGCGTACACGGTCGGCCTCCTGGCGCTCCGGGTCGCCAACAACTTCTGGATCGATTTCCCCGCCGGGCTCCTCATGGCGGCTGGCATGAGCGCGCTCTTCGGGCTCTTCGCGCTCCGGACTCGCGGGAGCTATTTCCTGATGATCACGCTCGCACTCGGTCAGGTCCTCTGGGGCATCGCCTTCGGGTGGCGCTCGCTCACCGGCGGCGACGACGGGCTGCCAAGCGTGCCGCGGCCCCGCCTGCCGCTGCCGTGGTCGCTGACCGACGGCGTGCCGTTCTATTATTTCGTGCTGTTCTTCTTCGCGCTGGCGGTCGGCGCGCTCGCGGTAATCGCGAGCTCGCCCTTCGGGCGAGCCCTCGTCGGGATCCGCGAGAGCGAGCGGCGGATGGAGGTACTCGGCTACGACGTGTGGCGCTACAAGTACGTCGCCTTCATCCTGGCCGGGCTCTTCGCCGGCCTCGCCGGCACTCTCTTCGTCTACTTCAACGGCTTCGTGAGCCCGAGCTACCTCAACATCGTCTTCTCGGCCTCCGCGCTGCTCATGGTCATCCTCGGCGGCGCCGGCACCTTGCTCGGCCCCGCGCTCGGCGCGGCCGTCATCGTGGGGCTCGAGAACTTCATCAGCGGGTACATGGAGCGCTGGGTGCTCGTGCTCGGCGTCATCTACGTGCTCGTCACCCTCTTCGCGCCGAGCGGACTCGTGGGTCTCGCGCGCCAGCGGATGAGGAGCTCGGGGTCATGACGGCGCTCGAGGTCCACGCGCTCTCCCACAGCTTCGGCGGGCTCACCGCGCTCGCCGACGTGAGCCTCGCGGTCGCGCCGGGCGAGCGTCTGGCGATCATCGGGCCCAACGGCGCCGGCAAGACTACGCTCTTCAACATCGTCACGGGGATCTTCCGGCCGTCGGCCGGCCGCGTGCGGCTCTTCGGCCGGGACGTGACGCGCCTGCCGACTCACCATCGCGCCCAGCTCGGGCTGGCCCGCACCTTCCAGATCTCGACCTTGTTCCCGCGGCTCACGGTGCTCGAGAGCGTGCTGCTCGCCGTCCAGGGACTGGACCCCGCGCGGTTCGTCCTGTATCGACGGCGCGCGGCGTACGGCCGCCTGCTCGAGCGCGCCGAGTCGCTCCTGGCCGAGTGGGGTCTGGCCGATCGCGCCCACCAGGTGACGCGGCAGCTCTCGTACGGCGAGCAGCGCCAGGTCGAGCTCATCCTGGCCCTCGCCGGCGCGCCGAAGGTGCTGCTGCTCGACGAGCCCACCGCGGGGCTCTCGCCCGCCGAGACGGCCTCGGTCGCGGAAATGATTCGTCGATTTTCCCGCGACACGACGATCTTGCTGATCGAGCACGATATGGACGTAGCCCTCGACCTGGTCGACCGCGTGACCGTGCTCTTCCAGGGGCGAGTCCTCGCCGAGGGGAGCAAGGACGAGGTCCGGCGCGATCCGAAGGTCGCGGCCATCTACTTCGGGACCGACGATGCTTGAGGTCGAGGACATCCACACCAACTACGGCGAGAGCTATGTCTTGCAAGGCGTGTCCCTGCGCGTCGACCAGGGCGAGGTGGTCGCCGTGCTCGGCCGCAACGGCGTGGGCAAGTCGACGCTGATCCGCTCGCTCATCGGCCTCACACCACCGCGCCGCGGCCGCGTCTTGCTGAAGGGCGAAGACATCACGCGCCTGCCCGCGCACGAGATCGCCCGGCGCGGCGTCGGCCTGGTGCCGCAGGGCCGCCGCATCTTCGCGTCGCTCGCGGTCGGCGAGCATCTCCAGATCGGGGAGCGGCCCGGGAACGGCTCGGGCTGGAGCCTGCCTCGGGTCCTCGACCTCTTCCCCCGGCTGCGCGAGCGCCTGCATAATCGCGGCAACAAGCTCTCCGGCGGCGAGCAGCAGATGCTCGCCTGCGGGCGGGCGCTGGTCGGCAATCCCGACATTCTCCTGATGGACGAGCCCTCGGAGGGCCTGGCGCCGATCCTCGTGCGCGAGCTCGGACGCATTCTCGCCCAACTCAAGACGGGTGGGGCGTCGATCCTCCTCGTCGAGCAGAACCTGGCCTTCGCGCTCCGCATCGCCGACCGCGTCTATCTCATGAGCAAGGGCAAGATCGTCCACGAATCCCGGCCCGACGAGCTCCGGCGCGACGAAGAGGTCAAGGCGCGGTATCTCGGGGTCTGACCGACGGGTCCGGCATTCGCTTGACAGCGGAACGATCTCCCTCGACCCTCGATGGGGAGCGGCACACCCCGGCCCCCGCTCTGCAGGCGATGATTGACGCAACGGTGCAGCGCGAGCAGCGCCTGGAGGAAGCTCGCGTGCTCGTCGAGCTCGGCGAGCTGACCCAGGCCGAGGCAGAGGTCGCCGCGATCCTCGAGGAGAGCGCGGACGACCTCGAGGCTCTGCGCCTCTACTCCAAGATCAAGCACATGCGGGGCCAGCTCTCGCTGGCACTGGCCTGCTATGCGCAGCTCCAGGCTCGCAGCAGCGGGCCCGGCGAGTCGGCCCGGATGCATCTCGAGGCAATGCTGCGGATGGCGCAGGACCCCGAGCGGGGCGCCGGAGAATTTCTCGCCGTGGGGCAGCGGCTCGTGCAAAAGCCCACGGCCTATCTGGCCCTCGACGATGCATTCCGGCTCTACGTCGCGCGCCATCCGCACGAGGCGCGCGCGGTGTGCCGACGGGCGGCCGCGCGCTATCGTGAGCGCGACCCCGAGGTCTACAAGCTGTCCGTGCTCGCCGAAGCCTGGATCAGCGAGCTCAGCGGGGATCTCGAGGCCGCCTGTGCCGCGCTCGAGCGCCTGGGGCGCGAGCGCGGATTCGAGGCCGATCTCGACCGCGTCATGGCGCTCGTCGGCCTCTACGAGCTCATCGGCACGCGCGACAAGCTCGAGGCGGCCGTCAACATCTGCCGCTTTCTCGAGCGCAGCTTCGGCCCCCGGTTCGTCGCGGGGCGCCTGGCCCTGCTGCACAGACGGCTCGGGCGCGAGGCGGAAGCGACCGGATACGAGGAGCGCCACCTCACGGCGTACCGGCGCTGGATGCATCGGCCGACCTTCGCCGAGATCGTGCGCGTGGCCGCGCGTCGCCTGCTCCCGCTCGAGCGGCTGCGCGCGTTGAGCTTCGTCGAGAACGACCTGCCCGAGGAGAGCTCTCCCGAGGAGCGCGCCATCGCGATGACCCTGGTCGGCGATCCGACCGAGGCCGGCCGGATCCTGGCCTCCAGCGAAGCGGCGCTCGATCTCAGGTGCCGGGCGAGCCTGGCGGCTCTGATCGAAGGCGAGAGTGAGCGGACGATCGCGCTCGGCGTTCGCGTGCTGCGGGCCGACCCGAGCGATCCGCATCTGGCCGGGCGGCTCCTCGAGGCTCAAGCGCGGGCGCCACGCGAGGAGATCATGGACGTGTTTCGCGAGCGGGAGGTGGCCGCACGCGTGCTCGCCGAGCTGGAGGTGGCGGTGAAGACCGATCCGGCAGACGCGCGCATCTGGCGCCGCCTCGCGATCTTCTTCGGTCTCCAGGCCGGCGGACGCGAGCAGCAAGCCCAGTTCGACGAGCGTGCGCTCGCGCTCGAGCTCGCCGCGCAGGACCGCGCCCGCGCCAGCGGCAAGGTGCTCGCGGCGGCCATCTACCGGTTCTTCGGCCGTCCCTGCGGGCTGATCCACGAGGTGTGGGCCACGCGCGAGATGCCGCCGGTCGGGCAGGCCGGTGGAACCTTGCGCCGAGACGACATCCTCGGCGCCGTCACCGACGAGCTGAAGGACAGCGTGCGCAACACCTTCCTCGCGGTGCGAGAATATGCGCGCTCGAAGTTCCCACACCGGACTCGCGACATCCTCGATTACAACTACTGCTACAAGGTCACCAAGGAGGACGAGCCCTCGAGCGGGGTCTCGGCCGGCATTCCCACGGGACTCGCCTTCCTGTCGCTGTTCCTGCAGCAGCCCGTGGCTCCAGACATGGTGTCCACCGGTACCCTCGTCGCCGATGCTCACGACGTGCTCACCGTCGGGCCCGTCGGCGACATCGAAACCAAAGTCGAGGCCGCGTTTCACCGCAACTTGAAGACGATCATCGTGCCGCGCGGCAATCGCCCGCAGCTCGAGCAGAGCGCGATCGTGCCCCGCGCGGTGACCCGACAGATCGGGCGCTACGTAGGCGACTTCGACGAGGCCGCACGCTTCGCCTTCGGCGAGCCGCTCTTCGATTGACCTCAAACAGAAGGAGGGCGGAGGCCCGGCACCTCCGCCCTCCCGAGGCATCCCTCACCTACAGGACGCCTCCACACAGCTTCGCGACGCTACCAGGACGTCGCCGTTGAGCCGGGGACCAGGCACAGCGGGAAGGTCTGCAAGATCCGATTCGGATCAATGGCCCGCTGCTCGCCTAGCCGGAGCTCTACGAGCTCGGCTGGGCTGTGATAGAGGCCACCACCGAAGTAAGAAGGCCAGCCCATCTGGCCGAGGCCCTGGATACTCTGGATCGGCTGCGGCGGGTACTGGGCATACGGGCCGTAGGACGCGTGCTGCAGACCAAGGCCGCCGCCGATCATCGGAGACTGCAGACCCGGCTGCCAGGCCTGCGGGCCGAACGGGACTCCGCCGTAGTAGGGGCTCGGCTGGAACCCGAATGGCCCGGGGCCGTACGGGCCCTGCTGCTGGACGCCCAGCTGCGGCTGCTGACCGAACGGGCCCTGCTGAAGTCCGTGGACCGATAAGCGCACCTGGTTGAGCGCATCGGTCACCTGAGCGATGCGATCGTTCAAGAACTGCAGCTTTCTGATGTCGACTTTTGCCTCCACCGTGTTGCCTCCTTTTGGCGCTCCGGCCTTTGGCCGGAGCGCGTGAGCACGCCCCGGGGCAGCCGGGGCTCTGCGATCCCCGCCCAGCCGGGGAGGGATCAGTTCGCAGGGTCAGTGAATTGGCACCGTGCGGACGTCGGACTCGGACGACGAGGTCCGGGGAACGCGAATCTCGAGCGTGCCGTCACGCAGTCGCGCCTCGATGTGCTCGACGGTGACGTTTGGCGGCAGCGCGATCATCCGACGCAACTGACCACGCGGCACCTCGTCGTAGACCTGTCGAGCTTCTCCGTCGAAGCGGGGCACCCGGCGCTCGCCGCTGACCTCCAGCATCCCGCGACTCACGACCCGGATCTGGATCGCGTCGCGTGGCACTCCGGGCAGATCCAGGCAGATCCACACGTCCGTCGGCGTCTCCCACAGAGTGAGCGGCGGCGCCCACGTCGTGGTCGCCGGCGGCATTCCAGGCGGGAGCTGTCCGAGGCTCGCGAGAAGCCGATCGACCTGCTCGGCGAGATGGCGCTCGGGATCCCGTTCCGGCGGGATGGGGGCGTAGGGGACTTCACGCGTCGGGGGAGCCTCCTGGCCGGTCAGAGATCGATAGAATCTTTCCACCTGGCCGATGAGGTCTTCGATTCGCTCCGTGGTTTGCTCCATAGTTGTCTCCTGGTGAGAGTTGTCTCCTGGTGAGGCGAGCCTCTCGCCGTTCATGGGCGTCGCTCGTCGGTTTGTGTGCCGGCCAGCATTCGAGCAACGTGCTTGCCAGTCCGGCGGAGCCAAGAGTCGGCTCGCCTGGAATCGTCGAAGTCGGCGACGCGAAGAGGACTTGCACCGTCGGCGCCCCTGGTTCGCGAGAACCGTTCGCATGACGGCGCTGAGGCGACCGCGCGCGCGGTCGATCGACACCAAGTCGATGGACGTCCGGAGTTTCGCCTCGTTAGCGCGTGTGGCCGTCACGGTGGCGAGTGGGGCGATTGGTCTCACTCGCGGCGGCCCTTGCTCTTCCCACGGTTGCTGACGATGATGTTGTCGATTCGGGAGCCGCCACGAGCTCTACGAGCGCAACTACGCGGGCGCCCCCGAGACCGTCCGCCTGATCGCCTGGCAGATGGCGCAAGACAGCGGCCGGGCCGCGCAGTTCAAGGCATTCGCCGAGCAATGCATGGCCGAGTACGATCTGGACGGCTGGACCGCGTCCGATCTGATCACGCCGGACGACGTCAACCTCTTCCTGAAGAAGAAGCGCTGAAGGAGTCGGCGGATGAGCAGCTCGCCCTCGAACGACGCGCTCCTGACCGAGCTGGACCGCGTCGTCAAAGACACGCTTTCGTATTTCGACGGCGCGGGTCGGTCGACCCCGGCTCGGGTCGACCGGTGGCAGGCGCGCGACATCTTGATGCACTTCATCTATTTCCACGACGCGACCGCCTGGGGGATCCAGGCGGCGGCGCTCGGCGGTCCGCCCTGGCCCCTGCCCGCCGACGCCGACACGATCAACGAGGTGTGCCGACGGCTCCACGCGCACGAGAGCTTCGACGAGCTGCTGGCCCAGGTCCGGCAGGCTCACGCGCGGCTCGTGCAGGCCGCGCGCAACTCGCCGCACCTCGACAAGCCCTGCTTTCGCCGCACGAACGGCGAGACGATCACGGGCCGCCAGCGGCTGGAGGTGCTGGCGCGCCACTGGGCCGAGCACGTTCGAGAGCTTCAGGCGGCGGCGAAGACCGGCGGGTGATCTTCCCGACGCTTCGCCTCGCGGCGCTCGCGAGCCTCGCCGCCGCGGCGCCGGCGGCGGCCGATCACGGCGGGCCGCTGCGGAGCGCGCCGATGAGCCCGCTGACCGCCGCCATCCTCTTCGCCGGGCTCGCGCTGCTGGTCGGCGCGGTCGTGATCGTGGTGGTCCGCGTGCTGACGAAGGACCGCGACGTTCCAGAGGACCGCTAGCGCGCCGTCAGAGCTCGGCCACCTCGACGGCTTGGCCGCTCGCGGCGCTCTTCCACACGGCCTCTGTGAACTCCATGTAGCGCACGCCGTCCTCGAACGTGGTGCGCGAGACCTGCTCGCGGCCGCGGATGGCGTTGACGAACTCTTCCTCGACGCGCCAGCCGATCCGCCGCTCGGCGGGCATGGGAATCTCGCTCAGCGTCTTGTCGCCGCGCCGGCCGCCCGAGAGCCGCCTGGCGTCGGACTCGAGCCGCAACGTCCCCTCGGTCCCGAAGATCCACACCTCGCTCGCGGGGGCCAGCGCCGTCACCGTGCTGACGCGCATGTGCGCCGACGCGCCCCGGCCGAGGATCGCCAGAATCTCGACGTGATCGGGCAGGCGGACGTCCTGCCAGGCGCCGGTCGCGTCTCGGCGGCGGGGCACCGAGATCTTGGTCATCGCCATGACCCGGCGCGCCGGGCCGAGCCAGCGCATCAGCGCTTCGTACCAGATGCCCATCGTCATGACGTTGAGGCCGCTGAGCGCCGCGTCCTGCCGCCAGTGAAGCGGCTGCTCGGCGTCGACGAATTGGCCCTGGTTGGCCTGGATCTCGACGGCCAGCACGTCGCCGACATAGCCCTCGGCCAGGAGCTTCTGCAAGGTCGGATCGATCTCGAGCGTGTTGGGGGCCGGCACGAGCTGCTTGACGAGCTCGGGCGTCCGGCGCGCGGCCTCGAGCATACTCCGCGCCTCGGCGACGTTCATCGCCATGCGCGCCTCGCAGAGCACGTGCTTGCCCTGCTCGAGGACCGCGCGCGTGATCTCGCAATGGGTGTTGGGCCAGGTCCCGATGCACACGGCGTCGATGTCCGGAGCCCGCGCGAGCTCGCGCCAGTCGGCGTAGACCCGCGCGATGCCGAACTCGCGGGCGACCTGCTCGCCCGACGCCTTGGACCGGTTGGCCACGGCGGCCAGCTCGACCCCGGGCTGAGCGCCGAGCTTGGGAATGTGATGCTTACGCGAATTGGCGCCGGCGCCGACGAACCCTATGCGGATCGTTTTGTCTGTCATGGGGCGGCATGGTAGCACCGCGCGGCCTCGTAGAGCGATTCACCCTCGAATCCAGACGCGCGCCCCGGCCGGCGGGTCCCCAGCCCCGCGACGGCCTGCGGCGCGCAAGACGGCCCCGTGCTAGGATCGGCGCATGGCCCACAAAGGAATGCGCTTCGGAATCTTCCTGGCACCGTTCCATCGGGTCGGCGAGAACCCCACCCTGGCCCTCGGCCGCGACATGGAGCTGATCGAGTGGCTGGACTACCTCGGTTACGACGAGGTGTGGATCGGTGAGCACCACTCCGCCGGCTGGGAGCTGATCGCGTCGCCGGAGATCTTCATCGCCGCCGCCGCCGAGCGCACACGGCACATCATGCTCGGCTCGGGCGTGACGAGCCTGCCCTACCACCATCCCCTGCTGGTGGCGCAGCGCTTCGTCCAGCTCGATCACATGACGCGCGGCCGCTCGATGCTCGGCTGCGGCCCCGGCGCGCTCGTCTCGGACGCGTACATGATGGGCATCGAGCCCGTGACCCAGCGGCCGCGGATGGACGAAGCGCTCGACGCCATCATGCTGCTCCTGCGCTGCGAGGAGCCGGTGACGCTGAAGACCGACTGGTTCGAGCTACGTCAGGCGCGCCTGCATCTGGCGCCGTACACGACGCCGCACTTTCCGATCGCGGTGGCGAGCGTGATGACACCGGCCGGCGTCATCGCGGCGGGCCGGCACGGTCTGGGCGTGCTCTCGCTCGGCGCGGGACTGCCGGGCGGGCCCGAGGCGCTCGCGAATCAGTGGAAGATCGGCGAGGAGACTGCCGCCAAGCACGGCAAGACGATGGACCGCAAAGAGTGGCGCCTCGTCGTCAACGTGCACGTGGCCGACGACGACGAGGAGGCGGTGCGCCAGGTCAAGCGCGCCGAGCGTCACGAGACGATCACCTACTTCGAGGAGACGCTCGGCCGCCCGCCGGGCCGCTCGGACGATCCGCTGACCGAGGGCGTGGAGATGGGCACCACGCTCGTCGGCTCGGTGGAGACGGTCGTGCGCGGCATCGAGCACCTGCAGCGGCAGAGCGACGGCGGCTTCGGCGGGCTCCTCTTCCGCGCCCACGAGTGGGCGACCCGCGAGCAGACCCTGCGCTCCTACGAGCTCTTCGCGCGCTACGTGATGCCGCGCTTCCAGGGCTCGATCGAGACCACGCGCGGCTCGAACGACTGGGCGCGCGAGAACCGCAAGACGATCTTCAGCCCGAACGTCGAGGCGATCCGCCGCGCGTTCACCGACGCGGGCCGCGCGGTCCCCGCCGAGTTCAAGCAGCGCACGTCGGGCGCCCGCGACGAGTAGCCCGACTCCAGGCTGCCGTTAGCCTGGCTAGCGGACCCTGTTCTCGATCGGGGGCACCGTCTTCAGGTAGCGGGCGATCGCGAGGGCGTCGGCCGGCGTGAGGTCTTTGAACCCCGCCGACGTGCCGACGATGACCGTCCGCATCAGCGAATGCGCCTCCTGCCCCGAGGGCTTCACGCCGGTTCGCAGGAACCGCGCGATCTGAGCCTCGCTCCAGCGGCCGATCCCGGTCTCGACGTGCGGCGTGATGTTGGCCGCCAGGCTTCGCTCCGGCCCGGGCCCGCCGGCGAGGAACTTCCTGTCGTCCGTCGACGCGTCGAATCGGCGGGGCGTGTGGCACTCGGCGCAGTGTCCCGCTCCGCCCGCGAGATATTCGCCGCGCGCGAGCCCCTCGCGCGGCGCGACCCTCGGCGCGGCGACGATGGTTCTGGTGGGAACCGGAACCTTCAAGGACCGCGCCGGCACGGGCGATTTGATCGGCTTCACGGATCTCAGATACACCACCAGGGCTTCGATCTCGTCGTCCGCGATGTTGCTCAGGTACTTGTACGGGTGGATCGGAAACAGCCGCGATCCGCCCGGGCGCTCGCCGCGGCGAATCGCGTCGACCACCTGCGCGTCGGTCCACTTCCCGATGCCCGTCTCGGCGTCCGGCGTGATGTTCGGCGTGTAGACGACGCCGAAGAAGGACAGGTCGAACTTCGTGCCTCCGGCATTCAAGCCGGCTCCGTCGGGGGTCGTATGGCATGCACAGCCCCCGGCCGCGCCGAAGACGTACTTTCCGCGCGCGACGAGCTCGGGCAACGCATCGGCGGCGCGGGCGAGGGCGGGCCAGAGACTCAGCGCCCATGCCGCCAGCAGCAGCACGACGCGGCCGAGGGTCATCGAGCCGCGACGGTGTGGCTCCGCAGCGCCGGCAGCACCTTGTTCCCGAACTGGTGCACCTGCTCGAGGAACATCTCCTGCGGCATTGCGCCGCGGTTCATGTTGACCAGCACGGTGGCGGCGCCGGCGTGGTCGGCCGCCGCGATGATCCGCTCGACGACCTCGTCCGGCGTCCCCCACGGCCACTGCTCGGCCTCGCGCTCGACGTCCGCCATCGTCATGCCGCGAAAGCGCTCGCGAGCGCCGGACACCGCGGGCAGGTTCTCGGGGCGCACGTAGTCGAACGACGCTGAGCTCAGATAGCCGGCGTCGCGCTGGAGCGCGGCCTCCGAGATGTTGCCGTGGCTGAACAGCGTCTGGTTGAAGTAGAGCAAGTACGGCGCGGCCTCGCGCACCGCCCGGGCCTTGCTGTCCGCGACGTACGTGCTCGCCTGGATGATCAGATGGTCGGGCGTGAGCCGGTGGCCGTGCTGGGCCAGACAGCGCTCGTAGTAGCGAATGATGTCTTCACGCAGGCCGCGGATCGGCGCCAGACCCGGGGTGATCGGGACGTTGTGGCGTCCCGCCCACTCGATGGTTTCCTTGCTGCCGGTCACCGGTACCCACACGGGCGGATGCGGCGTCTGCACGGGCCGCGGCCAGATGGCAACGTCGCGATAGGACCAGAACCGGCCCTCGTACGAGAAAACCTCTTCGGTCCACGCGCGGCGGATGATCTCCCAGGCCTCTTCGAAGCGGGCGCGCGAGTCGGCCAGCGAGACGTTGAAGACGTTGTGCTCGCGCGGAATACCGCGGGCGAATCCCGACACGATGCGCCCGTTCGACATGCAGTCGAGCATCGCGAGCTCCTCGGCCAGGCGAAGCGGATCGTGGAGCGGGAGCAGGTTGCCGTAGACCAGAAGCTTGAGTCGCTGGGTCCGCTGGGCGGCCGCGGCCGCGAGCAAATTGGGCGAGTTCATGAGTCCGTAGGGCGAGGTGTGGTGTTCGTTGAACCCCACACCGTCGTAGCCGAGGCGGTCCATGGCCTCCCAGGCCTCGAGGTGCTCGGCGTAGGTGCGCACGGCCACCTCGGGCTTGAAGTGCCGCCGCGGCAGCGGCCACGGCAGCTCCTTGCCGTCCTTGAGGTGGTCCAGGTGCTCCGCGTAGGGCAAGAGGTCGAACACGAAGACTCTCATGGCCGCCAAGTATGCTACAAGCCAGGGCCCTTCGCTCGACTCCGAACTGCTATCATCCAGGGCTATAAGGAGGGCGGCCATGGCCACGCACACCGGATACACCCTGGACCAGTTCCTCGCCGACACGCGCGCGACGATCAAGACGAAGGGCGTTCCGTCGGGCCTCGCCGAGATCCGCGAGCACCTCGAGAAGCTCCTGCGCAACCCCGAGCTCCTGAACAAGCACCTGGGCGATCCGGTGCCCTACCGCGAGCGCACGACGATCGGCCACGACCCCGAGACCGACGTCCACGTGCTCGTGCACGGGCGCGAGAAGGGTGGCAAGTCCGTGCCCCACGATCACGGCCCATGCTGGGTGATCTACGGCAACTACAAGAACCCGACGCGGATGCGCCGGTGGCGCCGCATCGACGATGGGAGCAAGCCCGGTCACGCCGAGCTCGAGCTGCAGCGCGATTTCATGAACGAGCCCGGCCACGCCTCCGTGTTCGCGGTGGGCGACATCCATTCGATCGAGTACGGGAACGACACGTTCTTCATCCGCGTCACCGGCGGCGACGTCGAGACGAAGAAGACCTTGCGTTTCGACCTCGAGAAGAAGACCGTCGAGATCGCCGACCGCGCCCGGGGACAGCGCTAGGAGAACTGAGAATGTCGTACGACCTGGTGGTCAAGAACGGCACGGTGGTCGATGGATCCGGGCTCCCGGGGTACCGGGCCGACGTCGGCGTGCGGCACGGCCGCATCACCGCCATCGGGCGGATCCGCGAGCGGGCGCGCGAGGTGATCGACGCCGAGGGCCACGTGGTCACGCCCGGCTTCATCGACGGCCACACGCACATGGACGCGCAGATCTTCTGGGATCCGCTCGGGACCTCGTCGTGCTGGCACGGCATCACCAGCGTCGTGATGGGCAATTGCGGATTCACGCTCGCGCCCTGCGCCGAGGAGAACAAGAACCTGGTCGTCCGCAATCTCCAGCGCGCCGAGGACATCCCGCCGGCGGCCATGGAAGCCGGCATCACATGGCGCTGGACGACCTTCCCCGAATTCCTCGACGTGCTCGAGAGCCTGCCCAAGGGCATCAACTACGGCGGCTACGTCGGCCACTCGGCCGTTCGCACGTTCGTGATGGGCGAGCGGGCGTTCGAGAAGCCGGCAGGCGAGGACGACCTCAAGGCGATGGAGCGCCAGGTGCGCGACGCGATCCGCGCCGGCGCGATCGGCTTCACCACGTCGCGGTCGCCGGCCCACGAGACGCCCAACGGTCAGCCGGTCGCCAGCCGTTTGGCGACGTGGGACGAGGTGCGCCGACTGGTCGGCGTGATGGGCGATCTGAACGCGGGCCTGTTCGAGATCGCCGGCGAGGGCGTCGACCGGGCTCCGGGTGACCCGGGCCTGCGCGAGTACCACACGCGGCTGCGCGACCTCGCGGTCGAGACCGGACGTCCGATCACGTTCGGCGTCTTCAGCCGTCGCGGCGTGCCGGACGTCTGGCGGAAGTACCTCGCACTGCTGGACGAGACGGCCGCCGCGGGCGGGCGGATGTTCGCCCAGGTGCACAGCCGTTCCTTGAGCGCGCTCCTCTCGTTCAAGACGCAGATGCCGTTCGACCGGCTCCCGGTGTGGAAGGAGCTGCGCGCGCTGCCCCTGGCCGAGCAGCGGCGACGTCTGCACGACCCGGAGCTGCGCCGCCGTCTCGTCGAGGCGTCGGGCGAGCGAGACGGCCGGCGCCCGGTCGGGGCCGAGGCCAAGCCGGCGGATTACGACTGGCTGCTCGTCTTCGACTCGGTCGAGGGGCCGCATCGCACGGTCGCGGAGGTTGCGCGCGAGCGCGACCAGCATCCAGCGGAGACCATGATCGATCTCGCGCTCGCGCGGGACCTCGATCTGTTCTTCCTGCAGCCCATCGCCAACGAGGACCAGGACTACGCCCTCGAGCTGATGCGCCACCCGCGCGCCGTCGTCACGTTCTCGGACTCGGGCGCGCACGTCTCGCAGCTCATGGACTCCTCGCTCCAGACGCATCTCATCTCCCACTGGGTGCGCCGCAAGCAGGCCTTCACGCTCGAGCAGGCCGTGCGGATGCTCACGCTCGTGCCGGCCACGCTCTGGGGCTTCGCCGACCGCGGGCTCGTTCGCGAGGGCATGGCGGCCGATCTCGTCGTGTTCGATCCGGGGACGATCGCCGCGGAGATGCCCGAAGTCGTCGACGATCTGCCGGCCGGCGCGCGCCGGCTCGTGCAGCGCACGCGCGGCATCGCGGCGACGGTCGTCAACGGCGAGGTCCTGCTGCGCGACGGCAAGCACACCGGCGCGCTGCCGGGTCGGCTGCTGCGGGGACCGCTCGCGCGGAACGCGTAAGGCGCCGAACGCGGCCGGACGCATGCTGATCGTCGACGCCCAGATTCACCTGTGGGCGGCCGAGACTCCCGACCGCCCATGGCCGCCGGGCGGGGCCCAGCGGGCCCAGAAACCCTACCCGGTCACCAAGGACATTGCGCTCGCGGACATGAAGGAGGCGGGGGTCGACCGCGCCGTCGTCGTACCGCCCTCGTGGGAGGGCGAGCGCAACGACGTGGCGCTCCAGGCGGCGAGGCTCCATCCCGACCGGTTCGCGGTGATGGGGCGATTCCCTCTGGAAAAGCTCGAGAGCCGCTCACTCGTGGAGGGCTGGAAGGGCCAGCCGGGGATGCTCGGCATGCGCTTCACGTTCAACACCGAGCAGCATCGGCGATGGCTGACCGACGGCACCGCCGACTGGTTCTGGCCCGCGGCCGAGCGCGCGGGTATCCCGATGATGATGTCGGTCTCGGGCCAGCTGCCCGCCGTCGAGCGCATCGCCGAGCGCCATCCCGGGCTGAGGCTCGTCATCGATCACCTGGGCCTGCGCAGCGGCACGAAGGGCGAGGAAGCCTTCGCGGGCCTGCCAGCGCTCTGCGCGCTGGCGCGCCGCCCGAATGTCGCGGTCAAGGCCTCGGCGCTACCGTGCTATTCCGTGGAGGCTTATCCCTTCTGCGACGTCCATCCGCACATCCGCCGCGTCTACGACGCGTTCGGACCGCGGCGAATGTTCTGGGGCACGGACTGGACGCGGCTGGCGTGCCCCTGGCGCCAGGCCGTCACGCTCTTCACCGAAGAGCTGTCGTGGCTTTCCGCCGACGACAGGGAGTGGATCATGGGCCGTGGGCTTTCGGAATGGCTCGGCTGGCCCACGGCCCGAGCGACCTGACTCAGGCTCGGCTGGCGACTGGGCCCTCTTTCGCGCTGAACACGGGATTTTCCGCCCGGTCGACGAGCGCCTCCGCGCCCTCCGTCGGGAGCATTTCCGCGTAGTTCTGAGCGCCGTCGATGTCGCCCTCCCAGACCTCGCGCGGCAGCTCATACAGGACCTCGATGCCGTGGCCGTCGGGGTCCGCGATGTACACGCTGTGCGTCATCCCGTGGTTGACCCGGCGCAGGAAAGGCACGCCCTTGCTCTGGAGGAAGGCGAGCTGCCTCAGCCAGGACTCCCGGTCCGTCCACGCGATCGCGACGTGGTTCAGGCCGATCCGAGCCGGCATCAGATTCCACGGCTCCGGGGCTTCACTGCTGCTCTGCGGGACCTCGGCCAGCGCCAGGTCGTGATGCGTGACGTCGCCGTTGGCGTCGAGGCCGCTGTAGAAGCGCATCTTGGGCCGCTGACGTCCGGGAATCGGCTTGAGCTCGGCGACACAGCGAAAGCCGATGATCTCGGTCCAGAACCGATGCGACACCTCGAGGTTCCGCACGTTGAGGACCATGTGGTTGATGCCGCGCGGCGGCAGGGCCTGCGGCGGGACGGGCGCAGCGTCGTTGGCCATGGTGCCCTCCATGTCAGCCTGAACGGTACGCACATTGTACGGCACCGGGCACCTCGGCACCAGGCAGCGCGAGCGCGCAGCCGCCCGAACGTCTAGAGGTCGCGGGCGGGGCGGAACAGGCGCCGGTAGACGTCCAGCCGTTCCATCGTCTCCGCGTCGAGCTGGCCGGTCACCGGCAGCTTCTCGGCGAGCTGGTACTTCTCCAGAGCCGAACGCGTCTGGGGACCGAAGGTCCCGTCGATCGGTCCAGGATGATAGCCGAGATCCCGAAGCACGCGCTGAGCCTCTCGAACGAACGGGAGGCGTTGCGTCTGGGCCTCTCTCGCTGGTGTCGCGCCTACGACGGCAGGCGCGGTCGGATCCGGCCGGCCCTGTGGCGCGAGATCGCCGTTACCGGCCACACCGATCACCGCCGCGGTCCAAATCGATTGCATCTGACCAACCCGCTCCTCTCCGCATCGAGCCGCGCTCCAGGGTCTTGGCCATCATCCAGGGGCTCGACGCCGGCTATCAGTAGTCGAGCTCGAACGGTCCAGGCTTCAGCGTCACGCCGATCGCCGAGTCATGGTCGGAACGACGCCGATCCTCGACTCGACGCGTACCTCAGATCCGAGCTGCGTTGCTTCTCGCTCGATGAGGCCGAGGGCCGCGTCACGAAGCTCGTCCGACGGAACCTGGCCCGCGACCTCCACCGTGACCGGTGTGCCCTTCCACAGCGGTACGCGCGCCGTGGGCGTGATCGGGAGGCTGAACAGCCTCGGATCGCGCAGCACCGCGTCGGAGATCCGCGCCTGGACGACGACGGCCTCGGTGTCGCGCTTGCGCTTGAGGTCGAGCAGCTTGATGAGCACTCCGAGCACGACCAGGACTGCGAAGAGCATGGCGACCACCGCGGCCGTCGACACCGCGCCCGACTGAGCCGCTCCGCCCGACGCGTTGCCGGACGCCTGCGGCCCGACGACGCCCTGAGCCCAGACCGTCCTCGCGGGCCACACGAGCGCGAACGCAGAGGTGACGAGAGCGGTACGCGTTCTGTCGATCGTGTTCATTGCCTTCACCTCCACTCGCGCGAAGCTGCTAAGTCCGTGCCACGGGCGGCGGCGGCGAGAGGCCGAGCAATTTACGGCATCGGAGTCTCCCCCAAGGGGAGCGCGGAGAATGAATGACGCAACTTCTACACGCCCGGACCGTAAGTTCTACACTCCTGGACCGTAAGTTCTACACGCGGGGCGCGCGGGCTTCGCCGGCTCGCCGAGCGCTGTGCCGAAATGCACGGAGCGCCACGGAGTGCGCTGCCGATTTTTTTCGCGCGATCGTGTAACGGCTACACGGCATAGGGCGCCGAAGTGCCGGCGTAGCCCGTTGAACGATTCTTCGTCTCCGATCTGTGTTCGTGGCACTGGCCTTGCTCCACCCACGGCCTGATCGCCCAACAGGAAGGAGGGTGCCCATGATGCGAGTCCTGGCAGTCGTCGTCGCGGCGCTCCTGACGGCGTCGCTCGGTGTCACCGGGGTGATGGCCCAGATGAAGACCGACCCGGCCCAGAAGATGGAGCAGAAGTCCGACAAGATGGGCCAGCGGGTCGAAGGCACGATCAAATCCGTGCGCGGCAACACCGTGACGCTCGAGGACGGGACCGAGCTCTCGATCCCGAGCTCGGTCAAGGTCACCAAGGATCAGCTGAAGCCAGGCGCGCAGATCAGCGCCGAGTACGAAGAGAGAGCTGGCCAGAAGGTCGCGAAGTCGATTCAGATCAAGGGATAGGAGAGACCATGAAGAAGCTTCTTTCCGGAGTGTGCGCGTTCGTGCTGCTCACCGGACTCACCGCAGCATGCGATTCGAATCGCGTCGGCGAGAACCCGACCCGCGATCGGACGCCGTCGGCGTCTCCGCCGACCTCGCCCGATACCGGGAGCACGACGACTCCGCCGAGCAGCACGAGCCCGGCTCCTGGCAGCGAGGCTCCGAAGAGTACGCCCTCGACGCCCAGCCGGTAGTCCAGGCCCGTAGTCCAGGGTCCCTAGTCTAGACCGGAGCCTCGCGGCAGGTATCGCCGCGAGGCTCCTCTTCCTATTCTTCTTTCTTCTTCTATTCTTCTCAGATCGCCTGACGTGTGTCACAATCCGTTCGACGTAGGGAACGCGGCAGCCCTCCGCTCCCGCTCGACTCCCTCGACCTGTCGTCTCGGAGGAGACCGTACTGGCCACACTGCGTCGATCGGCTGTCACGGCGCTGGTGGTGTGCGTCGTCGCCGTGCTGGCGGGCGGCAGCGACGGCCGGGTCGTCGTGCCGCTCTGGGTCGACCTCCTCTCCCTCACGCCTCCGACCGACGCGCGCCTGCTCCGCACCACCGACGAGGCCGTCCGCGGGGTCGCGGCGATCATGGCGAAGGGCTTCGGGCTCCCGGTGCCCGATCGCGTCGTGGTCCACGTGTACGACGGGCGCCGCGCGTTCGAGCAAGGATTGATCCGGGACGCTCGCGTCTCGCCGGTGCAGGCCGCGACGCTGAGCGATTTCGCGATCGGCGTGGGCGCGCGCGGCCAGGTGCTCCTGAACCATCGACCGGCGGATCGTACCGAGCGCGAATGGCTGCGCCTGATCGCCCACGAGCTCACTCACGTCTCGCAAATCGAGCTGGCGGGCGGCGAAGGGCGCGGCGAGCAATGGCTCGCCGAAGGCATGGCGGACTACGTCGCGTTCTCGACCCTCGAGCGGCTCGGGCTCGACATGCTGGAGCGCCGCCGGCAGGTGGCGACGGCCGGCCTTCGCGCGCACGCGACCTTGCTGCAGCGCGGACTCGATCTCGAGGGCCACGGCACGCCCCAGGGCTTCACGGCGTGGCATCTTCGCGACGGCTCGATTCCGGTCTACCAGCTCGCGTTTCTGATCACCGACGATCTGATCGACCGTCGCGGGTTCGACCGGACACGGGCGTACTTCGCGTCGTTCAGGCGCTCGAGCGATCGCCGGGCGAACTTCGCGGCGGCCTTCGGGCAGAGCCTCGCGGACTTCGAGGCAGACACGCTCGTCCGCCTGAAGACCGCGTCCGCCCTCTAGCGACCCCTCGCGCTACTCCGAGTCTCGCTGCTTCGAGAAGGCAGGTCCGGATTCGTCGCCCTCGCCGCGCAGCTTGCGGTAGAGCGACGCCAGGCTGATGCCGAGCATCCGGGCCGCCTTTCGCTTGTCGGACTGGGTGGCGGTCAGGACCTCCATCAGGTGCTGGCGCTCGAATCGACGGACGGCGCCGCGCAAGTCCTGAGGCGCCGCGTGGTGGCTGGTCGCGGGCTCGGCCGACAGGTCGCGCAGCGTGATCAGATCGTTGCCGCCCAGGACGATCGCGCGCTCGAGAACGTTCTCGAGCTCGCGGACGTTACCCTTCCAGGGCCGGCCGATGAGCGACCAGAGCGCGTCGCGCTCCACGCCGAGGCAGTGGGTGCCGAGCTTGGCGTTGAGCCGGTGCACGAGATGATCGACCAGCACGGGGATGTCGCCCCGGCGCTCGCGCAGCGGCGGCACGACCAGGTGGACGACGTTGAGCCGGTAGAACAGGTCTTCGCGGAAACGCCCGGCCTCGACTTCGCGCTCCAGATCCCGGTTCGTGCTGGCGATGATGCGGGTGTCCACGGCCTGGGGCTTGGTCCCGCCGACCGGCAGGACGCACTTGTCTTCGATGACCCGGAGCAGCTTGACCTGGAGCGGCAGCGGCATCTCGCCGATCTCGTCGAGGAACAGCGAGCCCTGGCTCGCCGCGACGAACAGCCCTTGATTCGCCTGCACCGCGGTCGTGAACGCGCCGCGCACGTGGCCGAAGAGCTGGCTCTCGAGCAGCGCTTCCGGGATGGCGCCGCAGTTGAGCGCGACGAACGGCGCGTCGTGGCGCGCGCCCTCGGCGTGCACCGCGCGCGCGACCAGCTCTTTGCCGACCCCGCTCTCGCCGGTGACCAGCACGTTGCTCGGTGTGCGGGCGGCCAGCGTGATCTGCTCGTGGAGCGCGCGGATCGCATCGCTCTCCCCGACGAGCGAGCCGGCCGGCCGCGGCTGCATCGCGCGATGGACGAGCCGGTCCTTCCAGAGCGTCTCCCGGTACTGGAGCAGCCGGTGCACGCGCTCCTTCAGGAGGTCGACCGAGAACGGCTTCTCGAGATAGTCGCTGGCGCCCCGGCGGAGCGCGGCGATCGCGGTGTCGAGCGCGGCGTACGCGGTCATCACGATGACGGCGGCGCGCGGGTTGAGCACGCGCGAGCGCTCGAGCACCTCGAGCCCGTCGAGGCCGGGCATCACGATGTCGGTGACGATGACGTCGAAGTCCTCGGCTTCGACGCGGGCCAGCGCTTCCTCGCCGCTCCCGGCCGTGGCGACGCGGTATCCCTCGGCGGACAGGGCCCAGGTCAGGATGTCCTGGATCGCGGGCTCGTCGTCAACCACGAGGATCGACGCGGTCATCGCTGAGATCACCTTTGAGCTAGCTGATCGCAGCCCTGGTGCTGCGAGAACTGCCGGCTGCTGGCGGACACGCTCCGCTCGGCGAGGGAGCCGCCGCAGTTTGTGCGCCCCTGCGAAGCTCCGCTCGGGCGCGACTCTACCACAATATCAGCTTGCTACGTATTTCTGGAACAAGCTCGGGCTCGCGTTCTCTCGTCTGAGAATTTTCGCACCGACACCTTCGCACATCTGAGAATCGAGCTTCCCCACAGCGGAACGAAATTTCTCGATACGTATTTATTTCCAGGACGTTAGCAATCGCGGTCGCGCTGGCATTGGCCTTGCGCCCCTTCCGCCTGCTCGTTCGACCCGTGCGAGCCGTGCACTTCGCGCAAGGAGCAAAAATGGCCAGAGCAAAACTGAGCGGAGCAAGGCTTCGTGTCCTGGCAGCGTTCACGATCATGGTGTTCCTCGGACTGTCCCAGAGCCTCACGGCGCAGTTCCGAACCGCCCGCGACCCCGGCGTGCGGGGAGGACCGGAGGGCGCCGGCGGGATGCTGGCGGACCTGACCGCCGACCAGCAGAAGATGTTCACCGACGGATTGGCCGACTTCTCGGAAGAGGAGGGAGTGGAGGACGGGGTCGGCCCGCGATTCAACTTCGTGGGCTGCGCCGGCTGTCACGCGCAGCCAGCGATCGGGGGCACGAGCCCGGCGGCGAATCCGCTCTTCCGCGTGACCGACCCCGGTGACCTCGGGTTCGTGAACAACACCATTCCGTCGTTCATCACCAAAAGCGGGCCAATACGCGAGGCGCGCTTCCAGTACAAGGCCGATGGCTCTCGCGACGGCGGCGTCCACGCGCTCTTCGTGATCAGTGGACATCCGGACGCCACGGGCTGCAACATCAGGCAAGAAGAGTTCGAGACGCAGGTCCGCAACCGCAACATCATCTTTCGGATTCCCTCGCCGGTCTTCGGCGTCGGTCTGATCGAGAGTATCACCGACAGCACCATCCTCGCCAACCTCGGCTCGAACTCCGCCATCAAGAGCGCCTTCGGTATCAGCGGGCGGCCCAACCGGAACGGCAACGACGGGCGAATCGCGCGGTTCGGCTGGAAAGCGCAGAACGCGTCGCTGCTGGTCTTCTCCGCCGAGGCCTACAACGTCGAGATGGGCATCACGAGCGAGGGCTTCCCGATCGAGCGTGACGAGACGCCGACCTGCCAGTACGCCGGGGTGCCCAACGACGTGACCCCGAAGGTGAGTCAGATCAGCAACATCGAGAACTTCGCCAACTTCCAGCGCTTCCTCGCGCCGCCCACGCCGAGCTTCTTCGGCGCGTCGCCGGCCTCGATCATTCGAGGCCGTCAGCAATTCGTGAACATCGGCTGCACCCTGTGTCACACGCCGCAGCTCCCGACCAACCCCAAAGCCACCGTCGCGGCGCTCGCCGACAAGACGGCGCATCTCTTCTCCGACCTGGCATTGCACCAGATGGGCCCGGGGCTCGCCGACGACATCCTGCAGGGAGCGGCTCGCGGAGACGAGTTCAGGACCGCGCCGCTGTGGGGTCTCGGCAAGCGAATCTTCTTCCTGCACGACGGTCGGACCAACGACCTCGACACGGCGATCAAGGCGCACCAGAGCGCCGGCAACCTGAGGTTCGGCCCCTCGGAGGCCAACCGCGTGATCGACAGCTACACCCGCCTCAGCGAGTTCGATCAGCAGGACCTGATGAACTTCCTGCGGTCGTTGTAGGGCTCGCCGCATCGCGCCGGGGCCCCGTTCGGGGTGCCCCGGCGTGTCCTTCAGGGCATCGGCAGGCCGCGCCGGGCGAGCTCGCCCTCGAGGTCGAGCTCGGTGGTCCGCGCGGAGATCCCGCCGGGCACCGTCCAGAAGATCTCGAACTCGAGCCCGTCGGGGTCCTTGGCGTAGAGCGACAGGCTCACGCCGTGATTCGACGATCCGACGAGGGCCCCGGCGTCGATCAGTCGCTGACGCGCGCGCGCCAGGTCGGTGAGGTCGTCCACTTCCCAGGCCGAGTGATACATGCGCGCGACGCGCTCGTCGGGCCGTGAGACGCCGGGCTGCTCGAACAGGCCGAGATTGTGATCGTCCGGCGGCCCCGGGATCTTCAGGAAGGCGGCGTTCGGATAGCGCCGCTGGACCTCGAAGCCCACGACGTCGCAGTAGAAGCGCACGCTGCGCTCGACGTTGGCCACCCAGAGGACCAGGTGCTGCAGCCGCTTGAGCCCCGTGCCGGTCTTCGTGACGCTCATCGCGCGGAATCCTGAGAATATTCGACGCTGACGGTGATGGCCGCGCAGGCAATGAGCGTGTCCGAGGTCGGCGAGCGGAGCCCGCCGTCGACGGCGTGGACGGTCACCTCGCCGTGCGGAAGCTCCTGGCGGACGACGTCGAGCTTGACCGAGCTCGGGTCGGGGACGCCGATGGTCACATCGACCAGCATGCGGCCGCCGCGCTCGCGGACCTCCTGGAACAGCGGCAGACTCGAATGCCGGATCGCGTCCGACACCGCGCGACAGGCCGCCTTCGTGGCGTCACGCCCGTGCACGTCGACCCCCATCCCGAATTCCAGCACACACGGCTTGGCGCTCACGGTGCCACCTCCTTGGATCCTTCCCCGCCCCTCGGTCGCGTCGTCACGATCTATTCGCTCGTCCCCGTCCGGGTCGCGTCGACGAACCGCTCGGTCGTATCGTCGATCGCGCGGCCCTCGCGGCCGCGCGCCTTCAGGACGTAGAGCAGCCGCGGATCGATTTTCTCCTGCGGGGGCGGCGGCAGCTTCATCTCGTAGGCGACGGGACGGTGATGATCGGCCAGCAGGAGCTTGGGGTCGAACACGCGGTCGAACTTCCACAGGCTCCGGAAGAAGTTCGTCTGACCGCGCACGAGGTGGCCGAGCACGATGGTCGCCAGGTCCCGGAGCGCGGCCCATCCCATGTGCTTCATCGCCAGCACGCGCTGGGTGCGGACCAGCTCCGCGTAGAAATCGGCGAGCGGCAGCCGCGTGGGCAGCACCGCGTGCTGGATGTCGTAGAGCCGATAGTCGCGCGTGCTGATACGCCGCGCCTCGGTGCGCCAGGTCTCCGTGCCCGGGTACGGCGTGTTGACCGAGATGTTCACGATCTCCGGGATCTCCAGACACCACTGGCGGACCACGGCGAAGCGCTCGCGGTCCCACTCGGGGTCGGCGATCAGGTTGATGGCGACCTGGATGCCGAGCGAGCGCGCGAACTCGAGCGCCTCGAAGGCGTGGCCGAGCGAGATGCGCTTTCGGTACTTGCGCAGGCCCTCCTCGTCGATGGCCTCGAGCCCGAGGAACATGTACTGCAGGCCCAGCCGCGTCCACATCCGGAACACGTCCTTGTTGCGGAGCAGCACGTCGCCGCGCGTCTCGAGATAGTACTGCTTGCGAATCCCCCGGCGCGCGATGGCTTCGCCGATCTCGAAGCCGTGCTTGGCCTGCACGAAGGCCACGTCGTCGACGATGAAGACGCCGGGCTCCCGGATCGAGGCCAAGTCTTCCACCGCGCGCTCCGGGCTGACCACGCGGTAGCTCCGGCCGTAGAACGTCCAGGCGCTGCAGAAGGAGCAATCCCACGGGCAGCCGCGCGCGAACTCGATCGACGCGCACGGGTCGAGCGTGCCGAGAAAGTAGCGCCGGCGGCGCCGGAGCAGATCGCGAGCCGGAACGAGCGCATCGAGGTCCTCGACCAGGCGCGCGGGCGGCCCCTCGCCGTCCAGCGTGACCACCCCGGAAACCCGGGAGATCGATCGGCGGTCGTGCTCGACGGCCTCCAGCAGCTCCGCCACCGAGGCCTCGCCCTCGCCCTTGAGGATACAGTCGATGGCGCCGCCCGCATGCTCGAGCAGCTCCTGGGCGGTGAAGGACGCGCTGTGGCCGCCGACGAAGATGAACGTGCCGGGTCGCCGGGCGCGGGTCAGCTTGGCGAGATCCACCACTTCAGGGACGTTCGCCAGGTAGTTGCAGGAGAACGCGATGACGTCCGGCTGCCAGTCGTCCACGAGCCTGAAATAATCTTTATGCGTGGCGGCCTGCAGATCGATCAGCCGCGCTTCGTGGCCGGCCCGGCGAACGGCCGCAGCGACCAGCTCGAGCCCGAGCGGCTCCAGCCGCAAGAAGATCTTCGTGTACATCAGGGGGCCGGGATGGACCGCGAGAACTCGCATGGCTCGGGCCCTCAGAGTACCCCTATTGTCTCGCCTCGGCCATCTGGACTAACTGCGGATCGCTCCTGGCCGTCCGTCCTCGACCACGAAGCTGGCCAGCGTGTCCGCGTCGGCGGCCGGCTGGGTTACGCTACGCACCGCGCGCAGGTCGGCGCGGAGCCGCTCTCGGGTGATCTCGATCCGCACGTAGCCGCGCCGCGCGCCGTTGCCGAGCCGGATGTGCGGATTGTCGGTCAGCAGCGCGTCGACGTCCTCCTGCCGGCGCCGGAACTGCGAGGTGATCGAGGTCCCGACGAACTCCGACGCGACCACCGACGAGCGCGGGTCGTCGAAGTCCGGCTTGAGGTCGGCGACCCAGAACGAGTGCACGTCGCCGCCGAGCACGACCGGGTTGGCCGGCTTGCGCTGACCGAGATAGTCGAGTAGGCGGCGTCGAGCCGCGGGATAGCCGTCCCAGCCGTCGGTCCAGAATTGCTGGCCCGGTCCGGGCTTGCGGTCGAGCTGGGCCATGAGGGTCTGCTGCCCGATCAGGTTCCAACGCGCGGGCGACTGGTCGAGCCCCGCCGCGAGCCATCGCTCCTGCGCGTCGCCGAGCATCGTGAGGCGGGGATCCAGTCGCGCCGCGCAGTCTTCGACGACGCTGGCTCCGCCCCGACCCGGCGGGGCGCACGGCTGGGGCGAGCGGTACTGGCGATCGTCGAGCATATGGAATTGCGCGAGCCGGCCGAACGCGACGCGGGTGAACAACCGCATGTGCGGCCCGAACGGCACCATCGAGTGGCGCAGCGGCATGTGCTCGTAGTAGGCCCGGTAGGCGGCGGCGCGACGCTCGAGGAACCACTCGGGCGTGTCCAGGTTCTCGGAGCGATCGTTCGCGTAGTCGTTCTGGACCTCGTGGTCGTCCCAGGTGAGGAGCCACGGACAGGCCGCGTGCGCGGCACGCAGATCGGGGTCGCTCTTGTAGAGCGCGTGCCGGATCCGATAGTCGTCGAGCGTGCGCGGCTCGGGAGCGTTGTGCTTGCGCACGTGGCCCTGTCCCCAGGACGACTCGTAGATGTAGTCGCCGAGGTGCACGATCAGATCGAGGTCGTCGGCGAGCATGTGGCGGTAGGCGTTGAAGTAGCCCTGCTCGTACTGCTGGCACGAGGCGAAGGCGAACCGCAGCCGCTCGGTGCTCGCGTTCGCGGACGGCGCCGTTCGCGTCCGGCCGACCGCGCTCGCCTCGCCGCCCGCCCGAAATCGATACCAGTACCAGCGTGCCGGCTCGAGCCCTTCCACCTCCACGTGCACCGCGTGCGCGAAGGGCGGCGTCGCGGCGGCGACGCCGCGCTGGACGATCCGCCCCATGCGCTCGTCGGTCGCCACCTCCCATTCGACCGGCACGACCTCCGGTGGCATGCCGCCACCCGGCACGAGCGGCGATGGCGCCAGCCGAGTCCAGAGGGCCACGCCCGACGCGGTGGGATAGCCGGATGCGACCCCGAGCGTGAACGTCGGGGCCGGGAGCCGCGGCTGAGCCGCGACGCGGCGGATCACCGACGGCGCGGCGCCGACGATCCCCAGCGCGAGCGCGCCCGTCACGACCCCCCGGCGTCCGATACGCGAGCTTCCCGTCGCTCCGATCTGCGTCATCGCCCAGCGAAGCATAGACGAGGAGCCGCCCCCGCGCGAGGGCGGCTCGTGTCGCGAACCGAGGGGCGCCCGGGTGGCGCCGCTTCGACGGGAGATCAGCTACGCTGGTAGACGGTCTTCATCGCGCGGTCGCCGCGCGTGCCGTGCATCGTGGTGTCGATCGTCAGAACGCGCCCATCCGGGGAGAGCGTCCAGACCGACTGCCGCGACATCGTCTGCTCGCCCTGGTCGGTTTTCCTGGTGCGCGTGTGCGTGACGATCAGGCGGTCACCCTCGAAGGTGGAGCGGGTGACGACGTTGCCGTGGAAGCCCTGCTGGATCTGGTCGGATCCATCGGCAACGATCGTGTCGGTCATCGAATGCTGACGCGTCCCCATTGCGACGGTCCGGGTAACTTTCAGCGTATGGCCCTGTTGAGCGACCATGAGCGTGACCTGGGGCGGCGCGGGCGGCTGCTGCTGGGCGTCGGGCGCCTTCTCGGCGCGGCCCTCGTGTGAGGGGAACTGGCTCTGCGAGCGGTCCAGGACCCAGGAGCCGTTGAACTGGGGCTCCGCCTGGGCGGCCGCCACGCCGATCCCGAGCAGGAGCAAGGCCATCGTGCCGATCGTGCGTTGCAGACGTTTCATTATGGAATCCTCCTTGCGCGATCTCTGGCCGTACGACGGCTCACTGTCCCCCTTTGTTTACGGCTGGTCAGTCGGTATCCTGTGGCGCGCTTGCCGCCGCCGACTGGGCGCGCGGCGCGCACGGGAGGCACGCGCATGGACGACTGGACGGGTGGTCGGGCGGTCGTAGAGCTACTGAAGACCGAGGGGGTCCGGCACATTTTTGGAATCGTCGGCTCGACGTTTCTGGACGTCCTCGACCGGCTCTACGACGACTCGAGCGTCGAGTACATCAACGTGCGCCACGAGCAGGCCGCGGCCTTCATGGCCGACGGCCTGGCGCGCGTCACCGATCGTCCCGGCGTCTGCCTGGTCACGAGCGGTCCCGGCGCCACGAATCTCATCACCGGCGTGGCCGCGGCCCATGTCGCCCATTCGCCGGTCGTGGTCCTCGTCGGCGGCATCGCGCTCGACCACTATCAGAAGGACGCCTTCCAGGAGCTCGACCTGGTCGGCATGTTCCGGCCGGTGACGAAACAGGCGATCCAGATCACCAAGGCGGAGCGCATTCCCGAGCTCCTGCGGGGCGCGCTCCGCGCGGCCATGAGCGGCCGCCCGGGCCCGGTGTTCGTCGAGATCCCGCGCGACGTGCTGAGCGCCAAGCTGCCACCGCCGGCGGCGCTGGCGCCGGAAGCCTACCGCGTCACCCACGCGCAACCGCCCCACGCGAACGCCGTTCGTGAGGCCGCGCGACGACTGCGGCAGGCCGAGCGGCCGCTCTTGATCGTCGGCGGCGGGGCGAGCCGCGCCGGCGCCAACGAGCTGGTCGTTGAGCTGAGCGATCGCTACGGGATCCCGATGATCACCGCGTACGGTCGCAACGACGCCGTGCCCAACGCGCATCCGTTGTACCTGGGCCCGCTCGGGCGCGCCGGCGCGCCCGAGGCGGCCGCCGCGTGCCGTCGAGCGGACACGATCGTGGCCGTCGGCTCACGCCTGGCGCAGTTCACGAGCCAGTTCGACGACCGCTACATCCGCCCGGGCGCGGCGCTCATCCAGATCGACATCGAGGCGCGCGACATCGGACGCTACTACCCCGTGGCCGTCGGCATTCACGCCGACGCGCGCGAAACGTGTCAAGCCCTGCTGAGTGCCCTGGCCCAGGACGGCGGGCCTGCGCGTAATCAGGCCTGGCTGAAGGAAGCCGAAACGTTGCGTGCCGAGCGTCAGGCGCGGCTCGCGGCCGAGGAGCAGCTCGTGGCCAGGCCGATGAAGCCGCAGCGCGTGTACGCGGAGCTCCGCCGCGTGCTCCCGTCCGAGACGATCGTGGCGCTGGACGCGGGAGCCTCGCCCGCCTACGGATACGACCGCCTCAGCTTCGCGCGGCCGCGGACGTTCCTGACGCCGCTCGATCTCGGCAGCCTGGGCTTCGCGTTCCCCGTCGCGCTGGGCGCGAAGCTCGGTCGCCCCGACGCGCCGGTGGTCGCGATCCACGGGGACGGCGGCTATCTGATGAACGCGCAGGAGCTCGAAACCGCGGTCCGCCACGGCATCGGCGTTCTGACGATCGTCATGAACAACAACTGCTGGGGATCGGAGAAGGCGTACCAGAAGCACTTCTACGGCGGCCGCTACATCGGCTGCGACATCGGCAATCCCCGCTACGATCAGCTCGCCCGCCTCTTCGGCGCCGGCGGTTACTACGTCGAGCACCCCGATCAGGTCGGCGACACCGTCAAGAAAGCGCTGGCCGAGAACGCCGCGGCGGTCATCGAGATCCCGATCGATCCCGACGAGTTCCCCACCCCGGTCGCCGCCATCCGCCGCCCCGAGTAGATTCACCGCGAAGCCGCCGGCAGTGGAGTGCGGACAGCGAGCGGCGGAGTGGGCCCCCCTCGTCCCGCGCGCGGCGCGAAGCGCTGCGAATCGGGCGAGCGGGTGACGAGACGCTCGCGGGGCCGCGCACCCCGGCGCCAGGCCCCGTCCGCCTCACGCGAGACGAAGCGACGAGGCTAGAAGCGACTAGTAGCGGCTGATGTGAAGGTTGACGCCGTGGCTGGAGCTTGGTTGCACGGTGACCTCACCGGTCCCGCGCAGCACGGAAGTCCCGGCGCGCGTGAACGCCTCGGTCAGTGCGGGAAAATCCTCGGCCAGCATCGAGAGCGCGACCAGCCCCGCGGTGCCGCCGACTTCCTCGGACGGCACCACCAGCAGCGCGCCGCGACCGACCGCCAGCATCGAGCGCGGGCCGCCGTTCATCGCGACCTCCTCGAGGCCGAAGAGCGAGCGCAGCACGTCGCTCGCGCGCCGGACGTCGGAGGCGCCGATCACGAGGCGCTTGAGCCGGAGCGGCGCCGGCACGTCGACTGCGCTCGCGGGCGCGGGCGTGGCGAGCTCCACGAGCACGCCGCAGCACGCGCGCGGATGCACGAACGCGATCTGTCCGGCGAGCCCGGCCCGCGGGGTCGCGTCGAGCAGCTCGACGCGCATCTCCTTGAGCGAGGTCAGCGTCTTGACGATGTCCGGCGTGTCGAAGCAGAGGTGATGGAGCCCCTCGCCCCGCCGCGCCAGGAAACGCCCGATGCCCGACGACGGATCCAGCGGCTCGAGCAGCTCGATCTCGCTCTCGCCGGCTCCGAGTAGCGCCGCGCGCACGTGCTGATCGGGGATCGTCGCCTCCTTGACGAGTGGGAGCCCCAGGGTGTCGCGGTAGAAGCGGTAGGCGTCCTCCAGTCGATTCACGACGATCCCGACGTGGTGAATGCGTCGCATCACGCGTCCCCCCTCAACGAATGAACGGCGCGACCTGGCGTGAGGACGCGTCGCGGATACGAACCCGGTGATGATCACGCTCGAGCGTGATCACCCGTTCACCGTACCCGAGGCGGTTGCCCTCCGCAATGTTTTGCGACGCGTCCCGGGCGCGTCCTCTCGTCCGACTCGGGGACGGGATCAGCCGGCGGCCGCGCTGAAGAGGCGCTGGAATTGTTTCCAGGCCATCGGGGCGAGCGCGCCGACCGTCGCGTTCTCATCGACGTGGGCCGGCGTCTTCATCCCGACGAGCGCCGTGCCGACGCCCGGGGTCGAGCGGACGAACTGGACCGCCCGCTGTGCGTCGGTGGTGAGCCCCGGGATATACTCCGCCATCACCGGCGGCAGGCGCACGAGCTGGCCCTGGTGGAGCGCGGCCGAGGCCATCACGGAGACGCCGAGCTCTCGCGCCGCCTCGAGCGCCGGTACCATACGGTTCTTCACGCTCTGAGTGGCCCGCGTGAAGGCTTCGGTCATCCCGAGGTTGTACGGCAGCTGGATGACCTTGAAGTGGTGATCGGCTCCGCCCACCTCCCGGGCCATCGCGACGAGCTCCGGGAGCGAGAGATAGCCTGGATCGCTCGGCTCCACGCGATAGCCGGTCCATGTCGCGGTGCCGTAGCGCGCGATGCTCCCCGCCGCGACCGCTTCCTCGAGCGCGCCGAACGCCGCGCGCATGCGGACCAGGAGCTCGGCGCGATCGACCTCGCCGAGCTGCGTCTCGGGATTGTGGACGAGGTAGACGTCCAGGGTCTCGAGCCCGAGATTGGCGCGGCTGCGGTCGATCTGGTCGCGGAGGTAGCGCGGCGTCATGCAGTGGGCGCCCTTCGCGACGTCTCCCGGCTTGATGATCCCCGTCTCGACGTACGTCGCAGCGTAGTACGCGCGCGGATCGCGCGGCACCGCGCCGTCGAACGGAATGAACCCGCCCTTCGTCGCCACGACGACCTGGTCGCGCGTGATCACACCCAGGCTGATCGCAGTGGCGAGCGCGGTCCTGATCGCGCGCTCGCTGCGCTGATGGCGGTAGTTCACCGCGGTGTCGAGCACGTTGACGCCGAGCTCCAGGGCCCGGACGATCGCGTCGTGATAGAGAACGTCGGTCGGGCCGTCCTCGGGGCCGAGGTAGGTGCCGAGGCCCAGCGTGGACGCCGAGCCGCCGCCGGCGAGCTCGCGGAAGTGGCTGGCCGCGACCCGCGCGGCGACCTTCTCCGCGTAGCGCCGCGTCCCCTCGACCGTCGCGCGGCCCGAGAGCAGCGTCCCGGCTCGTGTCATCGCGCGGTCTGGGGTGCGACGCGGAACGAGAACCGGCCGCTCACGATGTGACCGTCGGTCGACAGCACCTGCCACTCGACGCGCCAGGCGCCGGGCGCCAGGTCGGCGACGGTCGCGGTCAGGCGATCGGCCGCGCCCTCACCGACGAGCATCGTGACCGGCCGCGGCGTGCCGCGCTCGTCAAGCACGCGAATGGTGGACAGCGGCTTCTCGATACGGTTGTTGAAGCGCAGCGAGATCCGCGGCGGCGCCTCGCTCAGGGTCGCGCCCGCGGCGGGCGACGACTCGAGAAGGAGCGAGTGGGCGGCGACCCCCGCCGCGGGCAGCAGCGCCAGCGCGGCGGCGCCCACCGCGAAGGCGGCGCGGGTCAGCGCCAGTCGTCGAGCACGAGGTCTGCGGGGTCCTCGTAGTCCTCCTGCTTGCCCCGCTGCATCCGGATCATGGTGAAGTCGATCTGATATCCGCATTGGATGAGGACGTTGTACGCGACCCAGTAGCGAGCATACACGGGGAGGATCACCCGTTGCACGCCCAACTCCTGCCCGAACCCCTCGATGAGCGTCACGAACTGCTCGAGGTGCTCCGGCTTCCGCTGCGGCGGATCGATGGCGAGGAACTTCACGTACAGGGCGCCGGTCGGCGCCTCGCTGACGCCGGGCGAGTGGCAGATCGCGAAGCCGATGACGTCGCGGCCACGCTCGAGCAGTACCGTGTCGCCGAGCGCCAGGCCGTCGACGATCTCGATCTCCTTCGCGAGGTCCATGCCGCGGCACACCGCGTTGGTGATCCGGTGGATCCGCACGAGGGCGGCCTTCTTCTTCGCTTCCTCGAGCGTCGAGAACCGGCGCGCCGTCAACGGCGTCTTCACGGGGGCCTTCGCCAGCGCCGACACGCGGGCCGGGCCGCGGTCGATCGCCCGGCTCATGATCGCGGTGAGCTGCTTGGGGCGGTATCCGAACTTGTGGTAGAGGTACAGGTGCTTCGGGCTCGTCGGATACGTCACGCAGCCGTGGAGCGTCGCCTTGTTCTCGTCGAAGAAGTCCTGCGCGGCCCGGATCAGCTGCTGGCCGATCGTCTGGTTGTGATAGTTCGTCAGCACGGCGACGGGCCCAAGCACGCCGACCGTGCCCCACGTGACGGCGAGCGCGGCGCCCACGATCTTCGAGCTGTCCTCCTCGGCGACGAAGCAGCCCCAAGGCTCCATGAGCCAGCGGTGGTGGACGTACTGCGCGCCGCCGAAGGCCTGGCGCGGGCGCGTGCCCAGCTGGCGCTCGAGGAAGTCGCCGAAGGTCTGCTCCATGACGTCGCGTACCTTCGACAGGTCGCCCTTGCGCACTCGACGGATTTGGACCTTGGGGAGCCGGCCCTGAGGGTCGAGCCCGGCGCGATCGACGGTCGCCCTCACTTCGAGAGACCCGCGAAGTCTTCCAGCAGCGTGATCACTCCCGAATGATCGAGCCCCCCGCGCCCCTTCACGCGGAGCGCGCTGAACAGCTCCTGGACCACCGCCGTCGCCGGCAACGGCACGCCGAGGGCACGGGCCGATTCCATGATCAGCCCGAGGTCCTTGTAGTGCAGGTCGATCTTGAAGCCCGGGTTGTACGTGCCGGCGAGATAGTTCGGCTTTTTCTGATCGAGACACTTCGACCCGGCGAGCCCACCGGCGAGCGCGGTCAGGGTGAGCTCGCGGTCGAGCCCCGCCTTCTTCGCCAGGGTCAGCGCCTCGCCGAGCGCTGTCAGGTTGACCGCCACGATGATCTGGTTCGCCAGTTTCGTGAACCCGCCGGCGCCGAGCGGCCCGAGGTGCGTGATCGTCTTGCCCATCGCCTGGAGGATCGGCAGGACCTTGTCGAAGACTGCCTTGTCACCGCCGACCATGATCGAGAGCACGCCGTCGATCGCGCCCTTCTCGCCCCCGGAGACCGGCGCGTCGAGCATCTGCCCCGACTTCGCGGCGAGCGCCGCGCCGATCTTCTGCGAGACGAGCGGCGAAATCGTGGACATGTCCAGCAGGATCAGGCCGGGCCGCGCGCCCTCGATCACGCCGTCCCGGCCGAGCACGACCTGCTCGACGTCGGGCGAGTTGGGCAGCATCGTGATCAGGACGTCGCACTGGGAGGCCACGTCGCGCGGCGCGGTGCCGACTTTTGCGCCGGCGGCTCTGATCTCGTCGACGGGCCCCCGGCTGCGGCTGTGGACGACCAGGGGGTAACCCGCCTTCAATAGATTCCGGGCCATCGGGCGTCCCATGATACCGAGTCCAATAAAACCAATCACTTGCGCCATAGGACCCCCGTGATCCGTATCGAACGAAGCGACAACAAATAGCACACCGATGCGGAGACGGTCAAGAGATGACCGCCCGGAGGGGGCTGTGCGGACGCGCTATCGAGTTACGACTTCTTGCCCCAGAGGTCCTTGGCGAGCCAATCGAGGCCGAGGTCTCTGAGTGTCTTCGGCCAGGGCTTGCCGGTCTTGCGATCGAAGCCGACCTCGGCGTACCAGGTGTCGAGCATCTTCTCCCACTGTGCCCGGATGGTCTGGCCCTTCGCGGGGCCGTCCACCGGCGTCGAGCCGTAACGGGCGGACGGATACTCCAGGGCGCCGGTGTGGCCGCAGCGGAGGGCGGTCGCGCGATTGATGGCGGCCGTGCGGCGTCCGAAGCGCAGCGCCTCGTCGACGCTGAAGGTCCAGCCCGTCGCCGCCGACAGCGCGCGGCAGATGTTCTCGAGCCGGGTCCGCGACGTGAAGATGCAGATGCCGAGCGAATCCTCGAAGCCCCGCCGGCCGCGCAGCCCGGCGACGTACCTGGCGACCTGCTCGCCGTCGAACGGGTTGATCCGCGCGGGCTGGCCGACCTCAGTGGGATGCACGGGGTTGCCGGTCTCCATCGTCGCGGTGGACGAGGTACACGTGTCGAGCATCTCCTCCCACCGCGCGCGGTGATCGTGGCCCCGTGGGGTCGCGCCCTTCTCGATGTAGATGGCGCAGTCTTTTGCCGGGCCGCCGAGCTTCTCGGCGGCCCGCTTGACGCCCTCCGCGAGCACGTCGCCGAACCCTTCCCGCCGGCACACCATCTGGAGCAGGCGGTGGGCCCCCTTGATATCGCCCCACTTGAGCTCGAAGCCGAGCTGATCGCGGGTGATGTAACCCTTCTCCTGGCACTCCATGACCCAGCCGCACAGCCAGCCCCACTCGTTGACGTCGACACAGGCCCGATCGCATTCCGTATTGAGCCAGGCGACGCCGTCGCGGTCGGCGGCGCCGATCGCCCAGCCGCATCCGGACCAGCCCTCGTACTCGGGCTCGTCGACGATCTGGCCCTTCTTGTCCCCGTGACGGATCACCGACATGTGGCAGTGGTGCATGCCGCAGGCGTTGCACTGGTGGCCGCGATGGTCGAAGTTCTCGCGGAGCTTCGGCGCCTCCCACGCGCTCATGTCGGCGCCGGCCACGTTCGACGTCAGGTTCGTCGTGTAGTTCTTGATCGGCAGGGCGCCCATCTTCGACAGGTTCACGACGCCGGGCAGGGTGCCGTACTCGTAGAGCGAGCGCGCCGAGGCGTCGGTCTGCAGATCGTGGGACATGTCCTCAGCCGCCTGCATCAAGCCGCGCGGGTCCGCGGCGCGCAGCGCCTTCGTGCCCTTGACGATCGCGACCGCCTTGAGCCGCTTCTTGCCCATCACGGCGCCGCAGCCGTTCTTGGAGGCGACGTGGCCGAAATCGCCCTGAATCGCGGCGAACTTCACGAGGTTCTCGCCGGCCGGGCCGATCGAGTAGACCGAGAGCTGGTGGCCGACGAGCCCGGTCTCGCGGTAGAGCGCGTTCTGGGTTTCCCACGTGTCCAGCCCGACCAGCGACTTGGCGTCGCGAAGCTCGACGACGTCGTCGTTGATGTAGAGGTAGACCCAGCCCTTCGACTGCCCCTGGATGACGATCGCGTCGTAGCCGCAATATTTGAGGTTGGTGCCGAAGAACCCGTTGGCCTGGGTCGAGGTCGGGCCGTTGGTGCCCGGACCGATCGTGCACACGGTGAGCCCGCCGGTGCCCCACACCGGAAGGCCCGCGAGCGGACCGGTGCCCAGCACGAGCCGGTTGTCGGGATGGTCCCACGCGACATTCTTCTTGCCGCCCTTCGCCGCGGTCTCGCGATAGAGGATCATCGCGCCGAGACCGACGCCGCCGAGCTCGGCCCGCATCCTCTCCGGGCCCCACGGCTCGGCCCAGCACTTGCCACGCGTGAGGTCGACGCGCAGGAGGTTGCCGGCGAAGGCGCCGGGGCGAGCGGTCGTCGCGGTCTTCGACTTGGATTGCTTGGGCGCGGTCGCGGTCGCTGGAGTCATACGGCCACCGGGGTTTCGCCGGGCGCCTTCGACGGGCGTCCCAGGATGGTTTCGGGTAACAAGCTGCCGGTTGTTTTCGTCGCGATAAATGCGAGCTTGATGTCGAACGGGTTCTTCTTCAAGTGCGCCTTCCAGCTACCGAGCGCGACGCCGGACTGCACGAGGCCCTTCAGCATGCCGACGTCGTTCGTCGTCCAGATGTCGCTCGAGGGACCCAGGATGATCGCGCCGATGAGTCGATCGCCCCGCCACAGGAGCCTGCGATACGCCGGCCGGTCAGCCTTGACCCCGCTCGCCGTCTCGGCCTTGGCGTCGTCCCAGGCGCCGAACGACGCGACGTCGAGATGACAGACCTCGACGATGTTGATGATGAGGCTGCCGCGGTAGCGCACGTCCTTGCCGGCCATGTTGGCGCCGGCGACGCGGCCGTGCTCCTGCGCCGTGGGCTCGATGGCGTGGACCGCGTTGGCCTGCGTGATCAGATCGCGGCCCTCGGCGACGTCACCGGCCGCGTAGACGTTCGGGGCGCTCGAGCGCAGGCGCTCGTCGACGACGATGCCCTGATTGATCTTCACGCCGGACGTCTTGAGCCACTCGAGGTTCGTTCGGATGCCCGTCGCCATGATCACGACGTCAGCGACCAGGTCGCCGCCCGCGGCCATTTTGAGTCGGCGCCGGTTCTTCACCTCGTCGATCTGCGTGAGCTTGGCGCCCGTGCGCACCGCGACGCCGTGTTGCTCCAGCCACGACTGGACGAGCCCGGCGCCGGTGTCGTCGATCATCCGCGGCAGGATTCGCGGCGCGACCTCGACGATCGTGAGCTTGGCGCCGAGCGACAGGATCGAGTTGAGGATGGTGAACGCGATGAAGCCCGCTCCGATCATCACGACGTGGCTGCCCGGCTGGATCTGCGCGAGCACGCCGCGCGCCTGGTCGAGCGTCCAGAACGAGTGCACCCCCGGCCCGTCGGCGCCCGGCACCGGCGCCCGGACCGCGGACGAGCCCGTCGCGATCAGACAATCGTCGTACTCGACCCTCGTGCCGTCGTCGAGCGTGCACACGTTCGCGTTCGTGTCGAGCGCGGTGGCGCGTTTGCCCAGATGCGTCGTGACGTTCCAGTCGCGCAGCACCCTCGCCGTCGCGGTGAACACGTGCGACTCGGCGATCGAGCGGTCGAGGTAGTACGGCAAGACCATCCGCGAGTACGGCTTCTCGGCGCTCACCAGGGTGATCGCCGACCGCTCGGTCTCCTCCTCGCGGATCGTCCGGATCGCGTTCATTCCCGCGGTGCCGCCGCCGATGATCAGGTGCCGGGGGGCCATCAGCGGGCCTCCGCGAGAACGCGCGCGGTGCGCTCGCGGGCGAAGTCACCCAGCCAGTCCGCGGTCTCGACGTCCTCGTACGTGATGGCGGCCGTCGGGCACGCCTCCGCGCAGGCCGGGGCGCCGCCGCAGAGATTGCACTTGAAGGCCTTGCGCGTGGCGGGGTCGTAGAACATCGTCCCGAAGGGGCAGGCGATCGCGCAGAGCTTGCAGCCGACGCAGCGATCGTCCTGAACCTCCTTGGCGCCGACGGCGCTGATCGTGATCGCGCCCACCGGGCAGGCCGTCATGCACCACCCCTCCGCGCACTGCGTGCACGTGTACGGCGCGTAGGAGGTGTGGCCCTCGAAGGGCGAGACGCGGATCACGGACTTGGCGGGCTGGTACTCGCCGGTCTGCATGTACGAGCACGCCAGCTCGCAGCGGAGACAGCCCGTGCACTTCTCCGGGTGGATCCTCAGAACCCTCACCGTCTCTTCCTTTCAGTGCGGCGGCGAGCCGTGCCGCGCTCCAGCCGGCCGATGAACTCGTCGAGGGGAATCGCGGCCATCGTCATGCCGGCGACGCCTCCTCGAGCGCCGAGCTCGACGGACACGCGCGAGATCGTCGCGTTGTCCGGCGCCTCGATGATGGTGACGAAGTCGTACGGGCCCAGGACCGCGTACTGCGCCACGACGCGCGCGCCCATGCGCTGCACGTCGGCGTTGACCTTGCGGACCCAGCCGGGCCGCCCGCGGAGGACCTTGCGCCCCGACTCGGACAGCGTGCTCAGCATGACGTAGGTCGCCACGATGGTCCTCCTCCGCCGTTCACGCCCGGGCCAGCATATCAGACCGGTGATTCGCGGCTTGATGCTCTCAGAAACATATAGATCGACGAGAAGTCCTTGCGCCCGAAGCCGTGGGACGATGCGAGCCGGAGCGCCTGCTGCGCCGCCGGCGCCACCAGGACTGGCACGCGCAGCTCCCGCGCGGCGTTGACGACCAGGCCCAGGTCCTTCGCCATCAGATCGGTCGTGAAGCCCGGCGCATAGTCGCGGCTCGAGGGCGCCTTGCCCACGAGGCCCGGCACGGGATGCATGTGCTCCATCACCCAGGTGTTGCCCGAGGACTTCGAGATGACGTCGGTCAAGATTTTCGGATCGACGCCGAATCCCTCGGCGATCCGGAAGGCCTCGCTGACCGCGACCGCGGCCACGCCCGCGACGAGGTTGTTGCAGAGCTTCGCGACCTCGCCCGCTCCCACCGGCCCGACGTGGATGATGTTGGCGCCCATCGCCGCCAGCACCGGGCGCGCCTCCTCGAAGTCGCGCGGGTCGCCGCCGACCATGATCGCGAGCGTGCCGTCCGTCGCGCGCGGCACGCCGCCCGACACCGGCGCGTCGATGAAGCGCGCGCCGCGCTTGGCCGCCGCGTCGGCGACCCGTCGCGACACGCCCGGATCGATCGTGGACATGTCGATGCAGAGGCGTCCGGCGCCGACGCCTTCCAGCACGCCGCCGGGGCCGAGATACGCCGCCTCGACGTGCGACGACGAGGGGAGGATCGTGATGACCAGCTCGCCGTCGCGCGCGGCCGCCGCGGACGACGCGGCCCGCGCGGCGCCGGCCTTGACCGCGCCGGCCAGCGCGGACTCGACCACGTCGTACGCGACGATCTGGTGGCCGTGCTTGACGAGGTTTGCCAGCATCGGCTGGCCCATCGCGCCGATTCCGATGAATCCGATCTTCATGGGAGAGACTCCTCTGTCGCCCCTGCCGCGTCGAGCTGATGTCGAGAGGCCGCGAACGCTGCCGCGCCCAAGCTATGATCGCGGGGTGCATCGAGCCCGTCAAGCCCCCCGGACCGTCTCGGGTCTGGTCCTCATCGCGCTCGCCGCAGTCTCCTGGGGCACGAGCGGCTCGGTGATGACCGTGCTCGCCGAGCGCAACGCGGCGAGCCCGCTGCTGGTCGGCGTGGCGCGTCTCTGGCTCGCGGCGATCCTCTTGCTGCTGGCGGCGGCGTGGGCCGCGCGGCCTTTCGCCCTCGCCCAGGGTGACCGCTGGCGCTGTCTCGCGATGGGCGCCTGCATGGCCGCCTACCAGGCCGCGTATTTCACGGCCGTCACGCTCGCCGGCATCGCCGTCGTGGCACTCGTCGCGATCTGCTCGGCGCCGCTCGTCATCGCCGCGCTCGCGCCGTGGCTGTTGGGTGAGCGGCCGGCGCCGCGCGTGCGCGTCGCGCTCGTGCTCGGCGTGCTCGGCACCGCGCTGCTCGTGGCGTCGCCGTCGGGGCCGCTGGACCCTTCGGCGCGGTTAGTCGGCGGCGTCCTGCTCGCGTTCGCCGCCGGCCTCGCGTACGCGCTGTACGTGCTCGCGGCGAAAGCCACGCTCCGGCGCTCGGCGCCGCTGCCCGCGACCGCGGCGACGTTCACCATCGGCGCGTTGCTCCTGACGCCGGCCCTCGTCTGGACCGATGCGCCCGTGAGCCAGTTCGCGTGCGGCTGGCCGTGGCTGCTCTACCTCGGCGGCGTGGCGACGGCGGGCGCGTACGCGATCTACACGGTCGGGCTGCGTCGCGTGCCGGCGTCGGTCGCGGGGGCGACAACCCTGCTCGAGCCGCTGACGGCCACGATCCTGGGCGTCGCGCTCTTCGGCGAGCGGCTCGGCGCCGCGGGAGGCGCGGGCGCGCTGCTCCTGGTGACCGCGCTCGGCCTGCTGCTGACCGACCGCGGCTAGCTGTCATTCACCGGCGCGCGCGGCCGGCGCCGGGGAGCCTCGAGACGGCCTGCGGCGCGCACTTCGTTTGTCGGCGCGCCTCGGCCGGCGGGGCCCCAGCCCCGCGACGGCCTGCAGCGCGCACTTCGTTTGTCGGCGCGCCTCGGCCGGCGGGGCCCCAGCCCCGCGACGGCCTGCGGCGCGCACGGCGTCGTCAGATCGGGCGGACCGGTCGGGACACCGCGCGACTGAAGGTGCAGTTCGGGACGACTGCGGAGTGCTTGCCCGGGCCTCCGGCGACGATCACCATCACGTCCTCGGGCGACGGGACCTGTGGGAGCAAGGCGTCGTCGTCGGTGATCGCGTGCATCCAGCGCGGCCAGTCCTGGATGCCCCACATCCCGCCGAGCTTCAAGAGCCGCAGCGGCAGGCGCGCGTTCTCGAACACGAAGCGCTGGACGTCGGCCCGGCTCAATCCGTCACCGGCGATCGTCTGGGCGTGCTCCGGCCCGAGCACGATCAAGAGCTGGCTCTGCGAAAAGTACCAGCCGACGTTCGAGCCGAGCGAGACGGCCGTGTCGGCCACCGTCGCGAGAATGCCGGCGGCGGTCGTCGACACGTGATCGTTCACGTTGTGCGGTGGCTCGCCGCCGAAGACCGTGACGGCGTTGTCCTCGTGGAGCGCGCCCCAGGGCGACGCGTCGGCGCGCTCGGCGATGCAGTAGGAGAACTTCGCGGGGCTCCCCTGGGTCGCCATGTCGTGCCGGCCCGGCCAGGCGCCGCCGACGTTCAGCAAGATGAGGCGGATCGCGCGCCCGATCGTCGCGTTGCCGCGGAAGCCGGGGCCGAAGCAGCCGCTGCCCGAGTGCACGCCGAGCTCGGCGGCGATCGGCCCGTGGACGATCAGGAGCGGCGCGACCGAATGCGTGGTCGCCTGGACTCCGTAGAGGTTGAACGATGGGTCGAGCATCGCCTCGACCGCGGCGACGATGAGCGGAAACCCCGCGGGCTCGCACCCGGCCATCACTGCGTTGACCGCCAGCTTCTCGAGCGTCGCCAGGCGCCAGAGGGGCGGCATCGCCCCGAGCGATCGATCGCCGGGTGCGCCGGCCAGCATCGCCAGCACGCGCGCCTCGGTGGGCGGCACGATCGGCAGCCCGTCGCACCACTGGCGCTCGCAGAATGCCGCGAGGACGGCTTCGGCCGTGTCGGGTATTGTAACGGGGCCCGTGAGGTCGGCTTCTACCGAGGGTGGGCTGAGAGAGACGCCCGCCGGCTCCGCACGCTCGATCTCGCTGGTCGTGGACACGTCGGCCAACTCCGCACGGCCGATCTCACTCGCGCCGCTGCTCCACCGGCCGAGCAGCCCTCTGATCTGGTCGACCGCCTGACGGGCTCGCCGGGCGACGCCGTCAGGACGCTCGCCGCCGAGCGGATGCTCGATCGCGACCATGGGAAGCGAGATCCCCAGCGCGCGCATCTCGCTCTGGGCGAGCCCCTGGAAGACCGTCGTGCCGATGAGCGCGCTCGGCGTTCCCGCCTTCGCCAGCTCGATGGCGTCGTGGAGACTCCACGACGTGCAGGACCCTCAGTCGGCCGAGCCGGCGAAGACGACATCGCAGTCTTTCGCCAGGCCCGCGAGAATCTCCGGAGCGGCCGGTGTGGCGGCGTTGGCCTTGCGGCGCCGGATGACGGCTTTGACCCCGTGCTCGGCGGAGAGGATCGCGCCGATCTCGTCGGCGAGCCGGTCGAAATTCGCCTTCCGGTTGTCGATGAAGCCCACCGTGCGACCGGCGAGCGATCCAGGCAGCCGCGGCAGGCTCGCGGTATGGGCGGCGGTCACACCGATGGGACTCAGGACGCGGATCTGGCTCATGACGTTCTCCGTGTGATCCCGGTGGAGCGGGCGAGCAGTCGCCCGAGATTCTCGTGCAGCTCGGCGAGGACGGTGCGCTTGATCGCGACCGTGACCGACTCGACGGGCTCGGGGTTGCCCTCGCGATGAATGATCAGCGAGCCCACGAACTTCTCGGCGCGCTCGTCGGTGGCGGCCAGCCCTCGCAAGGTAAGAATTTCCCAGGCCTCCGGCATGGGGCTATCTTAACTCAGTGGTCATTGCGCTCGACGTCGGGACCTCCTCCGCGCGGGCCGCGTTTTACGACGGCGATGCTCGGCCCATCGCCGGCCGCTCCCACCAGATGCAGTACACCCCCAGACTCACCCGGGACGGCGGCGTCGAGCACGACGCGAATCGACTGCTGGAGGCGGTGGTCGCATGCCTGGATGCGATTCATCCAAACCGGCCTCCCGAAGATACCCGCGCGGTCGGCGTGGCGACATTCTGGCATGGGCTTCTCGGCTTCGATGCGAGCGGGCACGCGATCACGCCCGTATACATGTGGGCCGACGTTCGGAGCGCCGCGGAGGCCGAGGTGCTTCGCTCGGCGCTCGACGATGAAGCGGTGCACGCGCGCACCGGCTGCCATCTGCACTCCTCGTACTGGCCCGCCAAGCTGCGATGGCTCGCCCGCGAATACCCCGTCGAGTCGTCTCGCGTGGCGCGGTGGGGCTCTTTCGGGGAATTCCTCGAGCTCAACCTGTTCGGCGAGGCGACGACAAGCGTCTCGATGGCGTCCGGAACCGGCCTCCTCGACCAGGCGACCTCGCGATGGGACCTCGAGGCGCTGGCCGCGGCCGCGGTGGACGAGCGTCGGCTGTTTCCCCTCAGCGATCGCGCCGATCCGCGACGGGGTCTGCGCGCTCCGTGGGCAAGCCGATGGCCGGCGCTCCGCACCGCCACGTGGTACCCGGCCGTCGGCGACGGTGCCGCGAGCAACGTCGGGTCCGACTGCGTCGATCCCACGCGGATCGCCCTGAACGTGGGCACATCCGCCGCGCTCAGGGTCATGGGCAGCCAGCATCCCGTCGTCCCGAGGGGCCTCTGGCGCTATCGCGTCGACCGCACTCGTGCGATCGTGGGAGGTGCGACGTCCGAGGGCGGTAACATTTATGCGTGGTGCCGACAGGTGCTGCGGCTCGGAAGCGATGAAGAGGTCGAAGCCGCGCTGGCCGCGTTGCCGCCGGACGGACACGGCCTCACGATCCTCCCTCACCTGGCCGGCGAGCGGTCGCCGGGATGGCGCGATGGACGAAGAGGCGCGATCGCCGGGCTTCGTCTGGACACGAGCGGCCTCGACATCGTCCGCGCCGCGCTGGAGTCGGTCGCGCTTCGCCTCGCGGCGGTGTACCGACTCCTGGCGCCCTGCGCGTCGGACGGGCATACGATCGTCGCCTCGGGGGCGGCGCTCGGACACTCGCGCGCCTGGACCCAAATGATCGCCGATGCGATTGGACGGCCGGTCGCGTGGTCGACCGAGCCCGAGGCGACCGGCCGAGGCGCCGCCGTGCTCGCGCTGGAGGCACTCCGGGCTCTGCCCGATCTGTCGGCGGCGCGGCGGCCCACAGGAGAAACTTTCGTGCCCCAAAAAGTTCATCATGTTCGATACCTCGAAGCGCTCGAACGCCAGCGCCGGCTGGACGAGAGGGTATGATCTGATCATGGCCTCCGACCCCACCCTGACCGTGTGCTCGGATCCCGCGGCGCTCGCCGAGACCGCCGCCAACCTCATCATCGACGCCGCGACCGAGGCCGTGAGAGAGCGCGGCCGATTCATGCTGTGTCTCGCCGGAGGCGAGACGCCGCGCAAGACCTACGCGCTCCTCGCGCTCCCCGCGTTCAGCGAGCGCGTGCGGTGGGATCGCACGTGGGCGTTCTTCGGCGACGAGCGGGTCGTCCCGCCGGACCACGCGGAGTCGAACTACCGGATGGCTCACGAGACGCTGCTGTCGCGCGTGCCGATTCCGCCGGCGCACATCCTCAGGATGCGCGGCGAGGAGGCCGATGCCGACTCCGCCGCCGCCGCGTACGCCGCGTCGCTGACCGAGGTGTTCGGCACTCGACGCGGAGAGCTGCCGCGCTTCGATCTCGTGCTCCTCGGCCTCGGCGTCGACGGACACACGGCGTCCCTGTTCCCGGGCTCGCCGGTCCTCCGCGAGGTCTTCCGCACCGTGGCCGCGGTGCACGTCGCCGCGGCCCAGATCCCGCAGCGGCTCACGCTCACGTTCCCCGTGCTCAACGCGGCCGCGCGCGTGATCTTCCTGGTCGCGGGCGCCGAGAAGGCGAAGATCGTCAAGGCGGTGCTCTCCGATCAGGCCGTGCTGCCCGCCGCGATGGTCCGGCCGACCGACGGCGAGCTGATCTGGCTGGCCGACCGCGCCGCGGCAGCGCTCCATCCGATCGGAGGGGCGCGATAGCGATGCCGGCGCTCGCCGACGAGCCCTTCACCCTGGTGATCTTCGGCGCCTCCGGCGACCTCACGCGCCGCAAGCTCGTCCCGGCGCTGTGGAGCCTCTACGCTGGGCGCACCCTGCCCGAGCCGTTCGCGATCATCGGCAGCGCGCGCAGCGCGGTGTCCGACGACGAGTTCCGCCGGCGCATGCGCGAGGCGGTGCGCGAGTTCGCGCGCGTGAAGCCGCCGTCGGCGAACGTCTGGGACCGCTTCGCGTCCTCGCTCTCGTACGTGAACGGCGACCCGGCCGACCTGGCGCTCTACGCCTCGCTCGAGCGCGCGCTGAGGGACATCGAGAAGGCGCGCCCCGGGCCCGCGAACCGTCTCTTCTACCTGGCGACGCCCCCCAGCCTGTACGACGCGATCGTCGAAAACCTGGGCGCCTCGGGGCTGGCGCGCCCGCAGGGCGGCTGGACCCGCGTCATCGTGGAGAAGCCGTTCGGGCACGACTACGAGAGCGCCCTCGCCCTCAACAGCCGGCTCGCCCGGGTCTTTCGCGAGGAGCAGATCTACCGGATCGATCACTACCTCGGTAAGGAGACCGTCCAGAACCTCCTCGTGCTCCGCTTCGCCAACGGCATCTTCGAGCCGCTGTGGAACCGGAATCACGTCGCCGAGATCCAGATCACGGTCGCCGAGTCAATCGGCGTCGAGACCCGCGGCGCCTATTACGAAGAAGCGGGCGCGCTGCGCGACATGATGCAGAATCACCTGCTCCAGCTCCTGTGCCTCATCGCGCTCGAGCCCCCGGTGACTTTCGACGCCGGCCCCGTCCACGACGAGAAGAACAAGGTGATGCGCGCGATCCGGCCCATCGACCCGCGCAAGGTGGACGAGGTCGCGCTCCGCGGCCAGTACGGGCCTGGGTTCGTCGGCGGCAAGCCGGTACCAGGCTATCGGCAGGAGAAAGGGGTCGCGCCGGACTCGAAGACCGAGACGTACGCCGCCTTGCGGCTGCAGGTCGACAACTGGCGCTGGGCCGGCGTGCCATTCTATCTGCGCACGGGCAAACGGCTGGCGAAGCGCGTGAGCGAGATCGCGATCCGCTTCCACCGCACCCCGCACATGATCTTCCACCGCGACCCGGCCGGCGGCGTCGACCCCAACGAGCTCGTGATCCGCATCCAGCCGGACGAGGGCGTGGCGCTGACAGTGGCCGCGAAGATGCCGGGGCCGGAGCTCAAGCTCCTGCCCGTCGGCCTCGACTTTCGCTACGGCGAGGTCTTCGGCGCCGAGCCCCCGGAGGCGTACGAGCGGCTCCTGCTCGACGCGGTTCACGGAGATTCGACGCTCTACGCGCGCGCCGATTGGGTCGAGCAGGCCTGGTCGCTTCTCAGTCCGGTGCTGGACGCCTGGGCGCACGACGGAGCGCCCGCGCCGTATCTCTACGAGGCCGGCAGCTGGGGACCGGCGGAGGCCGACTCGTTCATCGCCCGCGACGGCGGGGCCTGGAGAACGCCCTAGCGAGGGCGCCGGGTCGGAGGAGATGCTCCCCCGACTCGACGTGCCCGGCTACTTCGTCGCCTGCTGCTGAGCGCGGCTGGCCGTCAGCTCGACGAAGGTATACCACCAGCCGTCGATCAGATGAACCTCGAGCGAGCTCCCGGACTTCTCGTAGACCTGCGTGATGCCATGGTCCGCGGTGGCGGTGCTGCTGACATGACGCCAGGCATTGGCCTCCAGAGTAGTCCGCATCGCGACACTCAAGCTGTCGACCTCCAGCCGGCCGCGATAGACGAGCCGCGCGGCCTTCACCGTCGGCGACTCGATGATCGTGGACTTGCTGGGCTGGTACGAGAGCCCCTTCGGCACCGGGATGTCTTCGAACTCGCTTCGAACGGGCCTGGACGACGTGGTAGCGCACCCGGCCGTGAGCGCAAGGACGAGGAACGCGGCGACTAAATGTTGAATGCTCATGCTCGGAGCCTATCAAGGCCTCCACGACTGTCGCAAAGAAATTCGGGCCCCGCGGCCGGCGCGCGGGCCGCGGACCCGACTCGGACGACGACGTGCTCGCGTCCGAGACTCAACCGATTCTCACTCGTGCGGAAGATCGACGAAACGGTACCAGCGGTGAGTTCCCGTCCAGCGCCCTTCCGAGCGGCGAGGCGCGTCTAGCCGAGGACGGAATACCCGCCGTCCACAGGGATGGCGGTGCCGGTGACGAAGTCGGAGGCGGCGCTCGCCAGGAACACGGCCACGCCGGCCATGTCCTCGAGCGTGCCCCAGCGTCCGGCGGGCGTCCGCCGGAGCACGCTGTCGTGGAGCTCGGGGACCTGGCGGCGCGCGCCCCGGGTCAGATCGGTATCGATCCACCCCGGGAGCACCGCGTTGACCCGGATGTTGTCCCTGGCCCAGGCGGTCGCGAGCGATTTGGTCAGCTGGACGATCCCGCCCTTGCTCGGGCCGTACGCGGGGGAAAACGAGACGCCGAAGATCGACATCATGGAGCCGATGTTGATGATCTTGCCGCCCCCGGCCGCCTTCATCGGCCCGTAGGCCGCGCGCGAGCACAGGAAGGCGCTGGTGAGATTGGTGTCGAGGACGTGATGCCATTCGGCGAGCGTGTAGTCCTGAGGCTGCTTGCGGACGTTGGTGCCCGCGTTGTTCACGAGGATGTCGAGGCGACCGCACCGGTCGACCGTCGAGCGGATCAGCGCGTTGACCGACGCCTCGTCGGCCACGTCGACGGCGATCGAGAGCGGCTGGCCGCCGAGCTTCTCGAGCGCGCGCACCGCGGCGTCGGACTTCGTCTGGTTACGGGCGGCGACGACCACGCGAGCGCCCGCGCCCGCCAGCCCCTGGGCCATGCCGAGGCCGATTCCGCCGTTGCCGCCGGTGACGATCGCGACCTTGCCCTTGAGATCGAACATGGATGCCTCCGGGGCTGCATCTTACCCGAAGTCGTGAGACGGCACGTGGTGCCCCAGCGCGGGAAGCCCCTGGGCGCGGCGCGCGCGCACGGAGATGACGCCGTCCTGCCGCTGGGCGACCCCGTCGACGAGAAGATATGGCTCGGACACCAGTGCCAGACGATGGCGCGCGAAGACCGGCGGGGTCACGATCACGTTCGCGATCCCCGTCTCGTCCTCGAGCGACAGGAAGACGAACCCCTTCGCAGTGCCCGGGCGCTGGCGGACGATGACGCTCCCGGCCACCTGGACCCGCGCGCCATCCTCCACGCCGGAGAGCTCCCGCGCGCTCAGCACGCCGCGGGCCCGGAGCGCCGCGCGGCGCAAGGTCATCGGGTGACGCCCGAGCGTCACGCTGGTGCCGGCGTAGTCGGCGGCGAGCCGCTCGACGTCGGTCATCTCGGCGAGCGGGCTCGGCTCGCGCGGCGGATCCGCAAACAACGGTCCGGGGTGCGGCACCGCCGCCGCCCAGAGATTCGTCCGCCGCGTGCCGCCGAGCGGGGCCAGCGCGCCGATGGCCGCCAGAGTCCCCAGCTCGTCGCGGTCGAGCTGGGCCCGGCGCGCGAGGTCGTGGATCGAGCTGAACGCGCGCGCCTCGCGCGCGTCGACGATCGCGCGGCCCACTCGCTCACGCAATCCCTTGACGTACCGCAAGCCCATCCGCATCGCCAGGCCTGTCGCGCTCGGCTCGATCGAGCACAGCCACTGCGAGCGCGTGACGTCGATCGGCAAGATGCGTAGCCCGTGGCGCTGCGCGTCCTTCACGATGGTCGCCGGGTGATAGAACCCCATCGGCTGGTTGTTCAGGAGCGACGCGTAGAACGCCGCGGAGTGGTGCACGCGCAGGTACGCGCTCGCGTAGGCGAGCAGCGCGAAGCTACTGGCATGGCTCTCAGGAAAGCCATACAGCGCGAACGCGGTGATCGCGTGGACGATCTCCTCGGCGGCGGCGCCGTGGATGCCCTGGCGCGCCATGCCCGCGCGCAGCTTCGTCTCGACCTCGGCCATCAGGCGCTCGCTGCGCTTGAAGCCGAACGCGCGCCGGAGCTCCTCGGCCTCCGTGGCCGTGAAGCCGGCGGTGACCATCGCCATCTTCAGGAGCTGCTCCTGGAAGAGCGGCACGCCGAGCGTGCGCCGCAGGATCGGCTCGAGGCTCGGATGCGGATACGTCACGGGCTCGCGTCCGCGGCGGCGTCGGATGTAGGGATGGACCATGTCGCCCACGATCGGGCCGGGACGGATGATCGCGACCTGCACGACGAGGTCGTAGAACCGCTCGGGCCGGACGCGGGGGAGCGTCGCCATCTGGGCGCGGCTCTCCACCTGGAACACGCCGATCGTGTCGGCCTCCTGCAGGCTCCGGTACACCGCGGGGTCGTCGGGCGGCAGCCGCGCCAGATCGACCGAGTCGCCCGTCTCGCGCACGAGCGTCAGCGAATCCTGGAGCACCGACATCATGCCGAGCCCGAGGAGATCGACCTTGACGATGCCGAGCCCCGCGCAGTCGTCCTTGTCCCACTGAACGACGACGCGCCCCGGCATCGTCGCGGGCTCGAGCGGCACGACGTCGTCGAGCCGACCCGCGGCGATCACCATCCCGCCCGAGTGCTGGCCGAGATGGCGCGGCAGATCCTGGATCCGCGTCCAGAGCGCGGCGAAGCGGCGGATGCGCGGCGAGGTCGGATCGCATCCGGCCTCGGGCAGATGCTTCGTCAGGAGCTCGTCCGGATCCTGATAGCCCCAGTTCGCGACGAGCTTGGCGAGCCGATCGCGCATGTCGCTCGGGAGCCCGAGCGCCTGGCCGACCTCGCGCGCCGCGCTCCGGCCTCGATACGTGATCACGTTGGCGGTCATTCCGGCGCCGAGCCGTCCGTAGCGACGGTAGACGTGCTGGATCACCGCTTCTCTGCGCTCGCCGCTCGGCAGATCCAGGTCGATGTCGGGCCACTCCCCGCGCGCCTCGCTCAAGAACCGCTCGAACAAGAGCTCCATGCCGACCGGATCCACCGCCGTGATCCCGAGCGCGTAGCAGACCGCGCTGTTGGCCGCCGAGCCGCGGCCCTGGACCAGGATGTCGTGGGTGCGGCAGTGCTCGACGATGTCCCAGACGATCAGGAAATAGCCCGCGAGGTCGAGCCGGCCGATGAGCTCGAGCTCGTGCGCGACCTGGCGTCGCGCGCGCGCGGCGAGTGAGCTCTCCTCGCCGTAGCGCGCCCGCACGCCGCGCTCGGTCAGCTCGCGCAGGTGTCCGAGCGGAGTCTGACCGGGCGGCAGCGGAAACTCCGGGAACCGATAGCCGAGGTCCTTCAGCGTGAAGGCGAGCCTCAACGCCAGCTCGCCGGCGTTGTCGAGGGCCTCGGGCAAGTCCCGGAACAGCTCGGTCATCGCGGCCGCACTCTTCAGCGAGCGCTCCCCATTCGCCAAGAGACGCCGGCCGGCGTGGTCGAGATCGGTCTTCTCGCGGATGCACGTGAAGACGTCGGCGAGCGAACGACCCTCCGGGCGCGCGAAGAGCGGCTGATTGGACGCGACCAGCGGCGCGCGGGCCGCGCGCGCGAGCGTCACCAGCCGCTGGAGCATCTGTTCTTGCTCGCGCGAGTAATGGCGCTGCACCTCGACGAAGCAGCTCGAGCGCCCGAAGAACGCAACCAGCTTTTCCAGAATCTGGCGGGCGCCGTCGTCGTCGCCGGCCGCGAGCCTCTGCGCGAGCGGGCCGCGCGCGCCGCCGGTGAGGCATACGAGCCCCGCGGTGCTCGGCTCGAGGTCGTCGAGGGCGAGCGCGGCCGAGCCTTTCGGGGCTCCGAGCTTCATGCGCGTGATCAGGCGGCAGAGGTTCTGGTATCCCTCGCGGTCTTCCACGAGCAGGGGCAGGCGCGAGCCGTCGGCCAGGGTGATCTCGCTGCCGACGATCGGCTTCACGCCCGCCTTCGTGGCGGCCCGAGCCAGCCGGGCCGCGCCGTACACCCCGTCGCGATCCACCAGGGCGATGGCGGGCATGTCGAGGCGCGCCGCCTCGGCGGCGAACGCCTCGGGATGCGCGGCGCCTTCGAGAAACGAGAACGCCGACTGCGCGTGGAGCTCGATGAACACGGTCAGTCGTAGAAGCCGTCGAGATACCAGTGGCCGGCCAGGCGGTCGCGGGCGAGCCGGCAAAGCGCGCCGTCGCCGAGGGCCACGTCCCACTCGTCGCGGGCCCACGCCTGCCGATCCCACCACTCGCCCGACGCCCGCCACGGGCCGGCCGAGGCCACGACGAGCCGCGCCTCGACGCGCACGGGGCGCTCGCCAATCGTCTCGACCTCCACGCGGCGCGCCGGCCGCATCCGACGCAGCGCGAGCCGCTGGCCGGACGCGGACGCCCCACCGGCCGAGGCGCGATTGCCGATCGGCGCCGCCGGATGATCGCTCGGCGGCGAGAACGCGAGCATCGCGAAGGCATCGGAGCGGTGCGAGTCGAGGAGCACGGGCGATCCCAGATTGTCGGCGCCGACGAGGGCCGCGAGGCGCGCCAGCACCGTGACGAGATCGCGGGGGGCGGGCGCGGGCGGCTGCCAGAGCCCTCCCTGCCCCGCTTGCGTGCGGATCGGATGAGCGCTGATCGCCACGCGAGTCACGGCGGCGGGCGGCGGATTCGCTTCGAGGTCGAAGACCACCAAGGTGAGCATCGCCTTGAGCTCGCTCATCGGGTACGCGAGCGAGACGTCGCGCGCGTGATGGCCGCCGGAGGCGAGGCCGAGCCGGATCTCGAGCGAATCGGCCGCGAGCGACACCGCGGCGAGCCGCCGGCAGAGCCGCTCCAGCACGGTCTCGAGCACGCCCGCGAGGACCCCGAGCGAGTCGATCTCCCACTCGAGCCCCTGCGCTTCTTCCCAGAACGGCGGCGGCGTCCAGGGACGGAACGGGTCGCGGTCGAGACCGAGCGCCAGATCGTGAGCGCGGAGCCCTGGAGGCCCCAGGCGCGCGGCCAGGCCTTCACGAGGCAGCACGGCCAGCTCGCCAAGCGTTCGCACTCCCCACCGGCCGAGAGTCGCGGCGAGATCCGGAGCGAGGTCGAGGGCGGTGATGGGAATCTTCGCAAGCGTCGCGCGCTCGCGCCCGGGCGGGATGATCGTGACGGCGCCCGACTCGTTCACCGCCGCCATCCGCGCGGCGGTGCGGCTCGCCGCGAGCGCCACGCGCGGGATCAGCCCGATGGCTCGCACCTGATGCACCAGGCGCCGCCCGATCGCCGCGGGATCGCCGATGAGCCGCTCGAGGCCGACCGTTTCGACGTACGCGAGCCCGGCGCCGCCGTCCTCGATCCGCGGCGAAACGGCCAGTGCGGCCTCGAGAAGCGCGTGGCGCGCCGAGGCGACGTATTCCTCAACCCGCAGTCGCGTCAGCAGCATCGGGCAGCGGGCCCGCGCCTCCGTCTGCGTCATGCCCGGACGCACTCCGTGCTCACGCGCCGCGGCGTTCGCCTCGATGGTCGTCATGACCGGAGCGCCTTCCCGCCCGTCGTTCGGGCGGTCGACCCTGGGATCGAGGATCGCCAGCGGGCGCTCGCGGAGCGCGGGCTCGCACCGCTCGATGGCCGCGGCGTCGAAATGCTCGACCAGGACGCAGGCGAACCGGCTCACGCGATCCACCAGCTCGACGGCTGCCGTTCGGGCGCGCCGCGGAGGGCGCGCAGGACTCGCGTCGTCGTGCGCACGCGCGCGAGCCGTGAGGGGGCCGGTCCCGGGCCGGCCCACTCGATCCCCTCTCGGAGCGTCTCGACGGCCAGCGCCGCGCTCGACCCGGTGAGCCGCCGACGACCGACGATCAGGAGCGCGACGTCGGTGCGTCGGACCGCGAACTTCAGCCGAAACGCCGCGGTCGTCGGCAGGCGCGGCACCCGCTCGCCCAGGTCCAGCGCGACCAGCGCGAATCCCGGACAGCGCACGAGCATGTCGGCAGCGCGAAGCGCCACCTCGCGATCGCTTCCGCAGCGGACCCACAGCAAGCGGCGTAGATCGATCCCGGCTTGCGCCGCCGATCCCGGATCGAAGATCTCTTCCGTGTCCACGAGCGCGGCGGTCTCGCCCCGGCCCACGACCTCGCCGAGACACGCGAGCAGATGGCTCGTGCGGCCGGATGAGAGCCCGCCGACGATCTCGGTGATCTCGCCTCGTATCGGCGCCACGCGGCTGCCCATACCTGAAAGCTAATCAGATGACGAGTACTAGACAAGAGTGAAGATGTTGGGGAACCGAGCGCAAAATGCCACTAGATGGTGGGCCTCAGCCCGGAAGACCGATCGGCTAGAATGCGAGCCCAGGAGGAGCCCATGGAACTTCGCACCGTGAAAGCCGTCGTGACCGGAGGCGCTTCGGGGCTCGGGCGCGCCACCGCCGAACGCCTCCTCGCAGCCGGCGCGGCCGTCGCCTTGCTCGATCGCCCCGCCTCGGCGGGCGGCGAGGTCGCGAAGGCCATGGGGCAGCGCGCGACCTTCGCGCCCGCCGACGTCACGAGCGCCGACGAGGTGAGCGCCGCCCTCCAGACCGCCGGCGAGCGTCTGGGCGGCGTCAACGTCCTCGTCAACTGCGCCGGGATCGGCACCGCGATGAAGACCTTCGGCAAATCGGGCCCGGCGAAGCTCGAAGAGTTCACCCGCGTCATCCAGGTGAACCTGATCGGGACTTTCAACTGTATCCGCCTCGGCGCCGCGCTCATGGCGAAGAACGCCCCCGGCGCCGAGGGCGAGCGCGGGGTCGTCATCAACACCGCATCGGTCGCGGCGTTCGACGGTCAGATCGGCCAGGCTGCCTACTCCGCCTCGAAGGGCGGGATCGTCGGCATGACCTTGCCGGTCGCGCGCGATCTCGCCGAGCTCGGGATCCGCGTCGTGACGATCGCGCCCGGCGTCTTCGACACGCCGCTTCTCGCCACCCTGCCCGATCCGGTCCGCGTCTCGCTCGGCAAGCAGGTGCCCTTCCCGCCCCGGCTCGGCCGGCCGCCCGAATTCGCTGCGCTGGCGCTGCACATCATCGAGAACTCGATGCTGAATGGCGAGACGATTCGGCTCGACGGCGCGATCCGGATGCAGCCGCGCTAGCCCACGTGGCCGCGACTCCGGACAATTCGGCCGGAGCCGGATCTCCCGGACCCGAGCCGAGCGATTCGACCGAGCCCGGCGCTCGACGCGCCTCGCTCCGGGCGATCAAGCGCCCGCACATCGCCTTCAGCGGCTGGTCGCGGCTGTCGGGGAAGATCCGCGTCGTCGACCGCGGACGCGAGCGCCAGCTCATGGTCCACGGCGAGATTCTCTCGATCTATCCCCTCGACGGGAACTGGACGCGCGTGCGCCGCGAGTACTGGTGGAAGGCGCTCGCGTTCGTGGAGCTGCCGCGGCGGCCGTCGGCGCTCCTGATCGGGCTCGGCGGCGGCACGCAGATCCATCTCCTGCACCGTCTGGCCTCCCCCCGGCAGATCACGGTGATCGAGCGCGACCCGGTGATCGTGCGCGTGGCCTGCGAATGGTTCGGGCTCGACCGGATCGCCAAGCTCGAGATCGTCTGCGACGACGCCGAGACCGCGATCGCCGGGCTCGCGCGGGCCAGGCGCCAGTTCGACTACGTGATGGAGGACGTCACCTACGCCGACGAGCCGGAGGTGGCACTGCCGAAGCTCCTGGCTATGGTGCCGCTGGTCACGCCGCGGGGATCGCTGGTGATCAATCGCCACCGGCACGGCGATCCCAAGCCGATGGCCCGCACCCTGCGCCTCTACTTCGGCCAGGTGAAGATTCGTCGCGTACGGCGCACCGGGGAGAACACCCTGATCTGCTGCTCGCGCCCGCGCGTCAGTCGCGCCGCAGACGCTTGAACCTGAGGCGATGCGGCCGCTCGGCCTCGGCGCCCAGTCGCTTGCGGCGATCGGTCTCGTAGTCGCCGTAGTTGCCGTCCGACCAGACCACGCGGCCTTCGTCCTCGAAGGCCAGGATGTGCGTCGCGATCCGGTCGAGGAACCAGCGATCGTGGCTGATCACCACGGCGCACCCGGCGAAGTCGAGGAGCGCATCTTCGAGCGCGCGCAGGGTGTCGACGTCCAGGTCGTTGGTGGGCTCGTCGAGCAGCAGGAGGTTGGCGCCGCTCTTGAGCATCGTCGCCAGGTGCAGGCGATTCCGCTCGCCGCCGGAGAGCTCGGCGAGGCGCTTCTGCTGATCGCTGCCCCGGAAGTTGAACGAGGCGACGTAGCTGCGCGACTGCACCGTCCGGCCGCCGACCGTGATCGTGTCAGCGCCGCCGGAGATCGCCTCCCAGACGGTTTGCTTCGGGTCCAGCGCGTCCCGGCTCTGGTCGATGTAGGCGGTCTTCACCGTGTCGCCGACGCGCAAGGTCCCCCCGTCGGGCTTCTCCTGGCCGACGATCATGCGGAACAAGGTCGTCTTGCCGGCGCCGTTGGGGCCGATGACGCCTACGATGCCGCCCCGAGGCAGCTTGAACGAGAGGCCCTCCATCAGGACCCGATCGCCGTACGACTTCCGGACGTCGTCGGCCTCGACGACGACATCGCCAAGCCGCGGCCCGGGCGGGATCGCGATCTGGAGCGCGGACGCGGACGTCTCGACCGACTTGTTGAGCATCGCGTCGTAGGCGGCCAGACGCGCCTTGCTCTTGGCCTGCCGGGCGCGCGGCGCCATCTGGACCCACTCGAGCTCGCGCGCGAGCGTGCGCTCGCGCGCGAGATCGGCCTTCTCCTCCCGCGCGAGGCGCTCGCGCTTCTGCTCGAGCCAGGACGAGTAGTTGCCCTCCCACGGAATGCCGTGGCCGCGGTCGAGCTCGAGGATCCAGCCGGCCACGTTGTCGAGGAAGTAGCGGTCGTGGGTGATCGCGACGACGGTCCCCGGATACTCCTTGAGGAACCGCTCGAGCCACGCCACCGACTCGGCGTCGAGATGGTTCGTCGGCTCGTCGAGCAGCAGCATGTCCGGGCGCGCGAGGAGGAGCCGGCAGAGGGCGACGCGCCGCCGCTCGCCGCCCGAGACCCGCGTTACGTCCATATCGCCGGGCGGCACCCTGAGCGCGTCCATCGCGAGCTCGACGGTGCGGTCGAGGTCCCAGGCGTTCACGGCGTCGATCCTGTCTTGCAGCCGCGCCTGCTCGTCGAGCAGCTTCTCCATCTCGTCGGCCTCGATCGGCTCGCCGAGCTTCGCGCTCACCTCCTCGAACCGCGTGAGCAGCGCCCGGACCTCGGCGACACCTTCCTCGACGTTGCCGCGGACGTCCTTCGCCGGATCGAGCTGAGGCTCCTGCGGGAGATAGCCGATCCGAAGCCCGGCGGCGGCAAACGCCTCGCCCAGGAAATCGCGGTCGACGCCCGCCATGATGCGGAGCAGGGAGGATTTGCCGGCGCCGTTGGCGCCGAGCACGCCGATCTTCGCCCCGTGGAAGAACGAGAGCCAGATACCCCGGAGGATCTCCCGCTTGGGCGGGACGACCTTCCGCAGATCCTTCATCACGAACGCGTATTCGCCGGCCATGGACCCGGCTGCCTCCTTCGTCAGTCCGCCAGGGACCCCTGGGATTCGAGCCGTCGATGCTCGGGCATCATGCAGCGGTCCTGGACCACGCGGATCCCCGCCCGCGCGAGCTTCTCGGCGGCGCCGTCGTTTCGGATGCCGAGCTGGAACCACACGGTCTTCGGCCGCCACGGCAGGGCCAGAATCTCGTCCGCGTGACCCGCCAGATACTCGGGGCGCCGGAAGACCTCGATGACGTCGGTCGCCTCAGCGAGGTCGCGGAGCGACGCGACGGTCTCGGCGTCGTGCAGCCGACGCCCCGCGAATCGCGGGTTGACCGGCCGGATGCGGTAGCCGCGCGAGCGCAGGTACGCCGGCACGTAGTACGCCGGCTCGGCCGAGTCGGCCTTCGCTCCGAGGACCGCCACGGTCTTGGACTCGCGGAAGATCGCCGCGAGGCCCGAATCGTCGTCGACGAGCAGGACACGCCAGTCCGTCATGGAGCTTCACCTTCTCACGGCGCGGCGAGCGCGGCAACGATCTCTGCGCCGAACGTCTCGGCCCGCCAGCGGCGCACGCCGTCGAGCATCGCGAGCGCGCCGGCGTCTCGCGGCGCCGCGAGCGCGACCGTGGTGATCAATCGGTTGGGCAGGAGCAGCCCGGGCTCGAGCCCGAAGCGCGGCGCCGCCTCCGTCCGCCACTGGCGGAGCGCCTCGATCCGGCGCGCGGCGATCCCCGGAATCCTCGGCCGGGGCGTCCGCTCGAGCACCGGCAGCGCGGTCTCGGGAACGGCTCGGCCACGGGCAATGGCGGCCAGAACAGCCTCGCCCCACCGCCCGATCACCTTTGGCGTGCATCCCGGGACCGCGGCCAGCGCGGCCGCGTCGACGGGCGGCTCCTGGGCCAGGCGCACGACAGTCTCTTCGGCGAGGATCTTGAAAGGCGGGCGGTCGGCCGAGCGCGCGAGCTGCTCGCGAAGCTCGTAGAGCTCGTGCAAGATCGCGAGCTTCCGCGGCGGCAGCTCGCGGGCGCCCTTGAGCCGCGCGAACGCGTTCGGATCCACGATGCGCTCGACGGCCGGCTGGGCCGCGAGCGCCGCGCATTCCTCCTCGACCCAGGCCAGCCGGCCGATTCGCTCGAGCTCCTCCGTGAGCCGGGCCTTGAGCGCGAAGAGATGGAGCACGTCGGACTCCGCGTAGCGACGCTGAGCCTCGGACAGCGGGCGGCGCGACCAGTCGTCGCGCTGCCGCGAGGGCGGCAGCTCGACCCCGAGGTACGTCTGCAGCAGCACGTCCAGACCGAGGGCCTTGGCGCCGAGGAAGCGCGCCGCGATCGAGGTATCGAACAGCGCGGCGAAGCCGAACCCCCGGCGCTTGAGCTGGACCAGGTCATTGTCGCCCGCGTGCAGCACGGTGACGACCGACGGTGCGCTGAACACCGACGCGAGCAGACCGAGATCGCCGAGCGCGATCGGATCGACGAGCCATACGTCGCCCGACGCCCGGGCCAGCTGGATGAGCGAGAGTCGCTCCGGATAGTGGTGCAGGCTGTCGCCCTCGGTGTCGAGGGCGATCTCGCCGGGCGTGACGAGGCGCCGCGAGACCGCGGTCAGGTCGGAGACCGTCTCGACCCAGTGGGACCCGAGCGTAGCGATGGGCCGCGTCCCGCTCAGGCCTTCGTCTCGAGGAGGGCTTGCTCGAGACGCTCGTGCCGACGACGCAGCGCCTCGAGAGCTTCCTCGTGGGTGATCACGTAGAGGCGATTGGCGCGGATCGCGGCAAGCACCATCTCGGCCACCGCCGCCGGCGCGAGCGTGCGCCCCATCAGCTCGACCGGCTCGGACACGCTCGGCGCCTCGTTCGCCAGATCGGGCGGTCGATTGCGGGCGCTCTCGCGGATCTGCGTCGCCACGCCCATCGGGCACAGGACCGAGACCCCGATGCGGTACGGCCGGAGATCCTTCGCGAGGGTCTCGAGGCTGGTGACGTCGGTCGTGACGCCCAGCGCCTCGCCGCCGCGGGTCCTGATCGACTCGACGACCGCGGCGAGCGCGCGCTCGTCGATGTCGGCGAGGACGACCTTGGCGCGCTCGCGCGCGAACAGCTCGGCCATCGCGCGCCCGATCCCGCTGGCTCCGCCGGTCACGACGGCGACACGTCCCTCGAGCTCGTTCAGGCTCCGTCTCCTATCGGTGGTCGCGCGGCCGCGAGCCCCCGAGCATCGGGCCGAGCGCCGCCGCCAGCCGCTCGGCGGGCGCTGGCGCCCGCACGACCCCGGCGATGCCCAGCGCCTCCGTGCTCAAGAGGGTATCCGGGCTCATCTCGCGGGTCAACGCGACCACCGGCACGCCGGGCGGCGCTCCCTCCCGGCAGAGACGCTCTGCGGCGGCGAGGCTCGCCAGCACGACGCTCGCGCCCTCGCGCGCGACCACGTCGCGCCCGGCGTCGGCGGGCGCCGTCACCACCCGCGCCTGCGTGAAGAGATTGCGCAGTGTCTCGACGAGCGCGTCGCGCGTCGCGACGTCGTCGTCCAGCACGAGGATCACCGGCATCGCGCCAGTGTACTCCGGCGCCGAACCGACGCCGCGCACCGTGATAGGATGCCTGAGCATTCGCGACGTGCGCGCCGCAGGAGGAGGTTGATGACGAAAGAAATCGCGATCGTCCACCACGCCGACCGGCGGACCGACGTGATGATGCCCTACGCGCCGGGAATCGTCGTGCGCCGCGGCAAGCTCGTGTTCCTCTCCGGGGTCACCGCCGCGGCGGTCTATCACAGCCACCCCCATCGCGACGAGGAGTTCGATCTGCCGTCGACGATGCAGGAGCAGGCCGTGCTCACGATGGAGAACCTCAAAAAGACGCTCGAGGCGGCCGGCTGCACGTTCGCCGATCTGGTGTCGGCCACCCGCTTCCTCACGAACGTGGCCGAGCAGGACGACCTGAACCGCGTGTGGGCCTCCTATCTCGGCGGCCACGTGCCGACGACGACGACGGTCGAGGTGTCGCGCCTGGCCACCCACGCGCGATGCAAGCTCGAGATCAGCGCGATCGCGGTGGCGGACGAGGGCGGCCGCTGATGGCGCCGGTGGGCGTCGTCGGGCTCGGCACGATGGGCAGCCGCATGGCGAAGCGGCTCCTCGCGTCCGGCCGCGAGGTCGTCGGCTACAACCGGACTCGCGAGAAGGCGCGCGCCCTGGTCGAGGCCGGGCTCGTGCTCTTGAAATCCCCGCGCGCCGTCGCCGAGGCCTCGGACGCGGTCCTCAGCATGGTGACGGACAGCACCGCGCTCCGCGCGATCGCGCTCGGCGCCGACGGCGTGATCGCCGGGCTCCGGCCGGGCGCCGTCTGGGCCGAGATGAGCACGGTGAGCCCGGACGTCACGCGCGAGCTGGGGCGTGCGGTCGCCGAGCGCGGCGCGGCGCTGATCGACGCGCCGGTGTCCGGGAGCGCGGTGACGGTCGAGGCGGGCCAGCTCTCGTTCATGGTCGGCGGCGATCCGGCGGCGCTCGAGAAGGTCCGCGGCCATCTGCTGGCGATCGGGCCGACCATCACCCACGTCGGCGAGCTCGGGCTCGCGGTGACGATGAAGATCGCGACGAACCTGGGGCTCGCCGTTCAGATGCTCGCGTTCAGCGAGGCGGTCGCGCTCGCGGAGAAGGCGGGGATCGTCCGCGAGCGCGCCGTCGAGGTGCTCCTGAAGTCGGTCATCGCCTCGCCGATGGTCAAGTACCGCGGCCCGTTCGTCCTCGGCATGCCAGCGGAGGCGCTGTTCAACGTCGACATGATTCAGAAGGACCTGGGCCTGGCGCTCGAGATAGGAAAGGCGCTCGGCGTCCCGCTGCCGAGCGTCGCGCTCACCGACGAGTTCATGACCGCGGCCCGGGGGCTCGACCTGGCCGACTACGATTTCGCCGTCGTCTTCGACGTGATCGCGCGCATGAGCGGCCTGCGCCCGAGCGTCAAGAGCCGGCCCTGACCGGAGACGCGCGCGGGCGCCCGCGGCGCCCACGCGCGTCGAGCGCTCAGCGCGGCGTGAGCGTGGCGCGTCCGGAGGCGGTGTCGACGCTGAGGGTGAAGACGTCGAGCACGTCGCGGCCCAGCAGACCGTCGACCGCGCTTCCGTCTGGTCCGCCCGGTCCGCGAAACGTCTGCGGCAGCGCGTGGGCGACCACGACGATGGGCCCGATCCGGGCGCCCGCGACGTCGAGGAGCGGCACGGTCACGAGCGTTGCCGTGGACGTGCCCGTGACCCCGACGACCTGCACCGGCCGGCCGGCCTGGCTCCCGAGCCCCGCGCGCTCGATCGCCTCGGGCGAGATCACCGTACGGTCGGCGCCCGTGTCCACGATGAGGGTGAGCGCGACGCCGTTGAGCCGAGCCTCCACGGTGATCGGCGCGCCGGGAGTCACCTTGAGCGACACGGGCTCGTTCGACGCCGGCGGTGGGATCGGACGCGCCTGGGGCGCGTTCAGCAGCGTGGCCGAATCGCGGAATCTCGGCGGGATCGCGTTGAGGTCCGCGGTGTAGTGCTCGGTCCCGTCGGCGTCGGTCCAGCGATAGAGCTGGGCCGCGGCGGGCGCCGCCAGGAGCCAGCCCGCCAGAACGAGGAGTCCGAGTCCCGCGTGTCGCGTGGCGGCCTCCGGCGATCTATCGAACCACTTTTTTAGCTCGGAGCTCGCCGATCGTCTCGGCGGAGTAACCGCACTCGGCCAGCACCTCGTCGGTGTGCTCGCCCTGGAGCGGAGCCGGCCGGCGGACACCCGGGCGCATCCGCGAGTACTTGGTCGGCGTGCCGATCACCGGGATCTCGCCGAGCTTGGGGTGGAGCACGCGCTCGATCATCTGGCGCGCCGCGGTCTGCGGATCGTTCATCACCTGCTCGACGGTGTTCACGGGCGTCGCCGGAACGCCGCCGTCCTCCAGGAGCTTCAGCAGCGGCTCGCGGTCGTACGTGGCGATCGCGTCCGCGACAGCCCTTTCCAGATCGTCGCGGTGGCGCACGCGCCCGAGGTTCGTCGCGAAGCGCTTGTCGCGCAGCGCGTCCAGGTCGAGCGTGGCCACCAGACGCTGCCAGAAGCGGTCGTTCGCGCCGGCGATGAACACCCACTGGCCGTCGCGGCAGCGGAAGTTGCGATAGGGCGCCAGCGACGGGTGGGACGAGCCCAGCGCCTTCGGCACGCTGCCGGTCAGGAGAAATCCCTCGGCGTGGTAGTTGAGCAAGGTCACCGCGGTCTCCAGGAGCGAGCCGTCGACGCGCTGGCCTTGGCCCGTCTTCGCCCGGTAGAGCAACGCGTTGCAGATGCCGAGCGCGGAGAAGATCCCGGTCGTGAGGTCGAGGAACGAGACGCCGGCGCGGACCGGCGGGCCGTTGGGCTCTCCGGTGATCGACATGATCCCGCTGAACGCCTGCATGAGGGCCTCGTAGCCGGCGCCGTCCTTGCGGGGTCCGGTCCGCCCGAACGCGGAGACCGAGCAGTAGATTAGACCGGGGTTGAGCGCGGACAGCGCCTCGTAGCCGAGGCCGAAGCTCTCCATCGTCCCCGTCCGGAAGTTCTCGATGAGGACGTCGGAGCGCTTGACCAGGTTGCGCAGGACGTCGGCGCCTTCCGGGGCCTTGAGATCGAGCGCGAGATCCCGCTTGTTGCGGTTGATGACGAGGTACGCCGCCGACTCGCCGCCCTTGTGCGGCGGCCAGGTGCGCGACTCGTCGCCTGAGCCGGTATCCTCCACCTTGATGACGTCGGCGCCCATGTCGGCCAGGAGCATGCCGCAGAAAGGCCCCGCCAGGACGCGCGAGAGATCGAGAACGCGGACACCGTCGAGCGAGAGGGCGCTGGTGATCATGTGCGCTACTATAACGCTATGTCGCGACTCCGCGAGGCGGTGAGGCAGCGGATCCTCGTCCTGGACGGGGCGATGGGCACCATGATCCAGGCTGCCGGCCTCGGCGCCCAGGACTTCGGCGGCGCGCAGTACGAGGGCTGCAACGAGTACCTCAATCTGACCCGGCCCGACGTCGTTCGACGCGTCCACGACGCCTATCTGCAGGCCGGCGCCGATATCATCTCGACCAACACGTTCGGCTGCGCGCCCTACGTGCTCGCCGAGTATGGTCTGGCCGAGCGCGCCCACGAGATCACGCTCGCCGCCGCGCGGCTGGCGCGCGCCGCCGCCGGGGAGCGCTTCGTCGTCGGCGCGATGGGACCGTCGACGCGTTCCATCAGCGTCACGCGCAACGTGACGTTCGACCAGGTTCGCGAGGCGTACGCGCTCCAGGCGGCCGCGCTCGTCGCCGGCGGCGTGGACGCGCTGCTGCTCGAGACGGTCCAGGACACCTTGAACGTCAAGGCGGCGGCGCTCGGCGTGCGCGCGGCGATGCAGGAGGCCGGCGTCGCGCTGCCGCTGATGATCAGCATCACGATCGAGCCGATGGGGACGATGCTCGCGGGCCAGGGCGTCGAGGCCCTCTCCGTGGCGCTCGAGCACCTCGATCTCTTCTCGATCGGACTCAACTGCGCCACCGGCCCCGAGTTCATGACCGATCACCTGCGCTCGCTGGCGGCGCTCTCGACCCGCTTCGTGAGCGTGTACCCGAACGCGGGCCTCCCCGACGAGCGCGGCCAGTACGCCGAGACCCCGGCGAGCCTGGCCTTCAAGATGACGCGCTTCGTCGACGAGGGCTGGGTGAACTTCGTCGGCGGCTGCTGCGGCACGACCCCGGCGCACATTCGCGCCCTGAAGGCCCTGGTGAGCGGGCGGCCCCCGCGCGTGCCCGCCGCGCGCGAGGCACAGGCGGTCAGCGGGATCGAGGTCTTCTATCCCGCCGACGACAACCGCCCACTGTTCGTGGGCGAGCGCACGAACGTGATCGGCTCGCGGCGGTTCAAGGAGCTGATCGTCGCCGAGCAGTTCGAGGAAGCCGCCGAGATCGGCCGCGCGCAGGTCAAGAACGGCGCGCAGGTCCTGGACGTGTGCCTCGCCAATCCCGACCGGGACGAGCGCGGGGACATGGACCGCTTCATGACACACCTCACCCGCAAGGTGAAGGTGCCGCTCATGATCGATTCCACGGACGCCGGCGTCATCGAGACGGCGCTCCGGCATTGCCAGGGCAAGTCGATCGTGAACTCGATCAACCTCGAGGACGGCGAGGAACGGTTCGAGCGGGTCGTGCCCCTGCTCCGTGCCTACGGCGGCGCGGTCGTGGTCGGCTGCATCGACGAGGACAAGCGCCAGGGCATGGCGGTCACGCGCGCGCGCAAGTTCGCGATCGCCGAGCGCTGCCACGATCTGCTCACGCGCAAGTACGGCCTGCCGGCCCGCGACCTGATCTTCGACGCGCTCGTCTTTCCGGTCGGCACGGGCGACGCGAACTACGTCGGCTCGGCGGTGGAGACGATCGAGGGCATTCGCGCCATCAAGCAGCGGTTCCCGGAGTGCAAGACGATCCTCGGGATCTCGAACGTGTCGTTCGGCCTGCCGCCGACCGGACGCGAGGTCCTCAACTCGGTCTTCCTCTATCACTGCACGAAGGCGGGCCTCGACTACGCGATCGTGAACACGGAGCGTCTCGAACGCTATCCGTCGATCCCGGAAGAGGAGCGGCGGCTCGCCGAGGATCTGATCTACTGGCGGGGCGCCGACCCGGTCGCGGCCTTCGCCGCCTACTTCCGGGAGAAGCGCCAGGCCCCGCCGCCGGCGCAGACCCTCTCGCTCGACGAGCGCCTGGCCCGCTATATCGTCGAAGGCAGTCGCGACGGATTGATCGGCGACCTGAACGCCAAGCTCCGCGAGGCGACGCCGCTCGAGATCGTCAACGGTCCGCTCATGCGCGGCATGGACGAGGTCGGGCGCCTGTTCAACGACAACCAGCTCATCGTCGCCGAGGTGCTCCAGTCGGCGGAGGCGATGAAGGCCGCCGTGGCGCACCTCGAGCAATTCATGGAAAAGGCCGAGGCGGCCACCCGCGGCACCATCGTGCTGGCCACGGTCAAGGGCGACGTCCACGACATCGGCAAGAACCTCGTCGAGATCATCCTCTCGAACAACGGCTATCGCGTGATCAACCTCGGCATCAAGGTGCCCCCCGAGGAGCTGATCGCCGCGTACCACACCCACAAGCCCGACGCCTTCGGCCTGTCCGGCCTGCTCGTCAAGTCCGCGCAGCAGATGGTGGTGACGGCCCAGGATCTCCGTGCCGCGGCGATCGAGATCCCGCTGTTCGTGGGTGGCGCGGCGCTCACCAAGAAGTTCGCGGCGACCCGGATCGCGGCCGAGTACGGCGGGCTCACGCTCTATGCCAAGGACGCGATGGAGGGGCTCGACCTCGCGAACCAGCTCTTCGCGGCTCCGACCCGGGAGGCGCTCGTGGCGCGGATCCGTCGCGAGCAGGCGGCGCTCGCCGCGAGCGTGGCCGGGCTGCCCGAGGCGGCGATCCCGTCGACGCCGGCATCGGCGTCGCGACGCCTCGAGGGAGTCGACGTCCCCGCCCCTCCGGACTTCGAGCGGCACGTACTGCGCGACGTGCCCCTCGGCCACATCTTTCCGTACCTGAACCTCCAGATGCTCTACGGCAAGCACCTGGGCATCCGGGGCCTCGTCGAGCGCCTGCTCGAGGCCGGAGACCCGAAGGCGCTCGAGGTCCAGGAGATCGTCGAGGGGCTCAAGCGCGACGCCGTCCGCGACGGGCTCCTCAGTGCCAGCGGCGTCTACCGCTGGTACCGCGCCCGGGCCGCGGGCGACACGGTCGTGCTGTTCGACAGGCCCGGTCGCGAGGCGGCGAGGTTCGAGTTCCCGCGCCAGAAGGACGGGGAGCGTCTCTGCCTCGCCGACTACGTGCGGGACGACGTCGATGACGCCGTGGCGCTGTTCGCGGTGACCTGCGGGACGGGCGTCCGGGTGCTCGCCTCAGCGTGGAAGGAGCGGGGCGAGTATGTTCGCTCTCACGCGCTCCAGGCGCTGGCGATCGAGTGTGCGGAAGCGTTCGCCGAGATGCTCCACTCCCGGCTGCGGACCCTCTGGGGATTTCCGGATCCGCCCGAGCTGTCGATCGGCGAGAAGCTGAAGGCGCACTACCGCGGGATCCGTGTCTCGTTCGGCTATCCAGCCTGTCCGAACCTTGCCGATCAGGCCAGCCTGTTCCGGCTGCTCGAACCCGAGGCGCTCGGGCTGACCCTGACGGATGGCTTCATGATGGATCCCGAGGCCTCGGTGTCGGCGCTCGTGTTCCATCACCCCGCTGCGAAGTACTTCAAGGCCGACTGAGGGGAGTCCACCCGAGAAAGGCGGAAGGGTCCGAGCCGAGTTTGCGGCTCGGACCCTTGCGCGAGGCGCGAGGAGTCGTCCGAGAGCTAGAACTTGATCTCGAGGCGCACCGTCGGGACGCCGAGCGACCGCTCATTGGCCTTCACCCAGACGGGCAAGCCGCTGTCGTTCACGTAGTAGGCGTCCAGTTGCAGCAGGTCCCGCGTCGTCGTCGTCGTATTCAACTTGATCGGCAGACGGAACGTGCCGGTGAAGCCGAACTTCTGGCCCCCGCCGTCGACCGTAACGACGCCATTCTTGATGTACCCGAGCGGCGCCCGACCCGCGAACGCGGGCGAGAGGTCGGCGTCGCCGTGAAAGCACCCGGTCATGATCACGAACTCATCCCCGTCCACCGGGTTGTCGCCCTGGACCACGACCGCGAACGTTCCGGCGACCGTGCCCTGGCCGGTCGCGAGGCTCAGGTCGTCGGCGCCCCTCACGTTCACCGCGCACTTCTTGGCCGCTGGCGAGACCAGCACCACCCACGCCGGGCAGAGCGGAGTCCCTAGCTTGGACCAACCCGCGAGCTGAGCGACCGCCATGCGGCGGCCTCCCGGAACGGGGCTCGTCACGAAGTTGCCCGCCGCGTCCTGGAGGTACATGTCCTCGTTGACCTCGTAGAGGACCGTGTCCGCGGGGAGCGAGGTCGTGTCGATCCAGAGCTGTCCCAGATCCCACGCCAGCGCGGGCGGCGGCCCGACTACCAGCGCGAACAGCAGGAACATCAGCCCGAGAAGGCTCCATGTCACTGCGCTTTTCCAACAGATGCTCGTCATCGCTCTTCTCCTCGTTCGCCGTTGTCAAAGGGTTCAACAGCTACAGCCAACGAGAGTAACTGCAATGACGAGACCAACCGGTTTTGTCTCGTAAGAACCTGATTACGTTGACTTATGCCGCTCTGCTTTCCGGAGTTTCAAATCCGTAAGTGATTGATTTATTGTCGCTTTTCGTCCGGAAATCCGAGCCTTTGCGGGAAGGCCAAATAATTCAAGGGCTTGGGGCGATTTCTCGACGAAGCTCGGCGCGACTAGAAACTTAACGCGCCGCGGAAGATCGAGCGCGCCTAGAGCTCGGAATCCGGATCTTGGATCGTCGCCCCCGGCTTCGCCGGAAGCTTGACCGTGAACGTCGAGCCCTTCCCGAGCCCGCTCTGGACTTCGATCGAGCCGCCGTGGCTCTCCACGATCCCGAGGCTCACCGAAAGGCCCAGGCCCGTGCCGCTGACTTCCGGCTTGGTCGTGAAAAACGGCTCGAAGATGCGATCCATGTGTTCCGGGGCGATCCCGGTTCCGGTGTCGATCACCTCGACCTGCACCATGTCGCCGCTGGCCGACGATCGGATCGTGAGCGAGCCGCCGCGGTCCTTCATCACGTAGACCGCGTTGTTGATGAGGTTGAGGAACACCTGCTTGATGCGCGGAACGTCCACCTCGACCGGAGCCAGCCCCGGGGCGTACTCCTCGTAGAGGGTGATCGACTCCAGCGCGCCCTGGCGTTTGACCATGGCGAGCGTCTGCTCGAGCACCGTATTGAGGTCGGTGATCTGCGCAACGAACTCGCGCTGGCGACTGAAGTGCAAGAGGTCCCGCACGATGTCGCGGGCTCGCCCGGCTTCCTCCTGAATGAGATCGAGCTCTTCCCGCCAGGGTTGGCCCGGCGGCACCTGCTCGGCGAGATAGGAGGCGAAGCCGAGCACGCTCGTCAGCGGATTGTTGATCTCGTGGGCGATGTTGGCCGCCAGCTCGCCGATCGCGGCGAGCTTGGTCGACTGGATCAGCTGGGCCTGGGTCCGCTTGAGCTCGGCCACCTGCTGCTTCTCGGCCCCGTACAGGCGAGAGTTCTCGCTCGCGACGGCCGCCTGGAGCGCGATGGCCTCGGCGAGCCGCAGCTCGTCCGAGGTGAAGCGATGATGGTCCTTCAGCCACGCGAGCGCGAATCCGCCGATGCTCTCCCCCTTCCAGCGCATCGGCTGGATGAGGACGGACTTGTGCGGGAGCATCTGGGCGATCGGGTGATTGAAGCGCGGATCTTCCTGGCTGTTGCTGGAGTACACGGGCCCTTCGACGCGCCGCCAATCACTCGCGTGGGGATCGAGCGATTTGAGGCCGGCGCTCTCGAGCGCCCCCAGGAGCGCCTTGGGGACGTGATAGCCGACGATCGGCACGAAGCGGCCGTCCTCGGTCTGCAGCCAGGCTCCGCCGGTGTCGGCGCCGAGCGCCCGGACCATTGCCCGCGTCGTTCTGCGGAGGATTTCGTTCAGCTCGAGGGTCGCACTGGCGTCCTGGCTCACCGCGAGCAGGGTCTCGGTGTGCCGCAGGCGCTCCTGCGTCTCCTCGTGCAGGCGCATGACCCCTTCGTACAGACGCGAGTTCTCGACCGCGATGGCCACCTGATCGGCGACGATCTTGAGCAGCTGCTCCTCGTCGGCCTTCGCGCCGGGCGGAAGCACGTGCCGCGCGATCATCACGCCGAGCGGACGTCCGCGCACGGTGAGGGGAAGCCTCCACTCCACCGCGGTCCAGTCGTCGCCCGCCGAGACCCCCGTGCCGGCCAGGACACTTCGCGGCTGGAGGTCCGAATCGCGACGCACGGAAACCTGCACTCCCGGGGGCTCGGTGAGCTCCACGCGCAGGCTGGTGCTCCCGATCGCCCGAGCGAGCCCGCCCAGGAGCTTCTCGAGCATCCCGGCGACGCCCAGCTCGGCGGTGATGTCTTCCATCGAGCGGTGCAGGTCCTCCAGCTGCGAGGCCCGCCGCACGAAGTGCTGGTTCAGGCGCTTGAGCTCCTCGACTTGATTGAGCAGGCGGTAGACGAGCCGCTGGTTCAGCTCGCGAAGGTAGACCCCTTCGTCGTGGCTCTCGACTCGCTCGCGTTTGCCGCCCAGGAACTCGGCGACCTGGCGCGGGAAAAGGTCGACGTCGATCGGTTTCTGGATGTAGCCGTCGCAGCCGGCCACGAGGGTTCGCTGCCGATCGCCCTGCATCGCGTACGCCGTCACGGCGATGACCGGGGTCGCGGCCAAGTTGGGGAACGACTTCAAGATGGCGACGATCTCGTAGCCGTCGACCCCCGGCAGGTTGATGTCGAGCAGGATGAGCGCCGGCTCCTCGCGGATGGCCGCCTCGATCCCGGCCAGGCCGTCCTCGGCGTCGACGATCCGGTAGCCGGCCGCTTCCAGCACCGCGCGGACGAGCATCCGGTTCTCGCGGTTGTCCTCGATGTAGAGGACCTTCACCTTCTGGTCGACTGGACGTGCCGGCATGCGGCGCCTCTCCCCTCAGATCAACGGCAGCGTGAAGTGGAACGTCGAGCCCTGGTTCTCGCGGCTCTCCGCCCAGATCCGGCCGCCGTGGAGCTCGACGAACTTCTTGCTGATCGCCAGCCCGAGGCCCGTGCCTCCGGCGCTGCGGGCGACCGGGTTATCGAGCTGCTGGAAGGGCTCGAACAGCCGCGCCAGGTCGTCCTCGCGGATTCCGATGCCGGTGTCGGCCACGCTCAGCCGGACGGCGTCCGGCTCGGCCACGACGCTGACCAGCACTCGGCCCTGCGCGGTGAACTTGATCGCGTTCGACAGCAGATTCAAGAGGATCTGCTTGACCTTGGTGCGGTCGGCCGACAGCGGCGGCAGCTCGAGGGGCATGTTCTCCTCGATTTTGAGCTGCTTGCCGCGGGCGAGCGGCATCGACGACTCGATGCACTCGTCGATCAGCTCGTGCAGATCGATCTCCTCGGAGAGCATCTCGAGCTTGCCCGCCTCGATGCGCGAGAAGTCGAGGATACCGTTGATGAGCTGCAGGAGATGGGCGCCGCTGTTGTGGACCGAGCGAATGTAGGTCTCTTGCCGCTCGGTCAGCTCGCCGTCGAGGCGGTTCAGCAGCACTTTCGAGAACCCGATGATCGAGTTGAGCGGCGTCCGCAGCTCGTGCGACATGCTCGCCAGGAACTGCGACTTCAGCCGGCTGGCCTGCATGAGCTGGGCGTTCGAGTTCGAGAGCTCTTCGTACAGCCGCGCGTTTTCCAGCGAGATCGCGACCTGGTTGGCGAGCACCGCGAGCACCTCGAGCTCCTGGTCGTCGAAGATGTCGCCGGACAGCTTCTCGCCGACCAGGAGAATCCCGGTGAGCTTCCCCTCGATCTTCAGCGGCACGATCAGCGCCGCCTTGATCGCGTCGAGCTCGTTCTCGGACGTCTCGAAGTAGGCCGCGATCGCCGGATTCAGCTTCGCCTCTTCCTTGACCAGCACCCTGCCCTTCTGGTTCAGCCACTGGACGATGGGGCTGTCGACCCGGATCGACGCGATGCCCGCGCCGTCGCCGACCGTCGTGTCCTCACGGTAGACGACGAAGGCGCTGCGCTGCGGGTCGAAGATCATCAGGACACAGTGGGTCAGCGGAACGCCGCGCACGAGCCCGTGCACGAGGGTCTCCATGAGGCGCCCGAAGTCGAGGATCGAGCCCATCCGCTTGCTGAGGTCCAGCAGCGTCTCGTAGCAGCCCCGTCGCCGGCTGAACATCAGGCGCTCGATGCGCTCCTCGAGCCGCTGGCCGATCGGGCTCACGAGCATGGTCAGCACGAAGCCGAGCGGCAGGATGACCCAGAGCGGATTCACCTGGTCCCAGTCGGCGTACGACTCGGCGGTCACCAGGGCGGCGGTCAGCGCGCCCCACAGGATGAGATAGATCGCGCCCTTCTTGACCAGCACGTTCACGTCGAAGAGGCGGTAGCGGACGATCGACGTGCCGAGCATCAGCGCGAAGATCATGTTCGCCGGGATGCCCATCGGGTACACGAGGTCCGCGGCCGGCACGAACTGCGTGAGGATGAACCGGGCGAAATCGATGACGCCGCCGACCAGGCTGACGCCGGTCCCGAGCAGGATGAGGGTCGCGCGGTTCCGACGGAAGCTGGAGTCGACGCCTCTATAAACCCGGATCAGGTGGACCAGGCCGTAAATCAAGAAGAAGTTGAAGTAGATGAAGAACAAGTTGTACAACGGACCGGTCGCCGGCACCCATCCCCAGTATGTCGTCTTCACGCCGCGCATGAAGAGCGACGTCTCGCTCAAGTTGACGACGCTGAAAACGATCGCGAGCATGTACGCGCCGGCCAGTGACCTCCGGTGGCGCGTCGTGCTCTCGACGAAGATCAGGACGAAGTGGTAATAGAACGCCGGGAGGGCGATGACTCCCGCGTGGATCACGATCTCCCAGAAAAACGCGGTCGACTCGTCCGGGGAGCGGCGCAGCATGAACACGCCGAAGTTCCAGACTGCCATCCCCGCCACGAAGTAGGTGAACAGGCGGTTCAGCCGACTCCCGGAGTTGCGCAGGAGCGTGATTCCCGCCAGGGAGACGTTAAGGATCAGCGCGAGGAGCGGGAGGAAGTTATGAAGCGTCACGCGCGCCCCTCCCGGGACCGTCGAGAGGGAGATAAACCCGGTCCTTCTGGCGCTGCTCCTCGATCTCGTGCTCCAAGATGCCGAAGACGAGCATGTCCCAGCACTGACCGTCCTGGTATCCGGCCTTGCGGAGGATCCCCTCCTGCCGGAAGCCGTTGCGACGCAGCGAATTGGCGCTCAGCCGATTGTATTCGTACACTTTGGCTTCGATACGCCGAAGCCCCAGTACGTCGACCCCATAGTACGAGATCAGCTTGCCGGCCTCCACCCCAAATCCCCGGCGGATCGCCTTCCGGTCGGTCAGCATGACCTCGAGAAACGCGTAGCCCTCCAGGAGGTGGATATTGAACAAGCGCGCGAGCCCGAGCGGCGTGGCCCACTCGGGCTCAGCCTCGATCACGAGCACGATCTGGGTCGAGTCCATCAGGCACGCCTCGTAGAACGAGGGGTCCTTGTCGTAGACGTGCTTGTAGGAGTTCAGGAACTCGCTGCCGACCATGCGCTCGAGGAACGGATCTTCCGCCCACACCGAGAGATGGTCGAGGTCGTCGGGGCGGAGCGTCCGGAGGTAGACGCTCGTGCCCCGCGAGACCACACCCGTGCGGCGCGCCCTGCTCGCGTCGGGCACCCGCGCCACGGATGATATCTCTTCCACTTCGATCATTCCCCTGTCGGTTTCGCCGCGCTACTCGAAATTGACCTCGAGGCGGACGGTCGGCTCGCCGAGCGCCCGCTCCTCGGGGAGTACGGGGACCAACTCGCCGCGATCAGTCAGATAGACCGCGACGTGATGGACGGTGAACGGCAGCCGGAACGTTCCGGTGAAAGAAAAAGACGCGTTGGGCGGCAGCGGAAGCGGAAACCCCTCCAGCGCCATTTCCTGCTTGAACACGCTACCCGGCAGAATTTCGATGATCCGGCCGGTCGGCAAATCCCTCACTTGAACATGGCCCGTGAAGCTGCCGGTCATTACCACGAGTTCTGCCGCGTCGGTCAGATTCGTCGCCACGCTGTTCACCACCACCCAGAAGGTACCGCTGATCTCGCCGCTGCCGAACTTCATGTCGATCACGCTGCGGCCGATCGCGACGACACGGCAGCGGGGGGTCGTCTTCACGGCGACAGCCGCGGGGAAGAACCGCTTCGCGTATGCCTGGAGCCCGTGTGGGCAGAGCGGCGACCCCGGCCGGGCCTTTCCCTCGAGCGCCGAGGTCGCGTCGCGGAAGCCGTCCGGCCTGAAGACCGCCTCCTCCGTCAGCTCATAAAAGACGGCATCCGGCCGAGGGCCGTCACCGCCGTGCGCCTCGCTCGTGCCGAGCGCCGGTCCTAACAGGATCGCTCCCATCCCCAGCACAACCGAGCTCATGCGCGTCCACATCGTAGGGCACCCTTTCGTCGCAGGATCCGGGACGGGCCCCGGCGCCTCGTCAGCCTTCCTCCCCTCGCGCCCCGGAATCCGGAGCACGTCGCAACGGTCATACCGGCCACGCTCATTTCGCGCTCATTTCGCGCGACACCACGCCAAACGACTCAGGCCCGACAGGAAGGTCTGTCGGGCCTCGAGGACTTCGAAGCCGGCGCGGCCGAGGCTCTCGTGGAACTCGGTCGCGCTCAGGTAGCGGTGCTCGCTCTCCCGGAAAAACTCGAACGTCATGGTCGGCAGGAGCCAGCGCAACGATCGGACCGCCGCGCCGAGCCCCTCGGCCGCACGCACCTCGCGAAACGTCGCGAGCCCGGCCGGACGCTCGTACGTCAGGAAGACCGCGTGGCCGCCCGGCTTCAGGGCCCGGTGACACGCGGCGAGGAGCGCGGCCGGATTCGGGTGCCAGTACAGCGTGTGCATGCTCACCAGCACGTCGAAGTTCCCGACGCCCGGCACCGTGTCGCGCGCGATATCGAAGTGCTGGAAGGTCGGGTTGGTTCCGCGCGGCGAGCTCTTCTCGCGCGCGATCTCGACCAGGTGCTTCACGCCGTCAATGCCGACGACCGAGTAGCCCTCCCGGGCCAGCCGGAGACTGACGTTGCCGATCCCGCACGCCACGTCCAGTACGCGGGTCGCGCGCGGGGCGGTCGAGTCCGGGACCGAGCGGGCGACGAATGCGACGATCTCCTCGAGCATCGCCTCGTAGGGCGGGAAATGCGTCACCACGGCGTCGTAGGTGACGCCGTACGTGACGGCAATCACGTGCTCGAGCGCGTCTCGAAAGGGCATACGCTCTCCCACCCTCGCGACGGCCGCGACGGGCAGTCCGCCTGCGAGGGGCTGCGGTGGACGTGGCGCGATCTCTCCGCGGTTCACGTCGCTCTCAGGTGTTCCTTGCGCGCCCATACCAGGAGGCTCGCGTCTCCGAGAAACGTGCGTCGCACGGTCAGGACCGAGAACCCGGAACCACGAACTCGGGCGGAGAACGTGTCTTCGTCCCAGTAGTGAGGGCCGACCCCCCGGCGCGCGGCCTCGAAGATCGAATTGGGCAGCACCCACAGAAGACCGTGGAGCGCCGCTCCCAGGCCATCACGCCGGGCGAGCTCGCGCACCGTCGACCACCGGCCGATCTGTCGCGTGTGGTTCACGAACACGGCGTGCCCCCCGGGCTTGAGGACGCGGTACGCCTCGCGCAACAGCTGGTCCGGCGCCGGGTGAACGTAGAGCGAGTGGATGCTGACGACCTGATCGAAGGTCTCGTCGCGGAACGGGTTGCCGCGCGTGAGCTCACCGTGGCGGAAGGCCAGGTTGGACAGATGGCGTGCCCGCCGCTTTTCCTTGGCGGCCTCGACCAGTGCGGCGTAGGCGTCGAGTCCGGTGACAGTGAAGCCGGCCTCGGCCAGCGCGCAGGTGAAGTTTCCAGGCCCACAGGCCACTTCGAGCACGCGCACGTCCCGGCGCTCGACCCGTGCGGGAACCGCGGCTTCGACCAGATCACGCACCTCCGCCTGGAGTCGCTGGTAATAGTTGAAGCGCGGATAGACGTAGTCATAGACCACGCCGTAGCCGACCGAGAGCAGCCGATCGAGCCATCCGCGAATCCCATCGGCCGCTGCCTTCATCATGGTTCCCGCCGCTTCCGCCGTCAGGGTCGCAGGCGCACTCGGCTGCACCCGCGCTCTCCTAGGCTTTGCTCGCGAGGACCTTGTCGACCGCCCCTCGGAGCTCCGACGGCGTGAAGGGCTTCAACAGGATGTAGTCGAACCCGAGGCGCGTCGCCTCGTTGATGATGTCGGGGGTGCCGTGAGCGGTCATCAGCATGCACGCCATGCCCGGGCGGATCCGGCGAGCCTGATCGAGGACCTCGAAGCCGTTTATGCCGGGCATCTTGTAGTCGACCACCAGGAGGTCGAACGGTTCCTTGCGGCAGAGGTCGAGCGCCGTCTCGCCCCGGTTCGCGGCCCTGATCGCGTATCCCAGCGCCTGCAGGACATTGACGCAGAGAATCACGACGGGACCGGCGTCGTCGACGACGAGGATTTTCGGCCGCGCTGACTCGGTCAATGGACCTCCACGATCGGCGGGATCGGCGCCTCGATCGCCGACGACCGAAGATCGAGATGACGGCTGATCTGCTCCAGGCGCGCCAGCGGGATCGTCAGGAACGCGTCGGCGGCCGTCGGATCGAACTGCGTGCCGGCCCCGCGCCCGATCTCCTCGAGCGCCGCCGCCACCGGCCGCTTGCTCCGGTACGGGCGGTCCGACGTCATCGCATCGAACGCATCGGCGACCGTCACCACCCGCGCGATGAGCGGGATGTCGTCGCCCCTGAGACCGTCCGGGTAGCCCTTGCCGTCGTACCGCTCGTGGTGGTGACGCACCGCCTTCGCTTCGCACGAGAGAAATTTCAGCGGCTTGAGGATCTTGTCGCCGACCACCGGATGGGTGCGGATCAGCTCGAACTCCTCTTCGGTGAGCTGGCGCGGCTTGCGGAGGATGTTGTCCATGATCACGAGCTTGCCGAGGTCGTGCAGCATGCCCGCCCGGCTCATCATGATCACGTCCGCCGGCGCGACGCCCATGACCGTCGCAAGCTCGCCCGAATAGAGGGACACTCGCGCCGAGTGGCCCTTCAGGTACGGGTCCTTCGACTCCAGCGCAATGACGAAGGACGAGATCGTGTCGATCAGGTTCTTTTCGAGGTTCTCGCGCAGGAGCAGCTTCTGGAGGGCGACCGCCGTGGTCTGCGCGTACCCGAGCAGGAGTGCCTTTTCGTCCGGCAGGAACCCCCCGTGCTCGGCGCTCCGCCCGATGCAGAGGATGCCCATCGCGTCGCCGATACCGGGTACCATCGCGGCGAGGGCCTCGAACCCGTGCTCACGCTTGGTGAGCATGACCGTGTCGCGGCCCTCGGTCTTGACCACGTCGCCGAACGACGCCTGCAGGAGCGCCAGGATTCGGCCGACCATCGACGGCTCGCCCTTCCGACTCGCATTGAACTGCCCGCCCTGGTCGCGCAGCAGCATGAGCGCCCCGTCGCACCGGAGACTCTGCATCGTGTACTCGACGACCTTCTCGGCGAAGACGCGCGGCTCGAGACCTTGCAGGGCCACCTCGCCGATCCGCGAGATCGCTTCGACACCGCCCTGGCGCCGCGCGAGCTCTTCCGTGAGCCCGGCGGGATAGTTGACGTTGCCGTTGCCGTCGGCCCGATCCCGTCTGAGACGACGGATGAGCTCTTTCACCTCGGTGACCGAGAAGGGCTTGGGCAGATAGTCGTAGGCGCCGTGCCGCAGGCCGAAGACGGCCGAGTTGACCGAGGGCACGCCCGTGATCAGCACGACGGGGGTCCCGGGTTGCTTGCCCTTGACCGCGCGGAGCAGGTCGAGCCCGCTCAGGCCCGGCATCTTGATGTCGGATACCACGAGGTCGTAGGGATCGTCGCTCAGCAGCTCGAGGGCCTGCTCAGCGGTCGATGCCGTCGTCACCTGACAGCCGTGCGACGAGAACGCGGACGCCAGGAATCGGAGTACCGACGCATTGTCGTCGACCAGCAGGACGCGGAGTCGCTCAGCCGGCGCGTCACCGGCGACCTGGGTCTCGCCGTCCACCGTGGTCGTCACACGGGCTCCTGTTACCTCGTCGCGCCGAGCTGACTGAGGAACTCCAGCCACTGGCGCGACAGACCATCCTTCGGGAAGCTCAGCGATTCGAGCTCCGGACGGTCGTCGACTTCGAGCCCAGCCTTGCTCGCGGCTGGTTGCGTGGCCGGTTCAGCGGTCGCGGCCGTGGCGGCGACCATGGCCGGAGCTTCGACCGGCGGGGTGCCCTTCGTCGCGTGCGCGAAGAAATGCGGCCGCGCCCCGTTGGGCTGCGATCCGGGCTTCGCCCAAACGGGCGAGACCTGAACGGGAGCGGGCGCGTGCTCTGCCGGCATGACCGGAGCGGGCGCCGGCTCCGGGACGATCGAGACCGGGGGCGCCGCGGCGACCGCCGGAGCGGCAACCGGCTCTTCGACCCACGCCGCTACGCCTGGTGCAGCCTCGACCACGGTCGCGACGGCAGGCTCGGGCACGTGGCCGTTCGTGTGAGGCCGCGACGTCGATTCGATCGATTCGAGCGCGAGCGCGGGCTCGGCCGGCATCACGGCGGCCGGCTCGGGAGCCGGCGGCACGGCGGCTGCCTCGAGCTTCACACGCTGATACTCGACGGCCGGCGGCGCCTGGACTTCGACGACCGCGCGCGGCTTCTCCTCCGCGACCGGAGCGGGCGCGCTGGCAACCGTGGCGAGCGGCGCCGTGGGTTCTGGCGCGGCGACAGCGGCCGCAGCAGGCTCGAGGCGAACCGGCTCGGCGGCGACGGTCCTAAGCGGATCTGCCGGCTTGGGCTCGCTGACAGGCGCGCGCGACTCGACACGCGCAGGCCGCTCGATCGCCAGCTTCTGCGGCTCGACCCGAGCCTGGACGCGAGGTTCGACCCGCACCTCGACGGCCGGAGCAGGGGTCACGGGGACCGGAATATCGACCGTCGACTCGACGACCGACCTGCGCAGTTGCTCGACCAGATCGAAATACACGACCGAGGCGCCGTTCACTTCCAGATGGCGGAACTCGAAGCAATCGATCTCGAGGAAGCTGAGCTGCTTCATCCGGCGCAGGAACGCATCGGTCATCCTCTCCGCGATGAACAGGATGCGCGGCGGCCGGGAGGAAGCCTGAGCCATCGGGTAGAGACGGCGGAGCGTGTCGGGGTACTCGAGACACCAGGAGTAGGCGTCCATGACCCTGATGAGAAGCCCGTCGTCGGCGCTGAGGTCGAGCGCGATCAGCACCAGGGAGCCCTTCGCATCGAGACCGACGAGGTCGATCGCGGCCTGGCCAAGGAGCAGGCGCGAATCGACGACCTTCAGGCCTGGCTCGACGCCGTCTGCGTTCTCGGCGACGAGCCGCTCCAAGTTGCCGATGTCCTTGACTGCCAGCTTCCTGAACGTCGGTCTCATCTTTTTCTCCCCTGGCCGTTTTCGTGCGAGGCTCGCACGAAGAAGTAGCAAACGGGAGACCAAGGGTCCAATTGCTCGCAAGCCTTCGTCAAATCAATCAATTTGGGATTTCCGGCTCCGGCCTCGAATGGCTGATTAATTGCCAAGATTTCACAGAGCCGAGTGACCCCCATTCCGGAAAGAATTTGTTTTCAACTAGTTGCGCTTTCCCGGATCCCTCGGCTACGAGGTGGCCCCGAAATCACCAGTGGCGATGGACTGATCGAATCGTCACTCTTCCATGAGCTTCTTGCGAAGCGTCTGGCGCGAGATGCCGAGAATCTTGGCGGCCTTGCTCTTGTTCGATTCGACGCGCTGCATGATCTGAGCGATGTAGGCGCGCTCGACCTCGGCCAGGGTGCGCGGCTCGTCAGTCGACGTTTCGGGCACCACGGCCTGGCGGACCTGAGTCGCGAACTGCGCTGGAAGGTGCTGGGGCTCGATGAGATCGGAGCTGCCGAGGATGACCAGACGCTCGATCAAATTCCGGAGCTCACGGACGTTGCCTGGCCACTGATAGCCGACCATCAGGCGCTCGGCTTCCGGCGTGAAGCCCTTGATGGATTTGTGGAAACGCGTGTTCGCGTCCACGACGAAATGGCGGGCGAGCGGCATGATGTCGTCGCGCCGCTCGCGCAGCGGTGGAATGTGGATCGGAATCACGTTGAGCCGATAAAAGAGGTCCTCGCGGAACTGTCCGTCCTTGACGCGCATCTCGAGGGGGCGGTTGGTCGCGGCGATGATCCGCAGATCGACCTTGATGTCCCGCGTCCCGCCCACCCGCCTGAGCACCCGCTCCTGGAGCACCCGCAGGAACTTCGCCTGGCTGTTGAGCGACATCTCGCTGACCTCGTCGAGGAAGAGCGTGCCCCTATCGGCCAGCTCCATCAGGCCCTTCTTCGCCGCCTTGGCGTCGGTGAAGGCGCCCTTCTCGTGGCCGAACAGCTCGCTCTCGAACAAGGTCTCGGTGATCGCCGCGCAATTGACTTCCATGAAGGGCGAGTCGCGTCGCGAGCTCTCGTAGTGCAGGCCGCGCGCCACGAGCTCCTTGCCGGTTCCGCTATCGCCGTGGATCAGGATTGTCGCCGCCTCGCTCCGCGCGAGCTTGCCGATGAGCTCGCGGAGCCGGCGCGTCCCCTCCGACTCGCCAATGAGCTGATCGACGCGATATTCCTTCTCCTGGAGCCGGTGAAGGCGCTGGATCTCTCGACGGGCTCGCACCTCTTCGAGCGCGCGCGAGACGGCGAGCTTGAGCTTGTCGAGATGCTCGAACGGCTTCTCGAGGTAGTCGGTCGCGCCGGCCTTCATCGCCTCGACCGCGCTCTGGATCTGGCCAAAGCCGGTGATGATGATGACCGCGGTCTCGGGGTGGCGGCCCTTGAGGGCCCGGAGGACATCGATGCCGTCCATGTCCGGGAGGCGGAGGTCGAGCAAAACCAGGTCCGGGCTCACCTCGTCGGCGGTCTGGAGGCCCTCTTTGCCTGTGCCAACCCCGTGCATTTCGATCTGGTCCCCGGCCAGCACCCGCGAACAGAGCGTACGGATGTTCCGTTCGTCGTCGACGACCAGGATATTGTCCATAGTCATAAAATAGCGGAACTGGAGCAGCCCTCGCCCAATTTCTTACCACCGGCGCGAGTCCAAGCCCCGGTAGTGCCCGGAACCACGACCCCTACCGACGGGATAGCTCGCGCGAGAATTCCCTGAAGACGTTTTCCGGATAATCCCGGAGGCGCGAGGGACGTTCAGTGGTGGCAGGTCACGCACTCGAGGGGCGCGTGGCTGCCGCGAATGACGTTCTGCTCCCGGTGGCACTCGACGCACCAGCCCATCGTCAGCGCGCGGGGCGGCGGCCGGAAGCCCAGGAGCCGAACCAGGTCATCGCTCAGCGTCCGTCCCGTGTCCGCGCCGACCACACGCATCCGCTCGACCGGGCCGTGGCAGGTCTGGCATTCGAGTCCGAAGCGGACGTGCGGTTTGTGCGGGAAGAAGGTGAACTCCGGGACCTTGAAGACGCGCACCCAGGGGATCGGCCGGCCTTGTTTAGCATATTCGTGGATCTTGGCGATCTCGGGATTGTCCTGGGCGCCGATGATCTTGTGGCAGCCCAGGCAGCGGTCGACTGAAGGGAGCCCGGCGTACTCCGAACGCCGCGCGTCGGCGTGGCAGTACTGGCAGGGGATCTGGAACGAGCCGGCGTGGATCACGTGACTGAAGAGGATAGGCTGACGGGGTGCGTGCGGGGGCGACACGAGCGGCCTCGCCGTCTCGGCACTGAACGGGGGCGCCGCGATCGAGCGAACGTAGTCGATGACCTGCCGTGCCTGGCCGTCGTCGAGATAGGCGGACAGCGGCGGCATCGCGGGCGAGAGGCCTTCGGCTGGCCCGCCGTGCAGGATCACGTTGTAGAGGAACTCGTCGGGAAGTCCATTCATGAGGCGACCATCGGTGAGATCGGCGGGCTTGGTCGCGAACGAGGCAGCCGATGCTCCGTCGCCGCGCGCGCCGTCGCCGTGACAGGCCGCGCAATGGCGCACGTACAGCTCGCGACCCGCAGTGACGTCACCGCGGGCGGCCCGCGCGCGGCCCACACCGGGAGTCCGAGCGACCCAGACGAGGTGGCCGCCGAAGGCGGCGGCCGCGGCGACGAATCCGAGGAGGATGAACCGCCCCCTCACGCTACTCCTTGATCAGCTGCTCCCGGCGGCGGAGGTAGCCGTGTCGGACGGCGCTGTAGAGATCGACGACGCTTTCCTCGAAGCCCTGGAACAGGTCGAGGTTCAGCGCGCGATCGTTGACGATTTCGCCCAGCTTGAGGCTCAGCCCGGTCCAGAAGAACGGGATGAAGTACGACAGCGGATTCATCAAGCTGTCGACGCCCCGGCCGATCCCGTCACGGACCGTCATCGGCTCCATGAAAGGTACGATGAGGTACGGGCCCGGGCTCACCCCCCAGACTCCGAGCGTCTGCCCGAAGTCTTCGCGGCTCTTCTCGATTCCCCAGTACTTTGCCGCATCGAACAACCCGCCGATCCCGGCGGTGCTGTTGATCAGGAAACGCGAGAGCTCGCGCGTCGCGCCGCCCCATTTCGCTTGCAGGAGACTGTTGATCATCCGGGGCACGAACGAGATGTTGTCGAAACCGTTCGCGATCATCAACTCGAAAGGCTCGGGCACGATCACGCTGTAGACCTTCGCAACCGGCTTGAGCACGAACCGGTCGGTTTGCCGATTGAACTCGAATACCTTCTCGTTGAACCGCTCCCAGGGATCGTAGTCCTCGTCCTCGCTCGGTTGACCACCGATCTCTTTGTCCTGAGGTGCACTCTGCGCCTGGGCGATCGTCGGCTCGGCGGCGCCGTCTCCGCCTTCGCCCACAACCATGGCGACGGCCGGCGACTCGGCGGAAACGTCGGCCGGCTCGTTCGACACGCTCGACGGCTCGGCGGAGTCCGGCGTCCCGGGGGTCGAGCCCGGCGGCTCGGGGACGGCCAGCAAAGACGACTCGCTCCTGACCGCGCTCGACAAGCCGCCGCACCCACCGAGCGCCGCCACCGCGACCGCCACCGTCCACAGGGCCGCGGCGCCGCGGAGACGGCCGGTCAGGATCCGAGGCAAGACGACGAGCCCCTCCTCTTCGAATGCTGCGGCTTTGGGGGCGATGCCGGGGTGTTTGCGAATCAGGTCCTTTATAGCTGAATCCAGACCTTCGTTCGACAGAATTCGCGGCCGGCGCGGCGAAAGAGCGCACAGACATGTTGTGTCGGCGCGGCTCCTGGCGTATCGTGATCGAGCCCCCTAGTATTCGAGCGCGACGGCAGATCGGGTCGCGCTGAGGAGATGACGTGAGCCGAAGCCGAGCCCGCGAGTTCTGGTGTGGTGTCGTGTCCGAGAGCGTGCAGATCCGCTTGCGTCGGCCCGGGGGATTCGGACGGCCCCAGGGCTACTTCGTGCAGTGCAACCAGACCGATTGTCAGTACGTCGACGAGAATAAGCCCCCCTGCCCACTGAACACCGCGATGTTCGCCGACGAGATCAAGGCCGCCGAGGAAGCGCGGGCGCAGCGGAGCGAGTAGCCGCCGCACCGCTGCTCGGCGGCCGGCCGATGTCGCTCAGGTCACGCCGTTGAGGACGTAGTCGAACAGATCGAAATTCCGCAAATCGCCGGCCCCGGCGAGCCGCCGCGCGTACACCTCGTCGAGCGGCCGGTTGATGACGAAGGGTACCGTCTGTTCCGACACGCCGCCGTGCGAGCGAAGCGGCTCCTCGAGCAGCGACAGGTCGTGCTCCTCGCGCGACTTCCCGAGGACCGTGTGGGTGTCGCCGATGACGATCAGATCGCCGACGCGATCGCGCGGGAGCTCGAAGCGCGCGCAGCCCGCCGCGTTGTCGTACACCTCCGCGACGCCCGGTGTCGACGCGAGGCGGGCCGCGACGGTCTTCGCCTGCGGCGCGTCGTCGAGGTAGATCGTCGCGAACGAGCCGAGCGCGCCGTGATGCACGACGTATGGATCCGTGATCGGCAGGATCACGCGCGAGCGGCCGGCTCCGAGGAGCTCGTCGAGCAGCGGGCGCAGATAGACCACCCGGGGCGTGCCGTCGGGGTTGGACTTGGCGTTCATGCCGTGGTCGGCGGTGATCCCGAGCACCGCGCCGGCGCGGTCGAACGCGTCGAAGTAGCGGTCGAGCATCGCGTAGAACGCCGTGGCCGCCGGGTCCCCAGGCGCGTGCTTGTGCTGGACGTAATCGGTCAGCGACAAGTACATGACGTCCGGGCGCTCACGCTCGAGGAGCTCGAGTCCGGCCGCCAGCCCGTATTCCGAAAGCTCCGCGCTGTAGACCGACGGCACCGGCATGCGGACGAGGTCGGTGGCCCGGTCGATGCCGTGCTCCCCCTTGGTCGTCTGGTCGGCCTTCTCAGACGAGAAGCAGATGCCGTCCATCCCGTGGCCGAGGAGGCGGCGGAGCTTGTCCTTGGCGGTGACCACCGCGACGCGCCCCCCGGCTCGCGACAGCCCCGCCAGGAGGGTCTCGCACCGCAAGAACTTCGGGTCGTTCATCATCACCTCCTGCCCGGTCGCGGGATCGTAGAAGTAGTTCCCCGAGATCCCGTGGACGGCCGGGGAGGCGCCGGTGACGATCGAGAGATTATTCGGATTCGTGAAACTCGGCACGACGGACCGAGCCACCCGGTACACGCCCTCCTTCCGGAAGCGCGCGATGGCGGGCGTCGTGTGTCCGACGAGACCCCGCTCGAAATACTCCGGCTCGGACCCGTCGATGCAAACGACGACGACCGGGCGCCGGGGCGTGCGATAGTCGCGGCCGTTGACGGAGACGGTGGAGGCGTTCATGGTGCCTCCGATACTACGGCGTCACCGCCGCTCACGAAAGCGGGTTTTCGGCCCGGGAGCCCACGCGCGGGGTCGTCGTCTCGGCGCGGGCGCGGCGTCGACGCGTCATTCGGCGACTCCACTCCCACCCTCGGACGCCGAGCAGCACGACGAGCGCGACCGCATACCAGTACGGCTCTTTCACGCCGACCTTGGCGAGCCACAGATAGTGCACGACCGCGCACACCGCGGCGACGTACGCGAGACGGTGCAGGCGCGTCCAGTTGCGCGCGCCGAGGCGCCGGATCATGCCGGCCGTGGACGTCGCGGCGAGCGGGAGCAGCGAGAGCAGCGCGAGCATGCCCATCGTGATGTACGGGCGCTTGACGATGTCGGCCCACATGCGGGGCCAGTCGAAGAAGAAGTCGAGGACGCTCCACACCGCGAAGTGCAGGCACACGTACGCGAAAGCGAACAACCCGAGGAGCCGCCGCAACGCGATCGGCCACGACAGACCGAACACGATGCGGAGCGGCGTCATCGCGAGCGACGCGAGCAGGATCCGGAGGGTCCAGTCGCCGAGCGTGTTGGTGATGAAGCTGATCGGATTGGCGCCGAGATCGTCGGTCCACGCCCGATAGGCCAGCAGCGCCAGCGGCGCCAGACAGACGAACCACACGAAAGCCTTGAGTGCGAGGCGAGCCGGACGCGTCACGGCGAGGCTCGGCTAGTAGTGCTTCTTCAGGTCCATCCCGGCGTAGAGCGACGCCACCTGATCGGCGTAGCCGTTGAACGGAAGCGTGGGGCGGCGGCGGAACTCGCCGATGCGCCGCTCGTCCGCCTGGCTCCAGCGCGGATGGCTGACGGCGGGATTGACGTTGGAATAGAAGCCGTACTCCTGGGGCGCCGCCTTCTCCCAGGCGGTCCTGGGCTGCTCGCTCACCAGGCGGATCCGGACGATCGACTTGGCGCTCTTGAAGCCGTACTTCCACGGAATCACCACGCGCACCGGCGCGCCGTTCTGGTTGGGCAGCACCTTGCCGTACATGCCGACCGTCAGGAGCGTCAGCGGGTGCGTCGCCTCGTCCAGCCGGAGCCCTTCGACGTAGGGCCAGTCGAGCGACGAGAAGCCGAAGAACCCCGGCTTCTGCGCCGGGAACTGATTGGGGTCGAGCAAGGTGGTGAACTCGACGAACTTCGCCTGCCCGGTCGGCTCGACGCGCTTGAGCAGCGACGCGAGCGGGAAGCCGATCCACGGGATCACCATCGACCAGGCCTCCACGCAGCGCAGCGAGTAGACGCGCTCCTCGAGCGGAAACAGCCGGATCAGCTCGTCGATGTCGAACGTCTTCGGCTTGTTCACGAAGCCGTCCACCTGAACCGTCCACGGACGCGGCCGCAAGGTATGACCGAGCCGGGAGGGGTCGTCCTTGTTGACGCCGAACTCGTAGAAGTTGTTGTAGGTGGTCGCCGCCTCGAACTTCGTCGGCGTCTCGCTCAGGCTGAAGGCCGCGTTGCGGGTCGCGGAGAGGGCTTGCAACGCGGGCGTCGCGGGCGTGGCCGCCGAGCTCAGACTCGGCGCCAGCGCGAGCGCCGCGGCGCGCGAGATCAGCTCGCGGCGGCTCAGGTAGAGGTTGGGATCGGTGATCTCACTCGCGGTGAACCGCGGTGCGTGTCGAATCAGCATGGCCTCTCCTTTATCTCACATCATACGGTCGCGAACTTGTAGCCGTGACCGTGGAGGGTCAGGATCCAGACCGGGCGATCGGCGTCCGCCTCGAATTTTCGCCGGAGCCGGAGCACGTGGGTGTCGACGGTCCGCGTGGTGGGGAATCGCTCGTACCCCCACACTTCGTCCAACAGCCGCTCGCGCGTGATCACTTCGCCTCGATGCGCGATCAAGAACACCAGCAGGTCGAATTCCTTGCGCGTGAGGCGCACCTCCTGGCCGGCCTTGAACACCTGCCGGGTGCGCGGACGGACTCGCACGTCGCCGAAGGCGAACTCCTGGAACCGCTCGCGGGGGCCCGGCCGACGCAGCACCGCGCGCACCCGGGCGAGCAGCTCGCGCAGCGAGAAGGGCTTGGTCACGTAGTCGTCGGCTCCGAGCTCGAGTCCACGGACGCGGTCTCCTTCCTCGCCCCGCGCGGTGAGCATGATGATGGGCACCTCGACGCCCTTCTCCCTGAGTGCGCGACACACGTCCCATCCGCTCATTCGCGGCATCATGACGTCGAGCAGAATGAGATCGGGCGCGGCGCTCTGCGCGAGCGCGAGCGCCTCTTCGCCGTTGGCGGCCGACGCCGTCTGGTAGCCTTCGAAGCGGAGGTTGTCCTCCAGGCCGCGCACGATCTCGGGCTCGTCGTCCACGATGAGGATTCTGGCCATCAAGTCCCGCCGAGCGGCAGGCGCAGCGAGAAGCGGCTGCCGTCGCCCGGCGCGCTCTCGACCGCGATCGTGCCGCCATGGGCCTGGGCGATGTGGCGCACCAGCGCCAGCCCGACTCCGCTACCCCGGCGTCCCTGGGTGTCGCTCCGCCCCACCCGATAGAACTTCTCGAAGATCTTTGCCTGCTCCTCGGGCGCGATCCCGAGGCCGCGGTCACTCACGGCGATGACGAGCCACCCCTCCGCAACCCGCGCGTCGATCGTCAATGCCCGATCGTCGCCCGAATACTTGATCGCGTTGTCGATCAGGTTCGCGAGCGCCTGGCCGACGGCGTCGGCGTCCATCGTCACCTCGGGGAGGTCCGCGGCCACGCTCACCTCGACCTTGAACCCCTGCTGGGCCAGCGGAGAGGCGAACGCTTCGAGCGTTCCGCGGATGAGCGGCTCGACCGTCGTCGGCGTCATGTCATAGGTCTGGCGACCGTCCTCGATCCGCGAGAAGTCGAGCACGTTGTCGATCAGCCGCGAGAGTCGCTCGCCCTCGCGGGTGATGACCCGGTAGTACTCCTGGCGCCGGCCTTCGTCGGTCACACGTCCCATCTCGAGAGTCTCTCCGAACATCCGGATCACGGAGAGCGGGGTCTTCAGATCGTGCGACACGTTGGCGACGAAATCCGATTTGAGCCGGGCCATTTCGGTCTCCCGGCGCATCAGCCGCCACGTCAAGACGATGCCCGCCACGATCACGGCCATGAGCAGCCCGAGGGCGCCGGTGAAAAACATGACCTGGCGACGGACCGCCTGGCGCGGCGACGCGCCGGGGGCCTGGTAGACGGCCAGGCGCCAGTCGGGAAGCGCCTGGCGAAATCCCACGGTGAGCACGGGCTCGGCGCCCTCGATCGGCGCGCGGGTGTAGACCGTGCGGCCCTCGTGGTCGAGCACGGCGATGATGGTGGACGATTCGAGTGTGCCGAGGGTCGTCTCGAGGATCTCGCGCCGCAGGGTGTCGGGGTCGCGCAGGAAGGCCGCCACCACCGGCTCGCCTCCGCGCTGCGTGAGGAGCGCCAGGCACACCTGACTGTTCGAGATCACCTCGCGCTTGCCGGCCCGCTCGAGGCGCGGCAGGGCGCTTCCCGACACCAGTGGCCCCAAGATGGCTCGGTCGACCTCCCGCCAGGCGCGGGGATAGACGAGCTCGCCGCGCGGGTTGACGAGATAGAGCCTGCGGATCAGCGGCGAGTCGGCCATCAGCTGGTCTACCGCGCGCTCCGGCGGCGCGCCGGACCGGAGCGCGGCCTGGAGGCGGTCGAGGAACACGTCCTCGGCGCGGCGCAAGGTCATCTCGACCTTCTCCGCGGCCATCGCGGCCATGTCGCGCGCCTGCTCTCGATACAGGAGCTCGGACGAGGCTTCCCACTGGCGGATCGAGACGTAGCCGAGGACCGCGACGACGGCGGCGGGCGCCACGATCGCAAGGAGTGCCAGCGCCGAGAATCTGGCGGACGGCGACGGCACCGCGGCGGCTACTCCCGCTCCGCCACGAGCCGCCGGATCATCGCCTCCGTCTGGTCGTAGTCGCCCTCACCGATATGTTGATAGCGGACCACGCCCTTTCGATCCACCAGGATCGTGGTCGGCCAGGCCCAGACGCTCCAGCGCTTCCAGATCGCGTGGTCGTTGTCCTGCACGACCGGGTATCGGATCCCGAGCTTCTTCGTCGCGTCCACCACGCTCCCGTACGGCTTCTCCCAGAAGAACTCCGGGCTGTGTACCCCGACGATCGTGAACCCGTCCTTCTCGTACCGTTCGTACCAGCCCCGCAACTGCGGGATCACGTTCTTGCAATTGATTCAGCCGAAGGTCCAGAACTCGACGAGCACGACCCGGCCGCGCAGGCCCGGCGTGGTCAAGGGCTCGCTGTTGATCCAGCGCGCTCCCGCCACCTCCGGCGCCGGCGCGCCGAGACGTGAGGCCTGGCCGGCGGCCGATCCGAACGCGAGCCACGACACCAGGGTCGCCACGAGGAGCGACGCTCGCCACGCCACGGCTACTGCTTCTTCTCCATCGGCCTTTCGCCCGGCATCATCTTATCGTCCTTCGTCATGGCCTTTCCGTCCTTCTTCATGTCGTCCGCTTTCATGTCGCCCTTCTTCTCGTCTTTCATCATCGTGTCGCCGGTCTTCATCTTGTCGTCCATCTTCATCGTGTCGCCCTTCTTCATGGTGTCCTGGGCGACCGACTCGCCGACGACCCCGCCGAGCCCGAACACGACGCCGACCACCGCGATCACGACCGTGCGCCCCAGCCGCTTCATCGTGTGCACCCTCCCCTGAATGGATGGACGATCGATCTGCTGTGGGCAGTATGTCGGGGACGGAGGCGGCATTCGTCACAACCGTGTCAAATTCTGGGGATTGCCCGCGCACGTCGGCCGAGGCCAGGCGGGGCCGGAGCCGCGAGAGCTAGACGACTTCGTCTTTGCGAGCGGTGGTCTCGCCGAAGCGGCCCATCGAGAACGGCGCCAGGCCCCGGTAGACCTCGTCCAGGCGGAGGTTGATCTCGCGGTTGGCCAGGGCGAAGAGGCTTCGCCCCTGCCGATCCCCCTCGACCAGGAACGGCCCGAGCTGCTCGACCTCGAGCACCCAGAGGGCCTGGGCGATCCCGAGCTCGAGCCAGTGCACGTCGACGACGCGCTTGATGCAGCGCCCGTACGCGGCGCCGAGACCGTAGCCGACGGTGGTGAGATAGACGGCGCCGTGGGGCACGAACCACTGGCGGTACGCGAGCTCCGTCAGACCCGCCTTGCCGACGATCACCTTCGCGCCGGAGCGCTCGAACCAGCGGCTCATCGACTTGCCGAAGCGGAAGCTCGCCGTCGCGGTGACCGCCTCGACGGCGTACGTTCCGTCCGGCCGCACCGTCGCCGCGGGCGAGCAATGGAAGTTCACGTTGGTGAGCGCGCGGACGCTCGCCGGCAGATCGACCCCTTCGTCGACCACGCGTCGATAGACGCCCTCGCGCGCCGTGTAGAGCACGCCGTCGAGATAGACGACGTCGCCGAGCTTCAGGCGGGCCAGCTCGGCCTCGGCGACCGGCGTCGTCAACCGAACTTCGTCCATCCGCACGTCGTCCAGTCGCTCGATCATTGGAGCGGGGCCGTTGAGGCCGGCGGCACCGATGGTGGGCCGACGCGGGCGTGGGCCGGCTTCACTCGACCCCCTCGCGCCGGTAGTAATCGGTGAACCACATCGGGTCGGAGCGAAACTCGACCCGTCCGTCGGGATGGATGCGCGCCGTGGCGCGGCGCGAGGAGAGGCAAAAGCTGTGGAGTCCGACCGGCATACCGCCGGTGTGGGAAAACGCCACCTCGACGTGCGTCGCGACGACGAGCGAGGTGCCCGCGAACCCCATCGCACCGATGCCGATGTAGTTGCCCAGCGCGGTCAGCTCGTCCTCGAGCGCCGCGATCGCCGGGTCGGGGTTCCGGCTGCCGACCGCGCGCAGGCACGCCGCCTCCTTCCCGAGACGCACGCAGGTGTCCTTCGAGCCGCCGATGCCGAGGCCGACGATCGCGGGCTGGCACGCCAGGCCGCGCTTGCCGAACTGCACGAGCGTGTCGACGAAGAAGCGCTTGATGCCGGCGACGCCGTCGGCTGGGAACAGCATCCGGTAGTCGCTCCCGAAGAGCCCGCCCTTGTGAACGGTCGTGATGTCGATCCAGTCGCCGCCGGGCTCGAAGGCGTACGTGACCTCGGGAGCGTGGATGCCGACGTTGTTGTCGTGGTCCACGCGGGTGAGCGGATGCACCCGGTTCGGTCGCAGCGGAATCGCCGCCGTCGCGTCGGCGGTCGCCCGACGCAGCGCCCGCTCGAGCGCCACGAATCCGCCTTCGACGAGCGCGTCGTTGCCGGCGCGGACGTAGTAGCGCGGCAGGCCGGTGTCGGCGCACATCGGACGGCGCTCGGCGGTCGCGATGTCCCAGTTGCGGTCCATCTCGGTGAGCACGAAGCGCGCGATGCGGTTTTGCTCCCGGTCGCGGGCCCGCCGGACGCCTTCGCGATAGTCGGCGGGGATGTCGATGGCCGCGCGCGCCATCAGCTCGCGCGCGGTGTCCTCGACGAGCTTGATCGAGATCGGTCTGGGCATGCTCGACTCGCGAGTAGCTTAACTCGAAGACGCCCTCGCGCGCACGGCCCTGAGCCGGCCGGGGGCCAGCCCCACGCGCAATACGCGGCCAGGAGCCCACCGCCGCCCGGCGAGCCTCACCGCTGATCGAACGCGCGGGCGATGAACTCCGGAAACTGCGCCTCGAGCTCGGCGACCACCGCGTCGGCGACCTCGGCCGCGCTCCCCGACCGCTCCTGCGCGTCGCTGCGCGCCCACAGCTCGAGATACGCGTCCTGACCCTCCCGCCCGAGGCGCATCGCGACCGAGTCGATGAGCTGCTGGAAGCGGTCGCTCAGCTGACGGGTGACGGTGTCCGAAGCGTCTCGCGCCTCGACCATCGCCGGCACGCCCTTCCAGGCGATGATCTGATAGCTCGCCATCGATCGGGGGAGCGAGGCCTGAGGCTACGCTCCGCCCATGAACTGGGCGAGGAGCGTGATCCGATCTCCCGGTCGCATCGGGGAGTCGAGCTCGTGCTCGATCCCGAGGACCGCGTCGTTGACGAGGACCTCGATGTGCTCGCCGAGCTCCTTGCCGTGCCAGAGGGCTCGGTGGAGCTCGGGGAACCTAGCCGACAGCCCGCTCAGCACGCTGCGGACCGTCGCGCCCGGGGTCAGGGGCTCCTCGAGGACGCGCCGGCCGGAGCCGTCGCCGCCGACGAACTTCGTGATCCACGAGGCGATCTCGATCGGAATGGTCGCGGCGGGCAGGGTCTTCACGCTTTGAATGGTCAACGCCCGGGCGGGCGGAGGCTACCCGGAGGAGCGACGGGCGCGCGGCGCCGACTCGTTGAGGAACTCCTCGCGCTTGGTCTTGAGCCGCCGGACGAGCTCTTCGTAGGAGCTCGACCGGATGATCCGATCGAACTGCGAGCGATAGTTCGCGATGAGGCTCACGTTCTCGATGAGGACGTCGTAGATCAGCCAGCGGTCGCCCCGTAGGTTCATGCGGGACTCGACGGCGACCTCGGCGCCCGTCCGTGTCACGATGCGCGCCTTGACCGACGCGAAGGTGCCATCGATCGACTCGCCGAGGTAGCGGATCCGCTCGCCGCCGTACTCGTCCATCCGCGCGATGTAGGTCCGCTCGAGGAGGTCGGCGAAGAGCTGGGTGAATTCCTCGCGCTCGGCGGGGGTCCGGGCCTGCCAGTGGCGGGCGAGAACCCGCTGGGCCGACTCATTGATGTCGAACGCTTCGTGGGCGATCTTCCGAACCGCCGCGCGCCGATCCTGGCGGGCCATCGACGGGTCGTCGAGGACCTTGACCACCTGGTCGGTGTACTCCCGGAGCTGATCGGTGGGGCCCGCCCACGCGGGCGAGCTGGCCAGCAGCACGAGCGCGCCGGCGATCGTCGTCAGTATCTTGTCCACTCCCCAGAGTATACGGCGCCGATCCAGTCACACCGAATATCGCACGCCTCGCCCCCCGTCCGGCTCACGGCGTCAGCACCGGCGCCGGGACCCGCACCCTCAGCTCGCGGCCGACGAGCCAGGCCCCGGAGAATATGAGGATCGCCGCGATGAGATAGACCGCGTGGATGCCGAAGGCGTGGATCACGAGCCCGCCGACGAGCGGACCGGCGATTCCGCGGACTCCCGCGAGCGTCGCGCCGATCGCCACGTAATTGGCCGTGCGCTGTGGGCCGGCGACGTCGATGACCGCCATCATCCAGACGAGCTCGAGGCCGACCGACACCAGGGAATCGGTGATCGCGCTCGCCACCAGCACCCAGGGGCTCCAGGCGAGGTAGTAGATCAGAGGCGTCATGCCGCCCAGGAAGTACATCACGCGCAGCGCCTCGAGGCTCGACTTGCGATCGACGAGGCGCCCCCAGTAGGCACTGCCGGCGAGCACTCCGACCGCGGCCACCGCCCCGAGCACCCCCACCTGCGAGGCGCTCACCTGCAGCACGTCGACGAGCAGGAGGGGGTGCGCCGGCGTCTGGATCCAGCAGCCGAACCCGAACAGGAAGGACGCGATCAGCAGGCGGCGGAAGGCGTGATCGTCGCGCACGGTCTGCCAGGCGTCCAGGAGCCCGGCGGGCGCCTCGGCGGCGCCGTCCTCGGGCTCGGGCACGGCGAGCCGCCGCAGGCAGAAACTCGAAGCCATGCCGAGCAGGGCGGCGGCAACGAAGATGCTCCGATAGCCGAACAGATCGAAGAGCTGGCCGGCGGCAAGCGCCAGCGCGATCCCGAGGACTGCGCCCGCCATCCTGACCAGACCGAGCGCTCGGCCTCGATGGGCACGCGGGTATATGCGCTCGACGACCGCCGCCTGGGCGGGCCCCACGGCGGCGCCGAAGAAATCTCGCGCGATCACGATACCGGCGAACGCCCACGCCGAGCTGACGAACGGCACCAGCAAGAACACGCCGCGGGCCACGAAACCGGGCCAGATGAGGTACGGCAACGGAGGCCTTCCGTGGAAGCCCTTCGCCCAGAGCAGCGAGAGGAGTAGGCAGGCGCCGCACGCCGAGGACGTCACGGCGAGCTGCAGCGGTGTGGCGCCGAGCTCGCGCCGAAGGACCAGGCCGATGAATGGGCCGGTCAGTCCCGCAAAGACGGTGAGGAGGAGCGTTGCCGAGATGTCGATCCGGAGGGCGCGGCGAGTCTCAGGGTTGAATCCCGATCCGATCATGTCCGTCCTTGGGGGCTTGGCCGGGACGGCGGGCCGATTCCCGTGAAGCCGTCCCACATCGATTATGTCGCATCTCGCCTCGGCGGCCTCGCTTCCCGATGATGCTCGCTAACCCTCCGCCGCAACGACGATCCGGGTCGGCTACAATCAGGCGCGTGAGCCCCCTTTCCTCGGCCGATCCGCACCCCCGCCGGCGCGTCAGAGTTCTCGATACCGAGATGGCCTACGTCGACACCGGGGCCGGGGACCCGATCGTCTTCCTACACGGCAACCCGACGTCGTCGTATCTCTGGCGCAACGTCATTCCTCACGTCGCGGGTTGGCGTCGCTGCCTGGCGCCGGACCTCGTAGGAATGGGCGACTCGGGCAAGGCGCCGTCCGGTACCTATCGGTTCGCC
>QHTE01000044.1:180222-244024 GCA_003220685.1 Candidatus Rokuibacteriota bacterium
GCTCGTCGTCCACGACTGGGGCTCCGCGCTCGGTTTCCATTGGGCGCGACGCCATCCTGAAAGCGTCAAGGGTATCGCCTACATGGAGGCGATCGTCCGACCTGTGAGCTGGCAGGAATGGCCCGAAGCGGCCCGCAAGATCTTCCAGGCGATGCGCTCGCCTGGCGGGGAGGAGATGGTGCTGCAGAAGAACGTCTTCGTGGAGCGGATCCTCCCTGCGAGCGTCATTCGCGATCTCACACCAGAAGAGATGGACCGCTACCGGGCTCCGTTTCGCGAGGCGGGCGAGTCACGGCGACCCACGCTCACCTGGCCGCGCGAGATCCCAGTGGACGGCGCGCCCGCGGACGTCGTCCGCGTCGTGACGGACTACGGCGAGTGGCTGGCGAAGAGCCCGATTCCGAAGCTTTTCGTCAATGCGGATCCCGGATCAATCCTCGTGGGCGCCCAGCGAGAGTTCTGCCGAAGCTGGCCCAACCAGACCGAGGTCACGGTGAGGGGCAGCCACTTTCTGCAAGAGGATTCACCGGACGAGATCGGCCGCGCGCTCGCGGCCTTCGTTCGACCGGGCTGAGTTCGGGCGGCCTTCGGGCAGGGGGACGCGCCCGGATCGCGCCGGACGCGTCCCCGAGGTCCTGGAGACCTAGTCTTCCTTATTGACCATCAACCGCACGGTCACCTTGCGCTTCTCGGCGTTGGGGATCCCCTTCTCCGCAATGGGGCCCAGCCCGATCAGGTGGATTCTCGGGAGCTCGATGCCCTGCTCGACGAGGAAGCGGCGAACCGACTCGACGCGCCGCTGGCTGAGTCCGACGTTGTAGGGGTACGATCCGACCGGATCGGCGTAGCCCTGGAGATCCACCGTCAGGCCCGGATTCTCCTTCATCTCCTTGATGACGGCGACCAGCGTGGTCTGCGCGTTATCGTTCAGATCCCACTTGTCGAACCCGAACAGGACCGGGTAGGTCTCCACCTGGTTCCGGTTGTTGCGATTCGACCACAGCCGCGTCAGCCGACTGTTCGTCTCGTCGGCCTTGGTGTAGGCGCTGTCCGCCCTATCCTTCGCGCCCTTGGCCGTCTCGGACGTCTGGGTGAGCGTACCCTCGGCCGTCTTCAGCCGGGTATCCACTCCCTCCACCTTCTGGTCGACACGCTGGCTCTCGTCGGCCACCTTCTTGTCGACCTTCTGGTCGATGTCGACCTCCTTCTTGCCGACGAACTCGGTCACCCACTTCTTGGTGGCGCAGCCGCTGACGAGCAGCAGCGCAGCAGGTAGCACCACCCCGACCATCACAGCCTGTCGCATAGCCGCCTCCTCATTGGTGCCCAGACCTGTAGTGGTTGGGCTCTTGACGACGCCGATGCAACCGGGTCGCCATGTGTCGGACGTGTGTGTTTCTGCGGAAAAGCTGCGACGACGTCCCTCCGCGGTGTCCCGCTTCGCGACACATTCGAGTCAACCGGCTGACGGCCACGTCAGTTCAGACGGCCTCGCAGCGTGTGCAGAGCTCGACGGAGCTCGGCGTCGCGGGGAGCCAGACGCACGGCGCTCTCGAACTCGCGCAATGCCTCCCACCACCTGCCCTGCTTGATGTGGATCCGGGCGAGGTTCATGTAGGGAAACTGGCGCGGCTCGTAGCGCTTGGCCTGCTTCGCCCGCTCCAGCCAGGGCACCGCCTCGTCGAGCTTTCCCTGCTGCATCAGGTAACACCCTATGTCGTTGTAGGGGTTCCCAAAGTCGGGGTCGACCTCGATGGCATACATGCACTCCTGCGTCGCCTCTTCGAGCCGCCCCTGGAAGCTGTACGTCCAGCCGAGGAAGGTGTGGGCCTCGGCCGTCGGGCAGATCTCGATCGAGCGGCGGTAGAGCTCGATTGCCCGATCCAACTCCCCCTGCATCTGGTGGCGGTAGGCCTCCTGCCAGATCTCGGTTGCCCGGTTGAAGTGCTCAGGCTTGCTCACGAAATCACCAGCTGGGCCATGTCTCGTGCCGGAGACCCATGTCCCAGAACATCCACTCGTACCGGCTCGTCGTGACGAAGTGTCGCCGCATCGCCTCGCGCTCGGGAGGCCTCAGGGTCGCCGCCACCTGGTCCGCGGCCGCGAGCACCGCGCGCACGACCGAGCCGAACTCTTCGGACGCGTAGGTGCCGATCCACCGCTTGTAGAGGGGCTCGGTGGAACCGACCCGCTCGAGCTCTTTGCCGACCTCCCAGTAGATCCAATAGCAGGGCAGCAGCGCGGCGAGCGCCTCGTGGAAGGGCGAGCCGTAGGCGACCGAAAGCAGATAGCTCGTGTAAGCGAGGTTCGTCGGCGCCAGCGGCGTGGTCGCCACTGCCTCGTGTGTCAGCCCGAAATCCCGGAAAAAGCTCTCGTGGAGCTCGCGCTCGACCTTGAGCGCGCCGGCGGCATGCTCGTTGAACATGATGATCCAGTCGTCCTGGGGGGCCCGGGCTCCCGCGAGGGACAGGGCGCGGGCGAACTCGCGCAGGTAGAGCGCGTCCTGGACCGCGTAGAACTTGAAGCTCTCGCGCGGGAGCGAGCCGTCGGTGAGGCCGCGGAGAAACGGATGGCGCAGGATCGCCGCGTAGATCGGATCGATTGATTTCCAGAGCTCGTCGGTGAAGCCCATCAGCGGCCCCTGAAGACCGGCTCGCGCTTCTCCACGAACGCCTTCGCCGCTTCGCGATGATCCTCCGTCATCCCGCACCGCGTGTGATGCCACGCCTCGAGATCGAGAGAGTCCTTGAGCGTCCCGCTCTCGGCCGCGTTGAAGTTGCGCTTCATATAGCGGTACGCGACGCGCGGCCCGCGGGCCAGCCGCCCGGCTAGCGCCAGCGTCTCCTCCTCGAGCCGAGCGTCGGGCACCACACGGTTGGCGATGCCGAGCGTCAGCGCCTGTTGCGCGTCCACAATGTCGGCCGTGTAATAGAGCTCGCGCGCCTTCGCGGTGCCGACGAGCTTGGTGAGATACCAGCTCCCGCCGAAGTCGCCGGAGTAGCCGACGCGGGCGAAGGCCGTCGCAAACCGCGCGGTGTCGCCCGCGACGCGCAGGTCGCACGCGAGCGCCAGCGAGAGCCCGGCGCCCGCCGCCGCGCCTCGGACCATCGCGATCGTCACCTTCGGCATCTCGTGAAGCCACCGCGAGACCTCCATGGCCGCTCGGAGCGACTGCGCCTTGTCCTCGAAGGTTCCGCTGAACTCACGGCCTTCGGCCATCGCCTTCACGTCGCCGCCGGCGCAGAACCCTCGGCCCGCTCCGGTCAGGACGATCACGCCGACTTCCGGATCGTCGGCCAGGCGTGGCAGCGCCTCGAGCAAGGCGGTGAGCATCGGCCCGGACAAGGCATTGAGCCGGTCGGGACGATTCAGCGTGAGCACGGCGACGCCATCCTTGACGACTTCGAGCAGGTCCTGCGCCATTGGCGATCTCCCCGAGATGACGGTGACGCGATGGTATACCTAGCGGCCAGACTCCCGCCAGCCATCCTCACCCCAGGGCGACGCCGCCCTTGATCCACCGAGACGCGGCCGGTACCATCGCCGCAGAAGGGAGGGGCGCCATGGAAGCGGTCGAACGTGAAGGGGTGAAGGACGCCAGCCACCTCTACGAGGTCGAGCGCCGGGCACGTCACGCCGAGCGCCCGGGCTTCCGGATCTCCGAGCTCCAGATCGGTCCGCGCCAGCAAGTACCCTGGCACTATCACAACCACATCGAGGACACGTTCTACGTCCTCCAGGGCCGCGTGCGCCTCTTCCTGCGCGATCCGAAGGAAGAAGTACGCCTGGCGCCGGGCGAGACGTACACGGTGCGCGCCCGCCGCCCGCATCTGGTTACCAACGGCGGGGAGGGCTCGGCGGTCTTTCTCGTCCTCCAGGGCATCGGCGAGTACGACTACGCCCCCCTGACGTAGCGTCTCGCTCGCGCGGGTGGAGCCGCCGCGCTCGATGGCGAAATCCGAGAGTCCGATCGAGATCGGCATCGCCGACGCCGCGACCCCCGAGGTCGTGGAGGCGTTCGCGCGTCTCTTGCCTCAGCTCTCGACGTCGGCCATTCCGCTCACTCGCGAGGCGCTGACGGAGATCATCGCCGCCCCGCACAACACGGTGCTCCTGGCTCGCGACCCGAGCGCCGGTGGCCGGATCGTCGGCACCTTGACCCTGGTGGTCTTCCGCATCCCGACCGCGATGCGCGCGTGGATCGAGGACGTCGTCGTCGACAGCCTTGCCCGCGGCCGCGGCATCGGCGAGGCGCTCACCCTGGCGGCGGTGAGTCTGGCCAAGGCGCGCGGCGCCGAGACCGTCGACCTCACGTCCCGGCAATCGCGGAAGGCCGCGCACCGGCTCTACGAAAAATCGGGCTTCCACGTCCGGGACACGAGCGTCTATCGCTTCGGGTCCAAGCCCGACGCGTGAGCGAATCGCCCGGGCTACAATGGCACCGATGATTCCTCGGCTCCCGGTGACGACGCTCCTCGTGCTGGTCCTGGCCACGCTCGGCCCGTCGGCGAGCGCGAGCGCCCCCGATCCCGGCTGGATCGGCGGCTTCTACGACGCCGCCGACGGGGACGATGCGGTCCTGGCGGTCGCCGGCATGGACTCGCCCCCGCTGACGCCGGTCGTCGACGTCGAAGCTCATGCCATCCGTCTCGGCCCTGCTGCGTCCGCGGCGGTGCGGGCCGAGCGCGTCTTCGCCCTCGCCGCACCCGCGGGTCGTGCTCCACCGTCCGCCTGAGTGGTCCGACGCGACGACAACGCCGTGATCGACGGCCACTACTTGCCAACCCGTGCGCGGACGAAGGAGTACGTCCATGATCGGTACGCAGGATCTGCTCATCGCGCTGGCGCTCGGCGCCTTCTTCTTCGGAGCCAAGAAGCTGCCCGAGCTGTCGCGCTCGCTCGGCCGGGCGCTCGTCGAGTTCAAGAAGGGGCTCGAGGAGGCGCCGGACCAGAAGCCGCCGGCGCCGGCCTCCGAGACGTCTGAGGCGAAGAAGCCCGAGGTGAAATGAGAGGCTGGATCATCTTGATCGTGACCCTCCTGGTCGGCGCCGCGCTCGGCATCGCCGGCACGGTCTACGTGCCGCCGCGCGTCGATCCCTACTTGCCGAAGGAGCTACGGCTGAAGTCGCGCGTCGTCGAGGGACAGGTGATCCAGAAGCAGCGCGAGGGCAACCGCGTGCTCGTGAAGGTCCAGACCGATCAGGGCGTGATCCTGGCGGCGTTCACGAAACGCGTGGCCGAGATCGATCTGCTGGTCGAGCCGGGCGCCACGATCGCGCTGTCGCTGTCGAGCGACGCGCCGGTCGTCGACGACCCGGCGATCGAGCGCGTCAACCGGCCGAAGTGACGCTCAGGCGGCGCGCGCCACCACCGCCCGCGGGTCGCGCACCCGCGCGACCAGGAGCGCTACCGCTACGCCGACGGCGACGGCCGCGACGAAGAACACCGCGAGGAAGCCGAACGCGTCCGCCAGGAGTCCGGCCGCCAGCGGCGCGGCGAAGGCGATCGGCGCGACCAGGGTCGTGCCCAGGCCGACGTACGTCGGCTGCTCCGACGGCGCCGGCGCGAACTCGAGCATCACGTTCAGGTTGGACACGTTCATGGCCGCGATCTGGAAGCCCATCAACACGAAGACCGCGCCGAAGGCGCCGAGCGTCGGCGCGGCGATCGCCATCAGATTCGCGGCGAGCGTCGCCACCATGCCGAGGATGATCACGAGGCGATGCCCGCGGCGGTCGGCCAGCCAGCCCAGTGCGGTATTCCCCACCATCTGGCCGACGAACAGGAGCGTGGTGAAGACGCCGGCCTGCGCGGCCGGAGCGTCCCACGTCCTGAGGGCGTACACCGTGTAGAAGCCACTGCCGATCGAGCCGACCACGCCGAACGCGCGGGCGATGAGATACCACGCCAGATTCGGATCGCGGCCGAGCAGCGCCGGGATGCGGGCGAGGTATTCGCGGAGCGGCACGGCGGGAGCCGACGAGGTCGAGGCCGGCTCGCGAACGACCACGAGCGCGGCGAACGACACCGCGAGGCACACCGATGCGCCTACGAAGCACAGCCCGTAGCTCGCCGGCGCCGGCACCGTCGCCAGGATGCTGGCCGTCACGACGCTGGCGGCCAGGCCGCCGGCGCTGGCCGCCAGATTCGCGAATCCGAAGAAGCGCCCGCGCAGGGTCGTCGGGATCACGCGGCCGATTACGTCCATCCACGCCGGCATGAGCACGCCGCCGACACCGGTGACGACCAGCAGCACCAGGAGCATCAGGCCGAGCGTCAGCGCCGGTGCGCGGTCGGCCAGGAAGAACGCGGCGAGCGCCAACACGACGAAGGGCACCCGCTCCCAGACCGTGTGCCGCAAGACGAACGGCAGCTTCCGCTCGAGCGTCTCGGTGTGGCCCGCGGCGAACAGCGAGGGCATGAACCAGCCGAGCGTCATCACCGCGGGAATCGCGCCGATGACGACGTTGGGCGCGCCGAGGTGCGCCGCGAAGGCCGGCAGGATCGTGGACTGCGAGGCGAACGCGAGCCCCACGACGAAGAGCGCGTAGTCGGCGCCGAGCGCCGCCAGGTTGTGGCGCAGATTCGAAGTCACGCGATCAGCCGAGTCGGATGTCGAGCCAGCCGTGCGGCGAGACGGTCACCCGCTCGGCTTCCCGCACGAGCACCGTGGTCGTCGCCGACTCGAAGATCGCCGGGCCCTTGACCTCCAGCCCGGCCGCGAGCGACTCCAAGCGGTAGAGCGGCACTTCGACCCAGTCGCCGAGCCAGACGCGACGGCGCGCGGAGGACGTGGCCGCGCCCCGGCCGACAGCGCCGGCGCCGCCGGGCAGAACCGGGAGGGCGCCGACCACCGCCACCCGCGCGTTGACGACGACGACCTCCTGCCCGGGCGCGCTGTAGGCGTAGAGCTCCTCATGGCGCCGATGGAAGCGCTCGGCCACCTGCTCCATGAGGTCCGCGGCCTGCAGATCCACGCCGTCGAGGTCCACCTGGATCTCGAAGATCTGCTCGCCGTAGCGCATGTCGAGCGCGCGACGCACCGTGACCGGGCCGTCGAAGCGGGCGAGCCGCTTTCTGCCCTCGCGCTCGAGCGTCGCGAAGAGGCGGCGCAGGCCCGCGGCCGTCATCCGCCCCACCTCGCTCACGTGCGAGCGGACGAGCTCGTGGCGCAAGTCCGTCGCGAGCATGCCCCACGCCGAGAGGACGGCGGCGACCGACGGCACGACGACGCGCTGGATCTCGAGCAGCCGCGCGACCTCCGTGACGTGCAGGCCCGCGGCGCCGCCGAACGCGACCAGCGCGAAGCGGCGCGGATCCACGCCGCGACGCACCGAGACGATCTTGATGCCCTCCGCCATGTTGGTGTTGACGACGCGCGAGATGCCCTCGGCGGCCCGGAGCGCCGTCGCGCCGAGCGCGCGCGCGACCGCGTCGACCGCCGTGCGGGCGGCGCGCGCGTAGAGTCCGATACGGCCGCCGAGGAAATTCGCGGGATCGAGGAAGCCCAGCACCACGTTCGCGTCGGTCACCGTCGCGAGCGAGCCGCCCTTGCCGTAGCACGCGGGCCCCGGCTGTGCGCCGGCGCTCTCGGGCCCGACGTGGAGAATGCCGCCGGCATCGACCGACGCGATCGATCCGCCGCCGGCGCCCAGCGTGTGGATGTCGATCGCCGGCAGCGCCACCTTCGCGACGCCGATCGTCTTTTCCCCGGTCAGCTGCGGCTCGCCGCCCTGGAGGAGCGCGATGTCGGTGGACGTCCCGCCCATGTCGAAGGTGATGAGGTTCGGCTCGTCGAGGAGCCGGGCGCAGTAGCGTCCGGCGGCGACGCCGCCGGCGGGCCCGGACAGGACGGCGCCTGCAGCCAGGCGGGTCGACTCGCGCACCGGCGCCACGCCGCCGTGCGACTGGATGATCAGCACGTCGCCGCGGTAGCCGTGGCTGGCGAGGCGCGCGGCGAGATTCCTCAGATATTTCGCGAGCGCCGGCCCGACGTACGCGTTCACCACAGTCGTCCAGACCCGCTCGTACTCCTTGATCTGCGGCAGGACCTCGGACGACAGCGACACGTAGATACCGGGTAGACGCCGCGCCAGGGCGCGCCCGGTCAGCTTCTCGTGCCGCGGATTCCTATACGAGTGCAGGTAGCAGACGGCGACCGCCTCCACGCGGGCCTTCGCCAGCGCGGCGATGGACCTCTGCAGCGAGTGCCTGTCGAGGGGGATCGCGACCGTGCCGTCGAAGCGCAGGCGCTCGCGCACGCCGAGACGGCGCACCCGCGGCACGAGCGGAACGGGCGGCGGCATTCTCAGATTGTAGCGGTCGTCCTTCAGCCCCTCGCGCATCTCGATGACGTCGCGATGGCCCTCGGTCGTCAGGAGGCCGACCTTCGCCCCCTTGCGCTCGAGCAGCGCGTTGGTCGCGACCGTCGTGCCGTGCACGATCGATTCGGTCTCTCCGAGCAGCCCGCGCAGATCGGTGCCGAGCTCGGCGGCCAGGAGCGAGAGCCCGTCGACCAGACCGACGGAGGGGTCAGGCGGCGTCGAGGCGCACTTGGCGATCGTGAGAGAGCCGCGCTCGTCGACCGCGACGAGATCGGTGAAGGTGCCGCCGACGTCGATGCCGATGCGGTGACGTCGGCTCAGTAGAGCGTCCTCTGAATGCCCTCCTCGCTCTCGCGCACGTAGTCCTCGAGGCTCTTGCCTTCCGGCTGGAGCTTGTCGTAGAGGACGCACGCCATCGAGGGCAGGACGGAGCGATCGGGCCACGCCGCGGGCTCCCAGAGCTGGGAGCGCCGGAACGCCTTCGGGCAGTGCAGGAAGCACTCCTCGACTTCGACGGCGATCGCGACCCGCGGCCGCTTGCCCTTGGCCTCGAGCGATTCGAGGACGTCGTCGTCGCGCACGATCGCGGCGCGGCCGTTCACGCGCAAGGTCTCCTCGCGGCCGGGGATCAGGAAGATCATCCCGACGTGCGGGTTGTCGAGGAGGTTGCGCAGGCCGTCGAGCCGCCGGTTACCGGGACGGTCGGGGATCACGAGGTGGCGCTCGTCGAGCACGCGCACGAAGCCCGGCGCATCGCCCTTGGGCGAGACGTCACAGCGTCCCGTCGAGTCGGAGGTGGCCAGCAGCAGGAACGGCGCGTGGGCGATGAACTCCCGGCTGGGCGCGTCGATGAACGGCGACTCTTTCCTGATCGCCCGCTCGCTCGGCGTGCCCATCAGGTCGCGCAGCTCCTTCTCCGAGGTCACCACTCGCTTGAACATCGGATCCTCCTCAGTCGTGCAGCCAAAGTAGTCGGAGCCTTTCAACAAGTCAACGGTCGGTGTGGTCGCGGCGGATCGCGTACGGATACGGGCCCTCCGGCGATTTTCCCTCGGCGAACCGCCGGAGGCAGAACGCGTCGATGTCGACCGTCTTCGCGCGGCCGTCCAAAATCAGCTCGGCTATGCACGTGCCGACGGCGGGCGCGATCTTGAAGCCCGAGCCGCTGAACGCGGTCGCGAGGTACAAGCCGTCGATCCCGTCGACCCGTCCGAGGATCGCGTGCCGGTCGCGGCTGTAGCAGTCGACGGCGCGATAGCCGCGCGCGAGCGTGGCGCCCTCCATCGCCGGGATCCGGTGCGTCAGGATCTGGGCGCCGACGGCCGGCGCGCTCGGCGCCAGCACCATCGGCGCGTCGGGATCGAGATCCCACTCCTGACAGGGCACGCCGACGATCGTGCGGATTCCGCTCTCGGGCCGGAAGTAGGTGCCGAGCACGTTGTCGATGAAGATCACGTGCGGCTGCGCCAGCGCCGGCGGCCGCGTGACCTGCACCGTGTCGAGCCCCTTCGGTCGCGCCGGCAGCTCGATCCCGATCTCGCGGCAGATCCGCGGGGCCCAGGCGCCGGCGGCCACGACGACGGCGCCGGCGTCGATACGCCCGGCGCTCGTCTCCACGCCGACGACGCGACTCTCACGGCGCCGGATCTTCCGGACCGGAGTCCACGGGAGGATCCGGACGCCGAGCTCCGATCCTCTGCGCGCGAAGCCGTCCACGGTCGTCGCGGGATCCGCGTAGCCGCTCTCGGGCTCCCAGGCCGCGGCGCCCAGGTCGTCGACGTTCGCGAAGGGCTGCAGATCGTGGAGCTCACCCGGCGTCAAGGCGACGGTGTTCACGCCGATCCCGCGCAGCATCGCGACGTTCTTCCGGAGCGCGTCGGCGTACGGCGGCGCGACGACGTTGACGAAGCCGGTGTGAGTGAACACGGGCGGCCCTCCCATGATCTCGGGCCAGTGCCGGAAGACCGGGAAGCTGGCAAACGCGAGCCGAGCGTCCCACTCGTTCGTGTAGTGCATGCGAACGAGCGCGCTCGAGCGGCCGGAGGCGCCGTTGGCGAGCGCGGCCTGCTCGCAGAGGACGACGCGGCTCACCCCGCGCGCCGCCAGCGCGTAGGCGATGCTCACGCCGTTGACTCCGCCTCCGACCACGACGACGTCGGCCGTCTCGATCACCTGGGGCTCCCCGTCGCCAGATACCTTATCATGTGCTGAGCCTCGCCGACCCTTTCACAACGGGGCGCCGGCGGTGTTTCACGCATGATGGGCGAACAGCCGTTCGAGACGATCGTGGGCGCGCATCACGCGGAGATCTATCGTTATCTGCGCAGGGTCACCGCCCGGCCCGCCGAGGCGGAGGATCTCTCACAAGAGACGTTTCTTCGCGCCTACCGGGCCTACCGCACCCTGGGCCCGGACGCCAACGTCCGAGCCTGGCTCTTCACGATCGCGACCAACTTGAGCCGGAATCACTTCCGATCCGAGAAGCGCCGGCGAGTCGCCCATCAGGCGGTGTCGGTGGAGCGGCGCGAGGCCGATCCGGAAGGACCGGAGGACGAAGCGCGGTTCGGCGAGGCGCGAGCGCGTCTCGAGGCCACGGTGCGGGCCCTTCCCCTCAAGCAACGCCTCGCGTTCGTCATGCGTAAAATCCACGACCTCGATTACGAAGCGATCGGCCGAAGCCTCGACTGCTCGGCGGAGAGCGCGCGGGCGCACGTGTTCCAGGCACTCCGCAAGATCCGCCTGAGCCTCAACGGTCACGAGCTTCCGGCTGGCGGAGGCGCCGCAACGAGCCCACTCGGCATGGAGCGACCGCGATGACGCGTAAACCGCAAATGTGCCTCGAGATCGAACCCGACCTCGTCGCCGCCGCGACGGGCGACGCCGAGCCCGGCGCCGCGCGCCGCGTCGAGCATCACATCGATGCGTGCGGGGCCTGCCGCCGCGAGTTTCACCGCTATCGCGAGATCGAGGGGGTCGTGGGCGCGCTCCGGCGCGTGCCGGCGGCGGCGGGCGAGGCCCTCGCCCGCGAGGGGCTCGAGTCGAGGCTGGCCGATCTGCGGTCGCGTCTGGTCTCGTACCGGGTGTTTCCCTCGCCGCTCGGCCACATTCTCATCGCGCGGTCGGAGCACGGGGTGTCGCTCGTCGAGTATCTCCACGGCCGAGCCGACCTGAGAGCCTCGCGGCTCTCCCGCGTCGCCGGCGTCGAGCTGCAGGAGGACGGCGCCGAGATCGAGACGCTCTACCGCGAGCTGCTCGAGTACCTGCGCGGCGACCGCACGCGTCTGGAGTGGCCAATCGATCTGCGCCTGGCGCGCAGCGACTTCCACCGCGCGGTGCTGCGCGCGACGGCCGCGATCCCGTACGGCGCGGTCACCTCGTACGCCGGCATCGCCGTCGAGATCGGCAGGCCCGCGGCCACGCGCGCGGTGGCGCAGGCGCTGCGCTGGAACCCGCTGCCGATCGTCGTGCCGTGCCATCGCATCATCGGAACCTCGGGCGCGCTCACCGGCTATTCGGGCGACCGGGTCGGGCTCAAGCAGCAGCTCCTCGCCGTCGAGGGCATCCGCGCGATCGGCCCGCGCAGCGACTCGCGCGTGGCGCGGAACACCCTCTATCACTACGATCGCAACGACCAGCGCGAGTATTGCCTGCCGACCTGCGGCGACATCGCGCGCCGTCCGATCGGCCCCGTCACCCTGCTGGCCTCGCGCGAGCTCGCGGGCTCGCTCGGGCTCGTGCCCTGCACGAGCTGCCGCCCGGATCTGCACCCACTCGCCGCGTAGCTTCGCTCGCCGTTTCACACCCGCCTCCCCGCGGTGTCATAGGGAGCAACAAGGGAGGAGGCGGACATGCAATCGGTAGTGCTCGGCTCGCTGTCCCTGTTGGTGGCGTTGTTCCCGGTCGCACTGCTCGCGGCGGCGCTGCGGCTCGCCAGCTGGCGCCAGCGTCTGCGGCTCGCGGAGATCGCGCGCCAGATCGCGGTGACCGACGCTGTCCACGGCGCGCTCGGCGCGGTCGTCTCGCCGGTCGTGCGGCGCACGCGGTGGGGCGGGTGGCGGCTCACGATCCCGGTGCCGCTCGATCGGCCCGACACCGTGATGCACGTGGTGGACGCGGCGTCGAGCGTCTTCAGCGAGGCCGAGCGGACGAGACCGCGGCGCTTCGAGATCGTGCTGACCCAGCAGGAGAGACCGGTGCCGCGGCGAGCCCACATGCTGGTCTTGGCGAGAGGAGAGTCGGTGTCATGGACGTGAACAGCTATCTGGTCGAGTGGCTGGCGAAGGAACACCTGCGCGAGCTCGGCGGCGCGCTGGCGCGGCAGCAGCTGGCGGCGTCGGTCAGGCCGCGGTCACCGCTGCGCGTCAGGCTCGGGTTGGCGTTGATCGGCCTGGGACAGCGGCTGCAGGGAAGCCGCACTCGGGTCGCCGCTCCGGCAGCCGGAGCCTCTGCCGCCTCGTAACCGCGACGTCAATCGGGGGAGCCCAGGCTCCCCCGATTACTTCTTCACGAAGCCGTTCTCTCGATCGCCGGCCCGCGCGGCCCGGCTGCGCTTCGAGGGCGGGCCATAGCCGCCCCCGCCGGACGACTCGATCAGGAACACGTCGCCCTTCCGGACGGGGACTCCGACTTCCTTGGTCTTTAGGACGCGGGTCGCGCGCCCCCGCGACTCGAGCCGGTAGCGATGCGGCAGACCGTCCTTGCCGCCGAGCAGACCGTACGGCGGGTGGCGCACGCCGTCGCCCGCGGTGTTGGCCACCGCCGGCTCCTCGATGTCGACGCGCAGCCGCAGCACCGCGCCGACGCCCCCGCGATGCATGCCGTCGCCGGCCGAATCGGGACGGAATTCGTGGCGCTCGAAGGTCAGCGGGAACCGCGCCTCGGCGACCTCGACGCTGCCGAACTTGATCCCGCCGGCGGCCTGCCCTTCGCCCGCGGTCTCCCAGCCGTCCCCCGCCGCACTTGCGCCGCCGCCCGGCCGCGCGTGGAACATGTGCCAGATGAACGGCTTGCGCGTCCTGGGATTGATCCCCTTGATCGCGATGCGGAACCGCCGGCCCCATCCCGAGAGCACGCGGTCCGGGCACGCCGGGGCCAGCGCGCGGATCATCGCCTCGGCGATCTCCTGGGCGCAGTGATTCGTCGAGAGCGTGACCGGCGCCGGCGGGTATGGCCAGACGATCGTGCCTTGCTTCGCGATCACCTTGACCGGCCGGAACGTGCCCGAGTTCTTCGGCGTCCGCGGGTCGATGAGGTACGCGAAGGCCATGTGCACCGCCGACATCGTGTTCGGGAACGACGAGTTGACGAATCCGGAGACTTGCGGATGCGAGTCGCTCAGGTCGACCGTCAGCGCGTCGCCGCGCTTGGTGACGGTCGCGCGGATCCAGATGTCGGTGAACTCGTGGCCGTCGTCGTCCAGGATCGTCTCGCCGCGATAGACGCCGTCCTTCCAGGTGGCGACGCACGCGCGCGCCTGCCGCTCGGCGCCGTCGAGGATCTCGTCCACGGCCTCGAGGACCGTCGCGGCGCCGTAGTCGGCGGTCAGCGCGAGCAGGCGCCGCTCGCCGACGCGCGCCGAACCGATCATGGCCCGGAGGTCGCCCATGAAGTCGTGCGGGTGGCGGACGTTCGTCGTGATCATGCGCAACACGTCGTCGCGCAGCTCGCCGGCGTCGTAGAGCTTCAGCGGCGTGATCCGCAGGCCCTCCTGCCAGATCTCGGTGGCGCCGGGATTGTAGGCGCCGTGGGTCGAGCCGCCGATGTCGCTCTGGTGAGCGCGGTTGACGGACCAGAAGGCGACCTCGTCGCCGACGAACACCGGCACGAACGCCGTCAAATCAGGAAGATGGTTGTTGCCGTGATAGGGGTCGTTGAGGAGATAGACGTCGCCCGGTCTCACGCGCCCCTTGAAGGCGTCGCGCACCGATTCCACGGCCCACGGGATCGCGCCCACGTGGATCGGCACATGCTCCGCCTGCGCGATCAGCCTGGCTCCGGCGTCGCAGAGCGCCGTCGAGAAGTCGCGGCTCGAGTTCAGGATCTGGGAATACGCCGTGCGCAGCATGGCCTCGCCCATCTCCTGCACGATGGCCTCGAGGCGATGGGTCAGGACCGACACGGTCACTGGATCGCTCATGGCCTCCACATTATCATCGCCGGGTGCACGACGTCGGGCGGCCGTCCCCGGGACCACTGCGCGAGGTCGCCGCGCTCTTCCTGAAGCTCGGCTTCGTCGCGTTCGGCGGGCCCGCGGCCCACATCGCGCTGATGCGCGACGAGGTCGTGAAGCGGCGGCGGTGGGTGACGGAGCAGCAGTTCCTCGATCTGCTCGGCGCGAGCAATCTCATCCCCGGCCCCACCTCGACGGAGCTGGCGATCTACCTCGGCTACGCGCGCGCGGGCTGGCGCGGCCTCGTGCTGGCCGGGACCTTGTTCATCTTGCCGGCGGCGCTCATCTCGCTGGCGATCGCCTGGGCCTACGTGCGTTACGGATCCACGCCGGAGGCGACGTGGCTCCTGTACGGGATCAAGCCCGTGATCATCGCCGTCGTCGTCCAGGCGATCTGGGCGTTGGTGAAGACGGCGGTCAAGGGATATCTTCACGCCGCGGTCGGGGCGCTCGTGCTCGTGCTCTACGCGGTCGGGATCAACGAGATCGTGCTGCTGCTCGGCGGCGGCGTTCTGGTCATGGCCGCACGCCAGGGCCCGGGCCTTCGCCGCCCGCCGCGCGCGCTGGCGCTCGTGCCGATGGTCGGCGCTCCGGCGCTTCCGGGCGTCGCCGGCGGCGCGGTCGACCCGGTCAGCCTGTTCCTCGTGTTCCTGAAGATCGGCGCGGTGCTGTACGGAAGCGGCTACGTGCTGCTCGCGTTCCTGCGCAACGACTTCGTCGTGCGCCTCGGATGGCTCACCGACCAGCAGCTCATCGACGCCGTCGCCGTCGGTCAGCTGACGCCGGGCCCTGTTTTCACCACCGCGACCTTCATCGGCTACGTCGTGGCCGGAGCGAGCGGCGCCGCGCTCGCCACCATCGCGATCTTCCTCCCGTCGTTCGTGTTCGTCGCCGCGGTCTACCCGATCGTCCCGCGCCTGCGCGGCTCCGTCTGGATGAGCGCGTTCCTCGACGGCGTGAACGTCGCGGCGATCGGCCTGATGCTGGCGGTCACCTGGCAGCTCGGTCGAAGCGCCGTGGTCGACTGGCCGAGTGCCGGCCTGGCCCTGGTGGCGGCGGTGCTCCTCCTGAGGTGGCGGATCAACTCGGTGTGGCTGATCGCGGGCGGCGCGGCCGTCGGCGCGGTCGTCCGGTGGCTCGGTCGGTGAAGCGGCCCGCCGCGGGGCGGTGAGCGCGGCTCGGCGGGGTCAGGCCGCGCCGGCCGAACGGGAGGCGGCGGCCAGCGCGACCAGCATCTCGAGCTGCTGGAGATCGAACGGCTTGGGGACGTAGGCGAAGATGCCGTTCTTGAGCGCGCTCGCCGCGCTCTTGTTGTCCTCGTTGCCCGTCAGCATGAGAATCGGCGTCTGCAGCCTGCGCCGGCGTATCTCCGCGAGGAGCTCGAGGCCCGTCATCCGCGGCATGTACAGGTCGAGCAAGATCAGGTCGAACGGCCCGCGCTCGATCGCCGCCAGGCCCTCGGCGCCGTCGGCGGCCGTCTCGACTGCGTACGCGTGATCGTGGCGGAACAGACCGAGCGCGTCTCGCAGCACGCATACGATCGGCTCATCGTCGTCGACGATCAGCACGCGCTTGGTCGCGCGCGCGGTGGTGGCGAGCGCGGCCATCTCAGTGACCGCCCACGAGGTTTCGTCCCTGGCGCTTCGCCTCGTAGAGCGCGTGGTCGGCGCGCTTGATCAGGTCGGCGACGTTGCCGGGATCGTCGGGATAGCCGGCGACACCGAAGCTCGCGGTCAGCGGCCCGTGCGGGAACGGATAGCGCTCGATGATCCCGCGCATCCGCTCGGCGTAGATGAGCGCCGCCGCCTTCGTCGTGCTCGGGAGCAGGGCGATGAACTCGTCGCCGCCGTACCGGGCCACGACGGAGTCTCGCCGAGATTGGCTCGCCAGGAGCTGCACCACCTGCTTGAGCACCTCGTCGCCGGCGCCGTGGCCCCAGCGATCATTGATGGCCTTGAAGCCGTCGAGGTCGAGCAGGATCAGCGCGAGCGGCTGCTGGTACCGCGCGGCGCGGCTCACCTCTTCGTAGAGCCGCAGCATCAGATACCGTCGGTTGTAGCCGTCGGTGAGCGGATCCTTGAAGGACAGCTCTTCGAGCCGCGCGCTGCGGACCGCGATCGCCGCGTACGCCGCGAACGCCCGGGCCACGTCCTCCAGGCGGGGATGGAATGCAATCGCCTGGCCGTCGGCGCCGATCGCGTTGATCAGCTGCAGCACGCCGAGATTTCGTTGCGCGGCGTCGCGAAGCGGCACCGCCAGCACCGAATGGGTCCGGTAGCCCGTCGTCAGGTCGATGCGCCAGTTGAAGGTGTAGGGCGCGTCGCTCGGAATGTCGTAGGCCTCCGGCACGTTGACGATCTCGCCGGAGTTCGCGACGTAGCCGGCGAGGCTCGGCACGTCGAGCGGCAGTCGCTCGACCTCGAGGCGCTGCTGCAGCTCGTAGTCGCCGAGCTGTCGGTGGCTGACCTCGTTCTGGACCACGGCGAAGCGCAGATGCGCGCCCTCGCGCAGGAAGAGCGTGGCCGCCTCGGCCCCGGTGAAGCGGCGCGCCTGGGTCACGATGCGCTCGAGCACCGGGACCAGCTCACCCTCGCTGCTGATCGCGATGCCGAGCTGCAGAAGGTCTTCGACCAACTGCGCCCCGTGGTCGGTCGCGGCCAGGAACCCCGGGAATCTCAGCTCTCCGGCTCTCGCACCCGGGATGTCCATGATCGACGTACTACAAGCACGCGGAATGCCAGGCCGGGGAGTGCAGGAAGTAGCTGAAATTCCGGTAAAACTTGGGCCCACCGATCCGATTGTCGGGCCTCGGCCGATCAGTTTCTGATCAGATCGGTTTCTTTCCTCTCACGGAACGGTCAAGCCCTCTGCCAACCCCCAAACCGGGGTCCGCGAATCCCACGCCGGCGCCGGCACTAGCGTCCGCGCGTCTCGGCGATCGACGTCGTCGGCTCGGGCGCCGGGGTCGACACCCGACCGGGCGCGGCGGCGACCCCGAGCAGGCGGTAGACCATCACGACGTCACGGACGCCCTTCACGCGCTCGGGGCGCCCTTCAGCGACTTCGATCTTGGAGGCGACCAGGCGCCGTAGGGCGTCGGAGAGCAGCACCTCGCCGCCGACCGTCAGCGCCTGGATGCGCGCGACCAGATTGACCGCGGGTCCGACCACGCCGTACTTGACGCGCTCGGTGCTGCCGATGTTGCCGGCGACCACCGATCCGACATGGAGCCCGATCCCCATGCTGAGCTCGGAGAGCCGGCGTTGCCGGCTCTCGGCGTTGAACTGGCTCAACGCGTCTTGCATCGCGCGGGCGCAGCGCACGGCGCGCTCCGCGTCGTCGGGCCGGCCGAAGGGCGCGCCGAAGAGGACGAAGATGCCGTCGCCGATGAACTCGTTGATCGTGCCGCCGTGCTGGATGATCACCGGCGTCATCTTCGCCAGGTACTCGTTGAGCAGCCCGATCATCGCGGGCGCGCCGAGGCGCTCGGAGAGCTCGGAGAATCCGCGGAGATCGGACATGAGCATCGCGACCTCGCGTACCTCGCCGCCGAGCTGCAGGGCGTCGCGGTCGCGCAGGCACTGCTCGGCCGGCTCCGGGCTGACATAGCGCCCGAAGGTCTCGCGGATGAAATCGCGATCGCGCAGGGCTTGCACCATGTCGCCCATCGCCCGAGCCAGCACGCCGATCTCGTCGCGGCTCCTGGGCACGACGGTCACGTCCAGGTCGCCGTGGCGGATGCGGCGCGCGTGCCGCGCCAGCTCGCGCAGCGGACGCGCGATCCAGCGCGCCAGGGTGACGCCCCCGGTCACGGCGAGGATCAGCGCCAGCACCCCCAGCGCGAGCGCGACCCTGGCCTCGGCGTCGACGTGCTCGGTGTAGTCGGTCGTGGGCACGACGACCTCGACCACCCACTGCAGATCGCCGACGGAGATGGGGACCGCGCGAGCGAGGTACGTCTCGCCCTGGTGCTCGAATTCGTACGTCGCATCGCTCACGGGAACCTGGCGCATCGCCGCAGCGGCGAGCTCGGCGTCGATGACCTCCCTGCGCGAGGCGCCGGAGCCCTCGTGCCCGACCAGCAGGGCGCCTTGAGCCGTCGTGACGAAGACGCGGCCGCGCGAGGACACCTTCAGGTCCTTGAACGCGGTCGCCAGCCGGTCGAGGGAGAAATCGACGGTGAAAACGCCCTTCACGCCTCCCAGCACGTCGAAGACGGGAGCCGCGCACGTGATGCCGAGCCCGCCGCCCGCGTAGAACTCGGACGGCTCGGTCCACACCGGCGCGCGCCGGGCCTCGGCCAGGCGGTAGTAGGGCCGCTCGGTCGGACGGTAGCGATGGTCGTCCGAGCGGCGGACGGCCTCGCGGCGGCCGTCGGCGAGGATCCGGTCCTCCTCGAGCCGGATGCGCCCCCGATCGGGGAAGCTCCGGTTGAGGTAGACGTTGTCGCGGGGGTCGCGCCATGCGCCGAGGAAGCGGTTCTGGCGGTCGCCGTAGCTCACCCAGCTCAGGTGCGGGTGCGCGTGCAGCACGGCGAGGACGAAGCGCTCGAGCGCGCGGTCGTCGCCGCCCCGATCGAGCTGCCCTTGCTGAACCAGCTCGGCTCCGAGACGCGCGGTGGCGGCGGCGTCCTCGAGCATCCGATCGGCGTGCGCCGCGGTCAGTCGGGCGGCCTGGGTCATCGCGGCGTCGAGCAGCGCGCGCGAGCGCGCCCGCTGCTCGCGCCAGGCCACACCGCCGATGATCGCGCCGGTGAGGCCCGTGAGCAGCACCACGAGGCCAACGAGCGCCAGGGTGAAGGGAGGTCGACGCCGTAACGAGCGGGTGAGGGCTGAAAGAGTGGTCAGGGCCACCACGTTACCGTCTCGACCCGACCCGGTCAAACTCAACGAGCCGCGCGCGCGAACGAATTATGTCGCCGGCCGCGTCCCCCCGTAGGCCTCGCTCGGCCCGTAGCGGCTGTCCTCGAAGAGCAGCTTGGCCCGCGCGCCGACGACCCGGCTCCAGTTCGCGAGCGCGGTCTCGGTGTACTCGCCGTCGGGCCGCGGCTCGTCGTCGAAGTTGTCGTAGGTGTCGACGCCACGCATGAGCATGGCCGGCTGGCGGACCTTTGTCGGCTTCGCCCAGGTCGGCAGCATCTCCACCAGCAGCAGGAACCGCCGGTCGGGTCCGAAGTTCCCCGCCGAGCCGTGGACGAGCGAGTTGTCGAACATCGCCATCTCGCCCGGGCGAAGCTCGAAGTCGACGGCCTTCGACTCGTCGAACGGCTCGGTGATGTACTGGCCGCGCGCGAGGATGCTGCGCGGGTCGTCCGTCTCCTCGTGGCGCAGAATCCCCCACCGGTGCGAGCCCGGAATCCCGCGCAGACAGCCCTGCCGGCTGCCGCACTCGGAGAGCGCCAAGGCCCCCAGCACCACCGGGACGGCGGAGCCGTAGAACGAATCCTGGTGCCAGCCCGCGAAGGTCTCGCCGTCGGCCTTCTTCACCCGCCACGCCATGCTCCAGCAGCGGATGTTCGGGCCGATCAGGTCCTCGAAGAGGTCGAGGATGTACGGATCCTCGGCGATGTCGAGTACCCACGGGCACAGCAGGTGCGACTTCGTCTTCATCTTCTTGATGTCCGGCGCGCGCGTCTCGAGCGACTCGAACCGCTCGCGATAGTGGCGCGCGCGCTGGGCGCTCATCGCGCGGACCGGCGACAGAAATCCGTCGCGCTGGAACGCCTGCACCTGGGCCTCGGTCAGGATCTTCGGCACGTCGTCACTCCTCCTTGTCCTTCGCGAAGAGCTCGTCGAGCTTGCCCTCGTAGGCGTGGTAGTCGAGGAGGTCGTAGAGCTCGGCGCGGGTCTGCATGGCGGACACGACCCGCTTCTGCGTGCCGTCCCGTCGGACGGTCTCGTAGACGGCCAGCGCGGCCGCGTTCATCGCCCGGAACGCCGACAGCGGGTAGAGGACGATCCCCACTCCGGCGCTCGCCAGCTCGTCGACCGCGAACAGCGGCGTCACGCCGAACTCGGTGATGTTGGCGAGGATCGGAACGTGAACGGCGTCGGCGAAGCGCCGGTACGCGGCGAGCTCGGTGACCGCCTCCGGGAAGATCATGTCGGCGCCGGCCTCGACGCAGGCCACGGCGCGGTCGATCGCGCACTCGATCCCCTCCACCGCCAGGGCGTCGGTGCGCGCCATGATGACGAAGTCGGGGTCGGTCCGCGCGGGTGCCCGCAGCGCTTGGCCTGCACCTGATCCTCGATGTGCATGGCGCCGGCACCGGAGGCGATCAGCGAGCGGACCGTGCGGGCGATGTTGAACGCGCCGCCGAAGCCGGTGTCGGCATCGACCAGGAGCGGCAGTCGCGTCACGCCGGTGATGCGCCGCACGTCGGTCAGCACGTCATCGAGCGTCGTGATGCCCAGATCGGGAACGCCGAGCGAGCCCGCTGCGACGCCGCCGCCGGACAGATAGATCGCCTTGAACCCGACGCGCTCGGCCATCCGCGCGGCATACGCGTAGATGCACCCGACCACCTGCAGAGGCCGCTCGGCCGCCACCGCTTCCCGGAACCGCGCCCCCGCCGACTCCGAATTCATGCCCAGACCATACATCAACCCGCGATCCTCCGCCGCCGGCTGGACCACCGGGCAGCGATCATCGACGGCTAGGCGCATCTCTCGCGACTCGCGCGCCATCTGAAAAGCCGCCGGCTTCGTCGGAAGCGACTTCCAGAAGATGGTCGAGGCGCAGGCGCCGCTCGGGCGCGTGGGGCAGCCGGACGATATTGCGCCGACGGCCGTCTACCTGGCGTCGTCCGACTCGAAGTACATGACCGGCGAGACGCTGCTGGTGTCGGGCGGCCTGAAGTAATGGACCCCGTCGCGACCGCGTGACGCACGCCGGAGGGCCGCCGGGCTAGACGCCGAGATAGTACTTCTTGACGAGCTCGTTCTCGCGAAGCTCCGCGGTGGTGCGTCCCTCGAACTCGATGCGCCCGTGGACGATGATGTATCCGCGGTCGGCGATCTTGGTCGCCTGATTGAAGTTCTGCTCGGCCATCAAGACCGTCAGCTGGTAGCGCTCCTTCAGCTCGCGAATCTTGGCGATGACGCGGGTGACGAGAATCGGCGCCAGGCCCACCGAGGGCTCGTCAACCAGGAGAATCCGGGGTGAGGACATGAGGGCGCGGGCGACCGCCAGCATCTGCTGCTCGCCGCCGCTCATGCTGCCGGCGAGCTGGCGCCGCCGCTCGCGAAGGACGGGAAAGGCCTCGAAGCAGAAGGGTAGGTTGCGGTCGATGTCCGCGCGCGCGCCGGGGCGGTAGGCGCCGAGCAGCAGATTCTCCTCCACCGTGAGCCTGGGGAAGAGCCGCCGCCCCTCCGGGACCAGGGCGATGCCCAGGTCGACGATCTCCTCGGTGGACCGCCGCGTGAGGTCGGTCCGGGTGCCGCCGGACTCGAGATAGATCTCGCCGGCGTCGGGCGTGAGCATGCCCATGATGCTCTTGATCAAGGTGCTCTTGCCATTGCCGTTGGTGCCGAGCAGCGCCACCGTCTCCCCCTCGCGGACCTCGATGGAGACGCCGTGCAGGACGCGGACGGCTCCGTAGCCGGCGGCGACGTCGCGCACGACGAGCCTACTCGCCAAGGTAGGCCTTCTCGACGGCCGGATTGCGCACGATCTCCGCCGGCGTGCCCTCGGCGATTCGATTGCCCGCGTCGAGGACGACGACGCGCTTGGAGAAGCGCATGACGGCCCGCATGATGTGCTCGATCATGATGATCGTGATCCCCTGCTCGTTCAGCCGGAAGAGGATCGCCAGGATGTCGTCCACCTCGGCGCTGGACAGGCCGGCCATCGCCTCGTCGGAGATCAGGAGCTTGGGCCGCGCCGCCATCGCCCGGGCCAGCTCGAGCTTCCGCATCTCGATCTGCGTGAGACCCGACGGCCGCAGGTGCGCCTTCGCGTCGAGACCGATCATCGTCAAGATCTCCATCGCCCCCGCGCCGTGCGCTCGCGCGAGGCCCGCGTACTCCAGCGGGATGCCCAGGTTCTCGAGCACGGTCATGCTCGCGAATGGCTTGGGGATCTGAAAGCTTCGGACGATGCCGAGCCGGGTGCGCCGGTGCGCCGGCAGCCGGGTGACGTCGCGGCCCTCGAAGAGGATCCGGCCCGCGTCCGTCGGCAGGGCGCCCGACACGCAGTTGATCAAGGTCGTCTTGCCCGAGCCGTTCGGGCCGATGAGGCCCAGCCGCTCACCGGCCCGGATCCGAAGACTGACCCGGTCGAGCGCCAGGAATCCCCCGAAGCGCTTGGTGATGGAGTCGATCTCGAGGAGCGGATCCGCCATCGGCCGGCTCACCGTCTGCGGAGCTTCCGGACCAGGCCGGTGAGCCCTTCCGGCGCCAGCACCACGAAGAGCACGAGCACCACGCCGACGATCAGCAGATTGAGCTCGGACGAGATCGTCACGGTCGCGACCTGCTGCGCTGTGCCGAGCAGGACGGCGCCGATCACGGGCCCGAGCCACGTGGTGGTCCCGCCGATCATCGGCATCGCCAGCGCGTTCACCGCGTAGTTCAGATCGAAGGCCGAGGACGGCTCGACGTAGGTCACGTAGTACGGGAACGGCGCGCCGGCGACGCCGAGGAAGAACCCGCTGAGCGTCGTGGCGAAGAGCTTCAGCCGCAAGGTCGGCACGCCCATGCACTCGGCGGCGTCCTCGTCGTCCCGCAGTGCCGCCAGCCCGCGACCGATCCAGGACCGCTCGATCGTCCGCGCGACGAGGACCGTCACGACCGCCAGCGCGACCATCAACGTGAAGAGCAGGACTCCCCAGCTGCGGAAGAAGGGCACGGGCGGCCGGATCAGCGTGTAGCCCTTCGCGCCGCCGACGTACTCCCAGTTGATGATGAGGGTCTGCAGGACGACCGAGAGCGCGAACGTGGCGATCGAGAAAAAGACGCCCTTCAGGCGAAGCGTCAGATAGCCGATGCCGAGCCCCAGGAGCGCGGCGACGAGGCCTCCGCTCAGGATCAACACGGGCAAGGGGGCCCGGAGGGCCTCGATGAGGAAGATCGACGTGTACGCGCCGAGCGCGAAGAACGCCGGCGTGCCGAAGTTCACGTAGCCGGCGTAGCCGCCGAGGACGTTCCAGGCCGTGGCGATCACGACGTACTGCAGAACGACGTACCCGGCGAAATAGACGTACGGGTTGACGCCCAGGCCGGCCAGCGCGAGGCCGAGACCGATGACGGCCACACCGACCGCGAGCGCGCCGCGGGTCTTCATCGTCTATCGTCCGAAGAGCCCGGCGGGCCGCACGGCCAGCGCCAGCAGGAGGATCCCGAAGGAGACCGCGAGCGACCAGGACGGCCCGAAGAGCGTCGCCATCAAGCTCTCGGCCACGCCGAGGATGATCGAAGCGACCAGGGTTCCGCCGATGCTCCCCAGGCCGCCGAGCACCGCGATCGCGAAGACGCGGCCGATGTAGTCGCGATCGGTGGACGGCACGACCGGCGCGATCGTGATCAGGAGCGCGCCCGAGAGGCTCGCCGCCGCGATGCCGATGCCGAAGGCGATGGTCTTGATCCGGACGGGATCGGCGCCCATGAGGCGGAGCGCGACCTGGTCCTGGGAGACGCCCATCACGGCCCGGCCGTAGAACGTCCGGGACAGGAAGAGGTAGAGCGCGAGGGTCATCAAGAGGCCGACCACGCACGGCACCAGCAGGCGAAATGCGATCCCGATGCCGCCGAGCTCGATCGACTTGCCGATGTACACGGCCTCGACCAGCCGGTAGTCGACGCCGTATGTGAGACTCAGCGCCACCTCGATGATGAAGAGCACGCCGAAGAAGAAGACGAGCCCGCGCAGCGATTCCTCGCCGCGCCGCTCGAAGCTCGCGTAGTAGATGCGATAGACGCCCGCGCCGATGGCGTAGAACAGCGGCGTGAACAGCACGCCGGTGAGGATGGGGTCGAGGCCGAGGGTGCTGTTCATCATGTAGGCCGCGTACGCGCCGAGGATCACGAACGCGGGATGGGCGATGTTGACGACGTCGAGGAGCCCGAAGGTGAGCGAGACGCCGAGGCTGACGGCGGCGTAGAAGCCCCCCAGCAGGATGCCGGCAACCACCGCATTGGCGACGAGGTCCCAGGAGATCATGTGGTGTGCCCCACACAGAACGAGGGCGCACGCCCCGGCCGGGCGCGGCCCTCAGCCCGTGCGGAGCATCCGTGCTATTTCTGCGCCGCGGAGTAAGGGTAGATCACGTTGCCCGATTTGAACTCCTCGGGATAGAGGACGACCTTCTTGCCGGGGACCCTGAACTGCTCGACGTCCGTCCCCTTGATGCCCTGGTACTGGACCTGGAGCACCCGGGACTTCGCCCACTCGCCGTTCGCGCCGAAGCGGACCTTGCCGACGATCGTGCTGAACTCGTTGGAGCGGATGTAGTCGGCGACCTTCTGCTGGTCGAGGCTCTTGCTGCCCTCGATGGCCAGCCCCAGGATCTGGACCGCGGAATACGCGTACGGCGGCAGGTAGTAGCCGAGCGGATCGACCCCGCCCTCCTTGGCGCGCTTCTGGTACTCGGCGAAGAACTCCTTGATGCCAGGGAACATCATGGTCGCCTCGGGCGCCCAGAAATCGTAGTTGACGATGCCGTTCAGCATCGGCCCGAGGCTCGTCATCACCGTCGTGAACTGCAGGCCGACCATCCCGCCGCCGAAGATCTTCGGCTGCAGCCCGACCTCGGCCGCCGCGCGCACCATGCCGACCGAGTCCGGCGGATACGAGGCCACGAAGACGATGTCGGGGTTCACCGCCTTGATGGCTCGCGCGATCGGCGTGTAGTCGACGGTGCTCGGCGGATACGACTTGTCGTACACGGCCGTGAAGCCGAACTTCTTCACGAGCTCCCGCGCGCCGGCGATGGCGTGTCGCGGGTACTCGGCGTCGGCGCCGATCAGCGCGATCGTCTGGGGCTTGGGGTTCTGCCTGGCCGCGATCTCGAAGAACCCCGTCGCCCAGTTCGCCTCCGGGTCCGGGCCCGAGGGCTGGATCTGGAAGTAGTTCGGGTACTTGTACTTCTCGTTGTTGGCCAGGCCCAGGATGCCCATGATCGTGAGCTTGCGCTCCATCGCGATGGGCATGAGCGGCGCGATCAAGTTCGTGCCGTAGCCGGAGACGACGAAGTCGACCTTGTCGACGTCGAGGAGCTTCGTGTAGATGCCGGGGACGGTCGCCGGATTCGTTTGATCGTCGTAGGAGATCAGCTCGACCGGGCGGCCGAGGAGCCCGCCCTTCTTGTTCACGTCGTCCTTCCAGATCCGGATGGCCATCAGCGCCGGTTTGCCGTTCGCGGACAGCCCGCCGGTCAGCGCCATGCCGAGCCCGATCCTGATCGGGTCCGCGGCGCGGGCCACGAGCACGCCGGCGCCGGCGAGGACCAGGGTGCCCGCGACGGCGCCGACGAGGGCCCAGCCCGGGAGCGTGGAGGTCCGAAGTCGCATCATCGATGTCCTCTCTCGCGCGTAGTCATGTGGTACCGGCCGGCCACCCGCCGACATCCTACCCCGTCCCGGCCGCTCAGCGCGGCGCGGCGAGCCCCTCGACGTTGATCAGGTCCTTGGCCTTCCACCCGTCGACGTCGTATTCGGCCATGCAGCTCTCGGCAAACTGCTTCCAGCGATCGTACTGGCCGGACGCGAGCGCGCCGAACAGCGCGTAGCGGCGGATCTCCTCGTGGCTGCCCGAGTAGTTGATCTCGTAGAGCTCGTGCCGACCGCCGAACTCGGTACCGACCGCGTCCCACAGGAGCTTCATGAGCTTGACCCGCTCGACCGCGTCGACGCCGCCCGAGCCGCGCAGGTAGAGGTCGAGGTAGCGGCGCAGGTCCGCGTTCTTGAAATCGCGCGCGTGCGAGTTGAGATAAATGAGCCCGCTCGCCACCGTCTTCTCGATCAGGTTCTTGATCTGCACGTAGGCCTCGGGCGCCAGCACCTGGTACGCGGCCGCCGGCTCCATGGCCGGCAGGATGCAGCCGCCGGTCCACGGATCGCCGCTCTTGGCCATCGCATCCGACAACCCCCAGATCATGTTGCGCCAGGCGATGACCTCGCCGATGTTCGCCTCGACCCCGCGGAACGAGCGCGCCCCGGTGAACTCGGTCGCCTTGATCAGGAGCCCGGTGATGAAGTCGAGCTTGACCGCCAGTCGGGTGCAGCCGTGGATGAGCGCGCGCGGCAGGAAGCCGGTGCGCGGGAAGAAGTTGTTCGCCTTCTCGACGTCGGCGTGCACGAACACGTCGTCCCAGGGCACGAACACGTTGTCCATCACGAAGATCGCGTCGTTCTCGTCGAGGCGGCTCGACAGCGGGTAATCGAACGGGCTCCCGAGCAGGGCCGCGCGCATCTCGTTCGAGACGCGGCAGATGAGCTTCACGCCCTTGGCGTTCGTCGGCACCATGAAGACGATCGCGAAGTTCGCCCCCTGCACCGGGATGAGGCCGTGGTGGGCGACGAAGGTGAAGTGCGTCAGCGCCGAGCCGGTGGCGACCACCTTGGCGCCGGAGACGTAGATGCCGGCGTCGGTCTCCTTGGTGACGTGGGCGCAGATGTCGGTGGGGCCGCCCGGCGCGCCGGGCGCGAGGTTGCGGTCGACCGGAGGATGGATGATCGCGTGGTTGATGAACGGCACGCGCTCCTGCGAGAACCGGTACCAGCGGCGCGCGTTGTCCTGATAGGGCGCGTAGAACTCGGCGTTGGCGCCGAGCGTGCCGAGGAAGGCCGCCTTGTAGTCGGGCGAGCGGCCCAGCCACCCGTAGGTGATCCGCGCCCACGCCGCGATCGCGTCGCGCCCGGCCACCTGCTCCGCGACCGTCCGCGGCGCCCGGAAGTAGCGGTGCGTGAACCCGCCCCACTCCGTGGGCTCGGTCAAGACGTTCTTGCCGCTCTGGTGGTCCTCGTGGAGCGCATCGTAGAGCCGCGCGAGCATACGGGCGCAGTTCTGGAAGGCGGGGTGCCGGGTGATGTTCTTCACGCGCTCGCCGTAGATCCACACTTCCCGGCCGTCGTCGAGGCTGTCGAGGAACTCCCGGCCGGTGTACGGGAGCGTCGATTTCTTGCCTGCGGCCGGCGGTGCCGCCTCGGTCCGTTTCGCCGGTTTCGGCTTGGCAGGCTGGGCCATGGTTACACCCCCCTTGAGATTCGACCTCGAACCGCCCCACTAATACCCGGGATCGGGGTTCGGTCAAGACCGAAATCCGGTACTCTCCGTGGTCGGAGGCTACTGATGCCGGCGAAGAGGATGGGAGCGCTCGTGTGCGGGCTGGCGCTGGTCGGCCTCGTGGCGTGCGGCCGGCCGACGAAGGAAGAGATCGTCTCGAAGGCGCGCGACATCGGAAAGCGCGCCGAGCTCGAGCGCGTGCTCGGCAAGCCGGACGAGCTCACGAAGCTCGGACCGGTGGAGACGTGGCGTTACAAGGCCTCGAACGGCGAGGTGATCTTCCTGATCGTCGGCGACGACGTCACGCTGCAGGCAGCCGGCAGTCCGGACAAGCCGAAGTAGCGGCGCCTCGCGAATTGACTTCACGATTTTCGGTTGTTACAACGCGCCTGAGGAGGCGACCATGGCGCTCAATCTCCGAGACTTCCTCGCGGCGCTCGGCGACGACCTGATCCGGGTCGACGACGAGATCGACCCGATCACCCAGGCCGGCGCGCTCTGCTCGGCGTCGCCGCGGCCGATCATGCTGAGCCGGCTCAAGGGATTCCCGGGCTGGTCGCTCTGCGACATCCTGGTCAAAGACCGCGCGCGCCAGGCCAAGGCGCTCGGGACCTCGCCGCGCCACGTCGTGCGGGAGCTCTCGGAGCGGATGTTCACGCGCGTGCCCGGCGGCTCGAAGCTCGTCCCCGACGGTCCCTGCAAGCAAGTGAAGCTCCTCGGCGCCGACGCCGACATCACCAAACTGCCGATCCCGATCCACTCCGAGGGCGATGCGGGCCGCTACCTCGGTTCCGGCGTCACCATCACGCGCGATCCCGACACCGGCGTGCGCAACGAGGCGATCATCCGGGCGCTCGTCCGCGGGCCGCGCAAGATGGGCTTCTGGATGGCGGCGCGCCACAACTGGGCGCACCTCATGAAGTACCAGGAGCGCGGGCTGCCGGCGCCGATGGCCTTCGCAATCGGCCTGCACCCCGGCTACGAGATCCTCGCCAACTTCAGCGGCCGGCACGAGGGCTACGACGAGCTCGAGATGGGCGCCGGCGTGCTCGGCGAGACCCTCGAGCTCGTCAAGTGCGAGACGATCGATCTCGAGGTGCCCGCCCAGGCCGAGATCGTGATCGAGGGCGTCGTGCCGCCCGGCGTGCGCGAGCCCGAGGGGCCGTTCGGCGAGTTCACCGGCTACAGCAAGGGCGCCGAGGGCCCCGCGCCGGTCTTCGAGGTGACCGGCATCACGCGGCGCCGGGACGCGATCTACCGCCACATGCAGGCGACCGTCTTCACCGACCACCAGCCGCTGGTCTCGGTGCCGATGGAGGCGAGCCTCTACCGGCGGCTCAGCGAGATCCACGGCCGCACCGAGATCCACGACGTCTACATCCCGCCGTGGGTCACGATGTTCACGGTGTTCGTCCAGATGACGCCGCGCTGGGACGGCCAGGCGCGCGACGTGCTGCTGGGCGTCCTGTCGAGCCCCTACCTGCACCCGAAGATCGCGATCGCCGTCGACGAGGACGTGAACATCTACGATCCGCGCGAAGTCTTCTGGGCGATCTCGACGCGCGTGAACCCCGAGCGCGACGTCATCACGATCCCGCACGAGCGCATCCATCCGCTCGACATCTCGGCGCCGAACGTCGACCGCTCCGAGGTGACGGTGATGCGCGTCGGCGGCAAGATGGCGATCGACGCGACGAAGCCGCCGCTCTGGCGCAAGAAGGAGCGCGACGAGTTCGCGCGCATCAAGCCCAAGGGCGCGGACGACCCCGCCCTGCAGGCGCTGCTGGCGCGCCTGGCCTCGATGGGGTAGCGCTCACGCCGCGGACGCGCGCGGGCTGAGGCCGTGCGCGCGCGACCCGACTCAGGCCGCTGAGGCGCGACGCACGCGGCGACGGCGCGGGCGCTCGATCTTCTGCAGCGGCCGCCGGGCCGAGAACCCGACCAGGCGCGCGGCGCTCGCGCCGGCTCGCTGGACCGCCGAGCCTGACCGTCAGGACAGAGTCAGCATCTCCTTCGCGCTGCCGGTCATGAGCTGTCGCATCTCGACCTCGCTCATGCCGTAGGCGCGCAACATGGCCGCCAGCAGGCGATAGGCTTCGACGGTCTGCGGCAGCAGCGGGATGCCCGCGTCGCTCGACAGCATGAAGTGCTCGGGCCCGATCGCGCGGATCGCCGCGACCATGTCCTGAGGATCCACGCCGAGCAGCGGCGAAAGCTCGTCCCACGTGAGCGCGAAGCGGACGCCGGCGGCGGCCCACCGCTTCATCTTCGGCACGTCGAACTCGAACACCTCGCTGAACGGGTGGTCGATGAACGCCCGGCGGTAGCCGATGGCGCCCATTTCCTCGGCGAGCGCGTCCATCTCCTGGGGCGAGAGATGCCCGAACGACAGCGCCACCCCGTGGTCGGCGCAGAGCCGCACCGTGTCGCGGATCGCCGGGAGCAGCCGCCCGTGGTCGTCGAGCACGTAGATGCCGGTCTTGAGCGCGTCCTCCCAGGCGGCCGGTGGCACGGGGTCGTCGTAGCGGCGCGCCCGGTCGAACCAGACGCCGCGGCCGCCCAGACGATAGATGCTCCACGCCGAGGTCACCGGCGGCATCCACATGCCGAGAATGCCTCCCTCGACCGCCGCCTTGATCTCGGCGAAGTCGATGGGCTTCAACGGGATGCCGACGATCCAGGCTGACAGGCACTTCACCGGCCTGAGGTTCTCCCGCTCGGCCCAGCGATCGACGTCGTCCTGGAGCCGGCGCGCCACTTCCCACGGACGGCCGGGCGAGATGCTCTTGAAGAGGACCGCCGTCATGCCGTCGCGCGTGGCCTCTTGCGCGGCGTGCATCGGCTCTTCTTCGTCCTGGCCGCGCGCGTGGGCGTGGACGTCGATCGCGTCCGTGAGGTCGTACATCGACGCCTTGTTGGCGCCCATGCTGTAGCGCGCCTGGTAGGATCTGACGACTCGCCGGCTCACCATGGGTGCTTCCTCCTCGGTTGCCTTCGACGGATACCGCGGCAGGACCGGCCCGGTCAAGGAGGAAACGGAGGATTCGCCGACCTGGGCTACACTGTGGGTCCTGGGATGAGAACTCTGACGCCGTGGCGAGCGCTGCTGCTGGGCCTCTGCGCCATCGCGCTCGTCGGAACGCCGGCGGCGCCGCGCGGGGCCGCCGCCGGAACGATCAAGGGCACGGTCGTCCTGAAGGGGGCGACCCCGGAGATCAAGAAGCTCGCGGTGACGATCGACCAGTACGTGTGCGGCAAGGAGAAGAATCCCGAGGACCTCGTCGTGTCTCCGCAGGGCGGCATCCGGAGCGCCGTCGTGTGGCTCGACAAGCCGCCGGCGGCGGCCAGCGGCGAGGCGTTGCCGTCCACGACCTCGATGGACCAGAAGGAGTGCATGTTCGCGCCCCGGCTCGTGGTCGTTCCGGCCGGCGGAAAGATCGATTTCCTGAACAGCGACCGCCTCCTGCACAACCTGCATGCCACGCCGACCGCCAATCCGCCCTTCAACCGCACGCAGCCGAAGGGGCGGACGATCACGATCTCGTTCTCGCACCCCGAGATCATCCGCGTGACGTGCGACCTGCATTCGTGGATGCGCGGCTGGGTGGTCGTCGCCGAGCATCCCTTCTACGCGTTCACCAACGGCGCCGGCGAGTTCGAGCTGCGGGGCCTCCCGGCCGGACGCTACACGCTGAAGATCTGGCAGGAACGACTCGGCACGATCGCCCGGGACGTCGTGGTCGGCGATCAGGAGCCGACCGCGGTGACCGTGGAGATGCCCGCCCGCTAGCCGCGCGGGACTCATGCGGGAGGCGTGGACCACCGACCGAGCGGCGTCGCCCATGATGGCGCTGCTCGCCTCGCCGCTCGGCGCGCCGGTCCGGGCCGTCGCGCGCATCCGCGCGTCGGTGCACGTCAAGCTGCTCGCCGGCTTCCTCCTGATCACGCTGCTCTTCATCGCGATCACCGCGGTGAGCCTGCGCACGGTGACCGAGACGGCGCGCCAGACCAACCTCCTGGACCAGGCCCACGTGCGCGTCGGATGGTCGCGGCTGATCGAGCACGCGCTCGCGATGCAGATGCACTTCACGTCCATGGCGCTGCTCGCCCAGTCCGAGGACTCGGTGAGCCTGATCTTGCGCGAGAACAACCGCTTCAACGACACGCTCGCGCGGCTCGAGACGACGGCGCCGCCCGAAGAGCGCGCGCTGATCCAGGCCATCCGCGGGGCGCAGGACGACGCGATGGCGACCGTCGCCGACATCGCCAACGCCCTCCGCGACCGCCGGACGGCCGACGCGATGACGGCGCTGCGGACGCGGCAGGAGCCGATCTACCAGAAGATCGAGAGCCTGGTGGGCTCGCTGGTCGCCGCCGAGGAGAAGCGGATGGCGAGTTTACGAACCAGCATCGAGGCCGCCCAGGGGCGCTCGCTCTCGCAGATGGCCGGCTTCGCCGTCGCCGTCGTCGCGGTCGCACTGATCGCCGGGTTCGTGATCTCCTGGTCGTTCATCCTGCCGGTGCGCGGGTTCCACGGCTTTCTGAGCCAGGTGGCCGAGGGCCGGTTCGGGGGCTCGATCGCCGTGCCCAACCGCGACGAGTTCGGCGAGCTCGCCGAGCGGATGAACTGGATGAGCGGCGAGCTGCGCCGGCTCGACGACGAGCAGCGGGTGGCGGCGGCCACGCTCCGCGGGCTCAACGATCGCCTCGAGCTGGCCAGTCGCGCCAAGTCGGAGTTCCTGGCGAACATGAGCCACGAGCTGCGCACGCCGCTGAACGCGATCCTGGGCTTCACCGAGATCATGCTCGATGAGCTCTACGGCGAGGTGCCGCCGAATCTCCGCGAGCCGCTGGTCGACATCCAGACCAACGGCCGTCATCTGCTCCGCCTCATCAACGACGTGCTCGACCTGTCGAAGATCGAGGCCGGGCGGCTCGAGCTCGGTGTCGAGGAGTACTCGGTGCAGGAGATCGTGGACGTCGTCCACACCTCCCTGAAGTCGTTGGCCATCGAAAAGGGGCTGGCCTTCAACGCCTCGGCGGCGCCGGACATCCCGCCGGCCCGCGGCGACGGCCGGCGGATCATGCAATGCTTGATGAACCTGGCCGGCAACGCGCTCAAGTTCACGCACCACGGGCGGGTCGAGATCGACGTGCGCCTGGACGGAGGATGGCTCACCTATCGGGTCAGCGATACCGGCATCGGCATTCCCAAGGAAGAGGTCGAGAACATCTTCGCCGAGTTCCGGCAGGTCGACACCACGATCACCAGAGAGTACGGCGGCACCGGGCTCGGGCTCAGCATCACCAAGCGGCTCGTCGAGCTGCACGGCGGGCGCATCGGCGTCGAGAGCGAGATCGGCAAGGGATCGAGATTCTTCTTCACGGTGCCGCTGCACGCAGACGGAGGGCACGCATGAGGGACCGGACCGTGCTCCACATCGAGGACAACGAGTACAATCGGAAGATCGTGCGACAGCTCTTGAGCCGGACATCGTATCGTCTGCTGGAAGCCGCGGACGGCGAAGAGGGGCTGGCGGTCGCGCAGCGCGAGCTCCCCGATTTGATCCTCATGGACGTCCAGCTGCCCAAGCTGTCGGGGTTGGATGCCACGCGCCTCTTGCGGGCCGACCCACGCACGGCGAAGATCCCGCTCGTGGTGGTGACCTCGTTCGCCCTGAGCGGCGACGACCGCCGGGCGATGGACGCGGGCGCCTCGGCCTACCTGGCCAAGCCGTACAGCCCCCGCGATCTAATGGCGCTGATCCACCGGTTTCTTCCCGAGAACTGAGGAGAGCCGTCATGAGACATCCGAAGACGTGGGCCGCCGCCGCGACGGCGGCCCTGCTGCTGGCCGGGGGCACGGCGCGGGTCGGCGCGCAGGGACAGGCCGAGCAGTTCACGCCGGAGTACCGCGAGGTCCGCCGCTCGTACGACGAGAAGCACACGCCGAAGATCGAGGCGCCCGACACGGTGAAGCGCGGGCAGTGGTTCGAGGTCACGGTGACGGTGGGCGCCGGCTCGGTCCATCCCTCGCTCGGCGAGCACTTCGTCCGCTACATCGCGCTCTACAAGGACAGCGCCGAGATCGCGCGCGTGTACCTGCATCCGGTCTTCTCGTATCCGAAGGCCGTGTTCACCATCGCGCTCGACGAAGGCGGCAATCTCCGGGCGGTGGCCGAGCCCACCCATTCGGCGGGCTGGGAGAGCTCGAAGAAGATCGCCGTCACGCGCTAGGAGTCAGGGTGAGGACTCCGCCGCGCGTCCTGATCGCCGACGACAACGCGGCCAACCTGCGAATCATGAGGACGCGCCTCGCCGCCGACGGCTACGACGTCGTCACCGCGGCGGACGGCGAGGAGGCGCTCGCGGCCGCGCGCGATTCGGCGCCCGACCTGATCCTGCTCGACATCATGATGCCGAAGATCGACGGGGTCGAGGTCTGCCGCCGGCTCAAGAAGGAGCAGGGCCCCGCCTTCACGCCTATCATCCTGGTGACGGCCATGGCGGACGCGAAGGACGTCGTCGCCGGGCTCGAGGCGGGCGCCGACGAGTACCTGACCAAGCCGGTCGACCACGCCGCCCTCGCGGCGCGGGTCCGCTCGATGCTCCGGATCAAGGCACTGCACGACACGGTCGCGACGCAGGCCGAGGAGATCGCGCAATGGAACGCCACGCTCGAGCGGCGGGTGGCCGAGCAGGTCGGCGAGCTCGAGCGGGTGAGCCGGCTGAAGCGGTTCTTCTCGCCGCAGCTCGCGGACGCGATCCTGGCCGGCGGCGCGGCCGATCCGCTACGGCCGCACCGGCGAGAGATCAGCGTGGTCTTCCTCGACCTGCGCGGCTTCACCGCGTTTGCCGAGATGGCCGAGCCCGAGGAGGTGTCGGAGGTTCTGGGCGCCTACCACGCGGAGGTGGGGCGCCTCATCGTGGAGCACGAGGGGACGCTCGAGCGATTCACCGGCGACGGCATGATGATCTTCTTCAACGATCCGGTGGAGGTCGCGAACCCCGAGGAGCGGGCGATCCGCATGGCCGAGGCGATGCGGGCGCGGATCCGCGTGCTCGGCGCCGAGTGGCGACGGCGGGGATACGATCTCGACCTCGGCATGGGGATCGCGAAGGGCTACGCGACGATCGGCGCGATCGGCTTCGAGGGTCGGCGCGACTACGCGGCCATCGGCAGCGTGACCAATCTCGCCTTCCGCCTCTGCACCGAGGCATCGCCGGGCCAGATCCTGATCAGCCAGCGCATCTACGCCGCCGTGACCGATCTCGTGGAAGCCACGGAGGTCGGCCCGCTCCAGCTCAAGGGCTTCCATCGGCCGGTCGTCGCGTTCGAGATCGCTCGCCTCAAGCAATCCGGAGCCTGAGATCCCCCGCATCCCCGGCAGGAAACCCCGGGCGCGCGGGGCCGCGCGTGGATCAGTCGCGTGGTGGCAGGCGGCGGACGGACAGCGCGAGCGCGACCGCGACCAGCGTGACGGCGACGCCGGCGGCCGCGATCGCGGGCGCCCACGGCAGGCGGACCGCGGCGCTGGCGACGCTCGCCCCGGCGCCGGCGGCCCAGGCACCCATCCCCGTGAGGGCGGCGACCACGGCCCACGAGCGCAGCTGGGCCGCGAAGAGCCCGGGGCCGATCGTCGCGCGATGGGCGCGCCGGCCGAAGTCGGCCGTCTCGAGCAGCAGGACCAGGACGACGCCGAGCAGCGCCGCGCCCGCGAGCCGGGGCGGGCCGTCGGCGAGCCAGAGCGCCAGCGTGTACTCGCCGAGGGCCAGGACCATGCCGCCGACGAGCACGGGGGGCGCCACCAGGATGCCGAGCGCGCACAGCGAGAGCGCCGCCGCTCCGAGAGCGAGGACGGCGGTCGAGGACACGACCAGGAGCGGATAGCCGACGAGCACCACGCTGAGGACCGCCGCCAGGCGACGCACGATCAGCGCACCGCGCCGCGCCGGCGCGAGGCGCTCGAGCCGCTGAGCGCCGCCTCGAGCGGCTCGGCGGGATCCCAGTCGACGATCGTGATGCCGAGGCGCTCCAGCGCGTCGGCGCGCGCGCGCCGCTCGAGCGCCCATAGCCGGCACGCGAGGTCCGCGCGCGCCGATGGCCGCGTCGCGCGCCGCGCGAGCACGATCGGCGACGGGCTCAACACCACGAGGTCGAAGCCTCGCCCCGCCAGGTCGACCAGCGCCTTCTCGAAGCGCGGATCGATGAGCGGGCTGATCGCGACGACGAGCGCCTGCGGCGGCAGCACGCGCCGCGGCACGAGCGCGACTTCCTGGGTGACGTAGCTGAACATCACGTCGGCGCGCAGCAGCGCCTCGAAGAGCCGCTCGTGGTGGGCGCGCCCGGAGCTCGGCCGCACCCAGCGGAACGGCCCGCAATATTCGAGCAGGCCCACGCGATCTTTCCGCGCCAGGTAGCCCGTGGCCAGCGCGGCGGCCGCCCGGATCGACGCGTCGAGGGTCGTGTCGGGCGCCGCGCCGGCCTCGGCCAAGGTGTCGAGCATCAGGACCACGTCGGCGTTGCGCTCCTGGTGGTACTGCGTGACGAAAAGCTGGCCGAAGCGGAGCGAGGCGCGCCAGTTGACGTGGCGCACGCGGTCGCCCGGAACGAACGCTCGGATGTCGCCGGGCTCGAGCCCCTCGCCGAGGCTCGGCGCCACGTAGTTGCCCACGAAGGCCTGCATCCGCCGCGGGCCCGGCAGGCGCCGGAGCGGCAGCGGTCGCGGATACACGGAGAGCTGCCCCGGCAACCGGACCGACGTCTCGGCAGCCTCGAGCCCGGCGCGGTCCCAGAGACGCGCGTGCACCGTCCCGAGATTCACCCGGCCCCTGCGCACGCACTCGACCTCGTATCGCCACTCGACGCTCCGGCCGGGGCGCAGGGTGAAGAGTCCGCGATTGTGGCCGGACACCAGCCGCAGGGTCGGCGGCAGCGGCTCGAACAGCTCGAGGAGCGGCACCCGATGCCCCGCGCTCACGGTCACGGTGACGGTGACGCGCTCGCCCTCGAAGACTCGCGGCGCCGAGAGCACGCGGGCGAGCGACCACCCGCGCGATGCGCCAGTCCCGCCGATCCGGAGCAGACCGAAGAGCAGCGGCAGCACGACCACCACCAGCTCGGCTCGACCGGACAGCACACCGAGCACGAGTCCCCACGCGCCGACCGTCAAGGCCGAAAGGACCAGCGGCGTGAGCCGAGCGGTCATCGGGATTCTTCGGTCTTCGGGGCCGGCACCTGCGTCAGGAGATCGTCGACGACCTGGGCGGCCGAGAGCTTCGTGACCCAGAGCTCCGGCTGCAAGATGAGCCGATGGGCGAGCGCCGGGCCGGCCATCGCCTTGACGTCGTCGGGCGTGACGAAGTCGCGCCCGCGCAGCACCGCACTGGCGCGCGCGAGCTTCAGCAGCGCGAGCGCGCCGCGCGGCGAGGCGCCGAGCGTGACCCGATGGTCGGCGCGGGTCGCCTGGGCGAGATCGACCACGTACTGCGTCACGACGTCGGCCACGAACACGTCCTCGAGCGCCTCCTGCATGGCGAGGACTTCTTCGCGGGAGACGACCGCGCCCACCTCGGCCTCGTCCTGGCGCCGCTCGCGGCGCCGCTCGAGGATCCGTCGCTCCTCCTCCGCGGTCGGATACCCGACCGCGACGCGGATCAGAAAGCGGTCGAGCTGCGCCTCGGGTAGCGGATAGGTTCCCTCGAGCTCGATCGGGTTCTGGGTCGCGATGACCAGGAACGGCGGCTCGAGCCGGAAGGACTCGCCTTCCACCGTCACCTGCGCCTCCTGCATCGCCTCCAGCAGGGCGGCCTGGGTCTTGGGCGTCGCCCGGTTGATCTCGTCGGCCAGCAGGAGATGCGTGAAGACGGGACCCGGGCGGAACTCGAAGCGCGCCTGGCGCTGGTCGAACAGGAAGCTTCCGGTGACGTCCGCGGGAAGCAGATCGGGCGTGCACTGCAGGCGCTTGAAGGACACGCCGAGCGCCTGGGCGAAGAGGCGCGCGATCAAGGTCTTGGCGAGGCCGGGATAGTCCTCGATCAAGACGTGGCCGCTCGCGAGGATCCCGGCGAGGATGCGCTCGAGCACGTCGCCCTTGCCGACGATGACGCGCGCGAGCGAGCCCAGGATCTCGCGGCTCCGCTCGGTGACGCGGTCGAGCTTCACCGGCGCGTCTCCAGCGAGCCGATGAGGCGGGCGAGCGCGGTGACGGACGGCCCCCGGCCGAACCGCCGTCCCGACGGCTTCTCGGCCTCGGGCGAGCCGCCGCGCGCCCGCGCGAGCGCGACGAGCCTCGGCCACAGCAGGTGCTCGAAGTAGGACTGGCTCCGCACGCTGAAGCGGATCTCGTCGCGCAGGCGCGCCAGGCGCGAGTCCGCGGCGCGCCGGTCCGCCCAGCCGTCTAGGATCTCGTCGCCCCACGCCACTCGGCGCTCGACCGCGGCCGCCACGATCGGCCGCACGCGCGCGAGGGCGACGAGCAGGACGAGGGCGGAGATGAGCCGGATCGCCGTCTGCCGGTAGCCCGGCGCGACGAAAAACTCGGTCAGCGACACGGCGGCGCCGAGCGCGACGAGGACCCCGAGCGCGGCGACGAGACCCGCACCGCGGCTCGGCTCAGGCGCCAAGGGTCGCCTCCTCGCGCTCGAGCTCTGTTCGGATGTCTTCGAGACAGGCGCGGGCGAGGTCGCGCTCCGCCGCCCCGAGCGGATGGACGCTGAACCGCGCCAGCTCGAAAAGGCGCGTCAGCCGATCCACCGCGCGATGCGGCAGCACCAGGCGCCGAAGCGCCTCGCGCATGAACTCGTCCGGCGTCTGCCAGGGTGCCTTCACCACGCGCGCGCGGGCCGTGGCTCGCTCGAAGCGCCGGTAGCACCGGATGATCGCCGCGCGAGCATCCGGCTCGCTCGCCAGGTCGTCGAGGCCTTCCTGAACCGCCTCGTTCAGCGGCTCGGCCGCTTCGCCGCCCTGACGGCGTTCCCACCATCGCGCGATGCGCTCGGCGAAGAGCAGCAGCAGCGCCACCGCGAGCGTCGCGAGACCGGCCAGGAGCAGCAGCAGACCGGCGAGCCATCCGAGCCACGGCAGCGAGAGCACGGGGATCTCGGGCCGCGGCGCTCCGGAATCGGAGCCGGCGAACATCACGAAGCGGCTCCAGGCGAGCAGCGAGCTCTCGACGTATGGCCACCCGAGCGAGAAGACGACGAGGATCGCGAGAAGCGGCAGGAGCGGCAGCGCCCGCAAGATGGCCTGGAGCCACCACGGGAGCTTCGACGGCTCCTCCACGCGCTCGACCTCGCGGCGCCGATCGCGCGAGAGCGCGATGCCGATCACGATGGCGACCGCCAGAGTGAACGCGGCGCCGCTCGCGAACAAGAGCGGGTCCGGGACGGCCACGTGGAGGCGGAAGGACGGCACGTCCTCGGGCGCGCGCGACGCGGCCAGGAGCGCGGTCATCGCGAGGAAGAGGCCGGCGCCGGCGACGAGCGCGGCGCCCGGAAATCCCTGGAGTCTCATCGGCGGTGGGGCGGAGGGTACTCCGGTGCCGGGGCTCTTCGCAATGGCTTCGCCCGATTCCAATCCTGTATGCTGTTTGTTCATAGGCGCGCCTCGGCCTGCGGCGCGCCCTCCAGGAGGCGACAACGTGACGGACGTCCCGCGTATCGCCGGCGTGCTCTCCCCCGTCGTGACCCCGTTTGGCGCCGACCTGGCGCCCGATCCCGAGCGCTTCGTGCACCAGTGCCGCTGGCTTCTGTCCCAGAACGTGGGCCTGGCCATCTTCGGCACGAACTCGGAGGCGAACTCGCTGTCGGTCGACGAGAAGATCGAGCTGCTCGATCGGCTGGTGGGGGCCGGGCTCGATCCGGCGCGGATGATGCCGGGCACCGGCTGCTGCGCGCTGACCGATTCGGTGCGGCTCACCGCCCACGCGATGAAGGTCGGCTGCGGCGGCGTGCTGATGCTGCCGCCCTTCTACTACAAGGGCGTGAGCGACGACGGCCTGTTCCGGAGCTTCGCGGAAGTCATCGAGCGCGTGGGGGACGCGCGGCTGCGCGTGTACGTCTACCACATCCCGCCGGTCGCTCAGGTGCCGATCACGCTCGGGCTCGTCGAGCGCCTGCTCGCCAGGTATCCGGCGCAGGTCGCCGGCATGAAGGACAGCGGCGGCGACTGGAGCAACACGAAGGGGTTCCTCGACGCGTTCGCGAAGGCGGGCTTCGACGTGTTCGCCGGCTCCGAGACGTTCCTGCTGCAGAACATGCGCTACGGCGGCGCCGGCTGCATCAGCGCCACCGCCAACGTCCACCCCGAGCCGATCGCGCGGCTCTACGACACCTGGCGGGCCGAGGGCGCCGACGCCCAGCAGGCGCGGCTCGACGTGATCCGCGGCGTGTTCCAGAGGTTCCCGATGATCCCGGCGCTCAAGGCCGCTATCGCCCACCACGGCCGCGACGCCGGCTGGGCGACGGTCCGCCCTCCGCTGGTGGCGCTGACGCCGGCCCAGTCGAGCGCGCTGATCGCGGAGCTCGACGCGCAGCGCTTCACGATGCCGGGGCTGGCCGGGCGCTGATCGGCGCCCGCGAGACGGGCCGCGGTCGGCCGGCTGCTAATCTCGGCTGCCGCCCGTGAGCCGACGGACGACTCCGAGCGCAAACATCCCGATCCCGACTCCGAGCAGGACCCAGTAGTCGGGAACGTCGAACACCCTCACCAGCACGATGCAGAAGCCCGCGAAGGCGATGAGCGCCCCCGCCATCATCAGGCCGAGACCGGGCTTCGGGCCCACGATCAGATGACCGCGTCGCGCCGCAGCCGCTCGATCTCCTCGGCTGCGTACCCGGCTTCTCTCAGGATCTCGTCGGTGTGCTCGCCGAGCGTCGGCGGCTCGCGGTCGAGCCCGGGGCTGCCGTGCTCGAGCCGGAACCCGGCGCCCACGAGCCGCATCGGTCCGTAGCGCGAGTCGATCGTCTGGAGCACGTCGCGGTGCTCGAGCTGCGGGTGCTCGACGATCTCGTCGATCCTCCAGATGGAGCCGCACGGCACGTCGGCGGCGGTCAGACGCGCCTCCCAGCTCTTGGGATCGTCGGTCGCGAGCGCCGCTTCGATGATCTCGCGCAGCGCCGGCTCGTTCGCCGTCCGCGCGGGCCAGTCCTTGAAGCGCGGATCGTCGAGCGCGTCGGCGCGGCCGAGCGTCCTCATGAGGCCGGCGAACTGCTTCTCGGTGAGCACCGCCAGCACGAGGTAGCCGCCCCGCGCGCGGAACCGGCTCGCGGTCGGCTTGCGGCTCACCGAGCCGTTGCCGATCTGCCGCGGCTCGATGCCCGCCACGGTGTATTCGGAGACCGTCCCGGGGATGAAGGCGAGCGCCGCGTCGAGCATCGCGACGTCGACGAGCTGGCCGCGCCCGGTGTGCGTGCGCTGGTAGAGCGCGCTCGCCACCGCCAGCGCCGCCGTCATGCCGCCGATCGTGTCGCAGATGGCGAATCCGGCGCGGGTCGGGCCGTGCGCGGGCTCGCCGGTGATCGACATGATCCCCGACATCGCCTGGAGCTTTCCGTCGAAGGCGGCGGTCGTCCGCTCGGGTCCGGTCTGGCCGAAGCCGGAGACCGCGCAGTAGATCAGGCGCGGGTTCACGGCCGAGAGCGCCTCGTATCCGAGCCCGAGCCGGTCCATCACGCCGCCGCGGAAGTTCTCCCAGACGACGTCGGCGGTGGCCGCGAGCTTCTTGACGATCGCCACGGCTTGCGGCTTGCGGAGATCGAGGGTGATGCTGCGCTTGTTGCCGTTCACCGCGAGGAAGGACGGCGCCATCTTCCGCTCCGCCCACGTGCGGTCGGCGAGCTGGCGGCGCGTGTCGTCGCCCTCGTGCGACTCGATCTTCACGACGTCGGCGCCCAGGAGCGCCAGCTGGTAGGTGCCGTACGGCCCCGCCAGGTAGCGGGTGAAATCGAGGATGCGGACCCGAGCGAACGGCTTGCTCACGATGCCTCGCGTTTCGCCCGCGCGATCGATTTCACCTCGTCGAACTCCTTTTTCCGCTCGGCGATCGTTTCCGGGGAGAGCTTCGTCAGGTCGAGGTAGTCGCGCTTCCAGGCGGCATCCTCGCTCCAGCGGAGCGGCGACTGCACGGTGGTGCGGGCGCCCGGCGCGCTCTCGAGGACCCGCAGGGCGAGCTCGAGCGTCTGGGCCTGCGACTCGACGTCGAATGGACGCCCCGCCGAGTTGCCGAGCGGGAAATCGCTGAACAGCAAGCGCGGCACGCCGCAGAGCTCTACGATGTCTTTGGCGCAGCCCATGATCACGGTGGAGATCCCGTTCGCCTCCAGGTGCCGCGCCGCCAGACTCACGGTCTGGTGACACACGGGTCAGCTCGGCACGAGGACGGCCGCGTCGGCCCCGTCCTCGTGGCAGCGCCGCAGGAGCTCCGGGACGTCGGTCTCCAGCGTCACCCGGTGGCTCCGGTTCGTCGGCGCGCCGTGAAGCCGCGGCCCGAGCGATCCGAGCCGTCCCGCGGCCGACGCCCGCTTCATCTGTGCGAGCGGCAGATACGTGTTGATGTCCGCCGCCGTCGTGTGCAGGCGGTCGTATCCGACGTGCGAGATCCTGAGGTCCGGCACCGTCTCGGTGGAAGCCGAGTACACCTGGTAGAACTTGGCGGCCGCGTTGTACGGCGCGCCGGGCCCCTGATCGCCCACGCCGGGCTGAAACGGCGCGGCGGTGGTGATCAACACGACGCGCGCCCGATCGAGCGGCGTCCGGAGCGGCGTGAACGGCACCTCGGCGAAGTGAGCCCAGCGATAGGAACTGAAGCCGAGCAGCTGATAGTAGTCGCGCGTCCGCTGCATGTACGGGATCGGCGCGTCGTAGTCGGCCGCGAACGCGGCCTTCGTCCCCGGCACCGTGGTCGTCATAGCGCCGTCCAGTCTAGCGAAGGTCGCCCGCGGCGTCCACGCGGTGGTCAGCGCTGGTAGCGCGCGCGCTGCTCGGGCTGGAGCGCGACGATGCTCTCGGCGGATCGGTCGAAGATCTGTGGCACCGGCCAGCCCTGGAGGCCCGCGTAGGTGTCGATCTGCGACCGATGGTGCACCTCGTGCTCGAGCATCATCATGAGAAGCCGCCATCCCGGCAGCGTTCCGGGCGTGTCGATCATGTCGATCCGGCGCGTGAGCCACTCCGGCGGCGTCTCGCGAAGCAGCGCGACGAAGCGTTCCGCGGACGAGCGCAGCCAGGGAAGCCACGTGCGCTGGTCGGCGCGGTCGATGTCGGCGGTCGAGAAGGTCCAGCCCTCGCCGCGGTACGCGCTGGCGAAGTAGAGACGCGAGCCGCCGATGTGCGCGACGAGCTCGCCGAAGCCCCAGCCGGCCTCGCCATCCGCCGCCGGCGGCCGCCACGCGGCCGCCTCGGGCGGGAGCGCAGCGACGTCGCGCTCGGTCCGGCGGCGCACGCTGTCGAAGAAGCGCAAGTAGGACTCGACGTCGGTGATCATGCCAATCGCTCTCTTTCGATCGCGGCGCGCAGCCGCGGCAGCACGTCCGACGCGACGCGCCGGCATTCCTCCACGTGCGGGAACCCCGACAGGATGAACTCGTCGATGCCGAGGCGCCAGTAGGCGGCGAGCTCCGCCGTCACCTGCTCCGGGTCGCCCACGATCGCCGTCCCGAGGTTCACGCGCACCTTCGAGATCCCGTTCCAGAGCCGGGGCGCCCGCTCGCGGAGCTCGGCCCGGAGCTGCGCCTGCTGGCCCACCATCGGCGTGCCCGCGAACGCGCTCTGCCGCTGCGCCACCACGCGCTCGTCCACCCGCGACATCAGCTCCTCGGCGGCGGCCCACGCGTCGCGCTCGGTCGCGCGCACGACCAGGTGCGTGCGCAGGCCGAACACCGGCCGATGGCCCCGGGCGCGGTACGCCGTCCGCACGCGGTCCAGTAGCTTGGCGATGTCGTCCAGCGGCTGGATCCACGCCAGGTACACCTCGGCGCCGGCCGCCGCGAACTCGAGGGCGCGCGGCGAGGCGCCGCCCACGTAGAACCGCGGCCCGCCGGCCACCGGCCCCGGCGACACCACCGCGCCCTTCAGCCGCACGGTGCTCCCCTCGAACACCACGGGCTCCGGCTTCGCCCACAAGGCCCGCAGCGCGGCGATGAACTCCTCACCCTGCTCGTAGCGGCGGTCGTGGTCGATCGTGACGCCGAGCCGCTCGAAATCGCCCTGGATCCCGCCGGGTACGACGTTGATGTCCAGCCGCCCGCCGCTGATCTGGTCGAGCGCCGCCGCCATCTGTGCGAAGAGTCCGGTCGAGATGAATCCCGGCCGGATCGCCACCAGGAACCGGATGCGGCGCGTCACCGCGGCGAGCGCCGTCACCGTCGTCCACGTCTCCGCCAGCGGCGCCGTCTCCCCGAAGAGCCCGTTCGCGAACCGGGTCGGGATCAGCAGCGAGTAGTAGCCTTCGGCCTCGGCGGTCTCCACGACCCGGCGCAGGTAGTCGAACGTCGGCGGCCGCTCCGCGCGCCACGTGCCGATGTGCTCGCCGTCGCCGTCGATCGGGATGAACCAGTCGAACCGCGGCTCGGGTCTCCGCTCCACGATCGGAACCCTATCAAACCTGGACGGGCTAGGCCAGCATCGTGCGTGGGGACGGAGTCGATGATGATATGTTCGCGGCGTGAGTCCTCGGCATCGCAGCCTGCCGCTCCTGTTCCGGATCGTGAGCGCGCGGCCTCGACTGTTTTCCTCGGCGGCGGTCGGCTTCGTAGTGGCCGCCGCAACCGTGCTCGCAACGGACTGGCGGTTCGGGACACGTCTGCTGACCGGCTGGGACATCGCGGTAGCGCTCTATCTCGGGCTGGCGTTCCATATGATCGTGACCTCCGACGTCCGGCACATCCGCCGCAATGCCGCCGAGCAGGACGAGGGACAGCTCACGATCCTGACGTGCACGGTGGCGGCGGCGCTGGCGAGCCTCGCCGCCATCTTCGCCGTGCTCGGCACGGCCGGTGGCACCCCCCGGCCGCGGAGCCCGCTGATTCTGGCCAGCTTCACCATTCTCCTGTCGTGGACGTTCATCCACACGATGTTCGCGCTGCACTACGCTCACGAGTTCTACGACGAGACGGCCGGCCGGGGGATGAGCTTCCCGGGCGGCGACCCGCATCCTGACTATCTGGACTTCGTCTACTTCTCGTTCGTCATCGGCATGACGTCGCAGGTCTCCGACGTGGCGATCACCAGCAAGCTGATCCGCCGCACCGCCACCGTCCACGGCGTCGTGTCCTTCTTGTTCAACGCCGCGCTCCTGGCCCTCACCGTCAACATCGCCGCGAGCGCGATCTAGATTCGCGGGCCCCGACGCGCTACGTCGCGGCGGCGCCCTCGCTCGTCCGGGCCGGCGGGAGCTCCAGCGCCACGACGGGAAAGTTCAGGGCCATCCAGCCCGCCAGGCCTCCCTGCAGCGGATGCACCCGCGTCACTCCCTTGCGTCTGAGCGAGAGCGCCACCCGGGCGCTCGTAGCTTCGTTCGGTCAGGAGCAGTAGAGGACGAGCTCCCGCGAGCGCAGGAACTCCCACTGGTGCTGGTCGAGCTCGTCGATCGACATCCAGCGGCTCCCCGGAATCGCGAACGGCGTCGCCTCGACTTCGAGCCGCGTCCGCAGATCGACGATCATGACGGCCTCGCCGGCGGCGAGCCGGCTCTTCAGCGTCTCCGGGGTGATGCGGGCGATGCGGAGCGCGCGCAGAAACAGACGACGTCGCACGTACTTCGCCACGATGTAGCCGGCGACCACCGCCGCCACGACGCCGACCGCGCGCTCCAGCCGGGCGAGCTGCGCGACGATCGTGGTGATCGCGTCGCTGAACAGGTATCCGACCCACGTCCAGAGCCCCGCCCACAGCAAGACGCCGAGGATCTCGTAGCAGACGAACCGCAATCGCCCGACGCCGAAGATGCCGGCCATGGGCGGCATCACCGTCGTCAGGCCCGGCAGGAACTTCGCGACCAGCATTCCCCGGACGCCATAGCGGACGAAGATGTCCTGAGTCCGCCGGATGCACGAGTCGGGCTCGAGCGACAAGCGGCAGAGCCGAGCGAGCACCGGGGCGCCGCGCCGCCGGCCCACCTCGTACCATGCGAGATCGACGGTGAGCGCGACGACGGTGATCGCCCCCAGCACGAGCGGGATGCTCCCGCGTCCGGTGGCCGCGAGCGCGCCGACGCCCAGGAGCGCCGGCACTGCCGGCAGCGGGACTCCGACTTGCTCGGCGACGACGAGGATCGGGAGAATGACGGCGCCGTACCGCGCGAGCAGCTCCAGACTATCGGCCGGGTTCACGATCGCGTCGCCGGAGCCGGGGGCCTATCTCGGCAGATCGGGCGGGCGGCTCACCTCCGGGTCGATCCGGCCGGTGAGCGCCTTCATGAACTCGACGAGATCGGCGCGCTCCTGCGCGGTGAGCCTGAGCGGCTTCATGTCCGACGAGAGCCACGGGTTCTTCACGCCCCCCCGATCGTAGTACGCGACCACGTCCTCGAGCGTCTTCTCGCTGCCGTCGTGCATGTACGGCCCGCGCCTGGCCACGTCGCGCAGGGTCGGCGTCTTGAACGCGCCCTGGTCCGGATCGTCTCGGGTGACGGTGTAGGGGCCCAGATCGGGATCTCTCACCGCCATGCCCACGCCGATGTTGCGGTAGCTCTCGCCGGTGAAGTTGAAGCCCGCGTGGCACCGCGAGCACATCGCCTTGCCCTCGAACAGGCGCAGCCCTCGCTGGGCCGCCTCGGACATCGCGCTCCGGTCGCCCGCCTGGAAGCGGTCGTAGGGAGAATCGCCCGATGTCCGTGGCTGTCGGCCACGCGCACCTCGCCGCACCGTCCGAGATCCATCGCGTCGAGGAAGCCGTCGATGCCCTCGGGAACGAGGTGCGCGTGATTGACCGTGAACGCCCAGCCGAGGCTCGGCGACTGGATCCGGCCGAAGTACTCCCGGCACTCCTCGAGATTGTGGGCGAGATAGCGGATCTCGGCGTGCTCCGGCTCCCGGTTGAGGTTCTCCAGGAGCAGCCGCGCGCCGGCCCGCTCGGCAAGCGCGGCGGCGCGCTGGAGGCGCTCGATGCCGGCGGCGCGGCGCGCGGCGTAGTCGCCGGTGAAGTGATAGCCCCCGTGGACGACGATCCACTCGGCGCCGAGACGACCCCCGAGGTCGATGTACGTCTCGAGGTATTGCTCGGCGGCGTCGGCCAGGAGCGACGTCTCGGCGACGTTGACGGCCGACGCCGAATGCAGGCCCAGGTGAATGCGGTGTCGCTCGCACGTGGCGCGAAGCGCCGCCTCGCGCGCGGCCGTCCAGGTGGCGGGCGCGTTGGGGTTGGGATGGTCCGGCGCGCCCTCGAGGCACATGTCGACGTAGTGCACGCCGTTCGCGGCCGCCCAGGCGAGGCCGTCCTCCAGGCGCCGCCGGCCTCCTAGGTCGACTCCGATCCGCTCGCGCAAGGTCATGGCGCGCTACCGTCCGCGAAACGCGGGCGTGCGCTTCTCGCGCCAGGCTCGGTGCCCCTCGGCCTTGTCCTCGGTCAGCTCGAGGGTCGCGAACCGGTAGAGATCGACGAGCGATGCGTCCGACAGGTTCGGGATGTCGAGACCCGTCAGCAGCGATTCCTTCGTGAGACGCGCGGCGAGCGGCGGCAAGGACGCGATGTGGCCGGCCACTTCCAGCGCCTGGTCCATCACCTTGCCGTGCGGCACCAGCCACTGCGCGAGCCCGATGCGGTGGGCTTCCTGCGCCGTGAGCGGGAAGCCCATGGCCAGGCGCATCGCGTGGCCCCGGCCGACCCAGCGCGCGAGCCGCGTGCTGCCGCCGTACGCCGGCAGGATGCCGAGCGTCACCTGCGGCAGCCGCCACTCCGCCCGCTCGGAGGCCACCAGCAGGTCGCAGCAGAAGGTCACGATGCAGCCGATGCCCACGGCGTAGCCGTTGACAGCGCCGACGAGCGGCTTGGGGAAGTTCCCGAGGACTTCGAAGGCGCGGCCGCGACGCTTGGCGATGCTCTTGATGAAGTCGGCGGCCGACGCCATAGTGTGCGTGCGCGGATCCTTGAGGTTCGCGCCGGCGGAGAACGCGCCGCCCGCGTCGTCGCCCGTCAGGATCGCGCAGCGGATCTCGTCGTCGTCCTCCATGGCGGCGAAATGGCGCGCGAGGCCTTCGTTGAAATCGGCGCCCCAGGCGTTGCGCGCCTCGGGGCGACTCAGGGTGACGATGCCGATGGGTCCGCGCCGCGCGAACGAGACGGGCATGCTGGCCTCCTGCCGCCGGGAATCGCCTCGAGCCGTCAGTGTCGGTGGCCGTTCTCAGGTTGTCAACCGGCGCAGCGGGCGGTGGCGCCGGGCCGGCGGCACTAGCCGCGGCGCAGCAGCGGCGGCAGCTGACTGAGATCGCGAATCTCGAAGTCGGGCTCCGGCACCCCGGCGCGCCGCGCGCGCCCGTCGCGATTGACCCACGCGACGCGCAGGCCCGCCGCCTTCGCGCCCTTGACGTCGTCAACGTCGCTGTCACCGACGTGCAGGACTTCGTGGGGCGCCAATCCGAGCCGCTCGAGCGCGCGCTCGAAGACGAGCCGATGCGGCTTGTAGGCGCCCACGGCCTCGGAGATCAGGATGAACTCGACCGGCAGCGTGAAGTTCCACGCCGCGACGTGCTCGTGGTCGGCGTTCGAAACGATGGCCGTGCGGACGGGGCCGAGGCCGTCCAGCACCTCGCGGGTCTCGGGATAGAGCTCGATCTTCGTTGTCACCTGGAAGAAGAGCTCCACGTACGGCGCGGCGTCCGCGCCGACGTCGAACTGCCGCAGCACCATCGACGCGCCGACCACGCCCATGACCAGGCTGAGATTCGAGCAGAGCCCGTCGTTGGCGCCGAGGACCGCGGCGCGCAGCGCGTTGCCGCCGACCGATCGATGCCGGCCCTCGAGGCGGCCGAGGAAGCTCCCTGCAGACCGCGGGGTTGGCTCGACACGAGCTGCTGCAGCACCTTCGCGTGCCATCGCTCGTGGCCGGGCATCGCGGTGCCGGCGGTCTCTGGCTGTTTCAGGTAGCTGTTCTGATCGACAGTTTCCTTCGCCGCGATCGTCGCCAGCACCAGATCGGGGCCCAGGCGCCGTGCGATGGCCGCCAGCACTCGGCTCCGCCACGAGGCGCGCAGCGGCGGCACCTTCGCGCCGACACGCCGCAGGCGGTCCTCCCAGAACCCGATGTGACCCTCCTCCATCGCCGCCAGGTTGGCGTACACCTTCGCGAGCCGGGGATCGGGCTCGCTGGCCGACATCGCGCGATACTCCGCCGCGCTGTCGACTTCGTCTTGCCAGTTCTCGAGGTAGCGCCGAGCGTCCGCAGAGTCGCCCATGATGGAACTGACCATACAACGCTTTCCGTGCCTGGAGCCACCCCAGACGCGCCTCGGCCGGCGGGGCCCTGCCCCGCACCGGCCGGCGGCGCACGCCCCGCCAACCTGCGATAATGGGCCGGCCCGAACGGCGCTCGAGCGCCGTCTCGTCTCAAGGAGGTTCATCCTATGCGCCTGCTCACGCTCACGTCCCTGCTCGTCGCGGCGCTCGTGAGCGCCGCGCCCGCCGCATCGGCTCAGACATTCGTCTTCGGGGCGCAGGGCGAGCCCGTCCAGCTCGACCCGGCCGTCATCACCGACGGCATCTCGTCGCGTCTCACGCGCCAGATATTCGACGGCCTCGTGAAGTATCGCGGCGCCACCACCGAGGTCGAGCCCGCGCTGGCCGAGAAGTGGGAGGTTTCGCGCGACGGCAAGGTGTGGACGTTCCAGCTCCGCCGGTCGGTGAAGTTCCACGACGGCACGCCGCTCGACGCCGCCGCCATCGTCTGGAACTTCGAGCGCTGGTGGAAGGCGAGCCATCCCCAGCACGACAACCAGGTGAAGGCGGGGCAGACCTTCGAGTACTGGGAGGCGCAGTTCGCCGGCTTCGACGACAAGTCGATCGTCGGCGCCGTGGACGCCGTCGGCACGCACACCGTGCGCATCACGCTCAAGGAGCCGCAGGCGCCCTTCCTGGCGAATCTGGCGATGTTCGTCTTCGACATCGCGAGCCCCAAGGCCGTGGAGCGCTGGGGCACGGAGTTCGGCAAGCACCCGGTGGGCACCGGCGCCTACAAGTTCGTGGAGTGGAAGCCGAACCAGGAGGTCGTGCTGGAGGCGAATGCCGACTACTGGGGTCAGAAGCCCCGGATCAAGCGCCTGGTCATCCGCAACCTCAAGGACAACTCGCAGCGGCTCGGCGCGCTCAAGGCCGGCGAGATCCACGGCATGGAAGGGCTCAATCCTGACGACGTCGGCGTGGTGAAGAACGACGCCAACCTCCAGCTGCTCCTGCGGCCGACGAACACGACGGGCTACATCGCGTTCAACTACAAGGTGAAGGAGTTCCAGGACAAGCGCGTGCGCCAGGCCTTCGCCCACGCCATCAACAAGCGGGGCATCGTCGACGCGCTCTACGGAGGCACCGGGCTCGTCGCGAGCCAGTTCCAGCCTCCCGCGCTCTGGGGCTACAACCGCGAGCTGAAGGATTACGAGTACGGCCCGAGCCACGCTCAGGCGCTGCTCCGCGAGGCCGGCCTGTCGCAAGGCCTGTCGGACATCACGTGGGAGGACGGCAAGAAGGAGCCGCTGGTCTTCTGGTACATGTCGCGCTCGCGGCCGTACTTCCCGAACCCGAAGGAGATCGCCGAGGCGATGGCGGCGGACCTCGCGAAGGTCGGCGTCAAGACGCAGCTGCAGACCACCGAGTGGGCGGTCTACCTCGACAAGCGAAAGAACGGGCAGATGCCGCTCTACATGCTCGGCTGGACGGGTGACAACGGCGATCCGGACAATTTCCTCTGCTACTTCTTCTGCCAGCCCGGCGCCGCGCGCGAGGGCTTCTACGCCAACAAGCCGCTGGCCGACGTGCTCCTGCGCGCGCAGAAGCTCACGCAGCAGTCGGAGCGGGCGAAGCTCTACCGTCAGGCCGAGCAGCTCCTGCGTGACGACGTCGGCCGGCTCTTCGTCGCCAACAACCAGCCGCCGCTGGCGTTCGCGAAGCGTGTGAAGGGCTACGTGCCGCACCCGACGGGGTCGGAGTACTTCAACACCGTCGAGATGCAATAGCGTCGCTTTGCGCGCCGCAGGCCGTCGCGGGGCTGGGGCCCCGCCGGCCGAGGCGCGCCTGTAGAGGGCCTATAGAGGAAAGAAGGGGGGCAGCGCGTGCGGCGGTACGCCATCCGGCGCAGCCTCACCATCGTCCCCGTGCTGCTCGGCGTCTCCGTCCTCGTCTTCAGCTTCATCCATCTCATTCCGGGCGACCCGGCGCTGACGATGCTCGGCGAGCGGGCGACGCCCGAGAAGGTCGCCGAGGTCCGCGCCCGTCTCGGGCTCGACCGCCCGATCTGGCGGCAGTACATCCTCTACATCGGCAACGCGCTCCGGGGCGATCTGGGCGTGTCGATCGTCCGCGGCGATCCGGTGGCGAGCGACCTCCTGCGGCGCTTTCCCGCGACCGTCGAGCTGGCGGTCGCCGCCATCGTGGTGGCGATCGCGTTCGGCATCCCGATCGGCGTCGCGTCGGCGGTCTGGCGCAACTCGCCGCTCGACAGCCTCGCGCGCCTGGGCGCGCTCGCCGGGGTGTCGATGCCGATCTTCTGGCTCGGCCTCGTGCTGGCGTGGTTCTTCGGCGTGCAGCTGCGCCTCCTGCCCACCGGCTTCCGCCTCGCCAGCGGGACCGCGTTCGTGCCGTGGACGAACTTCGTCGTCCTCGACGCCGCGCTGCAGCGGGACTGGTCCACCCTCGCCGATGCGCTCCGGCACCTGATCCTTCCGGCGCTCGCGCTCGCGACGATCCCGCTGGCCGTGATCGCGCGGATGACGCGCGCCAGCATGCTCGAGGTGCTCTCGCGCGAGTACATTCGCACGGCCGAGGCGAAGGGACTGTCGCGCCGCGCGGTGATCTTGCGACACGCGCTCCGCAACGCGCTCCTCCCCGTCTTGACGGTCATCGGCCTGCAGGTCGGCCGCCTGCTCGCCGGCGCGATCCTCACCGAGACGATCTTCTCCTGGCCCGGCATCGGCCTCTGGGTCTACGAGTCGATCGAGTCGCGCGACTACGCGATCGTTCAGGGCGTGAGCCTCTTCATCGCCGTCATCGTCGTGGGCGTGAACCTCGTCACCGACGTGCTCTACGCCGCGGTCGACCCGCGCATCAAGTACGAGTGATGACCACGCTCGACGTCGCGGTGGATCGCCGGGCCGTCGCGATGACGGGGCGAGGCCGCAGCCCGGCCTCGGCGGCGTGGCGGAGACTCGTGGCGAGCCCGGCGGCGCGGGCCGGCCTGATCATGGTCGCGGCCTTCGTCCTGGTGGCGCTCGTGACTCCCGTCGTCCACCTCTACGACGCCCGCACGGACGCGAACCTCACCTCGCGCCTCAGGCCGCCGACGGCCGCGCACCCGTTCGGGACCGACAGCCTCGGCCGCGACATCCTCGTCCGCGTTGTCCACGCCACGCGCGTGTCGCTCGGGCTGGCGATCAGCGCCGTCGCGGTGGCGACCGTGATCGGCTCGGCGCTCGGGTTCCTGGCCGGCTATCTCCGGGGCCGGGTCGACCTGGTGGTGATGTTCTGCATGGACATCGTGCTGGCCTTTCCGGCAACCCTGCTGGCGATCGCGATCGTGGCGATGATCGGCCCCGGCCTGCGCAATTCGCTGTTCGCGATCAGCCTGGTGTCGATCCCCGCCTACGCGCGGCTGAGCCGCAGCTCCGTGCTCGAGCTGCGCGAGCAGGAGTTCGTGCTGGCCGCGCGGGGCCTGGGCTGCAGCGGCTGGCGCGTCCTGGCGGGCCACATCGTGCCCAACAGCCTGCCGCCCCTGATCGTCCAGACGACGCTGTCGATCGCCTTCGCGATCCTGGAGGCCGCCGCCCTGGGCTTCCTCGGGCTCGGTGCGCAGCCCCCGACACCCGAGTGGGGCGCGATGCTCGCCGACTCGTACAAGTACTTCACGAGCGGCGCCTGGTGGGTCTTCTGCTTTCCCGGCGCGGCGATCATGCTCTCGGTGCTCGGCTTCAACCTGCTCGGCGACGGGCTGCGCGACGCGCTCGATCCACGCCTGGGGCAGGGCTGAGTCGGTCGGCGCGCGATCCGCCGCTCAGTAGCCCGGACGCGATCGCGGTCGTAAGCTGGAATCGATGATGTCGAGACGAAGACCACTCGGCCGCCTGCTGCCCGTGCTGGTCCTGCTCGCGGGCGTGCTCGCGGCGGGCGCGCCACAGCGGGCGAGCGCCGACGAGGCGCCGTCGCCGAAGCGGGCCGAGCAGCCGAATCCGAGTGCGCCCCCGGCGCGCTCGCCGGACCAGGTGCTGGCCTCGCTCAACCGGGCGATGACCTGGTATCGCCAGGCACGCATCGTCATGCGCTCCGTGGAGGGCAGCGGCGTGTTCGGCCACGCCGACGAGCAAGCCGCGCTGCGGCTGGTCGGCCGCGCGTTCGACGTGGCGCGCGCCGAGGCCGCGCTGCTGCGCCGTGAGAGCGCGGCCGCCTCGGACGCGAGCGATCGTCGCGCGGAGGGACAGAAGAAGCTCGAGGAGTCCGTACGCCGGGGCGAAAGGGACGTGGAGCGGCTGCGCGCTCGTCTCGGCGCCGAGCCGGCCAAGCGAGCGGCCCTCGAGCGCGAAGTCGCGGCCGCGCAGAACAAGCTCGCGCTCGACCGCGCGCGCCTCGATTTCCTCGCTCAGCTGCGCGCGCTCGAGTCGTCGCGCTCGGGGCCCGACGACGATCTCGAGCACCAGATCGACGCGCTGCAGGAAGCCGTACCCGAGCTGCGCTCGCCCAACGCGGGGCAAGCGGTCGGCGCTTCGGCGTCGGGGCCGGCCTCGGGCACGTGGGGAATGGTCCAGCGGCTGCTCGCGTTGCAGCGCAGCCGGAGCCGTCTCCAGGAGCTCGAGGACTCCACCAACGAGCTCGTGCGGCGCGTGGAGGAGGAAGCCAAGGCCGCCCGGGCCAGCTCGCGGCCGATCTTCACGCGGCTCGCGGCGCTGGCGAAGGACCCGACGGAGTCCGGAATGTCGCTGCCCGAGAGCCAGCGCGAGTTCCGCAACCTGCTCGAGCGGCGCAAGCTCCTGGTGGCGGTCACGCTGCCCCTGCGCGACGAGGCGGCGCTGGCCCGCCGGTACGCGAGCGATCTCAAGGGCTGGAACGAGGTGATCGATCGTGAGTCGTGGCAGGCGCTTCAGGGACTGGCCCTCGACCTGGTCGGGGTCCTCGGTGCTCTCGCGGTCATCTTCGTGGGTGGACTGCTGTGGCGGATCGCGGTCGCCCGGTACATCACCGACCCGGCGCGCCGGCGCCTGCTGCTGACCGCCCGGAGGGTCGTGATCACGGCCGCCGGCGCGCTCGTGCTCATCTTCCACTTCACCAGCAGATGGCCGCCCTCGTGACCGCGCTCGGCTTCGCCGCGGCGGGCATCGCCTTCGCGCTCCAGAACGTGATCCTCGCCGTGGCCGGCTACTTCACGATGGTCGCGCCGAACGGCATCCGCGTCGGAGACCGGGTGAGTCTTCAGGGCCCATTCGGGTACGTGCACGGCGAGGTGGCCGAGATCGGCTTCGTGCGCGTCAAGCTCCACGAGCTCGCCGGGGAGCCGCTGCGTCCGACCGGCCGGGTGGTCATCTTCCCCAACTCGGTCGTGTTCACCGGAACCTTCTTCAAGAATCCACCGGAGGCTCCCGCGAGCTGACGGCGGGCTTACGGATTCGTCGGCTCGGACGACCGTCGCAGGTCGAGCATCGAGGATGCCGGCATGTCGTCGAGGATCTGAAGCCGCGTAATCCGACCCATGTGCGTGACGATTCGCGCGATCTGCCTCGACGACTCGACGATGGGGTTGAGCTTGCTTTGCTGCTCGAGCGTGAGATCGCGGCGGAGCAGCTCGAGGCGGCCGACGATCACGGCGAGCGGGTTGTTGATCTCGTGGGCGGCCGCGTTGGCGAGCTGGGCGACGGCGCGCAGCGTCTCGGCACGCCGCTCGGCCTCGTCGGCGCGGCGCTGGGCGGTGATGTCTTCGATCGTGCCCTCCCAGTACTCGTGCGCGCCGTCTCCGAGCGCGCGAGCGTTCATCCGGACCCACACCGTTCCGCCGCCGTAGGTGCGGAGCTCGACCTGGAAGTCGCGCGTCACCCCGGCGGCGTCGCGCAGGCGGTGCCCCCGCTCGCGGTCTTCGGGGTTCACGTACAACGACGTGGCGTTGACGGCGAGCAGGGCCTCACGGTCCTTGAATTTCAGCATCTCGACCATCGCCGGATTGACGTCCAGGATCTGGCCGCTCGGCGCCGTCCGAAAAATTCCGACCGGGATGTGCTCGACGAGGCTGTGGTAGCGCTCCTCGGCGGCGAGCGCCTCGCCGCGCTGACGCTCGGCCTCGGCGCGGAGCCAGGCCGCGCGCAGCAGCAGGGCCAGCTGCTGGCCGACCGCCTCCAGCATGGACACCCGCGTCAGGTCGAATCGCTCCGCCCGCTTCCACCAGACCAGATAGAGCGCGCCAGCCACGTCGCCGTCGACGTGGAACGGTACGACCACGCCCGAGCGATGCGGGAACCGGTGGAACAGCTCGAAGGCGAATCGCGGGTCGTTCTGGACGTCGTCGCTCGACGTGACGCTGCTCCCGGCCAGGACGCTCTGGCGGAATCCCGGCTCGTCGATCGGCACGACCGCCGAGGTCAGGATCGGCAGCGCGGGCTTGGGCACCCGATACGCGGCGACCGGCACGAGGACGCGCCGCTCTCGATCGACTCGGTACGCCCCGCCCGTCTCGGCGCCGACGAAGCGCACGACTTCGCGGACGACGAGACGCAGCGCTTGGGTCAGGTCGGTCTCGGTCGTGAGGATGTGGGCAATCGTGATGAGGAGCTCGGCGCCACCCATTCACTCTTTACGATACGGCAGCCCCATTGCGGGCCCGACCAAGATTCCGCAAGCGATCTGGTCAGCCCCCTGGCCAGAATCGGCCCGCTCGCTGCGCGCCGTCCGCCGGAAACCCCGGTAAGTGCCGGTCGCACCGCGCGGCCGATGCTCTGGCACACCGCATGCTCCTCTTCCTCTCAGGAAGATTCCGGAGATGGACACGCGCAGAGTTCACGGCGGGCACGTGAGGAAGCGACTCGCGCGGGTCGCGGTCGAAGCCGCGCTCCTGGCCGCCCTCCTGCTGCCGTGGGCGGCCATTCTCGCCTGGCTGTTTTGGAAGAACGCGCTGAAGTAAGGGGCGTATGCTCGGGCCTCGGAGGTGCGGCGTTTGCCGCTCGGCTCGTCTGAGCGTCTTCACCACGGTCTCGCTCGCGCTCTTGCTCTGCGCGCCCGGACTGCCGGCCTCGTGTTCGCGGCCGTCGGGATCCTGCACATGATCGGCGACGCGGCCCTGCAGAGGCTCCTCGCCGAGCGCGGCTTCAAGATCGAGCGCGTGCCGCTCGGCGCACGCTGAGATTCCGCTCCACCCCGGTCACTTTCACGGGACGACGGTCGGGCAAGCGCGTGGCCGGTCTGGGACGAGCACGTCCGAGCCTAGTTCCCGTACTGGGTAGCCAGATACTCCACGATGGTCTTCGCGTCCTGGTCGCTCACGGGCGCGCCGAAGACCTTGATCATCTTGGTCACGACGCCGTCCCACTGCTTGGCGTTACCGCGCGGCTGCATGACGATGTAGTCGGTCGAGTGGCAGGACACGCACTGCTGTCGCGTGACCTCGACGCCGGCGCCGGGCTTGAGCGTGGCGTAGGCGTGATCGGGCGGCATCGGGATCGTCTTGTCGGCCGCGGCGACCGCCGACGCGACGAGCACGAGGAGAAGGAGACCTGGCCCGAGAGCCCGGCGCATGGCGGCCTCCTACCCGACCTGCAGGTCGATGTGCTCGATCACGTTGCGGAGGTAGCCGGCGGGATTCCAGAGCGGCTCGCGGCCCTGCGACTCGCCGATCCGGTTGAACGCGCGCACCATGACGCGCGCCGGCCCCGCCTGTGCCGGCGTCCAGGTGGCGGTCCACTCGCGGAACGAGTAGCGGCCGAGATCGCTGCCGAGGTCCGCGCGCCGCCATGTGGTGCCGCCGTCGGCCGACAGCTGCACCTCCTGGACACCGTAGCCGCCGTCGAAGGCGATGCCCTTGAGCGTGACGGGCCTTCCGACGGGCACACGCGCGCCGGGGACCGGCGAGGCGATGAACGAGCGCACCGTCATGCGATTGATCGGCACGGTTCGCGCCGGGGCCGTGCCCGGTTGTACGCAGCCGCAGGCGTTGTCCGGAATGCGGTAGCCGGGCTTCATCCAGAACTTCTCGAACACCTGATCGACCACTTCGATCTCGGACAGGTTCTTGACCCAGTACGTCGCATACCAGCCTGGAACCACGAGGCGCGCGGGATACCCGTTCAGCATCGGCAGCGCCGCACCGTTCATTTGATACGCGACGAGGATGTCCGGATCTTCCATGATCCGCGCGATGTCGAGGCTTTTGACGAAGTCGGGCACGGACGGAAACGCCGGTTTGTCCAGGCCGTCGAACGTCGCCTGCACCGAGCCCTGACGCACCCCGGCCGCGGTGAGGATGTCCTTGAGCCGGGCCCCCACCCACTCGGCGTTGCCCATCGCGCCGTCCCCCCACTGCCCGCCCAGCACGCGGGGCGAGAAGCGTCCGCGGCTGTTGCCCGAGCACTGGTTGACCGCGGTCACCGCCGCGCGGGGAAACTTGGTCTTCAGATCGTCGAGCGAGAGCTCGAGCGGGCGGTCCACGCGTCCGGTGACCCGGAGCCGCCAGGTGGCCAGGTCGACCTCGAGCGGTATCGGGAATACGTGATAGCGCACGAAGAACGCTTCGTTCGGCGTGATCGCGCGGTCGAAGTACTTCATCGGTGTCTCGAGCTGCGGCGGCCGAGACGTCAACAGGATTAGATCGGTCTTCTCCGGATACCGGACCAGAGGCCGTCGCGCGAGGACCAGATCGTCCTGGGCGGGCGCGATCGTCGGGGCCCCGACGAGCCCGCCGGCGGCCAGGAGCGCGCCGAAGCGAGCGAGGCGTTTCGCGGCGTCACGACGTGAGAGATCGAGCATGGCCGCTGCCTCCTACCACGCTGAATACCGGGGTCAGTGCTCCACGTAGAAGAGCAGGATCAGCCCCATCGCGCCGATGAGCCCGGGCCAGCCCCAGCGGATCAGCAGCTCGCCGCTGACCGTGCGCCGCGCCGCGAAGATCAGGGCGCCGGCGGCGATCGACGTCAGCCCCATCGCCGCGTGCTGCAAGTAGATCGCGTCCACGTGAAAGCGCCCGTCGTGGAAGTGGACGAATAGCGAGGCGCCCGCGAGGATCGCCAGGGTCGGGACGACCGCGTACCAGTACGAGCTCGCCAGGACCCTGGCGCTGCGCAGCGCTCCGATGACGCCGTAGGTGAGCGGGACGAGGGCCAGGAACTTGTGCTGCAAGACCAGCGGGTCGGTGAAGATCTCCATGAAGGTGCCCGGCCCCCACGGCCACGACTCCGGGTCGGACGTGGGAATCAGATAGAGCCCGAAGAGAATGAAGACCACCGAGGAAAGGGCCGACCAGGGAAAGCGCCGCGGACGCCACGCCTCCCACGCGGTCAGCAGCGCCACGAGGATCAGCACGCCGCCGGCCACGCGATGCGTGACCTGCGAGTACGCGAGCTCGGTCTCGCTGCGCGGGTGGGGATGGCCGGAAGGAGGCGGCGCGCCGCCGTAAGGCGCCAGCGCGCGGTTCTCTTCCGAGAACGGGCCGTCGGGGCTCGGGATCCAGGCCCAGACATGAACGACGGCGAACGCCGGGTGCCACAGGACGAACGGCTCGTTGCTCTCCGGGTGCTTCGTGGGACAGTCGGCCGCCCGCGGCGCCGGCGCTTCGCGGTAGTCGCGGTAGTGACAGGAGGCTTCGTGGCGGTGCCACTCGGCGCCGGGCAGCGGGTTCGGCCGTGGCGGAGCCGCCAGCGCGTATTCGACACCGGCCAGCTGCCAGACGCCGTCGCGCTCGACATAGAGGAGCATCGGCGGCCGAGCGAGATCGAGCGTGCTGGCGGCCATGCCCGCGGCCGTGAGCATCGGTGCGTTGATGTTCATGAAATGGTAGCCGTGACGCGCCTCCATGCCGCTGACCTGCACGAAGCGGTCGGCGCGGGCGCGCGCGATGTCGCGATACCGCTCGGTGGCTCGGCGAACCTCGGTGATGACCTCGTCCGCTGACTTGGGACGGTCGGCCCAAGCCGGCATTGCCATCGCGACGAGAATGGCGATCGCGACGAGCACGGATGGGCGCATGGCTACGAAGCATACCCTACCTCGACTGCTGCGCATCTCCGCCGGTTCCGCGGTATGCTGGCGTCGCAAAACCGGCGGCATGATGAGGGGGCCTGGGTGCGGGGAGAAAGCGAAGCAATTCCGGAAGGAAGCGCACGCCGTGTTCGTCGCCACGGTCGCATGGTCGTCATCGTCGTGGGCCTCGCGGGCCTCCTCGCGGCCGGCGCCTGGATCGCCTACGGGCGGCAGGCCAAGAACGCGCAGCCGGCCAAGGGCCCCGGAGGCCCCGCTGGCCAGCCGGCGCGCCCCGTTCCGGTGGTCGTCGCGCCGGTCCGCACCGGCGATCTGAGCGTCTATCTCACGGCGCTCGGCTCCGTCACCCCACTCAACACCGTCACAGTGAAGAGCCGCGTCGACGGCCAGCTGATGACGACGCACTTCACGGAGGGCCAGGTCGTCCAGGCGGGCGACCTGCTCGCCGAGATCGATCCCCGCCCCTTCCAGGCCCAGCTCGTCCAGGCCGAAGGCCAGCTCGCGCGCGACCAGGCCAACCTCGCAAACGCGCGCCTCGATCTCGAGCGGTATCAGCGGCTGGCGCAGCAGGAAATGATCGCGCGACAGCAGCTGGACACGCAGCAAATGGTCGTCAACCAGGCCGAGGCGTCGATCAAGGTGAACGCGGGGCTGATCGACGCGATCAAGCTGCAGCTCACCTACTGTCGGATCACGTCACCGATCACCGGGCGCGTCGGGCTGCGGCTGGTCGATCCGGGCAACGTCGTCAAGGCGTCCGACACGGGCGGCCTCGTCGTCATCACCCAGCTCGAGCCGATCGCGCTCCTGTTCAGCGTGCCCGAGGACAGCCTGCAGCCGATCCTTCGGCGCTTCCGCTCGGGCGGCAAGGTCCCGGTCGACGCGTTCGATCGCGAGGGCAAGACGAAGATCGCGACCGGCAGCCTGGTGGCGATCGACAACCAGATCGATCCGGCGACCGGCACCGTGCGGCTCAAGGCCGCGTTCGGGAACACGGACGGCATGCTCTATCCGAACCAGTTCGTGAACGCGCGGGTGCTGATCGACGTGCTGCACGACGCGACGCTGGCGCCCGCGGAGGCGGTGCAGCGCGGACCGCAGGGCGCGTACGTGTACGTCGTGAAGCCCGACAAGGTCGTCCAGATGCGCCGCGTGCAGCTGGGGCCGAGCGAAGGCGCGACCGTCGCGGTGCGCTCCGGCGTCGCCGACAGCGAGGCGCTCGTCGTCGACGGCGCGGAGAAGGTTCAGGACGGCGCGCGCGTCGAGCCGACCGTACGCAAGGCGGCGCCCGCCGGCGCGCCGGCCGCGTCGCCGCGCAGCCCCCGGCCGGGAGCGTGAACCTCTCCCATCAGTTCATCGTCCGGCCGGTGGCGACGTCGCTCCTGACGGCGGCGATCGTGCTGGCCGGCATCGTGGCCTACCGGCAGCTGCCTGTCGCCGCCCTGCCTCAGGTCGACTATCCGACGATCCAGACCGTCACCTTCTATCCGGGCGCGAGCCCCGACGTCATGGCGTCCGGTGTGACGGCGCCGCTCGAGCGGCAGTTCGGCCAGCTGCCGGGCCTCAAGCAGATGACGTCGATCAGCTCGAGCGGATCGTCGATCGTGACCTTGCAGTTCGATCTGGCGCTGTCGATCGACATCGCCGAGCAGCAGGTGCAGGCGGCCATCAACGCGGCCACCACGTTTCTGCCGCGGGACTTGCCGAACCCGCCCGTCTACAGCAAGGTCAACCCGGCGGACGCCCCCGTGCTGACGCTCGGAGTCACGTCGCGGTCGCTGCCGCTCACGGCCGTCGAGGATCTGGCCGACACGCGCCTGGTGCAGAAGATCGCGCAGCTCCCCGGCGTGGGGCTCGTCACCCTCTCGGGCGGTCAAAAGCCGGCGGTGCGAATCCAGGTGAACCCGGCCAGGCTCGCCGCCAGCGGCCTCACGATGGACGAGGTGCGCGCCGCCGTCGCCGCCGCCAACGTCAACCAGGCCAAGGGCAGCCTCGACGGGCCCCTCCAGTCGTTCACGATCGCCGCCAACGACCAGATCCTCCAGAGCCACCAGTACAAGGCGCTCGTGATCGCCTACCGCAACAACGCGCCGCTCCTGCTCTCGGACGTGGCCGACGTGATCGACGGCGCCGAGAACATCCGGCAGGCGGCATGGATGGGCGATGAGCCGGCAATCATCGTCAACATCCAGCGACAGCCCGGCGCCAACCTGATCGAGGTGGTCGACCGCGTGAAGCAGCTGCTCCCACAGCTGCAGAGCTCGCTCCCCTCGGCGGTGCAGGTCACCGTGCTGACCGACCGCACCACGACCATCCGCGCCTCGGTGCACGACGTGCAGTTCGAGCTGATGCTGGCCGTTATTCTGGTCGTCCTCGTCATCTTCGTGTTCTTGAGATCCGCGGCGGCGACGTTCATCCCGGGTATCACGGTGCCGGTGTCGATCGTCGGGACGTTCGCGGTCATGTACGGGCTCGGCTTCAGCCTCAACAACCTCTCGCTGATGGCGCTGACCATCTCCACCGGCTTCGTCGTGGACGACGCGGTCGTGATGATCGAGAACATCAGCCGCTACATCGAGGAGGGCGAGTCGCCGCTGCAGGCCGCCTTCGTCGGCTCGGGCCAGATCGGCTTCACGATCCTGTCGCTGACGGTGTCGTTGATCGCCGTGCTGATCCCGCTCCTCTTCATGGGCGACATCGTCGGCCGGCTGTTCCGCGAGTTCGCGCTGACCTTGTCGGCCGCGATTCTCGTGTCGGCGGTCGTCTCGCTGACCTTGACGCCGATGCTCTGCGCCAAGCTCCTCAAGCCGGTGGCCGACCGCCGGCCCGGCGCCTTCGCGCGCGCCGCCGAGCGCCAGTTCGACAACCTGGTCGCCTTCTACGGCCGTACCCTGCGCTGGGTGCTCGGGCATCAGACCGGCACCTTGCTCGTCGCGATCGGCACCCTGGCCCTGACGCTCTGGCTCTATGTCCAGGTGCCGAAGGGCTTGTTCCCGATCCAGGACACGGGCGTCATCCTCGGCATCTCCGAGGCGCCGCAGAACATCTCGTTCGACGCGATGGCGGATCGGCAGCAGGCGCTCGGCCGCGAAATTTTGCAAGATAGCGCCGTCGCCAGCATCTCGTCGTTCATCGGCATCGACGGCACCAACACGACACTGAACAGCGGCCGCATCCAGATCACGTTGAAGCCGCTCGCCGAGCGGGGCGAGAGCGTCGGCGACGTGATCGGCCGGCTGCGGCTGGCGCTCGCGAAGGTGGACGGGATCACGCTCTATCTCCAGCCGGTCCAGGACCTGACCGTCGAGAATCGCGTGAGCCGCACGCAGTTCCAGTACAGCCTGGAGGACCCCGACGAGGAGGAGCTGCGGGCCTGGGCCCCCAAGTTCGTGGCGCGCCTGCGTGAGCTGCCCGAGCTGCACGACGTGGCGACGGACCAGCTCGATCAGGGGTTGCAGGCGCGCGTGCAGATCGACCGTGCGACCGCCTCGCGCCTGGGCATCACGCCCCAGATGATCGTCGACGCCCTCTACAACGCGTTCGGGCAGCGCCAGATCTCGACCGTCTTCACGCAGCTCAACCAGTACCGCGTCGTGCTCGAGGTGTTGCCGGAGTTCCGCGTGGATCCGTCGGTCCTGGACCGCGTCTATTTGCGCTCGGCTGCCGGCGGCCAGGTACCGCTCTCGACCCTGGCCGCGATCGAGCAGCGCGCCACCGCCCTTGCCATCAGCCACCAGGGCCAGTTCCCGGCGGTGACGGTCTCGTTCAACCTGGCCCCCGGCGTCTCGCTGGGCGCCGCCGTGAAGTCGATCGACCGGGTCGTGCGCGAGGTCGGCCTGCCGCCGAGCATCCAGACCGGGTTCCAGGGCGCGGCGCGCGCCTTCCAGGCGTCGCTGACCAACCAGCCGTTCTTGATTTTGGCGGCGATCGTCACCGTCTACATCGTGCTCGGCGTGCTCTACGAGAGCTGGATTCACCCGATCACGATCCTTTCGACGCTGCCGTCGGCAGGGCTCGGCGCGCTGCTGGCGCTGCTCTTAGTGCGCCTCGACCTGTCCGTCATCGCGCTGATCGGGATCATCCTCCTGATCGGCATCGTCATGAAGAACGCGATCATGATGATCGACTTCGCGCTCGACGCGCAGCGCTCGCAGGGGCGCCCGGCGCGCGAGGCCATCGAGCAGGCCTCGCTCCTGCGCTTCCGGCCGATCATCATGACGACGATGGCGGCGCTGCTCGGCGGCGTGCCGCTGGCGTTCGGTCACGGCGTGGGCTCCGAGCTCCGCGAGCCCCTCGGCGTCGCCATCGTCGGCGGGCTCATCGTGAGCCAGGTGCTCACGCTGTACACGACGCCGGTCATCTATCTGGCGTTCGACCGCCTCGCCGAGCGGCTCTCGCGGCGCGCCGTGCCTGAGCGGGGTCACGCCGGCCAAGCGGTGACCGCGCCGTGAGCCTCTCCAGTCCGTTCGTTCGCCGGCCGGTCGGGACGACGCTGATGACGATCGCGCTCGTCATCGCGGGCGTGATCTCGTTCCGGCTGCTCCCGGTCGCGCCGCTGCCCCAGGTCGACTTCCCGACCATCAACGTGGTGGCGGGGCTGCCCGGCGCGAGCCCGGAGACGATGGCGTCCGCCGTCGCCACCCCGCTCGAGCGTCAGTTCGGGCGCATCGCCGGCGTGGCGGAGATGACGTCCGTCAGCTTCCTCGGCGCCACGACGATCGCGCTGCA
>QHTE01000058.1 GCA_003220685.1 Candidatus Rokuibacteriota bacterium
TACCAGCCGCCTTGCTCCTTGCCCACCGCCTCGGCGACGTCGGACACGTCCACCAGGGCGTCGCGGTAGAGCCACTCCTGCTGAACCCAGGCCAGGTCGGCGCCCGACTTGTTCTCGACCATCGAGACCAACTGGGGCACCGCGCTGCCGCCGGCGGCCTGAATCTGGTAGTCGATCTTGATGCCGGTGGCCTTCTGGTAGGCCGGGATCATCACCTTGATGAAGTGCTCGTCGAAGTTCTTCACGTACGAGCTTTCGCGGGCGAAGACGATCGTCGACGGCTTGGCCTCGACCTTGCGGGCGATCCAGGGCGCCCAGGCGATGCCTGCGGCGGAGGCAGCCCCGGCGGCGAGCTTCAGGAAGTCACGACGGCCGGTCTTGGACTTCGCGGGTTGTGCCATCCCTTGTCCCCTTTATGTATGGCGGCGGTTCTCTGTGACGCCAGTATCGCAGTCACGTGCCCGGAGTGCGCTCGAGCCGGGACCGGCGCCGGTCCGGCCGGTCCGCCACCACTGTCGCGCTGGGATCGGCCGTCGCGTCATTCTACTGCGGAACCGACACGCCGGGCTGCAGCCTTTACCCTCGCCGACCCAAAACATGCCTGGATCGATGCGCGCCCTTGCTACGCTGAATTCGTAACTCTTCATTTGACGGGATCGCTTCGCATGGCGACTCGCGATCACCCAGAACGACGTCGAGCTCGTACGGCTGCTCATCGCGCGCGGCGCCGACGTCAATGCCAAGCGCACGTTCGGTGATTCAGCGCTGAATCTCGCACGGAACTCGAAGGCCATCGAGCAGATCCTCAGGGAAAACGGCGCCCGCTGAGCGTCGGGCCGCCCCCTCCCTCGTCTCTCCATTGCACCGACGTATAATTCCGCGGGTGAGCTCGACGGGAGACGACCGCGCCGCAGGACGTCCACGCCGTCCACTCCCCTCGCTCGTGGTGGTCGTCGTGATCGCGTTGATCTGGGAAGCCGCCAAGGCTCTCTTCGCGCTGCCGAGCTATCAGCTTCCCCACCTCCACGAGATCGCGCTGGACTTCCTGCGTGAGGGCGCCGGCGGCGAGCGCTGGTGGTGGATCATGACCCAGAACGCGAGCTACACGGCGCTCGAGAGCCTGATCGGGTTCGCGCTGGGCGGCGTGACCGGCCTCGTTCTCGCCATCGGCTTCGCGCACTCGCGCTGGCTCGAACGCGGGCTCTTGCCGTACGTCGTCGCGTCGCAGACGGTGCCGATCCTCGCCATCGCGCCGATGGTGGTGGTCTGGCTGGGGACGTCCTGGTTCTCGAAGGCGGTGATCGCCGCGTACCTGACCTTCTTTCCGGTGACCGTCAACATGTCACGAGGGCTCCGGGCCGTCGATCCCGACGCCCTCGCGCTCATGCGCGCGCTGGCGGCGAGCTCGCGACAGGTCTTCTTCAAGCTGCGGTTCCCGGCCGCTCTCCCCTATCTGTTCACGGCGCTGCGCCTCGCGGCCACCGCCAGCGTCATCGGCGCGATCGTGGGCGAGCTGCCCGTGGGGAGCCGTTTCGGCATGGGCGTCGTGATCATCAACGCCGCGCAGTACTACAACTGGCGCCCCGCCAATCTGTGGGCCGCGATCCTCGTGTCGGCGGTGATCGGCATCGTCTTCTATCACGCCGTGGCCGCCGTCGAGCGGCGGGTCGTGGCCTGGTCGCGCACCGCGCCGGCGATCTAGAGGCTCCATGGGCGCGCCGATCATCGAGCTCGAGGGCGTTGGTAAGACCTTCGAGAGTCGCGCCGGCGCCACCGAGGCGCTGCGGGCGGTCTCCCTCGACGTGGAAGCCGGCGAGTTCGTCTCGATCATCGGCCCCTCCGGGTGCGGCAAGTCCTCGCTCCTCCGCGTCGTGAGCGACCTCGTCGAGCCGTCGGCGGGGACGGTGCGCGTGAAAGGCAAGAGCGCGCGCCAGGCCCGCCTCGATCGCGATTACGGCATCGTGTTCCAGACACCGGTGCTCTACGAGTGGCGCACCGTGCTCGAGAACGTGCAGCTGCCGCTCGAGCTGGCCGGCCGGCCGCGCGCCGAGCGAGAGCAGCGGCCGCGGGCGCTCCTTCGCCTGGTGGGCCTCCAGGAGTTCGCCGGCCACTATCCCTGGCAGCTTTCGGGCGGCATGCAGCAGCGCGTGTCGATCGCCCGCGCCCTCGCGCTGAACCCGTCGATACTCTTGATGGACGAGCCGTTCGGCGCGCTCGACGAGATGACCCGCGAGCGGCTCAACCAGGAGCTCTTGCAGGTTTGCGCCGAGACGGCCGCCACCGTGCTCTTCGTCACGCACAGCATCGCGGAGGCGGTCTTTCTGTCGAGCCGGATCGTCGTCATGAGCCCGCGTCCGGGCCGCATCGACCGCATCGTGACCGTCGACCGGCCGCGCCCGCGCGCCGAAAAGACCCGCGCGCTCGCGCGGTTCTTCGAGGTGGTGACCGAGGTCCGCCAGAGCCTGCGGGAAGACACGGGGCTCGGCGATGATCGGACGCGTCCGGGAGGCTCGATCACGCCATGATGCGCCTGCGCGAATACGCGCCGGCGGCGCTCGTGCTCGTGATGGGGCTTGCCCTCTGGGAGGCGATGGTCTTCGCGTTCTCGATCGAGTTCTACCTGCACCCCGCGCCGCACGTGATCGTGCAGAGCTTGCGCCAGACCTACCCCATTCTCGTGGAAGCTGGGCTCTACACGTTCACGGAGGCGGTGATCGGCTGGGCGCTCGGCTGCGGTGGGGGAATCCTCGCCGCAATGGCGGCCAGCATCTCGCCGGGCTTCGCCGGTCTCGTCCTGCCCTACGCGGTGGCCTCGGCGTCGGTGCCGATCATCGCCCTGGCCCCGCTCGCCATCGTGTGGTTCGGCGTCGAGCAGGGCTCGAAGATCGCGATCGTCGTGCTGATGACGTTCTTTCCGACGTTCGTCGGCACGCTTCGCGGGCTCCTGAGCACGACGCCCCAGTCGCTCGAGCTGATGCGGAGCAGAAGAAGTAGGCGCTAGTCGGCGCCGCGCGCGTCCACGAAGTCGACCTCGGCGTGATCCACGCCGGCGAGCGTGCGATAGCCGGGGCCCCGATCGAAGAACGGCCGCCGGCCGCGGGCCGCGCGCAGCCGGTCGCGGAGCGCACGAGTGGCGGCGCTGTCCACTCGCGGGGCGCCGTCCGCTGGGCACGCGCCGTCGGCGCCCGCCAGCACGACGCCGTAGTCCTCGCGCGCCGCCCGCGCGCTGATCTTGCCCTCGAGCGCATCCAGCGCGACCAATTCGGGCTCACGGTCGAGCGGATCCCCCCATCCGCCGCCGCCCGTCGTCTCGACGCGCACGAGCGTGCCGGCCGGGACCGGCTCGTCGTCGACGAGCCCCGGCAAGACGTGCTCGTTCGGGCCGCCGGGATCGATCGTGACGCGGAAAGGCGCGCCCGCCTTGCCTCCGCGCAGCCCCCAGCAGGAGAGGATGGCGCGGTCGGCCACGCAGAGAAACGCGCTCTCGCGGAGCACGCGGAACTCCTTGAGATACCCGAGTCCGCCGCGCCGCGCGCCGGCGCCTCCCGAGTCTGTCGCCAGCGCGAGCCGCTCGACGATCAGCGGAAACCGCGTCTCGGTGAACTCGACGGGCAGGTTCTTACTGTCGGGAACGACGTGGATCGTATCGGAGCCGTCGGCGTAGTAACGGCCGCCCGAGCCGCCGCCGAGCACCTCGCGCATGAGATAGAACTGTCCGTCCGCATCGACGCCGTGGAACCCGGTGTAGCGGATCGTCTCCTGATCAGCCGGCATGCGCCCGCCGACCGCCTTGGCGATGACCCCCGCGAGGATACCGAGCTGGCGCAGGAGGACGAACGTCCGCGCGTTGGTCGGCGCCGGGAAGACGGGCGTGAGCAAGGTCCCGGGTGGCGGGAACCGCAGCTCGATCAGGGGGACGACGCCCTCGTTGACGTCGAGCTCGGCCATGCGCTCGGGCGAGTCGGCGAGGTTTCTCAGGATGGGCGCCAGCCACTTTTTGAGGAACACGCCGTCGGCGTAGTCGCCGGCGTGATTGATCGGCCCCTTCGCCTGCGGGCTGGTCCCCGCGAAGTCGATGATCAAGCGGTCGTCGCGTTTGGTGAGCGTCATCCGCTGCGTGTGCAGGCGCGGCGGATCGACACCGTCGTGCTCGGCGTAGTCTTCCCACACATAGGTTCCATCGGGAATCTTCGAGAGGAGCTCGCGCCGGAACGTCTCGGTCGTCCGCTCGAGGATGGCATCGAAGCAGGCCTCGACCTGCTCCCGGCCGTAGCGGTGGAACAGATCGCCGAGCCGCTCGGCCCCCATCCGGCACGCCGCCACCTCGCTGTCGAGATCGCCGCGCAGGCTGTCGGGCAGCCGCGAGTTTCGCACCAGCACCTTGATGAGATCGTCGTTCGGCACCCCGGCCTGGTAGATCCGGACCGGCGGAACGATGAGGCCTTCCTGATAGGCGCTGGTCGCGTGCGAGGGCATCGAACCGGGCACGGCCCCGCCGATGTCGTCGTGATGGCCGAAGGCCTGGACGAACGCGACCACGAGGCCGTCGGCGAACACCGGCACCGTCACGCAGAGATCGGGCAGATGGCCGATCCCGCCCTCGGAGCCGTAGACGTCGTTGTGGAAGAAGACGTCCCCCGGCCGCATTGTCGCCGGCGGGAAATCACGCACGATGGGCTGGACGAGCGCGGAGTACGAGCGTCCCGTGAGCTTGCGGCACCGGCGGTCGTGGATCCCGGCGCGAAAATCGCGCGCCTCGCGGATCATGGGCGAGCGCGACGTGCGCTCGATCGCGGCCTCGACCTCGGCCTCGACCGAGGCGAGCGTGCCCTCGACGATCTGGATGACGATCGGGTCGATCGCTGGTCCCTTCTTCACGCCGTTCCCACCGACGCGCCTGCGCGCGTGAGGATCAGATTGCCAAAGCGATCCACCTCGATGCGCTGGCCGGGATAGACCACCGTGGTCGCGCCGTACTCCTCGACGACCCCCGGTCCGGCGAGCGTGTCGCCCGGCGCGAGGCGCGTGCGCTCGTACACCGGACATTCGACGGGTTTCTCCGAGAAGACGACCGTTCGCGTGCCGGTGAGCGCGCGGGCGGGCCGCCCGTCACCCGGCGGCCGCTCGCGCAGCTTGGGCCGTGCGATCGGCCCGACGCCGGTGACCCGCAGATTCACCCACTCGACCGTCTGGCGCCCGGTCGCCCCGCGCTCGGCCGCGCGCCGATAGCTGTAGCCGTAGCGCTGCTCGTGGGCGTCGTGGAAACGCTCGGCCGCCACGGCCGCGCCCGGCTCGTCGACCGTGCCCGAGGGCAGCTCCACGGCGACCTCCCACGCCTGTCCGAAATATCGCAGATCGGCGCTGCGCTCGACGCGCATCGCGTGCTCGGCGAAGCCCTCGGCGGCGAGCGCCGCGCGGGCCAGCGCCTCGAGGCGTGCCAGGTGTGCGTTCACCGTCGCGTAGTCGAGGCGATCGTGGCGCTGGACGAAGGTCTGCACGTAGTCGTTCTTGAGGTCCACCGTGAGCAGCCCGAAGGCCGACACGTTGCCCGGTGAGAGCGGAATCAGCGCGGCCCGCAGGCGCAGGAGATCCACGAGCCGTCCGGCCAGCAAGGGACCGGAGCCGCCGAAGGCGACGAGCGTGTAGTCGCGCGGGTCGAGCCCGCGCTTGACCGACACCTGCTGGATGGCGTTGGCCTGGTTCCAGGCCGCGATCTCGAGAACGCCTTCGGCGGCCCGAGCGGGCTCGAGGCCGAGACGCGCCGCGAGCGCGGCGATCCCTTCCCGGGCGCGCTCGACACTGAGCGGAATCTCGCCGCCGAGCAACCGCGGCGGGATGCGGCCCAGCAGCAGATGGGCATCGGTCGTCGTTGGCTCAGTACCGCCGCGTCCGTAGCAGAGCGGGCCGGGATCGGCGCCCGCGCTCCGCGGGCCCACCTTGAGCCCTCCGTCGGGCGCGACCCACGCGACGCTGCCGCCGCCGGCGCCCACGGTGACGATGTCGATCATGGGCACCTTGACCGGGAAGCGCCCCACCGCGCCGTCGGTGGTGAGACCGGGTACCCCGTGCTCGACGAGACAGACGTCGGTGCTCGTGCCGCCGGCATCCGCGGTGAGCACGCGGTCGAAGCCCGCGGCCCTGGCGAGCAGGCTCGCGCCGAGCGCGCCCGCGGCGGGGCCGCTCAGGATCGTCGTGATCGGCTGGGCCGCGACTTCACGCGCCGAGATCACCCCACCGTTCGACTTCATCACGTAGAAAGGCACGCCCGCTCCGAGCTCGGCGTCGAGGCGCGTCTGGATCGCGCCCACGTAGGCCGCCACGCGCGACTTCACGAAGGCGTCCACGAGCGTCGTCACCGTGCGCTCGTACTCGCGATACTCGGGCAGCACCTCGGACGAGATCGACACGTGCGCGCCGGGGTGCTCGCGCTCGAGGACGGCGCGCATGCGCTGCTCGTGCTCGGAGTTTGCGTAGGCGTGGATGAAGCTCACGCCGATGGAGTCGATGCCCTTGTCCCGGAACCAGCGCGCCGTCGTGACGGCGGCCGCTTCGTCGAACGAGCGCAGGACCTCGCCGCGAAAATTCAGGCGCTCGGGGACCTCGCGCACCAGGTGGAGCGGAACGATGCGCTCCGGCTTGACCCAGAAGTAAGAGTTGCCGTACCCGCGCGGGACGGCCTGCCGCCCGATTTCCAGGACGTGACGGAAGCCCTCGGTGGTGACGAGTCCCAGGCCGGGAAAGCGCTCCTGGAGGAGCGCGTTGGTGGCCACGGTCGTTCCGTGCGAAACGGCGGCGACGGTCGGTCGCGACGGCGTCGCCGACGGGATGGACGACCCGTCGCGCGCGACCCGCAGGATCTTGCGAATGCCGTCGAGCACGCCGATCGACGGATCGTGGGGCGTCGACGGCGTCTTGGTGGTGAAGATCGCGCCGGTGGCCTCGTCGATCGCCACGACGTCGGTGAACGTGCCGCCGGTGTCGATGCCGATGCGGAGGAGACGAGTCACCGGCGCGGACATCCGGCGAGAGTATATGAAGAGGGCGAGGGGCGGTCAAACGCGGCGGGGCCGCACCGTCGGCTCGCTCAGCGCATGTTGCCGGTGTGGCCGAGCGAGTAGCGCCCGGGCTGTGGCCACACCGTGAGGCCGTGCGGCTCCTTGCCGACGGGAATCGTGACGACCTCGCCCGTGGTCGTATCGATGACGTACACGACATTGTCGTAGCGGCCTGAGAGCCAGAGACGCTTCCCATCGGCGCTCACGTTGCCCATGTCGGGGCTCCCGCCCTTGGGGATGGGCCACGTCGCCACGACCTTGCGCGTCGCGAAATCGATCACCGCGACGCTGCCGGGGCCGCGCGGCTTGCCGCCGATCTGAGACGAGCCGCGGTTGGCGACATAGAGCTTCGTTCCGTCGCGGCTGGGATAGAGTCCGTGGGTGCCGACGCCGGTCTTGACGAAGCCGATCTCCTTGAACGCATCGCCGTCGATCACGTAGACACCGCCACGTCGTAGCTCGGCGACGTAGAACACCTTGCCGTCCGGGCTCACTCGGATGTCCTGGGGAATGCCGCCGCCCGACAGCTTGAGGTAGCTGAGGACCTTGCGGTTGATCCAGTCGATCTTCACGAGCCGGCCCTGGTACTCGCACGTCATGATCAGGTATCGGCCGTCGATCGAATAGTCGCCGTGGTTGATGCCGGCGCATCCGGGGGCCGCCAGCGAGCTCTGCAGCGCCATCGTCTTCGGATCGCGGAAGTCGAGCCGCTTGAGCGCCTCGGCCACGACGATGGCCGAACGCCCATCCGGCGTGAAGTACATGTTGTACGGATCGTCGACGGCGACGGGCGGGCCCGGCTTGCCCGTGAGCGGATCGATCGGGGTCAGCGTGCCATCGGTGCGATGCTCGGCGTTGTTGGTGACCCACAGGGTCGTGAGATCCCAGGACGGGACGACGTGCTGGGGGTTCACGCCCACGGGAAATCGGTCGATGACCTTGAGCGTCGCCGGATCGATCACGCTGACATCGTTGGACTGCAGATTGGGCACGTACACGCGCGGCAAGGCCTTGGCGGCCGCGGCACTCAGCTTGTCGGCCGTGGTCTCGCTGTAAAGATTGGTTGGGTCGACCACTGGCGGCATGCCGGGGACGGTCTCGACGGCCGCCACGCCCCCGACGGCGACGACACTGAGACCCAGGACGAGCGCGAGCCTCGTGAGACCGGTCATGGGCACTTTCACCTCTTGGAGCTCTCGATTGATTTACGAATGGCCGTGACAGACTGCGTGACGATCAAGTCGACGCCGAGACGCCCGAGCTCGGCGCTGGCTCGTCGAGCATCACCCTCGACGCCGCTGCGCTCGCCGGGTGCCGGCTCTTCGCGCGGCGTGGCGCGGACCAGCCGCGGCTCGAGCGCGAGGGTGAGCGAGGTGTCGGCAAGTCCGGCATGCTGACCGATCTCCTCGGCACGATACCCTCGGGTCTTCAGCAGCGCTTCGAACCCGGCGGTCGCCGCACGATAGTACTCCTCGATCGCGTGCACTCGAACCGGTGTCGCCGCCCACTCGCGGTTCAGGCGCGCGGCGACGGCGCGCTCGCCGGACTGCGTCGAGCCGTGATCGCCGAGGAAGACGATGTCACGGAACCCGTGAAGGCGGAAGCTGCGCGCCGCCGAATCCAGTGTCTGACGAAACGTCTCTTCGCGCACGGTGATGGTTCCCGGGAAGCGCATGTGGCCGGTCGGCGGCTCTATGGTGCCCTCGGGAACGTACGACAGCACCGGCGCGACGAGGGCGTTACCGAGGTCGTGCGCGATGCGCTCGGCGAGCGCTTTGACCCGGACGTTGTGTTTGCCCAGGGCCATGTGCGGGCCATTCTGCTCGGTGCCGCCGATGGGCATGAGCACCGTCGTCTTTCCGGCGCGCACCAGGGACCGCAGCTCGGTCCACGTCAGGTCCTCGAGCCCGAGCGGGGTGGGACCCTGCGCCCGGGCGGGCACGGTTAGCGCCAGGACGAGCCACAGCGCCGCGAGCAGCGATGTCCTCACTCCTCGTACTTAGCGCACGCGGGCACGCACGGTCTACAAATTCCGTCTCAGCCCATCCCGGCGGCGGCCCGACACGATTCACCTCGCTCGATCGACCCGTTGCCGGCTCCCCTCGGCCGGCGTCGCACGTCGCTTGCGTGGACAGGCGATATAATCGCCCGATGGCGGCCAGCGCCCGGCTCACACTCGGCGGCTTCTTGGCCCGGTTCGCCTTCGCGCTGCTCGTGGTCGGCGCCACCTACAATCCCACCCGCTACTCGTTCTACGCCTGGGTCAGGAGCACCGGGTTCGAATGGCAGCCGCCGACCGTCTTCGCCGGCGTCGTGCTGCTGATCGGATGGTTCATCTGCGTGCGACTTGCCGTACGCTCGTACGGCGGCTTCGGCCTGCTGCTGGCCAACGCGTTCCTGGCCGCGCTCTACTGGCTCGTGGCCAGCTGGGGCTGGCTGCCGATCGAGAATGTGGCGGCGATCTCATGGCTGGGGATGCTCAGCGTCGCCGCCATCCTGGCCTTCGGCATGTCGTGCACGCACTGGCGCCGGGAACGGTTCACGCGGCCGGGGTAAGCGCGCTCGCCTCAGCCGAGTCAGCCGCTCGCCGTCCGAGATGAGCACGCGCTCGACGCGCGTTACACGCCGACCGTCTTCCGGATGCTCCCCATGTGCTCGTCGATGTGCGAGACCAAGCCGAGCATGATGAGCTGCTCGGCCGTCATGGGCGGCGCATCGGTGAACACGGTTCCGCTCTTGGCCAGCTGATCGTCGGACAGGCCACGGACCACCGCGGATGCGGCCGCCGCGCCCTTCTGGAAGAGCGCGAGCGTCTCCGCGCGCGCGCAGTCGGCGTGCTCTCTGGCGTGCTGAGCGTTCATCTGGTCCAGCACGGCGCGGGTGAAGCCGCCGCGCGGCGGCGCGCCCGTCACGATGCCGCTCACGATGCCCGCCACCGCCTCCAGTCCCCCCGCCAGATGGTGCGCCGTCGCGCCCACCGTCCACTTCTCGGCGGCTGTGACCTTTTTCCAGTCGCCGTCGCCCAGCTTCTGAAGCGTCGTCACGGCGTCCCGGGCCTTTCCCTCGATCTGCGCGGCCAGTGCCTCCGCCTTCGCCCCCATGGATTGGCTCCTTTCTCGGAATTCATTAATACGTCGACCGAGGCCGCCCGAAATCGACAACGGCCGGAACCGGGCTGAAATTCCTGAAGGCGCAGGGCCGGGCGGGGCTACCGCAGCCGGGGGCCCGGATCCATGCTCATCAGGGCCCGGCCGCCAATCGGGTACCACTCCGGCGCGAGTGTGGCCGCCTGACCGACCACTTGGAGATCGCGCCAGCATTCGGCCAGACGGCTCTCACGCCGGTAGGATGTGCTACCACCCTGCCGGTACATCAGATCCATCGCCTCGCGGGCGCAGTCGCCGGCATGGACCGCGGCCAATCGGCAGCGGGCCCGCTGCTCGAGGGTGGTCTCCTCGCCGGCCGCCACGGTGTTCCAGATCTCGGTGATCATCGCGGTACGGCCGGCGCGACCGGCGTTCAGGATCGCGTCGGCCCGGCCGACCGCGTCCTGGACTTGAGGGTTGTCGCCGAGTCGGCCGGTCCGGCCGCGCGGCGTCTTCTCGGCCGCCAGCTCGATCAACGCGTCGATGCCGGCCCGCGCGATGCCCGTGATCACGGCGCAGTGGTGGGGTCCGACCCAGGCCTGAGCGGGCAAGGCGTACGAGATCCCCGGCCAGCGCTTCCACTGGTTGTCCAGCGGGACGCCGGCGTGGACCATCGTTCGCCGCTCCGGCAGGAAGACGTCGTCGACCGTCCAGTCGAAGCTGCCCGTCGCGCGCATCCCGGTCACGTCCCAGCTGCCCTCGACGATCCGCGCTTCCGAGCGCGCGAAGAGCCCGCGCCAGTAGACCGAGGCGCCATCCGGGCTGCGGCGCGGCTGCTCGCCGTCGAAAATCTGGAAGCTGCCGAGCATCCAGGAGCTCTCCTGGCAGCCGGTGCCAAAGGGCCAGCGACCGCTGACCCGATAGCCGCCGTCGACGGGCACGGCCCGCCCGCCTCCCATCACGGCGGTGCCGGCGATGACCGTGTCCGCGCGGTGCCCGTAGATCTCCTGGACGCCCTCGTCCGGTAACCCGAGCGTGACGAGCTGGCCGATGCTGTTGTTGGCCACGTTCCAGCCGGCCGAGCCGGCGGCCTCGGCGAGCAGCTCGACGACACGCACGTAGGTCAGCGGGTCGACCTGGAGACCGCCCAGCTCACGCGGGATGACCATGCTATAGAAGCCGGCGGCATGAAACTGCTCGACCAGCGCCTTCGGCAGGCGCTGCTCGCGCTCGATCTCGTCGTGATGGCGACGAATGACCGGCTGCAGAGCGGCCGCAGCCCGCACGAGCGGTTGATCGTCGACGTCGGCTGGTAAGCGCTCCTCGTCCGCAATCTGTCGCATTGGGCCGGATGTTCCGCTGGCGGAGCGGAGGTGTCAAGAGGTACTGTACCTGCTCATGAACCGACTGGGCTTCGGCGCGTTCCTCGCTCCTCACCATCCGATCGGCGAGCATCCGATGCTGCAGTTCCGCCGCGATCTCGACTTCGTCGAGCACCTCGACAAGCTCGGCTACGACGAGTTCTGGTGCGGCGAGCATCACTCCAGCGGCTGGGAGATGATCGGCTCGCCCGAGATGTTCCTGGCCGCCGCGGGCGAACGGACGAAGCGCATCAAGCTCGCCACCGGCGTCGTCTCCCTGCCCTATCACCACCCGTTCAACGTCGCACAGCGGATGGTGCAGCTCGACTACATGACCGGCGGACGGGTGATCTTCGGCTCGGGCCCGGGGGCCCTGGCATCGGACGCCCACACGCTCGGGATCGATCCGATGCTGCTGCGCGACCGTCAGGACGAGGCCATCGGCGTCATCCGCCGCCTGATGCGCGGCGAGCGCTTGACGATCAGGTCCGACTGGTTCACCTTGCAGGACGCCGCGCTCCAGCTTCTGCCGTTGCAGGAGGACATGCCCTTCGCGGTGGCCTCCCAGATCAGCCCCTCGGGCATGACCCTGGCCGGCAAGCACGGGATCGGCATCATCTCGATCGGGTCGCTGTCCGAAGAAGGTCTCAACGCCCTGCCGACGCAATGGAGCTTCGCGGAGGCCGCGGCCGCCGAGCACGGCCAGACCGTCGACCGCAAGAGCTGGCGCGTGCTGATGAGCTGGCACATCGCCGAGACCCGCGAGCAGGCCCGCGCCGAAGCTCGAGACGGCTTGCTGCGCCACCACAACGAGTACATCACGGCCACCCTGCAGCGGCCCGGCGCGCGTCCCTACAAGACCGCCGACGAAGCGGTGGACAAGACCGCCTTCGTCCCCGGCGCCGTCGCCACGATCGGCACGCCGGACGATCTCGTGACGCGGATCAAAGCGGTGCTCGAGCTCTCCGGCGGGTTCGGGACGGTCGTCGGCTTCGTCCACGATTGGGCCAACCCGGAGAACACGCGGCGCAGCTGGGACATGGTAGCCCGCTACGTGATGCCGGAGATCAACGGCTATCTCGCGGGCCTGCGGACGTCTCGCGAGTTCGTCGCCACCAACCGCGAGTATTTCAACCGCGCGCGCGAGGCGGTGATGGCGAAGATCAACGAGAATCCGGCCGCGGCGGCCGCGCTCAAGGTCACGAAGTCGCCGCTGCTGGCGGCCTCGTCCGGCAACGTACCCGACCTGGGCCAGGCCTCCGACCGCCTCGCGTCGCGCTGACCGGACCCTAGCTCGGGAGGGGACCATGACCTCAGCGCTCCGCACCTCGCTGCGCACCCTCGGCTTCACGCTCGTCTTTGCGGCCGCCGCGACGTCGCTGGCGTGCGCGCACCACGACGAGCACCATCGAAAGAACCCCCAGGTGGTCGTGATCTCGCTCGACGGCGCCCGGCCCGATCTCGTCGAGCACTATCTGAAGACAGGCGTCCTCGACCGGAAGACCGGCCTCGGCCGTCTCAAGGCCCGCGGCGTCGCCGCCGACCAGAACATCACGGTCACCCCGTCGGTGACCGCCGTCGCCCACATCGCGATCGCGACGGGCTCGACAGCGGCGCACAACGACATCCCGCTCAATACCTTTCATCCCGTGGCGGCGTCGATCGGCACGAGCATCAGCGGCTTCGCCGCGCCGATCGGCGGCTATCAGCTGAATCCGCTCGGCCCCTCGCCGGCGCCGACCGCGGAGCCGCTCTGGGTGCAGCTGCGCCGCGCCGGCAAGAAGGTCGTGACCGCGACGTGGCCGGGCAGCGACGGCGCCGACATCAGCATCTCGAATGCGCCGCCGGGCGCGCCGCCGGTCAGCACGCTGGTCCAGGCCGCGACGCCGATTCGCACCACCGACTACACGGTGCCCTTCGGCGCGTTCGGCGGGCTCGGCGCGCAGGGCTTCGCGCTCACGTCGGCGAGCTTCGCGGCCGCCGACGCGACCCTGACGAGCCAGCTCGTGGCCGCCGGCCACGTCTCGCACAGCCCGGTCCGGGTGACCGCGGCGCCGGTGGAGACGGTGTTCTGCGCCCCGGCGACAACCGCGACGTGCGGCACCACGAACGCCTCGGGACGCACCTTGCGCTACGACATCAAGGTCGCGGCCCTCGACACGACCGACGATCACGTCGTCAACTACGACACGCTGGTGTTCTTCGAGGCGACCGCCGGCGTTCAGCCGGGGCCGTTCGCGCTGCCGTCGAGCGGCCCGGCATATGTGAAGCTCGGCGGCCCGTCGGCGAAGTTCTTCTTCGAGGGGTCGGGCAACAAGATCGGGGCCGCGTACTTCGTGAGTTTCCTGGTCCCCGACCTCTCGACCGTTCGCATCGCCCGCTACGGGGCGAACTTCATCCCGCGCAACGCGCCCGTGCTCGCGGTGGTCGACGACATCAACGACAACGTCGGCTTTTGGGCCCCGCAGCCGGACTTCCGCATCCCCGAGCGCCTGAGCCCCGGATTCACTCCCTTTCCGGACCTCGAGCTGGAGGCGATGTATCACGACCAGGTGCAGACGTGGATCGCGTACCAGACCGCGGTCGCGGTGCACGCGATTCAGGAGAACCCCGACGCGGATCTGGTGATGATCTACATCGAGCAGCCGGATGGCTCCGGCCACCAGTTCACGCTCACCGATCGCCGGCAGCCGACGAACCCGACCGACAACACCAGCATCGGCACCTCCGGCAACCCGCCCGGCGCGACCGGACAGGACGCCGCCAAGGTCAAACGCTACGCCGGCTATCTCGAGTTCGCCTACCAGCAGGCGAACGGCGCGGTGGAGGCGATCCTGAACGCGATCGGCTCGCACCACGGCGGCGAGCCGCGGCGCGACGTGTTCGTCGTGTCCGACCACGGCATGGCGCCGTTCCATACGGCCGTGAGCCTGCGCAACCTGCTCGCGAATGCCGGCGTGAACGTCAACCTGCTCGGCATCCGCACCACCGGTCCCGCGGCCAACATCTACGTGAATCTGCAGGGCCGCGAGGCCGGCGGGACCGTGCCGGCCGACAGCTCACCGACGGGCTACGCCGCGCTGGTCGCTCAGGTTGCGGCGGCGCTGCGCGCCGCGAAGGATCCCCACGGCTTCTACAATCCGCAGGGCGCGCCGCTCTTCAGCGACGTGCTCACCCGGCCCGAGGGCTGCGGCTTTCCCGGCTTCTGCGTCAACGAAAACTTCGGCCAGGACACGGGCGACGTGGTCGCGCTGATGATCGAGGGCTACAACTTCGACGGCGTTCAGTCGCCAGGCTTCGCCCGGCTGGACGAGGGGCCGTTCAACACGACGACGACCGTGTACTCCGTACCCAACTTCTACGGAGCGCACGGTCACAACTCGAACCTCCAGTCGATGAGCGCGATCTTCTACGCGGCAGGCCCGAGCCTCAAGCAGGGCCGGACGGTCGACGTGCTGCACAACATCGACGTCGCGCCCACCGTGATGGAGATCCTCGACGTCGCGCCGGCGCCCACGGTGGACGGCGAAGTCATCACGAAGATCCTCCAGAAGCACAAGCGGGACTGACGGGCGGGGCGGGCGGCGCGGGCGCGATCGGGACCGGGCCGCTCACATCCCGACGCGATCGTCGCTTTGGGTAACCCCACGCGGTACGTGCCGCTCTCGCTGCCGGATGCGCGCATCGAGGTTCGCCCGCGTTCGTTCTGATGGATTGCCCCGACGTCGATTCAGGCGTTTTATGCATTGAGCCCTCCGGTCAACGCTGAAAAAATCTGAGCCGGGTATTGGTGTCCCGCGGACATGCGATTCGAACCAATGGAGGATCGAGCGATGCTGAGCCGAAGTGGAGCTGCTGGAAGCAGTCGGCCATGTAGGCGTGCAGGGTGGATCATCTTGATGGTACTCGTCGTTATCCTGGGGCTCGCGCGGCCGGGCGGCGCGGCGGTCTTCACCTGCGCGGCGGGGGATGTCGCGTGCCTGATCGCGGCCATCAATACGGCGAATGCGAACGGCGAGGTCAATCTGATCCGCCTGGAGTCGGGCGCCTACACCCTGACGGCGGAGAACAACAGCACCGACGGATCGAACGGTCTGCCGTCGATTACCAGTCCGCTGACGATCGGCGGAGACGGGTCCGGGAACACCGTCATCGAGCGTGCGGCCACCGCTCCGCAATTCCGTGTGTTCCACGTCGCGCAAGCCGGCCTCTTGAACCTCGAGGACCTCACGGTGAGAGGCGGCCACTGGGGCGGGGGGGTCGCGTTCGGCGGCGGCGGCATTCTCAATCGGGGCACGCTTGTCATCACCCATTGCGCGGTGACCGACAACTTCAGCTTCACCGGCAGCAGCAGCGGGGGCGGCGGTATTGCCAGCCTCGGTCGACTGTTCATCGCCGGAAGCACCGTGGCCAATAACACCGCGGTGCAGAGCCAGGGTGGAGGCATCTTCAGCCCCGCTGCCGTGACGGTCATCAATAGCACGATCAGGGGCAACCGCTCGGAAGCTGGCGGCGGCGGCATTGCGATCTCGCATCCGGCAGGCAGCGCGACGATCATCGGCACCACCATCGTCGACAACCACACGGGCGAGAGCCACGGCGGCGGCCTCCATTCAGAGTCCTCGGCCGTGGCCATCGTCAACAGCACGTTTGCCGAAAACGGAGCCGAATCCGGCGTCGGAGGCGGGCTCTTCGTCAGGGGTGGCGTCGTTGTCAACACTACCATCGCCAACAATCGCAGCAACGGCGGCCGAGACCTGGCAGCCACGAGTGCGTTGGCGCTCCACAACACGATCGTTTCGGGGCCGTCAGACTTCTCCGCCACGGCCTGCCGGGGTCAGGTCACTTCGCTGGACAACAACCTCTTCTTCGACCCGAACTGCGCCGTCGCGTTGCTCCCGCACGATCGCACCGGCGACCCCGGCCTGGGCGACTACATCGACTTTGGAGTCCCGGGGCGGGGGTTCTTCCTGCTCACGAGCAACAGTCCGGCGCTCGATGCGGGCGACAACGCCGCGTGTCTGCCGACCGATCAACGGGGAAGCCCGCGGAGTGGAGGCTGCGACATCGGAGCCGTCGAAGGTACGGACCCCTGAGACGCGCGCGGATTCGCGCAGAGCAGTGATCCTCGATCCGTGGCCGCCCTCGCGAGGAGGCGGCCACGGGCCGAACGCGTCAGCGGATCAGCTGTGCCAGCAGAGCGCTGGCTAGTACCTTTTGGTAGCCCTCCGTCCGCGCGCCTGCCATCGCTCGTTCCGAAGGATTACCCCGGCGCCGATTCAGGAGTTCCTCTCATTGAGCCCTCGGCTCAAAACTGAAAAAGTCAGGACCGTAGTAGTGTTCGCGGAGCTCACGATTCGAACCAATGGAGAGTCGAGCGATGGCGAGCCGAGGCGGTGCTGCAGCAAGCAGTCAGCCACGTAGGCATGTAGTGTGGATCATCGTGACAGCACTCGTCGTTGCCCTGGGACTCGCGCGACCGGGCGGCGCGGCGGTCTTCAACTGCGCGGCGGGGGACGTCGCGTGCCTGATCGCGGCCATCAATACGGCGAATGCGAACGGCGAGGTCAATCTGATCCGCCTGGAGGCGGGCACCTACACCTTGACGGCGGTCAACAACGACACTGACGGATCGAATGGCCTTCCGTCGGTTACGAGTCCGCTGACGATCGGCGGAAACGGGTCCGGGAACACCATCATCGAGCGAGCGGCCACCGCCCCGCTCTTCCGTGTGTTCCACGTCGGGCAATCCGGCCTCTTGAATCTCGCAGAGTCCTCCGCCGTCGCGATCGTCAACAGCACGTTTGCCGAGAACGAAGCCGAGTTCGGCTTCGGCGGCGGGCTCTTCGTCGCCGGCGGGGTCGTGGTCAACACCACGATCGCCAACAACTTCAGCCATGGGGACGGCCGCGCCCTGGCCGCCACGAGTGCGCTGGCCCTACATAACACGATCGTTTCGGGTCCGTCAGAGCCCACCGCCTTTGCCTGCCATGGCCGGGTCACGTCGCTGGACAACAATATCTTCTTCGACCCGAACTGCGCCGTCGCCTTGCTCCCGCATGACCGCATCGGCGACCCCGGCCTGGGCGACTTCATCGACTTTGGAGCTCCGGGCCGCGGGTTCTTCCTGCTCTCGAGCAACAGTCAGGCGCTCGACGCAGGCGACAACGCCGCGTGTCTGCCAGCCGATCAACGGGGACGCCTGCGCTCAGGCGGCTGCGACATCGGAGCGATCGAGGGAACAACCCCGTGAGACGCGCGAGGAAATCCGTGGCCGCCGCTCGCGGGGCGGCCACGGGCCGTGACGCTTCAGCTGATCAGCTGTGCCAGCGGAACTGCTGCGGCTTGCGGGCGGATTCCTGCGAGATCATGACGTTGACGAGCGCCGGGCCCTTGAACGCCGTGGCCTGTTCCAGCGCCGACTTCAGATCCTTCGGGTTCTCGACGAACCAGCCCTTGCCGCCGAAGGCCTCCATCATCTTGTCGTAGCGCGCCCCGTAGATCAGCGCGTTCGGCTTCATGGTCTTGAGCGGGTTGGCCGGCGGGGTCGCGTGGCCTGGCCCGATACCGCCGTTGTTGAACACGACGATCTTCACCGGCAACTGGTAGCGGCAGACCGTCTCGATCTCCATGCCGGAGAAGCCGATCGCCGAGTCGCCGGAGACCGAGATGATCGGCTTGTCAGGATGCACCACAGCGGCGGCGACGACGAAGCCCATGCCGATGCCCATCGTGCCGTAGCTGCCGGCGTCGAGGCGGTGCCGCGGCCTGGAGTTGAACAGCTGGGTGCGGCCGATGTCCATCGTGCTAGCGCCCTCGCCGATGATGATCGCGTCGTCCGGCGTCCACGCCGCCACGTCCTTCAGCGCGCGGTAGTAGTTGGCCGGCGCCTGGTCGTCGGCGAGCTGGGGCGCGATCTGCGCGGCATTCGCCGCCGCCTTCTCGGCGATCGAGGCGTGCCACGGCGTGTCCGAGGGATAGACCCACTCGCGCTTCTTGAGCGACTCGTTGATCTGCGCGACGATCGCCTTGCCGTCGCCGACCAGCGCGACCTCGGTCGGCGCGTTCTGCCCGATCGACTCCGCTGCGATGTCGAGCTGGATGAAGCGCACGTTCTTGTTGTAGCGGGGCGGCAGACCGAAATGCATGATCCAGTTGAGCCGGGCGCCCATCAGGAACACGACATCGGCGTTCTGCAGCGCATGGCTGCGCGCCGCGCCGACCGACAACGGGTGGGTGTCGGGCATCACGCCCTTGCCCATCGGCGAGGCCAGGAACGGTAGCTTGGCGCGCTCGATGAAGGCGCGAACCTCGTTCTCGGCGCGCGAGTACGCCATGCCCTTGCCGATGATGACCAGCGGCCGCTCCGCCGACCGGAGCACGTCCAGTGCGCGCTCGACGTCCTGCGGCACGGCTTGAGTACGCGGCGGGTCCGGGCAGCGCTCCGGCTCCTCCACCCTGGACTCGTCGACTTTTCCGGTAATGATGTCGTCCGCGATGTCGAGGTAGCTCGCGCCGGGACGGCCGTAGATCGCGTTCCGGACGGCCATCTCGACGTAGAACGGGATGCGGTGGACGTGCTCCACCGCGTGCGCGAACTTGCAGAACGGCGTCGCGATGTACACCTGGCGCTCTTCCTGGAAGGCCCCCATGCCGTTGCGCCACGTCTCCGAGGCGCCGCCGATCAGGACCATCGGCCAGCCGTTCTGCTGCGCGTTGGCGAGGCCGGCGAGGGCGTGGACGACGCCGGGGCCCGACACGACCAGGCAGGCGCCGGGGCGGCCAGTCAGATAGCCGACCGCCTGCGCGGCATACGAGGCGGACTGCTCGTTGCGCATGCCGACGTAGGTGATCCCTTCTCTCTGCGCGGCCGCGGCGATCGGCTGCACCGGAAACCCGACGATCCCGAACATGAACTGGACACCCTGCTTCTTGAGATTCCTCGCGACTAGAGTTGCGCCGTCGACTTCGGCCATGAGTTCCCTCCTCTAAGAGTGGGGCTAAGATCGCGCCCCTCGGAGCCGGAGTCAAGCCCCGGTGTCCGCCTTGACACTCGCCGCCGCTCCCGCCTAGTCTCCTGCTCGCGGAGGGTCGTGACGAAGAGTCTGCGGCGGGCGGCGCGCAGCACCGTGGTGATGATCGGCGCCGTCTTCGCGCTGGCGATCGTCGTCATGGCACTCTGCGCCGGCGTGCTCGCGCCGACTGCCCCCGACGAGCAGAACTTCGACCTGATCGAGGCCAAGCCGGGAGCGCAGGCGCTGTTCGGCACGGACCGGTTCGGCCGCGACGTGCTGAGCCGGGTGATCTACGGCGCGCGCGTCTCGCTCTACGTGGCGGTGACGTCGATCGGGCTCGCGATGGCGGTCGGGGGCGCGCTCGGGCTGACGGCCGGGTACCTCGGCGGCGCGTGGGACAACGCCATCAACCGGGTGATGGACGTGTTCTTCAGCATCCCCGGGCTCCTGCTGGCGGTCGGCGTGGCGGCGATGCGGGGGCCGGGCGTCAACAGCGCCGTCGTGGCCATCACGATCGTCTACACGCCGCTCTTCGCTCGCGTCATGCGGGGGCCGGTGCTGGCCGAGCGCGAGAAGGAATACATCGAGGCGGTGCGGGCGCTGGGGGCCGGCTGGCCGGTGGTGACGCTCAAGCATTTGCTGCCGAACGTGCTGTCGCCGTTCGTGGTGCAAGGCACCGTGGCCTTCTCGCAGGCGATCCTCATCGAGGCGTCGCTGAGCTATCTCGGGCTGTCCGCGCAGCCGCCGACGCCGTCCTGGGGCAATATGCTGAACGAGGGGCGGACCTATCTGGAGACCGCGCCGTGGATCTCGGTGTTCCCGGGCGTCGCGATCATGATCGCAGTGCTGGCGTTCAACCTGATCGGCGATGGCCTCCGTGACATCCTCGACCCGAACGCGTCGTGAGGCAGTGCGCGCCGCAGGCCGTCGCGGGGCTGGGGCCCCGCCGGCCGAGGCGCGCTGAAACGAGGAGACGAGCATGAGCCAGCTGACTCGCCGCCAACTGCTGAAATCCGCCGGCCTGACCGCCGGCGCCTTCGCGCTGTCCCGCCGCGCCGCGGCCCAGACGAAGGCCGGCACCTTGATCTCGGCCCAGACGACCGAGGCCACGGGCCTCGATCCCCAGATGGTGCCGGCGCTGTCGCGCAGCCGCCGCTCGCCCCTGACCTACAACCAGCTCGTGCGCTTCGACCCCGACATGACGCCGGTTCCCGAGCTGGCCGAGTCGTGGCAGATCAGCCCCGACGGGCTCACGTGGACGTTCAAGCTGCGCCAGGGCGTGAAGTTCCACGACGGCCAGGAGTTCACCTCGGCGGACGTGAAGTTCTCGTTCGACCGCCTGCTCGAGAAGTCGGCCGCCGGCAAGTCGGACTTCAACGCGGTCGACAAGATCGAGCCGGCCGGCAAGTACGCGGTGAAGTTCGTCACCAAGGAACCGTTCGCCGCGCTGGTCGCCGCGCTCGGCGGCTTCTGGGGCTTCATCGTCAGTGAGGCCGGCGTCAAGAAGTACGGCGACCTCAACAAGGCGGCGCTCGGCACCGGCCCGTTCATCCTCGACGACTGGAAGGTCGAGCAGCAGATGGTGTTCAAGCGCAACCCCAACTACTGGAAGAAGGGGCTGCCGCACGTCGACGAGCTCATCCTGCGCGTCATCCCGGACGAGGCCAACATCGTGGCGGCGCTGCGCACGGGGCAGGTGCACCACGCGTTCATCGAGGACAACAAGAACTACAACCTCCTGAAGGACGAGAAGTCGCTGACCGGCTACCGCTCCTCGCGTCTGGGCTACGACTACCTCAACATGAGCGCCAACCGGGGCCCGCTCGGGGACGTCCGCGTGCGCCAGGCCATCTCGTGGGCCGTCGATCGCGCGCAGGTGATGCGCGTCGCCACCGCCGGCTTCGGCCGTCTGACCGCGCCGTGCACGGCGCCCATGAAGCAGTGGCAGCTGCCGGAAGAGCAGTGGATGAAGTACTACAAGCCCGACCTCGAGCGCGCCAAGAAGCTGATGGCCGAGGCCGGCGTGCCCAACGGCTTCAGCGTGAAGTGCTCGGTGATCCCGACCTTCCCCACCATGGTGTCGGGGGCGCCGGTCATCGCCGCCCAGCTCAAGCGCATCGGCATCAACATGGAGATCGAGAACGTCGAGTACGCCGTGTGGATCAAACGGTGGCTCGCGCACGACTTCGACATGACCATGAACAGCACGCCCGGCTATGCCGACCCCGACGTGGCGTTCTTTCGCCCGCTGCACTCGACCAGGGGCCAGAACTGGAACTCGTGGAGCGTGCCGGCGGTCGACGCGCTGCTGGAAGAGGGCCGGCGCACGATGGACCAGAAGAAGCGCAAGGAGATCTACGACCGCCTGCAGATCGCGATCCTCGAGAACGTGCCGCATCTCTGGCTCTACTCGGCCGACCTGATCGACTTCACGCAGGCCAGCGTCAAGGGCTTCCGTCAGCACCCGACGGCGCTGCTGTACGGCCTGGAAGGTGCCGCGGTCGAGAGGGCGTAGACGGCGCGGTGGCGCGCTACGTCGTCGTCCGGCTGTACTCGATGGCCGTCACGCTGGTCGGCCTCTCGGTGCTCGTGTTCCTGATGCTGCGCCTGGTCCCCGGCACCGTGGTCGAGCAGCTGATCGGCGCCGACGCCGTCGCCAGCCCGGCCATGGTCGCCGAGCTCAAGCGCTTCTTCGGCCTGGACCAGCCGTGGTGGCGGCAGTACGGGCTCTGGGTCGCCGCGCTCGGCCAGGGCGATCTCGGCACCTCGTGGCGCACCGGCAAGCCGGTCGTCGCGCTGATCCTCGAGCGGCTGCCGGTGACGATCGAGCTGACCGGGCTGGCAGTTGGCTTCGCGCTGCTGCTCGGCATCCCCGCCGGGATCGTCTCCGCGATGCGTCGCGACCAGGCGGTCGACAACGTCACGCGCGTCGGCACGCTCGTGGGGCTATCGGTGCCGGTGTTCTGGCAGGGCACGATGCTGATCCTGTTCTTCTCGATCTATCTGCGCTGGATGCCGCCGGTCGTCTGGGTCGACTTCTTCGCCGATCCGGCGCGCAACCTGACGATCATGGTCCTGCCGGCCCTGTGTCTCGGCACCGCCAGCGCGGCCAACATCGCGCGGACGACACGGGCCTGCATGCTCGACGTGCTGCGCTCGGAGTACATCCGCACCGCGGCGGCCAAGGGGCTGGCCGAGCGGCTGGTCGTCCTCAAGCACGCGCTCAAGAACGCGCTGATTCCGATCGTGACGGTGGCCGGCCTTCAGATCGGGATTCTCCTGGGCGGCACCGTCGTCGTGGAGGAGGTCTTCACGCTCCCCGGCATCGGCCGCCTCGTGCTCTGGTCGATCTACCAGCGCGACTATCCGCTGACGCAGTCGACGATCCTGTTCATCGCGGTGATGTTCATGACCATCAATCTCGCCGTCGACGTGCTGTACGGATACCTCGATCCGCGGATCCGCTACAGCGCCTGAGCGGCCGCTATCCGGCGAGGAGACGTCACGGCAGGCTCAGCGCGATCAGCTCGGCGCGCACAGCGCCGCCGCCGATCGGCACGACGATGTACTGCCGTCCCTCCGCGAGATACGTCATGAGGGCGCCGGTCGCGTTCTCCGGGAGCTCGATTTTCGCGACCAGCTCGCCGCTCGCCTTGTCGAAGACCTGCAGCGCCGGATCGTCGCTGACGGCCCTCGGTATCGGGACCCAGGGCCGGTCGGGCGCCGGCTGCGGGCGTCCAGCGGGACCCATCTGCGCGACGAAGAGCAAGGTCCGTGTCGCCAGCGGAAAGCTGCGACGGTCCCATCCGAGCTTGCCGAGCCGGAGTGGCTCGAGCAGCGGATGGTGCCGTGGCCCCTCGCCGATCGGTACCATCCACAGGTGCTCACCGCTGGACAAGTCGATCGCGGTCAGGCGGCCGAATGGCGGCTTGAGCAGCGGGAGGCCTTGCGGGCCACGGAGTCCCTGGATTCGTCCTACGTAACGATCCTTGATCGAGCTCGCGGACGGCGCGCTCAAGGTCACGACGTTGGGCGCGGTGATCGACGGCACGAAGAGCCTGCCCGTCTCTGGATCGAACGCGGCGCCCGTCCAGCTGGCGCCTCCGCCGACACCCGGAACGAGCACCGTGCCTCGTTCGCTGGGGGGCGTGAACAGCGGGCCGTGATCGTACCGGGTGAGGATCTCGAGCGCTTGCTCGCGGAGCTCCGGCGTGAAATCGATCACGTCGCTCGGGCTCGCGTCCTGGCGCTCGAAGGGCGCGGGCCGCGTCGGGAACGGCTGGCGCGGGGCCGTCCGCTCGTCGGGTACGGTGGATTGGGGTACCGGCCGCTCCTCGATCGGCCACAGCGGCCTGCCGGTCACTCGATCGAACACGTAGACGAATCCCTGCTTGGTGACCTGGGCCACGGCCCGGACCCGACGTCCACCGATTGCGATGTCGACCAGATTCGGCGCCGCGGGGATATCGTAGTCCCACACTCCGTGGCGCACGAGCTGGAAGTGCCATACCCGCCGGCCGGTCGCCGCCTCGAGACAGACGAGGCTGTCCGCGAACAGGTTGTCGCCGTGCCGCTCGCCCCCATAGTAATCGTTCGCCGCCGGACTGAACGGCAGATAGATGTAGCCGAGCTCCTCGTCGGCGCTCATGAGCGTCCACACGTTCACGCCGCCGACCGTCCGCCACGACTCACCGGCCCAGGTGTCGGTGCCGAACTCGCCCGCCTGAGGGATGGAGTGGAAGATCCAGCGCTGCGCGCCGGTGCGTACGTCGAAGGCACGGATATGACCGGGCGGCATGTCCGGGCGTATGGGCCAGCTCTGGATCGACGAGCCGACGACGACCAGGTCGCCGACGATCAATGGCGGCGAGGTGACCGTGTACCACATACGATCGACCGTGCGACCGAGCCCCTCGGTGAGATCCACGCGTCCATCGACACCGAAGCCCGTGACCGGCTTTCCGGTCCGGGCGTCCAGGGCGATGAGGAACCCGTTGCCCGTGCCGATCAGGATGCGCGCGTCGCGGCCGTCGGTCCAGTAGGCGACACCGCGATGCACAAAGCCGAAATTCGCCGGCGTGCCGTGAACCCAGATCTGCGGGTCGTAGACCCACAGCGTGCGGCCGCTGATCGCGTCGATGGCCGCCACCTGGCTGACCGAGGTGCTGACGTACAGCACCCCACCGATCATCAGCGGGGTGGCCTCGTTCAACCAGGTCTGGATCCCCGGCTGGCGTGCCATCAGCTCGTCGTCCGGCGACGTCCAGTGCCAGGCGACGCGGAGCCGGCGGACATTGTCGCGCGTGATCTGGTCGAGCGACGAGTAGCGCGCGTTGGCGTTGGTTCCACCGTGAGTCGGCCACTCGCCGCGCGGCGGAACGGACGGCGCCACCAGCCGGATCAGCGCGCAGCTCGCCAGGCCGAGGGCGAGGAATACGACGAGCAGCCGGGCCGTGGCCGAGCGCGCTGCAGGCCGTCGCGGGGCTGGGGCCCCGCCGGCCGAGGCGCGCCTATAAAAGGAACGCATCACGGTACGGCGCTGATGCGGAGCACACGGCCGCCGTGATCGTCTGACACGTAGAGCGCGCCGTCGCGCCCGGCCAGCACATCGACCGGGCGGCCCCATACCCGGTCGCCTACGCGCCAGGCCGTCGCGAAGTCCTCGACGCGCGGTCGCCGACCCGCGCCGAGGACGACCCTCACGATCTTGTAGCCCACTGCCCGAAGCTCGGCCCGAGAGCCATGGAGAGCGACGAAGACGTTGCCCCGATACGCGGCCGGAAACCGCGTCCCTGCGTAGAAGGCGAGCCCGAGGGGCGCCGAGTGCGGCGGAAACGCCACCGGGGGAAGCGTGACGTCGCGGCAGTCGCTCACGCCACGAAACTCGGGATCGGGCGCGACCACGCCCTCGTGAGCGTAGCAGTCAGGCCAGCCATAGTCGGCGCCGTCGCGCACCAGAGCAAGAAAATCCGGCGGCGCGCGACCGTCGCGCCAATCGCGCTCGTTGACCGTCGTCCAGAGGGCGCCGGTCGTCGGCTCGAACGCGAGTCCCACGGGGTTCCGGAGCCCTCTCGCGACGAGGCGCTCGTTCGATCCGTCAGGAGCGTAACTGACGATCGCGGCGCGGCGGCGATCCGTTTCGCGACAGATGTCGCACGAGGAGCCGATCGCGACGAACAGCCGGCCGTCCGGACCGAAGGCGATCGAGCGTGTCCAGTGGTGCGCGCCGGGCGGCAGGTCGGGGACGATCGTGACCGGCTCGATCGCGCTGTGCGTGGTGGGATCGTAGCGGAACCGCAGCACGCGCCCGGTCTCGGCCACCCAGAGGTGTCTGCCGCGGACGGCCAGGCCATGGGGCAGACGCAGTCCCGAGGCAACCGTGACAGACGAACGAAGCTGGTCCGGGCGCGGCGCCACGGGAAGGGCGACGATACGCCCCTGGCTGGGAATCGATACGAGCAGCGCCCCGGACGCGTCGAGCGCGAGCATGCGCGGCGCGCCGAGACCGTCCGCGACGAGCTCGACGCGGAAGCCCGGGGGGAGGGCGATCGGGGGGAACTCGGCAGCCGCGGCTCCCGCCGCGCCCAGTGTGCCGAGCAGCGCGGCGACGAGCGGCGCCGCGGTCATTGTCGGGGAAGTGAGGTCAGGTATTCGTAGAGCGCGCGGACCTCGTCGGGACTCAAGATGCCCTTGAAGGCCGCCATCGGCGTGTTTTTCCGGCCCTCCCACACGAAGCGATAGAACCTGTCCCAGCCGCCCTCGTAATTGCGCAGCCGCGGCAGCGAGCCGCCTGTGCCGCCGCCCACGCCCTCGGCGCCGTGACAACGCGAGCACGCGGTGGAGAACAGCGAGCGGCCCGCCTCGCGGGAGTCTTTATCCTGGACCAATACGAAATCTCGAGCGAGAACAAAGGGCGACTCGCGTGCGGACCGGTGGGCGGATGTGATGCCGTAACGTGCGAAAGTCTCCTGCGCGCGGCCGGACGCGAGCAGGCGCCCGACGGCCGCATCGATCGCCTCTGCGAGGCCGGGATCCCGCTTGCGAACGCCGGCGCCGACCGGAAATGCCAGACCCTCGTCCGAGACGGCGACGACCTTGAGGTCGGCGCGTCCACGCGCCAGCCACACCGCCAGTGGGAACCAGAGGAACGCGGCGACCGCCTCGTCACGGGCCACCGCCTGAAACGCCTGCTCCTGCGTCCGGTAGAGTCCGCGCACGACGTCCCGATAGGCGACGTAGACCTCGGCGATACTCGACAGCTCGACGGCGACGCGCTTACCCTTGAGATCGGCGATCGTGAGCGAGCCCGCGTCGGCGCGAGTCACCAGTGCGTGGGTCATCGTGTAGTAGGGTTGGCTGACCGCGATCCAGGGGTTGCCCTCGCGAAAGCGGCGGTCCACCGGAAGCCCCATGAAAAGCTCGCAGGCACCGTCGCGCAGGGGCTTGATCGCCCGCACGTGCGTCGCGTGCCATTCCATGCGCGCCGTCACGCCGAGCTCGCCGGCGATGAGCTGGGCCAGCTCCACCTCGAAGCCGGGCGTGCCGGAGTCGTTGCTCGAGAATGGAAGGTTGGCGGGGTCCGCGCAAATTCGTAAATATCCGCGCTGCCGGATTGCCTCGAGCCCGTCGTGCTGCGAGGCCTCGGCCCCCGCCGCCCAGGCGAGGGCGGCGAGGGCGAGGCCGAGGGGCAGCTTCACTCGAAGAGTCCGAATACCGTCAGCGTCCCTCCGACCGGGATCGATTTGAGGTACTGCAGCTTGGGATCGTCGCCCACGAGCAAATCGCCGGTGACCTTACCGCCGCCGGTGATGACGGCGATGTACTGCTTGGCGCCGATGCCGAAGCTGACAGGAGGCCCGGTCACGGGCGCGCCTAGATTGAATTCCCAAACTTGCTTGCCGTTGGCCTGGTTAAGGCCGACCAGCCGGCCGTCCTGGGTCCCGACGAAGACGAGGCCTCCGGCGGTGGCGACGGTGCCGCCGGCCTGCAGTGGCGCGCGCGTCCACCATTCCCACACCGTCTTCTGGCTGGCCGGGTCGATGGCACGGACGACGCCCGCGTTCTCTTCGGGCGCGTATGCGGTGAAGTCGGCGCCGATGTAGAGCGCGCCGCGCTTGTACTCGATCTCCTTCGCGATCGAGTACTTGTTGCAGAGCTCCATGCCGGGCAGGAACACGAGCCCGGTCTTAGGGTTGAAGGAGGCGTGCGCCCAGTTGCGTGCACCGAAGATCGCCGGACAGATGTTCATGGGTGGGGCCCCGGCCGCCGGCCGCATGCCCACGTTCTCCAGCAGCTCGCCGGTCTCGGGATTCACGTCCGACCAGATGTTGACGTTCTTGGCGAACTTCTTCGCCGAGAGGAACCGGCCGCTGGCGCGATCCAGCGTGAAGTAGAAGCCCGTCTTTTGCGGCTGGAACGTCACCGGGACCGGCTGACCACCCCGGCTGAGGGTGATCAGCAGGTGCTCGTGCGGAGTGTCCAAGTCCCATGTGTCGTTCGGGTGGTACTGCCGGAACCATTTTATCGACCCGTTCTTGATATCGAGGGCGAGCACCGAGTTAGTGTAAAGGTTCTTGCCCTTCCGGAGATTTGCGTCCCAAGGCGCCGGGTTGCCCACACCAAAGAACGCGGTCTTCTGCCCCGGATCGTAGGTGCCGGTCAGCCAGACGGCGCCGCCGCCGTGCTTCCAGCTCTCGCCGGCCCACGTGTCGTTTCCGGGCTCGCCAGCGGCCGGGATGGTGTAGGTCCGCCACAGCTCGGTGCCGCTGTCGGCGTCGAGAGCGGCGATGAAACCGCGGTTGCCCATCTCGCCGGGGCCACTGGAGCCGACGATGATCTTGCCGTCGGCGGCGAGCGGCGCCATCGTGAAGAAGTAGCCGTCCTTGTAGTCGGCCAGCGTCTTTTGCCACAGCACGGAGCCGGTCTTGGCGCTGAGCGCGACGACGCGCGCATCCATTGTGCCGAAGTACACGCGATCGCCGTAGAGCGCGGCGCCGCGGTTCATGGACAGGATCTTGACCAGGCCGGAGAGGTCTTCGGGAAGCTTCGTCTCGTGCTTCCAGAGGACCCGGCCGGTGGCGGCGTCCACCGCATAGACGCGATTGATCTCGGTTCCGAGAGGCGACGTCACGATCATGACGCCATTGTTCACCAGCGGCGTCGCCTGCTGGTTGCCGGCCTCGCCCAGCGAGAGCATCCATCGCGGCGTCAGGCGCTTGATGTTCTGAATGTTGATCTGGGTGAGCGGGCTGTAGCGCCAGCCGCCGTAGCTTCGGTAGTAGGTGAGCCAGTTCTGAGGTTCCTTGTCCGGGTCCGCCAACCGTTGGTCGGTCACCTCGGTCCATTGAGCCGTGACGGGCGTCGGCGTCACCAGCAGCGCCGACGCCATCAGCGCGACCACGGCGAGCCTGAATGCTGTCCTCATCACTATTCTCCCGATCTTCAGTGGGATCTGTGAAACGCAGGAGCCAGCGAGGCAGAGTTGGGCTGGAGGCTCACCTCCTTCGTCGTTCAAGTGGCTCCGATACTAGAGGGCCGTTGTCGATACTGTCAACGCTACAGCGCGTCACGGGGACGGGACCCGTATTGACCGCGTCGGCAGTGTCCTTTAGCATCCCGCCGTATGACGAGTCTCACCGCCTCCACCCATGAGTCCGTGCGCCGATGAACCACGCGGAGCGCTGGCTCGTCGTGCTGCGGGTCGTCGTCGGCGTGTGGTTCGTGAAAGCCGTGTGGACCAAGTTCACCCTCGCGTTTCTCTGGGACGTGATTCCCTACCCGGCCGTCTCTCCGCGCTTCCTCGCCTTTCATCCCAAGCGAATCGCCGAGTTCGCCGCCGGAAATCCTGTGGGCTGGTACAAGGACTTCCTCGAAGGAACGGTGGTGCCGAACAGCCGCGTCTTCGCGACGCTTCAGACCTTCGGCGAGGCGGCGGTCGGCCTCGGTCTCATCCTCGGGCTGCTCACCGGACTCACCGCCCTCGTCGGGCTCTTCCTGTGCCTGAACTACGGCTTGGCGAGCCAGTGGATGAGCTTCGGGCAGCAGGGCTTCCACGTCCTCCTGGTGACGTCGATGATCGTCTTTCTCTTCGCCCGCGCGGGTCGGTCGTGGGGACTCGACCGCTGGATCCTCGCCCGGAGCGGCCGGCGCGGGCTCCGCGTCGTGATGTGAGTCCGCTCGCGCCGGCTCAGGGCGTGGCGGCGATCGCCACGCCCCACGGCAGCGTGCCGCAGGGAATGCGCGCGACCACGGTGTTCGAGCTCGTGTCGATCACGACAAGCTCGTTGGCGCGTCCGACCGTCGCGTAGAGGAATCGCGCATCCGGGCTGAGCGCCGTCCACCAGGTGCGCGGGCCCGTCGGGATGACCGCGAGCACCTTCAGCGAGGCACTGTCGAGGACCCGGACGTCACCGGACTGACCGTGGGACACGTACAGGCGGGAGCCATCCGGCGTCAGCACGATGTCGACGGGGCGGCTGCCGCCGGTCGGCTCCGACTTGACCACGCGCATCGCGTCCATGTCGATCACCGAGACGACATGGGCCTGCTCGCTGGCGACGAGGAGCTTGCGCGAATCGGCGGTGAAGCGCATCCCCCGCGGATTCTTGGGCACCGGAATCTGCTTGACGACCGTATCGGTGGCCGTCGCGATGACGTGCACGTCGTCGGAGGTCTCGTTGGAGACGGCGATCCAGCGCCCGTCCGGCGAGGCCACCGCCGTCTCGGGCTCCTTGCCGACGGCGATCTTCTTGCGGACCTTCAGCGAGGCGACGTCCAGCACCGTCACCGAGAACTCGTTCTCGTTGACGACGTAGAGCGCGCTTCCCGCCCGGTTGAAGGTCAATCCTTCCGGGTCAATGCCCGCCGGAACGGTATCCAGCACTTCCAGCGTCTTCGCGTCGATCACGCTGACGCTGTCCGAGTTGCCGTTGGTCACATAGACGCGGCGGCCGTCCGGGCTCGCCGTGACGCCCCGCGGCCGCTTGCCGACCCGGATCGTGCCGACGACGGCCCGGGTCGCGGCGTCGATCACCGTCACGTCGTCGGACTTCTCGTTGGTGACGAACACTCGGAGCTCGGCGCCGGCCCGCGTCGATCCCAGGACGAGCGAGGCGGCGATCGAGACGAAGGCGGCGATCAGGACGAAGGCGGCGAAACGCGATCGACGCATGGCCGGCGAGCCTCCTTCAGCTGCATTCTGCAGTCAACAGCGTGCGGATGCGTTTCACGGCGCGCGCTGGACGGACTCCAAGAATCCGATGACGTTCTGAATCCCCTCTTCACCGAGAAGGTCCTTCCACGCCGGCATCCCCTTGTCGATTCGCCCGACCGTGATGGTCGCGTACGCGGTCTCCCGCATCCGGGAGCCGTAGCGGAGGGCCAGGCGCCGCAGGTCGCGGGTCGGCTCGGGACTCAGGGCGTTGGGCGCGTGACAGTGCGAGCAATGCTGGTTGAACAGGCTACGTCCAAGACGAATGAGGCCATCGGGCGTGGAAGGCGATGCTCCCGAGGGCGGCGTCGGGGGTGTCACACCTTCTTGAAGCTCGACGAGCTGCCGCTCGGCGACGCCGCGCTCGGGTGACCGCAGCATCCCGCCCCGCCCGTCGATGCTCACGGGCCGTCCGAGGGGAAAGCCGTACTTGTCCGCGAGCGCATCGATCGCCGGCTTGAGCTGGTCGAGGACGCGGTCGAGATCGGCCTTGAGCGAATCCTGGCCCTTTCTCACCCCGATGGCCGCGTGCCACTGCAGGCCCTCGCCAGCGATCGGCACCACGGCATAGGCCCCGCCGAGCCGGCTCTTGTTGAAGTAGCCCGCGGTGGGGCCCCAGAGAAACGCGACCTCGGCCTCGCCGCGCGCCAGGGCCTCCATCGCCTCTTCCGCGAGCTTGAAGGTGACCGCGCGGAAGCCGGGACGGGTCGCCAGCAGAAGCTGAGGCGTCGTCCCGAACTGGACGGCCACGCGACGGCCCTTGATGTCCTCCAGGGACGAGAGCGCGAGGGGCCGCGGACCGATCACCACGTATCCGACGTCGAGGAACGGCCGGGTTCGGAGCACGCTTCGCCCCATGAACTCCGCATCGTCGGGTAGCCCGAAGTACGCATCGCACCGGTCGGCCAGGAGCGTGTTGCGGACCGCGCGCCGGCCGTAGTGGGAGAGGAACCATGCGTACTCGGGCCGAAGTCCGAGCCGGCTCGCGACCAGCTCGGCCAGCTCGACGTAGAGTCCGCGCTCGGGTCCCTCGGCCCGGCTGAACGGCAGATTGTCGGGGTCGGCGCACACGCGCAACGTCTCGGCGAAGATCGCCGCCTCGGGTCGCCCGGCCCAGACCGTCAGCGCCAGGATCGAGCACAGGAGGATGCGACCGGCACCACGCGGCCGAGCGACGCGGGCGACCGGAGCCGACGGCTCGTTCGCGGTCGCCCGTTTCCGCATTCGAGTCACTCCCCTCGACGACTCACGGAGTGGGCAGCTCGAACACGAAGAGCGTGCCGCCCTCGGCGCTGGCCGCGACCATCTTCTCGCCGATCGGCCCGAAGAAGGCGGGAATCGAGAACGTACGGCCGGAGACCACCGCGACGTACTGCTTGCCGCCGAGCTCGTATGTCATGGGCGCGGCGCTCACACCCGAGCCCGTGTTGAACTTCCAGAGCGTGCTCCCGGTCTTCGCATCGAGCGCCTTGAACCACCCTTTCAGATCGCCGTGAAAGACGAGCCCGCCCGCCGTGCTCAGCATTCCACCGAGATAGAGGAGCTCGTCCTTGTTGCCCCAGACCTTCTGCTGCTTGATGGGATCCCAGGCCATGACTTCACCGAGATGACCGCCCGGCCCGCCCTTGCCCAGGTCGAACTCTGCGGCCAGGTAGAAGCTGCCGCGCTTGTACTGGGGCTGCATCCCCTCCATATCCATGCACAGGTTGATCGTCGGCATGTAGACGAGGCCGGTCTGAAAGCTATAGCTCATCGGCATCCAGTTTTTCCCGCCGACGAGGTTCGGGCAGATGTCCTTGGCCCTGAAGCCGAAGCGCGGTCGCTTGTCGGCGTTCTCCACTGGACGGCCGGTCGTCATATCGATCGACTTGGCCCAGTTGAGGTCGATGAATTTCTCGGCCGACAGGAGCTTGCCGTTGCGGCGATCCAGGACGTAGAAGAACCCATTGCGATCCGCCTTGAGCGCCACGGGAGTCTTCTGGCCGCCGATATCGAGGTCCACCAGGACCAGCTCGTTGACGCCGTCGTAGTCCCACGCGTCGTGCGGCGTGTGCTGGAAGTGCCACGCGAGCTTTCCAGTGTCCGGGTTGATCGCGAGAGTACTGGCCGTGTAGAGATTGGTGAACTGGCCGATGTTGCTGCTGTCGTTGCCGCGGATCGCCGCGCCCCAGGGCGCGGGGTTGCTCGTTCCGTAATACAGGAGATTGAGAGCCGGATCGTACGAGCCGATGTGCCAGGCGACGCCGCCTCCGAACTTCCACGAGTCGCCCTTCCAGGTATCGCTGCCCGGTTCGCCGGCAGCCGGCACCGTGTAGAGTCGCCACACCTCACGGCCGGTGTCCTGGTCGAACGCGGTGATGTAGCCGCGCACCCCGTACTCGCCGCCGCCGAAGCCGGTGATCACCAGGTTCTTGACGACCGTCGGCGGCGAGGTGATGACGGAGCCGCCGGTATGGTCGATCACCTGACTCTTCCAGAGCTCCTTGCCGGTCCGGGCATCGAGCGCGACCAGGTGCCCGTCGAGCCGGCCCACGAAGATCTTGCCGTTGGCGTGGGCGACGCCCCGATTGTTGACGTCGCAGCAGGCGTACTGGTCGACACCGGCCGGCACCTCGGGCGAATAGCGCCAGCGGACCTCGCCGGTCCGGGCGTCGACGGCGAACACGTTCTTCGGGCCATGCGACGACGTCACGTAGAGGAGATCGCCGACCAGGATCGGCGTCGACTCCTGGGAGCGCAGCGAGCCGAGCTGCAGCGCCCAGGCGACCTTGAGTCGGCCCACGTTCGAGGCGGTGATCTGGGTCAAGGTGCTGTAGCGCGTGTTGGCGGTGTCTCCGCCATACGCGGCCCAGGCCGCCCCCGTCTGCGCTGCCACCGGCGAGGCGAGGCCGGCGAGCATGAGGACCGAGGTCACGAGCAGCGCCGCGAACGTTTTCATGGGCGTTCTCCTTCCGAGGCTCAGGCCGCTGCAGGCTCTCATCACGTCAAACGCACCGAGCATGGTGCGGCCAACGGTCCGGTGTCAAGGGGCAGGCGCGCCGCCTCGGGGCTGCTTGACATCGACCGGGCACGGCGGTATCTCTCGGCCGCGCCCGGCGTGAGCTCGATCGCCGAGGCCGCGACGACAACGGGGGTGCCTGGCAGCAAGCAGAAGCGCGCTTACGGCGATCGAAGCTCAGAGAGGGAGGACGCCATGCGATATCTGGGGCAGCGAGCGATCGCAGTGCTGACCACGCTGGGCTTCTTGCTCTCGATAGTCTTGCCGGCCCACGCGGCCGACCCGGAGATCGATCGTCTCGTTCGAGGCCCGGTCGGCAAAGACTGGGTCACGAACGGCGGCAATCTGACCAACCAGCGGTATTCGACCTTGAAGCAAATCGACACCACCAACGTCGCCCAGCTCAAGGGCGCCTGGATGACCCGTCTCAAAGGCTCCGGCGCCGCCGGCAAGTATTCGTTCGAGGCCTCACCGCTCGTCAAGGACGGGATCATGTACGTCGTCACGGGCAACGACGACGTGTTCGCGCTCAACGCGAAGACCGGCGCGATCATCTGGGAATACTGGTCCGGTATCGACCAGAAGATCTCCACCGTGTGCTGCGGCTGGGTCAACCGCGGCCTCGCCATGGGCGAAGGGCTGCTCTTCTCGGGCCAGCTCGACGCAAACCTCGTGGCCCTCGACATGAAGACCGGCGAGGTGAAGTGGAAGACGCCGCTCGAGAAGTGGGAGAACGGCTACACGATCACGAGCGCGCCGCTCTACTACGACGGGATCGTCTACAGCGGTCTCTCGGGCGGTGAGTTCGGCGTGCGCGGCCGGCTGACCGCGCTGGAGGCCAAGACCGGCGCCATCCTGTGGCGGGCGTACACGCTGCCCGCTCCCGGCGAGCGCGGCAGCGAGACCTGGCCGCCCGGCACCGATCACTCGATGCGGGGCGGCGCGACCATCTGGAACACGCCGGCCCTCGATCCCGACCTCGGCCTCGTCTATTTCGCCACCGGCAACTGCGGCCCGGATTACGACGGGTCGATGCGCGAGGGCGACAACCTCTACTGCGCGTCGATCATGGCCGTGAAGGCGAAGACCGGTGAGTACGTCTGGCACTTCCAGCAGGTGCATCACGACATCTGGGACTACGACGCGGCCAGCCCGGTGGTCCTCTTCGACACCGTGATCGATGGTAAGCCGCGCAAAGGCATCGCCGAGGCCGGCCGCACGGGCTGGGTGTACATCCTCGACCGCACGGACGGCAAGCCCCTGATCGGCATCGACGAGAAGCCGGTGCCCCAGGACCCGCGGCAGAAGACGGCCAAAACCCAGCCGATCCCGCGCGGCGACGCGGTCGTCCCGCAGTGCGCCGAGCTGCTGCCGGGCTACGAGAAGGCCGGCTGCATCTTCGAAACTTTCTGGGAGACGCCGGTGCTCATGCAGCCCTCGGGGATCGGCGGCACCAACTGGTCGCCGGTGCCGTACAGCCCGGACACGGGCTACTTCTACGTGCCGGGCACCGTGCGTACGAGCGCGTTCACGCGCTTCGGCGACAAGTACGTGCTGGGGCTCCGTTACACCGGCGGCAGCCAGGCCGCACCGATCGGCTCGCCGATGTACGGCACCTTCACCGCGATCGACAGCACGACGAACAAGATCGCCTGGCAGCACAAGACGCCGTACCGGATCGGCGGCGGCGGCGGCTCCTCGGTCACCGCCGGCGGCCTCGTCTTCCGCGGCGAGCCTGACGGCAACTTCCTGGCGCTCGACGCCAAGACGGGGAAGGAGCTGTGGCGGTTCCAGACCGGCTTCGGCGCCGATGCGCCGCCCGTGATCTACGAGGTCGACGGCGAGCAGTACGTCGCGATCGCGACCGGCGGCAACCAGCTGCAGGGCAGCGCGTATGGCGACGCGGTGTGGGCCTTCTCGTTGAAGGGGCAGCTCGGTTCGCTGTGGCCGCCACCGCCCCCGCAAACCGTCGCCGGCCCCACCGGCCCGATCGTTGCCGGTGTCGACGCGGTCAAGGCGGGCGCGAACAACGTCGAGTACAGCTTCGCGCCGGCGCGCATCCGGATCAAGTCGGGCACCACCGTGACCTTTACGAACGTCGGCGACCTGCCTCATTCCGCAACGTCGATGGACCGGGGCAAGTTCGACACGGGAGTCCTGGTCAAGGGCCAGTCGAAAGCCATCACCTTCGCGCAGCCCGGCAACTACTACTACATCTGCTTGCCCCATCCCTGGCAGTACGGCCAGGTCATCGTGGAATAGCAATGGCTGTGCGCGCTGCAGGCCGCCGCGGGGCTGGGGCCCCGCCGGCCGAGGCGCGCCAGTGAGTGGCCTTGCGCGCCGGCTCCCGGCCGTCCTCTCCGGCGTGGTCGCGCTGGGATTTCTCGCCGTCTCCTTCGCCCCGCGCGACCGCCCGGCGGCCCAGCTCGCGCCGCCGGCGACGAGCGGGTTGCAGGTGCTGCTCACGACGTCCGAGCTCGTCGCCGGCCAGAACCGACTCGGCTTCGGCCTCCTGAAGGACGGAACGCTCCTCGCCGATGCGAGGGTCGTCGTGCGCGTCTATGCCATTGAGGGCGAGGACGCGCGGCTCATCGCCGAAGCGCCGGCTCGTTACCTCCGCCTTGAGGTCATCGAACAAGGCCAGCGGATCCACATCCATCCCGACGGCTCGCGGCACGTGCACGGCGAGGCGACCGACGTGCAAGGCATCTACGTCGCGCAGCTCGTGTTCCCGCGTGCCGGCCCCTGGGGTCTTGAGGTCGTCGTGACGACACGCCACGACTCCGTCGAGTCTGCCCGACTACGCGTCGACGTCGTGGCGGCGTCTCGGGCGCCGATGGTCGGGGCGCCGGCGCCGCGCAGCCAGAACCTCATCGCCAGCGACGTGCGCGACCTGAAGCAGATCGATTCCAGCGACCCGCCGGACGCGCGGTTGCATCAGGCACGGATCGCGGACGCGATCACGCAGGGCAAGCCACAGGTGATTGTCTTCGCGACGCCGAAGTACTGCACCAGCCGGGTGTGCGGTCCGGTCGTGGACGTCGTGCGGACGCTGATCCCGCGCTACGGCGATCGGGTGGCCTTCATCCACGAGGAGATCTGGGACAGCGGGTCCCTCCAGAAATTCTCTCCGACGGTGGAGGAGTGGAACCTCCGCTCCGAGCCCTGGATCTTCGTCGTGGACGGCAAAGGCATCGTCCGCGCCCGCTTCGAAGGTGTGACGACACGGGGCGAGCTCGAGGCAGCCCTCCAGCTCGTGCTCCGGCCGGGGCGGCGGTAGCGGCCATCCCGGTCGGCCGCGCTCGCCCGTCGTATACTCCGACGATCATGATGGCGCGCTGGCTAGCCACCGCGCTGCTCGCACTGGCGCTCCTGCCATTCGCCGTCGTGCGACCCGCCGGGGCGACGGTGAGCCGCCTCACCGTCGAGTCGCGGCAGGACGTGCTCGGCGGGCGCGCCTTCGGGACTACGGGCGGCTACGAGAAGCTGGTCGGCACGGTCGAGCTCGCGCTCGATCCGGCCAATCCCGCCAATGCATCGATCGTCGACCTCGGGCGCGCGAAAAAGGACGCGAGCGGCCGGGTCCTCGCGTCGGCAAACTTCATGGTGTTGCGCCCGAAGGCGGTGCCCCGCGAGCGCGCGTTCGCGCTGCTGGAGGTCTCGAACCGCGGCGGCAAGGCAGCGTTGCCCTACTTCGCGCGCGCCGCGTGGACGGTAGACCCGGCAGCCGAGGCCGAGTTCGGCGATGCCCTTCCGCTGCGGCTCGGGCTCACGCTCATCTGGGTGGGCTGGCAGTTCGACGTCCCGATTCGCGAGGGCGCCATGCGGCTGGACGCGCCCGTCGCGACCGACGACGGCCGCCCGATCGAGGGCCTCGTGCGGTGCGACTGGACCGTGGACGAGCGCGCCGCGACCCTGCCGCTGGGCCACCGCAATCATCGGCCGTACGCCGTCGTCGATCCGCAGCACCCCGACAACGTGCTGACCGAACGTGACGGCCGGCTCGCGGCCCGCCGTGTCGTGCCGCGGGACCAGTGGCGCTTCGTCGACGGAACGCGGATTGAGCGCGCGGGAGGGTTCGAGGCGGGCAAGATCTACGAGCTCGTCTATCGCGCACGTGATCCGGTCGTCGTCGGCATCGGTCTGGCCGCGGTGCGGGACATGATGTCGTACGCCAAGTACGACGCGTCCAGCCCGTTCCCGGTCCGCTGGGGCGTCGGCCTGGGCATCTCGCAGACCGGCCGGTTCCTGCGGCACTTCGTGTATCAAGGCTTCAACACCGATGAAGCGCGGCGCCCGGTCTTCGACGGCCTCTTCGTGCACACGGCGGGCGCCGGCCGCGGCAGCTTCAACCACCGCTTCGCGCAACCGTCGCGCGACGCCCATCGGTTCTCGGCGTTCTTCTACCCGACCGACATCTTTCCGTTCAGCGGCCGCAGTCAGCGCGATCCGGAGACGGGGACGATCGACGGGCTCTTCGCCCGCGAGGCTCACGTGCCCAAGATCTTTTTCACCAACACGGGCTACGAGTACTGGGGCCGTGCCGCCGCGCTGATCCACGTGACGCCGAGCGCCGACGCCGTCGTCGAGCCGCTCCCCAACGAGCGCATCTATCATCTCGCCGGCGGACAGCACTTCGTGGTGGATCCGCCGGCCATGGCCGAGCGGTTCGACGCCGTCGTGACGTATCGCGGAAGCCCGCTGGACTATCATCCGGCGCTACGATCTCTGTTGACACGACTGGTCGAGTGGGTGCGCGACGGACGCGAGCCGCCCCGCAGCGCCTACCCTCGTCTCGACAACGGCACGCTCGTCGCGGTCGATCGCGTGCGAGCTCCGGCGATTCCGGGCGTGGGATGGCCACGGGCCGCGCACGAAGCGTATCGCGTCGACTACGGGCCCCAGTGGGTGAATGGCATCATCACGCTCGAGCCGCCGCGGCTCGGCAAGCCGTTTCCCGTTCGCGTCCCCCAGGTGGACGCCGACGGCAACGAGCTGGGCGGCGTCCCGAGCCTGGAGCTCCTGGCTCCGCTCGCGACGTACACTCCTTGGAGCCTGCGTCAAGGCGCCGTCAATCCGGGCGAGCTCGTGGACTTCTACGGAACCTTCATCCCGTTCGCGCGCGACCGCGCGGAGCGCGAGCGCCGCGGCGATCCGCGCGCGAGCGTGATCGAGCGCTACGGCGACCGAGCCCGTTACGTGGAGCTCGTCCGGCGGCAGGCCGAGACGCTCACGCGATCCGGCTTTCTCCTCGGCGAGGACGTGGCGCGCGTCGTCGAGCGAGCCGAGCGCGGCTGGACCTGGCTGATGCCGCCTCCCGCGGCATCGAGTCGATGACGCCGGGCTTGACATCGAGTGGATTTCGGAACGATTCTGCCGCGGGCGACCGTGATGAGCGAGATGCCGCGACGACGCAGTGCGCCGGACCCGAAGCCCGGTCGGCGCGCCGTGCTGAGGCTGGCGGCAGGCATGGGATTGGCGCTGCCGCTCGCCGGCCTGGTCGCCGCCCAGGACGACCCCCGCCGAAAGGCGCGACCGCAACCGAACGATCGACTCGTGTTCGCCCGCGGCGACCGCCAGGGGCAGCCCATCATGCTCGCAGACCTTCCGGCCGGCGGGCCGCTGCTCACTGCCTACCCGATGGACCCGACGGCCAAGGTGGTCCGCGACGATTCGCGGCTCAACCAGATCCTGCTCGTCCGTCTCGACCCCAGCCGACTCAACGGTGACACGCGCGAGCGCGCCGCGGACGGCGTCGTGGCCTATTCGGCCGTGTGCACGCACACCGGGTGTGACACCTGGGATTGGCAGCCGGAGTCGAGCACGATCAAGTGCCCGTGCCATTTCTCGGAGTTCGATCTCAAGGAGAGCGCGCGAGTCATGAACGGTCCAGCGCCGCGACGGCTGCCGGCCCTGCCGCTGAAGGTCGTCGATGGCGCGCTGGCGGTGGCGGGTGGCTTCGTCGGGCGTCCAGGTTTTGAGGCAGGCGGGTAGGACTCGAGGCGGCGCCGCGCAGCGCCGTCGTATGTCAACACGGGAGGCGAAGACGATGTCGGCGAAAAAGCTAGCATCCCTGGGTTTCGTGATCCTGGTGGCGCTCGGACCCGCGATGCTCAACGCGCAGAGCACGGTGAGCTACACCTCGGTGACCGAGCAACGGCTCCTCAACCCGGAGCCCCAGAACTGGCTGATGTATCGGGGCAGCTTCAACGGTTGGGGATACAGTCCGCTCGATCAGGTCACTCCCGCCAACGTGAAGAAGCTCGTGCCGGTGTGGACCTTCTCCACGGGCGTCAACGAGGGTCATCAGTCTCCACCGATCGTCAACAACGGCGTGATGTTCGTGACGACTCCCCAGCAGCAGGTCATCGCGCTCAACGCCAAGACGGGCGATCTGATCTGGCGCTACAAGAAGGATTTGCCCGAGGACCTGCTCCAGCTGCATCCCACGAACCGGGGCGTGGCGCTGCTGGGCGACCGCGTCTATATGGCCACGGTCGACGCTCACGTCATCGCCCTCGACGCGAGGACGGGCGCGGTCGTCTGGGACACGACGGTCGAAGACTACAAGAAGGGCTACTACTTCACCTTGGCGCCGCTCATCGCCAAGGGCAAGGTCATGGTCGGCACCTCGGGCGGCGAGCTCGGCATCCGCGGCTACATCGCCGCCCTCGATGCTGCCGACGGTAAGCCTGCCTGGAAGACGTACACGATCCCCGGCCCGGGCGAGCCCGGGCACGACACCTGGCCCGGAGAGACGTGGAAGACGGGCGGCGTGTCGGTCTGGCTCACCGCGCACTACGATCCCGACCTCAACCTGAGCTTCTGGGGGACGGGCAACGCGGCACCGTGGATGGGCGACATGCGGCCGGGCGACAACCTGTACTCCAGCTCCGTGCTGGCACTCGACGTCGACACCGGCAAGATCCGTGGCTATCACCAGTACCACTGGAACGATTCCTGGGACTGGGACGAGGTCTCCACGCCGCTCCTGATCGACTTTCCCAAGGACGGCCGCACCGTGAAGGGCCTGGTGCACCCGGGCCGCAACGGCTATCTCTGGCGGCTGGAGCGGCGCGCCGACGGCATCAAGTTCGTCGATGCGCGGCCGTTCGTGACCCAGGAGGTCTTCACCAAGCTCGATCCGGTGACCGGACGCCCGAGCTACAACGAGGAGCGCAAGCCGCGCGCGGGCGCTTCGGTGACTTTCTGCCCCGGGCTCTGGGGCGGCAAGGACTGGACGCCGGCGAGCTACAACCCGAAGACGAAGTACCTCTACATCCCGGCCAACGAGAATCTCTGCAGCACGCTGGTCGGGCAGGCGAAGCCCGATCCCTACGAGCCCGGCAAGCTCTACCTGGGCATCGACCGTCCGAAGACTACGATGAGCTGGCGCCAGGGCGCCAGCCACATCGGCGAGCTGCAAGCCTGGGATATGACAACCGGCCAGCGGGTGTGGACGCACAAGTTTCCCTTCCAGAACTGGGGGCCCATCCTCACGACCGGCGGCGGCCTCGTGTTCCTCGGCGGCACCAACGACCGTAACTTCTGGGCCTTCGACGCCAAGACCGGCGCCGAGCTCTGGAAGTTCAAGACCAACTCCGGGATCACCGGCGTGCCGAGCTCCTTCGCGATCGACGGCGTGCAGTACATCGCGGTGCAATCGGGCTGGGGCGTCGACGCGCAGAGAATGCAGGCGCGGCTCGACACGTTCCGCGGCACCAAAACCGAGGTGCCTCAGGGCGGAGTGATCTGGGTGTTCGCTCTCAAGGACTGAAAGGAAGTCCGAACCAGCGACGCCGAGGGGCTGGCGATCACCTCGCCAGCCCTTCGGCGTCTTGGCGGGCTGCCGGGCGACCGGAGTCGCCAAGCGGTCACGTCGACCCGACTTGAAGCATAATGACGGGCACATGACGATAGCCACCCTGCCCCGACGCCTGGGCTTCTTCACGCGCCTGCTCGACCAGACGAATCCCGCCGAGCGGTACCGGCTGGCGACCGCGCAGATCATCCAGGCGGAACGGCTCGGCTTCGATTCGGCCTGGATCGCGCAGCATCATTTCCACGAAGACGAGGGCGGCCTTCCCGCGCCGTTCGTCTTCCTGGCGCAGCTGGCCGCGCAGACGACGCGGATCCGCCTCGGCACGGCGATCGTGACCCTGCCGCTGGAGCTGCCGATCCGGGTGGCCGAAGACGCGGCCGTGCTCGATCTCATGTGCGGCGGCCGCCTGGAAATCGGTGTCGGAGGCGGCGGCAACCTTTCCTCGTACGCGGCGTTCGGCCAGAACAGCGCCGAGCGCACCGCCTTGCTCGTGGAGCACCTTCGCGTGTTGCGCGACGCGTGGGCCGGGCGGCCGCTTCCCGGCGGGAAGGATCGGATGTATCCGGTGAATCCGGGCCTGCTCGAGCGCGTCTGGCAGGCGACGTTCACCGTCGAGGGAGCCCGGCGGGCCGGCGCGGCGGGGGATGGCCTCATGCTCTCGCGCACGCAGCCTCGACCGGCCGGCGCGCCCGACCTCTCGCTGACCGAGATCCAGAACCCGATGATCGACGCGTACGTGGAGGCGCTCCCCGAGGGCCGCGAGCCGCGCATCCTCGCCTCGCGCACCGTGTTCGTCGCCGATGACGACAAGGAAGCACGGCGTCTGGCCGAGATCGGGCTTGGCCGGCATCGCGCGCGCCTGGCCAGGCTGGGCCGCGCGACGGGGGATGGCTCGCTCGACGCGATGATCGCCGCCATGGACGTTCATCTCGGCGCGCCGGAGCGCGTGATCGCCTCACTCCAGACGGACACCGCGCTCGCGCGGGCGACGGACCTCGCGGTCCAGGTACACTCGATCGATCCGCCGCATCCCTGCATCCTCAGATCGATCGAGCTGGTCGCCGAGGTGGTGGCGCCCGCGCTCGGCTGGGGACGGACCGCCGGCGGCGTCCGGTGTGTCGCGTGACCTCTCGATCCAGAGGACGATGACGATGGCGGGGAGCGACGCCGACGTCATCGACGCGCTGGTCGGAATCACGCCGGGATCTGCCCTGGACGCGATCCGCGCCCGCAGGCCCGAGGCGCGCGCTCAGGCGCAGGCGACGTACCACGCGTTGTTCGCGCCGGAGGCGCCGAGCAACGTCACCGCTCAGGAGCGTTTCGCGGTGGGCGCGTTCGTCGCCGGGCTGCACGGCGCCACGGCGATTGCAGCCGCCTACGCCGCACGCCTCGGCGAGAGCGGGGCCTCGGCGGCGCTGACGGAAGCGGTCGACGCGGCCGTCAAGGAGGCCAAGACCCACGGCCCCTACGGCAGCTACCCGGCGGGACCGCTGAGCCGCGAAGATACTGCCGGTCCGCTCTATCGCGTGGGCGCCGTGACGCGCCGCACCCTTGGGCCACGCCTGGCCCCGGCATTCGAGCACGCGCACATGCTCGTCTTCCACCCGCGCGACGCCGCGCCGCCGTCGCTGCGGGCGCTGCTGGACGCCGGCTGGTCCACGACCGACATCGTGACGCTCTCCCAGATCGTCGCGTTCCTGTCGTTCCAGATCCGGGTCGTCATCGGATTGCGCACCCTGGCCGGTCGACCCTAGAAGCGCGAGGCCCCGACATGACCGAGACGGTTCTGACGCCCCCGCAGCACACGGTGCCGACCGCTTTCACCCGAGCCCAGCTCGACTGGCTCCCCTGGCTCGAGCCGCTCGCCGTCGAGGCATTGACCCCGCGCCACCTGGCGAGTTTCGTGGACGCCGCGCGCGCGAAATCACCTTACTTCCGCCTTCTCGCCCGCGACCCCGATGCGCTGGAAGCCCGGACGCGCACCGACAAGGACATCTTCTACAACCCCGATGCCGGCCTGCCGCGGGCCGAGCGAGAGCTGGCCGCCGCCGCGACGTCGCGCTTCAACGGGTGCCTCTACTGCGCCTCCGTGCACGCGCGCCACGCCGCGACCTACTCCAAGCGCGAGGCCGACGTGCAGCGGCTGCTCGACGCCGGCGTCACCGCCGATCTCGGAGAGCGCTGGAACGCGATCGTCGCGGCCTCGGTGGCGCTGACCGCGACGCCGAGCGCGTTCGGGCCGGAGCACGTCGAGCGCCTGCGCGGCGCGGGGCTCGACGACCTGGCGATCTCCGATGTCATCCACGCCGCGGCCTTCTTCAACTGGGCCAATCGGCTGATGCTCTCGCTCGGCGAGCCGGCGGCGACACCCGGGCCGTAACCTGCAACGGCTCGACGAGCCGCCCTTCACTCTTCGGAGGCGAGGGCGGCGAACCAGAACGCGACGGCCAGCAGCACCGCGGCGCACGCCACCGTGTACGCGAGCCGCACGCCGTGCCACAAGCTCTCGAACCACTGCCTGAGCTCCGCCGCGAGCACATTCGCCTTTCCGCCGTAGAGCTCCATGGCCCGCAGGTACTGTTTCGACTCCTCGAGGGTGTAGCCCGGAGCGTCGGGGGGCGCCGCGCCCACATAGATCCAGATTGCGCCGGCGAACCCGATGATCAGGACGGCCGCGGCGGCAAACCGAAGACGTCGGCCGGTCACAGCGAAATCGCCGTCGAGAGAAGTTACCGGTCCTTCAGCAGCCAGTCGATGATGGCACTGCCGTCCCCCGCATCCGCGTCGCTCCGCTCGATTCGTGCCGGCCGCTCGGCCGGAGCCGGGCGCTCGATTACAGCCGCGGACTCCACCGGCGCCCTGGGCTCGACGGCCGGGCGCAGGCGGCCGCCGAGCGCGGAGGGCTCGACAGACGGCAGGCGAGCACTCACCGGTGCGAGAAGCGGCTTGGGCGCCGCCGGAGCACGCGGTTCCGCGGGTGATCGGTCGGTGAGCGCTCGGAGCTTGGAAGGCATCGGCGGCTGCTCGCGGACGGCCGGTGCCGCCGACGACGACAGCCCGGATGGCGGCACGAGGTCCCGGTGAACAGGAACGGCGGTGACGGCAGGCGGCGCGACATCGCCGTGGAGGCGCGAGGTGATTCGGTCGAACCCGGCGCCCCAGACGACCGCCGCGACGATACCGGCGGTGACGACGGTGGTCGTAATGCGGAGCGTGAACGGTTGCCGGCGCGGGCGCATCCGCCGACGGGGGTTTCCTCGAGCCTTCACGGAGCGTGGGCGAGACTCCGGTTCGGGCAGAACCGCCGTCGCGCCCCAGATGTCGTTCACCATCACGCTGATGTCCGGGTAGCGGCGCTCGGGTCGCACCTCGAGTGCTGTCGTGATGATCCGCTGGATGCTCGGCGACAGGGGCGGCGTCGCGAACGCGCTCCCGGTCTGACCGGCCTTGCCCTCGATCAGCAGCTGCCGGAGCAGCATCCCCAACGCATACACATCGCTCGCCTCGGTCGTCTCACCCCGCTCAATCTGCTCGGGCGCACGATAGGCCAGCGAAAACGCGTCGCGCAGGTGAAGCCCGACCGGAGTCCGGTACGCGGCCGTCAGCTCGGCCCCGACGAGCCTGATGCGTTCGCCGTCGTTGACCATGAGGACCGAATCGGGGCCGAGCTGGCCGTGAACGAGCCGATTGTGATGGAGCGCCTCGAGCGCCTCCCCGACCCGGATGGCGACGCGCAGCGCCGTCGGCACGTCGAGGGCGCCGCCGGCATCGAGAACTTCACGGAGAGTGGCGCCCTCGACCCACTCGAGCGCCACGAAGCACTGGCCGGTGTCCGTCACGCCGAACTCGTACACCCGCTGCACGCCGCGGAGCGCGTGGGCCGCGGCCGCGAGCGCGCCCGCCTGAGTCCGCACCGCGGCCACGAATGGCCCATCGCGCGCGAACTCGTCTCGCACGACCTTGAGCGCGATCGATCGGCCGTGTCCGACGTGCTCGGCGCTGTACAGCACGACGTCGCGGCTCACCGAGGAGACGGCGTTGACTCGGTAGCGCGACCGGATGACGGAACCCGCGAGACCCAGGCTGAATTCGGGTGCGGCTACGGACTGTGGCCGAGCGCCGACCGTCACGTCGCTCGCCGCCGAGCATGCTGTCGATCGGCGTCGAGCGCAGGATCCCGACCGGATCGGTGTCGACCCGGGCTACGAACGCATCGAACCGCACGATGGCTCATACGTCCTTTCGCCGGTGGCCGGTCAGCCGTTGGCATCAAACCACTGCGCGCGGTTCCCGTCAAGAGCGGAATGCGAGCGAGAAAACACTTGCCGAAGTGCGAGCGATGTCCTAAACCTAAGCCAACCCGGGGAAGCTCGGGCCCAACAGTGCGTACCGAAGAGACGCTGACCGCAGGAGCTCCGTGATGCAGAGGCTCGTCGAATCGGCGCGCCGGACCCTCGATGTCGACCAGAAAGCGGCCGATGCGGCCCGTCACGACAATCCCAAGACGTTGAGCGCCTCGCTCGACGTCACCGAGTCGGAGATCTGCGCGCACTTCATCGCCCTGGCTCGACAGCGCCGGGAGAGCTGCGAAGTGGGCCTGGGCAAGCTGCAGCTCGATCGGAAGGGGACGGCCGTGAAGATCGACGTCGAGCAAACCCGCGATTCCTTCGCCCGTCTGCTGACGCCCATCGAGCCGAGTCTCGAAAAGCTCAGATCGGACCACTCGGCCGAGCTCTACCAGACCAAGGAGAACGAGGCCAGAGCCCTCAAGCACCTTCGCTGGTTCCAGCAGAAGCACGGCCTGCACTACCGCGCGGCGTCGTATCCGCAATCGCAGTTCTACCACTTCGCCATCGTGGCGGCCCTGGCCCTGGTCGAATGGGTCTCGCTCGCGGCGTTCTACGCCGAGGGCAGCGACTTCGGGCTGTTGGGCGGCGTGCTCATCGCCATGACGCTCTCGGTGGTCAACATCAGCCTCGCGATCCTGGCGGGCAGTCTTCTCCGGTACGTGAACCACCGCAGCACCCGCCGGAAGGCGCTCGCCTTGACCGGCGTCGCGTTTCTGTACGCGTGCTTTCTCCTCGTGACCCTGGCCGCCGCTCACTATCGCGTCGCGACCAACGACATCGCGCAGTCGCAGCCGGAGACGTCGGCGCCGGGCACGAGTCAGCTGCCGCCTCAAGTCGCCACCGACTTCGATCAGTGGCGCGCGGCGAAACTGGCGTGGCAACGCTTCGCCCGCAATCCGGTCGGCTTCGAGGACGTCTTTTCCTGGATCCTGGTGGTGCTCGCGGTCATCTTCGGCATCTTCGCCTCGTACAAAGGCTACCGGATCGATGACCCCTATCCGGGCTATGGCGAGCTCGATCGGGAGCTCAACGCGAGGCGGATCCGCTACGAGGCGACCAAGGCCGACTACTGCCGCCGCATCGATCGGGTGTTCGATCGGATCCTGGAGGAGCAGGCCCAGCTGCTCTCGGACGTGAAGGCGAACATCGAGTACTATCAGCAGCTCGTCAGCCGGAGCGACGACCAGCGCCGAACGTTCGTGCACGAGGGCGCCGAGATCCAGGACGCGTGCAACATCTTGCTGAAGCGCTATCGACAGACCAACGCCCGCGTGCGCGTGTCCCCGGCGCCGTACTACTTCAACAACGGCTTCGCGTTCGACGCCCATCTCACGCGACCGCCCGAGGCCATCTCGGAGGACGAGGAGCGACTGTCCCGGTCCTACGAGAGCGCCATGAAGGACTTCAGCGACATCGCGCGGCAGAACGACGCGACGGTCCAGAATCTTCGCACCGCCGAGATCCGGCGTCGGGACTACTACTTCAACAAGCTCGAACGCGACGTCCGGGAAAAGCTCATTCGCGAGGCGTGGGAGATCAAGAGCTGACGCCGTGCCGTTGAGCAGTCTGGATCGGCGGGGCATCGTGATCCTGAGCGGCATCGGCGCCTTCGCGGTCGTGTTGCTGGCGACCGTGGTCGGGGTCACGTGGAGCCGGCCCAACATCGGGCCCGACAACTGCGTCTACCGGGACAAACGCTTCCTCAGCCGCGCGCCCACCGACCAGACCGTGATCCTCGTCGACCAGTCCGAGGCCTTGACCGAGACCCATCGACGATTCGCCCTCAATTTCATCAAGGACTACGTCGCCGACGACTCGAGGTTCGCCGTGCGCGCGCGCATCGCGTTGTTCACGTTCAGCAAGGCCACCTTCGAATCTCGAAACGGCCCGCGGCTCTCCCCGAGCTCGGACCTGTGCCGGCCGCCGTCACGCGGCAACGAGCTCTACGAGAACAATCGGAAGATCACCAAGGACTTCTACCAGCGATTTCTGATCCCGGTCACCGCAGCGCTGGAAGAGAGCCTGACCACCGAGGTCGGGGAGCAATCGCCGATTCTCGAGACGCTGCAGCTCGTGTCGCGGTCGCAGGAGATCGACGACGGGGGGCGGAAGACCCTCATCGTCGTGTCCGACATGCTGCAGCACACCGCGGCGTTCAATCACTATGGTGCGCGTCGCAGCTACGAGGACTTCCTGCGCTCGGGGTTCGCCACCGACGTGAGGGCGGATTTCCGGGACTGGAGCGTCATCGTCATCTATCTGCGCCGCTATCGCGATCGTCAGCTGCAGCAGGGCGCGCACATCGACTTCTGGCAGCGCTATTTCCACGAGGCCGGCGCGAAGATCACGCGCTGGGCCGGAGTCGACTGAGCACCGTGACGCGCCTCGTGGCCGGTTTGCCCGCCACGTTCCTCGGCTTCATCGCGGTCGGGGCCGGCGTGATCCTGACGTTCAGCTGGACGTATCGCGGCGCCGCCGGCGGCCCGAGGCACTGGACGATGACCGCGCTGGTCGTGGGGCTGATGGTCGTGTACGGGATCCTCCTGTGGATCAGGTCGAGAACTCCGTACGCCTCCGAAACCGACGGGGAGACGTTCTACTATCTCGGCTTCCTCTACACGCTCGCCACCCTGGTCGCCACGTTCGCGCCGCTGCTCAACTCGTCGGAGCGGCCGGACAGCCGACAGGTCCTGGGCTTCTTCGGTCTGGGCCTCATCACGACGTTCGTCGGCCTGGCCGGGCGCATCGTGTTCGCCCAGACCTCGCCGGGAGCGCTCGCGAGCCCGGAGAACGACGCCCGCCGACTGGGCGACGCCTACGCGGGGGCGGCGCGCGCCATCGAGCGAAGCACGGTTCGCATCGTGCACGCCCAGCAGCGCGCCGAAGGACACCTGAGCGAGTCGTATTCGGGCGCGATCGAGGCGATTCGCATCCTGTCGGGTCGGGTCACGCAGCAGTTCGATGCCATGAGCGCTCAGGCGCTGAAGCAGTTCACGGCGGTGATCGAGCGCGTCAGCGTCGACGCCGAATCCGCCTTCACCGAGGTCCGCAATCGCGCGGTCCGGGAGATCGACGCCGCGGCTCGCCGGGCGGCGGAGACCCAGGACACGGCCCGGGACCAGGTCGAGAGCCTCACGGCCGGCACCACCAGCGCGGTTCGCACGGTGTCGGAACAGGCGATCCAGGACGTCGCCCGGGTGGCACGCCAATCGTCAGCCGAGCTCACCGAGTTTCTCCGTCGCACGAACGGCACCGTGGAGGCGACCCTCCAGCAATTCGAGGCGCGTCTCGGGGCGTTTCGGTTGCCCGCCGAGGACGTCAACGAGAAGCTCGTGACGGTGCTGACGGAGCTGGCCGAGCGCGCTGACCTGCTGCGGCGGGCGACCGCGAGCGTGGCCGGCGCCTACGGCGAGCTCGAAGGCACGCTGGCCAACGCGATCAACGGCGCCCGGGACGGCAGCCGGGCGTTCGGGGCGCTGGCCGTCTCGGCCGAAGCCGCCACCTCGGCGGTGGCGTCGGTGAAGACCAACGTCGAACAGTTCGCCACGCAGCTCGGCCAGATCGGCGAGGCGACCGCGGGCCTCCAGGAATTGCCGCGAGAAGCGGTGAGCCTCATCGCCACGCTCGGCGACCTGCGCGCGAACCTCGGGGACGCCAACCGCGCATGGGCCGAGGTGGCCGGCGTCGCGGATGGAGCTAGCAAGTCGATGGCACGAGCCGGGGCGGCCTTGTCGGCGTTCGAGCAGGGGACGCGCGCGGCGGAGCAGTCGGTGCTCAACTGGAGCGGCGGTTTGACGAAGGCCGGTGTCGGCCTCCAGGCGCTCACGGAGACCACGGAGCGGGCCGTGAGGCTCGGAAAGGAGGCCGTCGCCACCCAGGTCCAGCTGTCCTCGCAGATCTCCGGGCCTCTGGCGGAACAACTCCGAAGACACAGCGAGGCGGCCGGCGCTCTGGCGAATCGGCTCCAGGAAGATCTCCGCGCGTCGGAAGAAGCGGTGAGGAAGGTCCATCATCATCTCATCGATGCCTCGCGCTTCATTCTGAGCAAGGTCGAGTACCGGCGGTGATCCGGAGGAGCCGACTTAGCCGCAATCGCGACGTCGCGCTCACGACGCTCATCGATCTCCTCGTCCAGATGATCTTCGTGTTCACCCTCATCCTGATTTCCGCCGACGTGATGGGCAGTGAGTCGCACGAGCGAGGCTGGGTGACGCCCGAGGTGTGGAAAACGCTGATCAGTATCTTCGACATCGATCCCCGGACCCTGCGGGACCCGGGCGTCCAGGTCACGGAGATCAAGGACAAGTACGAGAAGCTGAAAGACGATCTGCAGGCGTGTGACGCGAAGACCGGCGCGTGCGAGAAACAGGCGGGCAGAGGTCCGGGCAACGCTCCGTGCCGAGATTCCGCCGGGGTCGAAATGATCGTGGCCGAGGTGACGATCGACCAGGACGGGCGGATCGTGGTCGCGCCGGGCCGGTACGGTCGAGAGCTGCAACGTCAACAGCCGCTCGACGCCAGCGCGATCGGCGTCCCGCTTTCCGTCGAGCAGTTTGGATCGCTGTTCCGGACATGGCGCGAGCACGGCCTGGCGCGTCAGCCGGCGTGCGCATTCAAGGCCGAGGTCAGCTACGATGGACGCGCCCGGGCCGGCGACTACGAGCCGGCGCGCCGGGCCATCGCCAACTACTTCACCCTGTCGGCGCCGCCGAGGCGCTTCTGACGACACACCAGGATCTCGCTCACCAGCTCGCTCTCCTGCTGAGCGATCTCGACGCCGCCATCCGTGCGCGGCTGCCGGAGCTGGGCAGGCCGCAACCCAGGCGGCGACTGGAGACCGCGCGACCCGACCAGGGGCTGCGCGGCGTCGTGGCGGCAGCCCTTCGCTGGTTCACCGACTCGGCCGGGCGTCGGCCGACGACTCGGCCTGCGCGTTCCGTGCACGCGAGATCGCGAGGGCCCGGGCACCGCACGCCGTGACATGGGCGCACGGGAAGTCTGGCGGTGGATCGTCTTACCGTTTGCTCTGCTCGGGCGACTCCCGGATCGCGCCTCTCGGTGGCCTTCCGCATGACCTCGTCGTCGTCTTTGCCCTTGGCGACGAAGCTGCAATCCGGCATCCCAACGTCCTTGCAGTGAAACTCACGCATTGACGCACCTCCTCTTTCAGGATGCCCCCGCGCACAAGGGCCCGCGTCAGGTGGATACCCGAAAGGCGAGGCGAGGATGACTCAATCGGACATCAAGAAGATGAGGGGGCGCACGTCCTCCTCGGGCGTCAGCTCCCAGTAGCGCAGCAGGATCGTGTAGACCATGAGCCCGGTCTCGCCCTCGCCGAACAGCAGGTAGCGGACCGCCTGGGACATCAGGTCACGCCGGGTGAGGCCGATGAAGATCGATATGGGGTCGATGACCTCGCTGACGAACGCGATCGTGTTCGCGATCGCAATCGCTCCGAAGACCTCGGCCACGTAGTCGTCGCCCTCCTTCCGGAGGCTCGCCTCGAGCGGCGCGGAGAACTCGCTGCGATTGTCGAGCAGGTTCACGTGAAGGAACAGGAAGGGCCCGCGCACGTGGTAGTGGCGGGCGATCTCGGCCCTCTTCCTCTTGCGGGCGTCCGCCGAGGAGCGCGGGATCGGAACCAGGTGTGCTTTCTTGCCCCTCACCTCGGGCCCCAAGCGCCAGCTCTCGGTATCCGCGAAGTAGCCATGCGGAATGCGAAGCTCCACCGAGCGGATCGATCGGCTGAAGGCGCACGCCAGCATCAGGAGCAGCGTGAACATCGTACCGATGATCAGGCCGTCGGGACGCTCCAGGCAGTTGTCCGCGAGCGTGTAGGCGAACACCAGGCAGAGGATCGCAGAGTAGAAGGCCAGTCCCCGCCGGCGCTCGCGCCACAGCGCGAGCGTGGCCGCGAAGGCGGCCGAGAGGATCAACACCAGCACGCCCGTGGCGTAGGCGCCGCTCTGCGCTTCCACGTCGGCGCCGAAGATCAGCGTGATGACGACATCGAGCGCGAACAGCACCAACACGAGCGGCCGCGAGAGGACGGCCCACCGTGGCGCCATCCCGAAGCGCGGCAGATAGCGCGGGATCACATGGAGGAGGCCCGCCATCGCCGACGCCCCGGCGAGGCCGAGGATGAGGATCGTCGACACGTCGTACACCGTGCCGAAGCCATGACCCAGGTAGCGGTGGGCCAGGAACGCGATGGCGCGTCCGCTCGCCTTGCCGCCCTCCCTGTAGTCCGACGGCTCGATGAGCAGCGTGGTCACGACGCTCGAGAGAATCAGCATTCCGCTCATGATGGCGGCCGCGGTCAGCAGCAGCTTCCGGGTGGCGGCCACGCGCCCCAGCGGCGCGTCGCCTGACCGCGGGCTGTGCCCCCGATCCGTTTCCCCGCCGTCGATCAGCGGCATGACGGAGACTCCCGTCTCGAAGCCGCTCAGGCCCAGGGCGAGCTTCGGGAACACCAGCAACGCGCCCGCGATCAGCAGGGAGAAGTCACCCCGGGCCGCGAGCGCAGAGCGCCAGCCGGTGACGAGCTCCGGATGCGCAATCACCTCCAGGAGGCCGCGCCCGAGGACGACGAGGTTGAGCGCGAGGTACGGCACGGCGGCGGCCGCCGCCAGGCCGATCGCCTCGTTGAACCCCTTCAAGAAAACCACCGCGAGCACGGCGAGGATCGCGAGCGTGACGAGGATCTGGTGGTCACCCAGCACGGGCTGGAGAAATGGGTTCTCGATGGCGTGCTTGGCGGCGTCGGCGGCCGACAGCGTCATCGTGATCACGAAGTCGGTGGCCGCAAAGCCGAGCAGGACCAGGACGAGCCCCTTGCCCTTCCAGCCGCTCAGTAGATTCTCGAGCATCGCGATGGAACCCTGCCCGGCGTAGCTGCGCCCAGCCACCTGGGCGTAGACCGGCAGGGCGCCGAACAGCGTGACGAGGACGAGAATCACGGTGGCGATCGGCGCCACGGCGCCCGCCGCGAGCAGCGCGATGCCGGGCTGGTAGCCAAGGGTCGAGAAGTAGTCGACGCCCGTCAGCCAGATCACCTTCCACCAGGGATGGGTCGCGACCTCGTGGCCTCCGTGGCCGTCCACGGACTCGCCGCGCGACAGCCACTTCCCTATGGCCGATCGGTACTCGAGCGAGGGCTCGGCGCGCTGGATGCGAAAGGCGAGCCGCGGATGGCTCACCGCCGAGCGACGAGCACGCTGATGGGATACAGACAGTAGTAGTCGGGATCGTCCAGGATGAAGCTCCCCGACGCCGCCTCGCAAAGGGCCGAGCGTCGCGTCCAGTCGTCGGGGGTCAGGCGATCGCGCAGGCGCGGGCCCCAGTTGCGCTCGAAGACGACGCGCTGGATATAGTCGCGCGCGGCGTCGGGAAGCGGCGTTCTCCGCTCCAGCAGGTACGTGCGGAAGCTCTCGACGGACAGTCCGGCCGCGCGGAGCGACGCGAGGGTGCGCTGCCGGCGCTCCTCGAAGGAGAACTCGCCGCCCTCGTGGCGGCTCCACTCCATTTCCGCCTGGCGCAGACGACGCTCGAGGGCGGGATGGCCGGGCAGGAACGCTCCGTGCAAGAGCTGGGACTCCTTCACGACAATCCGGCCACCGGGGCGCACGACGCGCGCGAACTCGCCCAGCGCCCGGCCCGTCTCCTGGACGTGGTGGAGGACGTCGCCGCACCAGACCCAATCGAAGCTCGCGTCGGGCGCGTCGAGCTTGGTGGCGTCGCCCTCGCGGAACTCGAGACGCGAGGCGAGAGGCCCGTGGCCGACGAACGCGCGCGCCGCCTCCACGCGCTCGGTCGAGGGCTCGATCCCGACGACGCGGCCCCGCGGCCCGATCGCCTCGGCGAGCCAGAGGGCGAAGAGCCCCACGCCGCAGCCGACGTCGAGACCGCGCGAGCCCTCGGGCAAGTCGAGGTCGGCGATGAGGGCGCGCGCTTCCGGCTCCTGGAAGAGGTTCATGCGCTCCAGCGACTTCGTGAAGGGCTCGGTCTCGGGTTGGGTCATCGGAGATTCCCTCGGTAGGGCTGGGTCTCGGCCTCGGCCGCCGCTTCGGCGAGCAGCGTGTACTTGGCCAGCGTGCGCGCGGCGAGCGCGATCGGCCAGCGGCGATCGTCCACCATTCTCAAGAACTCGTCGAGGACCCGGGCGAAGTGCGTCTCATGACCTCCGTCGAGCTGGGGAGGCGCGGCCACTTCGTACGTGTCGTGGCCGGCGGGCACCATCTCGACGCCGGGGAGCTCCGCCTGCCACGCCCTAACCGCCTCGCGCAGCGAGCGCGCGACCGCGGCCGCCTCGATGCGGGGCTCGACGAACACCCGGCGGCGGTGACTGGTGCGGGCGCTCTGCTCGAGACGGATGTCGGCGCGAGTCCCGTGAGCGATGCTGTGTGAGGCGTCGCCCCCGCCGGGCGCTGGCGCGAGGTTCCAGCGCGTCGAGGCGCGCGCGGTGACGCGGCCGATCCGGTACACGAGCTCGGCGTTGCATCGATAGCTCAGCGCGTCGCCGTCGACGAACGGCTTGAGCTCGGTCGGGAAGCTCGCCTCTCCGGTGATCTGCCTGAACGCCTCCACGGGCACTCGCGTCGACCAGGCGCGGGCCGAGAGGAGCGCCGGCGCCACCGTGTCGCCGTCCACGAGCCACTGCGCCTGGTCCACGGCGTGGGTGGGAATATCGACCGGACCGCTTCCTTGCACGCGCACGTCGAAGAACCACCACGGCCGTCGGAGCGGAGCGCCATCGACGAGCTTCTCGAGATGGTGCGCGCTCTCCTGCTCGATCGCCGGCCCGTCGTCGCGGAACTCGCCGAAGATCGCGGGGACACCGACGAGCCTTTTCACCAGTCCGGCGGCCACGTCGTGACGCCCCGTCATGATCTCCGCGGCCAGCGGCCAGCCCCCGAGGCTTGCCCGCACGTGCTCGAGGTCGCCCGGCTCGACGAGCCACGGCTTGTCGGCGAGCACGTGGAAGCCCGATTCGTGCAGGCGCCGCATCGTGCGCGCCTTGCCCCCGTTCTTGCCCGCGAGGACCACCACGTCTCCACGACGCTCGCCGACGAGCCGCCGGAGCGGATCATCGGACGTGGTCACGACCGGACGCCAGCGGGTGGGGTTCGGCAAGCGCCGGTTGAACCGTTCGACGAGGGCGAGGAAGTCGTGAAGCTCGCCGCCCTCGCGCGCGTAGACGAACAGCTCGTCGGCCACGCGCGCCTGCGCCACGCGTAGGGTCAGCCCGGCGTGGAAGTGCCCCGGGTCGAGGAAGAGCAGCGTGTGCATGGGCACCGAGCGATGGTACCGCACCTGGCGCGTCGACGAAGCCCGCATGGTCGGCTACTGTGGCCCCGGGAGGATGGAATGCCATGGCTCATTGGCTCCTGAAGTCCGAGCCCGAGGAGTGGTCGTGGGACCAGCAGGTCGCGGAAGGGCGCGACGGGGCGGAGTGGACGGGCATCCGGAACTTCTCGGCCCAGAACAATCTGCGCGCCATGAAGAAGGGCGAGCAGGCGTTCTTCTACCACACCGGCAAGGAGCGCGCGATCGTCGGCATCGTCAAGGTGGTGGCGGAGGCGCATCCGGATTCGACCGACTCCGCCTGGCGCGCCATCAACGTCGCCGCGGTGAAGAAGCTCCCCATGCCAGTCACCCTCGACCAGATCAAGGCGGACAAACGCCTCAAGGGCATGGTGCTGGTCCGGCTCGGGCGCCTGTCGGTCCAGCCGGTTTCGGAGACCGAGTGGCGCCTCATCTGCGAGATGGGAGGCCTCTGATGCGGGAAAGCGTGACGTGAGCTAGAGTAGCGCCAACTCGCTGAGGGAGGAGACCCGCCATGCCGTTCTACGAGAGAGGCCCCGTCCGCATCCACTACACCGAAGTCGGTTCCGGCTATCCCTTGCTGCTGATCCCGGGCGGCGGGCTCAACTCGGCCCACTCGTCCTGGCAGACCGCCTCGCCCTTCAACCCGATGGAACGGTACAAGGACGACTTCCGCTGCATCTGCGCCGACCTGCGTAACGCCAACCCCGGCCTGTCGAGCGGCCCGCTCGAGATCGACCGCCCCTGGGACGCCTACTCCGACGACCAGCTCGGGCTGATGGACCACCTCGGGATACGAGAGTTCATGGTCATGGGCTTCTGCATCGGCGGGCCCATGATCCACAACCTCATCAGGCGGGCTCCCGAGCGTATCGTCGCGGCCGCGATGATGCAGCCCAGCGGCTTCAGGCCGGAGATCCCGGACCTCTTCTACCAGAACAACATCAAGGGCTGGGGGCCGCCGCTCTGCGCGAAGCGCCCCGACGTCACGATGGACATGGTCCACAGGTTCCTCACGAGCATGTACACCAACCGCGCCGACTTCGTGTTCACCGTGTCGCGCGATTTCGTCCGCTCCATCAAGACGCCACTGCTGATCGCGCCGGACGACGTGCCCGCGCACCCGTACAAGGTGGCGATGGAGGTGGCCAGCCTCGCCCCCAAGGCCGAGGTGACCATCTATCCGTGGAAGGATTCGCCGGAGCACATCGACGAAATCGTCGAGCACGCGCGGCGCTTCCTCAAAGCCCACGAGCCCGTCAGGGCATAGGGGAGTCCACCGGCCGGGCAGTTTCGGGAGTCATCAGGCACAAAGCCCGAGTGATCGCGCTCCCTTTCAGGGAGCGCCCACTCGGGCTCGCGCGACGGTCTACGCTTCTTCGGGCGGTCCGCGACACCGGCGCCATGCCCGCGAACCGGGCTTGACGCCCGCCTCGGCGAGCAAGTCGATCCCGCGCAAAGGCGTGGAAATCGGGGCGATATCGTACGCGCAAGCTCTGGTCTACCCCAAGGAGCCCTACGTCCCAGCATGCACGAGCGGGCGTGGCCGTTCGCGCCTCGTTCGCGCTGCCTTCCCCCGTTGGCATTGTTGTTGCCACTTCGCTGCGGCAGGACGCCGACATTGGTCGGGATTCTCAGGCGTGCAGCGCAATGGACTCGCGGAGGGAGGACAGGACGATGAACAGGACTCGGCGGACGATCGGTCTCAGTGCTCTCGTCATCCTGGTCGTGCTCGGTACGGGCTGGGCCCTGGAGAAGGCGGCCAGCTCTCACGCGCAGCGCGGAACCGCGGTCATCGAGCCCGCGACCGCGAGCGACGCGGTCACCACGCCTCTCTCGGTCGAGCCCGGGGACGTGCAGCCAGCCGCGACCGAGCCGAGCCAGGAGTACGACCGATCCGATCTTCTCCTCAGCCTGGGGTAGGCTGCGGGATCAGGGGTCTGCCGTGGCGACGGCGACGCACACCCAGAACGAAGTTCTGTGGAGTCTCTCTCCCGCAAAGAGACACACGAGAGAGAGGATCTAGCAGCCTACATCCTGCCCGGGACGGCGACCAGCGCGTTCGGGACCGCCCAACCGGGCAGGGACAGATTCATCGACGGAAGTCTGACCACGAGCTGAGTCGATGGTCCGCCGTCGAGGTTGAGGGCGTCCGAGCATCCGAGCCCGCCCTTCTCGGGCGCGTCGGCCAGGAAGCGCGCGAAGTCGGTGGTCTCGATCCGGGTGGTCACCGCGATCGTGATCGAGCCTCCTGCCGCGCACACGGCGGTGCGCTCGGCGACTTGCGGTTTCAGCCGCTGAACCTTTCCTCCGACGACAAGACGGGGGATACCCTGGACGACGAGGCGGTATGCGCGATAGTCCTGGATGTCGCCGCCGAGCACGATCCGCGCCTTCTTGCCGTCGACGACGAGGGCGCCCCAGCTCTGCCGCTTGCCCGCGGCGAGAAGCTGCCCGTCATTGACACCGAGTCCGATCGCCCGACCTTCCGTGTCGAAGAAGCTGGCATTGACGGCGACGACCACCGGGTACGGCGCGGCGATTTGCGCCACGGTGCGACGCGAGGCGGGGCCGCCGGCGGAGACCAGACGAACCTCCGCCACTTCGAGATCGATCTTGAATGCGTGGATTCGAGCCGGCTCGATGTCCTCGGGGCGCTGGTCGAAGATCGCGTAGTCGATACCCGGAGCCACCGGTGTGAAGCGCGGCGGCTCGGCTCGCACGGCATTCGCCGCCACCCAGCTCATGCCGAGGAGCACCGCCCGGAGGAGCTTTCCTGGCGAGCGCATCACGGTGCCACCTGGGAACCGTCTTACCACGATTCGCCGTGGGCCCGGTGCAGCCCGGACAGAAATGAAAAGGGGTTAGCGGCTCTGCGTCCGCTAACCCCAGTCTGCTTACGGGGCAAGCGCGCCTACGACGCGCGCTGCACGAACGAGCGGTCCTCGACCAGGATGACCCCCGACTGGGCGGCGCGCCGCGCCACGTCCGCGTGCTCGGGATCCGCGGCCAGAGCCTCGCGGTACCGCTCGTAGGCGGCCAGACTCGGGAAATCGATCAGCGAGAGGCCGACGTTGGTGGGCCCGGCGAACTTGGTCGGCGCGAAGTAGCCGACAATCTTGCCGCCGCAGCGCTCGATGGGGCCGGCCACGCCGCGCGCGTAGGCCTCGAAATCGGCGAGCTTGGCGGAATCCAGCGTGTAGCGGATGCACAGTGTGAGCATGACGCCCTCCTTTTCCCGGAGTATCGCCACGCGCCGCGCGCTCCGTCCACGCCGAACGCTTCGATCGAGCCCGAAGCGTCCGGACTTGCCGCGAACGGCCCCGCCCTCTAGTCTTTGGGCATGAGCGACACCGACATGCTCTCCACGGTGGCAGGGCTCCTGGGCGAGCCCGCCCGCACCCGCATCCTGACGGCACTGCTCACCGGCCGCGCGCTGACCGCGAAGGAGCTGGCCTACTTCGCGGGGGTGACGGCGGCGACGGCGAGCAGCCACCTCTCTCGCCTGCTCGCCGGGCACTTGCTGGCGATGGAGAAGCAGGGACGCTGCCACTATTACCGCTTGCGCTCCGCAGAGGTCGCCCGCGCCATCGAGGGGCTGATGACGGTGGCGACGATCCCCGCCAACGGCTGGCCGCCCTATCACCGCGTCGAGCCGGCACTCCGGGAAGCGCGGATGTGCTACGACCACATGGCCGGTCGCCTGGGCGTCGCCGTGTGCGACATGCTCCTGCGCCGGCACCACGTCGTGCTCGTCGACGGCGGCGGAGAAGTCACCGCGTCCGGCGAGCGATTCCTCGCGGAGCTCGGCGTCGATCTTCCGAGTGCGCGCGGCGCGAAGCGCCACTACTGCCGCGGTTGCATCGACTGGACCGAGCGGCGCCACCACATCTCGGGCGCCGTCGGCGCGGCCCTGGCGGAGGCGTTCCTCGCGCGGCGCCTGCTCGCGCGCATCCCCGACAGCCGAGCCCTCTCCCTCACGCCGCTCGGCCGGAAGACGCTCGCCGCAATGGGCGTGGCGGAATACCGAGCGCCCGCGCCGCGGGCCGCCAAGGTCGGCTAGCGTCGTACCGAGCGCCGTCGCCCGGCCCTGATCGTCACCCTGCCGGCAATCGTCTACATCTGGTCGAGCGGCTACCGGCTGGGTCGCCACCAGCCCGGATTGACAGGTCGTCTCAGCTCGGTGCGGCGCCCTGGGTGTTGACGTACAAGCCGTAGAGCGACTGGCTGCCGCACATGAACAGCCGGTTACGCTTGGGACCGCCGAACGCGATGTTCGCGCACACCTCGGGCAGCCGGATGCGTCCGATGAGCTTGCCTTCCGGCGTCCACACGGTCACGCCGCTGTAGCCGAGACCCCGTCCGCCCGGATTGCCGTTGCTCGACACCCAGACGTTGCCGTCGATGTCACAGCGCGCGCCGTCCGGGCCGCACTTGATGCCATCGATCATGAAGTCGCTGAAGAGCTTCTGGTTCGACAGCTTGTGGTCGGCGCCGACGTCGAACACGTGCATGTCGCGCTTGCCGCCCGGGCCCTTGTCCCCGGGACCGGGGCCGGTGCTGATGACGTAGAGTTTTTTGTAATCGGGCGAGAAGGTCAGGCCGTTCGGGTTGGGCAGCTGATCCTCGCCGACGACGAGGTCGAGGCGACCGGTCGGATCGACGCGGTACACGGCCGTGGGCAGCTCGCGCTTGAGGTTCGCGACTTCGGGCGGCTGACCGAGCCGATGCTTGAACCGGCCCAGCGGATTGCTCGGGCCGCCGGGCGCGTCCGGCGTGCCTTCGTACAGCTGGCCGCCATACGGCGGATCGGTGAACCAGTAGCTGCCGTCGGGATGTGGCACGATGTCGTTCGGCGAGTTGAGCCGCTTGCCCTGGTAGGAGTCGGCGATGATCGCGGTGGAGCCGTCGTGCTCGTACCGGACGACGCGCCTGGTCAAGTGCTCGCAGGAGAGCTGACGCCCCTGGAAGTCGAACGTGTTGCCGTTGCTGTTGTTCGACGGCATGCGGAACACCTTCACGCTGCCGTCGTCCTCGAGCCACCTGAGCTGCCGGTTGTTCGGGATGTCGCTCCAGACGAGATAGCGGCCTTGCCCGCACCACGCCGGGCCTTCCGACCAGAGCGCGCCCGTCCACAGCCGCTTGATCGGCGTGTTGCCCTGCCGATAGCGGTTGAACAGCGGATCGATCGTGATCACGTCGGGATCGACGTACGTGGTCGGGTTCGCGTCCGGCGACCAGTCGCGCGGCGGCGTCGTGATCGTGCTCGCGGGCTCGGCTGGTTTGCCGGCCGGCGGCGCCTGCGCCCTCACGACGATGGGGGCGAGCGCCGTAGCGCCCGCGAGCACTCCTGCCGCGCCGACGAATTTTCGCCGCGTGATCGGGCTACCATTGTCCAAGGTGGTCCTCCTTCCGCTGGTTCGACGGCAAAACCGTATCAGAGGGGTTGAGCGAGCCCCAAGGAATTCCCGAGGCGCGCGGTCTACGTCGGGAATTCGCCCGGCGCGGCTTCTTCACGCCGATGCTCCGGATCTCCGATCTCGTCCGCGTGCCCCCGATGGAGGAGGGCGTGGCCCGTCGGTACAGCGAGGGTTGCTTCGCCACGTGGGGTCCCGAGCTGCAGGCTCTCGTCGCCACCGCGACGGGCAGCGCCCGGCCCCTCGGCGCCCTTCCAGCTGATCTGGGAGCACATGGACCCGGGCTTCCTGGAGGTCGCGACGCGCATCCCGCAAGGGCCGATGCGATACGTCGAGAGCGCCCGACCCTCGCGATGACATTGTTGCCATCGGGAGGTCGCCATGAGCCGGCTCGACATGGAAGCGTGGATCGCCCGCTTGCGTTCCAGCGCTGGGTGGATCGCGTGTCCTTGACTTGACCGAACACTCCGGCAATCATGGCCGCATGCTTCGACCTCGCGGCATGCTGGCGGTCCTGCTCGCGATGCTGGTCGTCGCACTGGTGTCGATCGCGTACGCGGACCCGCCCGATCCGACGTGGCTCGGCGGTTACTGGGATGACGACGATTTCGACAACGTCGTCGCCTTTATTGCCAGCGCCCTGGCCATCGTCGCCCCGCCGATCATCGACGGCGGACCTCTGTCGGTCTCGGCAGCCCGGGTGGAACCGGCGCAAGCCGTCGCCTCCTCGGGGTCGCTACAAGCTCTCGCCTGTCCTCGCGCCCCGCCCGTAATCCTCTCGTCCGACAGCTGATTCAGTGCTAACAGCAGGCCGCCCCGCCCCACCCGCAGCCGGCAACGTGCGTATGCGGCTGCGCGCGGCGACATTTCCGCGGGCGCCTGCCGAGGAATTCACGTCGTGACCTGAGAGGCCAACGTGCAATGTGTGGTATCGCCGGGTTCGTAGCCACCGGCTCGCGGTTCGACCCTCGCGCCGTCGTGCACCGGATGGTGACGGCCTTACGCCACCGGGGCCCCGACGACGAGGGCGCATATCTCGACGCGCAGGCCGCGCTCGGCGCCTGTCGCCTCAGCATCATCGATCTGAACGGCGGGCGACAGCCGATCGGGAACGAGACGGGCACCATTCACGCGGTCCTGAACGGCGAGATCTACAACTTCCGTGCACTCCGTTCACGGCTCCAGCGACGCGGGCACCGGTTCGCCACGCAGTCGGACACCGAAGTGCTGGTGCACGCCTACGAGCAGGACGGGGAAGAGTTCGTGGCCGACCTGGACGGCATGTTCGCCCTCGCGCTCTGGGATGGACCGCAGCGGAAGCTCTTGCTGGCGCGCGACCGAATGGGCGAGAAGCCGCTCTACTATTACGACGGCCCGGGCGTGTTCGTGTTCGGCTCGGAGCTTCGAGCGCTGCTGGAGCATCCCGATGTGCCGCGCGCGCTCGATCTTCGGAGCCTCTCGCGATATCTGCTGTTCGACGCCGTCCCCGCCCCGCACTCCATTCTCGACGGAATCGCCAAGCTCGCTCCCGCCCATACGCTCGTCGTGTCCCCCGGCGCCAAGCCCCACGTGACACCGTACTGGACCCTGTCGTTCGCCCCGGACGACTCCCTCAGTGAGGCGCAATGGTGCGATCGGCTGATCGGCCGGCTCGAAGGATCGGTGCGCAGCCGGCTCGTCAGCGACGTGCCCGTCGGGGTGTTCGTGAGCGGGGGGATCGACTCCGGTGCGGTCGCGGCCTTCGCGGCGCGCCACGCGAACCCCAGCCCGCTGCGAACGTTCGCGATCGGGTTCGACGCGCCCAGCTACGACGAACGGGGCTTCGCCAGAATCGTCGCCGATCGGTTCGGCACCGAGCACTGCGAGATCGTCTTCGGGGCGACGGACGCGTTGTCATTGATGGAACGCGTGGGCGGGCTCCTGGATGAGCCGCTCGTCGACGCCTCGTTCTTGCCGAAATACGCGCTCGCCAGGGCCGCCCGCGGATCGGTCAAGGTCGCGCTCAGCGGCGACGGCGGAGACGAAATCTTCTGCGGGTATCCGACCTTTGTCGCGGATGCGCCGGCCCGATGGCTTCGAGCCGCGCTCCCACCGTCGGTCCGGTGTCTGGTCACTCGCCTCGTCGATGGCCTCCCCGCGTCGTCGAAGTACGGCAGCGTCGACTTTCTGCTGAAGCAGTTCATGCGGGCGCTGCCCTACCCCTCCGAAGTGCGGACGCAGCTGCTGCTGGGCGGCATCACCGCGACGGAGCAAGCGGGTCTCTTGTCGGCGAGCGTGCGGCAGGCCCTCACGAGCTTCGATCCCTATGCGGAGCTGAGCACGGCGCTGGAACCGCGCCCGGTTCAGGACGAGGTGGAGAGTCTGATCTACCACCATGCTCGGTTCTACCTCGCGGATCAGACGCTGGTCGCCATGGATCGGGCCAGCATGGCCGCCGGTCTCGAGGTCCGCGCTCCCTTTCTCGACCCGGCGCTCGTCGAGCTCGCGGCGACGGTGCCGAGCCGGCTGAAGCTCCATGGATGGAGGACGAAGCACATCCTCAAGCGCGCATTGACGGAGATCTTGCCGCCGACGGTGGTGTGGCGGCGCAAGCAAGGCCTCGGCGTTCCCCTGGCGGCCTGGCTGCGCGGCCCCTTGCGTGACGTGATGGAATCGCAGCTGGCGAGGCTGAGTCGCCGCGGTCTCGTCGACGCCGCGGCGGTCGCGCGGCTGGCCTCGGCGCACGTGGGCGGTCGGCGCGATCATCGCAAGATCCTGTGGTCGCTGCTGATGCTCGACGCGTGGCTCGATCACTACCTGCCCCGTGACCGCTGGACGTAACGCCCGCCGGCTCTTCGCCGGGTGGGCGCCGTATGCCGTCGCCGTCGCCCTGAGTGCGGCGATCCTCGGCTTCGACCTCGGCGAGCGCATGCTCACCACGAACGACGAAGCGAGGTTTCCGGTGATGGCCCGGGACATCCTGTCGCATGGCCACTGGCTCTTCCCCGAGACGTCCGGGGTGCCGATGCTCAACAAGCCGCCGCTTCACGCGTGGTTGATCGCGCTCGCGGGATGGCCGACCGGCGTGGTGAGCCAGCGCGTGGCCGCATTGCCGTCATGGCTCGGCGCCCTGGGCGTGGTGGCGGTGACGTGCTGGATCGCCCGGCGCCTGTTCGGCGCCGATGCGGGGCTCGCGGCGGCGTTGATCGTGGCGACGACCGCCGGGATGTTCGCGATGGCGCGCTCGGCGGTGCCCGACATGACGCTCTCGTTCGGCATCGTGGCCGCCATGGCGGCGTTCGTGGCGGCGGAGCTCGACGGCTCTCGCGGCGCGTGGGTCGGGTTCTACGCGCTCGTGGCGATGGCGTTTTGGGCAAAAGGCCCGGCCGGGCTCCTGCCCATCGTCATCGTGATCGTCTACGAGTGGGCGATCCGCGGCTGGCGGGGCTTGGCACGGATGCGACCGGGCGTGGGCGCCGTCATCGTGGTGCTCCTGGTGGCGCCGTGGTGGCTGCTCGCGGCCCACGTGGGCCGCGAGCAGTTCTTACGGGACGTCGTCCGGAACGACATGATGCAGGGCTATAGCCCGCTCCGCGCGCTGACCTGGGATCGCGCGATCCAGCCCTTCAATGCGGCGGTGACCATCGTCTTGCCGTGGTCCCTCGTCTTGCCGTTCGCCGTGTGCTGGGCGGTACGCCGCTGGAAGAGCGCGTCCGCAACCGGCGAGCGGCTGGCACTGGTGTGGTCGCTCACCGTTTTCATCCTGGTCGCAGCGTCGTCTCGCCAGCGATGGCGGTACTACCTTCCGCTGTGTGTCCCCGCGGCGCTCCTGGTCGCGGGCTGGTCACGGTCTCGTCGGGTAGGCCGCGACACGATGACCGTCGTGGCGGCCTGCGCGGTGGCGGCGGGCATCCTGATCGTCGGGGACGCCTCCCGCCTCACACGCGACAATCGCAGCACCGAATGGCGGACGATGGCCCGGGCTCTCGAACGAGCCCCGGCGCCGCTCTTTGCGCTCGACGCGCCGGAGCTCGTCTTCGCCTTCTATCTCGACAGGCCGATCAAAGCGATCTCCAGCGCGGCCGAGCTCAATGGGATCGATCCTCCTTTCTACGTGATCGCGAGAAGTCCACCCGAAGCCGCGTCATTCGCCGCCGCCTCCGAGGGCCTCGTGAACGGCCGGCGTTTCGTCCTGTGGGCGAAGCGGTAGATCCCCTTCGGCGGCGACGGGATTCTGAGTGTGCAGCGCGCGCCGTGAACGAGACGTCTGTGACCAGGGGGGCGCTGCCGACCGAAGGCGGAGGCATCGGTGGCTCCGCGCGCCGAGCGGCGGTTGACGTGCCCGGCGCGGGAGCCCGTTGCAGGAGTTCTAGACGACTTCTTTGGCCTTGAGCTCTTCCAGGTCCTTCGCGGTGAGGCCCAGCCACTCGGCATAGATCGCGGTGTTGTGCTCGCCGAGCAGCGGTGAGCGGTCCACCGCGACGTGCGAGTCGGACATCTTCACCGGCCATCCTGGTAGGGTGAACTTTCCGCGCTTGGGGTGGTCGACGGTCACGATCATCTCGCGCTTCTGGAGCGCGGGATCCTGCGTGATCTCCATCGTGTCGTAGACGGCCCCGGCGGGGACGCCGGCGTCGCCCAGGACCTGCATGACCTCGGCCTTGCTGCGGCTCTGAGTGAACTCGTTCAGGATGCGGTCCACCTCGTCGTGGTTGGCCCAGCGCCGCTCCGGCGAGTTGAAGCGCTCGTCGCCGATCAGGTCGGCCCGGCCGATGGCCTTCAACAGCCGGTCCCAGTGGCGGTTGCCCGCGCGGGTGGTATAGATGAAGCAGTAGTCGTTGAGGCCTCCGCCCTTGCACTTGTAGAGACCGCTGGGCGCGGTCGTGCCCAGCGCGCTGCGATTACCCGAGCGCACCGCGGCCTTGCCGCTGACGGCCTGGCGCGCGAAGGCGATGCGGCTGAAGTTGATCACGGCGTCCTGCATGGCCACCTTGATGTGCTGGCCCCGGCCGGTGCGCTCGCGCTGGTGCAGCGCGGCCAGGATGCCGATGGCGCAGTGCAGGCCCGTGCCCGTGTCGCCGATGGTCGGTCCGGGCTTGAGGGGCTCGGTCTCCGTCGTCCCGGTCAAGCTCAGGGCCCCGCCCACGGATTGAGCGATCATGTCGAAGCTCACGAAGTTCTCGTAGGGACCGTCGCCAAACCCCTTGACCTGCGCATAGATGAGCCGAGGATTGATCTGCCGGACGACGTCGTAGCCGAAGCCCAGGCGCTCGATGGCGCCGGGGGCGAAATTCTCGATCATGACGTCGGCCTTCTTCAACATCTCCGTGAAGATCTCACGACCGCGCGGGCTCGAGAGGTTCAGGGTGACGCTGCGCTTGTTGGCGTTGAGCAGCATGAAGTAGTGCGAATCCACCCCAGGCTTGTCGGTGGACGCCCCGCGCCCCTGGTCGCCGCCCTTGGGATTCTCGATCTTGATGACGTTGGCGCCCAGCCATGCGAGCGCCTCGGTGCACGAGGTTCCGGCCTCGAACTGGGTCAGGTCGAGGACCTTCACATCCTCTAGCGCAGTCTTCTGTGACTGTGACATGGTGTGGGCTCTCCTGTTCGCGCGAGCGGTTCAGTGCGTCACGCGACGCCGATCGTACCACGACAGAACACTCTGGAGGTGAATCGCCTCGCGGGGTTTCATCGGGGTCCTCGGCTTCTCCGCAGACGCCGTCCCGAACGAAGTAATCCGCAGACAACCGGGGCCGGACGCGCTAGACTTCGGTTGGTCGCGTTGGGCAGGGTCACTCTTGGACCAATGTCGATGTCGTATCGGGAGGCGGGGGGAACACCATCTCTAACCACAGCTCGTGACATCGAGAATGGAAGTGCAGCTCTCTTCCGTCCGCGCGTGCAGGATCGGATGGATAAACCGGGTGAACATCGAGAGTTCGCCTGCTGCACGCGGCGCATAGGCAACCTGGCCGTTTACACAGCTGCTGGGTCGGCTTCGCGATTGTCCGGCGGATGGCGTCGGGGAAGCGCGACTGGAGCTGCGCCTTGATCCAGACGCACTCGGCGCACAGTCTATCGCTCTTCAGCTCGGCAATCTCGTGGCAGACTCTGCAGACCTGTTTGATCTTCCGTCTGTCGAGGAAACTCAGCCGTACTGTGGGCACTACGGTCCCTCCCAGTGAAAAAGTTGCGGACGAGAGACCGCCCTTCAATCCGAATGCCGTCAGCCAGTGGTTCGAAGAATCAACCGCTTACACTGGGAATCGCCTCGATATGTCGAGACAGTCTGGCCAATCGGAGCGGTCCTCGAGCGGGCGTGTTTTGAGGGTAACTCGCCTGGTTGGCCCGCTCGTTGGTCACCCTGTCCCGGCGATCCGCATGCAACTCTTTGATTCTTCTGACCGCTGGCCACCGGCATCCGGTTTGCCTCGTCAACCTGAGACCCGTCGTCATCATTGGCCTGCCCGCCCGAGCTCTTCCGGGAACGGAGACGGGCACACCGTCAGACACCGCCGACGATAAGAGGAGACCACAATGAGCCGCCCGTGGATTCGAGGCTGTTTGCTTAGTCAGGTTCTCGCTTTCTTCTTTGCAACGAACCTGTACGCGCAGACCAATTTCGTGTACACGAACGACGACGTGTCGGGCCAAAACACCGTGTCAGGGTTCGCCGTGGCGGGGAACGGCGCCTTGACGCCGGTACCCGGCTCGCCGTTCCTGACCGGGGGGACGGGCACCGGTGGCGGGCTTCTCGCGGTAAACCGCGCCGCGACCTGTTCGACGCAGAAGCTCATCTACGTCTCCAACGCCGGGAGCAATAATGTCAGCGGCTTCTCCGTGGACCCATCCACGGGTCGCCTCACCCTCGTCCCCGGCTCTCCATTTCCGACGGGCGGTCTCAGCCTTGGTGGAATCGCGCTGGCGTGCACACCCGATGGGCGATTCCTCATGGCCGCCTCGGGCGGCTCGAGCGACATCACGGTGTTCAGCATCGCCGGCGACGGCGCCCTCACACCCGCCGGCTCTCCGTTCGCTACCACGGTCGCCCCGGAGGGTATCAAGATCTCGCCCGACGGAAAGTTCTTGGCAGCGGCTCTCACGGGCATCAACTCGATGGAGATGTTCAGCATCGCGCTTAATGGGTCGCTCGCACTGGTTCCAGACTCACCGTTCCTAGGGGCTTCGACGGATGGAGCTCTTGCCGGCGTCGACATCAATTGCGCCAGCACTGTGATGTTTGGAGGTTCCGTAGTCGGTACGACCACCATCGTCGACGTCTTCGACATCGCGACCACCGGGGCGTTGACACCCCGCTCGCCGTTCACTCCTGGCGTGGGAGTTAGCTCGGGCGTTGTGCTGCTCAGTCCGAACGAGCGCCTGCTGTTTGTCAGCAACCAACTAAGCAATTCGGTCACCGTGGCTTCTGTCGCGCCCAACGCAAGCCTCTCGTTGGTTACGGGTTCGCCCTTCGCCGCGCCTGGAAGCAACTTGCCGAGTGGGATGGCGATGGACCAGGCCGGGAACTTTCTGTATGTCGCAGACGGCGGCAAAGTCTACGGCTATACCGTCGCGAACAATGGCGTGCTGGCGCCTGTTCCCGGTTCTCCTTTCCTCCCGAATCCTCCGGCGAGCCGCGTGCTGTCGCTCACGGCGTTTCCGGGCAAGACGTGCAATCAGCCTCCGGACTGCTCCGCGGCGATCGCCAGCCCGTCAACGGTCTGGCCGCCGACTGGCGAGATGGTCCCTATCAGCCTGTCCGGCGTGACCGATCCCGACGGCGATCCCGTGACGATCACGGCGACCAGCGTCTCCAATAGCGAGCAACGGTACCGCGGGTGCTCGGGGGACGCGACGTGCTCTCCCCTGGCCGTCCGTGCGGAGCGTGACGGGGATGGCGACGGCCGTGTCTACAAGATCCAGTTCACGGCGTCGGACGGGCGAGGCGGTGCTTGCACCGGTGAGGTGAATGTGTGCGTGCCGCATGACCAGGGACACGACAGTCCATGTGGCGACGGCGACGACGACTGACCACTGTTCGATTCGCTCCAATAGACGGGCGGATCAGACGGGCCGAGTAGCCGAGCCCGCCACGGCCCGAACGAAGCGCTCTACCTCGGACTCGTCGTTGTAGTAGTGCAAGCTGGCGCGGACGAGCGCGTCGACGCCGCGCGCGGGCATATCGATTTGCGACAGGCGCGCCTCGTGGACGTTGATGTTCACGGCGCGCAGCCGGTCGCGCGTCCGGCGCGCGGCTTCGCCGTCCTTGAGAAAGCTGACGATCCCGCACTGCTCCACGCCGCGATCGTGCACGCTCACGCCGGGTCGCTTGACGAGCTCGCGCCGCAGCAGCGCGCCGAGCGCCTTGACCCGGGCTTCGATCGCGTCGATGCCCACCCGCAGCGTGTAGCGGGCAGCGACACCCAGGCCGATCTGGCCGGCGATGAATCGCTCCCAGTTTTCGAACCGCCGCGCGTCGTCACGGACGACGTAGGTGTCGGCGTCGGTCAAGGTGGCGGCGTGGAGATCGATGAACGGCGGCTCGAGCCTCTCGATGGTGTCGCGCCGCACGTAAAGGAAGCCCGTGCCGCGGGGCCCGCGCAGGTACTTGCGGCCCGTGGCCGAGAGCATGTGGCAGCCGATCCGCCGCACGTCGACCGCGAGCTGGCCGACCGACTGGCAGGCATCGAGCAGATAGAGGATTCCGTGGCGCGCTGCGATGCGGCCGACGTCGGCCGCCGGATTGACGAGCCCGCCTCGCCCCGGCACGTGCGTGATCGCGATCAGCTTCGTGCGCGGACCGATCGCGTGCTCCAGCGCGGCGACGTCGAGCTGCCCAGACGCGTCGCTGTCGACCACGTCGATCTCGATCCCCGCGCGCGCCTTGATCTGCAAGAAAGCGAGGTAGTTCGACAGGTACTCGGCCCGCGCGGTGACGACGCGGTCGCCCGCCCGGAACGGTACCGCGTAGAACGCCATGTCCCACGCGCGTGTGGCATTTTCGACGACCGCGATCTCGTCCGGGTGCGCTCCGATCAGCGTGGCGACGGCGTCGTAGACGTCCGCGAGGCGATCGGCCGCTTCGGCCGCCGCTTCGTAGCCGCCGATGGCGGCCTCGCGCGCCAGGTGACTGGTCACCGCCTCGAGGATCGGACGCGGCGGCAAGGCGGCGCCCGCGTTGTTGAAGTGGATCACGTTGGCCACGCCGGGTGTGTCCGATCTGAGCCGCGGGACGTCGAGCGTCATCGTTTCCTAGTCCTTCACCTTCAAGTCCTCCCACGGATATGCGTACCCGGTGGTGATGGTCGGGAAGACGTCCTGCCATTTCTGCGCCGCGACCCGAGGGCCGATCGCGTTGATGAACGCGTGGCGGAACACCGGGACCACGTAGTAATTCTCGAGGATCCCGCGCTGGATCTCCTCGGCCAGTTTCTTTCGCTCCGCCGGATTGATCGACCGCTCGTACTGGTCGAACTTCCCGTCGAGATCCGTCACGCAAATGCGGTCACGAGAGTTGAAGCCGCCGCACTTGAAGAAGGCTTCGTACCAGAATGACCAGCTCCCGGCGATTCTGGTGGCCTGAAAGATGATCTGGGTGCCGGGCCAGTCTTTGAGCCCGCCCTGCAGGCGCTGTAGGAAAATGCCGCGCTCCATGGTCTGCAGCCTGGCCCGGATGCCGATTTCGCGAAGCTGCGCGATGACTCGCTCGCCCCGGGAATAGAACGGGGGTACGGGCGTCACCCAGTCCACGTCGAACCCGTTGGGAAATCCCGCCTCGCGCATCAGCTGCTTCGCTCGCTCGACGTTGCGCTCGAACTCGGGCCACTCGATCGCGTACTGCACGTCGTTGTTGATCCAGTTGCCGGTCGGCTTGCCCAGCCCCCCCGACTCTGCCTGGTTGATGGCCCGCCGGTCGATGGCCAGGCTCACCGCTTCGCGCACCCGCTTGTCACGAAACGGATTCTTGGGATCCTGGAATCCGGGGAACTCCAGCCACCAGGATCCGGAGAGCACCGGCGCCAGCATGACGCCCGGAAGCTTTCCGACCTTGTTGATCAGCTCGCCGGGAACGAAGTAGATGATATCCGCCTCGCCGCGCTCCAGCATGGCGACACGGGTGGCCGCCTCTGGCACCGAGATCATCACCAGCTGCTTCACGTTCACCTTGACGCCCGGCTCCTGGCGGACGAGCCTGTAAGGACCCGCTCCGATCGGCTTCTGCTTGAAGGCGTCAGCCCCCACCTGCTTGTAGTACTTCTCGGGCACCACCCAGCCGGCCCCGGCGACATTCGCGGTCCCGAAGAGGACGGCGAAATCGAGGAAGGGCTCCTTGAAGAGGAAGCGGATCGTGCGGTCGTCCACGATCTCGACACGGTCCGTCTTTCTTTTGAACACGTCGGCCTTGGCCCCGCGGTAGCTCTCATAGCTGAACTTGACATCTTGCGGAGTGACGGGCTCGCCGTTCTGGAACTTGATCCCTTTGCGCAGCGTGAACGTGGCGCTCTTCGAATCCGCGGCGAGCGTGAAGTGCTCGGCCAGCGCGAGGTGGTTGTAGAGCTCGGTGCCCTGATTCTTGATGAGGGCGTCGTGGATCGCAGTGATGAAGTTGTCCGGCGTGGCGGTGCCGTCGTGATCCTGGGGGTCCAGCCAGCGGGTTGCGAGGCCGGCATGCCAGGCGAGGACGATCTTGCCCTTGGCCGCGGCCAGGGCCGGTGGCGAGGAGGATACGGTCACCGAGGTGGCCGCGGTCAGAGTCAGGCCGACGGCCAGCAGCCAGAACAGCGGCCGTGCCGTGAGTCGCGAGCGCTTGGGGCCCATTTTCGCTCTCCCCCTCTCTGGCCGTGCCCGAAGGAATGGAGCCGCCGGCGCGGTCTACCCGAGCCGCTTCAGGTATTGCCCGACAAAGTCGAAGTCGACGAGCCGGCAGTAGGCGTCGCTGAGCTGCCGCGTGATCGGCCCTGGGATCGCGGAGCCGACGCGGACGTCGTTCACACTCTGCACGGGACAGATACAGAGGCTGGTCGACGTGAGAAACGCCTCGTCAGCATTGTAGGCGTCGTAGAGGTCGAGGTCCTTCTCCACAACCGGAACACCGAGTCCTCGTGCGAGCTCGATCACCGTTTCGCGGCTGATGCCGGCGAGCACGTGTTGCTCACGGGGCGTGCACACCGTTCCGCCGCGTATCAGGAAGATGTTGCTGCCCATGCCCTCGGCCAGATTGCCGTGCGTGTCGAGCAGTACCGCCCACGCTTCGGGGTCGCGGGCCTTCACCTCGAGATTCGCCGCGATCACGTTCAGATAGTTGTGCGTCTTCACGCGCGGGGACAGTGCTTCCGGCGGAGCGCGACGGATCGAGGGCGTCAGCACGCGAATTCCGTCGCGATAGAGCGCCGCCCGCTCGCCGAGCGGGAGCGGCACGCATTCCACGATGACGGTCGGTCCCTCGTGGCCGAAGATCTTCTGGTCGGACGGATCGAGGCCGCGCGAGACACGCTGCGTGACCCAGTAATCGTCGTCCGGCTCGAGGAGCGGAAGGTTGCGCCGCAGCACCTCCTCGGTGACGTCGGCCATCGTCGCCGGCGCAAGGCCGGGATCGATGCGAAGATAGCGGAGCGACCGGTAGAGCCGGTCGATGTGCTCTCGCACCTTGAAAATTCGATGGCCAAACGTGCGAGTGGTGTCGAACACGGCGTCGCCGTACTTGAAGCCACGGTCCCGGAACGGGACGCGGACTTCCGGCTCGGGCAGGAAGCGTCCGTTGAAGTACGCGATGCGTGCGCGCGCCGTCGTCATGGCGTGGACCTCCTCGACACCTACGCCGGGTCGGTGGAGAGCTCGATACGGTTGCCAGAAGGATCGTAGCAGTATACGGAATAGCCCGGCCCACTGCCGTGCATGCGGACGTTCTCGACCTTGACGCCTTTGGCTTCGAGCTCCTGGACCATGACGTTGGGATCCCGCGGGCCCTCGAAGTCGAAGGTATGGTGGGGCACACCCGGCCGGGGACCCCCTTTGGCGTCGAACACGCCCAGGCCCGTCCGACCGATCTTGAGCCGCACCACGTCGGCACCGGCCACCTGGTGACGTGTCGTCTCCTCCGCGCCCAGCGCGTCCCGGTAGAAGCGGACGACCGACTCGAACGATTCAGCATTCATGTTCCACGACCGGAGACCGCTCACCTTGTACGGCATGGGTTCGCCTCCTTCTTGTCCCTTCCCCGTCCTGAACGCGAGCATCTCACGTATGCTCCAGCCAGCTCGTGGCGGACCGATCGCCGCACGAGCAGGCGCTGCGAGCCCAAGAGGTACTGACGTGCGCACATGGCACACACACGAGCCCGTCGTCGCCGGAGTCTCGGTATCGGTGAGCGGCCCGTTGCGTCGCCAGGGACAGGACGCCTACGACGGCATCCGGCTCTGGGTGGACCACGTCGTGTCCGCGGGCGGCCGACTCCGCCTCGTGGCCCTCGATGACGTCAGCAGCGCGTCGCGCGCGCGGGCGAACGTGACGCGATTGCTGACCGAGGAGCGCGTGGATCTCCTCCTCGGACCGTATGGGAGCGGCTCGACGCTCGCCGTCGCGCACCTCGCCGCGGCGCACGGGAAGATCCTCTGGAACCACGGCGGCGCGTCCGACGCGGTCATCGCGGTCGGCTCCGCGGGTGTCGTCAGCGTGCTGAGCCCGGCCAGCGACTATCTTCGAGACCTGCCGAGACTCGCCCGCCATCGGACAGGTGCGCAGCGGGTCGTGATCCTCTACGCCGAGCGAGGCACGTTCGCTTCCAGCGTCCGGCGCGGTGTCGAGGAAGGAGCCCGCACGGCCGGCTTCGATCGTGTGCGCGCCGTCGCCTTCGACACCCCGATTCACGACGCGAAGGCGTTCCTGGACGCCGCGCTTGCCGACAGTCCCGACCTCCTCGTGGTCGCCGGGCGCTTCGAGGACGACGCCGCCATCATTCGGGAGCGACGGATGCTGGAAACGGTCGGGACCGTCGCGTGTGTCGCGGCCGGGGCCGAGGCGTTCCACCGGGAGCTCGGCGTGCTGGCCGAAGGCGTCATCGGACCGAGCCAGTGGGAGCCTCATCTGTACGAGCGACCTTCGATAGGGCCGCCCTCGGCCTGGTTCGGCTCTGAGTTCCAGCGAGTGTTCCAGCGCGATCCCGGCTACGTCGCCGCGCAGGCATACGCGATGGGTCTCATCGTCGGCGAATGCATGCGGCGCGCGGATAGTCTCGAGGACCGAGCGCTACTGGCCGCCGCTCGCGAGCTCGACACCACAACGCTCTACGGTGGATTCCGGCTCGACCCAGGCACCCTGCGCCAGGTCGGCCACAAAATCCTCCTCGTCGAGTGGCGAGACGGCCGGAAGCATCCACTGCCGCCGACCGGCATCGCGTGAGCGTGAGCCGCCTCGCTCACTCCGGCCACCCGCCTGGAAGGCCAAGGCGGGTGGCCGGAACGAACGGCGAGGCTCATCCTCTAGAGATTCGCCTGGAAATCGACGTAGTCGCGGACCTTGCGATATATCTGCAAGCGATTCCGCTGGCTGTCGGCGACGATGATGCGATCGGTTTCCGGATCGAAATCCACCGCCGTCGGGAAGCAGAAGCGATATTCAGGCTCCAGACTGCGCACCCGACGACGAGCTTTCATCATGTCGGGGTTGGCGTCGATGCTCATCTGGCCCCACTTGGACATCACCTGGGCATCGCCGATGAGATTGGCGATGGGGCTGCCCTCGGCGTCGAAGACGCAGATCCGATGATTCCCCCAGTCGGCCACGTAGATATCGCCGTCGGGATCCACGGCGACGTCGGTGGGATGATTGAGCAAGCCGGCCTTGGGATAGCCAGGCGTACCCGAAGGCGAGATGTACGGACCCATGTAGGAGACGGCGTAGGCGTCCGACGCGGCGGGGACCGCCCCGTATTCGCCGATCTTCATCATGAACTTGCCCTGAGGGGACAGCTTCTGGATGCGATGATTCTTCCAGTCCGCGACGTAGATGTTGCCCGCCTGATCGAGAGTGATCCCCCAGGGCTGGTTGAACTCTCCGTCCCCGCTCCCGGCCTTACCGCACTTCGCCACGAACTTCCCCTCGCCCGTGAATACTTGAAGTCGATTGTTCCCGCTGTCGACGACGAGGACGTTGCCGTTCTTCTCGCACACCAGGCCCGCGGGTCGCAGGAGCTCACCGTCGCCGCTGCCCGGCTTGCCCCACTTCCGTTGAAACTTGCCTTTGCTGTCGAACACGGAAATGGTGTTGTTCCACTCATCCGAGACGTAGACATGGTCCTGCCCATCGACGGCGACGCCGAACGGCCAGGTCGAACGGGCGTCACCTTCGCCCCACTGGAAGAACTCGGCGAGCAGCTCCTCTTCGCCGGGACCGCCGATCTTCACCTCGTTGACACGCATCCCGAAGTTGTTCTCGTTGCCGCGGTTGGCGACGTAGGCGACGCCGCCCTTCGCGAGGCACATCGTCTGGGGATAGTTGAACCCCGTGCCCGACTGCGCGCCACGCCCCACGGCGTGACTCCACTCGTAGACCCTTCCGCGCGCGACCGTTGTAAGCGGCATGGTTTGTCCCTATCTCCCCTAGTTCAGGAAGGCCAGTTGCTCGAACCTGCCACCGGTGATCGGTCTGGACTCCAACTTCAGCCACTTCTCGAGAATCGTCGAGTAGATGCTGCGGAAGTCGGTACTCGGGTTCAGGTCGCCTTGAACCAGCTTTTCTGCCTTGAGGGAGGGGTACTCGCCGTAGTGACCGCCTTTGACCTTCTCGCCGAGGATGAAGGCCGGCCCCGCTGCGCCGTGGTCCGTCCCCGAGCCGTTGTCGTGGACGCGTCGGCCGAACTCCGAGAACAGCAGGATGATGACGTTGTCGGCGTGATCGTGCTCGCGGAGGTCCGCAATGAAGGCCTGGAGACCCTCGGTCACGTCTTTCCACAGGCCTCCGTGACCCGGGTTCTGGCCGGCATGAGTGTCGAAGCTTCCGTGATCGCAGTAGAAGATCCGGCTGCCCAGATCGGCGAAGTGGACCTGGGCGATCCCGCGAAGCTTGCGGGCGATCGAGGTATCGGGATATTTGACGGTGGACGCGTAATTCTGCGGCGCCACCTTCAGGATATCGGCGCCCTTCAACGAATCCAGGCCGGTGGTGCCGAGGTACTCCATCACCCCGCTCCCGGCAACGGGGGCGTACATCTTCGCGAAGCGATCGAGCACTTGCAGGCGCTGCTCCCGTTCCTGAATGTTGGGCAGGAACCCGTACTTCTCCAGCGGGCCGGACACGCACGCCACGGGAACTCCCGGCGCCACCAGCGCCCGGAACAGGCACTGCCCGAAGCTCACGACCGTGACCACGTTCTCCTTTTTGGGATCGTATTCGCGCGCCACCTGGCCCAGCCAGCCCTGGGTCCCCACCTTCTCGGGCTCGCAGGTGTGCCAGATGTCCATCGAACGGAAGTGGGAGCGTGGCGAGTTGGCGTAGCCCACGCCGTGGACGATGGCCAGCTTGCCCTCGTCCCAGACCTTCTTCAGCGGGGCCATCGCCGGATGGAAGCCGTAGTTCTTGTCGAAGCGCAGGACCTGATCGTCGGGGATCCCGACCGCCGGCCGGTTGTCGCGGTACAGCGGATCATTGAACGGGATCACCGTGTTGAGGTAGTCGTTGCCGCCCGAGAGCTGCAACGTGACGAGTACGGGATCTTTCTGTGTTGCGGGCATGCCTAATCCTCCTCACCCGATGAGGCTCATGACGTTAGGCGAACTGGTACTCTCTGGTCGCCACAATCAGTTGCAGCATCTCGCCAACCCGCTTGTCGGCCGTCTTGGCGCTCGTCTCGCTGGCCCAGCCCGTCTGGCCCCACTCCTTGGCTTGTGCGACGAGCTCCTTGCGCGTCTCGGGGCTCACCTGCACCGGGCCCAGCAGGTCCAGACATCCGTCGACCAGCTGCTCGGGGCTGAGCGAGCCCTTGGTCTTCAGTCGATCGATGATGGCGCGGACGCCGGGCAGTGACGGATCACCGACCAGTCCCGCCACGAAGTTGATGCGGGCCATCAGCGAGCCGCTGTTGATCCACTCCGGCCCCGTGTGCCATCCCTCGACGCTCGGCGGATTGAGCAGGTCCTGCCCCATGTAGGCGGGCTGCATCGACAGATCGCCGTACCCGGGTCGCGGCAGCTCATACCCACCCACTAGACGCAAGCTGCCCACCACCACCTCGGCGGGCGATTTCAAGTGCTGGAAGCGGGCGTTCTTGAAGAAGCTCGAGTTGAACAGCACCCGGAGAACGGAGCGAATGTCGAAGCGCGACTGCCGGAAGGCCGCGGTCAGCGTGTCGATCGCCTTTTGCTCTCGAGGCGGCTCGATCGACCAGGCGGGCACCTGAGGCTCGTCGGCGACGAAGAAGTTGTACAGGTGTCGGCACACGAAGCGCGCACAGGCCGGTTGTTCCACGACGATGTCGATGATGTCTTCGCCGTTGAAGCGGCCGCGGTGGCCGAGAAACTCCTTCTCGCCATCGTCGTGATCTTCGGGCCGGTACTGGAACTTCCACGGGAACCGCCCGTAGGGCAGCCGCGGAATCTTGGTCTCGAAGGTCCAGCGAACAGCTCGAGCAGCTCCCGACCCCAGTTCTCGTTGACGGCCGTCCCGTGGTTCTGGTTGTTGTCGAGCCAGAAGATCATCGTGGGGTTTCGGGCGATCGTCACGAGCAGGTCCCGGTAGTTGCCCATGCCGTGCCGGCGGAAGAGGCCGATCTGCTCCAGCAGCTGGTCGTAGTTGTCGACCTTCGAGTTGCCGGTGGCGAACACGTGGTGCCAGAAGAGCGCCATTTTCTCTTCCAGCGGCCGCTTGGTGTTCACCAGGTGATACATGAAATTCACATTTCCCATCGGGGGCTGCCCGCCCGGCAGCAATGAGGCCGGCTGATAGCGGAGCAGGGTGTACATGTCGACCGCCGGCTGGGTCTCGGGGTGGAGCAACTCCTCGACGGTCGCTTCGTACCCCTTGGCCACGCGCGCTTCGAGCTCGTCGCGGCCTGCGCCGAAGCTCGCACGGCGCATCAGGTGAGCCATCAACTCGATGTCCTCTTGGTATGCCATAGGGCGACTCCTTTAGTTGTGAAGCTCCCGCACTGCTGTCGTCGACATCGGCTCTTGCTAGGCCTTTCGTGCCGCCGGGCGTTGGGGCTTGGAAGTCCGACGTCGCGCGACACAGGCCTGACATGTCCCGTGGACCGTCAGGTTGTGCGTCGTGACGACGTAGCCCTGCTTCGCGAGCGGACTCAGGTCGATCCGTCGAGCTTGCCGCAGGAACAGGTCGACCACTCGACCGCATCTCACGCAGACGAAATGGTCGTGCTGGCTGGTCTCGGGATCGAATCGAGCCCCCTGCTCGTCCAGGAGGAGCGTACGGATCTTGCCCTCCTCGACGAGGTTGTGAAGGTTGCGGTACACCGTGGCGAGGCTGATCCGACGCAGCTTCTTGTGCACCCGCCGGTAGATCTCGTGGGCGAACGGATGGGTGTGATCGCCCTGGAGAGCTTTAAACACCTCCTCCAGCTGACGCGTCGTACGTTTGCGGGCGGCCCGCCGCATCGCCTACCTCGAATTCTGGCTGTCGGAACGATCGGGGTCGAACGTTAATGCAAGCGGTTATCAAATCGGCGGTGCTCTGTCAAGGGGTAGCTTCCCCTTGACTCCCCCATGCTCGGCCGCGGCTTCTCATACACCGAGCGCAACGGCACAATCGTCGCCATGGTGGCCGAAGTCGAGGTGGACCGTCGCAGCGGACGCGTGTGGGCCAAGCGCTTCACGGTGGCCCACGACTGCGGGCTGATCATCAACCCGCGGGGGCTCGAGCTGACCATCGAAGGCAACGTCGTGATGGCGCTGTCACGCACGCTGTTCGAGGAAGTGAAGTTCGATCGGGACCAGGTGCTGAGTGTGGACTGGACGAGCTATCCGATCTTGGAAGTCCAGGACGCGCCGGAGCGGATCGACATCGTGCTCATCAATCGGCCCGATCTGCCCGCCACCGGCGCCGGCGAGCCGTCCACGCGCACGGTGCCGGCCGCGATCGCCAACGCGCTCTTCGACGCGACCGGCGCGCGCATCCGCCGCGTACCGATCACGCCGGAGCGGGTAAGAACCGCGCTCGCGCGCGGGTGATGGACGTCCCCCGGTAGGCCAGCGGGCGCGATCGGATTCGGCGCTCAGTGCCCGCCCGTCTCCAGGACGGAGAAGGCGGCCTGGCAGCACAGGACATCGTGGTCGGTCGCGCTCCCGCCCGCGACGCCGACGGCGCCGATGATCGTGATGCCGTCGAAGATCACGAGACCGCCCGCTGCGGGCAAGAGGCGCCCGCGATGCGCGACGACGAGGCTCCTGAGCCAGGGCTGACGCGCTTGAGCCGCTAGATCGGCGGTGGCGAGGTGGAAGGCCGCCGCCGTGTAGGCCTTGCTGACGGCGAGCTCCGCGGTCCGCGGGGCGGCGCCGTCCATCCGCCCGACGGCGATGGGAACGCCGGCTTCGTCGACCACCGCGGCGGTCACGGCGATCCCTACACTCGCTGCGTACGCGTGTGCCCGCTGCACCATCTGCCAGGCCGTCTCGAAGGCGACCGGACCGACCACGGCTTTGTTCTGCCGGAAGAAGCTGGCGTTGATATCGATGGCCTCCGCGTGCTCGGCCGGGACGTCGACATCCTTGAAGATCGCGTCGACGGGGCAGACGATCTCGCACTGCTCGCAGTCGATACACACGTCGGGATCGATGTAGAACTGCGGGGCGCCAGGCCTGGTGTGGATGCATGCGACCGGGCAAACCTCGACGCAGGCTCCATCGTTGGTGCACAGGCGCGTGATGACGTAAGGCACGGCCGCCGGGGGACGCGCGCGCTACGCGGGGACGAGGGGCAGGTCGGTACGGATCACGTCCGCCACGTGGACCCGGGTGCCGTACTCCGCGGTCACCAGCTTCCCGGTACGATCGAGCGTGCCGAGCTTCGCCGCGAAGGCCAGGCGCGCAGCGTCGGCTGACACCGCCGCGCTCGCACGAAATCCCAGCTCGCGGATCCACGCGCTCAGCACGAACGTGACGAACAACCCGTTCTGCACCGGCACCTGACCACCGATACCGGGTGCCTCGCGCGGGTCATCGTCGGCGCGCACGGCGCAGACGACGGCGAAGGGATGGCCCGCATCGTCGTTGTCGAGCCTCGTGATACCCACGAGGTCGGCGCCAAGGTAACGCGCCATCTCCTTGACGTGGGTCGTGGTGACCTCCGGCGTGTGGAGATCGGCCCTGGTCGGGAAGACGTTGCCCTCCGGCGCCTTTCGGATCACGTCGAGCACCGAGTTCGCCCGATCTGCCGGAGGAGTGTTGATGAAGAAGTCCCAGTAGGGATCGTGGCGCCGCCGCTCGGCCCGTCGCCACGGGACCTTGAGCCAGCTGGATCGCAACGCCACTAGACGTCCCGCTTCACGAAGCGGTTGGTGTTCTCCTTCAGCGGTGCGTAGTAGCCCAGGTTCCCCACCGGCTCGGCCGCGTGAGCCGTGCCGTGGACGGCAGTGCAGCCGGCTACCGTGCAGGCCTGCTCGCCCGGCTTGACGCCCGAGTCATACCCAAGCCAGCGTACTCGTGTCTGCCGCGTGGTGCCCCAGAACCGATCGTCGATCGCCTTCAGCGCTCGCACGAGCAGGGGGCGCGCGGGGATGGGGCACGTGCTGAGCGCCCACACGGTGAGGCTCCGCCACCAGACGTTCGGCTTGGTGAACGGGCAGACGGTCGCGCAGGTGAGGCAGCTTCCCCAGTGCGCGTCGACGTAGGGCCGGATCTTGTAGCACGTGAGCCAGTTGATCTTGTACTTCTCGACCCCGTTGAAGACCACCTTGTCGCCGAAGGGCACGCTGTTGGTGGGACAGTTGATCGCGCACTTGCGACAGATCTTGCAGAAGTCCTCGACGCCATTGTCGACGGGCTGATCCGGGACGAGCGGCAGATCGGTCATGATCGGGTCGGGCATGTGGATGCGGGCGCCGAATTTTCTGTGGATGAGGAGCCCGTTGCGCCCGAGCTCTCCGACGCCGGAAGCGAGCCCCGCCGCCTGAGGGTTCGACATGCCCCTGAGCGCCGAGTAGCCCAGCTCCTTGATGTAGCCCTCCAGGGCCTTGAGGATCATCTGGGCCTTCATCTGCGAGACGTGGTAGGCGGCGTCTCCGATGTAGTGCCGGTGGGCCTGCAGCTTGTCGTAGTCCCACGCCGTGGTCGCCACGATGATGTACGGGTACTGCTCCGCCATCTGCTCCGGAGTGCGACCCTGGTATACGTCACCGGACCGGTTCTGGTACACGTCACGCGCCGCGCTGTCCTTGGGCGGAGCGGAGGCGGCGTAGAGAAACGACGGGTGCGCCCGGGCCACGGTGACGACGTCGGCGCCCATGTGATGAGCCACGGCCTTGATGTGGCGCGTCATGGCGGCCGGGTCCGATACGGCGACCCGTTGGTGATTGACCTTGCCCTTGGGGGCCTGATTCACCAGCGCGGCCAGGAAATTCCGCTGGTCGGCGAAATGATTCGGCGCCGACACCCGCGTGAGTGGGTCCCTCGAGATCGTGTTGCGATACCAGTTGAAGAGCGCCTTGCCCAGCTCACCGCGTGAGTTCCTTGGGTGCGGCGTCTGGTTCATGTCGACATTGGAGACCGGTCCGACGATGCGAACGGAGCGGCCCAGGTACGGCGGGGGCGGAGTCTCGGTTTGAGGCGTCATGGCCATCGAGCATCCCCCTTCGATGCGGTGAGTCTGGCCACCTATGTTGTCACACGTAGGAAGCCAGCGCCACTTCGGCGCAACGCTGATCCTGCTCCTCGGTGCCGCCCGCCACGGCGATGGCGCCCACCACACTGCCGCCCTCCACGATGGGTAACGCCCCCGCCCCCGGCATGATTCGGCCATTGCTCGACACCACCAGGCTTTGAAACCAGGTCTGCCCGGCGACGCCCGCCAGCTCCTTCGTCGGTTGCTGGAAGCTGGCCGCCGTATAGGCCTTGTTCAGCGCGATCTCCACGGTGATCGGACGAGCGCGGTCCATGCGTCCGAGCGCGATCATCCGGCCGCTCTGGTCGACCACCACCGCGGTCACCGCAATGTCCAGCTGCGCGGCGTGGGCGTGCGCGCTGCGCACCATCTGGATCGCCTTCTCCCCGGGGATGGCCATCGGCTACGTCCATGCCCGGTTGTCGACGGTGTTCTCGTAGGTGGCGCCGGGGACCGTCATGTTCCATTTCACGGTCCAGTCGTAGGTGTCCTCGAAGCGCTCACGGGTGTAGGGCTGCGGGGCAGCATGCAAGAGGCGCCAGGTCTGGAGCTCATGCGGCTCGAGCAATCCGCCCGTCTCGTGCACCAGGTAGTGAACGAAGGGCCTCGGATCCCGATCGAGCAGCTCGACGGCTCTCGCCTGGGCGCGGAACATCTTGGCGAGCGTGGGGCCGTCGAGATCGTCGCCCGCGGCCTCGCTGCGCGTCGAATGCGACTCGATCAGGATGCGCAGACCCCACTTCTGCGCCACGCTGATCCACGGCTCCGTCACGCTCGCCGCCGCGATCCGGTCATCACGGACCGCTTCGAGCCGCTTGAGCATCGACCCGACGGTGGTCCGCTTCACGTGCTCCGGCGTGAGGAAGCCTTCCATCATCTTCAGCGTGGTGAACTCCGAGCCGTTGTTGGGCGTCACCGCGATCGGCTTGTCCTTCAGCATCTCGGGCTCGTAGATCTTGGAGTGGCCGGACACGACGATGGCGAACTTCGACATGGAGGCGCCCAGCGCGACGATCTTGCGCCCACGCAGCCCCTGGGCGCACGCCTCGACGGCGCGCTTCATGATGCCCCACTCGCACATCCGGTACTGGTCGATGCCGCCCTCGTTGTAGGCGGAGTCGAGCGGGCGATCGAAGACCGAATCGAATTTGACGGAGTGCGATGTCGTGACCTGGGCCATTCCCGGCGTGGTCACGAACTCGAGGTCGAGGCCTTCATCCCTGAAGAACCCCTTGTCGCGGGCCACCAGCACGGGCAAGTCGTGGACCGCGTTCATGATCGCGATCTGGGGCTTCGACTTGATCTCGGAAGTCACCGCGGCTCCTCGCTCTCTGCCTACTTGCAAGGCTTCTCCTGCTTGCACGCACTGATGAGAAACGTGTGGCCGATGTCCCCACCGTCCCACCCGGAGAAGGGCCAGTCCTTGATGATCTTGGGGTTCACCACCACCTCGATGTGCACGTCGAAGAGCGGGATGATCTCGAAGTTCTCGAACTTGTAGTTGCCAATTCTACGTAACTGGGCATCGTACGCCTTGGGATCGGAGATCTGCAGCAGCTCTTCCCACATCCCGTAGATCGTGTCGTCCTCGAACCAGTGCCCTACACCCTTCCCGGCGTTGAACAAGGCGATCTGCGGCTCCACCGCCTTCTTCGACGGGACGCCGCCCCTGATGTACCAGTTCGCTCGCCGCTCCCGCACCTTGGGCTGGACCACCGCGACCAGGTCTGCCTCCTCCAGCTCCAGCTCGACGCCCACTTCGCGCAGCTGAGTGGCCACCGCTTCCATCAACTGGACGAGCTCCGGCGCCCCGGCAAACGGAAACAGCCACGCCTTCGCCTTGAAGCCCTTGGGGTATCCGGCCTCGGCGAGCAGTTGTTTGGCCTTCTTCGGATCGTAGCCGTACATCTCCGGGAAGCGCTTCGCCCAGGTGGGGTCCCAGCCCGGCAGGTCGGGATAGAAGCCCGCCACCAAGGTGGGCGTCGCCCGGCCCTTGTACAGCACCTTGAGCAGCTCCTCGCGGTTGACCGCCTTGTTCATGGCCTGCCGCACCTTCTTGTTGGTCCACGGCACCTTGGGGTCGAGTCGTCCCGTGATCCCCCCGTATTCGGTGTAGCGCTTCGAGGCCTTGTCCTCGGTGCCGAAGTACAGTCCACCGAAAGCAATGACGGTCTGTTGCGCCACCTGCCGGCTGCGGATGAGTCTGAACCCCTTGGCGATCGCCTCCTCGGTGAGGTCCCGGTTGATCTCGGTCAGGTGGCTTTCTGCCGTCAGCAGCTGGGCAAAGCGCGGCGGCTCCTCGACGTTCCAGGTCATCTGGATCTCTTTCCAGTCCACCACACCCCACTTCCAGTGCGGCGTCGGGGCGCGCTCGTACAGGACATACCGGCCGAGCTGCCGCTCCTTGAAGATGTACGGCCCCGTGCCGGCCGGCCGCGTCTCGTAGCCCATCTCCCCTTCTTTGTCCCACTGCGCCTTGCTGAAGATGATCATGCTCGACGCGCTCGAGTAATAAAAAAGCAAGTCGAGGCACACGACCTTGCAGTGCATGACGACCTCGTGGTCGCTGATCACCTCTACCCGCTGGACCGCGCACATGCCCTGCTTGTAGCCCACGACCGTTGGGTCTTTACGGCCTGGGTAGTTGGGGTCACACCACAGGGCGTGGTTGTGCACCACGTCCCTGGCCGTGAACTCGCCGTACCCGTGGTGGAACTGCACGCCCTTCTGCAGCTTGATCCGCCACGACCGGCCGTCCTTCGCCATTTCCGAGCTCTTGGCCAGCCAGGGATTGTATCCGCCCGACGAGACATCGACCTCGAACAGCCACTCGAATGCGGGATCATGCTGGATGTTGTGGTCAGGGGTGCCGTTGATCCAGGGGCGCATGTAATCCCGATACGGGTTGATCAGACCCATCACCAGACGGTCCACCTTGGCCTTGCCGGTGGCGGGTTGGGTCTGCGGGGTCGCGCCCGTCGGCATCAGGAGTAGCACCGCCACGAGGCCGAGCAATCCGTGGAGTTTCGAGAATCGCTTCTGCACCATCGTCGCCCCTCCTTACGGAAAGTCAGGTGGTGCGGATCCCTGGGAAAAGCCGAGCCAGAACCTACGCGTCGACGGCGGTCGCCGTCAAGGGCAATTCGTTTCGGGTGCCAAGGCTTGCCTTCTCTCCTTCGATGCGGCTAGAGTCCCCGCATTGCTGCCGCACCGCGGCGGGCACAGGAGGGAACCAGAATGAGCGTCCCCAAAGAGATCGGGCATATCGTCCTCAACGTCACCGACGTTGAACGGTCCACCAGGTTCTATCGGGATGTGGTCGGGTTCCAGGTGTCCCGGTATCGCCCCGACGGAACGGGTGCGTTTTTGACCTGCGGCGTGGTGCATCACAACCTCGCCCTGTTCAAAGCGCCCGCGGGGGCCCGACCGCCGGAGAAGGGAGCGATCGGCCTCAATCACTTTGCGTTCAAGGTGGAAAGCTACCGCGCCCTGCAGGCAGCTCACACGCGGTTGGTGGAGGCCCGGGCCACCATCGACCACATCGTGGACCACGGCATGACCCGCAGCGTTTACTTCCTGGATCCTGACGGGATCATGATAGAGCTCTTTTCAGATACGTATGCCACCGAGGAGGAAGGACTGGCCTACATGAAATCCACCCGTGGAGGGGCTGTCCCGATGGACATCGGAGCGGCGGAACCCCCACGAGCGGAGATCCCGCAAGCTGACTTCACTCGGGTCGGCTGACTGGTCTCATGGACTGCGGGCTCTTCATCGAGTTCCCCTGCCGTGAGGGGATGACGGACCATGAGGCCTTTGCCGAGTGCTTTGCGCTGGTCGATGCCGCGGAGGCCCTCGGCGTCAACTCGGTGTGGCTAGCGGAGTACCATTTCGCCCCGATCAGCGTCCTGTCCTCCCCGATCACGGTCGCCAGCGCCATCGCCGCCCGGACCCAACGGATCCGCATCGGCCTGGCGGTGGTGCTCTTACCCCTGGCTCACCCGATCCATATCGCCGAGGACATCGCCACTCTGGACCACATCAGTCAGGGCCGGGTCGAGTTCGGCGTGGGGCGGGGCACGTTTCCTGACACGCATGATGGCTTCAACTCCCCCTTCGCCGAGAGCCGAGAGCGGTTCGACGAATACCTGGAGATCGTCGTCAAGGCGTGGACGCAGGAGCGCTTCTCCTTCGCGGGCAAGTACTATCGGTGCGAGAACCTGTGGGTCCGGCCCAAACCGGTGCAGCGCCCGCACCCGCCGATCCGTGTCGGTATCACCTCGGAAGTCACCTTTCCGCTCGTCGGACGCCTGGGGTTTCCGATCATCATCAACCCCTCCAGGGTGTTTGCCCTCTCCCAACTGGCGCCGTACATCCGGCAGTACCGCGAGGCATGGCACACGGCGGGCCATGCGGGCGTTCCCCAGGTGGGGCTCAGGGTGCCGCTCTACGTGGCTAAGACGGCCGAGCGGGCCTACGCGGAGCCGAGGGTCAGCACCTTGGCAGCCGTACAAAGCCTGGGCAATCGCGTGGCGGACAGCGCCTCCCGCGTGGGCACGACCGGCGACTGGAGCGCTCAGGCAGAACGGGTGCGAAGCATGAGTTACGAGGAGTGGCTGCGGGACAAGGTGGTGTATGGCGTCCCGGAGGCTGTGGTCGACCGACTCCAGCAGCTCCGCGAGGAGCTGGACCTGACGCAGATTCTGTACGAGGTCAACTACGGGCGCCAGATTCCCTACCCGCTGCAGTTGGAAAACCTCAGGCTGATCAACGAGTACGTCATTCCCCAGCTCAAGTAGCCCTCCCTGATGTCCGAGCGGACGTCTGATCCCGGTGGTGGAGAGCGGCCGGCTCCGCGAGGGAGCCCGGACAGCGGCTCGGCGGCGGAACGACTGTGGTGGTTCCGCGACGCGCGCGAGCCACTGCGGGCTCTCCCCGCCCGACGCCTGCGATGGCCGCGCCGGGAGCACACACTCGACGCCATCGCATGTCTCTCGCTGTCGACTCTCTGCTTCAGTCAGGCCCGCAGCGAGATGTTGTTCCGGCCCGGCTCGGACTTCTACAACCTGACGCCGCTTCGGGCGCCGGCGCTCGCGGCATTCGTGCTCAACATCGTCGGGCTCGCTGCCTTCGGCTTCCTGGGTGTGCAATGGATCCGGCGCATCCGGCGACCGGCGTGGCGTCGCCTCGCCGCGGTCGCGGCCGGGACAATGCTCCTCGCCTCCTTGAACTTCGCGCGCATCACGCACGAGACGGTCAGCCGATGGACGGACGCGATTGGCGGTCCCGGACTGCTGGCCCTTGTCGTTCTGATGCTTGCCGCGTCGCTGAGCTGGCCGCAGCCGGCGCTGCGCGTAATGCGTGGCCTCGCAATGGTCGCCTCACCGCTGGCCGTCGTCACGATCGCCTTCGCCCTGTGGATGTTCCTCGAGCTGGCAGCGGGCCCGGAGTGGCGCTGGGTCGATCCAGCGCCCCTCAAGCGGACGGCACCAAGTCTCCGGCGCATCGTCTGGCTCGTGTTCGAAGAGCTCGACCAGCGCATCACGTTCGAGGCGCGACCGACCGGTCTCGCGCTGCCGGAGCTCGATCGTCTGAGGCGCGAGTCGCTCTATGCCGACGCCGCGCGCCCGCCGGCGGGGCCCACTGAAGTGACGATCCCGGCGCTCATCACCGGGCGTCCGGTCGTCGCGGTTGCGCCGATGAACAAGGGGGATCTCGAGCTCACGTTCAGGGACGGCAAGACGGCGCCATGGAGCGCCCAGCCGAACGTCTTCTCACGCGCGCGAACGCTCGGCTACGACACGGCGCTGATCGGATGGCACCTGCCGTATCCGCGGGTCCTCGGCGGCTCCCTCGGGCTCGCGCACTGGCGACCGTCCGTCGACTACGAACAAGCGCGCGGCGTCACGTTCCGTGCGGCGCTCCGGAACCAGTGGGCGAGCCTGGTGCCCCCCGCCAATCGCCGTCGGCTGCTCTCCCAGAGGGTTGCCGAGCTCGCCGATCTGGCGATCCGCACCGCAGTCGACGGCCGCTTCGGGCTCGTCTTCCTCCACCTGCCGATTCCCGAGCCGCCGGGCATCTACGATCGGGCCACGGAACGTCTCACGCCATGGAACTTCAGCGGCGCGGGAGAGGGCTACTTCGACAATCTCGCGATCGCCGATCGGATCGTCGGCGAGCTGCGACGCGGGCTCGACCGTGCGCGCCTCGGCGACCTCACGTGGATCGTGGTGAGCTCCACTCGACCGTGGCGCGCGTCGAAGCAGTACGATGGGCGGACCGATCCGCGCGTGCCGTTTCTCCTGCGGCCTCCGGACGGCGGTCGCGCTCGGCACGTGGACGTTTCGTTCAGTACGCTCGCGACACACGATCTGCTGCTGGCGATCCTGCGCGGCTCCATCAGCGACACGAGCGACGCCGCCATCTGGCTGGCGCGCCAGACTTCGGCGTCGGCGCGGGACTGACGATTGCGCGTCAGCGCGGCCGTTGGTAGTGCTGGGCAGTCAGCGGGAACCGGCCTTCTGCCGGCGCGTGAGCAAAGCGCAGGCGAGCTCGCCGACGGTCTCCAGGCCCTTTTCGATCCGCGCATGCCAGGCCGAGCCGCAGCTCACGCGCAGACAGTTGGCGTAGCGGTCGCCCGCCGAAAACACGTCGCCCGGCACGAAGCAGATCCCCTTTTTCAGCGCGGCCTCGAAGAGCTCGCGGCTCGCAAGAGGCTTGGGTAGCTGCAGCCACAGCACGAAACCGCCATCCGGGCGGCTCACTCTCGTGCCCCTCGGGAACGCACGGTCGATGGCGCGAATCATCCGGTCGATGTTGTCTCTGAACGTTCGGCGAACCCGGCGCAGCTGACTGTCGTATCCGCCGCTGGACAGGAATTCGGCCAGCGCCGCCTGCGGCAGCGCCGGGCCGCACAGGGTGAGCGCGAGCTTCTCGTCCAGGACCTTGGCCATGTGACGTCCGGTCGCGATCCAGCCGACGCGATACCCGGGCGCAATCGTCTTGGAAAAGGAGCTGCAGTAGATCGTGCTGCCGTGCGGGTCCAGGGCCATGAACGGCCTGGGACGTTCGTCACCGAAATAGATGTCGCCATAGATGTCGTCCTCGATCAGGGGGATCCGGTGCTTGGCGAGCAATTCCAGCACGGCCTTCTTCTTCTCGTCGGACATGGTGCAGCCCAGCGGGTTGTTGAAGCTCGATGACAACAGACATGCCTTGACCGACGTCGCGCCGAGCCGGGCCGCTTCAAGAGAGCGCCTCGACGTAGCCGCCGGCGGCGGCCGGGGTGTAGAGAAACAAGACGCGGCCGGTTTCGCTGCCGGTACTCTTCCAGGCATGCGGGACGTTGCGCGGGAAGAACGCGCAGGTGCCGGGCCCGCCGACGCTCACCTCGTCGCCGATCTTGAAGGTGATCTCGCCCGCGAGCACCCAAGCGACCTCGTCGCTGTCGCGGTGTAGATGTAGAGACTCTTAGTGCCGACGGGCACGGTCTCCTCGAACAGCATGATGCTCTCATTGGTCTCGTGGCCGAGGAGCTTCAGGGCCGAGAAGCGGCCGGGCGCGTTCATGTCGAGATGCGTTCCGCCGCCCGCGGGTATGACAAAGCCCTTTGCTGCGGTCATATTGGTCTCCTTCCTGTGGGGGGAGTGAGGACAACCGCCGGGCCATGAGCATCTACGTCCACGAGGCGATTGGCGCGGCTCGGCATCAGGCGGATGTGCTCATGGACCTGGAGGCGGCGGAGCGCCTCTGGTCGACTTCTGTCGCGAGGCGAGGTCCCCGGTCGTATGCTCTGGGGCATGACCGCCGACGAGCTGAAATCCTGGAGGAAGACCGAGCGCAATCGGCTGATCGCGGCGCGTGAGAGTCTCGAGGCGGCGGCGCTCGAGCTCTTGCGCCAACGCATGGACGCCCATATCTGGCGCTCGTTTCCGGGCCTCGCCGCCGCGAAGCTCGCCTTCTGCTGGCCGATCCGCGGTGAATACGACGCACGAGGCCTCGCAGAGAAGCTGCGAGAGCGCGGCGCGGTGACCGCCCTGCCGGTGGTCGTCGCACCCGGGCAGCCCCTCGTATTCCGCGAATGGCATCCCGGCGTGGCCCTCGCCTTCGGCCCGCTCGGCATTCCCTATCCAGTGGACTCCGATCCCGTCGTTCCCACCGCCGCGCTGTTGCCGATGGTCGGGTGGGATGAAGGCGGCCATCGCCTCGGCTACGGGGGCGGCTTCTTCGACCGAACCCTGGCGAGTCTGGCGAAAAAACCTGTCCTCATCGGCGTCAGCTACGAGATGGCGAGGATGAAGACCATCCGGCCTCAAAGCTGGGATATCCCGATGGACTGGGTCGTGACCGAGCGCGGCATCTACCGGCGCGATCCAGAAGGATTGGTCTTTCTCGGCGAACCCGTCGCGGGCGAGCCCGGCGCACTCGCCTCCCCCGTCTGCTACGCAGCCGAGGTCGATCCGGGACATTTCGGCGAGCGGAGCCAATAGGCGCGGCGCCGGGTCAAGCTTCGAGCGCACTCGCGCTGGCCACGATGATCTTCGTTCCGTCAGCCTTCTCGCAGAAGACCGTGACCTCGGCGCGAGTCTGGCCGCCCTCGGCGCGACGGCCCGTGATGATCCCTCGCGTGGTGAAGGGCTCGTTCGGCCACAGCACGTTGGTGAACTTCACGTCCAAACGGCCGCCCAGATAGAAGCCGCGGCCGAAATGCTGCGTCAGAAGCTCGGTGACGCACGAGAGCGTCATGCGGCCCCCGATCACCGTGTCTCCGAAGCCGAGCTCTTTCGACGCGGTCTTGTCGTTGTGATAGTTCCGGCTGCGGAAGAAGAACTCATCGCACATCGCGTCGGTGAACGTCTTTCGGATCTCGAGCGACAGCGGCTCCCCGGCAGGCTCGCCCCCGTGCCGGGCACCCTCCTTGCTCGCCGGATCGCGCAAGGTGACCTCGCCACTGGTCTGCTCCGCCAGGAAGCTCTGGTGATGCACGCTCCGCGCGATCAAGTGCCCGGTCTCGTCTCGCACCCACATCTCCTGCGCGACGACGTCGCGATCGCGCCGCCGGTAGCGATCGGCCACCCGCGCGCTGCAGCGCAGGACCTGTCCGACCCGCGTCGGCGCATAGATCTCCCATTCCTGACGCCGCCACAGGTTGCCGAAGAGGTTGTCGAGGTACCAGCCCTTGAACTGGGTGTCGGCCTGCTGGTAGACGATCACCGGAGCCACCGGTCCGCCGAAGGGCGATGCCGTCGTGTACCAGGGGTTCGGCTCGTCGAGTCCCTTGATGTAGTGCTCGACCATCTCGTCGGTGACCGCGAGCTCGAGCGTGCCGAGATCCTTGCCCGGGTACACGTCCGTCGTCATCATGCGTGCGATCCTCCTGATCGTGCTCCTGTTGCTGCTTCGTTGGCCTCCTGATACAGCAAACGCGTGGCATCGGCAAGCCTGTCGCGGCAGCCAGAATCGTCAACGGCGACTGGAGCAGTCACTTCGCCTGCACACACAGGGCTTCCAGGGAATGCCCCGCGACGAAGCCTGGACTCTCATCGAAGAGCTCGCTGACCATTCGACCCAGGATCGGTTCACCTACTATCACCAATGGTGGGTTGGGGACGTGCTGATGTGGGACGAGCTGTCAACGATGCACCGCGGCGCCGGCGACTATCGACCTGATGAGCGCCGTGTCTTGCTGCGCACGATCGTCTACCCGAGCTAGGACCCGCGCGGGCATTTCAAGCGCGGCCGCACCGTTGGTCGTCGGGCTGGTTGAGCTACCCGCCGAGATCCTGCGGCGTGATGGTCTTCAGGAGCTGCAGCACCCCTTCCCGGGCTGGCGCATCGATCTGTACCGGCTGCGGCAGCTGCATGGGTTCCGTCTGAACGGGCAGCGAAGAGATCGTCGCGGGCTCTCGGAGCTCGGGGACGGCTGTCGCTGTCTGCTCCCGGGCGGTCGGGTCGATCCGGCTCAGAGTGTCTTCCCAGGAGGACCACGGGGCGAGCAGCCGAATATCCACCCGCCGGGCCCTGGCAAGGGCGTCCGGGCTTGCCTTCTCGCCGGCGACGAGCGCCACCTTGCCCATGGAGATCGCTCTCAGCTGACGCAGCTCGATGCCGTGATGTTGCACGAGATGGCGCATCACGGCCTCGACGCGCTCGCGGGCCAGTTCGCGATTGTATCGGTCGCTCCCGCGCGCATCGGCGAAGCCCTGTAGCTCGAGGATCGCGTTGGGGTCCGCTGTCAGGGCCTTGGCCACGGCCGCAAGCTCATCGATGTCCTGGCTTCGGACTTCAGTGTGACCGGAGTCGAAGTAGACGGATTTCGTCTCCAGTAGCCTGTAGTTGTTGCGACCGGCGAAGCGTTGTGAGAGCCGGGCCTCGACATCACGCGCCCGGGTCTCGGCGCCGCTCGCGCGGGCCCCCACCTCACCCACCCGCAAGTCGAGGCCGTTGAGCCGCTGGTCAGCAACGTCGATCGCCTGGCGGGCTTCCCCGACGCGATCCGTCGTTTCACGCAGCCTGGTCTCCTGGAGGGTCTCCGTCGCGGTCATCTGCTGACTGAGCTTGCTTTCCGTCACACTGACCTGCTCCTGTACAAAGTTCTTCGTTGCACAGGCGAAGCCGAGCAGGGCAACACCGCCGCAGAGGATCAGGGAAACTGGTCGTCGCGTCATGATCCGCTCTCCTTGGTCAAGGGTCTCCGTCGATCAGACGCAAGCCTGATGGTTGCCGCTCCAGGATTTCTATGAGGTTTTCACCCCAATCGGGACAGAGGGCATTCATCTACGGCCAGGGTAGCCCGTAGATCCTGGCGGCGTTGCCCCCGAGCACCCGCCGTCCGACCGCAAGCGCTTCGCCATCGTCGAGCGCGCCGAGGGCGATCAGCTCGTCCAGCACCGTCCCGAGCCCGCGCCGTCCCCAGCGCGCGGCGAGCCAGAACAGCTCGGGGAGCCCGATGCCGTCGGTCAGCCGATGCGCGAGCCCGTCCACGTGCGTGGCCTTCCCGCGCGTGATGTCGCCGTTGTCGGTATAGAGGAAGCGCACGAGGCGGACGCCCGCCCGCCGGGCCTGCTCGGCCAAGTCTGAACCGGGGCGTCGGGGATGCCGGGTGGCCATGGCCACGCGTAGGATAGCGATCAGCAGACGGATCCATTTCCGGTCTCGCCGACGGGCGATGGAATCCCGTACAGTTGCCGCGCCCGCTCCTGCCCCAGGGCCCGCCAAAAGATCGACTGCCAGAGATTGGCCGTGTCGTTGACGGCCTGATCCGAGGCAATCTCAGTTATTCGCTTGATCGCGCGGTCGAAGAAGAGTGCTCGCTCATGCTGCGAGGATTCCGAGCAATCTCATACCCGAAGCAGGAATAGCTCTTGACGAGCACAAAGCCGCGGTACTTGCGGTCTGCCGGCCAGGAGTAGTACAGCATCTGGGCCTCGAGCTCGTCGTGCTCGGCGCGGGTCTCGCCCCACGCGGCGTGGAGCGGCTGGTTGAGGTCCTGCACGAAGTGGGTCGCTTGGCCGACTACGAAGAGCGCCTCATCCAGGCCCCGTCCGAGGCGAAGCATCTCTTGGGCGTTCGCGGACAGCCGCTTGAGCTCCTGGGCCGCCTCGCCGCTCGGGGGTGGCGGAGTCCCCCGCAGCGAGACGATGCGAATCTTGTGACTCACCAATCGATTGAAATCGGGCTCGAGCGCGCCCGCGAGGATCATCGAGACATGGGGCGTGAGGGCCTCCCGCATCGGTGGCGGCAGCACCGTCAAGGCATCGACTGCGATCAAGCGGTGTCCTTCGAGAGTCCAGGGCCATGACATGCCGCTCCAGCTCAACTGGACCAACACGACGATGCCAAACGCGACACGCGATGCTCCAGCGCGTCTCATTTTTCAGCGGCTAGCCTGCCTCGTGGCTCTCCTCAGTCCTCGCTGAGCCACACGTCCTGGAGCTTCTGGTTCGAGTAATGATTCGGCGGCGCCACGTAATTCTTGACCTTCGCCCAGTGCACCACGGCCCGCGCCCACCAGATGCCCGGGATGTAGTACACGTGCCCGAGCACGATCCTCTCGATCTCGTTGATGAGCTTCTTGCGTTCGGTGGGATCCAGAGTCCTCGCCTGGCGCGTGAAGAGGTCGTCGATCCGTGGATCGGAGAAGCGCCCCCAGTTGTTGCTGTCGCCCGTCGTATACCGCTCGAGGAACTGGTCGGGGTCGTCCATGAAGTTGAACGAGGGGCTGACGATCAGCTCGAAGCTGCCGGTGTCACGGCCATCCGCGAACCAGGACGCCGACTCGAGCGGCCGATGCTCGACCTCGACGCCGATCTTGCGCCACTCCTGGATCACGAACGTGCCGAAGTCGATGTACGGAACCCGGACGTTGCGGTTTTTCAGGACCACCTTGAGTCCGTTGGGGTAGCCGGCCTCGGCCAGGAGCCGTTTGGCCTCGGCGCGATTCTTCTCCATGTCCTTCCCGAAGCCCGGAAACTTCTGAAGCTCGGCGTCCGACATGGCCCACATCGTCCCAGGACGCATCAGCCCGCCGACGTCCTTGAGGCTCGCGATGGGGTAGAGCACGCGGCTGGCGGTGTACCGATCGAGACCGAGCGTCAGCGCCTTCCGGACGCGTTCGTCGTTGAAGGGCTTGATCGTCTGGTTCACCGCGATGCCGAAGATGCCGGTGGCCGGTGTATCCTGCACGACCACCTTGTCGCCGAGCTGCTTCCGGATCGCCTCGACCTCGGACAGCGGCAGGGTGCGGAACTCGACGTACGCGCGTCCGGAGCGAATGGCCGCCGCGCGCGCCGACGTCTCGGTGCTGACGAAGAACTTGTAGCCGTCGAGGTACGGTCGGTCCTTGATGAAGTAGTCGGGGTTCCGCTCGCCCTCGAACGTGGATCCGCGCGTGTGGCTCTTGAACTTGAAGGGTCCGGACCCGACGATGTTGGCCTTGAAGTAGTTCGGATCACGGTCGAGGTACTTCTTGGGATAGATCACGTTCCAGGGCGAAGCCAGGTTGTCCAGGAGTGACGCCGAGGGGTGCTTGAGCTTGAACACGATGGTGCTCGCATCGGGCGTCTCGATGCTCGTGATCGCGGCGTAGGCGTTCTTTCGGATGCTGCGAACGCCCGCCGGCGGAAACACGATCTTCTCGTAGGTCGCCTTGACGTCCGCCCCGGTCAACGGCGAGCCGTCGTGAAACCGTATCCCCTGCCGGAGCTTGAACGTGTACGTGAGTCCATCAGCCGCGATCTTCCACTCGGTCGCCACGTCGCCGATGACCTTGGGGTAGTTGTAGGGATCGATCTGCAGCAAGGTGCTGTAGCACGGCGCCACGAGCTGAAGAGTGGCGAACGTCTCCTCCTGGTGCGGATCGAGACTGGGCGCGTCCGCGGCGATCGCGGCGAGCAGGACACCGCCGCGCCGTGGCGTCTCCGCGGGGCGCGCGAGAGGCGCCAGCGCGACAAGGACAGCGATCGAGACCGCGGCCGAAAAGACGACGCGCGTGCGATGACTCTTCATGATCTCAGACCTCGCTGTAATAGGCGTTCTCGAGAACGGCCTCTCGAAGCTCGATGAGGGTCGGGCGCCACAATCGCTTCCCCCGCGGCCGAAGTCAAGCGCGCCGGACGAACGAGATTGGAATCTCAGCGGCAGAGCCGCTCGCCGGTTACAATCGGGCCCGATATCCCTGCGGACAAACAGGTCTCAAGAGTTTCTTCGACATCGGCGGACCGGCACGGGAGGGCACATGCGACCACTACTGCTCGGCGCTCTCGTCGGCGTTGTCTTCGGGTGGTCTTCGGCCGGCGCCGAGGCCCAGGATCCGGAGGAGCTGTTCCGGAAGATCAGCCCCTCGGTGGTGGTGATCAGAGCCAAGGGCAGAGCCGTCGACAGCACGCGGGGCCTCGTGACCTTCAGTGAGATCGGCTCCGGCGTCCTGATCTCCGCCGACGGCAAGGTCATGACGGCCGCGCACGTCGTGCATGCGATGGACGAGATCGTCGTGGAGCTGCCGGGCGGCGAAACGGTCCCGGCGCGTGTCGTCGCGTCCGAGCCCGCGGCCGACCTGGGCCTGCTCCAGCTCGCCCGTATCCCGAAAGGCGCGCAGCCGGCTCGACTCGGCGACTCCTACAAAGTTCGTGTGGGGCAGCAGGTGCTGGTGATCGGCGCCCCCTACGGCCTCTCGCACTCTTTCAGCGCGGGCTGGATCAGCGCCAAGTGGCTGCCCAACACGGCCTACCGCGCGATGCCGCTCGCCGAGTTCTTCCAGACGACGGCCACGATCAACACCGGGAACTCGGGCGGCCCGATGTTCAACATGGCCGGTGAGGTCATCGGCGTCGTCAGCCACAACATCTCCAGGAGCGGTGGCAGCGAGGGCCTCGGCTTCGTCGTGACGATGAAGAGCGCGCGCTACTTCCTGATGGAACGTGAATGGGCCTGGATCGGGCTCGAAGGCAAGGTCGTGACCGGCGAGTTGGCCGAGATCTTCAACGTCCCCGGCGGCAGCGGGCTTCTGGTGAGCGTCGTCCCGATGGGCTCGCCCGCCTGGGACATGGGGCTCGCGGGCGGCGACCGGACCGCGACCATCGGCGGACAGCAGATCGTGGTTCGCGGGGACATCGTCCTGTCCATGGCCGGCATCGCGATCAAGAGCGAGGCGGACATTCCCAAGATCCGCGAGAGGATCGGCGCGATGTCGACGGGGCAGCCGTTCAAGGCCTCGGTCCTGAGAGCGGGGAAGTTGATCGAGCTCATGGGGAAAGCGCCGTGAGCCCGAGGTTTGGCGTTCGCGACGTCCGGCCTCAATCTGCTGACGGCGAGCTATACGGCGTGGACCCGCATCGTGAGGGTGGTTCCCGGGAACAGGCTCAGGTGCGGCTGAGGCCTGGGACGAGCGCGGCCAGCCGGCGTGAGACGAAATCGTTGCGCGAGCGCGGCGACTGCGAACACCACTTCTATCACGGCCGTTTGACTTCCGATGCAGGACCGCGGGCCCGCCCCAAAGGGCAGAAAGGCGCATGGCGTGCGCGGTTGAAGCCGGTCTGCGAGAAACCTCTCCGGCCAAAAAGCCTCGGGATCGGACCATAGGTCCGGTCGTCGATGAATCAAGTACGGGGAGATCAAGACTTCCGTTCCCTGCGGTATGGGGAAACCAGAGACAGTATCGGCGTGTATCGCCGTGCGCGGCAAGACCCAGACGGGCGGGAAGAGCCGCAACGCCTCCAGGACGACGGCGCGCGTGTACGCCAAGCGCCCGACATCGGTGAGCGTCGGTACCCTGCCCCCGAGCTCGACCTGAAGTTCCCGGCGCACTTTCAGGGCCGTCTTCGGGTGTCGGTCGAGCAGGACCCATACCCATGCGAGGGCTGCTGCCGTCGTTTCATAACCTGCGAGAATGAGTGTCGCCACCTGGCTTCGAAGAGCGTCGTCGTCCGGCGTCGGCGACCACTCACGTCTCAGGGACGTAACGACGTTGTCTCCGCCGACCGCGCCGCAGTGCTCGATCACTTCGTCGATGATTCGGTGAAGGTCGGCAACGACGTTCCGCAAGCGAGCCGACCGACTGAAGGGGACGTAGGGCGCCGACGGCCATGGGCTGAGCACCTCCGCGGTTACCAGATGCTCGAATTGTCGGAGCTTGGAGATCGTCACGGAGATACGCGACGCTAAACCGCCCGCCAACAAGAAGTTGTCTATGATGCGGAGTGCGACTTCCTTGACATCACGGATCAGCTCCGTTGTCTTTCCCTCGCTGGCACACGCTGCCCAGGTGGAACTCAGCTGTTCGACGGCAGGAATGGCGCCCCGTATGAGATCAGCCATCCTCGCCGGATTGAACAACGTCTCGAGGGCTCGGCGCTGCGGCGGCCACGCGGCACCGTCGGCGGTGAGCAACCCCGTTCCGAGCAGCGAGGTCGCCTCACGCTGACCCAGGCCTTTCGAGTAATTGCCGGCATTCGTGGCCAGGATGTGCCGCGCGGCCAGCGGCTCGCTGACCAGATAGATCGTGCGCCCCGGGACAGTGAACCGGACGACTCCGCCAAAGTCATGTGCCATTTGGCTGAGAAATGCCAGCCGGCTCGTCTTCATGCGCCAAAGCCCACGAACGAGGCCGAAGCCACGAGGTCCGGGGGGAGTGCTCAACGCGGGTTCAATCACGGGGACAGACTACCTCGTTCCGGTTCACCCTTCCGCTCGCATCGTGAGGCGCACACGCCATCGTCCTGATGGGCATGACGGACTGGTTGCAGAAGCTCGAAAAGGGCGTGTAACGTCGTGGCGGAAGTTCATCGCGTGGAGGGGCTCCCCATGATCCGACGCTACATCCTCGTCACCGCCCTTGTGCTGGGTACTGTCGATGCCGCCGGCGCCGTTGACAAGCAGGTCGTCCGTCTCTGGCAGACCGAGACGGAGCCCCAGACCCTCGCGGTCCTGAACCAGACCGCCGCGGAGTACGAGAAGACGCACCCTAACGTCTCGATCAAAATCGAGGGGCTGGCGTGGGGTGATCTGGAAAGGAAGCTGACGGCCGCGCTCGCCGCCGGCGCGCCGCCGGACGCCGCGCACGGCCAGCCGATCACATGCGTCTCGTTCGCGGCCAAGGGGCTCCTGCGTCCCGTCGACGATCTCGCGGACTCGATGCCCAAGAACGATCTGGTCGACGCGTTCCGCAACCTCTGCCGCTGGGACGGCAAGACCTACGGCGTCGGCCATTCTCCCGCGTCATCGGTCTTCGTCTACCGCAAAGACCTGCTGGCGCAGAAGGGTCTCAAGGTGCCGAGGACATGGGACGACCTCGTCCAGGTTGCCGACGCACTCCGCGAGGTGAAGGACGGGCAGGTCGTGCGCTACGGGCTGACCATGACAGGGCAGCCTCTCTTCATCAACATCGGGGTCGGTGAGCTGCTGAAGACGAACGGCGGCCGGCTGTTCGACGCCGACGGGCGACCGACGCTGACCGAAAAGCCCGTAATCGAGCTCCTCGAGTTCTACAAGAAGCTCAACCGCGTGCTGCCGCCGGGCTGGACGGGCCACGCCTACCTCGATACGTTCGCCAACCTCGCGAACGGCAAAGCGGCGATGCTGTACCAGGCGTACGGGCGCGGCGTGGGGTACATCGAGAAGTACGCACCCAAAGATATCGCCGATCCCGAGCACTTCGCGGTCGCCGACAAGGTGATCGGCCCATCGGGCAAGACTCCGGCGGCGCAGCTCGACTGCGAGCCATGGATGGTCTTCAAGGACGCCCAGGGCGCCAACGAGGCCGTGGATTTCCTCAAGTTCTTCTTCAAAGACGAGAACTACATCCCGTATCTGCATTCGGTGCCCATTCATCTCCTCTCGATCAAGAAGTCCACCTCGCGCAACCCGAAGTACGCCGACAACGCGATGATCGGAAAGTGGCGATCATGGATCGATATGCAGGAGAAGTATTTCAAGAACGACTGGATCAAGCCCGTCCTGGTCACCGACTGGGATGACATGAGGAAGCCCTACCTCCTCGAGGTCATGGGCTCGGGCATCCTCGTCGACATGGTGCTCGATGCCGTCAAGGGCATGCCGTCCGCCGAAGCCGCCGCCAAGGCTCAGAGGCGAGTCGAGGAGCTGCTGGCGAGCGCCGGCTACCTGAAGAAGTAACGTTGCGCGTCCGCGCCGGCGCGGCCGTCCTGGGCGTGCTCTGGATCCTGCCCGCCCTGGTTCTGATCGGTGCGCTCATCCTGTATCCGGTCGGTTACGCGATCTGGCTCTCATTCCTCGACAAGCATTCCTTCTTCCCCGCCGAACGCTGGGTCGGACTCGGTAACTACCTGAAGATCGCGCGGGATGTCGAGTTCTGGGACAGCCTGTGGAAGAGCGCGGTCTACGCGGCGGCCACGACCGGGCTCCAGCTCGTGCTGGGCGTCGCCGCCGCGCTCGTCCTGCACGCGCCGTTCCGAGGGCGCACCGCGATCCGCGCCCTCGTGCTCTTCCCCTACATGATTCCGACGATCGTCGCCGTCATCGTATGGCGCTGGCTCCTGAACGAGACGTACGGCGTCGTGGACCACCTGCTCCTGCGCGCGGGCCTGGTCCGAGAGCCGATCGTCTGGCTCGGCGTGGACCACATGATGACCTCGCTGATCGCGGTGAGCGTCTGGCAGTTCACGCCGTTCGTGGTCGTGAGCGTGCTGGCGCGGCTCCAGACGATCCCGCTCGAGCTCTACGAGGCCGCCCGCGTCGACGGCGCCGCGGCGTGGGCGCGGTTCCGTCACATCACGCTGCCCCAGCTCCGGGCGGTGCTCTTCGTCGTCGTGCTGCTGCGCTCCATCTGGATGTTCACGAAGTTCGACACGGTGTGGCTCTGGGGCGAGGGGGCGGGGGCCGGACGCGAGATCCGGACCCTGCCGATCTACGCCTATATGCGGACCTTCACGTACTACCAGGCGGGATTCGGCGCGGCGCTCGCGGTGATCATGTTCGTCATGCTCATGGCTGCCACGCTCGTCTATTTTCGGCTTTACTGGCGGGAGGAGGAGGTGGTCGCGTGAGGCGCGCTCTCATCCGGACGCTGCTGTACGCGGCGGCGCTCGGGCTGGCCGCTCAGGCGGTCCTGCCGCTCCTCTGGATGCTCTCGACGTCGTTGAAGCCGGCGCGCGAAGTGTTCGCGACGCCCCCGGCCTTCGTGCCTGCTGCGCCGACGCTCGAGAACTTCGTCCGCCTCGTGCGAGACACGGCATTCCTCACCTACTTCTGGAACAGCGTCGCGGTCGCCGGGCTGACCGTGCTCCTCACGATGGCGGTGGGCGCGCTCGGCGCGTACAGCCTCACGCGCTTCGCCTTCCCGGGGCGCGAGCTGGTCGCCAAACTCATCCTGTGCACCTACATGTTCGCGCCGATCATGATCGTGATCCCGGTCTACATCCTCGCCCGCCGGCTCGGCATCGTGAACACACACACGGCCCTCGTCCTGTCATATGCGTCGTTCTGCCTGCCGTTCTCGCTATGGCTCCTGCGCGCGTTCTTCCTGTCGATCCCGATCGAGCTGGAGGAGGCGGCACACGTCGACGGCGCCGGCCGCGGGCGCGCCGTGCTCTACATCGTGCTCCCGCTCGCGCTACCGGGCCTGATCGCGACGTCCATCTTCACGTTCACGCTCGCCTGGAACGACTACATCTTCACCCGCATCCTGATCGCATCGGACGAGCTCAAGACGCTGCCGGTCGGAGTCCAGGACCTCTTCGCGGCAGCGGTCGTGGACTGGGGGCTCGTCATGGCCGCCGGCATGCTGATCACCATCCCGGCGCTCGCCTGTTTCATGGCGGTGCAGCGACATCTCGTCGCCGGCTGGGGGACCGGAGGGCTCAAGGGATGACAGGACAGTGCCCCCGGTGTCAGCAAGAAAACCCGCCCGAAGCGGCAACCTCGACGCCACGGATCGAGGCGTCCTCCCTCGGCATGTAAGGCGAAGTCTAGCTGAACGAGAGGGTTAGCGGCTTCGACGTCCGCTAACCCTCGTCGTCGATGGTTGCGGGGGCTAAACTAGCGCCGCGGACGTTGCGGTCCTCGGCCGCCGCGAATGGCGTCGTCATCGTCCCGCGGCTGGACCAGGGTGGAAAATACTAGCCGCAAGATCTCATCTTCGGCCTGCACCTTCACCACGCCGACGCCGGGCGCATACCATTTGGTTTCCGTGCCCGGGTCAAGAAGCGTGGTTTCTTTGACCGCAATCGCGTCTTCGTACTTTCCTGCGGGGACGTGCACTTCCAAATCAACGCCCACGACCTCGTCCGTCTCGTCCACGATCGGGAACAGGTCTTCCTGCTTGAACACGTCGCCCAGCTTCGGGTTGGCGGGCATGAACAGGCCGGGTTTGAGTGCCTTGCCTGTCTCGGGCGGGTCGGAGGGGAGCGTCGGGCCTCCCACGAGCCAGCTTCCTTCGTGGCTGACGATGACGCCGTCCTCGATGATGTTCACGACCTCGCCGAAATAATAGACCGTGCCGTCATCGGCCTGGGCGAAGTAGTTGAAGGACCTTTCAACCAGCGCGCCATCTTCGTAGGCCTCTTCAACCAAGATGCGGCAGCGCACGTTTTGGCCGTTCAAGCTGAACGTTCGTGTTGCGGTGAGGTAGTGCTCGATGGCCTTGGTCTTCGTCCCCCCGGCGCGACCCGCATAGACCTTCAGTCCGCCTGGCTGGAACGGAAAGAATGGGTTGTTGATGTTCAACGGGTGGCTGAAGGTCGGCGGCCCGCTGGGCACTTCCGCCTGCGCCGTCTTGAGCGAGATCACCAACCCCGCGACGAGCGTCGCCATGAGAACCAACCATAGACGGGTATGAACTCTGCGGGAACGTGTCACGTGGTCCTCCTTTCCCTGCCGACGGAACTCGGGCCTAACGCCCGCGAGGCAGCGCGAGCCTCGATACCCCTCGGTGTCGGCTCGTGAAGAGGTCGTCAGATTCTGGTGCACCGAAGATGCCATCGCATCCCGCGCTCTGGGTCGATTGCCGTTAAGTGTCTGGAACAATGGGTATTGGGTTCCTTAAACAATATTCAGGAGAGGCCATCGGCGCATCCACGAGTGCCATCCTGGAACCACGTAGGACGGGCGAGCGTTCTCATGCTGACATTCGCATTTCTGAGAAACGGCGCGATGCGGGATCCCCAAGGGAGGACTACCCCTCAGGTCCTCAGGTAGGCGTGCCGCACGAGCTCCGATCGCCGCAGGCTCTCGGCGCTACCGGCCCCGACGACCTCACCCTTCTGGAGGAGAAAGCCGTGGTGGGCGATCTCGAGGGTCTTTCGCGCGTTCTGCTCGACGAGGAAGACGGTCGTGCCGCTTTGATTGATCGCCTGCACCATCGCGAACAGCTGCTCGACGAGCACGGGCGCCAGACCGAGCGAGGGCTCGTCGAGCAGCAAGAGCCGGGGCCGACTCATGAGCGCGCGGCCCATCGCGAGCATGGCCTGCTCGCCGCCCGACATCGTCGCAGCGCTCTGCCGACGTCGCTCGGCCAGCCGCGGGAAGAGCGAGAAGACATGGTCGCGACGCGCCGCGAAGTCGGCGGGCGCCCACTCGATGAACGCGCCCATGCGCAGATTCTCCTCCACGGTCATCTTCGGGAACAGGCGCCTGCCCTCCGGCACGACCGCAACGCCGCGCGCCACGATCTGGTGAGGGCGGAGTCGATCGATGCGGGCGCCGTCGAGCCAGATCGAGCCGGACACGGGCCGCACGATCCCGAGGATCGTCCTGATCAGGGTGGTCTTCCCGGCGCCGTTCGGGCCGAGCAGGCACGCGAGCTGGCCGGCCCCGACCGCCAGCGACACGCTGCGGAGCACCGTGATCGGGCCGTAGCGGGTCGAGACCTCGCGCAGCTCAAGCACGGGCGGCTTCCCCGCCGAGGTAGGCCTCGCGGACCTCGTCCCGGGCCGAAACGGCCGCGAAGGAGCCTTCGGCGATCTTCCGGCCGTAGCTGAGCGCCACGACGCGCTGGCTCACGCCCTCGATGACGAACATGTCGTGCTCGATGACCATCACGGATAGTCCCGGCATCTCTTCTCGAACGATCTGCAGATCCTTCATCAGCTGAGCGGTCTCCTCCGGGCTCATGCCCGCGGACGGCTCGTCCAGCAGCACGAGCCGCGGCTGCGAGGCGAGGGCCCGGCAGATCTCCACGCGCCGCCGGTCGATCTGCGGAAGCTGGCCCACGCGCTCGAGGCCGCGACGCGGGAGGGCCGGGTTGAAGAGGCTCAAGAGATGGGCGGCGCGCTCGATCGCCTGGCTCATCTCCGAGCGCAGGCGGTCCCGGCGGAGCAGGGAATCCAGGAGCCCCGTGCGGCGGTGGGCGTGCATCCCGATCAGGATATTGTCGAACACCGAGAGCTCGAGGCAGAGCCGGCTGGACTGGAAGGTCCGGGCGATCCCGCGTCGGGCGATGGCGTGGGTCTCGAGGCCCGAGAGCCGTTGCCCGAGGAACAGGACCTCGCCCGCCGCGGCGGCATACAGCCCGGTGAGGGTGTTAAAGAGAGTTGTCTTCCCGGAGCCGTTCGGTCCGATGACCCCGAGGGTTTCTCCCTCGCCCAGGGCGACGTCGACGCCGTCGAGGGCCACGAGGCCGCCGAACCTGACCGTCAATCCCTTGACCTCGAGCAAGCTCATCGGATCTCGGCGCTCACCGGTAGCGCCGTATTCCCGCGGGCCAGAGTCCGCGGGGCCTGAAGAGCAGCATGACCACGATGACGAGGCCGTAGAGCAAGAGGCGGTACTCGTGCAGAAACCTGAACCGCTCGGGGAGCGGCACCAGCAGGCAGGCCCCGAGGACCACCCCGCCGATCGAGTCGACGCCGCCGATGATGATCACCGAGAGCATGATCAGCGAGTAGCCGAAGTCGAAGTCGGGCGGCGAGACGAAGCCGACCATGACGGCGTACAGGGCGCCGCCCAGGCCGATGAAGAAGTTGCCGATGGAGAACGCAATCAGCTTCTCGCGAGCAATCGAGACGCCGCAGCAGCGCGCCGCGATCTCGTCGTCGCGCAGGGTGTTGAGCGCGAGGCCAAGCCAGGAGTCGTGCAGGCGCCGGAGGATCCCGGTCGCGAGGAAGGCGGTCGCCAGCGCGGCGTAGTAGAAGTTCGCGTGCGCCGGCAGCTCGACCACGCCGAGGGTCGGCCGCGCGGTGAACGCGTACCCTCCGAGCCGCAGCGTCGGGATGTTCTTGATCCCCTGCGGGCCGCCCGTGAACTCGAGGTTGTTCATGAGAATGTTGAAGATGAACACGAATGCGATCGTCACCAGGGCCAGGTAGTGGCCGCGCGTCTTGAGGATCGGTACGAAGAGCAGCGCCCCGACGGCGACCGCCACCCACGGGGCGGCCGCCACCGCGAGCCACGAAGGCCACCCGGCCCCGACCGTGAGGAGCCCGACGGAATACCCGCCGAGTCCGGCGAACGCCGCGCCGGCCAGGTTGATCACGCCCGCGGTGCCGATCTGGAGGTTCAGCCCTTGGCCGATGGTGACGTAGAGAAGGGCCAACGTGGCGACGAACGTCCAGTACGGGCTCGAGCGCAGCGCCAGCGGGAGCACGAGAGCCAGCGCCGCGCCGCCCAGTAGCGCCGCCGTGGGGTGGAGCGCGAAGGCGCAAACCAGCGCAGAGCGGAGCGGCGCCACGAAACGCAGGAGCGCGCCGGCCACGACGATCGCCACCCCGGCCGCCGCGAGCGCCAGTGGGCGTTCGGCGAGAATGCCGGCCACGATCAGCGCGAACACGACCGCCTCGGCGAGCCAGACTAAGAGCATTTGAAGGGCTCGCAATGTCAGACGCGCTCGACGCTCTTCTCGCCGAGGATGCCGCTCGGCTTGAAGATCAAGAACAGCATCACGACCGCGAACGCGACGACGTCGCGGAACTCCGAGCCGCGCGGAATGAGCGCCGCCGCCGTGGTCTGGAGCACGCCGAAGAGCAGGCCGCCCACGATCGCTCCGTAGACGTTGCCGAGACCGCCGATCGCCGCCGCCGAGAATCCGATGACGCCGCCAGTGATCCCCATGATGAAGTGAATCTCGCCGTAGTAGAAGCCGCTGAGCATCCCGGCGACCGCGGCGAGCCCCGAGCCCAGGAAGAACGTGGCGTCCACGGTGCGGTCGAGGTTCACCCCCATCATCTGCGCCGCCTCGGGGTCCTGGGCGACGGCGCGGATCGCCGCGCCCATCCTCGTGCGTCTGATGACGAGGTCGACGCCGATCATCGCCGCGAACCCGATCGCGAGGATGGTCAGGTTCTCGTAGCGGACGGCGACGCCACCGACCTCGAAGCCGCCGGCGGGCAAGAGCTGCGGGAAGGGCTTCGGGTCGGCGCCGCGCGGGTAGAAGATCAGAACGGACTCGCGGAGCACCAGCCCGAGCGAGAGCGTCGCCAGCAAGGTCATCAGCGGTGACGAGCGCGCCAGGGGCTTCACGCATACGCGCTCCGCCCCGACCCCGACGAGCCCCGTGACGAGCACCGCGACCGCGAACGCGGGCGGCAGCGCCAGCAGCGGCGTCCTCAGGCCGACCACGGCGAGGCCGAGAAGGGTGGACAGGCCCACGAAGGCGCCCAGCATGAAGATGTCGCCGTGCGAGAAGTGGATCACGTCGAGGACGCCGAAGAACAGCGTGAAGCCAACCGCGATCAGCGCGTACATCACCCCGAGCATCACGCCGTTGAGCGTCTGCTGGAGGAGGAGCTCGAGCGGCGGCAAGCCTAGAGCTTCTTGAATCTGAGCCCCGGCAGCGTCCGCTTGCCCGAGGCGTACTCCGAGTCCTCCCAGAGGACCCACTTGCCGTCCTGGCTCACGTACTTGGAGATGAGCGGGACGGTGTTCTGGCCGTGCTCGTCGAACTCGACGGGCCCGATGATCGTGTTCGCGTTCCGGGTGCGCTTGAGCCGCTCGGCCACCTTCGCGCGGTCGGGTCCGACCGACTCGATCGCGTCGATGACGAGGTTCGCCGCCACGTACGCAAAGGGGCCGTACGCCTCCGAGGGCTCCTTGAAGCCGGCCCGGGCGTACGCATCGAGGAACTTCTTGCCGCCGGGCAGCTTTTCGGTCGGCGCGCCCTCGACGAACGCGAGCGTCCCCTCGGCCGAGGTCCCCGCCGTCTCGTTGAACGTGTCGGACTTGATGCCGCTCGTCCCCTGGAACTGCGCCCGTAGGCCGAGCTTGTCCATCTGCACCTTGACCCGCACGCCGTCGGGCGTGAGCCCGCCGTACCAGATGACCTCCGGCCGGTCGCCCTTCGCACGCGTGAGCTCCGCGGTGTAGTCCTTCTGATCCTTGGCCGTCCCCTGAGTCGAGAGGATCTTGCCGCCCGCCTTCTCCACGTACTCGCCGAAATACTTGGCGTGGGCGCGACCGTAGTCCGTGGTGTCGTGGATGAGCGCGAAGGTCTTGAAGCCGAGCGTCTTCACCGCGAAGTCGGCCGCGATGTTGTTCTGGTTGATCATCGTGCCGTTGACACGGGTGATCTCGACGTACGTGTGGCTGTACGTGATCTCCGGGAGCACTGCGCCCCACACCATCGCCGGCATGCCAGCCTTGTGGTACGTGTCGACCGTCGCGATCGCCGTCACCGAGCAGTAGTGCGTGACGCCGGCGACGATGGCCGGATCGGACGTCGCTTTGAGGGCCGCCTGGACGGCGACCGTCGGCTTGCACTCGTCGTCCAGCACCTCGGTCTCGTACCGGTACTTCGACTTGGAGTCGGCATTACGCTCCTGGACGGCGAGCAGGAACGAGTTCCGGCCCCCGAGGCCGTTCGAGGCGGTGCCGCCCGTCAGCGGGCCGATGAAGGCGAGCTTCACGGTCGTCTTCTGGCCCCAGGCACGCCCCGGCGCCAGGAGCAGCCCCGTGCCGAGGATCGACGCGCCCTGCAAAAGGTCTCGGCGACTCAGCGACATGGTGGTCCTCCTTCGCCCTGCCGAGGTGCCGGGATTCTACATCGACGCGGCGGCCGGGCGAGCCCAGGAATTTTCCCCGGGGCTTGTCCAGCACTTCGCGGGTGGGGGATGATGCCTGCGGGCGAGAGAGGATACGATGCGGCTCACCGTTGCTGACGCGATCTCTCCTTCTTACTTCGTGGCCATCGCCGCCATAGAGCTCGGGTTCTTCCGCGAGGAAGGCGTCGACGTGGAGTTCGTCTTCTCGCCGTCGAATCCATCGCAGGCCCTGAAGGACGGGACTGTCGACTTCTTCGGGGGCTCCCCCTTCACTGGACTGCGAGCCTTCCCCGGCTGGCGGGGCGGCGTCCTCCTGTGCGCCCTCTCTCACTACAACTACTGGTTTCTGGCGGTCCGCGCCGACATCAAATGCGAGCGGGGAGACGTCAGTGCGGTGAAAGGGTTGCGCCTGAGCGCATCGGCCGACCCCGGCCTGACGATGAAACGGTTGCTCGAGGAAGCTGGTATCGATCTCCAGAGGGACAACGTCCGGATCGTTCCCAGTCCCCGCCGCACCAGCCCCAACTGGGCCTGGGATGGGGTCGATGCCATCGAACAGGGTGTCTCCGACGGCTACTGGGGCAACGGCCTGCGGGCGGACCTGGGAGTGAAGCGCGGCATCGCCAAGATCCTGCTCGACGTGCGCCGAGGCGACGGGCCGCCCGCGGCCCGCCACTGGACCTTCCCGGCGCTCGCGACCACGGAGCGACTCCTCAAGGAGCATCCGGACGTCGCCGCAGGGGCCGTGCGGGCTATCGTGAAAACGCAGCGGGCGCTCCGGGCCAACCCGCAGCTGGCGGTAAAGGCCGCGCAACGCCTGTTTCCCGCCGAGGAGGCGAGCCTCATCGCGTACGAGGTTGCGCGTGACGCTCCCTTCTACAACCCGACCATTACCGAGGAGATGGTCGCCCACATCAGCCGGTTCGCCCGCGAGATCGGCGCCCTGGAAGGGGAAGTCAGGTACGACGGGCTGGTCGCGACCCAGTTCGCCGCTCTCTGGCAAGGGTAAGGTCCGCGAACCCAACCCCGCGATCGGGGAAAGAGAAGAAGATGAGCTCTCCCTCGGACGCGGAGGTGATCCGCCGCTCGCTGGGCGAGCCCGAGGCCTTCGGGCTGATCTACGACCGCCACGCGGCCACCCTGCTGCGCTTCCTGGGCCGCCGGGCGGGCGCCAAGGTCTCGGAGGGGCTGGTCGGCGAGCTGTTCCGGATCGCGTTCGAGCGGCGCAAGACGTTCGACGGCTCGCGCCCGACCGCGCTCCCGTGGCTGTACGGGATCGGCGCGAATCGGTGGTTGCGCGCGAGCGCCCGGATGGCCCCGGGTCGCGACGCGGCGGACGGGCGCGCGGGCGCCGCAGCGCTCGACGCGCGCCTGCTCTTCCCGCGGGTCGCCGATGCGATCGAGTCACTGCCGGACGATGAGCGCGAGGCGCTCCTGCTCTTCGCGTGGGAGGCGCTCTCTTACCAGAGCATGGCCGAGGCACTCGAGCTGCCGATCGGCACGGTGCGCTCGCGGCTCAACCGCGCCCGCGCGCGCCTCCGCGAACTGCTCGCGACGAACGGGAAAAATAGGGTGAGGCGGCGATGAAGCCGGTGGACCTGGCGAAGAAGCTCCGGCGCGAGGCCGCGTTCGGGCCCGCGGCGCTCGATAGGGGAAAGGCAGTGCTCATGGCGGCAATACGGCAGGAGGCCGAGCGCACGCGCCGACCAGCGATCATGCCGCAGCTTCCATATGAGGACATCCGCGCCGCGCTCTCGTTCCTCGAGCGCGCGTTCGGGTTCCACGAGATTCCGGCCTCGCGGATCGTGGGCGGGGACGGCGAGCTCCTCCACGCACTCGTCGAGTTCGGCGACGGGGTGATCGGAATCGGCGGGCAGGGCGCGCACGGCGCGGTCAGCCCCAAGAGCGCGGGCGTCGAGAGCCAGTACATCAGCGTGTACATCGCTGACCTCGATGCGCACCACCAGCGCGCGCTCGCCGCGGGGGCACGGATCGCGAACGGACCGCGCGACCATGCCACGGGTTATCGCAGCTACGAGGCGCTCGACCTCGAGGGCCACCGCTGGCGCTTCCTCCAGCCGATGCCCGAGGTGTCGCCCTAGAGCCGCGATGCGTCTGCCCGAAGCCTTCCGCTCTCTGCGCTCTCGAGAAGTGGTCGTACGCGATCTCGGCCATTCTTCCGCAAAACACGCGCTCGCGGCGCGTCGCCGAACGGTCCGGCGCGCGCGCCGAGGGCCAAAAGGACGTGGGCGGTCTCACCTGGGATCGCTGGGTGTGGCCGCTCGCGACAGGCGGCAAGACCCCGTGAACACGAACATCAGGCTCCTCTACGGCTTCTCGTTCTTCGATCCGTTCATGATCGTGATCCCCGTGTGGGTGCCCTATCTTTTAACGCAGGGGATCACCATGCGGCAGTTCATGGAGCTGCAAGCCGTGTTCGCGATCGTGATCCTCTGCGGCGAAGTGCCTTCGGGACTGCTCTCGGACCTGTGGGGAAGAAAGAAGACGCTGCTGCTGGGTGCGGCGCTCAAGGCGGTCAGCTTTTCGCTCCTGCCGCTGTGGAGCAGTTACGAAGGTTTTCTCTTCTACCACCTCACGATGGGGATCGCCCTCAGCATGATCTCGGGAGGTGATGTGGCGCTCCTCTATGAGTGGCACCTCGCGGCCGGCGGCGAGAGGTCGCGGGGAACGGCGGTCCTCGGAAACATGAAGCTCGCGGGACAAACAGGGGCAGCGGTCAGCGCGCTACTGGGCAGCGCGATCGTCACCCTCTCCTATGGGCACCTGCTGTGGGCGAACGCGATCCTGAGCTGGATCCCGATGCTGCTCGTGCTGGGCGTCACCGAGCCGCCCGCGGCCCCGGAGACTGGGAAAGAGCGCTCCGAAAACTTCAAGGAGGTACTCTCCACCACCCTGGTAAGCGACGGCACGACGCGGCTCGTGTTCCTCAATCTGGTCGCGTCGGGGACCGCCGGGCTCGTGATGGTCTGGACGCACCAGAAATACTGGCAGGACAGCGGCGTGCCCCTGGCCTATTTCGGAGTGCTGTTCGCGAGCTACAACCTGATCTTCGGATTCGCCGGGAGATCCGCCGCGCTCGCGAGCGCGAGATATGGCCGGCGATCCTTGTTTGCCGCGATCGGCGTCTTGCCCATCATCGCGTGTTTCGGGATGGCGTCGTTCTTCGGTTGGGGCGGGATATTGCTCGGGACCCTGGGCCAGATAGGTCGGGGCCTGGGCTCAGTGCTCTTTCTGAACGAGCTGAACGAAAAGATTTCGTCCGCGTTCCGCGCGACCGTGATCTCCATGGCGCAGCTGGGGACCCGCGCATCCTTCGCGCTCCTGGGCCCCCTCGTCGGCTATGGGATCGACGCCTGGGGCTTGCCGTCCGTCTTGTCGGCGCTCGGACTCCTGTTCTCGATCGCCTTCGTACTCTTGCTCCTTCCGCTGGTTCTGCGGGCAATGCCTCTGAGCCCGGCCGACGCGCCCGGAGGGTGACCCAATACCGCCTCCCTGGACTTGTCCATCACTTCGAGGTTGAGGGATGATGCCCGCGGGCGAGAGAGGACACGATGGAGCAGCTGAAGGCGGTGAGGGAGGAAGAGGTCCGTGAAACACAGGCGCATCGCCGTCACCCACTACGGCGGGCCCGAAGCACTTCAAGTGGTTGAAGAAGAGTGCCCGAGCCGAAGGACGGTGAAGTGCGGGTGAGAGTGCTGGCCGCAGGTGTCGCGTTGCCCGACCTGATGATGCGCGAGGGCATTCATCCCGAGACGCCCCGGCTGCCCTTCACGCCGGGGTGGGATCTGATTGGCATGGCGGATCGGCTCGGCAGCGGTGTCTCTGGAATCGAACGAGGCCAGCTAATGATAGATGCGTAAGTAATGTCCTACTCTAGACACGAAAAGGCAAGGCCGAGTGGCGAAAGAAGCTCCTCAGCAACCGCGGACGGCGGCCCAGGCGCCGGCGCTCGCGGCACACGTGTCGTTGGATCTCGTCGACGGTGTCCGGAGCGAAGTTCGCGAGTCGGCCGTACTTGAGGTAGCTCCAGACCAGCTCCACGGGGTTGAGGTCGGGCGCATAGGGCGGAAACCAGACGATCTCCCAGCGCGGATGCCTGGCCAGCCAGGCGCGCACGAGCTGGTGCTTGTGCGGGTTGCCGCGATCCCAGACGAGGATCACGGGCCCTCGCACGTGGCGCGCGAGATGGCGGAGAAACCGCAGGACTTGCGGCCCCCGGATGTTGAGTCGTGGGTACAAGGCCAAGGCCAGGGTGATCTGCTGACGGTGCGGCGACACGACGAGCGCGCCAATGCCGGACACCTTTTCATGCGAACGGGCGCGTACCGAGAACGTCGGCGTGGTACCGCACGGCGCCCATGTCCGGCGGAGCACCGGCATCATCAGGAAGCCGGTCTCATCGAGACAGATCAGGTGAGCGCCCCGCCTGGCGAGTTTTTTTTACCCGGGCCCAGTCGTGCTGGATCCACTCGCGCACGCGGCGATCGTCGCGCTCTTTGGCGCGGGGCTGAGGCCGCTGCGGACTGAACCCGCAGGCGCGCAGCAGCCGCCCGACATGATCGGGATGGTAGATGACCTTGAACTGTCGTCGGATGACATCGACGATCCGCCGGCACGTCCACAGGCTCGTGGCGTAGCCGGCGGCTTCCGGTCCCGCCACGACGAGGCGCGCCAACTGCGTGCGCTGCGCAGCGGTCAGCTTCGGTGGTCGGCCCGACGCCGGGCGTGCCCGCAGGCCAGCGCGGCCGCGCCCTCGGTGCGCCCGCTTCCATCGGCGCACGGAACGCCGATCCACGCCAAGGCGGTCAGCCACGACATGCACGGGGACATCACGCTGGAGCAGATCGATCGCGCGTAGCCGCCGCCGCTCGAGCTCCGCCGGGCTCCCCTGTGGGCGCATGCGCACCTCCCACAGCGGAGTATAGGACATTACTTATACAGAAGTCATTAGTTGCCGCTTTGCCGATCAGCGGTGCGTACGCGGAGTTCGTGTGCCTGCCGCAGCGTGACCTGGTTCCGGTGCCTTCTGGGCTGGACGCCGCCGAGGCTGTCAGCCTCGTGCTGAACTACGTCACGGCGTACCAGATGCTACATCGTTCCGCTCAGGTCAGATCAGGCCAGCGCGTGTTGATTCACGGCGCGGCCGGCGGGGTCGGCTCGGCACTATTGCAGCTTGGGCGCCTCGCCGGACTGCAGATGTACGGTACCTGTTCATCGCGAGGGGCGTCGGCCGTTTCCGACCTGGGCGCTATCCCAATTGACTATCAGTCATCTCGACTTCGTGGAAGAAACTCACCGCCTCACGAGTGAGGGCGTGGACGTCGTCTTTGACGGCATCGGTGGTGCTCACATCTGGCGTTCCCGCAGGGCTCTCCGTCCTGGCGGGAGGGTCGTGGCCTATGGCCTTACTGCCTCGCTACGTGGGGGACGATTGGCTTCAGGTCGTCCAGGTCGTCGGCATCGCTTTCGTGCAATCGCGATCTTCGGGTTGTGCATCGCCGGCGGCTGGCTTCTCCCGGGCCGGAAGCGGGTGGTCCCCTACAGCATCCAGTGGCTCAAACGGCTGAGACCGGCATGGTTTCGACAGGATTTGATCGCCCTGCTCGACCTCCGTGAACAGCAGAAGATCAAGCCGCTCATCGCGCAGCGATTTCCTCTTGCCGAGGCAAGACACGCGCGCGAGTTGCTCGGGAAGGGCGGCGTGACAGGCAAGATCGTGCTCGTGCCCAACGGGTCATCGCTTGCCGCGCGGTGAACGCTCGCCCATGTCGTGAAAAGGGGTTAGCGGCTTCTGCGCCGCCAACCCCTCGTCGTTCGAGCCGGCTTGATGTTCTGGTTCTCTCGAGTGGATGGCACCAGTCGTTCGCGCGTCAGGTGGTCGAGGAGTCCCGGGCGCAACGAGCGGGCGCCGACTCCGTGCTGACTCGCCTCGCCGAGCTCATGTTCGTCGAGGTGCTCCGACGCTACATCGCCCGTCCGTGGACCCTCGACGAGCTGGCGGGCGACAGGTTCACGGCCCTCGTCGGCCAGCCCCCGATGCAGTATCTCGCCCAGTGGCGAAAGCAGCTCGCGGCGCAACGCCTGGCGACGAGCAACGCCAGGGTGGCGACAATCGCGGAGGAGGTCGGGGCACCTCGCCGGCGGCCAGGCGACGAGGCACTGAGACGGCTTACGGCCGCTGGCTGGAAGGAGCGAAGAGCTCCAGCTCGTGGCCGTCGAGGTCTTCGAAGTAGAGGGACGCGCCCGGGATCCAATCGTGGACGATTGGACCTCGGGTGGACACTCCACGTTCGCGCAGCGTCGCGGCGGCCCGTTCGAGATCCGAGGCGCCGACCGTGAAGGCGAAATGGCAGCTCGGAAATTCACTGTCGCGCTCCTGCAGCACGACCATTCCGGCGGGACCGCCGGCTCGTAGGAACAACCAATTCCTACGATCGTCTCGAAGGCCGATCTCTAGACCGAGGACCTCGCGGTAGAACGTCTCGGCTCTCGGGAGTTGTCGTACCGGGATCGCGACCTCGTAGAGACCTCGGATCGGCAGCATTGCGTCCCCTCCAGGAAACTGAGCACCCACCACCCGTTCAGATGCCACGAGCGCCGCGAGAGATTCGACGCCCGCACGCTGTCTCGCGCGGCCGGACGTCGGGCTAAGAACGGCGGACGACCGCGGACAACGTGTACGAGGTGGGCACGGACACCTTCATCGTCCGTAACGGCAAGATCGCGGCCCAGTCGTTCACCGGCAAGATTACGCCAAAGGGCTGAAAGCAGGAGGGCCCTGGGGAAGCACTCGGTCCTCTACCGGCGGACGGCTGACACCGCGCAGGCGGGGGAAGTTATGGTCGCCGAGTGCTCACACCCCGGATCGCAGCCGCCACACGATGCCAGTAGTTGAATTCTGGACTGTCCGGTTCGTGGGCATTGGCATTGGCCAGTGCTGCTCGCCACGCCGGACCGGAGCCGAGCTGCGCAACGAGGAGGGTAACCATGACTTGCAAATCGGCCTGAGAGCTCGACGGCGGCTCCACGATACGACGAGTCGGGTCATACGACTGAACCAACTTCGGTGGAATCTCGCCTGGCTGGGCTCGTGGCTGGCCGCTGACGTGCGTCGTGCCTTGAGGAACGGCAGCAGCGGCTCCTCCCAATTCAAGCGCGTCGGAGCGAGCGGGCGGGGGCTGGACGCGTGCCAAGCTGGTGGTCCCGACGGTGGGATTTTCCAACGAGCCTTCTTGCCAGGAGGCGATGATCGTATGCCAGCGCGGGTTACCCGCAACGATACCGGCGATGAGCGCGGCTCCCAGGAGCACGACGCTGACTGTAGCCGCGATATCCCTCACCCATGTAGGACGTCGCTTCGGTGGGAGGCGTCCGTTATAGGCGCGGAGGCCCGCCTGGGGCAGCAGCCGCGACAGAGGGCGGCCGCACCCTTCGCAGAACTTCGCCAGCGCGCGATTCTTGTGCAGGCAGCCAGCACAGATCATCACGGAATCTCCACAGCCGGCCGGTGAAGGTCGGAAACTGTCACAGGCTCTTCAGGTATCGCAGGAGAGCGTACCGATCAAGGCGTGAGAGATTCATGAACGCCGCCGCGGACGCCGCCCCCTGTCCGCCATGCTGCGCGATCGCACTCTCGGGAGAGAGTGCCCGCCCATCGTGAAGAAAGCGCGTTCGATTCCGGAGCCCCATGAGGGGTTCGGTTCTGAATTCCGACCGTCCGGCGACACCCTTGCAGATATCAGCAAGTCCTTCGCCCATATCGTGGAGCAGCAAGTCGGAGTAGATGTAGACAATCTTCCGATTCAGGGCCTCTATCGGACTTCGGGTTATGAAAGCTGGGATATGGCAGGTTGCGCAGCCGGTAATGTGGAACATCCTCTCCCCATAGCGATCCACACCAGGGGCGGGTGGCGGGGCGAGGAACCGCACAAAGTCCACGGTGAGCGCGAGGTCGGCGCTACTCAGCTCACTGGGGACCAAGACGCCCTGTTCCTTGTCAAAAGCCCCCCTGATGAACGTGAGCAGGTCTGCGTCCGTGGCCTTCCGCCCGAACCGGCCGAGCTTCCCATCGGGGAGGAAGGCTGCTCGCCCACCGGCACGGCCCTGGTTCGCGAGAATGGCCGAATTGGGGATCGCCGCGATCAGGCCGAACCCGAAGAGGGCTGGGGTGCTCCGAACCGCGACCCTGACATCAGCGAGGGCCGGGATCGGCGGAAGGGAAGGGCCAGTGCTCTGCTGTCGGAACACGGGGCCGCCAGAGGGTTCCAGCTCATCACAGGTAGGCTGCTCACCGGCCTCGTCCTCTCCGAATGCCCCTGCCCCGCCGACGACGGGCTCCTCGTGGCACGCCGCGCAGGAGCTGTTATTGAAGAATGGCCCGAGACCGGTCTCCGGGGTGAACTCCCTGCTGAACACGGCCTTCCCCCGCGTAAACCGGGCAAGTTCATTCGGAGTCAAATCTGGTAGCGGTGCGCCGACTTGTGGCGAGGGGCTGGTGGTCGGCATCGCCGCACCTGCCATGATCAGAAAGAACAGTGCCACGACGAGCATCAATCGCCCGGTCATCCTCATCATGTTCGTGCCCCTCGTCTCGTCTAAGGGTTCAGTGCGGCCATGCGGCGACTGTGGTCCCGGCTAGCAGCGCTCCATCCGACTACTGCTTGCTGACCTTCGGGCGAGCTGGAACTAAAGATGGGACTTACGTGAGCCTGTCCGAGCGGAGAATCTCGAAGCCTATGCCTGGCAGGTGCGAAAGAAGGGCCTCTTCTCGTGGCAGCATCCGCGAGGCCGCACCAGATCGTGCGATTCCGCGAATGTGGACATCTGTGAATTGGTGGATAACGTTTGAAGGACTCATCGGGCGTCGGAGAATCCGGGCCCCGTGATGAGTCCCGTTCTACCAGGTGGACCCTATGTCTTTCTCTCTGCTGCTTTGATCACGCTGGGAAGACGATGACACCTTTACGAAGACCTAGCACAGTGCCCTAGCCTTCAGCAAGACACACACCACATTCGCGCCTCGGCTAAATAGTCGCCATTGCGTCATCGAGTCTCCATAGCCAATCTGCAGGTGTTGGAAACACAAACAACGTGACGTCAGGCTTCCGACGTTTCGGACGGCGGGGGTCGGATTTGAACCGACGACCTTTGGGTTATGAGGGTCCGCAGGATGGATCCAGTTGGTCGGGAAAGCAGAAGCAGAGCACACCTCGTCGAGAACCTCGCGGCGCGGCGAGCGCTGGTCCTGATGCTCGAGGATCGGGCGCGGGCCCTCGCGGAGCCCCGCGGCATGCGCCCGCTCATCGCCCACTGCCATCTCGGTCTCGGAAGGCTCTACCCACACTGGAAAGCGCGAGCCCGGCCGCGAGCACCTCACGACCGCGACGACGATGTACCGCGTGATGGGCGCCGCCGTGAAATCGTGCGCGCCGGCAATGACCCAGTCGTGGCCGCTTACGCCACCTGGCAAACCGTGCGCAAGGAGGTAGCTATGCCGCGGTACGTCGTCCTCTACAGGTTCACTGCCGAAGGCGCGAAGAACCTCCGTGAGACCGTCCAGCGCGCTCGGCAGACACGCGAGCAGACCGAGAAGCGAGGCTTCAAAGTGCAGACGCTCCTGTGGACGCAAGGCCCGTACGACCTCGTGTCCATCATCGACGCACCATCCGAGGAGGCGATGATGGGTGCGATGACCAACGTGGTGGCCGCGGGGAACGTCAGCAGCACCACGATGCGCGCGTTCGACGACAAGGAGATGGAAGGGATCCAGAGACAGGGCTGACCTCGCTCGGCGCGACGCTCCGGCGCGGCGCTGGGATGTCATTCCCTGTGCCGCGTCGGCTCCACGTCCACACGGGCCTGCATGCGGAGTGAGGTGCGCCGCGCCATCACTGACCCTCAAGGCGCTCGAAGAAGATTCCCAGCCCGACGGATGATTCAAGCGTGCGGTATCTGACCCACTTGATCGTGGGGCAGCGAACCTGCCGGGCCGCGCGCCTCAGCGCGGGCGAGAACTGTGGCGCCACGAGCATCAACGCCGGCGGCAGACTGTAGTCGATCCTGTGGTTGGGATACAGACGCCGAACGATCAGCACATTCCGGGCGACCCAGTCCAAATGGCCCAGCCCGCGGATGAGCAGCCCTTCGTCGATGCTCGTGGTGAAGTCGATGACCGTCAATTGATTCGAGCGGCTGAGCCCGAGCAGATCGATCGGGCCGCACAGAGGGCACGCAATCTCCGAGTCGATAGAGGTCAAACCTTCCTCGAGAGCACCGTGGAACTCCTTCAGCAGGGGGGCGAACTGGTCCCTGGTTAGCGACAACTGCCGTCCCAGGAGGACCGCCCCGGCAGGCGAAGAGGCCGCAGGATGGTGGGTCGAACCGCCGGACGGATGCTCGTTCGCCGTCGCCTCGCCACGCCTTCCCAGCTGAAACAGATGGGAGATGTCCTCTAATCCGCGTCCAAGGGGCTTGTCCAGACGGCCACCGCCTTCCGGACTTGTGCCACCCGTCATGCGCTGATCCGCGTCTTCTGTTCCCCTGTGGGATCCCACTCTGCCAACTGCTCGTCCACGACGAGGACGGAGTCGTGGCCGCCGTATGAACTGGGTTCGACCACAGGGTTCCGGGGATCACGCTGCCAGACCCCGTCGACCACGTAGCGGTATCGGTAGCGCCCCGGCTGCAGCTTCACAACCTTCTCCCAGACGCGACCGACGGGATTCATATCGTTTCCATCCAGGACCCAGCCGTTGAAGTCGCCAGCCAGCTGGACTCGCGCCGCGTCCGGCGCTTCGAGGGTGAACATGACACCCGTCTGAGTCACCGCCGGCGTCAGCGGTCGTCCGGACTCGTCGTCGCGGGCGGTCCCGACGTCGGCGAGGGTGATCCGCTCTCGCTTCGGACTCTCGGCGTCTTGCTGCAGGACCTCTGCGGTGAGTGCCTGATAATCCTCATAGCCCGCGCAGTACCTGGCATAGTGGGCGATAGGCAAGCCATGGCTGGCGGCCTCAGCCAGCTTGACGCTGTATCTGATAACCGTTTCAAAGTACCGGCCGTCGAGGTGACTGCGGATCTCGTCCACGATCGCTCTCACAAAAGGCGTCCGGCCCGAGTACAACGTGAGGAGCGCTCGGGGGGTAATCCGATGCCCAGTCTGTTTCTCCAGTGCGTCAAATGTCTCCAGCTGCTTTCCGAGACCATGGAGGGAGAAGAAGCTGGGATCCATGGGCACGATCGCTTCCAAGCAAGCCCTCAGCGCATTGAGGGTGAGCAGACCGATATTCGGCGGGCAGTCGACGATCGCGAAGTCGTACCGCCCTCTGACTTCGGCCAGGTTGTCGGCGAGGACGGTCTCGCGCCCGGCGACCCCAGTCAGCCGCTCCGGGATCACGCTGAGGCGAATATCGGACGGAGCCACATCCAAGTTTTCCCGTGCCGAACGGGTGATGTCGCGAAGGCGAGTCGGTTGACCGCCGCGCTCGGTCACGAACACTTCGTACATGGTCGGGGTCCCGACCGAACCGCTCAAGACCCCTAACGTCGCATGCCCCTGCGGGTCCATGTCCACGAGCAATACACGCTTCTGCTCCCTGGCAAGGAAAGCGGCCAGATTTATGGAGGTGATGGTCTTCCCGCAGCCGCCCTTCTGGTTCACCACGGCTATTGTGCGCATGTGTGGCTCCTCGTGATCGCGGCAAAGGAGATGAGTTGAGTCTTATCCTGATGGAGACAGGCAGGGCCCCGACCGGCCACCGATTCAACGAGGCCATTCATGCCATCTTCCTCCAGACCTCGGATGAAGAAGAGTAACGCCCCAGGGGTTGCACGTAGCCCAACGGTAGCAAATACCCCTGTTCGATTACAACTATTCCTGGTATATAAGGCGGGCGTTTACCACCGGGTATCGTGTGCTCGGAACCCAGGCGGGATGGTGAAGCAGACACCACGAGACCGGCCAAGTGCCGTTCGATAAAGGGTTTCTCTCGATCCAGCAGGGCTTCGGTGGACCCCCGTACGTGGCATCCCGCGGCTTGCTCGAAGCGTGCGGTTGATGACACCGCCCGAGGCTTGAACCAACATGAAGCGGACGAGAGCGAGGCGGCGTTCGAGGGCGGAGAGGCTCGCGCGGATAGGCACACGGCGTCTCGATGAAGCGACGGCGGCCGGCAAGACGGTTCCCCTTGATCCCGACGATGTGGTGGAGGTCGTCCGGCCACAGACCGTGTCAAGCATTGACCGGGCGACGTTCCGTCGGGGCGACTACGGCCGTATCGTCCGCCCTGACGGCAGCGAACAGTGGTGGGTACGGTCCGCGCGGGGTACCTGGATCGCCCTGGTGCATCAGCGGGTCGTGGAGAACGACGACGGCACGATCACGTTACTGTCGTTGATGTAACGAGAGGCGTGCCAGCGGCGTCCACGCGCCTGTCGTCTGGGCAGCCACGAACGTGAGGAACGTGACGACCCAGCCGCGGAGCGCGGACATTTCCCACGTATGCACGCAATAGGCGATCGAGTACGCGAGCGCCGATCGGTTGCGAAGGATCGGCCGAAAATCGAGCAATGCCCGGCGCGGGCCGGCTGCGGCACTGACGGGTCGTGGCGGCAGGCCGATTGAGACCAGCACGAACGCCAATGTGGCGCCGATCGCGCCGGGTACCAATGCCCAGTGCCAGCCGAGCCAGGCGTTGACGGCGCCGGCGACGCCGAAGGAAAGCGCGCCGCTCACGCCGACCGCCGCCGCGTGCGCCGCGACGGCCCTGGACTGCTGCTGGCCCTCCGCCAGGTCGCTCAACGCCTTCAGCCCCGGCATGTAGCTGCCCGCCCAGCCGGCGCCCATCAGCGCCCGGAACGCCAGGGCCGACCAGAAGCCGCTTGCGATCCATGCGAACCCGGCGAACGCGACGGCGGTCAGGGCAACGGAGCCGAGATAGATGCGCTTGGGGTCGATCCGATCCGTGAGCGACGACAGCAGCGGCACCGCCACCGTGTAGGCCGCATAGTAAATGCCGCTGATCCAGCCGGCCTCGGTGTTGGTGAGCGCCCAGACCGATATCAGTGTTGGGAGCACCACGGCGACGCTGAACGCGCCGAGCTGAGCGCACGCCTGCGCTGCACACATCGCGACGACGCCACGGGACAGCGTCATCTCGTCCCCGTCCCGTTCTTCGGGCTACGGGACGCGGGCAGCCTGAACGGAAGCGTCATGCCGATCGACCGTGGCGAGGGCGGCCCGCTGGCGCTCGTACCAGCGAGCCATCAACTCCATCGCGAGCCATGCCGCCGAGCAGCCGACCAGGAGCGATACCCGTCCGGTCCCCCAGCCCCATCGGTCTACGATCCAGGCGAACATCGCCGGGGCCGCCGCATTCACCACCAGCACGGGCGTGGCGATCAGGCCGAGCACGGCGCCATATTCCGTGGCGCCGAATAGCGCGAGTGGAACCGCGCCGCGGACAATCGTGAGCACGCCCTGGGACGCGCCCATGAGCAGCGTGAACGCGACGACCAGCGGCACGCTGCTGGTGCTTACCAGCAGCAGGACCAGCGAGGCCGGCAGGATGCCGATGGCGATGCGGCCGACGGTGATCGCGCGCAGGTTCCGCGCGAAGACGATCTCGACCACCCGCCCACCGAACTGCGCCACGCCTTTCAGTGAAGCGACCCAGACAGCGGCCGCAGTCGCCAAGCCCGCGGCCTCCAGCAAGGGAACGAGCTGTACCGAAATCACGCCGAAGACAAACCCGTTCAGCGACATGATGAGCGCGAAGAGCGCGATGGCGACCGAGCGGGTCGGCCCCTTGAGTGGAGGTCCGTCTGGAGTCGCGACAGGGCCGCCGTCCGGTCCCGCATGTCGGTCGGACTCGCGTCGCGCGAGACCTAACCAGTGCAGCGGCAAGCAGACCACCAGATTGATGAGCGCGAACACGACGAGGGTCTGTCGCCAGCCCAGCTGCTCGTTGAGCGCATGGCCGACTACCCAGAACACCGACGAGGCGAACGCCCCGAACAACGTCAGGTACGAGATGGCCGTCCGCCCGCGCGACGGCGCGACCTGCACTAGTGCGGCGAATGCCGCGTCGTACAGGCACAGCCGCATCCCCAGACCCAGAACCGCCCAGACGACCAGGTAGACGGCTTCGCTGCGCGCCTGCGACAGCGCGAAGAGCCCGGCGGAGACAAGACCGGTGCCGAGCGTCATCACGGCGCGCGCGCCGTGGCGGTCGATCGCACGGCCAACGGTACTCGACACGGCACCCATCGCGAGCAGCGCGACGGTGAAGCCGAGGAACACGAAGCCGCGGCTCCAACCTGTGTCGCGACTGATCGGCCCCGCGAGGACTCCCAGGCAGTAGTAGCTGGTGCCCCAGGCGGTGATCTGCGTGATGCCCAGCGCGAGAACCGCGCCGACCATGGGGTCGCTGAGTCGCGTGCCCCATCCGGCGCGCTTGTCCGCGTGTGATGCGGCACTCACGAGGCGCGCGTCCGTGGCATTACGATGCGCAGCTGCTGGTGCCTCCGCAGCACGAGCTCGCACCGACCACCGCCAGGCTCGGCCGCGCCGCCACCCGCTCTTCCTCGCCCTCGAGGTCGTAGTTGAGGTGGTACACCTCCCACTCGACGCCGTCCGGATCCTTCACCCAGAACTTGTCCTGGTTGGCGTGGCAGCAGTTGACGCCCATCTCCTCCTTCACGGGAAGGCCGGCCGCCTTGACGCGGGCCAGCTGCGAGATCACGGTCTCCACGGAATCGACCTGGACGCCGACGTGGTCGATGGTCCCCGCGCCGATCGGGCCGCCGGTGGAGAGCGCGAGGTTGACGGGCGCCCACTCGGGCAGGAATTTGACGTAGCCTTGCTTGACCTTCACAGGGTCCCCGCCGAGGAACTTCTCGTAGAAGTCGCGGCTCCTGGAGAGATCCGACACGTGCATGTGGAGATGGACCTTGGCGCTCATGGCTCCCCCTTAACAGCACGCGGTGAGCAGGCGCACCAACACGGTGACCCGCTCCCGCTGCACAGAATAGTAGATGTACCGCTCTGCCTTCCGGCTCTCGAGAAGGCCCGCCCGTCGCAGGATGTCGAGGTGATGGGACAAGGTCGGCCCCGGGATCTCGACGGCCTCCTGGATCTCTCCCACCGACATCTCTCGGCCCGCCTTCACGAGAAGAAAAAAGACCTGTAAGCGGCTGAGGTGGGCGAGCGCCTTGAACGCCTCGACGTGCGTCGCATCGGCTGACAGCTGCGTCAGCGGCAGGCGAGCTATCGTCTTCATGTTTCGAAGTCTATGGAACTGTCGAAGCTTTGTCAAGTCTCCGCGTGCTGAACCATCGCTTACCGGCCGAGATACGATGCCAGTACGTCGCGATTGTCGATCAGGTCGCACGCCGGCCCCGAGTAGGCGATCACGCCGTCCCTCAGCACGTGGGCGTGATCGGCGACAGCCGCCGCCACCCCGACGTTCTGCTCGACTAGCAGAATCGTCAGCCCTCGCGCCCGAAGGTCTCGGACCGTCTGGATGATGGTCTCGACGACGAGCGGCGCCAGACCGACCGACGGCTCGTCCATCAGGAGAAGACGCGGACGCGCCATGAGCGCACGCGCCATGGCCAGCTGGGTCTGTTCACCGCCGGAGAGTACCCCGGCTCGCGCCGACCGCCGGGCGCGGAGCGCGGGAAACAACTCGTAGATCTCGGCGATGTCCTGCCTGATCGCCCTCTTGTTCTGCTGCACGGCGGCGCCCACTTCGAGGTTGTCCTGCACCGTCATGTCGGCGAACACCTCCCGTCCCTGCGGGATCTGGACAACCCCACGCATGACCATGGAGTGCGGTGCTGCGCCGGTCGCATCCTCGCCGGCGACGCGCACGGTGCCTGCGCGCGGCGCGACGAGACCGCTGACCGCGTTGAGCACGGTCGTCTTCCCGGAGCCATTGCCACCGAGAAGCGCGATGATGGCGTTCGCGGGCACCGTGAACGAGACATCCCGCAGCACCTCCGTCGGGCCGTACCAGACTTCAAGGTGCTGGACGTCGAGCATCGCCCTGCCTCCCGAGATACGCTTCGATGACATCAGGATTGCGACGAATGTCGTCGGGTCGGCCCTCGGCAATCTTGCGTCCGGAGTTCATCACGATCACACGATCCGATACCCCCATCACGAGCCGGATCACGTGTTCGATCATCACGAGCGTGACGCCGCGCTCGTCACGGATGCGACGTAGCAGCGTGTCGAGCTCGGCGACCCGCGGCACGCTCAAACCGACCGCGGGCTCGTCGAGCAGCAGAATCTTGGGCTCGCCGATGAGCGTCCGTGCGATCTCGACGACGCGCTGCTGGCCGAACGACAAGGCGGTGCCCGAGCGGCCGGCGAACGCCCGCATGCCGACGAAATCGAGGGCGGCCAGCGCCCGCTCGCGCATCTCGGCTTCCTCGCGTTTCATCGAGGGCGTCCGGAACGCCGCGGCGATGAGACCGGTGTGCCCGCGCAGGTGAAGCCCCGTCATGAGGTTTTCGAGCACGGTCATGCCGGGGAAGAGTTGCGATGTTTGGAACGTGCGCCCAAGACCGAGGCCGGCGATGCGGCTCGGCTTCCAGCCGGTGATGATGGTGCCGTGGAGCGTCACATCGCCGCGATCGGGGCGGCTCACCCCGCAGATGACGTTCAGCAGCGTCGTCTTCCCCGCGCCGTTCGGGCCGATTACGCCAACGATCTGGCCCGCGTCGACGGCCAGGGAGACGTCGCTCAGCGCGTGAACACCCCCGAATGCCACCGACACGTTCGTCACCGCCAGCGAGCTCATCGATCTGCGCCGCCACGCGAGCCCGTCACGAGCTCGTCCGCCACCGCGACATCGAACGCCGATTCACTGTCGGATGCATAGTGGAGCGGCTCAGACCAGCCGGGCACACTCCGTTTCAGGAAATCAACCAGCCCGCGCGGCTGGAACAGCACGAACGCGAGCAGCAACGCCCCGAATACGATCTCCTGCGTCGCTTTGAACTGGCGGAGCACTTCGAGCAGATACACGAGCAGGCTGGCGCCGATCACCGAGCCAGCGATCGATCCCATTCCCCCGACGACGATCATCGCCTTGTGCAGGACCATCTGAAAGAGGTCGAAGCCTTCCGGCGAGACGTACGCGAGCACCGCGGGGTAGAGCGCGCCCGCTGTACCAGCGTAGAAGCCGGACAGCGCGAACGCCATGGCCTTGTATCGGAGCAAACCGACGCCGAGTGCCTGCGCGGCCATCTCGCGGTCGCGCATCGCGACGAACGCGCGGCCGACCCGTGAGCGGACGACGCGCCACGCGAACGCGAGCAGGACGACAGTGACGACCCAGCTCACGTAGTAGATGCCGCGGTCCGGCGACATGCCGAGCGCGCTGAACTCCGGTTGCGGCACCGGAAAGCCGCCGGCGCCGAACGTGACCGAGTTCCAGTGCAGGAGGACCCATTGCGTGAACTGCGCGAACGCGAGCGTCGCGAGCGCGAGGTAGATGCCCGACAGCCGGAGTGCGGGAAACGCCAGCAGGGTGCCGATCGCCATCGCCAGCACGGCGCCGCACGGCGCGGCGAGCCAGTAGGACAATCCGAGCCTTACCTGGAGCAGCGCGGCACCATAGGCCCCGATGCCGTACATCGCGGCGTTGGCGAATGCGAGCTGTCCGGCGAAGCCGACCAGGAGATTCAGGCCGAGTGCGAGGATCATATAGAGCATCAGCAGATTTCCGACGAACAGCGTGTACTGGTTCGCGACGACCGGCAGCACGGCCAGCACCGCAAAGAGCACGACCAGCAAGGCGCGGTGACTCACCACGGCGCGCACGTCAGATCTTTCGTGTCCCCCGCATGCCGAGAATCCCCGTTGGCAGGAAGATCAACGCGAACATGATGACGATGAACGCGGAGACGTCCTGGATCGCCGTGCCGATGAACCCCGCAGCGAGCTGCTCGAGGATCCCGACGAGCAACCCGCCGATGATCGCGCCGGGCACGCTGGTGAGCCCGCCCAGCACGGCGGCCGCGAATCCCTTGATGAACAGGGGGAACCCAATGTCCGGATAGAGCAGAGTCAGCGGCGCCATCAGCACTGCAGATGCGCCCGCGACCGCCGCGCCGACGCCGAACGTGTACATGTACACCCGGCTGACGTGGATGCCGACGAGCGCCGCCGCCTTCGGATTGCTGGCCGTGGCCTGCATGAACTTCCCCGCGCGCGTGGTCTTGAAGAAGGCGGCAAACACCAGCATGACCGCGAGCGCGGCGAGCAGCACGACGAGCTGCTGCGACATGATCATCACGTTGCCGATGCGCATCGGCTCCGGTGACACGAGCGGCGGAAAGGCGAGGTAATCACCCTTCCCGCCCCAGAGCACCCGGGCGACCCCTTTCAGGATGAACGAGATGCCGATGGTCGCGAGCAGCACGCTGACGAGCCCCTCTTTCATCAGCGGGCGGAAGGCGACACGGTCGGTCAGGATGCCGATCGCGAACGAGCCCGCCACGGCCAGCAGCACCGACGGCACGTACGGCAGCTTGACCATCACGTGCAGGGTGTACGCGAGGAAGCCGCCCATCATGAAGAGCTCGCCATGCGCGAGGTTCACCACCTCGGTCGCCTTGTAGACGACGACGATGCCGAGCGCGACCAGCGCGTAGAGAGCGCCGGTCGTGATGCCGGTCACCAGCAGATAGCTCAGCACCAGCATTGTGCGCGCGTCAGTCGAGCGTGGTGACTCCCGCGCTCTTCGGCTTACCGTCGCCGAATTTGATCCAGCCGACGCTCTGGTTGCACTGGTTGCTCGCGGGTGGCTTGCACGTGATCGGGCCGGGATACATACCGGTCTTGAAGTTCTTGATGCTACCCATCGCTTTCAGAAACTTCTCCCGCGTCAAGTCCGCACCGGCTCGCTTCAGCGCTTCCACCACGACCATGCCGCTGCCGATGCCCATCAGGTTGAAGACGCTCAGCGCGTCGTTCGGGAAGAGCTTCTTGATGCGCTCACGCCACTCCGCCATCTCGGGATCGTCGGGATGCGCCGGAATCGTCGCGATGCTCACGAACTTCTCGAGCGCGCCGGGGATGCCCACTTGCTCCTGGAGCTGCGGCAGGTCCTGGATCGCGGTCTGTCCGATCCACAGCGGCTTGTATCCGAGCTTGAGCGAGTCACGGATGAGCACGGCCGCCGGCTTCGGGTAGACAATCAGCAGCACTGCGTCGGCGCCTGTCTGCATCAGCTTGAGCGCCTGAGCGGTGCCGTCGTTTTGGTCGATCGTCATTTCCTCGTCACTCACCGGCTTGATCGACTGCTCCTTGAGCGCCGTCATCATCGGCTCGTATCGCGAGCGCCCCCACGCATCGTGTTGCGCGACGAGCGCGACCTTCTTCGCCTTTTGCTCGAGGGCGTACTTGAGCTGGGCGCGACTCTCGATCGTCGCCGTGAGCTGCGTGGTGAAGATGTTCGGCGTGGGCGGGCTGGAGATGCCGTCGGCCACCGCGGAGTTCACGACGAACGGGATACCAGCCTTCACGATCTCGGGCCTCGCCGCCAGCGTCGAGTTGGAGCAGCCGCCACCGTTGATCGCGAAGACCTTGTCGTCGTAGATGAGCTTCTTGACGGCCGCGATGCCGCCCTCGGGCTTGCAGGCGTCGTCTTCGCGGACGAGCTTGAGCTTGCGCCCGTGGATGCCGCCCTCCTGGTTCACCTTGTCGAAGAGCGCCTCGAGCCCGTTCATCGCCAGCTTTCCGTACATGTAGACGGGGCCCGCGAGGGGACCGAACGACCCGATCTTGATTTCGTCCTTCGTGACGCCGTCCTCGGCGTGGCCGACGGCGACGAGGCCCCCGATCAACGTCGCGACCGTGAGGTTCAGAACGAATCGAAACGATTTCATCGGATTTCCTCCCGAAACGAGTCGTCGATGCTCTAAGCCTCTCCGGCGAAGAGACTCTTCTTGATGATGGCGTGGACGCCCCAATTGCCGTCAACCACCTGGGTGATGCCGTAATCCACCGCCACCGACATCAATGAGATCGCCTCGTCCTCCGAGAGGCCGCGGGTGGCCATGAGGAAATGGCGCATCTTGCACCGTCTTGTCGTTGGCCGGCACGTAGTAGTGATTCCGCGTCCCGGGCACCATCCCGGGTTGCGCGAGGACGCCCGGCGGCGCCGCGGCGGTGGCCGTCACGGCGGCGGCGCCGGCCAGGAGCGTGCCCTTCAGAAAATCGCGGCGCCCGGGGTCGTCGGACTGATCGTGCGCAAGGGGATTCGTCTGATCGGTCATGTGTGACCTCGTGGTGAGGGTGAGAGGCGCCTCGGCGCTGAGGCCTTCACTGACCTGAAACGTCCTCGCTTCGGGCGACTCTAAGCCACGCGCCCTCCGGGCGTCAAGGAGACCGCGGGCTCACACGGCGAGGTACGTCCGCCGCACCTCGTCGTCGGCGAGAAACCTCGCCATCGAGCCCTGGTATCGCACCGTCCCCTTTTCGAGTATGTAGACGCGGTCGCCGAGGTCGCTGACGAAGCGCACGTTCTGCTCGGCCAGGACTATCGTGAGGCCGCTCGCCTTGAGACGCCCGAGCTGCTCACGCAACGTTTCCACCACGATGGGGGCGAGCCCCTCCGACGGCTCGTCGAGCAGAAGAATCTCCGGATTCCCCATCAACGTGCGGGCGATCGTCAGCATCTGCTGCTCCCCGCCGCTCAGGGTCCCACCGGCCTGGCGCCGTCGCTCGCGCAGGATGGGGAAGAGATCGAAGACGCGTTCCTCGCTCCAGGGACTCGCTGATCCGTTGCCCCAGGTCCGCCGCGCAACCTCCAGATTCTCGTGCACGGTGAGGTTGGGGAAGACGCGCCGGTCCTCGGGCACGAACCCGATTCCGAGGCGGGCGATGCGAAACGGGGGCAGACCGACGATGTCGCGGCCGCGCAAGGTGATCGCGCCGGCCCGTGGAGGCGTGAGCCCGGCGATGCTGCGGACCGTCGTCGTCTTGCCCGCGCCGTTTCGACCGAGCAGGCACACCACCTCGCCCGCCTCCACCGTGATAGACAGGTCGAAGAGGATATGGCTGTCCGCATAGTAGGTGTCGATGTGGCTGACCTCGAGCAGCGCCATCAGCGGGACGCCGGCTGGCCGAGGTAGACGCGCTGCACATCGGGGTTGGCACGGACTGCAGCGGGCGATCCCTCCGTCAGCACAGAGCCCTGGTAAAGGACAGTGATGCGCTGGGCCACGGCGAAGACCACGTCCATGTCGTGCTCCGTGAACACGACGGTCAGGCCGGTGTCGCTGGTAATACGGGCCACCAGCGCCATGATCTCGTGACGCTCACGGGGTGCCATCCCGGCTGTGGGCTCGTCGAGCAGGAGCAGGCGGGGGCCGCTGGCGAGGGCGATGGCCAGCTCCAGGCGGCGCTGGTCGCCGTGAGGTAGGATCCCGCTCGGCTTGCGCGCCTGTTCGTGGAGACCTACCCGCTCCAGCAAGGCGAAGGCGTCGTCGCGGTAGAGGCGCCGGGCTGGTGTCAGGATGTTGTAGTGCCGCCGGTGATGGCTGAGGAACGCCGTCTGCACGTTCTCGAGCGTGCTGAGACGCCGGAAGATGCTGGTGATCTGAAAGGTGCGGCCCATGCCCCGGCGACAGAGCTGATGCGGCGGCAGCCCACTCACCTCTTCGCCCGCAAAATAGACGCGACCGCTGTCGTGCGTGAGATCGCCCGTGAGCAGGTTGAAGAGCGTGGTCTTGCCGGCGCCGTTGGGACCGATGATCGCGCGCACATCG
>QHTE01000029.1 GCA_003220685.1 Candidatus Rokuibacteriota bacterium
CGGCGTGGCCGTGAGCGTGACGGCGGTGCCGCTGGCGAACGTGGCGGAGCAGGTCGTGCCGCAGGCGATACCCGCGGGTGCGCTGGTGACGGTGCCGGTACCGGCGCCGCTGGGGCTCACTGTCAACGTGAAAGTCTGCAGCGCGAAGTTGGCGGCGACCGTTGTCGCGGCGCCCAGCGTGACCGAGCAGGTGCCGGTGCCCGCGCAACCGCCGCCGCTCCAGCCGGTGAAGGTGGAGCCGGCGGCGGGAGCAGCAGTCAGCGTGACGGCGGCGCCGCTGGCGAACGAAGCGGAGCAGGTCGCGCCGCAGGCGATGCCGGCGGGCGCGCTGGTGACGGTGCCGCTGCCGGTGCCGCTGGGGCTCACGCTCAAGGTGAAGGTCTGCAGCGCAAAGGTGGCGGTCACGGTCTGAGCCGCGCTCATCGTGACCGAGCACGTGCCGGTGCCGGTGCAACCGCCGCCGCTCCAGCCGGTGAAGGTAGAGCCGGCCGCCGGCGTGGCCGTGAGCGTGACGGCGGTGCCGCTGGCGAACGTGGCGGAGCAGGTCGTGCCGCAGGCGATACCCGCGGGTGCGCTGGTGACGGTGCCGGTACCGGCGCCGCTGGGGCTCACTGTCAACGTGAAAGTCTGCAGCGCGAAGTTGGCGGACCGCCGCCACTCCAGCCGGTGAAGGTGGAGCCGGCGGCGGGAGCAGCAGTCAGCGTGACGGCGGTACCGCTGGCGAATGAAGCGGAGCATGTCGTGCCGCAGGAGATGCCGGCGGGCGCGCTGGTAACGGTACCACTGCCCGCACCGCTGCGGCTCACTGTCAGCGTGAAGGTCGGTAGCGCAAAAGTGGCGGTGACCGTGGTAGCGCTGTTGAGCGTGACCGTGCACGTGCCGGTGCCGGAGCAGCCTCCACCGCTCCAGCCGGTGAACGTCGAGCCGGCGGCAGGCGTGGCAGTCAACGTGACGACAGTGCCGTTCGCGTACGCGGCGATGCACGTCGAGCCGCACGAGATGCCAGCGGGGTTACTGGTGACCGTCCCGATCCCAGAGCCCGTGTTGTTCACCGTGAGCGTGGAGGCCTGGACGGCGAAGGCGGCGGCGACCGTAGTATTCGCGCCGAGCGTCACCGTGCACGTGCCGGTGCCGGAGCAGCCGCCGCCACTCCAGCCGGAGAAGAGGGAACCAGCGGCGGGTGTAGCGGTGAGCGTGACGGCGGTGCCGCTGGCGAACGAAGCGGAGCAGGTCGCGCCGCAGGCGATGCCGGCGGGCGCACTCGTGACTGTGCCGCTGCCCGCTCCGCTGGGGCTCACCGTCAGCGTGAAGGATTGCGGCACGAATGTGGCGGCGACCGTGGTGGAAGCAGCGAGCGTCACGGTGCACGTGCCGGTGCCGGAGCAGCCACCGCCGCTCCAGGCGGTGAAGGTGGACCCGGCGGCTGGCGTGGCGGTGAGCGTGACCATCGTGCCGTTCGTGAACGACGCCGAGCACGTCGCCCCGCAGGAGATGCCGGCAGGGTTGCTCGTCACCGTCCCGCTGCCCGTGCCCGCCTTGGAGGCCGTTAACGTGGACGTCGTGGACACGCCGGTGCCGGTCACGAGGCGAGATACCGTGTCGCCGTCGGAGGTGAAGCTGAGGTTCGTGCTCGCCACCCCGCTGGCGGTTGGCGTGAACCTGACCGTCACGGTTGCGGTCGCGCCGTTGCCGACGAGCGTGAAGGGGCTGCCGGAGACGATGCTGAAGGGCGCCGGCACCGAGGCCGTGCCGGTGACCGTGCCGGTGCGCGTGTTCTGAAGAGTGAAGTTCTGGGTCACGGAGCTGCCGACGTTGACGCTACCGAAATTCACGGTGCCGGTCGGGGTGACGGCGATCTCGACCTGGGCGACGCCGCTGGCCGGTGCCGAGCAGGCGCTCTCGTTGCCGCCCATGTCCACCGCGGTGATCGAGACGTTGTAGGTTGAGCCTGTCGTCAAGCCGGTGAGCCGGAAGTTGACCGTCTGATTCGGCGGGGGAGTCGTGGTCGAGGAGCCGACGGAGAAGAACGTCGGGCCCGGACACGGCGTGGCCGAGGTCGAGTAGTAGACGCGATAGGACGCGAGATCGGTCAGGGCGCTCCCATCGGTGTTCGTCGTGGGAGCCCTCCACGAAGTATCCAGGACCCCGGCCACGGTCGGAAGCGCCGCGAACAGACTTATCAGTAGCGCGAGTGAGAAACTCAGTCGCCACCGCATCATCGCAGTGTTCTAAGTGCACGGCGAGTGCCACAGCAGCTAAGTTGTTGGAACCGTGAGCACTCGAGCGCGATCAACATCAAAAGCGGATTGGATCAGTGTCACGTGATCATCACTTGCGCCAACAATGCGAGCTAATGTGGCAACTCAATTTTGAGATTCGTAGCGGCGCGCGATGATCGGCGAGTTTTCTTGTTACTGAGAACGATCGGTGTGTACGATGTGATTCGAATAGGGCGACCACGCACCGATTTCTTGCGGGCGAGTCGTCGGTGGTTCAAGCGCGGGGCGCTGGATCACGCTCCGGAGCCAAAGACGCGTCGTTTGGCAAACCGCGACTGTCGAGAAGGGTCGCCGAGCGTTACGGTAGGGTGCTGACGAAGTTTCGCAGCTCCTGGACGTGCGCGGCCTTCGAGATGGTGCCGACCCCGAGCGTCGTGTTGTCTGTGTAGGTCGGGAGCGGTCTCCCGAGCCTCGTATAGACCGCGTTCAGGGCGGTCCGCAGCTCGGTGATGTGCACCGCCCTGATCCTCATCGAGCCGACCGTGAGCGTCGGGTCTGTCCAGGTCGACGCCGCGAGCCCGTTACGTGTGCGGGCGGTGTTGATGGCCGTTCGCAGCTCGGTGATGTGCACCGCCTTCTCGACGGTGGTCGCGGCGACGAGCGGGTTGTCCGTGAAGCTGCCGCCGCTGACCGCGGTGAAGGTGGCCGTGACAGACGTCGCCGCGTTCACCGTCACGACGCAGTTCCCGGTGCCGGAGCAGCCGCTGCCGCTCCAGCCGGCGAACGTCGAGCCGGCCGCCGGCGCGGCGCTGAGGGTGACCACGGTACCGGTCGTGAAGGAGGTCGAGCAGGTCGCGCCGCACGAGATACCGGCGGGCGAGCTAGTCACAGTGCCGCCGCCGGTGCCCGCCTTGGTCACGGTGAGGGCAAAGGACGACTGCATGAAGGTGGCTGTCACGGTAGTAGCCGTGTTCAGCGTCACCGTGCACGTGCCGGTGCCGATGCAGCCGCCGCCGCCGCTCCAGCCGGTGAAGGTGGACCCGGCGGCGGGTGCAGCGGTGAGCGTGACCATCGTGCCGTTCGCGAACGACGCGGAGCACGTCGCCCCGCAGGAGATGGCCGCGGGATTGCTCGTCACCGTCCCGCTGCCAGCGCCCGCCTTCGAGACTGTCAACGTGGACGTTGTGGACACGCCGGTGCCGGTCACGAGCCGAGACACCGTGTCGCCGTCGGCGGTGATGCTGAGGTTCGTGCTCGCCACCCCGTTGGAGGTTGGCGTGAACCTGACCGTCACGGTCGCGGTTGCGCCGCTGCCGGCGAGGGTGAAGGGGCTGCCGGAGACGATACTGAAGGGCGCCGGCACCGAGGCGGCGCCGCTGATCGTTCCGGGGCGCGTGTTCTGAACAGTGAAGTCCTGGGTCACGGAGCTGCCGACGTTGACGCTACCGAAATTCACGGTGCCGGTCGGGGTGACGGCGATCTCGACCTGGGCGACGCCGCTGGCGGGCACCGAGCACGCGCTCTCGGCGCCGCCCATGTCCACCGCGGTGACCGCGACGCTATAGGTCGAACCCGTCGTCAGGCCGGTAAGCCGTACACTCACGATCTGGTTCGGCGGCGGGGTCGTGGTCGAGGAGGCGATCTGCGCAAAGGTCGAGCCCGGACAGGGCGTCCCCGAGGTCGAGTAGTAAACGCGATAGGCCACGAGATCGGTCAGGGCGGTTCCATCGGTGTTGGTCGTGGGAGCCATCCACGAAGCGTCGAGCACGCCGGCGGTTGCCGGATTCGTTGCAGCGAGGACTGCAACGACGGCGAGGCCGAAACCCAGGAGCCACCGCCGGTCGAACATGAGCGTGATCTCCCTTGAGGAAGACCACCGTGTCCCGGAGGGTGATCATCACCCCTCCTTCGGTAGCCCGGCTGTCAGGCGCCTCGCCTGACCCGTGGCTTTGCGTCCCCGTCTCGCGACGGGTTTGCCATTGTCGAGAAGGGGGTCTTCCCGAGTCTGAGACTTTTTGCACAGGAGGTGCCAAGCACTGGACCAATTCGAGCCAGTTCGGCGGAAATGCGTGTAAAATTGGGGCGAGTTAGGGGGATCTACGGATGCTAACGTACGGGATTCGCCGGACGAGAAGTGTCACTGATGCGTCGTCCTCGACAATACGCCCATCGATTCTGACATCTCAAATTTGAGAATCGTATTTCTTTCCATACTTTGTGCCGTTGGCCAGTTTTCTCGCATTCGCGACGAGCGCCCTCACTCGAGCGAGCGCACCGTGGATCGTAAGCTTGTGATGTGCGCCGCCTGGACCGCCGTCTCGCCGGGCACCAGGAGTGGAATCGGGCAGGGGGCAAGCGTCTGAAGCGCCTGACAGAGCTCGGCGACGTCCACGGCTTTGATCACGCTAGCAGCCGGCGTGAGCGCGTTCGTCCAGGCGAAGAGTGAAAGACGCTCGGACGCCAGCACTGTGTTGATCGCAGCGCGCAGATCGAGCACGTGGGCGGCCTTGATCACCGTGACTCCCGGCGTCAGCGTCGGATCGGTGAACGCCTGGGAGAAGACTGCGGTCACGCCACGGCTCCCGGTCATCGTCACGGTGCAGGTTGCAGTCGCGCCGGCGCAGTCACCCCGCCACTCCTTGAAGGTTGAAGCGGCTCCAGCCGGCGCCGACAAGGTCACCATCGCCCCGGAGGCGAAGCTCGTCGAACAGGTCGACGCGATCGAACAGCTGATCCCCGCCGGAGTGCTCGTGACGGTCCCGCCCCCGGAGCCGCGGACCGTCACCGTGAGGGTGGCGAGGCTCGGCGTGGCCGCCGTCGCCTCGTTGGAATAGTCCGAACAGCCCCCCGTGTTGCACGCCCGGACCCGATAGACGTAGGTGGTGTTGGGAGTCAGGCCGGTGTTTGGGTAGCCGGTCGTGTTCGCCCCGACGCCGGCAATCTGGGCGAACGTTCCCCCTGGCCCGATTTTCCGTTCGATACGGAACTCGGTCTCGTTGTTGCTGTTGTCCTGCCAGACGAGATTGATCTGCGAGAGCGAAGCCACGGCCGCCGTCAGGTTGGAAGGGGCGATGGCGCTGACCGAAATACCGGTCCCGGTGACTGCCGTGGTTGTTCCGCCGGCTCCGCTGAAGGTCACGTTGCCGAGGAACGTTCCGGTTGAGGCCGGCCCGAACCGTACGGTCACCCGCTGGCTCTGGCCCATGGAAAGAGAGTAGGAGCCTCCCGAAAAAATCGAAAACGGGGCACTCGTGGTGGCGGTTCCGTTGACGACGTCGCCACCAACGTTCTGCACTATGAAGGTTCGGTCCTCCGAGCCTGCGATCGGAACACTGCCGAAGTCCCGAGAGCCCGGGGTGACGCTGATGGCCGGCGGGGGTGCGGCTTTCCAGAGGAGCGCGAAGTTATCGCTGAGACTCGGGGAGTTGAAGCTGTACTCGGTGCCGACGTTCCCGCTCGCCTGAACACCGACGGTGGCGGCGCTGCCTCGATCGGCCGCGCATTTGCCGCCGAAGGTGGCATCGGCATAGTTGAACAGGATGTCGCTGCTCCCCTCGAAAAACACGACCTGGAACCTCACCGTGGCCGCGCTATCGGCGGTGCAACTGAACTCCTGGAGGTTCCTCCACTCGACGACCAGCTCACGGCTGGGTGCGGCTCCCGTCACGTCCCAAAAGACATTCTGGCTCGTCCCGACCAGAGGGAACAGGTCGCCCCACCACGGAGCCACCAGGGTGAGGGCCTGAGAGCTCGGGATGGGCGCATTGGTAAACGCGGTGAACGGGAAGGTGAAGTTCACGTTCCCGTTGCTGTGAAGCTCGCACCGCCGAAGAGGATCGGAAACGGCGAGCTGATCGTCGCGGAGGAATCATCGCTCAAGTTGAGATTCGCGCCGGCGATCGTTCTGTAGTTGAAGGCCGTCGGCGCTGAGGTGTAATTCGATGGGACCTGCACCGTCACCACGTCGCCGCCCGGAAAGATCAGGGCGTAGGTTCCTCCGGCTACGGGCGTCCATTGGCCCGAATAGATGCCATCCCCTGCCTCCTGGTCGGATCCGAGGCCGTCGTCGGAGAGGGTCACGATTTGTCCCCCCGGATTGACCGTGACAGAGACGTTTCCGTTCGGGTTCGCACAATTGATGTGCAGGGCCGCGAGATCGATGGGCGTCCCGGCGGCGCCGCTGACGACGTCGGTGACGGGGACGAGGCGAGAGAGCACGGTGGAGTTGGAACAGCCGAGGGCGCCGCGGGCGTTGAGTCGCTTCTGGGTAATGGTAGTGGTCATCGAGGGGATGGTCTCGCCGCCGGCCAAGAGCAGGTTCCTGATGGCTTTCCAATCACGTCCGGGATCTTGGGCCTTGAGCAGCGCCGCCACCCCGGTGACGTGGGGCGTCGCCATCGAGGTGCCGCTGAATATCGAATACGTGTTCCCGCGTGTCGTACTGAGAATCTGATCGCCGGGAGCCCCCAGATGGACGGTCCGCCTGCCGTAGTTCGAGAACCACGCCTGTGCGTCGGTCCGCGTGGTGGCGGCCACCGCGATCACGTTGGGGAGGTAGTAGCTCGCGGGATAAAACGGCGTGAAGTCATTGTCGAGCGAGGAATTCCCTGCCGCGGCGATGAAGAGGATTCCTCGCTGTCGGTGAGCGTCGATGGCGTCGAACATGGCCTGGGAAAACTCTCCGCCGCCCCAGCTGTTGTTGGTCGCAACGATGTTGACCCCCCGATCCTTCATGAGCTTCACGTATTCCAGGCAATCGATCGCGTCGCTTGTCCAGCCGAAACCACCGGCATCCAGAAATTTGCACGCCATGAGGCGGACCGTCCAGTTGACGCCCACGACGCCGACGCCGTTGTTGCCGCCCGCCCCGATCGTGCCGGCCACGTGGGTGCCGTGGTTGTGGTCGTCGATGGGGTTGGAATCCTTGTTGACGGTGTCGATGCCGAAGCAATCGTCGATCTTGCCGTTGCGGTCGTCGTCGATGCCGTTGCTGTTGCAATCCGGCGTGTTGCGGAACATGTTCGCGGACAGGTCCTGGTGGTTGTAGTCGATGCCCGTGTCGATGACGGCCACGACGACGGCGCTGCTCCCGGTCGTGATGTCCCAGGCTTCGACGGCGTCGATGTCCGCATCGACGACCCCGCCGCTTTGGCCTATGTTGTTCAATCCCCACAGGGTGCCGAACATTGGATCGTTGGGAACCGTCTGCGTGTGGACGATCCAGTCCGGCTCCGCATAAAGGACATCGGGGTGCTTTCGGTAGCGTGCGAGGGCTTCCTTGACATGCATCCCGGCCGGGATTCGCACGGCTTGGAGGCCTTTGACCATCGAGAAGTGCTTGTGCACGTGCCCGCCCACCAGTGCGTGCGCGAGCGCCTGGTCCTGGAGCTGGGCCGAGTCCTTGAACCTCACCAGGATGGTGTCCGGGGCATGGCGAGGCGGCGTCTGGGCAATGGCGCCGGACTCGGGGAAGAGAAATGAAAGGAGAAACAGAGCGCGGCTCAGCAGAATCAGCGCTTTCCAGGGGCCTCGATCCAGGAGCATCCCGCTCTTCCTCAATGGGACCAGATGTGCCGAAAGGTTGCGGGACGATACGCTGCGATACGCCAGGTGTCAATAGTAAGTGCTCAGGCGGCTTGACAGGCGTCGCTCCTGCGGCGATAGTCGGCGCTCGAGTAGAGTGAAGACGCGGCCATGATGAGTGTCGGTCGAAACGTCATCGCCCTGTCGCTGGTCGCCACGCTGTGGCCGGACTTCGCCGCTGCGCAGAAGGCCGGCGTCGTCACGGCCCTCGAAGGCAACGTCACGGCCACCCGCGCGGCGGTCCCGCAACCCGTCGTGCTGAAGTTCAAGGACGACGTCTTCGTCAACGACCGCGTCGTCACCGGCGACCGCTCCCTGGCCCGCCTCCTCCTCGGCGGTAAGGCCGTCGTCACCGTCCGCGAGCGCTCGGCCCTCACGATCACCGAGGTCCCGGGACGCTCCACCATAGACCTCAAATCGGGAACGATCGCCGCCGCCGTCGCCCAGGACAAGATGCGCCCGGGCGAGCAGATCGAGGTGCGCACCCCGAACGGCGTCGCCTCCGTGCGCGGCACCGCCTTCATCGTCGAGATCGTCAACGCCTCCATGAGCGACGGCAACGCGCAAGGGGGCACCGCGGTCAACCATTACGTCCTCACCGGTGAGATCGTCCTGACTGTCGGCGCCCGGGTCCTCACTGTCCCCGCCAACAACTTCGCGAGCGTGACGGGGGGGGTCGTGAGCTCCGGCATCATGAACGCGCTAATGCGGGCCAGAGCCGGCGCCGGCTTCGCGCCGCGCCGGATGCCGATGGTCAGTGGAGCCAAAGACGACGCGAAGCAAGCCGTGATGAAGTCGACGGTGGCGGCATTGACCGCCGGCACGCTGCCCATCGTCGAGCCGCCGCCACCCGTGCCGCCGACGATTCAGCCGCCGCAGGTGCAACAGGCGCTGTTGCCCGGCGGCGGTCAGGACTCCTTCGTGCCCACCCCGGCGCCTCGACAGATCTCCCCGGGACCCACCCCACAGCCTCCGCTACCACCGCCCGCGCCCCCACCGCCTCCGCGACCAGATAAGCCCGATCGTCGCCCGCCGGACGATAGAGACCGTCACTGCCGGTGACGAATCGAGCAAATCAGCGGTTCGAATAGAGCCAGCGCGAGCCGTAGAGCCCGAGCGCGTGCACCCGTGCGGCCGGGAGCGCCGCCACCACGCTCTGGCCTCGCGCCCGACTCACGACGAGAAACACGCGGCGCGGCCCCGCCCAGAGTCGAATCAGATCACCCGTATCGATGAAGATCCCCCGCGCCTCGGGGAGCGTTGCCCCGAACGAGAAATTGTTGAGGGCGCCGTTCACGAGGAGAGCGCGCCGCCCCGTGTAGAAGGGGAGCGCGGGACTGTCCTCGATCGTCCCCTCGACCACGAGCACGTCGGCCGGGACGGCATTGGTATTGATCGCCTGCGCGATCTCCTTCACCGAGTGATAGGGCTCGACCACGTCGAGGAGCCTGAAGATCAGCACCGTGATGACAGCGGCCAGGCCGACGAGCGATGCGAACGCGCTCCGGCGCCAGCCGCGCGCCCAGCAGAGCATCGCCAGCACCCAGCCCAACAGCAGGACCAGCCCGAGAGCCTGGAGAAGGACGCTGAAGGGACGAGGCGAGGGGAACGGAAACGCGGCTCCCTGGTCGTGAAGGATGCGGTAATAGGCGTTCAACTGAGCCATGCCATACAGCGTCTGGTCGGGAGTCAGCGTTGCCCCTGCCCACAGCGCCCAGACGCCGACGGCGACACAGCCGAAGAGCCCGGTCGCGAGCCAGCGGCCGACCTCGCGCCCGCTCGCCCACGCGGCGCCGACCAGTACCGCCAGCGCCGGGAACGCGGGCAGCGCGTAGTACTCGTGCTTGAAGCGTGACAGCACGAAGAGCCCGACCACGGCGACCAGCCAGACCACGATGAGCGGACGCCAACGCGCGTGAGGTGAGGCATCAGGCTCGGCGCGGGCCAGGGTGAAGACACTCCAGGGGAAAGCCCAGATGAAGCTGGCCACGACGAACGCCAAGGAGGAGCTCGAGACGTCGTCCTCCACGTATCCGCGAGCATCGAAGAATCGAAGAAGCTGGTTGTCGACGGTGTAGAACCAGAAAAGTGTCGGCGAGCGCCACGCCACCAGCGCATGCCACGGCACCGTGATTGCCGCGAACACCAATGCGCCCCGGGCCAGATTGAGCTCGCGCCATGAGAGCCGGCGACCCACGATCATCCCGATCCCCACGATCAGCAGCGGGAACACGACGCCGATGAACCCCTTGGTGAGCACGCCGAGCGCGGCGCCGAGATAGAAAAGCAGGAACCGCGCCCGCCCCCGGTCGGCTCGCTCGGCGTCGCGCAGGAAGCCGTACATCGCGAGCGTGAGGCAGAACACGAAGAGCTGATCCGTCGACGCCTTGCGGACGTAGAGCGCGTTGCCGACGACCGTGGCCACGGCGATACCCGCGAACAGGCCGGCGCGCGCGCCGTAGAGGCGCCGTCCGATCCGCCAGGTGAGGACGACCGTGCCCAGGGCCGATGACCCGGAAGGCCAGCGCCGTCAGCCAGAAGTAGAGGGGCGGCTTCTCGAGGTACGGCACGCCGTTCAGGTGTGGAATCGTCCAGTCTCCGTCACTCAGCATCTCGTGCGGGATCGAGGCGTAGAGCCCCTCGTCCGGGTCGAGGAAGGGCATGCCGAGCTTCGGGAGGAAGAAGAGGAGGCTCAGCGCGAGCAGGATAACGAGCTGCTGCAGACGGTCAGAACTTTTTTTCGATGACGAACCCATACGTCTTGGTTTTCAGATCGGCGAACGGAAAGAAGTCGAGATAGGGGTGCCGCTCGGAATTGCGAACGCTCAGAAAATGTCCGACCGCCCAGCCGAGCGCGGCCCCGGCGACAACGTCGGAGGCCCAGTGCTTGTCCTGGATGATCCGCGCGGCGCCGACCAGACCCGCGAGGCCGTAGGCAACGATGCCCGGGCCAAGTCCGAAGCGGTCGTGGATCACCGCGGCGACGGCGAACGTCTGCGACGCGTGGCTCGAGGGGAACGAATCATTGTGGCCCCAGTTCGTGAACCATTGGCCCGGGTCGTTCGACTGATCGGGGCGCGCTCGCGCCGTTCCGTACGCGATGGCCTCGGTGAAACCGAGCGTCAAGAGCTGCGCTTCCGTCGCCACCAGCGCCGCGTCGAGGAGCTTCGACTGGCCGGTCGCCTGCCTGATGCCCTCGCCGATGGCGACGACCCCGACGTTCAGGCCAAGGAGGACGGCCGGGTCGCCGAGGTAGGCGATGGCGTCGGCGGCATCGTGTGTCCCGTTGTTGCGATGCGACGCCGCGTCGTGGATGGATCGGTCCGCGAGCGCGATCCCCGCGATTCCCGCGCCGATCCCCAGGACCACGAGCGCGCTCTCGGGCGAGAGCCGGAGCGGCGAGCTGAGCAGATAGAGCGTGTCGTCGCCGAGCGTCCGCAGGGCCCTCTCCCAGACCGGCGGAAATTGTTCCCACTCGTCGTATTTGTTCGGCGCCTCCGCAGGTGGGCTCGCCTCCTGGGCGGTGGCGATGGTCGGGCCGGCCAGAGCGACGACGATCAAAGTGACTGCGAGCAGCCTCACGGCCCGACACACTACCATCTTTGGGCGAGGCGACGACCGCTCCCAGGAAACGCTGGGCACGTAATAGGCACGAAATATCTGGAGATCTCTCCCCTCGGATTGGGGGCCAGAGCCTGTGGATAACTGGGGATATGTGAGCCCCGGACTATGAAGCGCCGTTCTCTTTCCTATGCAACAAACTTCCCCTCTCTCCACGGAGGAGTTCTCACCGGGTCGTCGAAAAGATTGACGTTTGTCACCGCCGGCATTTATTGGCACTGAATCTGCATTTCTAGGGCGCCTGCACGAATGATTGGTGTGCCTTTGTAGTGACCGAGAACTGCGGCCATTCTCCGCGAGTGTCGGAGTCGGCCGTCGACTTCGATTGTCACCAGAATTCATAGGGCGACATTTTCGCCGGCAAGGAGAGGGTCCGGTCACGCCCGTGTCTCGTCGTGCGTCACCCAATGCATTCCGCATCCAATACACTCACCGGGCCCTCTCGTTAGGTTCGCCACCAGTTTCGACCGAGGAAAAGCCGAGGCCGCGCTTACGCGGGCTGCTTCTGTGTCTTGGTCTGGCACTGATCGGAGTCCTCC
>QHTE01000030.1 GCA_003220685.1 Candidatus Rokuibacteriota bacterium
CGTGGATTGAGCCTACGACCAATACGGATGGAAGCCCCCTGACGGACCTGGACCATTATCTCGTCGTCTACGGACCTTCGAACGAACCCTGCGCCGGACCCTCGGTTGTCGCGGTTGCCGCCTCGACACCGAGCCCTCGTCCCGGTCAATCGGCAACCGTCAGGCTCACGGGATTGCTTTCAGGCTCCCTCTACTACGTTGCCGTCCTGGCAGTGGACAGCAACGGTAATGAGAGCGCCTGTTCGACACCAGCGAGTGCGGTCGCCCAACCCTTATTCACTGTGAGCCCCACCGGCTCTGGCCACTTCGGGACGGTGGCTGTCGGCAGTTTCGCGGATCTGACCTTTACCGTGCAGAACAATCGGGCAGGAACGATCTCCGGCACGGTTTCGACCTCACTCCCCTTTAGCATCGTATCGGGCAGCCCGTTCACCCTCGTGGGGGCAGGGGCGACGCAAGTCGTGACGGTACGCTTCACTCCAACCACCTCAGCCACAGCCGCGGCGAATGTCATCTTCACTGCACAAGGCGAGACCATTTCGCGAATCGTGACCGGCGAGACGGATATGGCTGTGTTGACGAGTCCCACCCCGGGCTCGACGCTACCGGGCTCGACGGCGACCTTCAGCTGGAGCGATGCGATCGGAGCGACCGAATACCGGCTGTCGATCGGCACGACGGGCGTTGGTAGCGGTGATCTCTATGACCAGTCGCAGGGAACGAACACCTCGGTGACGGTCAGCGGGCTGCCCCTGGACGGGCGCACGCTGTATGCGCGGCTCTCGTCGCTGGTCGGTGGGCAGTGGGTGTTCAGCGACTACGTCTACACCGCGGCCAGGCTGGCGGTGTTGACGAGCCCCCCTCCAGGCTCAACGCTCGCGGGCGCAACTGTGCCGTTCAGCTGGAGCGCGGGAAGCGGGACGATCGAATACTGGCTGTCCGTCGGGACTGAGGGCCGTGGGTGCTGCGACCTCTACAGCCAGTCGCAGGGGGCGAACACGGTGGCGACGGTGGGCGGACTGCCCACGGACGGGCGCACAGTGAACGTGCGGCTGTGGTCGCTGCTGGGTAACGGAAGCGGCTGGGCATCGAACGACTATTCCTACACGGCGGCGACGCAAACGCCGGCGGTATTGACGAATGCCCCGCAGTTCTCGACGTTACCCGGCACGAGCGTGACGTTCACCTGGAGCACTGGGCATGGCGCGACGCAGTACTCGCTGTCCGTGGGGACTACCGGCCCGGGAAGCTTCGATGTGTATAGCCAGCCCCCGGGAACGAATCTATCGGCGGTGGTGACCGGGCTGCCCGTCGACGGAAGGACAATTTATGTGCGGCTGTCGACAGAACTGGGCGGGGTGTGGCACCCGGTTGATTACGTGTTCATAGCGGCGACCCACAGCCAGCCGCCGGCGACCCCGACCCTCGTCCAGCACGTCCAGGGAGCGAAGACGCGCGCTGACGCCTCGGCAAGTAAGATCGACGTCAGCCTTCCGAATCCCGCCGGCGGGGGCAACGCCCTCATCGTGAGTGTCAAGGCGAATACGAGCTCGGCGCTCTCGGTCTCTGACGACAAGTCGAACACGTATCTCGCGGGGCCCTCGATCACGGATCCCGCGACGGGACAAACCGGGGCGTTGTTCTATGCGCTCAACGTCGCGGCGGGGACCGTCAAGATCACCGTCTCTTTCGGCGCGGGGGGCGGAACCTCGGCGACAGCGATTGTCTCCGAGTTCTTCAATGTTGCGACGGCGGCCGCCGCCGACGGAAGCTCCAGCGCTGTGTCCGCGACGCCAGTGAACGCCGGGAGCATCACCACCACCGCTGATCGTGATCTGATCTATTACGCGGCGTTCAGCTCGTCGGCCGCCGGAAGTCCCTCTCCGCTCAGCTTCACGGCGGGCCACGACTTCACGCTGCTCGCGACTGATGTACTCGACGGCTCGATGGCGCAATATCTGGTCCAGGGCGCGCACGGTGACGTCAATCCATCCATGACGGTGAGCGGGGCGACGACGGATACCTTTATCACGCTGGCCATCGCGCTCAAGTCGGGCGCGGCGGGGACGGCCCCCGGAACTGGTCTTCGCATCGTCCGCGTCCAGCACAATAACTTCGCCCTCGACAACGGCGGGACAAGTTACTCGCTCCAGTTCCCGTCCAGCGGCAATCTGATCGTTGCCGCGTGGGTCGGCTTCCGTACCGACACCGAGACCAACGTCGATATTCTGCAGATGGCCGACGGGCGCGGCACCAGCTATACATCAGTCGGACCGGCCGTGGGGAATCAATCCTCGGGCAGCGCGCAGATCTTCTACGCCGCGAACGCGCCGCCGGGCCCGAACTTGATAACGCTCATCCTCTCGACCCCGCAACGAGGGTCACACCTGCTCCTCTACGATGTGGCTGGAGCCGATGCGTCTCCGTTCGATGTGGCGGCGTCGGCCACCGGCAATCAGACGTCGGCGGGTGACGTGACGACGGTCACGATCACTCCAACCCACTCGAATGGTCTGGTCATCGGCTTGACAGACCTCAACTCCCACGCGATCAGCGGCGTCGTGGGTTCGTCCTTCTTGTTTGACTCCGTGACGTATCCGGAGGAGGACGAGAGTGGACGCCCCGACGACGGCGCAGGGCACGCCCACGTATACAACTCGGATACTTCACCACTCACATTCATCTGGACTGCAGGACCTGGCTCAGGAGAGGCAGGTCGGTGGGCAGCGTATGCAGCTGCGTTCAAGGCGGCGTTGCCGGCAGCATTGACGAGCCCTGTGCCCGGATCGACGCTCGCGGGGAGAACAGCGACGTTCAGCTGGACCCCAGGAACGAACGCGACGCTGTACTGGCTGACGATCGGGACGACGGGGGCGGATAGCGATGACCTGTATGGAGAGCCGCAAGGGACGGACCTTTCGGCGACGGTGAGCGGCCTGCCGGTCAACCGGAGCACACTGTACGTCCGGCTGTGGTCACTCCAGGCAGGATCGTGGCAGTTCAACGACTACACGTATACGGCGGCGAGCCCGGTTGCCGCCGTAATGACGAGCCCGGCGCCGGGCTCTATCTTGCCGGGTACGGCCGCGACCTTTGTCTGGACGGCGGGCCTCGGCGCGACGCCGTACCTGCTGACGGTCGGGTCGACGGGAGCAGGGAGCACCAACCTGTACGTCCTGTACGCCGACTCAACTTCGGCGACCGTGAGTGGGTTACCGACCGATGGGAGCACAGTGTACGTGCGGCTGTGGTCGCTCTTGGGGGGAACCTCGTGGCAGTTCAACGACTACACCTACACGGCCGCGACGATTCCGACCTACACGCTGACGGTGAGTGCCAATGGCGCAGGCAGCGGCATCGTCACCAGCGTGCCCGCCGGTATCTCCTGCGGTGCCACCTGCGCGGCCACCTTCACGAGCGGGACCGCGGTCACGCTCACCGCGGTGCCCGCCGCCGGCTCCCTCTTCACTGGCTGGAGCGGCGGCGGCTGCTCCGGCACGGGCACGTGTACGGTCACGCTCGGCGCCGACACCACGGTCACCGCGACCTTCGTGCCGCTCTACACGTTGACGGTGACCCTCAGCGATGCGGGCAGCGGCACCGTCACCAGCGCGCCCGCCGGGATCGACTGCAGCGCGACGTGCTCCGCTTCGTTCGCCAGCGGCACTGTGGTCACCCTGACTGCCACGCCCGCCGCTGGCTTCACCTTCACGGGCTGGAGTGGCGGCGGTTGCTCGGGCACTGGCGCGTGTACGGTCACGCTTAGCGCCGCGACCACGGTCACGGCGACCTTCGTGCCGCTCTACACGTTGACGGTGAACGTCAGCGGGGCGGGCAGTGGCACTGTCACGAGCGTGCCGGCCGGGATCGCCTGCGGCACGACGTGCTCCGCTTCATTCGCCAGCGGCACCGCGGTCGTGCTGACTGCCACGCCCGCCGCCGGCTTCACCTTCACGGGCTGGAGTGGCGGTGGTTGCACGGGAACGAGCCCGTGCACGGTGACGCTCGGCGCCAACACCACGGTTGCCGCGACGTTCGTACCGCTCTACACGTTGACGGTGAACCTCGGCGGTGCGGGCAGTGGTACCGTGACCAGCGCGCCGGCCGGGATCGCCTGCGGCGCGACGTGCTCCGCTTTGTTCGCCAGCGGCACCGCGGTCGCGCTGACTGCCACGCCCGCCGCTGGCTTCACCTTCACGGGCTGGAGTGGCGGCGGTTGCTCCGGCACCAGCCCGTGCACGGTGACACTCAGCGCCGCGACCACGGTCACCGCGACCTTCGTGCCGAACTACACCCTGACGGTGAATCTCAGCGGGGCGGGCAGCGGCACGGTGACCAGCGCGCCGGCCGGCATCACCTGCGGCCCAACGTGCGTCGCGTCGTTCCCGAGCGGCACCGCGGTCACGCTCACGGCGCTGCCCGCGGCCGGCTCCCTCTTCATGGGCTGGAGCGGTGGCGGTTGCTCCGGCAGTGGCACGTGCACCGTGGTGCTCAACGGCGCTACCACGGTCACCGCCACCTTCGCGCTTCAGACTTTCACGCTGACGGTGAGCGTCGCGGGCAGCGGCACCGTCACCAGCGCGCCCGCCGGTATCTCCTGCAGTGCCACCTGCGCGGCCTCCTTCACGAGCGGCACCTGGGTGACCCTCACCGCGGTGCCAGCCGCCGGCTGGACTTTCACAGGCTGGAGCGGCGGCGGTTGCACAGGCGCCGGGACGTGTGCCGTGACCATGACCGCGGCGACCTCCGTTACGGCGACCTTCGCATTCACCACCTTCACGGACAACCCACTCGGCGCCGGGACCACCGTCGTCAAGGCGGTGCACATCACCGAGCTGCGGGCGGCCATCAACGCCGCCCAGACGCGGAATGAGGTCCCGGCGTCCAGCTGGATGACGGACCCTACGATCGCCGCGGGCTCGACAACGATCAAGGCGGGACACATCGTCGAGATGTGGACTGCGGTGAACCAGGTCTATACGAAGCTGGGGATGGCGCCGCCACCTTACATGGACTCAATCGTCCCGGGCACAGTGATCAAGGCCATTCACGTGCAGAATCTTCGTAACGCCGTCAGCGCCCTGCCGTAGACTCGCCCGACGCTCTCGGTCTTCTCGATTCCTCAGTATTGCGCTCCGCCAGCGGTTCGAGCGTTTTCCGCGACTCTGACGCGTGAAGTCCTAGGCTGGAGTCATTCCGGAATCTCCTCACGATCGAGATAGTCGCCCAAAAGCCCGACTGGCATGGCGATCACGGGGTCTACAGGTCTCGGATTGTGAAGCGCCGTTCTCTTCATATGCAACAACTTTCCCTCTCTCCAAGGAGGAGTCGTCGAAAAGATTAGCTTTGTCCCCGCTCGCATCTTTGGCACCGAATTTGCCCCGTAAGGCGGCCTGTGAATGATTGATCTGCTTCTGCATTGACAGAGAGCTGCGGCCATTGTCCGCGAGTGTCGGAGTCGGCCGTCTACTTCGATTGTCACCAGAATTCATGGGGTGACCATTTTCGCCGGCAATTCATAGGGTGACCATTTTCGCCGGCAAGGAGAGGGTCCGGTCACGCCCGTGTCTCGTCCTGCGTCACCCAATGCCTTCCGTAGCCAATACAATCACGGGGCCCTCTCGTTAGGTTCGCCACCAGTTTCGACCGAGGAAAAGCGGAGGCTCCGCTTACGCGGGCTGCTTCTGTGTCTTGGTCTGGCACTGATCGGAGTCCTCCAGACGGCAGCCCCCGGCAGAGCGGGCGTCCTCGATGTGTCGTGGATTGAGCCTACGACCAATACGGATGGAAGCCCCCTGACGGACCTGGGCCACTATCTCGTCTTCTACGGACCTTCGGACGAACCCTGCGCCGGACTCTCGTATGTCACGGTTGCCGCCTCGACACCGAGCCCTCATCCCGGTCAATCGGCAACCGTCAGGCTCACGGGATTGCTCTCAGGCTCCCTCTACTACGTTGCCGTCGTGGCAGTGGACCGGAACAGTAATGAGAGCGCCTGTTCGACACCAGCGAGTGCGGTCGCCCAACCCTTATTCACTGTGAGCCCCACCGGCTCTGGCCACTTCGGGACGGTGGCTGTCGGCAGTTTCGCGGATCTGACCTTTACCGTGCAGAACAATCGGGCAGGAACGATCTCCGGCACGGTTTCGACCTCACTCCCCTTCAGCATCGTATCGGGCAGCCCGTTCACCCTCGTGGGGGCAGGGGCGACGCAAGTCGTGACGGTACGCTTCACTCCAACCACCTCAGCCACAGCCGCGGCGAATGTCATCTTCACTTCACAAGGCGAGACCATTTCGCGAATCGTGACCGGCGAGACGGATATGGCCGTGTTGACGAGTCCTACCCCGGGCTCGACGCTACCGGGCTCGACGGCGACCTTCAGCTGGAGCGCCGGAATTGGAGCCACCCAATACTTGCTGTCGATCGGCACGACGGGTGTTGGGAGCGCCGATCTGTATCAGTCGCAGGGGACGAACACCTCCGCGATCGTCAGCGGGCTACCCCTGGACGGGCGCACGGTGTACGCGCGGCTGGCGTCGCTGGTGGCTGCCGGCTGGGTGTCGAGTGACTACATCTACACCGCGGCGAGCCTGAGCCGAGCGGTCATGACGAGTCCTGTCGCGGGCTCGATCTTACCGGGCTCGACCGTGCCGTTCAGCTGGAGTGCGGGAAATGGTGCGACGAGCTACTGGCTGTCGATCGGCACTGCGGGTCCTGGGAGCGTCGACCTGTACGCCCAGTCGCAGGGGACGAACACGTCGGCGACGGTGACCGGGCTGCGCACCGACGGGAGCACGTTCTACGTGCGGCTCTGGTCACTGCTCGGTGACGATGTCGGCTGGGTGTCGAATGACTATTCGTACACGGCCGCGACGCAGTCACCGGCAGTCTTGACGAGTCCCCCGATAGGCTCAACTTTGCTCGGCCCGACGATGTCGTTCGGGTGGAGCGCGGGGCAAGGGGCGACCCAGTATTCACTGTCCGTGGGGACTACCGGGCCCGGAAGTTTCGATGTGTATAGCCGGGTGCAGGGAACGAACCTGTCCGCGACGGTGCCCGGGCTGCCCGTCGACGGAAGAACAATCTATGTGCGGCTGTCGACAGAACTGGGCGGGGTGTGGCAGCCGGCTGATTACACGTTCATAGCGGCGAATCCGAGCCAGACGCGGACGACCCCGACCCTTGTCCAGCACGTCCAGGGAGCGAAGACCGGCGCGGCTGCCTCAGCAAGTAAAATCGACGTCAGCCTTCCGAATCCTACAGGCGCCGGCAACTGCCTCATCGTGAGTGTCATGGCGAATGCGAGTTCGGCGCTCTCGGTCTCTGACGACAAGTCGAACACGTATACCGCGGGGCCCTCGATCACGGACCCCGCGACGGGACAAACTGGAGTGTTGTTCTATGCTCTCAACGTCGCGGCGGGGACCGTAAAGATCACAATCTCATTCGCCGCGGGGGGCGGAACGTCGGCGACGGTCATCGTCTCCGAGTTCTTCAATGTCGCGACGGCGGCCGCCGCCGACGGAAGTTCCAGCGCTTTGTCCGCGACGCCGGTGAACGCCGGGAGCATCACCACCACAGCAGATGGTGATCTGATCTATTACGCGGCATTCGACTCGTCGTCAGCCGGACGTACCTCTCCGCTCAGCTTCACGGCGGGCGCCGACTTCACGCTGCTCGCTACCGATGTCCTCGACGGTTCGATGGCGCAATATCGGGTCCAAGGCACGCGAGGCGTGATCAATCCGTCCATGACGGTGAGCGGGGCGACGACGGATCGCTTCATCACGCTGGCCATCGCGCTCAAGTCGGGCGCGGCCGGGACCGCCCCCGGAACTGGTATTCGCATCGTCCGCATCCAGCACAATTATTTCGCCCTCGACAACGGCGGGACAAGTTACTCGCTCCAGTTCCCGTCGAGCGGCAATCTGATCGTCGCGGCGTGGGTCGGCTTCAACACCGACACCCTGACGAACGTCGATATTTTGGGGATGGCCAACGGAAACGGCGCCACCTATACGTCGCTTGGATCCGCCGTGGGCAACCAACTCTCGGGCGACGCGCAGATTTTCTACGCGGCGAACGCGCCGACGGGCCCGAACGTGATCACGCTCACCCTCTCAGGCCCGCAACACGGGTCACACTTGCTCCTCTACGATATTGCTGGAGCGGATACGGCGCCGTTCGATGCGGCGGCATCAACCACCGGCAATCAGACGTCGTCGGGTGACTTACGTGCTGTCACGATCACTCCGGCCCACTCGAACGGTTTGGTCATCGGCTTGACCAACCTCGATCACCATACGATCAGCGGTGTCGTGGGTTCGTCTTTCCGTTTTGACTCCACGACCTTTCCGGAGGCGGATGGAAGCCGACGGCCCGACGGCGACGCAGGGCACGCGCACGTGTACAACTCAGATACATCACCCCTTACGTTCATATGGAGCACGCAACATAACACAGCCGGTGTGGGTCCGTGGGCGGCGTACGCCGCCGCGTTCAAGGCCGCGACGACTGCAGCGGCCGCATTGACGAGCCCTCCGCCGGAATCGACGCTGACAGGGGCGACGGTGACGTTCGGCTGGAGCCCAGGAATTGGCGCGACGCAGTACTGGCTAACGCTCGGGACAACCGGGATAGGGAGCGGCGACCTGTATGAGCAGTCGCAGGGGACGAACCTCTCGGGGATAGTGAACTGGCTGCCGACGAACGGGAAGGCGCTCTACGTGCGGCTGTGGACGCTCGTAGGCGGGACATCGTGGCTGTTCAATGACTACACGTACACGGCGGCGACCGCAAGGCCGGCCGTGCTGACGAGCCCCGCGCCGGGCTCTACCTTGCCGGGCGCGGTCGTGACCTTTGCCTGGACGGCGGGGGTTGGGGCGACGCAGTACTGGCTGACGGTCGGGACGAGGGGGGCCGGGAGCGGCGACGTGTACGCCCAGCCACAGGATATGAACCTGTCGGGGACCGTGAGTGGGTTGCCGACCAATGGGAGCACGGTGTACGTGCGGTTGTGGACGCTCTTGGGGGAATCCTCGTGGCAGTTCAACGACTACACCTACACGGCCGCGACCATTCCGACCTACACGCTGACGGTGAGTCCCAATGGCGCAGGCAGCGGCATCGTCACCAGCGCGCCCGCCGGTATCTCCTGCGGTGCCACCTGCGCGGCCATCTTCACGAGCG
>QHTE01000034.1 GCA_003220685.1 Candidatus Rokuibacteriota bacterium
CCACTTGTGGGTCAGGGCGACGGCCTCGCTGCCGCCCGTGACTGTGTAGACGATCACGAGGAGCCCGGTGCACACGATGACGAGGTCGAGCGGCCAGCCGAGCACCGTGGAGATGATGATCGCGGGCGCGTAGATTGTCACGCCGGTGGCGAGGCCGCGCTGGAGCAGGAAGAGGCCGGCGCCGAGCAGGCGCGTCTTCTCGTCGAACCGCTGGCCGAGGAACTCGTAGGCTGTGTAGACGTTGAGTCGCCGGTATATTGGCAGGAACACAGCGCACACGATGATGAGTGCGGGCGGCAGGCCGAAGTAGTTCTGCACGAAGCCGATGCCGCTCTCGAAGCCCTGGCCCGGGATCGAGAGGAACGTGATCGCGCTCGCCTGCGTGGCCATCACGCTGACGCCGATCGTGCCCCAGCCGGTGGACGTGTTGCCGCGCAGGTAAGTGCTGAGGCTACGCACGTGGCGCGTGCGCCAGGAGCCGTACGCGGCGATGCCCACGATGGTGCCGAGCAGCACGACCCAGTCGGCGACGTTCACGAGAAGATCTCGGTGAGCACGGACAACAGGATCACCACGAGCACGAACCACCCGAAGACGAACAGGTAGACGCCGCGCCAGGTGCGGAATCCGGGGACGTCGGGCGGCTCGGCCTCGGAGCGCTCGTCGGGGCGTGGTGCGAGTGTCACTTGCCCAGCGAGACGAGATTCGCGAACAGCCGATACGCGCCGGGGACCGCTTCGGGGAGCTGGCGAAACCACGCCAGGCTGGTGTAGACGAAGTATCCCTTGCCGTGCCGCGCCACCAGCAGGCCGCCCTTGAGCGGCGTCTCACCGGCGTCGCCGCACGCGAGAATCGCGGCGAAGCGCGCGTCCCACTGATCGGGGAAGTAGAGGCCGCGCTCCTGCACCCAGCCCTCGAAGTCCGCCGCGGTGATGCGATTCGGCGTGGTCAGCACGGGATGCTCGGGCGCCAGGATCGTCACCGGCGCGTGCTCGTCGGTCACGCGGTCGCGCGAGAGGCGCAGGCGGAACGGCGCGAGCCAGTCCTCGCGCAGGCCGTCCAGCGTGTTGTACTGCGCGACGACCGTGCCGCCCGCCTCGACGTACGCGAACAGAGCGGGTAGGCGCTCGGCGAGATCCGTCCTCACGTTGAAGGCGCGGATGCCGATGACCACCGTGTCGAGGCCGCGCAGCCTTTCCGGCGTGAGGTCGGCGCCGGTCAGCGACGTGACTTCGTATCCCATCTGCTCCAGGGCGGCGGCCACGTCGTCGCCGGCGCCCGGCAGGTAGCCGATGTGGTGGCCGCGAATCGCCAGCTCGAGTGACACCGCCGTGGCACGCGCCGGGGGCTGCAGGAGCTGGAGCGGCAGGTGATCGTAGCGAACCTCGACGCGCTGCTGGTTGAAGCGCCGGCCGTTGATCTCCACGCTCGCGCCGAGCGGTGCCGTCGCCAGCCGCGCGGGCGCGGTCACGGTGAAAGTGAAGCGCGCGTGCTCGCCGGGGACGGCGAGTCGAAACGGCTGCGAAGCCGGCGTCACGGCCCAGCCCGCCGGCGCCTCGAGCCGCACCGTGCCGGCGGCGCGCGCGCGGGCGGCGGTGAGCTCCACCGTCACCGGACTCGCGGCCCCGAGCGCGAAGAGCCGCACGCCCGCGACGAACCGCAGCGAGACCGGCGCGATGACCTCCAGTCGCCGGCGCAGCGCGGGCTTGGCAGGATCTACGGCCGACATCGGCTCGCCGGCAATCACCAGCGTCTGCCCGCCGACCTCGAAGACGTATTCGAGCGGCACCGTGGGCGGGTTCTCGGCGCGGCCGATGAGTGACGGATCGTCCACGTCGAACAGCCCGGCGGTGCCCTCTGTACGCAGCCAGTACGGCTGGGTTGGCTGCGTGCTCGCGGGCACGGCCTGCGAGATTTCGCGAACGACCGGCTGGTTCGGGCGCAGCTCGATGGCCTTGTTGATCGCGCGGCGAGCGCTCGGGTAGCGCACCGCCGTCCAGCGCACGGGAATGCGCGAGCGCACGACGGCCGTGTGGCGCAGCTTCAGGGTCTCGCCGGGCACGACCTCGGCGCGATCCACCACGGTGTCGACCTCGAGGCCGAGGCACGCCTGGATGATCCGATCGAGCTCCTCGCGCTTGTCGCTCACGATGGGATCCGCGGGAAGCGCGGCGAGCCGGCGGCGGATCGCGAGCAGCGCGGACACGCGAGCCGCCGCGTCCTGCGCGGTGAACTTCGCGATCTCCTCGTCGATCGACCGCGCGATCTCGGCGCCGCCCGGCACGCGGTTCCACGTCGTGTCCACGCCGTCGAGGAGTTCGTTCGTCGCCGCCTCGCCGGCGAGCAGCACGAACGGCTCGATCCGCGAGCCCTCGTTCACGGGCGGGCCGCCGATGCCGAAGCCCTGCGTCTTGTGCATGCCCCGGCTGCGCGCGGCGATCGACGCGAACGACTCGCCCGACACCGGATCTCGCCCGCCGACCTCGACCTTCACCACGCCCGGACCATCCGGCACGTTCGCGGGCGAGCCCGCGACGGCCATGCCGGCACCCGGATTCGCCGCGGCGGCGCCCAGGCCGACATTGTGGACGATGCGCCGCGCTTGCCAGGGACTGAGCTCGCGGAGCTGCTCGGGAAACGCCGTGGGGTCGGCGGCGACCCTGAACGCCTCGACGGCGAGCACGGCGGAGGCGGTGTGATGGCCGTGCGTGGGTGCGGGCTTCGGGGAGAAGCGCGTGATGATCACGTCGGGGCGGAACTCGCGGATCACGCGCACGATGTCGCCGAGGACGGCCTGCCGGTCCCAGACGCTCAGCGTCTCCTCGGCGTTCTTCGAGTAGCCGAAATCCTTCGCGCGCGTGAAGTACTGCCGCCCGCCGTCGAGCCGGCGCGCGGCGAGCAGCTCCTGCGTGCGCGCCACGCCGAGCGCCTCGCCGAGCTGGGGCCCGAGCAGGTTCTGTCCGCCGTCGCCGCGGGTGAGCGAGAGATAGGCCGTCCGGTATCCGCGGCCGCGCGCGAGGTAGGTGATGACCTGCGTGTTCTCGTCGTCGGGATGGGCGGCGACGTAGAGCACGCTGCCCATGGTGGCGAAGCTGCGCATTTGCTGCAGGATCACGCCCTCCGTCGGTGGCTCGGCGGCGTGGCCGACGTGGGAGGAACCGGCCAGGATGGCCACGCCGAAGGCGGCCCAGAACGGCACGTTCCAGACGCTGTCGCGCAGGGGCATGGGGGACGTCATCGGCCGTTCACACGATAGCACCGACGGCATGGTCATGAGAGCGCCCAACCGACCGGGCCACTATATCCCTTGCTACCCACTTGTCCGCTCCCAACCCGCCCGAAATGAGCCAACTCGATCCGCCCCAACTCTGCGTAGTATTGATTGGTGATGGATCTGGCATCCCCCTGGAAGGCGAATCGCTGCCCGCATTCCGCCCTCCTCTCGGCGCTCCTTCGGCGTCCGCTAGCGCCGCCCAAGACGTAGAGGAAAACCGATGGTCGAGCACGCGACCCAGGTGCAGATACGGTGGAGCGACGTCGACCCGGCGGGAATCGTGTTCTATCCGCGCTTCTTCGAGTGGTACGACCTCGGCTGTGAGTCGCTCTTCGCCTCGCTCGGGCTGCCGTGGCCCGAGGCGTTTCCGAAGTACGACATCGTCGGCGTGCCCATCGTCGAATCCGGATCGAAGTTCCTGAGCCCCGCGCGCTACGGCGACGTCTTGACGATCCGGTCGAAGGTCGCCTGGGTGCGGACGAAGACCTTCCGGATGGAGCACGAGATCTCGGTCAGCGCGCGGCTCTGCTCGACGGGCTTCGAGGTCCGCGCGTGGGTCGGCCGCCCCGAGTCGCCAGGCGAGCCGCTCCACGCGCGCCCGATCCCCGAGGACGTGGTCGCACGACTACGCGGGGCGTGACCGTCCGGCCGCGCGGCGCGGGCCCATGTATACTCGGGCCGCGCCGGAAGCCCGCGCGCAGGAGGTCAGCGATGTCAGTCTCGCGCGGAGTCGAGTGGGGCGTCCTTCTCGGCATGCGCAAGGTCGAGACCGTCGAGCCAGGTCGTGTTGAAGCTCCTCGCGGCGATCGCCTCCACCGAGTTCGCCTCCGTCGAGCAGCACCACCCCTGGATCAACAAGGGGCCGACGGCGGAGGACCACTACATCCAGGCGCAGGTCGCGGCCGACGAGGCGCACCAGGGATTCATCGACTGTCGGCTGCTGCGTCATGCGGAGCGCGGAGTACGCGCGTCTGTGCGGCGGCGGCAAGGACGAGGTGCAGCACGCGGTGAACAAGTGGTATCCGCGCGCCCTCGACACGTTCGGCAAATCCGAGTCGCGCTTCAGCGACCTCGCCGTCGCCTACGGCATCCGGCGCTGGGGCAACGCCGAGCTGCGCCGGATGTACAAGGACGACATCGACGCTCAGATCCGCGGTCTGGGCCTGGAAGTGCCACCCGAGGGGCGCGGCCGCAACATTTTCTAGTCCGCTCGAGCGTTTGCTAGAATCGCGCAACTCGTTTCGGCAGGAGGTTTCTATCGTGCGAACGACACGACGTGCTGCTCTAGCTGGATTTCTCGTCGCTCTCGTCGCCGCCCCGGCGTCGGCGCAAACGGTGAAGATCGGCTTCATCACCACCCTGTCCGGGCCGCAGGGCGCCATCGGCGAGCACATGAAGAACTCGGTCGAGCTCGCCCTCGATCATCTCGGCCGCAAGGTCGGGGGCCTCGACGTCGAGGTGATCTACGGCGACGACCAGGTCAAGCCCGACGTCGGCAAGCAGCTCGCCGACGAGATGCTCAAGAAGCACAAGGTCCACTTCGTGTCCGGCGTCATCTGGTCGAACGTGATGCTGGCGGTGGCGCCGACGGTGACGGGCGCCGGGACCTTCATGATCGGCACCAACGCCGGGCCGCACGAGCTCGCCGGCAAGATGTGCCACGAGCTCTTCTTCACCACGTCGTGGCAGAACGACCAGACGCCCGAGGCGATGGGCAAGTACATGCAGGATCAGAACATCACCGACGTCTACGCGATGGCGCCGAACTACGCGGCCGGGAAGGACATGATCGCGGGGGTCAAGCGCTACTTCAAGAACAAGATCGTCGGCGAGGTCTACACCCAGCTCGGGCAGCAGGACTACCAGGCCGAGATCAGCCAGCTCCGCGCCGCCAGCCCGAAGGCGGTGTTCGTGTTCTATCCGGGCGGCATGGGCATCCAGTTCCTCAAGCAGTACGCTCAGGCCGGTCTGCGCGGCCAGATCCCGCTCTACTCCGTGTACACGGTCGACGAAATCTCGCTGCCGGCGGTGAAGGAGGCGGCGCTCGGCCAGTTCGAGACGCGCTACTGGAGCCCGGACCTCAAGAACGAGGCGAACCAGAAGTACGTGGTGGACTACCGCAAGAAGTACGGCAAGATGCCGGTGTTCTACGGCGCGCAGAGCTACGACGGGATCATGCTGATCGACGCCGCGGTGAAAGCCGTGAAGGGCGACCTCACGAACAAGAAGGGCATGATCGCGGCGATGCGCCAGGCCGATTACAAGTCGACGCGCGGGCCCTACAAGTACAACGTCAACCATTTCCCGATCGAGAACTTCTATCTCTTGAAGGCCGTGCAGGATCCGAGTGGCGAGCTCGTGATGCAGATCCAGAAGACCGTCTTCGAGAACCACAAGGATTCCTACTCCGCCGAGTGCCCGATGAAGTGGTAGGGACCCGAGCGTGACGTCGACGGGGGGGCGCGGCCTGGCCGCGCCCCTTTTCTTTCCGCGGGGCGTTCGGCGGGACCGGCCGTGTCGATAAACTTCGCGCTCCTGCTCGAGCAGACGCTCAACGGTCTGCAGTACGGCGTGATGCTTTTCCTGATGGCGGCCGGGCTGACGCTCGTCTTCGGCATCATGAACCTCGTCAACCTCGCGCACGGCTCGCTCTACATGGTCGGCGCGTATCTGGCGACGGCGTTCACGGAAAAGACGGGGTCGTTCGTGCTCGGCGTCGCGCTCGCCCTGCCGGCCACGCTACTCGTCGGCGTCGTCGTGGAAATCGTCGCCCTCCGGACCCTGTACGAGCGCGATCACCTCGATCAGGTGCTGGCGACCTTCGGGCTCATCCTCTTCTTCAACGAGCTGGTCGCGATCGTCTGGGGTCGCGCCGCGATCTTCACCAGCGTGCCCCCGTTCCTGAGCGGCCATTTCCGCGTGCTGCCCGGGCTGCCGTATCCGACCTATCGCGCGGTCATCATCCTGGTCGGCATTGCCGTGGCCATCATGCTGTGGGCTCTGGTCACGCGCACGCGTCTGGGCATGCGCATCCGGGCCGGCGCCAGCAACCGGACGATGATCTCCGCGCTCGGCGTCGACATCCGGCAGCTCTACACCTTCGTCTTCGGTCTGGGCGCCGCGCTCGCGGGTCTCGCGGGCGCCATGGCCGGGCCCGTCTACTCGGTCCAGCCGGGCATGGGCGAGGGGATCCTGATCCAGGTCTTCGTCGTCATCGTCATCGGCGGCATCGGGTCGATTCGCGGCGCGGTCGTCGGGGCCATCGTGGTGGGCATGGCCGACACGCTCGGCCGCGCGTTCCTCAAGCCGTTGCTGGCCACGATCATCTCGCCGCCCGCCGCCGACAAGGCCGGGCCCGCGCTGGCCTCGATGTCGATCTACCTCTTGATGGCGGCGGTGCTCTTCTTCCGTCCCGAAGGTCTCTTCCCGGCGCGAGGCCGCTCCTGATGGCGATCTCGCGGCGCACGCTCGCTCTCGTGGCAGGCGGTGCCCTATTAGCGCTCGTCCCGCCGATCGCGGCCCTCACGAATCAGCCCTTCTACCTCGATCTGTTCCGGCGCATGATGATCTTCGCGATCGCCGCCGTGAGCCTCGACCTGATCCTCGGCTACGGCGGTATGGTGAGCTTCGGCCACGCCGCCTATCTCGGCATCGGCGCCTACGCGGTCGGGATCCCCGCCTTCCACGGCGTCGACAACGGGTGGCTCCAGTGGGGGCTGGCCATCGCGGCCTCGGCGCTGGCGGCCGCGGTGATCGGCGCGGTCTCGCTCCGGACGAGCGGCGTCTCGTTCATCATGATCACGCTCGCCTTCGCTCAGATGCTCTACTACCTGGGCATCAGCCTCGAGACCTACGGGGGCGACAACGGAATGCGGCTCGCCGGACGCAGCCGATTCGGCGGGCCGATCGATCTCCGGGAGCCGGCGGTCTTCTACTACGTCGTGCTGGCGATCCTCGTTCTGCTCCTGACGCTCGGCAATCGCCTCGTCGCCTCGCGCTTCGGGATGGTGATCCGCGCGGCGAGGTCGAACGAGGTGCGCGCGCGGGCGATCGGCTTCTCGCCGTTTCGGTACAAGCTGACCGCCTTCGTCATCGCCGGGGGCGCGGGCGGGCTGGCCGGCGCCTTGCTGGCCAACCAGACCGAGTATCTGACGCCGGACTTCATGCACTGGACCCGGTCCGGCGAGATCATGTTCATGGTGATCCTCGGCGGCATGGGGACCCTGTTCGGACCCGTGATCGGGGCGGTCGTGCTCCTGCTGCTCGAGGACGTCCTGTCCGCGCTGACCACGCACTGGCAGATCATCCTCGGGCCGATCCTGATCCTGGTGGTGCTGTTCGCCAAGCGCGGCCTGTTCGGCCTCGTGGCCGGAGCCGAGACACGCGATGGCTGACACCTTGCTGGCGATCCGCGGTCTCAGCAAGCGCTTCGGGGGCCTGCTGGCGAGCGATCGGATCGATCTCGACGTCGCGCGGGGCGAGACCCACGCGATCATCGGCCCCAACGGCGCCGGCAAGACCACGCTCATCGGCCAGCTGGCAGGCGATCTGCGCCCCGACTCGGGATCGATCCACTTCGCCGGCCAGGACGTCACGCGGCTGGACGCGCCGCACCGCGCGCGACGCGGGCTCGCGCGCTCGTTTCAGGTGACGAGCATCTTTCGCGAGTTCTCGGCCCTGGACAACGTCACCCTCGCCGTGCAGGCGCACGCGGGCCGGAGCTTCCGGTTCTGGCGCTCGGCGCGTTCCGAGCCCGCGCTCCGCGAGCCGGCGCGCGCCGCGCTCGAGGCGGTCGGGCTCGGCGCGCGCGCCGACGTCCTCGCGGCCCGCCTCGCTCACGGCGAGCAGCGCCAGCTCGAGATCGCCATGGCGCTCGCGACCGAGCCGCGCATGCTCCTGCTCGACGAGCCGGTGGCCGGGATGGGGCTCGACGAGTCGCAGAAGATGGTCCGCTTCCTTGCCATGCTCAGGCGGCGGATCACGATCGTGCTGGTCGAGCACGACATGGACGCCGTCTTCACCCTGGCCGATCGGATCTCGGTCATGGTCTACGGGCGGATCATCGCCACCGGCACGCCGTCGGAGGTCCGCGGCAGCGACGACGTGCGCCGCGCCTATCTCGGCGAGGACCGGGCCTGATGCTCGCCGTCGATTCGATCGAGACCGCGTACGGCGTGAGCCAGGTCCTGTTCGGCGTGAGCCTCACGGTCGGCCCGGGACAGGTGGTGACCTTGCTCGGCCGCAACGGCATGGGCAAGACCACGACGGTCCGCTCGATCATGGGCATCGCGCGGCCGAGGGCCGGCACGATCCGTTTCGAGGAGCGCGCGATTCACGGGCTGGCCCCGTACCGCGTGGCGCAGGCCGGGCTGGGGCTGGTCCCGGAGGGACGCCAGGTGTTCCCGAACCTGACGGTGCGCGAAAACCTCGTGGCCACGGCGGCCAACAGAACCGGGAGCGCCGCGCCCTGGCGGGTCGAGACGGTCTTCGAGCTATTCCCGCAGCTCGCGGCCCGCGCCCGCATTCTCGGCGGCGCGCTCTCGGGCGGCGAGCAGCAGATGCTCGCGATCGGACGCGCGCTGATGACCAATCCGCGCCTGCTCATTCTCGACGAGGCCACCGAAGGCCTGGCACCACTCGTCCGCGCCGAGATCTGGCGCTGCGTGGACGGGCTCAAGGCGAGGGGCCAGTCGATCCTGATCGTCGACAAGGACGTGGCGACGCTCACGCGGATCGCGGACCGGCACTACATCATCGAGAAAGGCCAGATCGTCTGGAGCGGCACGTCGGCCGAGCTTCGGCTCCGAGCGGACATTCAGCACCGATACCTCGGCGTATGAGAGACTGCGTGGCGTGAGCTGGATCGACCGCTCGTTTCCGACCACCGCGACGCCGAGCGATCTGGTGGGCCGTGTGCTCGGGCTCAACCCCGGCATGATGACGGGACCTGGCACCAACACCTATCTCGTGGGCCGCCGGGATCCGATCCTCATCGACACCGGCGCCGGGATCGCCGAGTATCCGCCGCTGCTCGCGCGCTATCTGGCCGAGCGGGGGTGGTCGCAGCCCTCGCGGATCATCCTCACGCATCGCCACGCCGATCACCTCGGGGGCGTCTCCCAGCTCCGGGCGCGCTTCCGGGGCATCCACGTGTCGAAGATGATTTTCCGCGACGCCTCGCTGCCCGAGTCGATCCACGACCTGCGCGACGGCGAGAAGATCGAGGCCGACGGCGCCACGCTCATCGCCGTCCACACGCCGGGCGACGCCTCCGATCACCTCTGCTACTACCTCGTCGAGGAGAAGGCGCTCTTCACCGGCGACGTGGTGCTGGCCGGATCCACGACCGTCATCCCGGCCGGCGACGGAGACCTCCTCGACTACATGAATTCCCTCAAGCGGCTCCAGGGGCTGGACGTGCGCCGGATCTATCCGGCGCACGGGCCGGTCATCGAGGACGGCCCCGGGCGGATCCAGGAGTACATCGACCATCGGCTGATGCGCGAGCGCCAGATCCTCACCGCGCTCGGCGACGGACTGGCCACGATCCCGGAGATGGTCGCGAAGATCTACGCCGACGTGGCACCGGCTCTGCACCCGATGGCCGCGCAGTCGGTCGAGTCGCACCTGAAGAAGCTCGCGCGCGAAGGGCGCGTGCTCGAGACCGTCGTGCGCGGTGCGCCCTCACGCTGGCTGCTCGTTCGCTAGCCTGGTCGGGTCGAGTAGCTAAGCGAGATCTCGGGCGCGACTCACGAGCGCTGCGAAGAGATTGAATGCGGCGCGATCGCTGCCGACCAGCTCCTCGGGGTGCCACTGCACGCCGACGACGAACTGCTCCTCGTCGGCGAGCTCGAGGCCCTCGACGATCGAGTCGGGCGCCCACGCCACGTCCACGAGCCCCTCTCCCAGGCGCTTGATCGCCTGGTGGTGGAAGCTGTTCACGTCGAGCTCCAGCGCGCCCAGGATGCCGGCGAGCCGCGAGCCGTCGCGAACCTTCACCTGATGCGTCGGGATGTGTCGCGCCTTTCCCTGGAGCCCCGCCTGACTGTGGTCGAGCGGCGAGCCCGGCTCGCTCGGAATGTCCTGATAGAGGCTGCCGCCGAGCGCGACGTTGAGCACCTGGAGGCCGCGACAGACGGCGAGCAAGGGGACGTGCTTCGCGATCGCCCAGCGCGTCATCTCGATCTCCAGCGTGTCTCGGGCCGCGGAGACCTCGGCAGTGGTCGGGTGCGGCGTCTCCCCGAAGCGCGCCGGGTCGACGTCGCCGCCCCCGGTCAGCAGCACGCCATGGACGTGCCTGAGGATCCCGGCGCGCGCCGAGGGCGCGAGCTGCGGCGGCAGGGGGACCGGCACGCCGCCGGCCTGCTGGACGGCGTCGAGATACGCCGCGTTGACGTACGCGCGTTCCGGATATTTGTCGACGGTGACCGATGTCGAGACGGCGATGAGCGGCGGACTCATGGCTCCCAGCCTAGCATGAGGGCCCCCTTGGCTGGGCTCCGCCCGGCGAGTATCATGGCGCCACTATGAGCCTAGACTCCGCGAGCTCCCAGCAGAAGGCGCCGGCCCACACTCCTACTTCGTCTCCCCAGGTGATCGGTACGCGCTGGGCGGTGGCCGCCGGCCACACGCTCGCCTCCGAAGCCGGAGCGCGCGTGCTCGCCGCGGGCGGCAACGCGATCGACGCCGGCGTCGCCGCCGGCATGACGCTCGGCGTCGTCCACTGCGACATGGTGAGCGTCGCGGGCGTCGCGCCGATCCTCGTGCACGTCGCGCGCACCGGCGAGACCTGGCAGGTCTCCGGTGTCGGCCCATATCCGCGCGCAACGACGGCCGCGTACTTCCGCGAGCGGCACGGCGGTCAGATCCCCGCGGGGCTGCCGCGCACGGTCGTGCCGGCGGCGCCGGATGCCTGGTGCACGGCGCTCGAGCGCTGGGGCACGATGTCGTTCGCCGACGTCGCCCTGGCCGCCACCGCGCACGCCGAGCGCGGCTTCGCCGTCTCGCAGTTCACGGCGTATCAGATGGCCGCGAACGCCGATAAGTACCGCCGGTGGCCCTCATCCGCGTCGCTCTACCTGCGCGACAACCGCGCGCTCCGCATGGGCGAGGTGCTCGTGCAGCGCGAGCTCGGGGAGACGCTTCGCCGGATGGCGCGCGCCGAGGCGAAGGCGGGCGGCAGCCGCGAGGCCGGTATCCGCGCGGCGCGCGACGAGTTCTATCGCGGCGAGACCGCGAAGCGCATCGCCGAGTTCCACCGCGCCGAGGGCGGGCCGCTGGCCGCCAGAGACCTGGCCGAGTTCAGCGTCGAGGTCGGTCCGGCGCTCCGCACGAGCTTCGGCCGCTACGAGGTCGCCGCCTGTGGGTTCTGGTGCCAGGGCCCGTCGTTCCTCCAGATGCTGAATCTCCTGGACGGCGTCGATTTGAAGGCCCTCGGCCACAACTCAGCCGCGTACCTGCACCGCATCATCGAGACGATCAAGCTGGCGTTCGCCGACCGCGACGCGTACTACGGCGATCCGCACTTCGTGAAGGTGCCCGCCGACGGGCTCCTCTCGAAGGCCTACGCCGCGGTACGGCGCGAGCTCGTCAAGGAGCGCGCGTGGCCCGAGATGCCGCCCGCGGGCGATCCCGACCGGCTCGACAGCGTGAGGCGACCGGAGGCAGCGCTGCCGCTCGCCGGAGGCTCACACCCGCTGCCCGGGCGGGAGAGCGACGCACTCGACACGAGCTACGTGGCGGTCGTGGACGAGGCCGGCAACGGCTTCTCGGCTACACCGAGCGATCCGAACGTCGACTCGCCGGTCGTCTCCGGAGTCGGCTGCGTCGTGTCGCCGCGCGGGTCGCAAGGCTGGCTCGACCCGGAGCACCCGAGCGTCGTCGCGCCGGGCAAACGGCCGCGCCTGACTCCGGCGCCGGCGATGGCGTTCACGAACGGCAAGCTCCTCATGCCGTTCGGCACGCCCGGCGGCGACGTCCAGCAGCAGGCGATGCTCCAAGTCTTTCTCAACACCACGGTCTTCGGCATGGACCTGCAGGCCGCCATCGAGGCGCCGCGCGTCGCGTCGCGGAGCCATCCCGATTCCTTCTGGCCGCACGCGGTCTCTCCCGGCAAGCTCGAGGCGGAGCGGCGGATTCCGCGCCAGACGTTCGATGGGCTGACCGGCCTCGGTCATACCGTCGGCGAGTGGCCGGAGTGGGAGTGGCGCGCGGGAGCGGTGTGCGGGGTGAAGATCGGGTCGGAAGGGACGCGGTGGGCGGGCGCGGATCCGCGCCGCGGCGCCCACGCCATCGCCCGCTAGCAGCCGGACCGTTCTCGGCCGCCTGCCTGATCTCCGCGCGCTATCGAAGTCAGGAAACGGCGGGGGCGGGAGTCGGCGTCGGCGTGGGTCGTGAGATCATGGGCTCCTCGCGGATGGCGAGCGCCAGGCCTGCGGCGATGAAGCCCATGAGCGCGGCGGAGACGAAGGCAATCTCGTAGCCGCCGGTCCACTCGTAGATCCAGCCTGCCAGCGCCGCGCCGAGCGCCGAGCCCACCTGGTGCGAGAAGAAGATCCAGCCGGAGAGCTCGCCCACCGAGTAGCGGCCGAAGATGTTGGCGGTGAGCGTCGTCGTCGGCGGCACGGTCGAGATGTAGTTCAACCCGAAGATCGCCGCCCAGACGTGCAGTGAGGGCGCGTTCCAGACGTAGAGCAGGAACAGCAGCGAGGCGCCGCGGAAGAAGTAGTAGAAGGCCAGCGGCCCGCGCCGACCGAGCCGGTCGCAGATCCAGCCCGACGAGATCGTCCCGACCACGTTCATGGCGCCCATCACCCCGAGGGCGGTCGAGGCCTGGAGCTCGCTGAAATTGTGCTCGAGCGCGTGCGGCATGAAGTGGGTGAGCACCATGCCGTTCGACGTATAGCCGCAGACGAAGAACGTCGCCATCAGGAGCCAGAACTGCGGCACGTACATCGCCTCCTGGAGCCGGACGCGCTGGGCCTTCTCCGCCGCTGCAGACTGCGCGGGGCTCAGGGCCGTGCCGGTCGCGCCGTAGGGACGAAGCCCGCGCTCGGCGGGATCGTCGCGCACGAAGAACAGCGCAATCGGCAGGACGACGGCGAGGAGACCGACACCGAGCCAGAAATAGCTGGTGCGCCACCCGAACCACGCCGTCAGGGCCGCGGCGAGCGGAATCATGACCAGCTGACCGGCGGACATGCCCCCGGCCGAGAGGCCGATGGCTAGGCCGCGGCGCGCCTCGAACCATCGCGCGGCCACGCTCGACCCGGTCGGCGTAGTGAGGCCGCCCGCGCCGAGCGCCATGAGGAACCCAGTGGTCACATACACGTGCCAGAGGCTCTGTATGTAGGCGCCGCCGATCGAGCCGAGACCGAGCAGGAGGAGCGCGACGATGACGATCCGCCGGGGACCCCAGCGATCGGCGAGGCGTCCCACCAAGGGCCCGACCGCTCCGAGCAGGAGCAACGAGACGGCTGCGGCGCCGGAGAGCGCGCCACGACCCCAGCCGAATTCCGCCTCCATCGGCTTGATGTAGACGCCGAATCCTGACCGGATGCCGGACGCGGCGAGCATGCAGATGGTCACGGCACCCAGCACGATCCACGCCGGGTGCACGCGCCGGATCGGACTCACGGGGCTTAGGATACAGACGGCCGGCGCGGGGATTCGCCGATTGAAGGAGAACGAACCGCCGAGCTGGGGTCTGGCCGTGATGCCCAGGCGCCCAGCTCGACCATCGTTCAGCGACGGCGGCTAGCCTGCCGTCGCGCCGGGCACCTTCGGCCGGAGGACGATCGCGTCGCCCTCCGCGTCGACCGTGATGGTGTCGCCGTCGTTCAGCTCACGCTGGAGCAGCTTGAGCGACAGCGGATCCTGGACGAGGCGCTGGATGGTCCGCTTGAGCGGCCGCGCGCCGAACGTCGGATCGTAGCCCTCGCGTCCGAGGACGCTCCGGGCCGCGTCGGTCACCTCGAGCTCGATCCGCCGCGCCGCCAGGCGCCGCCGCAGATGGCCGAGCTGGATGTCCACGATCCGGGCGATCTCGTCGCGTCCGAGCGGCGAGAAGATCACCACCTCGTCGATCCGGTTGAGGAACTCGGGCCGGAGCGTGTTACGCAGCTCCTGCATCAGCAGCGGACGGACCTTCTCGGGCTTCTCGTACTCGCGGAAGATGTGGCTCCCGAGGTTCGAGGTCATGATCACGACCGTGTTGCGGAAGTCCACCGTGCGGCCGTGGCCGTCCGTCAGGCGGCCGTCGTCGAGCAGCTGCAGCAGGACGTTGAAGACGTCGGCGTGCGCCTTCTCGATCTCGTCGAACAGGATCACCGAGTACGGCCGGCGGCGCACCGCTTCGGTGAGCTGTCCGCCCTCGTCGTAGCCGACGTAGCCGGGCGGGGCGCCGATCAGCCGGGCCACCGTGTGCTTCTCCATGTACTCGGACATGTCGACGCGGATCATCGCGCGCTCGTCGTCGAACATGAACTCGGCGAGCGCCCGCGCCAGCTCGGTCTTGCCGACGCCCGTGGGTCCGAGGAACAGGAACGAGCCGATGGGCCGGTTGGGATCGGCCAGACCCGACCGCGCGCGCCGGACCGCGTTTGCCACCGCGCGGATGGCGTCGTCCTGACCGACCACGCGCCGACCGAGCCGCTCCTCCATGTTGACGAGCTTCTGGATCTCGCCCTCGAGCAGCCGCGTGACCGGGATCCCCGTCCACTTGGCCACCGTGGCGGCGATGTCTTCCTCGTCGACCTCCTCGCGCAGCATGCGGCCCTGCGCGTGCTGGTCGGCGAGCTGTGCGTCGAGGTCCTTCAGCTGCTTCTCGAGCGCCATCAGGGTGCCGTAGCGGAGCTCGGCGGCGCGGTTGAGATCGCCGCGGCGCTCGGCGTCGGCCATCGCGTGACGGGTCGTCTCGATCTCCTCCTTGATCTTGCCGATCTGCGTGATGCCCTGCTTCTCGGCCTGCCACCGCGCCTTGAGCCCGTCGCCCTTCTCGCGGAGCTCGGCCAGCTCGGCGTCGATCTTGGCCAGGCGCTCGCGCGAGACCGGGTCCTCCTCGCGGGCCACCGACACGCGCTCGATCTGGAGCTGCATCACCCGCCGCTCGATCTCGTCGATCTCCTGGGGCATCGAGTCGATCTGCATCCGGATGCGCGCGGCGGCCTCGTCCACGAGGTCGATCGCCTTGTCGGGCAGGAACCGGTCGCCGATGTAGCGGTGCGAGAGCACCGCCGCCGCCACCAGCGCCCCGTCCTTGATCTTCACCTTGTGGTGGACTTCGTACTTGTCCTTCAGGCCGCGCAGGATCGCGATCGTGTCCTCGACCGAAGGCTCGCGGACCATGACCGGCTGGAAGCGCCGCTCGAGCGCGGCGTCCTTCTCGATGTGCTTGCGATACTCGTCGAGCGTCGTCGCGCCCACGCAGCGCAGCTCGCCGCGCGCCAGGGCGGGCTTGAGCATATTGGCCGCGTCCACCGCGCCTTCGGCGGCGCCCGCGCCCACCAGGGTGTGGAGCTCGTCGATGAAACAGATGATCTGGCCCTCGGACTCGGTGATCTCCTTCAGGACGGCTTTCAGGCGGTCCTCGAACTCACCGCGATATTTCGAGCCCGCGACCAGCGAGCCGATATCGAGCGCGACCAGCGTCTTGCCCTTGAGCCCCTCGGGCACATCACCGGCGACGATCCGCTGGGCGAGCCCTTCGACGATGGCGGTCTTGCCCACGCCGGGCTCGCCGATCAGGACCGGGTTGTTCTTCGTGCGGCGCGAGAGCACCTGGATCACCCGGCGGATCTCCTCGTCGCGGCCGATGACCGGGTCGAGCTTGCCGCGGCGGGCGAGGTCGGTGAGGTCGCGCGAGTAGCGCTGGAGCGCCTGGTATTTCTCCTCGGGGTTCGGATCCGTCACCCGCTGGTTGCCGCGAATCTCCACGAGCGCCTTGTAGATCGCCTCGGCGTTGACGCCGGCGCCGGCCAGGGCACGGCCCGCGGCGCCGTCGCGCTCCTGGGCGAGGGCCAGCAGGAGGTGCTCGGTCGACACGTAGTCGTCCTTGAGCCGCTCGGCTTCTTTCTGGGCACGCTCGAGCGTCTTCTGCGTGCGATCGCCGAGATACTGGCCGCTCGCCCCTCTCACCGCGGGCAGCCCGCCGAGCGCCGTCTCGAGCTCGCGCTGGATCGCGTCGGGACGCGCCCCGAGCTTGGCCAGCACGGGACCCACCACACCTTCACGCTGTTCGAGGAGCGCCGAGAGCAGATGCTCGGGCTCGATGGCCTGATGATTGTGCTGGTCGGCCTTCGACTGCGCCGCCTGCAGGGCTTCCTGCGCCTTCACCGTGAACTTGTCCAGTCTCATTGCTCGGCTCTTTCCTTTTCTGAGATTCGTCTCGTCAGCCAAGGTACGCGCGCGGATTGTCGGCGCGCAGCGCCTGGAGCTTCTCGTAGAGCTCGCGTTCGGCCGGCGTCACGTCGCTCGGCATGACGATCTTCACCGCCACCAGTTGGTCGCCGGCGCCGCCTCCCTTGAGACGGGGCATGCCGTAGCCCGGAAGCCGGAACGTGCGCCCGCTCGACGTCGCGGGCGGGATCTTCATCGACACCTTGCCCCGAAGCGTCGGCACTTCCAGAGTCGTGCCCAGGGCGGCCTCGGGCGCCGTCACCGGGAGGGCCAGGTGGATGTCGTCGCCTTTGCGCTCGAAGAACGGATGGGGCGCGACCGTGACGCTCAAGTAGAGGTCGCCGCGCGCTCCCGCCGCGCCGGCGCCTTCACCGGCGACGCGCACGCGCTGGTCGCTCTTCACGCCAGCTGGAATCTTCACGTCGACCTGGCGGCGCACCGCCTGCGCACCGCTGCCCCCGCACGTCGGGCACGGCTGACGCTTGACGTGTCCGGAGCCGTGACAGGTGGGGCACGGCTCCTCGAGGTCCATCGCGAACGTCTTGCGGGCCCCCTGAAAAGCCTCGTCGAGCGTGATCTCGATGCCGGCCTGCACGTCGCCGCCGCGGGCGCTCCGACCGCCGCCCTGGAAGAGGTCTTCGAGTCGGACGCCTTCGCCGCGTGACCCTCCGCGACCGGTCATGTCGCCGAAGATCGTGCGGAAGAAGTCCGAGAAGTCCCCGGCGCCCCCGAGGTCGCCGTACTCGACCCTGAACCCTCCACCACCGGGACCGCCGGGCGGGGTCTGTGTGTAGCGCTGCCAGTCCGGTCCGAGCGAGTCGTAGCGCCGGCGCTTCTCGGGATCCGAGAGGACTTCGTACGCTTCGTTGATCTCTTTGAAGCGCTCGGCGGAGTCCTTGGCCTTGGCGACGTCGGGGTGGTGCTTTCTCGCGAGCCGCCGGTAGGCGGACTTTACCGTCTTGTCGTCGGCCTTGCGATCGACGCCGAGGATCCGATAGTAGTCCTTGAAATCGACAGCCACGAGCTATTACCTACAAGGGAGTATAGCAGATAATTTGAGTGCTACACGCTAATGGCGGCGACAACCATGGCATGCCCGCCCGAATTCCAGAAAGTGCCCGCTGCTACTCGGGTTTAGCCGCGTCCGACTCGAAACGCCACGTAGAGCGACATCGCCCCGCGTTGGAGAAGGACCGTTAAAGGATCGCCATCCTTCATGTCACGGGTGAGCCGCTCGAAGTCGGCCATCGTGCGGACGGTCTGGCCGTTGAGCTGCTTGACGACGTCGCCCCGCTGCACGCCGGCCTCGGCCGCCGGGGTGCCGTCCTCGACCTTGACCACGATCACGCCTTCGGTCGTTCTCAGATTGAGCTGACGGGCGATCTCGGGCGTGACCGGACGGACCTCAAGCCCCAGCATCGAGCGGGCGCGCCCGCTACCGGGTCGCTGCTGTTGCTGAGCCTGACGCTCGTCGGGCGCCTGCCCCACCCGGACCTCGAGGGTCTTCTCGGCCTGGTCGCGCCAGATCTTCACCTTCGCGCTTCGGTCGGGTGAGAAGAAGCCCACGGCGCGTTGCAAGTCGCCCGGCCCCTCCATGGAACGTCCCTCGAACTCGAGCAGGATGTCGCCCGGCTTGAGGCCGGCCTTCGCCGCCGGGCTGTCCGGCATGACCTCGTTGATCAGGACACCCTTCGCGTCCTTCGAGCCGAACGAGCGCGCGAGCTCGGGGGTGAGCGGCTGGATCGACACCCCGAGCCAGCCGCGCGTGACGCGACCCTTCTCCCGGAGCTCCGTGTAGATCTTGCGCGCCATGTTCGAGGGGATCGCGAAGCCGATCCCCGAGCCGCCGGCGACGATCGCGGTGTTGATGCCGATCACCTCGCCCTGCATGTTCACGAGCGGCCCGCCGGAGTTGCCGGGATTGATCGCGGCGTCGGTCTGGAGAAAGTCGTCGAACGGCCCCTGGTCGAGCTGGCGCGCCTTGGCGCTGATGATGCCCGCGGTCACGGTCGCCTGCAGCCCGAACGGCGAGCCGACTGCCAGGACCCAGTCGCCGACCTGGGCCCGGTCCGAATCACCGAGCCGCGCGTACTTGAACGTGCCCTTGCCGTCGTCGAGCTTGAGCACCGCGAGGTCGGTCTTCTTGTCGACGCCGATGACCTTCGCCCGGTGCTTGCCGCCGTCGAGCGTCACCACCTCGATCTCGGTGGCCTTGTCGATCACGTGGGCGTTGGTGAGCGCGATGCCGCTCGGGTCGACGATGACGCCGGAGCCGAGGCTGCGCTGCGGGATTCGCTCGGGCACCTCGCCGAAGAAGCGACGGAAGAACTCCTCGCCGAAGTACTCCTCGAACGGAGTCCGGCCCTGGGGCCCGGCCGTCCGCGAGACGGTGTTGATATTGATCACGGCCGGCTTGATGGCGTCCGCGACCGACGCGAAGGTGCCGCCCTGTGGAGGCATCTGAACCGGGAGGACGGGGATCGGGCCGACCGGAGCTTGCGGCGACTGGGGCAGGAGCAGGGGGCGCCGCAGCTCGGCCCGTGTCGCCGAAAACGCCCCCAGAGCGACACCCACCGCCAGGGTGATCGCGAGCGCTCCGAAGAAGGTCCTCCGCCTGAGCTGCATCGTCATCGCGCACCCTCCATCGTAGTCTCACCGGCGAGGGCCCGACGGAGCCGTTCGCCCTCCAGGGTCTCGGTCCGCTTCAGCTCCTGGGCCGCGGCGACCAGGATGGCCTTTTTGGTGGTCAGCATCCCCCGAACTCGGTCGTGAGTCCGCTCGAGAATGGCCCGCACCTCCGCGTCGATCGTCCGCGCGGTCTCCTCGCTGTAGTCGCGCTCGCCGCCCATTCCGGTGCCCTTGAGGAAGAACGGCGTGTGCTCCCCGAAGGTCGCGAGCCCCACGCGCTCCGACATCCCGTACTTGGTCACCATCAGGCGCGCGATCTCGCTGGCCCGCTCGAGGTCGTTGTGCGCGCCCGTCGAGACCTCGCCGTAGACGAGCTCCTCGGCCACGCGTCCGCCCAGCAGGACCGCGATCCGGTCCTCCAGCTCGCTCCGCGTCATCAAGAAGCGCTCTTCGGTCGGCAGCTGATAGGTCATGCCGAGCGCCGCGATTCCCCGAGGGATGATCGTCACCTTGTGGACCGGATCGGCGTGGGCCACCGACGTGGCGACGAGCGCGTGGCCCATCTCGTGATGCGCCACGATGTCCCGCTCTTTCTCCGAGAGGACGCGGCTCTTCTTCTCGAGCCCCGCCACCACCCGGTCGATCGCCTCTTCGAAGTCGGCCATCTCGACCGCGTTCTTTTCCTTGCGCGCCGCGAGCAGCGCCGCCTCGTTGACGATGTTCGCGAGATCGGCGCCGGCGAAGCCGGGCGTGCGCGCGGCGATCACGCCGAGATCAATAACCGGGGCCAGCACGACCGCGCGCGCGTGCAGCCTCAGGATCGCCTCGCGGCCTCTCAGATCAGGCTTGTCGACGACCACCTGGCGGTCGAAGCGGCCGGGGCGGAGGAGCGCCTGGTCGAGCACCTCCGGGCGGTTCGTCGCGGCCATGATGATGACGCCCTTGGAGGAGTCGAAGCCGTCCATCTCGGCCAGGAGCTGGTTCAAGGTCTGCTCGCGCTCGTCGTGGCCCCCGATGAATCCGGTGCTGCCCGCACGCGACTTGCCGATCGCGTCGAGCTCGTCGATGAAGATGATGCACGGCGCCTTGTCCTTGGCCTGCTCGAACAGGTCGCGCACCCGGGCGGCGCCCACGCCGACGAACATCTCGACGAACTCCGAGCCCGACAGCGTGAAGAAGGGCACGTCGGCCTCGCCGGCGACGGCGCGCGCCAGCAGCGTCTTGCCCGTGCCGGGGGGGCCGACCAGCAGAACGCCCTTCGGGATCCGGCCGCCGAGCCGCTGATACTTCTTCGGGTTCTTCAAGAAGTCGACGATCTCGACGAGCTCGGCCTTCGCCTCGTCGACTCCGGCGACGTCGGCGAACGTGGTCTTGAGCTCTTTACGGTCGAAGATCTTGTGCTTGGACCGGCCGAACGACAGCGCCTGCGTGGGCCCACCGCCGACGCGCCGCATCAGGAACATCCAGATGCCCACCATGACGCCCAGCGGGATGATCCAGCCGAAGAACAGGTCGCGCACGAACGTCGACTCGATACGGCCCGTGAACTCGACGTGGTGGCGCTCGAGCTCGGAAATCACCGGGGCCTCGTCGATCCCCGGGATAACACCCGGGATACGCGTGACGGTGAACATCCGGAGCTCGCCGTCGGAGCCGAGCCACTGGCGCAGTCGGTCGCTGGGGCCGCTGGGCGGGCTGGGGAGAGCGTCAGGCTTGGCGATGCCCCGGATCTCCTTCTCGGTCAGGGCGACTTTCTCGATCTTGTCGCTGCGCACAAGCTCGAGGAACTTCGACATCGGGATCTCGACCGTCCGGGGGGCCTGGAGCCACGACTGGAGCAAGAGCAGGACCATCGCCGCGACGAGCACGTAGGCCAGCGAGAACTGGATGCGCTGGTTGAGCCGCGGCCTCATTCGTGTCCCCATTCGTCATGCTAGCGTTGGGGGCCCGGAGTGTCAAACATCCCGCCTCTTTTCGCTTGACACTTCAAGCCCTTTGACCTAAAAGTTGGCCCTGACCGCTCCTGTGAAAGTGAGAACAAGCTCGTCTCTCGCGAGGGTCCATCAACACCGTTGCGAGTTTCTGGTCCGGTAGCGGACGCGAAGATGCGCCGTGCGGTTCGCCGGAGCGCCTGGGCGGCTCTGGCGGTGGTGGCGCTCCTCACCTTGCTCTCGGCGCTCCCCGCGCTGGCCCAGGACGCCGCCAAGGAGCCCGCGTACCGGGCATTCCCGCTGATCGGCTCGCGGCTGGCGGTGTGGGCGGTCGCGCAGCTCCACCTGAACTTCGCGGCGTTCATCCTGGGCGTGCCGATCTTCGCCGTCATCATCGAGGCCATCGGGTGGCGGAACGGCGAGGCCCAGTACGACTGGCTCTCCCACGAGCTGGTCAAGCTGACGTTCGCCGCGTTCTCGACGACGGCCCTGCTGGGCGCGCTCCTCCTGTTCCTGTTCATCGGCTACTACCCGAAGTTCTGGACGTACATGACGTCGATCTTCTTTCCCACGTACGGGATCTACGCGGCCCTCTTCTTCGCCGAGACCTTCACGGTCTACATCTGGTACTACGGCTGGGACTGGCTCAGCGGCCCGCGGAAGTGGATCCACGTCGGCCTCGGCGTGCTGTCCAACCTCTTCGGGACCGCGATCCTCCTGGTCGCGAACTCCTGGGTGACGTTCATGATGTCGCCCGCCGGCATCGACGACTCCGGTGCCCTGAAGGGCTCGGTGTGGGCGGCGATCAACAACTTCACCTGGATGCCGATCAACATCCACCGGCTCATCGCCAACATCGTCTTCGGCGGCACGATCTGCGCCGCCTACGCGGCGTTCCGCTTCCTCGGTGCCACGACCGACGAGGAGCGCGCCCGCTACGACTGGATGGGGTACATCGGCAACTTCGTGGCCCTCTCGGCGTTCATCGTGCTTCCGTTCGCCGGCTACTACCTCGGCCGCGAGATCTACGCGTTCAACCAGACCATGGGCATCACGATGATGGGCGGTTTCATGTCCTGGCTCTGGATCATCCAGGCGATCCTGATCGGCGTGCTCTTCATGGGCTCGAACTACTATCTGTGGCTCGGCATGGAGCGCATCCCGGGCTCGGAGCGGTATCGGCGCTACGTCCCGATGCTGATCGGCATCCTCGCGTTCGGCTTCATGGTCTGGGCGACGCCGCGCTCGATGGTCATCACGCTCGACGAGGCGCGCGCGATGGGCGGCACCCACCATCCGTTGCTGGGCTTCCTCGGGGTCATGTCCGCGAAGAACACCGCCGTGAACATGATGATCCTGACGACGTTCCTGTCGTTCGTCCTCTACCGGCGCGCGAATCGCGTCTCGACCAAGTCCTGGGCCCCGATCGGGATGGCGATCCAGTGGGCCGCGCTCGGCGTCGCGGCGGCCATCGTCATCTTCTTCGGCGTGTACGGCTACTTCGTCGAGTCCCTCGTGCGAATCGGGTTCTCGGTCTACCAGGTGCTCGCCGTGCTCGGGGCGATCTTCGTCGTGATGGCGATCGACATTCCGATGTTCAAGGGCGCGCGCTCCACCGGCGCGATCCGCTGGGGCACGATCGCGGCGCGCTCGCAGTACGTGCTGATCTTGTTGGCGGTGACCTTCACCTGGCTCATGGGCCTGATGGGCTTCGCCCGCTCGGGTATCCGCCAGCACTGGCACGTCTATGGCGTCATGCGCGACAACTCGGTCGACGCGGCGACGCCCGCGATCGGGTATGCGGCGAACATGATCACCCTCGTCACCATCGCATTCTTCCTGCTTGTGCTGTTCATCTTCTGGCTCGGCGGGCTCGGCGAGAAGGGCCGCGCCGAGGCGCATGGCCACGCGGCGCCGGTCATCGCCGGCGGCAGCGGCCCGATGTCGGGGGAGTCGAGAGGGGGGCGGAACCCCCTTCTCAAATAGAATGCGCGTCCCCGTCGCGGTGAAGGTCGGTGCGTTCGCGCTGGTCGTGATGGGCACCTACACGTACTACGCGAACTCGATCCCCCAGATCCAGTCCAAGCCCCCCGCCGAGCTCTCGCTCGAGGGCGGCAACGTGACGCCCGCCCAGCTCGTGAAGGCCGGCGAGGAGATCTTCCACACGAAGGGCACGTGCGAGATCTGCCACCGGATCGGCCAGAAGGGCACCCGCGCGCCCGATCTGGCCGGCATCGGCGCGCGAGCCGGCAAGACGAAGCCGGGCATGAGCGCGAAGCAGTACATCATCGAGTCGCTGCTGCAGCCGGGGGCGTACATCGTCGAGGGCTACCCGAACATCATGCCTCAGGTCGACAAGCCGCCGATCGCGCTCAACCGCTCCGAGCTCTGGGCCCTCGTCGCGTTCCTCGAGTCCCTGGGCGGCAACGTCGACGTCACGCTCGACGACATCCCGAAGACCGCGGGCGCGGCGGCCGCCGGCGGCGCAGCGGTCGAGATCAAGATCCCGGGCGACCCGAAGGCGGGAGAAGTCGTCTTCACGACCAAGGGCGGCTGCATCGCCTGCCACAAGGCGGGCAAGATCGGCGCCTCGCCGGTCGGTCCCGACCTCTCGCAGATCGCGAAGATCCAGACTCCCGACTACATCATGAAGAAGATCCTGGATCCCGCGGGCTCGGGTACCGTGGCCGGCTTCCCGAAGGGCGTGATGCCGCCGATGTTCGGTCAGACCTTGACCGCGAAGGAATACGTGGACCTCGTCGCGTTCTTGATGACGCTCAAGTGAGGCTATGAACCTCCTTCGCTCGCGTTTCGTCCAGGCGGTCCTGGTCCTCGTGGTCGCGTTCGTGTTCTTCCGCTTCGGCATCCGGCCGCCGGCCCCGTGGAGCGTCCTCACGCTCTATATGTCGATCGTGCTCCTGGCGGTCCTGATCTACGTGTCGTCCGACTCGGATTCGTGGCGCGAGTTCATGTGGCCGATCCGGTCGACCCTGGTCGCGCCCGACAAGGGCCTCACGCGGCTCGTGCTCCTGATCGTCGTGCCGCTCCTGCTCGGCTACTACGCGTACACGCAGGCGGCGGCCAAGCCGCAGGCGCCGCCGGAGCTGCGCGCCGTCCATCCCGCTCCGCCGGCCTCGCTCCAGTTCCGCGGCAAGGAGATCCAGATCACCGGGCTGGACAATCCGCTGCGCCGGGACCAGGCGGGCTTCAAGAAGCACGTCGCGGCGGGGGCCGAGACCTACATCCGCAACTGCGTGTACTGCCACGGCGACAACCTCGACGGGAAGGGCCACTTCGCGTACGGCTTCAATCCGCCGCCCGCGAACTTCCAGGACCCGGGCACGATCGCGATGCTCCAGGAGGCGTTCCTCTTCTGGCGGATCGCGAAAGGCGGGCCCGGGCTTCCCAAGGAGTCGACGCCCTGGAACTCGGTCATGCCGGCCTGGGAGGATCGACTGACCGAGGAGCAGATCTGGCAGGTCATCATGTACCTCTACGACGCGACCGGCCAGCAGCCGCGGCGCTGGGAGACGGCGCATTGAGGTCCCCCGTCCTCGCCGTCCTGGCCGCGGTCGTCCTCGGCGCGCCGGCGCTCGCCGCCGCGCAGGCGGGGGACGCGAAGGCGGGCAAGGCCGTCTACGACCTGAAGTGCATCGGCTGCCACGGCGAGAAGGGCGACGGCAAGGGGCCCGCCGCCGAGCTCCTTATGCCGCAGCCGCGCGACTTCACCACGGGCCTTTACAAGATCCGTACGACGGCGAACAAGGTGCCGTGGGACCAGGACCTGTTCCGCATCATCACCGACGGCATGCCCGGGACGTCGATGCCGTCGTGGGCCGTGCTGCCCGACAAGGATCGCTGGAACCTCGTCGCGTACATCAAGTCGTTCGCGGCGGACAAGTTCAAGGAAGCGCCCAAGAAGCTGGAGCTGCCGAAGGAAGTCGGCTCCTCGGCGGAGTCGATCAAGCGCGGCAAGGAGATGTTCGAGGCGATCGAGTGCCACAAGTGCCACGGCGCCGAGGGCCGCGCCGACGGCCCGTCGCGCGCGGAGCTGAAGGACGAGTGGGGCCATCCGATCCCGCCGGCGAACCTCACCAAGCGGTGGACGTTCCGCGGCGGCGCCTCCCGGACCGAGATCGCCACGCGGCTCGCCGCCGGCGTCCTCGGCACGCCGATGCCCACGTTCATCGACAGCGTCGAGAAGCCCGAGGACATCTGGCACCTGACGAACTTCATCCTGTCGCTCGGCCCCGAGTCGCCGGGCTACGCGACGCTCGTCACCGTCACCGCGGTGTCGGACGCAATCCCCGACGACCCGAACGCCGACTTCTGGAAGAAGCTCACGCCCAACAACATCCCGCTCATGGGCCAGGTGATCGTCGACCCGCGCAACTTCGACCCGTCCGTCGATCTGGTGTCGGTGCGGGCGGTGTACAACGACAAGGAGATCGCATTCCACCTGACGTGGGACGATCCGACCCAGTCGACCGAGGATCCTGCCAAGAAGCTCTTCGCCGACGGGATCTCGCTGCAGTTCCCACCGCAGCCGTCGTCGGGCCCGGAGCGGCCGTACTTCCTGATGGGCGACGCCTCCGACGCCGTCTATCTGCTGCGCTGGCAGAACGGCAAGGGCGTGACGGAGGCGACGGCGAACGGCCCGACGAAGATCGCCGCGATCCAGGGCGCCGAGGCCAGCGGCAAGGCCGCGTACGCGAACGGCCAGTATCGCCTCGTGATGAAGCGTCCGCTCGTGTCCAAGAGCGAGACGCGCCCGACGTTCACGCCGGCGGTCTTCATGCCGGTCGCGTTCCAGGCGTGGGACGGCGGAGCGGGGGAGGGCGGCACGAAGATGTCGCTGACCTCATGGTACTATCTGCGGCTGGAGGAGCCGCAGTCGAGCCGCCGTTTCGTCATTCCTCCGATCGTAGCCATCCTCACACTGGCGGTGATGCTGCTCGTAGTGCGAGTTGCGAATAGACGGGCATGACCCGAATTCAGGAGGATCAACGGCAATGCGCAAGGTAATCGGAACGCTTCTGGCGATCGCCCTCGTGACGGGCGTCGCCCTCGTCGCCAACCGCCCCGGACCGGCCGGCGCGCAGGGCGGCGGCACGATCGAGGCGACGGTGACGTTCGCCGGCGCGCCGGTCGTCGAGAAGCTCAAGGTGAACAAAGACACCGAAAAGTGCGGGACCGAGGCCGTGATCGAGAAGGTCGTGGTCGGCCCGAACAAGGGGCTGGCCAACGCCGTCGTGTCCGTCCCGGGCGCCAAGGGCGCGGCGAAGGCGATGAAGGCGACGGTCGATCAGCACGGCTGCAAGTTCGTGCCGCACGTGACCGCGATGACGCCCGGCGAGCTCGACCTCAAGAACTCCGACGACATCTTGCACAACATCCACACGTACTCGACGGCGAACCCGTCGATCAACAAGGCGCAGCCGAAGTTCAAGAAGCTGATGACCGAGAAGTTCGAGAAGCCGGAGTTCGTCAAGCTCACCTGCGACGTGCACAGCTGGATGCTCGGCTGGGTGGCCGTGATGCCCAATCCGTTCTTCGGCGTGACCGACGCGGGCGGCAACGCCAAGATCGAGAACGTGCCGCCCGGCAAGTACACGGTCGAGGCGTGGCACGAGACGCTCGGCAAGCAGTCGAAAGAGGTCGAGGTCAAGGCCGGGCAGTCCACGAAGGTCGCGATCGAGATGAAGAAGTAAGAGCCAGGAGGCTCTGCGAGCATGCTTGACTGGTGGCTGCCGGAGAACGTTTCGACCTACGGTCAGGAGATCGACTGGCTCTTCCATCTCATCTACTACATCACCGGCGTCACGGCGATCCTGGTGTTCGGCGCGATGCTGGCGTTCCTGGTGATGTACCGGGATCGTCCGGGGCGGAAGGCGCGCTATACCCACGGCAACACCACGCTCGAGATCGTCTGGACGGTGGTGCCGGCGCTGATCCTCGTCATCCTCACGCTCCTCAGCGTCCCGGCGTGGTCGAAGATCAAGATGACGATGCCCGACACCGACTTCGTGGTGCAGGTCACCGCCAAGCAGTTCAACTGGCAGGTGACCTATCCCGGCCCGGACGGCAAGTTCGGCACGGCCGACGACAAGACCCTGCTCGACGAGATGCACGTGCCCGTCAACAAGGTCGTCCGGGTCCTCTTGAGATCCCAGGACGTCATCCACAGCTTCTTCGTGCCGCAGTT
>QHTE01000004.1 GCA_003220685.1 Candidatus Rokuibacteriota bacterium
CTGGTCCAGCAGGTCGTGAACGACAAGCTCGCCGAGGCTTTCGAGGAGGACCCGACCACCGCGCGGAAGATCGTCGACAAGTGCGTGCGGGCCGCCCAGGCGCGCGAGGCCGCCCGCAAGGCGCGCGAGCTGACCCGCAAGAAGGGCATCGACGATGAAGGCCTGGCCGCGAAGCTCGCGGAGTGCTCGGAGCGCGATCCCCAGTACCGCGAGCTCTTTCTGGTCGAGGGCGCCTCCGCCGGCGGCTCGGCGAAGGAGGGCCGGGACCGCCGCACGCAAGCGGTGCTCCCGCTCCGGGGCAAGATCATCAACGCGGAGAAGGCGCGCTACGACAAGGTCCTGTCCCACAATGAAATCCGGCTGCTCATCTCGGCGCTCGGCACCGGCATCGGCCCGGAAGAGTTCGACGTCTCGAAGCTGCGGTATCACAAGATCATCCTCATGACCGACGCCGACGTGGACGGTGCCCACATCCGCACGCTGCTCCTGACCTTCTTCTTCCGGCACATGGTGTCGGTCATCGAGTCGGGCTATCTCTTCATCGCCCAGCCGCCGCTCTTCAAGGTGAAGAAGGGGAAGGTCGAGAAGTACTTGATGTCCGATCGTGAGTTCGAGGACTTCTTCCTGACGACATGGGTCGAGGACGCGGGGGTGAAGGTGCCGGGAACGAAGACCCCGGTCACCGGCGAGCCGCTCCGGGAGCTCTTGCGCTCGGTGTCGGAGGTCGCGGCGTTGTTCGCGAAGTTCACGAAGCGCGGCGTGCCGGCGCCGGTGCTGAGCGAGCTGCTCCGCGCGAAGTTCCGCGGCTCGAAACGGGGGATCGGCCACGCCGAGATCGCGGAGGCCATCGTGCATGCGGCGGCGGCGGTCGACGGCTACGACGTCAGCGTCCAGGCCGGCGAGGCCAACGAGGGGCACACCGTCACGATCGCGGGCACCCCGACGCGGTCGTTCAGCACGGATCTCTTCAAGTCGCCCGACTACACGAGCCTCGGCGAACTGTGGGAGAAGGTCGCGCTGGCCGCCAAGGGCCCGACGACGATCATCGAGGGCGATCGAGAGACCGCGGTGTCGTCGCTCGACGAGCTGCACCGGGTCGCGCTCGAGCACGCCCGGGCCGGCGCGACGTTCCAGCGATACAAGGGCCTGGGCGAGATGAACGCCGAGGAGCTCGCCGACACGACGATGAACGCCGAGTCGCGCACGCTCCTCAAGGTCACGATGGAGGACGCCGTCGGCGCCGACCAGATGTTCACGGTGCTAATGGGCGACGCTGTCGAGCCGCGCCGCGAGTTCATCGAGAAGTACGCCCTGGACGTCGCGAACCTGGATATTTAACCCCGCCCGCGGCCCGGCCGCCGGCGTTTGAAGTCACGGAGTAGCACGATGCCGAACGAGCGCCAGGTTCCCGTCCCGATCGAAGAGGAAATGCGGAAGTCCTATCTGGACTACGCGATGTCCGTCATCGTCGGCCGCGCGCTCCCGGACATCCGCGACGGGCTCAAGCCGGTGCATCGCCGCGTGCTCTACACGATGCAGGGGCTCGGGCTCAACTGGAACCGCGCCCACAAGAAGGCGGCTCGCGTCATCGGCGACTGCATGGGCAAGTACCATCCGCACGGCGACGCGCCGATCTACGAGGCGCTGGTGCGCATGGTCCAGGAGTTCTCGCTGCGCTATCCGCTGGTCGACGGACAGGGGAACTATGGGTCCGTCGACGGCGACCCGCCGGCGGCGATGCGTTACACCGAAGCACGCCTGGCCAAGATCGCCCACGAGATGCTGGCCGACATCGATCGGGACACCGTCGACTTCGTCCCCAACTTCGACGAGTCGGAGCGGGAGCCCGTGGTCTTGCCGGCGCGGATCCCCAACCTCCTGATCAACGGCTCGGCGGGTATCGCGGTCGGTATGGCGACCAACGTCCCGCCGCACAACCTCACCGAGGTCATCGACGGGCTCGTGACCTTGATCGACACGCCCGACACGACGATCGAGCAGCTCCTCAAGATCATCAAGGGCCCTGACTTTCCGACGCGCGGCTACATCTACGGCGCCGGCGGCATCCGCGAGGCCTACACGACGGGCCGCGGCACGATCACCCTCCGGGCCAAGGCGCACGCCGAGAAGATGCGGGGCGGCCGCGAGGCCATCATCCTCACGGAGCTGCCGTACCAGGTGAACAAGGCGAGCCTCATCGAGAAGATCTCGGAGCTCTCGGCCGAGAAGAAGATCCCCGGCATCTCCGAGATCCGCGACGAGTCGAACCGCGAAGGCATTCGCGTCGTGCTCGAGCTCGGCCGAGGCGAGATCCCACAGATCGTGATGAACCAGCTGTACAAGCACACGCAGATGCAGACGACGTTCGGCATCATCATGCTGGCGCTGGTCGACCGCCGGCCGCAGATCGTCAACCTCAGGGAGATGCTCGAGGCGTTCGTCCGCTTCCGCCGGGTGATCGTCACCCGACGGACGCGTTACGACCTGGCCCGGGCGGAGGAGCGGGCCCACATCCTGGCGGGCCTGCGCAAGGCGATCGAGAACCTCGACCTCGTCATTCGCCTGATCCGGCAAGCCGAGAGCCCCGACGCCGCGCGCGAGGCGTTGATGCGGCAGCTCGAGCTCTCGGAGATCCAGGCGCGCGCGATCCTCGACATGCGCCTGCAGCGCCTGACCCAGCTCGAGCGCCACAAGGTCGTCGAGGAGCACGAGCAGACGCTCGCGCTCATCGAAGAGCTGAAGGGCATCCTCGCCTCGGACACGAAGCTGATGGCGATCATCCGGGCCGAGCTCCTGGCGATCAAAGACGAGTACGGCGACGCGCGGCGCACCGAGATCCTGACCGAGACCACCGAGCTCACGATCGAGGATCTGCTGGCCGACGAAGAGATGGTCGTCACCATCTCGCGCGCCGGCTACATCAAGCGCACCCACGTCGAGGCGTACCGGAGCCAGCGGCGCGGCGGCAAGGGCGTCACCGGCATGGAGACGAAGGAGGAAGACATCGTCGAGGATCTCTTCGTCGCCTCGACGCATTCGTATCTCCTGTTCTTCACGAACCGCGGCAAGATCCACTGGCTCAAGGTGCACGAGATTCCCGAGGGCGGACGTCAGGCCAAGGGTAAGGCGATGGTCAACCTGCTCTCGCTGGGCGAGGGCGAGGTGGTCGCGACGTGCGTGCCGGTGCGCGATTTCGCCGCCGGGGGCTACGTGCTGTTCGCGACCGAGCAGGGCACGGTCAAGAAGACCGAGCTCGAAGCCTACTCGCACCCGCGCGCCGGCGGGATCCAGGCCATCGGCCTGGACGACAACGACCGCGTCATGACCGCGCGGCGGACCGATGGGCAGCGCGAGGTCATGATCGCGACGAAGCTCGGCATGATCATCCGTTTCTCGGAGGAGGAAGTGCGGCCGATGGGGCGGGGTGCGGGTGGCGTGAAGGGCATCGAGCTCGACGAGGGGGACGAAGTCATCGCCGCCGACGTCGTGCAAGAAGGCGTCAGCATTCTCACCGTCACCGAGCGCGGCTTCGGTAAACGGACGCCGCTCGACGAGTATCGCCTGCAGGGCCGGGCCGGGAAGGGGATCATCGACATCAAGACCGGCGGCCGCAACGGCAACGTCGTCGCCATGCTCCAGGTGCGCGACGGCGACGACATCCTGGTCGTCACGACGAAGGGCAAGATGATCCGCTTCCACGCCGCCGACGTGTCGTCACAGGGGCGCAACACATGGGGCGTGCGCATCATCGACCTCGAGACCGACGACCGGGTCGGCTCGGTTGCGCGCGTCGACTCGGAGAGCACCGCGCCGGTCGAAGCCCAGTAGCGCCGTGCTGGACGTCCGGCTGATCCGCGAGCAGCCCGATGCGGTCCGCCGTGGGCTCGCCACCAAGGGCGGTGCCAACCTCATCCCCGAGCTGATCGAGCTCGACACCGAGCGCCGTCGGCTCGTCCGCGAGAGCGAGGACCTCAAAGCCCTCCGCAACAAGGCCTCCGAGGCGATCGGCCAGGCCAAGCGCCGAGGCGAGGACGCCGGGGCCGAGCAGGCCCGCATGCGCGAGGTCGGCGAGCGCATCAAGGCGCTCGACGCGGAGCTGAAGCTGGTCGACGAGCGGCTCGAGGCGCTCGCGCTGCAGCTCCCGAACCTGCCGCACCCCTCGGTTCCCGAAGGCAAGGGCGAAGACGACAACGTCGAGGTGCGCCACTGGAGCGAGCCGCGGACGTTCGGCTTCCCGCCCAAGCCCCACGAGGATGTCGGCGCAGCGCTCGGGCTCGACACGGAGCGCGCCGCCCGGATCGCCAAGGCGCGCTTCGCCGTCCTGTGGGGCGGCATGGCCCGACTCGAGCGCGCGCTCGCCCAGCTCATGCTGGATCTACATACGCGCGAGCACGGCTACACCGAGATCTGGGTACCGCACCTCGTGAACGGCGAGACCATGCTCAAGACCGGTCAGCTCCCGAAGTTCGAGGAGCAGCTGTTCAAGACGGTGGAAGCCGACGAGGGCCGGGCGCTCTATCTCATTCCCACCGCGGAGGTGGCGCTGACGGCTCTGCACGCGGGCGAGGTGCTGCCGGAGGCCTCGCTGCCACGGCGGTATACGGCGTTCACGCCGTGCTACCGGCGCGAGGCCGGCACGTACGGCAAGGACATGAAGGGGATCTACCGCCAGCACCAGTTCGACAAGGTCGAGCTCGTGAAGCTCGCCACCCCGGCCCAGGCCTATGAGGAGCTCGAGTCGATGGTCGCGAACGCCGAGGCCGTGCTGCAACGCCTGGAGCTCCCGTATCGCGCCGTCGAGCGCTGCACCGGCGATCTCGGGTTCAGCGCGGCGAAGGGCTACGACATCGAGGTGTGGCTGCCCGGGCAGGGCCGCTATCGCGAGATCTCGTCGTGCTCCAACTACGACGCGTTCGGCGGCCGGCGCGCCGACATCCGCTTCCGCCCGGACGGTGGCGGCCGGCCGGAGTACTGCGCGACGTTGAACGGCTCCGGGCTCGCCGTCGGGCGAACGGTGATGGCGGTGCTCGAGAATTACCAGGAGGCCGATGGCTCCGTCACCATCCCGCAGGCGCTCCGACCCTACATGGACGGGCTCACTCGGCTCACCCCGCGCTGACACTGTCGCCCGCGCCCGACATGAGACGCCTGGCGTGGATCGCCGTCCTGGCCACGCGACCGGCTGTGCGGCGGCCGCGCGCGTGAGCCGCTGAAGGCTACCGGAACTTGGTGGGGTCGTCGATGCGGCTGCTGACGACCTTGTAGTCGAGCAGCCGGATCTCGTACGAGCCACGATCGTAGTCGGCCCCGGTGCCCCACGTCCGGAACCCGCGAGTCGAGATCGGGATCGCCACCTGCTTGGCGAGGCCGGGCGGGATCACGGTGCCCTTGAAGTCGCGCAGGTGGAAGTCGAGCACCTCGCCGCGTGGACTCTTCACCACCACCAGGACGCGGACGTCGGAGATCGTGTCGCTGGTCCGGTTCTGGAGCGAGGCCGTCAGAGAGTTCAGCGTGCTGCCCTCGGCGAAGAAGCCGAACTCCTCGATGATGTTGTTGAAGTAGACCAGGTCCTTGAGCCGGTCACCGTCGCGGAGGTCGAACGGCTCCGGCTTGGCCGCCGCGAAGGCGATCGAGGCGGGCGGCACGTCGCGCAGCAGATTCACGGGCAGCGCGAAGTTGAGGTTCTGCCCCTTGGCCGACGTGGCCGTCGAGATGGCGATCACGCGCCCCTGCGCGTTGAAGACCGGTCCGCCGCTGCTTCCCGGGCTGATCGGCGCCGTGATCTGGAGATAGCGGACACCGGAGATCGTGCGCAGCCCCCCGATGATGCCGGTCGATACAGTGCCCTCGAGCCCCTGCGGGCTTCCGAGGACGACGACGTCTTGACCGGCGGCGGCCGTGTTCGAGTCGGCGAACAGCACCGGCGGCGTCGACGTGAACGACGTCTGGATCGTCACCAGATCGTACTTTCTGGCGAAGTTCAGGATCTTCAGCGCGACGCCGCTCTGACCCCGCCAGCGCACGAGCACCCGGTGGGCGCCGCTGACGACGTGGGCGTTGGTGACGAGCACGCCGTCGCGCGTGACGAAGAAGCCGCTGCCGAGCGCGAGCGGCTGGTCGCGATCGTCGAGCGCGATCAGCGTGACCATCGAGGGCAGATTCTCGCGGGCGATTCTCGCGGCGACCGGCTCTTGCTCCTGCGCCGCGGCCGGCGCGGCCGCGGGCAGCATCGACGCGAGTACCAGACCGGCGGCGACGCCGACGCGACGCGCGGGCGACAGCGATGGGATCGCGCGGCGCGGGTTCGAGAGCGAGCTCACGTCGAGGAGTAGCCCCGCGTCGTTCATCTTGGCCGTTCCCTTCTGCGTCGTGCGAGCGATGGAAGTCGAGACACCATTCTTAGACGAGATCGCAATTCTGACAAGGGGTGTTCAGGGACGGGTGGTACTTAAGATGTTTCCGGAATCTATTGTTCGTAGCCGCCCCGGGGCGCGCGGCGAGGCGCCCAGATTTCCGGACGGGCGCGCGAGCGGCTCCGGCTCTGCTAGACTTCGGCAGCCGTCGGAGGCGTCCATGCTCGAAGAGACCGATCGTCAAGTCGACAACACCCGGACGCGCGTCACCCGTCACCGCCTGGCTCCCGGCGCGCACACGGGGATCCATCGTCACGAGTATGACTACGTCGTCGTTCCGGTAACCGCCGGCCGGATGCGAATCCAGGAAGGTGGGAAGGAGGTGTTCGCGGATCTCAAGAGTGGAGTCGCCTATTTCCGCCCGGCCGGGGTCGAGCACGACGTGTTCAATGGGGGCGACCGGGAGCTGGTCTTTGTCGAGGTGGAGCTGGTGGGCTGAAGGGCCGAGAACCAGGGAGGACGCCATGCTGACACGTCGAGCGTTCACGAGTGGTCTCTCCTGCGCGATCTGCGCGATCACGTCGGAGTTGATCGCCTCCGACGCGGGGGCTCAGACCGCACCGCCCGCAGCGACGGCGGGCGTCACGCGGAAGATCTTGTCGCAGGCCGATGGCCCGGCGCCGGGCTACGAGACGCTGCTCGTGGAAGCCACGATCGAAGCGGGAGTGACGGTCGGGCGGCACACGCATCCCGGAATCGAGTCCGCCTATGTTCTGGAAGGCGGCTTCGAGCTTCCCGTGGAAGGTCAGCCGACCCGTACACTCAAGGCAGGCGATGGCTTCCAAATCCCTCCCCACACGCCACACGCGGGCGGCAAGCCCGGCAGCGCCAAGACCAGAGTTCTCATCACTTATGTCCTGGAGAAGGGAAAGCCGCTGGCATCTCCGGCGTAGGACGGCGCTCGTCACGCTGGCCCTCGTGTTGTCTGGATGCGCGCATGCGGCAGGCGTGCGCTACATATTCACGCCGTGCAACGCCGGCTTCCAGAGCGCCGTCGCTGCGTGCTTCTACGAGGCCGGCGCTGCCTGGCCCGCCTTTTCGTACGACTTCTACGCGGACGCGGGGATCGTCGAGAAGCAGTGGAAGGCGCAATACGAGAGCTGCATGTTTCGCCGCGGCTACCACCAGGTCGACGGCCCGATAACGTGGCAGCCCAAGGAGCGATTCAACGGCGCCACGGGATGGCCGTGGCCCAATGACCCGCCCAAGAGCGCCTGGACGTGGGTGAGGACGGCGGGTACCGGGGACCGGCACTACTACGACGCGGTCTGCGAGCCATGAGCCTGGCGGTGCGCCGGCTGCGCTGAACATCGAACAGGACTCGCGCTCGAGACCAACGTCCCAATTGGGGACGCGCGGGTCGGCACCCATCAAGGTCTGGATACCCGGGAGGTAGCTGTGTCGCTGGCAATGACGAGGCAAGAGCGCGAGATGTTTCTGGCCGATCTTCATGTGGCCGTCATAAGCATCCCCGAGGAAGGCCGGGGGCCGCTGACGGTGCCGATCTGGTATTCATACGAGCCAGGCGGAGAGTTACGAGTCGTCACCGCCAGGACTTCGCGAAAAGCCCAGCTCCTTCGGAAAGCCAGGCGAATCAGTCTCTGTGTGCAGACCGAGACACAACCTTACAAGTACGTGAGCGTCGAGGGGCCAGTCGTCGGCATCGAATCGGCAGATCTGGAGCGCGATGAGCGGCCGCTCGCTCACCGCTACTTGGGTACCCGCAAGGGCGATTCGTATCTCGACAAGACGCGCCAAGATCCGGGACACGTTGAGAACGTGCTTGTCCGTATGCGTCCCGAGCGTTGGCTCACAGTGGACTACGCGAAGCACGCCCTCGCGCGCGGTCAGGGACATCAGGGACGAGAGAGTCCGGAGCAGCGATGAGGTGGGCCCCTTATCATCGCTTGACGTATCCCCTAGTAACGAGGCATCGCTCGGCTAGCCTCTGGTTCTGACCAAAGATGCGGCACAGGTAGAAGGGAACGGCCTCCTGTGCGTCGCGGCTGCACTCGTACGAGTCCTTCAACCAGTTGCGCTCTGCCGGTGCAATCCAATCGGTGTAGACGAGGCTGATGCCGCTGAAGCTGATGTCGCTGCCTTTATCGCGAATCACGAAGCCGCAGCCAGCGATCATCGTGACCAGGAGCCAGAGCCACAGCGTCGATGCGGCCATTCCAGGAGCTCCGTCACCGCGCCGTCGGCATACTGTCGCCACCTTTAACGCCTCGCACGCCTGAAACGACGGAACACCCTCCGCCATCTGCCATCGGGCCGGATCATCTGGACCAAACACACGCGCATCTCGACCGCCAACTGCAGAACGCTCCTCCTACAGCACCCACGCGCACTCAGCATGGGCCGCCGCAGTTGATGCGAGCACTGAGAAGGCAACAAGCGGCAGGGCTCCTCGTGCGCGGGATGGTCAGAACATTGGGTGATCCTCCCCGCACGAGTCTAGCGCAGGCGCTCGCTAGCCGAGACTCAACTCCGCCAGACAGACGAACGGCGCGGCCACTCTACTGCGACCGCGCCGCCGGATCGGGCTCCTCAGCGCGAGCGCCGGATTATCGCTTGCCCTCCTCGGCGGTCATCCGCTCCACGCTGAGGCGCTTGGAGACGTCCCAGTTTCGTATCTCCCAACTGTCGGGCTCGTCGATTCTCTGGGCGCGTGCGTGGACGATCCTTCCGTCTGTTGTCGTGTAGGGTAGGCCGATGACTTCCCACTCGCCGAGGCGGTCGCCTACCCGAAGGTCCATCGGAAGGGTCCCGGCGGCCTCGTTCTTCTTCTCAGGGCGTGCTTTCTTCACTATGTGTGATACCTCCCCGCTACGAGTCTAGCGCATAACCAACTATACACGTGAACGGCGCGGCCCGCGCTGCCTACTTCTTCACCCCGCGCGGGTCCACGGTGTCGGGCAGGCACAGCCCACGGGCGATCATCGCCTCGCGAAGCAAGTTCAGTAGAGTTTCGCGCACAACCGACTTCTCTTCGTGCGCGAGTAGCCATTCCAGCATCAAACGTGCGTACTCCTCGGTGAAGGCGACAGTCAACGGAGGGGTTCCCGGGATTAGCGTGAATGTAACCGCTCTCGGCGCGTCTCCATCCTCTTGAAGCAGTTGTCCTCCCTCACGCAGTGCTACTTCAAGGGCCGCAGCCGCCCGCATAATTGGATCAACGCGGCACCGCTTGCCGAAGATGGACACCCAGATCTCCCCCGAAGCGTCGTTCCCGAAGGACACCGACTCCGTCACATCAACGATGAGATGCCGCTTCTTACCGCCGCCTGCGAGGTACTCTGCCTGATGCTCCAGCAAGTGACGGAGATTCCTCACGTCGGCTGTCTTGTAGGCGCGGAAGAACTGTTCCGCCGCCTGCGCAATTTTAGAGGTACGGAAGCCTGGGCGCTTGCCCCGGAGACGCTTGAGGTGCTCCTCGATCTGCCGAAGACTAATCGCCAGAAGGTGCGCCTTGCTCAGCCAGTCCCAGGCAGCACGCTCATCCCCGGCTATGGCAGTAATAGACTTGGCTAATTCTGTTGGCTCCATCGGTGTTAGTCGAGGCATGATCTTCTGGACAAGGCCCGCGTACATCCGCACGTTGCGTTCTAGAAGTAAGCTCGGCTCCGCTGGTTGGTCCCTGAGTGTGACCGTGGAATGAATCATCGGGAAGTCTCCACCGTGATGCATCCGCTTCTCGTCGTCAAACGAGAGTTCGTCGGCCCGGTCGGCCGCGAAGAGGCTTCTAGTTGAACCACCCCGCGCGCCGGATCTCGCTCCGCAGCGCGACCGCTCGCTTGAACTCGACCCTGACCCGCGACCATACCTCCGTGCTCCAGCGCGTCTGGCGCATCACGCGCAGGACGCGGTTGATGCGGAGCCAGGGGTGCCAGATCAACGGTCTTGCTCCGTTCGTTGGGTATCTGAGGCCTGGCCGACCGTTGAATCAGGCGCCGCTTGGAGCGTCGTGCTGAGAAACGCCGTCATCTGTCGAGGTTCGTCGCGGCGTACCCACCGTGTG
>QHTE01000035.1:0-27260 GCA_003220685.1 Candidatus Rokuibacteriota bacterium
TGCGGCGGCCGGAGGCGGCTGGAGCGCCGGCCACACGACGGCGATGGCGCGTGGTCTGCCAGTCGAGGCGCTGCCGGGCGGCGACGGTGGGATCCACCTCATCAGGGCGCAACGCATCGAGGGGTGACATGCCCGAAGTCATGCCCAAGCGGCCGCGGAAGGGTGCGGTTCGGTGCGCCTGGGTGCGACGAAGCAAAGAAAACCGCCCGGGAAATGTTGAATTTCCCGAGCGGCTAGAGGCGCTGAGGAGGCTAAGATACCCCCGTGCCATTCGCTCGGACCGACGACCGGGTGCGGCTCTACTACGAGGAGCACGGGAGGCGGGGCACCCCTCTGGTGCTCGCCTACGGCATCGGCGGCAACGCCGACATGTGGGACGTGAACCGGGACGCGCTCGCCGCCCGCCACCGGCTCGTGCTCTGGGAGCCGCGCGGCCACGCTCGGTCCGACAGCCCCGGGGACCCGGTCCGATACTCGTTCCAGCGCTGGGCGCGGGACCTCGAGGCGGTACTCGACCACCTGGGAATCCGCAAGGCGCACGTGGGCGGCCTCTCCCTGGGCGCGGGCATCGCGACCCGCTTCGCTCTGCGGTTTCCCTTGCGCGTCAGGTCGCTGATCGTGACGAACTCGTCCTCGGCCGCCGGGCTGCCGCTCTCGGTCGAGAACCTCGTCATGCGCGCGCGCTCGATCGAGATCACCCTGACGAAAGGCATGGACGCCATGGCCGAGTTCGCGATGGCGGCCAACCCGAACCTCTCGGAGCGTCTGGCGATCGAGCCGGCCGCCCGCGAAGAGTTCTACGAGGAGTACCGCCGACTCTCACCCATCGGGTACGCGAATTCCCTCCGGGCCCTGCTCGCCATGGATCACATCACCGACCAGCTGCCGCGTCTGCGGATGCCGGTCCTGCTCATCGGCGGCGACCGCGACCCCTCGCTCGCGCCGATGAAGGTGATGCACCGCAAAGTTCGTGGCTCGAAGCTGGCGGTCCTTTCGCCGGCGAGCCACTTCGGCAACCGCGACCAGCCCGAGGCCTGGAACCGGATCGTGCTCGATTTTCTGGCCCGGTGCGATCGGCGGACAAGGGGGTAGTCGCCGATGGATCACCCGCGCGTGCTCGTGGTGGACGATGATGCCGACGTCGGGGAGTTCCTGCGCGACGCGCTGAGCTCCTGGAGCTACGACGTCACCCGCGTGGCCAGCGGCCGGGAGGCCGTCGATCTGATCAGTCACCAGATCTTCGACGCCGCGCTGGTCGACATCTGGATGCCCGAGATGGACGGGTTGCAAGTCCTCGACGAGATGAAGCGTCACGACCCGGCGCTCGAGGTCGTGATGATGACCGGCAACCCGATGGTCGAGACCGCGGTCCAGGCCCTGAAGTCGGGCGCCTACGACTACCTCATCAAGCCCCTCAACCTGGACGAGCTACAACACCTCATGCAGCAGGTCCTCGAGAAGCGCTTCCTGAGCCGCGAGGTGCACTCGCTGCGCAACCGCCTCGCCGAGCACCTGGCGGTGAAAGACCTGGTGGGCAACGCGCCGGGAATGACGCGGGTCCGGGAGATCATCGCCAAGGTGTCGGATTCCGACTCGCCCGTTCTGATCGAGGGCGAGAGCGGCACCGGCAAGGAGTTGGTGGCCGCCGCGATCCACCGGCAGTCGGGCCGCAGCAAGGGGCCGTTCGTGCCGGTCAACTGCAGCGCGATCCCGGCCGACCTCATGGAATCGGAGTTCTTCGGCCACGTGCGGGGCGCCTTCTCTGGCGCGGTCGCCGACGCCCTCGGGCTCTTCCGCTCCGCCCACGGCGGCACGCTCTTCCTCGACGAGATCGCCGAGCTTTCCCCGGCGCTCCAGGCCAAGCTGCTGCGCGTCCTGCAGGAAAAGGAGATCCGGCCCGTCGGCTCGACCAAGACCCACTCGGTCAGCGTGCGGATGATCGCCGCCACCAACAAGAACCTCGAAGCGGTCGTGCAGAGCGGGGCCTTTCGCCAGGACCTCTTCTATCGGCTCAATGTCGTCCGCATCGTGGTCCCGCCGCTCCGCGAGCGCAAGAGCGACATCCCCGTCCTGCTCAGGTATTTCCTCCGGCGGTTCAACGAGCGCTTCCGGCGCGACGTCAAGGGCATCGCGCCCGACGCGATGGCGGCCCTGACGGCCTACGACTTCCCCGGCAACGTGCGCGAGCTGGAGAACCTCCTCGAGCGGGCCTTTGCGCTGGGCGCCCGCGACGAGATCGAGCGGACGAGCCTGCCCGATCTCAGCACCAAGCCCGACGCGCCGGCCGACGCCGCGGTCATGGACACGCTTCCGACCCTCGATCAGGCCGAGCGCGATCTGATCGCGCGAGCCCTCACGCGCTTCCGGAACGACAAGGAGCAGGCCGCTCGCGCGCTGGGCCTCACGGTGCGCACGCTGTACCGTCGCATCAAGAAGTTCGGTCTGATCTAGCAGCACCGTCAACCGACGACCGTCAAATCTGTCATTGGGCGGCGGAGTGCCCGCGATCGCGCGGGTGCAACTTCTCGATTTCACAGCCACGACGTCCTCTGGCACTGAACCTGCTGTCTAGCAGCATCATGAGTTTCCGGGAGTCCGCGGGCCAGCGCTGGATCCTGGTCGCCGACGGCGACGAGGCCTCGGCCCGGTCCGTGGCTAGCTTTCTCCTCCAGGCGCGTCTGCGCGCGTTTCCGACCGCGCGCGGCGTCGAGGCCATGCGGCTCGTCGGCAGGTTTCGCCTCGGCCTGGCGGTGGTGGACGTGGAGCTGCTCGACATGCCGGGCTGCGATCTCGTCAGAAAGCTCCGCGTGCTCGAGCCGGCGCTGCCCATCGTCATGACGACGAGCGATTACAGCCCGGCGACCGAGGTCCAGGCGCGCCAGCTCGGAATCATCCAGTACCTCCACAAGCCGATCGATCTTCAGCGGCTCGATCGCGTCGTCTCCCGGATCTTCAGCCCCGATCCGGAGACGGCGGCGCGGATCACGGTCGCCTCCAACGGGGGTGGGGCAGCATGAAGCGCCGGGGACAGGACGCCGCCGGATCGCCCCCCGCCACGGTCGTCGCCCAGGGGGTCGCCGTCCTGCCCCTGGCCGTCATCTGGAGCGCGCGACGCGCGCTCCAGTCCGGTTGGTCCGGGCGCACCGGGTAGTGGACCGGTCCGGCGTCGACGCCTCCGAAGCGCTGGCGGGCAAGCTGCGCACGCTCATCCAGCTCATCGAGCTGATCTCCTCTTCGCTCGACACCGACGAGATTCTCCGCCAGATCGCGACCGTAGCGGTGCGGCTGACCGACGCGCGCTGCGTATCGCTCTGGGTCACCGACGAGGCCACCCGCACGGTCGAGCTCCGCGCGTGCTCCGACGCCGCGATCGGCTCGGGGCATCCGAGCCCGCGCCTCGCCTACGGTCAGGGTGTCGCCGGATGGGTGACGCTCCACGACGAGCCGATCAAGGCCGACGACCTCAGCCGGACGTCCATGGTCGCGCGCGAGTGGTATGCCGCCCAGGGCCTCCGGAGCCTGTACGCCCTGCCGATCGCGTATCAGGACTCCGTGGTCGGCGTCCTCGTGCTCATGGCCGAGAAGCCCTTCGACCTCGAGAGCGAGGAATACGAGATCCTCGAGGCCCTGATCGCGGAGGCCGGAGCGGCGATTCGCAACTCTCGCCTGCTGGCGGAGAGCGAGCGCCGCCGCCGCACGGCCGAGGCCCTGGCGGAGCTGAGCCGCCTGAGCAGCGAGACCCTGGATCTCGGCACCGTCACACGGCGGGTGGTGGACAGCGTCCGGACCCTGCTCGGCGCCCGAGAGTCCGCGCTCTACCGGCTGGTGCCCGAGACCGGCGACCTGGCGGCGCTGGCGCTCATGGGCGAGCGGGAGCAGGCGCTGGGGCCCGGCGCGGTCTTCCCGCGCGGAACCGGGGTCGTCGGGCTCGCCGCGCGCGAGCGCCGCCCCATCGCCACGTCGAACTTCGCCGACGACCCGCGCATCCAGCACGACCCGACGATTCTCGAGCGCCTGGGAGGCGCCGCGTATCGGGCCGTCCTCGCCCTGCCGCTCCTGCTCAAGGACCGGGTCATCGGCGCGCTCGCGGTCTGCGACAACGCGGGGCGCGTCTTCCTGGAGAGCGAGATTCGTCTGGCCCAGGCGTTCGCGGACCACGCGGCGCTGGTGCTGGAGAGCGTGCAGCTGTTCGACGACGCGACCCGGCGGCGCCGCGAGGTCGCCGTGCTGGCCGAGGTCGTCGGGCAGATCAACAGCTCGCTCGACCTCGCGACCATCCTCTCGCGCATCGCCGCCGGGGCCTGCGAGCTCACCGGCGGCGACGGCGCCCAGATCGCCCTGCGAGAGCCCGGCACCGACGGCGTTCGGGTGATCCACCGGCGCGGCGCCCGCGGCGCGGCGGACGACGCGCTCATCGGCCTCGTGATCGAGCCCGGAAAGGGCTCCGGCGGCCTCGTCCTGACCACGGGACAGCCGTTCCGGACGACGAACTACGCCGAGGATCCGCGGATCACCCGGGACTACGCCGACCGGGTCGCGGCCGCGGGCGTCGTCGCGCAGATCGTGATCCCCATCCGGGACGGCGAGCTCAAGGGCCTGCTGTACGTCTTCAACCGCACCGCGCGTGCCTTCACCGACCGGGACGAGGCGGCGCTCGCCCGCCTGGCCAACCACGCGGCGGTCGCGATCGGGAACGCCCACTTGCTCGGCGAGATGGAGAGCCGCCGGCGCGAGGCCGAGATGCTCGCCGAGGTCGGCCGGCTCGTCTCGCGATCTCTCGAGCCGGACGAGGTCGGACAGCGCATCGTCGAGAGCGTCGGCCCTCTGCTCGGGTCGGCCATAGCCACCCTGTACCGGATCAGCCTCGAGACCGGCGACTTCGTGCTGCTGGCGAGCACGGGCGTCGGCGCCGACTGGAACCGCACCCTGCCGCGGGGTACCGCGGCGGTCGGCCTCGCGGTGCGCGAGGGCCGGCCCGTGTGGACGCCGGACGCCCTCACCGACCCGCGCATCACCCTCGCCCCCGAGACCCGCGTGGCGCTCGAGAACTTCGAGCATCGCGCGATCCTCGCGCTGCCGCTCGTCGCCGGCGAGCGGGTCTTCGGCGCCCTGGCGGCGCTCGGGCGCACGGGCCGCGTCTTCACGTCGGACGAGATCCGGCTCGCCCAGACGTTCGTGGACCAGGCCGCGATCGCGCTCGACAACGCGCGGCTTCACTCGGAGACGACGCGCCGGAAGTGGGAGGCCGAGGTCCTGGCGGGCGTGGGCCGGCTGGTCACCGAGTCGCTCGACGCCGAGGAGGTCGCAGGGCGGATCGCCGACAGCCTGCGGGCACTCCTCGGGGGCCTCTCCTCGGCGCTCGTCCGCGTCGAGCCGGTCACCGGCGCGCTCGTCGGCCGGCACATCTCGGCCGACGGCTCCGGCCACGACATCGCGTTCCCCGCGGGGACCGGGGCCATGGGCCGCGCCGTGAGCACGCGGCGCCCCGTCGCGACGACGAACGTCCTCACCGATCCGCGGATCGCGCTGACCCCCGAGCTCCACGAATCGCTCCAGGCGCGGCCGCACCTGTCGGCGCTCGCGCTGCCGATGATCGTCGACGACCGGGTCGTCGGCGCCATCGCCATCGGCGACCACGAAGGCCGCGCCTACGACGGCGACGAGGTGCGTCTGGCGCAGGCGTTCGTGGACCAGGCGGCCATGGCGCTCGAGAAGGCGCGCCTCTTCGAGGACTCCGAGCGCCGCCGGCGCGAGGCCGAGATCTTCGCGGAGCTGGCGAGCCAGATCACCGCCTCTCTCGATCTCGACACGATCTTGAAGAGCGTATGCGACGCCGCCCGTGAGCTCTGTCGAGCCGACCTCGGCGTCATCGCTACCCGCGACTCGGCGACCCAGGCGATACTGCTCCGCCACTGGCCCGGCGCTCCGGCGCCGCCCATCGGAAAGATCGTGCCGGGCGACGGGCTCGCCGGCCAGGTGCTGCTGACCGGCCGTCCGTTCCGGACGGAGGACTATCCGCACGATCCGCGTCTGCGGAACGACCCGCAGCCGCTCCTCGAGCTGGAGAGCGTCGAGGCGGCGCTGGCCGTGCCGATACTGACGGACGCGCGCGTCGAAGGGCTCCTCGCCGTGTACAACCGCTCGCCGCGGCCGTTCACCGACCGGGACGAGGCCCGGCTCGCGCGGCTGGCCGCGCAGACCGCGATCGCGATCCGCAACGCTCAGCTGCGCGAGGCGCGGCGCGCCTATCAGGCGCGGCTGGAGGCGTTGCTCGCCGTGAGCCACGAGCTGTCGAGGATCCAGCCGGTCGAAGAGCTGCTCGGCGCGATCGCGGCCGCGTGCGGCGAGGTCCTCGAATCCGAGTCGGTCGGCTTTCGCCTGGTGGAGGGCGACGAGCTCGTGGCCGCCGGGCTCGTGGGCGACGCCAAGGAGACGATGTCGACCTCGCGCATCAAGATCGGCGAGAGCCTGAGCGGCATCGTCGCCGGCACGGGCGCGCCGCTGCGGCTCGACGACGTGACGGAGGACGCGCAGCTCATCCCGGCGCACCGGAACGCCGTCAAGCGGCTCGGCTACCGCGCGTTCCTCGGCGTGCCCATCAAGGTCGGCGAGCGGGTGATCGGCGTGCTGTCGATCCGGACGCGGCGACCGTCCGGCTTCTCGGCGGAGGACGAGACGATCGCCACGGCCTTCGCGTCGCAGGCCGCGACGGCGCTGGAGAACACGCGCCTGTTCCGCGAGGTCCAGGTGGCTGCCGAGGAGGTGGCGCGGGCTCAGGAGGCGCTTCTCCAGGCCCAGAAGATGGACGCGATCGGCCGCCTCGCCGGCGGCGTGGCCCATGACTTCAACAACCTCCTCACGATCATCCACGGCCGCTGCCAGATCCTCCGCAAGCGCTTCGAGCCCGGCACCAAGCCGCGTCAGGACCTCGATCTGATCCAGCAAACGGCCCACCGGGCCGCGGCGCTCACCAAGCAGCTCCTGGCCTTCAGCCGTCAGCAGGTGCTCCAGCCGCGCGTGCTGCGGCTCAACGGAGCCGTCGGCGAATCGGTCTCGATGTTGCAGCGGCTGATCGGCGAGCACATCACTCTGAAGACCGTGACGGGCGCGCGGCGCGACCGGGTCAAGGCCGATCCGACCCAGCTCGAGCAGGTGCTCATGAACCTCACGATCAACGCCCGCGACGCGATGCCGCGGGGCGGCCGCCTCACCATCGAAACGGCCGACGTGGAGCTCGACGAGGCCTTCGCGCGCGAGCACCCCGGGGCCGCTGCGGGCCCGCACGTGCGCCTGTCGGTGAGCGACGATGGCGTCGGGATGAGCGCCGAGATCCAGGCGCGCATCTTCGAGCCGTTCTTCACGACGAAGGACAAGGGGCGCGGCACCGGGCTCGGCCTCTCGATGGTCTACGGCATCGTGCAGCAGCACGGCGGCTACGTCGGCGTCCGCAGCGAAGAAGGCCGCGGGACGACCTTCGAGATCTACCTGCCGTGCGCGAGCCTCACGGACGACGACCGCGCCGAGCCGGGCCCAGAGCGCGGCGGCGAATCGCGCGGCTCGGAGACGATCCTCCTGGTCGAGGACGAGGCCGACGTGCGCGAGCTGACCCGCGAGATCCTCGAGATGGCGGGCTACACCGTACTGGAGGCGGCGCGCGGCGAGGAGGCGCTGCGGCTCTGCCGCGAGTCAGCGCGGCCGATCGACCTCTTGCTCAGCGACGTGGTCATGCCGCAGATGAGCGGCCCCGAGCTCGCGCGCCAGATTCTCGCGCTGCGTCCGAGAACGAGGGTTGTCTACATGTCGGGGTACACCGACGACGCGCTCGGCTACCACGGCGGGCTCGACCCGGAGATCATCCTGCTGCCGAAGCCGTTCACGCCCGAGTCGCTGATGCACCACCTGCGGCTCGCGCTCGACGGCGCCGCCCGGCGCGGCTAGCTCACCGAACCTTCCGGGTCCCGCGGACCACCGGGGTCTCCGGCTCCATCACGAAGCGGATGCGCGGCAGGTCCGTATCGCACGTCGAGACGCTCGCCGAGATCGGCGTCGTCAGCTCGACCAGGACGGCGTTCCACGCCTCGGGCTCGAAGCGGCTCACGCAGGCGCGGCCGCGGCTGGCCTGATGCAGCGTGTAGTGCGGATCCACCTGGATCAGCTGTGCCGCTCCGGCGACCCGGGCCAGGGTCACCCCGTGGATGTACTGAAGGTCGCCGCCCGAGACGACCTCCGGATCGACCAGCGCCAGCTCGAGGATCGTCCGGCCTTCTCGACGCACTGTCGCGGCCACCCGGTCGTGATAGCGCCGGAGCGCGATCTCGCCCTGCACCGCCGGATAGCCCCAGCGCTCGCGGAGGGCGGTCACGGCGTCCGGGCTGGACGCGACGGCGCCTAGCACGTAGCCGCGCGGGTGAACGCCGGCCCGCGCCATCAATCTCACCTGCGCCAGGCTGAAGGGCCCGAGCGGGCTCTCTGGATAGCGCGTCACCACGAAGGTGACGTATTCGGGGATGGCCGGGTGGAGCGCCCGCGGCAGGAGCGCGCACGAGCCGTCGGCGATCTCGCACGCGAGCTGGAGGACCTCGGCCTTCGGCAGCTCCCACGCCTCGGTGTCGAGGTCGCGCATCGCCGGCAGGCTGTCGGCGATCGTCGCGAGCTCGAGCTCGCCGAAGACGGGCATCAGGACTTGCCACCGTTGAACGCGGGCATGACTTCCTTCCCGAAGAGCCGCAGGCTCGCCAGCACGTCGGCCTGCGGGATCGACTCCGCGGTGTTGAGCAGGAAGTTCACGCGGTCGACGCCGCACGCTTCCCAGCGCTTGAGCGCGCGCGTGATGCGCTCGGGCCCGCCCAGGCAGAGTCCCTCGCCCGCCTGCTCGGAGGCGTCGGGTCCGGTCGCCTGGCGGCGCAGCTGCGGCAGGAGGCCGAGCGACGGATACGATTTGGACGGGTACGTCTCGCGAACCGAGATGAGCTGCGCCGCGAGATAGTTGAAGTGGTTCGCCATCTGGCGTCCAGTCTTGAGCCCGACGGCGTCGTCCTCTCCGCAGTAGAGGAAGTTGACGGTCGACACCTGATCGTTGACGAACTCGCCGACCGGCTCGCAGAGCTGGATGCGCCGGCGATACTCGGCGATGCGCTTCTCTTGCTCGGCGAACTGGCCGAAGGTGAGGCCGAGGCTGCCGAGCCCGCGGTCGGCGGCATCGAGCTCGGTGCCCGGGCTCGTCACCGCCACCCACATCGGCGGGTGTGGCCGCTGATAGACTTTCGGCAGGATCGTGCGGCGCGGCATCGACCAGAACTCGCCCTCGAACTCGAACTTCTCCGACGTCCACATCCGCGGCAGACAGCGCACGAACTCGTCCCAGCTCTTCTTCGTGACGTCCGGGCTCGCGTTGAACCCGGCCAGCTCGGTCCACGTCGCCGAGCGGCCCGTGCCGACCTCGACGCGGCCGCCCGAGAGGATATCGAGCACCGCCGTGCGCTCGGCGATCTTGATCGGGTGGTTGAACTCGGGCACGCAGACGACGATGCCGAAGCCGACCCGGATGCGTTTGGTCACCATCGCGCACGCCGTCAGGAACAGCTCCGGCGCCGGACAGTGCGAGTACTCCTCCAGGAAGTGGTGCTCGACCGCCCAGACCTGGTCGAAGCCCAGCTCGTCGGCGAGCTTCACCTGCTCGAGCGCGTTATCGTAGACGGTCCGCTCCGACTCGCGCGTCCACGGACGCGGCACCGAGAGCTCGTAGAAGAGTCCGAATTTCATGAGCGCGCCTTTCGCGGGCGCGCGTGGCTCGACAGCCCGCGCTCCCAGAGATATTCCTGCTCGCCCAGGTGCTTGCCGACCCAGCGGCCGAGCACGAAGAACACGTCGCTCAGGCGGTTCACGAAGCGGAGCGGCCACTCGCCGATCGGCTCCTGGCGCGACAGCGCCAGGAGCTCGCGCTCGGCGCGCCGGCACACCGTCCGCGCCTGATGGAGAAATCCGTTGATGCGCCCGCCGCCCGGCAGCACGAAGGACTTGAGCGGCGGCAGATCTTTTTGACAGCGATCCATGAGCTCTTCGAGCTCCTTCACCTCGCCCTCGCCGACCTTGAACATCCCCTCGTACTCGGCGTCGGGCGGCGTCGCGAGCTCGCTGCCCAGATCGAAGAGCTGATTCTGAATCTTTCGCAGCACTTCGTCGAGCCAGCGGTGGCGCTCGCCCGCGTCGAGCCGCTCGGCGTTGAAGACGCGCACCAGGCCGACGACGGCGTTCAGCTCGTCGACGGTGCCGTAGGCCACGATCCGGGGCGAGTCCTTCGGGATGCGCTTGCCGCCGACCAGCGAGGTCTCGCCCTTGTCGCCGGTGCGAGTGTAGACGCGCGTGATGCTGATCGGCATGGAGCCTCCCTCCCTTTGTACGGTCAACGGTATTCTACTTGAACGCGCCAGGCCGCTCGGGGATGATCGGAGCGTGAGATCGCGCGCCCGCGCGGTGCTGGCCGCCGCCTGCAGCATCCACTTCGTCCACGACGGATTCTCGGACATCCTCTACGTGCTCCTGCCGATCTGGGCGAGCGAGTTCCGGCTGACCTTCGCACAGGTCGGCGTCATCCGGACCGCCTACAGCGGCGGCATGGCCGCATTCCAGATTCCCGCGGGGCTGCTCGCCGAGCGGTGGGGCGAGCGGCGTCTGCTCGCCGCGGGGACGGCGGTCACGGCGGGCGGGTTCATCGTCGCCGGTCTGGCCGGTGGCTTCCTCTCCCTGCTGCTCGTGCTCCTGATCGCCGGGCTCGGATCCGGCGTGCAGCACCCCCTCTCGTCGTCGCTCGTCTCGAAGGCGTACGAGACGGGCCCGCGGCGCGCCGCGCTCGGGACCTACAACTTCTCCGGCGATCTCGGCAAGGTCGCGGTGCCGGCGGCGGTCGCCTTCGCCGCGCTCCTGGTCGGGTGGCGAGCCGCCTCGGCGGCGTACGGCGTGATCGGCCTCGTGGCCGCGGCCGCGATTCTCGGCATCCTCGCGCGGCTCGCGCCAGAATTGCCGGCTCCCGCCGCGGATGACCGGGCGCAGGCGACGTTCGGGGCCCGGTCGGGCTGGGGGATTCGCAATCTACGCGGCTTCCAGTCCCTGACCGCAATCGGGATGATCGACAACGCGACGCGCACCGGGTTCCTGACGTTCCTGCCCTTCGCGCTGATCGCGAAGGGCTCCTCGGTCGCGGGTGTCGGCACCGCACTGGCGCTCCTGTTCGCGGGCGGCGCCGTCGGCAAGTTCGCCTGCGGTCTAGTCGCCGAGCGTCTCGGCGTGATCCGCACGGTGGTCCTCACCGAGGCCGCGACGGCGCTCGGGATCCTCGTGCTGATCCCCGCGCCGCTGCCGGCGGCGCTGGCGATCCTGCCGCTGATGGGCGTGGCGCTGAACGGGACGTCTTCGGTGCTCTACGGCACCGTCGCCGATCTCGTCAGCGCCGACCGGCGCTCGCGCGCGTACGGCCTCTACTACACGCTGACGATCATGTCGTCGGCGCTCGCGCCCTCGTTCTACGGCCTGATCGGCGACGTCGCCGGAGTCTCCACGACGCTCGTCGGCGTCTCGGCGCTGGTCCTCACAACGATCCCCCTCTGCCTCGTGCTGCGCGCCTCGGTAGCGGAGCCCGTCCGCGCCTGAGCAGGCCGTCTAGATCTCCCCGAACACCTCCAGCAAGTTTCCATCCGGATCGCATCGATCGACTTCGGGAGCGGAAACCTTGAACGCCAGTTGAAGCGAGGCGCTGCCTTCGGGCGTTGGAGCATCTGCTGCGGTTCGGCTCGGCCTGGCCAAGGCCAAGGTGTTGTCTCCCACTCGATACTCGATCCAATCTGGGGACAGCTCCCGTCGCAGTGGAAAGCCGAGGATGTCTTCGTAGAAGCGACGCATCGCGGCCATATCGCGCGCGAAGATGACTAGAGCTCGAGCTCCATGAAGCGCGTGCCGACGATCGGGTTCTCGCAGTACGGCGGGATCTCGCGAAAGCCGAGGCTCTGGTAGAGCGCGAACGCTTCTTTCATCGACGGTAGGGTGTCAAGGCGTAGGCGCGCGTAGCCGGTCGCGCGCGCTTCTCGGATGATCGTCTCGGCCAGCCGGCGGCCGAGACGCGCTCCCCGCGCGGCCGGCCGGACGTAGAGGCGCTTCATCTCGCCGATGCCGTCGCCGAGCGGGCGCAAGGCGACGCAGCCGGCGGGCTCGGCCCCGTCGGTCGCCAGAAACAGACGACCCGCGGGTGGGGCATAGGCGCCCGGTAGCTCCGCCACCTCGCGCGCGAAGCCCTGGAAGCTCAGCTCGATACCGAGCGCGGCCTCGTACTCCTTGAAGAGCATCCGCGCGACGACCATCTGATCGGGCGACGTCGCGCGGACGATCTCGATGCTCACGTCAGCCGCTCGCGTCGGCTCACGTCAGATAGAAGGGGCGCGCCGCGGCAGCCTGATAGGGATAACGCGAGAGCAAGCCCGGATCGGGATCGGCGCCGAGGCCCGGCCGATCGGGCACCGCGACGGCACCGCCGGCGAAGCGGATCGGCTCGGCGGTGAGCGAGGCGACGAGCGGCGTGCCCGGGAACTCGACGTACGGCACACCGGGCGTCGCGGCGGCCAGGTGCAGGCTCGCCGCGAGCCCGGGACCGTAGTAGAAGGCGTGCGGGACCAGCGTCACGTTGGCCGCGGCGGCGAGGATCGCGATCTTCTTCATCTCGAGGAGCCCGCCCACCTTCGTCACGCTCGGCTGCAGGACGTCCGCCGCGCCGTGCGCGATCAGCTCGCGGAACCCGAACACGGTCGCGTCGTTCTCGCCGGCCGCGATCGGAATACGCAGCGCCGCGCGCACGCGCGCAAGCCCCGCGTAGTCCTCAGGCGGCCAGACGGGCTCCTCGAGCCAGCGCAGATCGTAGCGCTCGAGCCGTCGGCCCATGCGGATCGCCTCCTCGACCGACCACGGACAATTTGTGTCGAGCATCAGCTCCACGTCGTCGCCGGCAACCTCGCGCGCTACAGCAACCGACTCAACGTCGGTCTGATGGAGCTTGATCGCGCTGTGGCCGGCCGCCAGGGCGCCCGAGATCGCCTGTCCGACCTGGCTCGGCGTGTCGTAGCGCAGGAGGCTCGAGTAAACGCGCAGCCGCGACTGGCAGAGGCCGCCGAGCAGCTCGTAGACCGGAACGCTTCGGGCCTTGCCGGCCAGATCCCAGAGCGCCAGCTCGACGCCGCTCACCGCCATCATCGCCAGGCCGCGCCGCCCCCAGATCATCAGCGCGTGGTGTATACGATCGACGAGGCTCTCGATCTGTGTCGGATCCTGGCCGAGCAGGATCGGCGCCAGCGCGTCGTCGACGACGTGGCACACCGCCTCGGTCGCGCCGTAGGCGAAGCTCTCGCCCCAGCCGACCGGCCCCTCGTCGGTGGTGGCGCGCACGAGGATCTGCTTGCCGGCGCCGGGCGCCCAGGACGACGGCGGCCCGGTCACCTGCAAGGGGACCGCGAGCGGGATCGAGCGGATCTCGGTGATCTTCATCTCAGAGATCCCCGAGCCCCAGCTCCTCCCAGCGCGCACGCACCCTCGCTTCGTCCTCGACCGCCGGGCGCACCGTGGGCGGGAAGCGCTCGCCGCCCCACTCGGGGCGCCGCTCGAGCTTCCACGAGCGGGTCGCGTCGATCAGCACGCGATTCCAGAGCCCGGTGCCGAGCCGCGCGACGTCGCGATCCTCCATCGGCGTGCTCGGATCGATCGGCGAGCCGAAGATCCCGGGGAAGATGACGATGCCGTCCTCGCCGGCGTTGACCCGGTGGGCGAACGCCCAGTCGACCTGCTCGTACGAAGCCGGATCGATGTCCTCCTCGACGACGGTGACGTGCTTGTAGCGGTACTGGGCGGCGCTCGAGCCCCAGAGCGCCGCGGCGATCTGCTTGGGCTGGCCCTGGTAAGCCTTCTTGATCTGGACGACGATGTTCACGCCGTTGGTGATGGGCGGCACGAACACGTCGCGCACGCCGGGGATGCCGGCCGCCGTCAGGATGTTCCACGCGATCGCCGCGCGCTGCACCGACGACATCACGCTGTTCTCGCTGTAGGAGCCGGGCAAGGTGCCCTCGAGGCAGCCGCGGAAGATCGGCTCGCGCCGGTGTGTGATGCAGGTGACCCGCATCGTCGGGCGCAGCGTCGGCACGTCGGAGACGTAGCCCGTGAACTCGCCGAACGGCCCCTCGGTCTCGTACGTCGCCGGGTCGTCGCTGATGAACCCTTCGACCACGATCTCGGCGGAGGCCGGCACCTCCAGATCGATCGTCTCGCAGCGGACCAGCTCGGCCGGCTCGCCGCGGTAGGCGGACATCACGTCCCACTCGCAGACACCGGTCGGGATCGGCGAGCCGGCCAGGAACGGCATGATCGGATCCCAGCCGATCACGCACGCGACCGGCATCGGCTCGCCGCGCGTCGCGTACTTCAGGAAGTGCTGGCCCCAGTGCTGGCCGCCCTTGATGAGCAGGAACGGCGCCGTGTCCTTCTTACCGATCATGCCGCGGTAGATGCCGACGTTCATCGCGCGAGTCTCGGGGTCGCGCGTGACGACGCCGGAGAACGTGTGGATGTAGCGCCCGCCCTCGAGGTAGTGCCACTTCGGGACCGGAAACTCCGTCTGGTCGACGTCCTTGCCGCGGACCACGACTTCTTTCACAGGGCCGGTCGCGACGACCTTCGGCGGGATCACCTGACGATTCAGCTTCATGACGTGCTGCACGAGGTCGCGGTTGGACACGTCCTTGGGGAAGCCCAGGGCGAGCGCGAGCCGGCCGACGCTTCCGAGCCCGCTGACGAACACCTTCGTGCAGCGCCCGGTCTCGTAGCCCTTGATGCGCTCGAAGAGCAGCGCCGGGCCCTTCTTCTCGAGCACGCGCCGCGCGATGGCGCCGAGCTCCCGGTCCCAGTCGACCTCGGCGGTGATCCGTCGCAGCTCGCCGTCCTTGTCCAGCCGCGCGATCCACTCGCGCATGTCCACGAAGCTCATTGCCCCGGCCTCCCTTTCCGCCCTCGGCGCTCCGCAGTCATTCGATCGGCTCGATCCGCACGCGCTCGAGGCCGGGCTGCGACTCGAGCAGGTCGACCAGACGCTCCTGGCCTCCGGGAGGTACCCGTGCCTGGAGCGTCAGGTGAATGCGATGCTCGTCGACGCGCCGCTCGTACTCGGCCGGCGCGACCGCGACTCCCGCCTGCGCAAGGGTGCGCAGGCAGTTGGTCGTCCTTGTGCTCGAAGCGACGCAGCACCGCGAGCGCCACGACGCCGACGAGCGTCGCCGCCGCGCTCACGACGTACATGCCCGCGCCGGAGGCGAGCCCGATGGCGGCAACCAGCCAGAGACCGGCGGCGGTCGTCAGTCCCTGGATGCTCGCACCGGTCCTTCGGAAGCCGGCCGGCCGGCCGTGGACGTCGCGCTCGTAGCCGATGATGCCGCCGAGCGTGGTCCCGACGACCAGGCGGATCAGGAGCTCGCCCGACGCGATCATGCGCCGAGCGCCGGCGCCACCTCGCCGAGGAAGCGCTTGAACTGGCCGACCTGATCCCACGAGCCGAAGCGCAGCGCCATGTGGCCGACGCCGGCGTCGAAGTAAGCGCGGAGCTCCTGGACGCACTGCTTGGGGTCGCCGGAGATCGTCCACTGCTCCACGAACTCGCGCGAGAAGTTCGAGGTGTAGTACTTGTCGAGGAAGGCCTTGGTCTCCTCGAGCCCCTTCGCGCGGTCCTCCGTGATGTTGATGTTGTGGTAGAGCGCGCTGCCGAGCTTCGCCGGATCGCGGCCCTCCTCGCGCGCCATCGCGCCGATGCGGCTCCACTGCCGGCGGAACTCGTCCGGCGTGAGCTTGTTGGTCATCCAGCCGTCGGCGTGGCGCGCGATGCGCCGGTATGAGCGCTCGATCACCGCCTCGGAGGCCGAGGCGCCGCCCTTCCAGGTGAGGCCGGTCGGGTTCGAGGCGATCCAGATCGGGCACGGCTGCTGGACCGGCCGCGGCTCGAGCGTCACGTTGTCGAACGAATAGAACCGGCCGTGGTGCGAGACGTTCTTGCCGCCGAAGAGCTTCCGCATGAGGGCGATCCCCTCCTCGAGCCGCCCCACGCGCTCGGCGGAAGGAATGGACATGACGGAGTGCTCGGCGGCCTGCGCGGCGTTCGCGTCGCTCGGCCCCCCCAGGCACACGGCGAGCAAGCTCCGGCCGGCGGACAGCACATCGAGGCTCGCCCACTGGTGCGCGAGCATGACCGGATGGCGATGGACGAAGGTCGCCATGCAGCCCACACCCAGGCGCAGCTTCGTGGTCACGCCCGCCAGCGCGGAGAGGAGGGTGACCGACTCCAGGCGCGGCTTGGCCAGGAGGCTGTCGCCGGCCCACACCGCGTCGAAGAAGCCGGAGCGCTCCGCCTGCACCGTGAGGTCGACGAGGTCCGGCACCTTGACGGCGCCGAGCACGACGGCGCGATTGGCCAGGATCAGTCCAAAGGATCGAGCCATCGTCTACCTCCCCGTGTACTTGGGCGGCCGCTTCTCGAGGAATGCGGTGACGCCCTCCGCGTAGTCGTGCGTGGAGCGCAGCCACGCGTAAGCCTTGCGCTCGAGCTCCAGCGCGGTCTCAAGCGGCGCCTCGGCTCCGCGATTGAGTACCATTTTCAACGTGCGGAGCGCCAGCGGCGGGCGATCGGCCAGCTCGCCGGCGAGCGCCGTCACCGCCTCGTCGAGCTTGTCGTTCGGCACCGCCATGGTGATCAGCCCCCACGCCTCGGCGCGCTCGGCCGAGATCCGCTGCCCGGTCATCATGAAGAGCTTGCTGCGCGTCATGCCGATGAGCCGGAGCGCGCGCTGGGTGCCGCCGCTGCCGGGGATCATACCCAGCCGGACTTCCGGGAACGCGAACTCCGAGCGCAAGGTGGCCAGCCGGAAGTCGCAGGCCACGGCCAGCTCGAGACCGGCCCCCATCGTATACCCGTCGATGGCGGCGATGACCGGCTTGCGGCACCGCTCGGCCGCCGTGAGCGTGTCGCCCCACAGCTCGAGATCCGCCGGCTCTTGCTGCAGGAACTCGGACACGTCGCCGCCGGCGCTGAACGCCTTTCCGCCGGCGCCGCGGATCACGACCACGCGCACCGCCTCGTCGGCCTCGAGGCCCGCGAAGATGCCGGGAAACTCGTGCCGCATCGCGACGGTCATCGTGTTCATCCGGGGCTGGCGATCGATCCAGACGGTCGCCACGGCCCCGGCGCGCTCGACTCGAAGAAACTCGCTCATGGTCGCACCTCCGTGTACTGGCCGTGGCGCAGCAGGCGCCGCAGTATCTTGCCCGAGGCCGTTTTGGGGATCGCGGCGACGAACACGAAACGGCGAGGCCGCTTGAAGTTCGCGAGGTCGCCGCTCGCCCGGCAGTGCTGGTCGAGCGCGTCCGCCGTCAAGGCGGAGGCCGGCACGACGAAGGCGACGACGCGCTCGCCCCACTTCTCGTCGGGCTCGCCGATGACCGCCACGTCCTTCACGCCGGCGTGTCGCGCCAGCACGTCCTCGATCTCGACCGGATGGATGTTCTCGCCGCCGCTGATGATCATGTCGTCGACGCGGCCGGCGACCCACAGATAGGATCAGCGAGAGGTCGTTCTCGGTCGGCGGCTCGGGGACGGGGGCGGCAGCGCCCCCGTCCCCGAGTACACCGTCAAAGGACGTCGCCCCCGCTGCTGGCCTCTCGCCGACGAACACGAGGCGAGTCGTCGTGCCGCTCGCCGCTTCCAGCATGGGACCAGAAGTGGAGTCTTCACAGAGAGCCACCCTGGCGCCGGAGTCTTCGAGGACGTAGCGAAGCTCGTAGGCAGCCAGGCGGAAGTTCACGGGAACCGCCACGGGCCGAGCTTCTGGAGCGCCCAGTAGGCGATGACGTGCTCGAGGCGATTGCGCAGGACCAGCAGCACGCGGTCGCCGGGGGCGACGCCGAGCCGGGCGAATCCGCGGGACGCCGCGGCCGCGCGCGCGTCGAGCTCGGCGTAGGTGAGCCGCTGCCGGCCATCCACGACAGCCTCGGCGTCGGGTCGACGGAGCGCCGCGCGCGCGAGCAGGTCACCGAGCGTCACGAGACCAAGAGGACCTTGCCCTTGTTCTTCCGGTCCAGCACGTGCTGCACCGCGGCGCGCGCGTCCTTCAGGGGGAACGCGCGGTCGACGACCGGCCGCAGCTGCCCCCGGACCACGTGGTCGAGGACCGTCTTGAGCTCGACGATCGAGCCCAGGTTGGTCCCGAGGATCCGGAGGTTCTTCGAGTAGACGTGGCGCAGGTCGAGCCGGCCCCAGTGGGTGTCGTGCGAGCCGATCGTGACGAGCTTGCCCAGGCGGGTCAGCGCGTAGACCGACCGCTCGAAGGTGTCGCCGCCGATGTGCTCGACGACGACGTCGACCCCGCGCTTGCCCGTCCACTGCTTCGTCTCCTCGACGAAGTCCTGCGTGCGGTAGTTCACGACGCGCTCGGCGCCGAGCGCCTTCGCGAACTCGATCTTGTCGTCGGAGCCGACCGTGGTGATGACGCGGGCGCCGCAGAGCCGCGCGATCTGGATCGCCGCGCTGCCCACGCCGCTGCCGGCGGCCTGGACCAGCACGGTCTGGCCGGGTCGGAGCTCGGCCTGCGCCACCAGCGCGTGCCACGAGGTCAGCATGGCCAGCGGCACCGCGGCGCCCGCCTCGAACGGAATCGTCTCGGGCAGCGACAGCACGTTGGCCGCCGGCACCTTCACCAGCTCGGCGTAACCGCCGTCCTTGTGGGCGCCGAGGTACCCGTAGCGCACGCACACCGTCCGCTCGCCGAGCAGGCAGTACTCGCAGCTCCCGCACGCGAATCCGGGGAAGACGATCACGCGCTCGCCGCGCGCGAGGCCCGCCACGCCGGCGGCCGTCGCCTCGACGGTGCCCGTCACCTCGCAGCCGTTGACGTGGGGAAGCCCCTCGGGCGGCGGGAAGCGGCCGTCCAGCAGCAGCATGTCGACCTGGTTGAGCGCGCAGGCGCGCACGCGGATCAGCGCGTCGCCGGCTCCGATCGCGGGATCGCGGTAGTCCTCGTAGAGGATCTTCTCGGCGCCGCCGTGTTCCCGGAAGAGTGCGGCCTTCAAAACGGCACCTCCGTCCGCTCGTCGCGCACGCGACGGGCCTTGTGGTCCCAGCGCGGAAGCGACCCGGGCTCGCCGATCTCGACCGTGACGCGGATGCCGAGCCCGATCCGGAAATCCTCGGCGAGCTTCCCTTGCAGCCCGGCGCGCTCGCCGGGGGACAGCGCCGGCGAGGGATCGATGCGGATCAGGATGTCGTCGAGCCCCTCGTGCCGGCGGAAGACGATCTGAAACTCGTCGACGTCCGCGTGCGGCCGCACCAGCTCCTCGACGCGGCGCGGGTAAACGATCACGCCGCGGATCTTCTTCATGTCGTCGAGCCGCCCGAGCACGCCGCCCTCGAACGCCGTCAAGGTGCGCCCGCACGGGCAGCGCCGATCCGCCAGCTGGACGATGTCGCGCGTGCGATAGCGGAGGAGCGGCATGGCCTTGCGATAGAGGCTCGTGAAGACCAGCTCGCCGCGCCCGCCGGGCTCGACCGGCCGCTCGTTCTCGTCGAGCACCTCGGGATAGCAGTAATCCTCGTTGACGTGGGTCAGCCCCGAGCGTGCCTCGCACTCGAACCCCCACGCCGCGATCTCGGTCAGCCCCGGCAGGTCGTAGGCGCGGGCGCCGAAGGCCGCCTCGATCTTCGCCCGGGTGGCCGGGATGGACGCGCCCGGCTCGCCGGTGTGCCAGGTGATCCGGACCTTCGTGTCCTTCGCGAGGTCGATGCCTTTCTTCGCCGCGGCCTCCGCGAGGAAGAGCGCGTACGAGGGCGTGCAGCCGAGCACCGTGATCGGATAGTTGAGGAGCGCGTCGATCCGCTGGTCGGTCGAGAGGCCGCCGACCGGGAACACGAGGCAGCCGAGGTCCTGCGCCGCGTAGAACCCCGACCAGTAGCCGATCCACGGCCCGTACGAGAACGCCGCCATCACGAAGTCCGACTTGCGCACGCCGAAGGCGTGCAGCGCGCGCGCGTAGGAGTGATAGAAGCCGTACCAGTCGTCGCGCGTGTCGAGGAACGCGAGCGGCCGGCCCGTCGTGGCCGAGGTCATGTGGATGCGGAGCACGTCCTCCAGCGGCACGGCGAGGACGTCGCCCCACGGCGGCTTCTGCGCCTGGTTCTCCTTCAGCTCGTCCTTGGTCGTGAACGGCAGCTTCGGCAGATCGTCGAGCGTGCGGACGGCCGCCGGCTTGATGCCGGCCGCCCTGAGCTTGCGCCGATAGAACGGGCTCGCCGCCGCCGCGTGGGCTAGCTGCTCGCGCAGGCGCCGTGTCTGCACCCGCGCCATCTCGGCGCGTGAGGCACGCTCGAGACGCGGCTCGAGATAGCGGCTCGGCATTCGCTGTCGGGTCAGGCGGTGGTCAAGAGCTCGCCCATCCGGTTGAAGAACTGATCGGCCATCATCTTCGAGACCCCGCCGAGCATCCGCTGCCCGACGCCCGCGATGAGCCCCCCGACCTGGACGTCCGCGCTGTACGTGACGCGAGTGCCGCCGTCGATGTCCGAGAGCGTGATCGTGGTATCCGACCGGACGAATCCCGGCCCGCCGCTCCCCTCGGCGACCAGGCGATAGGACTCGGGCGGCTTCTTGTCCAGCAGCCTCACCTTGCCCTCGAACGTCCCCTTCACCGCGCCCACGCCGATCTTGAGCGTCGCCTTGTACTCGTCGGGCCCGATCAGCTCGAGCTTCTCGCAGCCGGGGATCGCCTTCTGGAGCGTCGCGGGATCGAGAAACGCGTTCCAGACCTTCTCGCGGGGCGCCTTCACCTCGTAGGAGCCTTCGAGCTTCATCGGTAGCTCTCCTTACTAGAGATTGTCGCGCGGAGTCAAGGCGCGGTTGGCCGCTCAGGCGAGTCGGGTCAGGGCTTGCCCCATGCGCGACAGGCCCTCGCTGATGAGCGCCGTGCTGGTCGCGTACGAGAGCCGCACGTGATCGTCCGAGCCGAAGTCGACCCCGGGCACGACGGCCACCTTGGCCTCCTCGAGGAGGAAGGCGGTGACGTCGAGGGAGCCCTTGAGGACCGTCATGCCCTCGGGGGATCTCCACTCCCGCCCGAACAGACCGGAGACGTTCGCGAACGCGTAGAACGCGCCCTTCGGCATGACGCAGGAGACCCCGGGCAGCGTGTTGAGCCCTCGCACGATGAGGTGGCGGCGCCGGTCGAACTCGCCGGCCATCTTGGCGACTTCGTCCTGAGGGCCGACGAGGGCCTCGACGGCGGCCCATTGGGCCACCGACGACGGATTCGACGTCACCTGGCTCTGGACGTCCGTCATGGCGCGGATGAGCTCGCGCGGGCCGGCGGCGAAGCCGATCCGCCAGCCGGTCATCGCGTACGCCTTCGAGCAGGTGTTGATCGTCAAGGTGAGCGTCTTGATCTCCGGGCCGAGGCCGGCGATCGACACGTGCCGCCCCTCGAACGTGAGCGCCTCGTAGCACTCGTCGGCGACGACGATCAGCTTCCGCTCCACGGCGAGCGCGGCGACGGCGGCCAGCGCGACGGGCGAGAACACCGCGCCCGTCGGGTTGTTGGGGCTGTTCAGGATGATCGCCTTCGTGCGCGGCGTGATCCCCGCGCGCAGCCGCTCCGGATCGAGGTCGAAGCCGGTCCGCTCCTGCGTCGGGACGGCGACGGGCACCGCGCCGACGAGCCGCGCCTGCTCGGGATAGGACACCCAGAACGGGCTCGGCACGAGCACCTCGTCGCCCGGATTCAAGAGCGCGACGACCATGTTGAAGAGCGTGTGCTTGGCGCCGCACGAGATCAGGACGTCCGCCGGCTCGTAGTCGAGGCCGTTGTCGCGCTTGAACTTGCCGCAGACGGCGGCGCGTAGCTCCGGGACGCCGCCGACCTCGGTGTACTTCGTGTGGCCGGCCCGCATCGCCTGGATCGCCGCGTTCTTGATCCGCTCGGGCGTGTCGAAGTCCGGCTCACCGGCGCCGAACGAGATCACGTCGACGCCGCGGCGGCGAAGCTCGCGCGCCTTCGCCTGCACGGCGAGGGTCGACGAGGGGGCAAGCGTCTTCAAGCGATCGGCCAGCACGGCTGGCTCCTTCGGCGGCGGACCGCCGCGTTACTTGGGAGGGTACTTCTCGGCCAGTCGTTTCTCGACGATCGGCGGCACCATGCCGGCCACCGACGTGCCGAAGCTGGCGACTTCCTTGATCAGGCGCGACGAGATGTACGTGTACTTCTCGTGTGGCATCAGGAACACCGTCTCGACGGTGCTGCGCAGCTTCCGGTTCATCAGCGCCATCTGGAATTCGTACTCGAAGTCGGACACGGCGCGGATGCCGCGCACGATGCAGTCGGCGCGCTCGCGCGCCACCAGGTCGATCAGGAGGCCGTCGAAGGCGACGATGCGAAAGTTGCTGAGGTCCGAGGTGGCCTCGTCGATCATCTCGAGCCGCTCCTTCACCGAGAAGAGCGGCTGCTTCGACGGATTGGCGACGACGGCGACGATGAGCTCGTCGAAGATCTGCAGGCTGCGCTGGATGACGTCGATGTGGCCGTTGTGGACGGGATCGAACATGCCGGGGTAGACAGCGCGCTTGGCCACGGCGGTAAGGCTACCCTCCGGCTCGAAAGAAAGTCAAGGTCGTCTCCCCGAAACGGCGGTCGCGAAAGGCGCGTAATACGCCGCTTTCCGGAAGCTGTCGCTTCGTCGGGTGTTGCGCGACGACGAGTCCCTCCGGCGCGATCAGCGCCCCGCCGCCCAGCGCCGCGAGCGTGCGCTCGCCGTCGTCAGTGGCGTACGGCGGGTCGAGAAAGACGATCTCGAAGCGCCGCCCCTCGCCCGCCAGCCGCCCGAGCTGCCGCGCGACGTCGCCGCGGGCGACGTGCGTGCGCGACTCGAGGTCGAGCGTCCGGATATTCTCGACGAGCGCGTCCAGGGCTCGCCGATCGCGCTCGACGAACGTGACGTGCGACGCCCCGCGCGAGAGCGCCTCGAGCCCGACGCCGCCCGCGCCGGCGAAGAGATCGAGCAGGCGCGCGTCAGGGAGCCAGGGCCCGAGCGTGTCCATCAGCGCGATCCGCACCTGATCGGCCGTCGGCCGCGTCGTCGCGCCCCGCGGCGTCACGAGCCGCCGCCCCTTCAGCGCTCCCGCGATCACGCGCACGCCGACTGGCTTCGCCTTCGCGTCATGACGCGGGGAAGGTAACACAGGGGCCGGTGGCCCGCCGCGCGACGGCGAGACCCCGGTCAGCGCGGCGGAGAGGCTGAAGCTTTCAGTGCCAGCAGCGCGACGATCCCGGAGAGGTTGTCTTGCGTGACCGGCTTCTCGATGTGGTACTGGAACCCCGCGCGCAAGATGCTGGCCCGGTGCTCAGGACCGGTGAACCCGGTGAGGGCCGCGGCCGGCGTCGCGCCCCCGCGCTCGAGCGGCAGACCGCGAACCTTGCCAATAAGCCAGTAGCCGCCCTTGTCGGGCATCGCCAGCGCGCTCACGAGGACCTCGGGGCGTTCGCGCTCGAGCGTCTCCAACGCCTCCTCGGCCGTCGCCACCGCAGTCACGGTCGCGCCGGAATCCTCGAGCATCGCGGTGACCACGGAACGGATATACGGAGAACTGTCGACCAAGAGCACTCGCACGCCTCCGAGGTACACGCGATCAGGCGAAGAACTGCTCGCGCTCATACGCGTTACTCCTCTGTCGTGCGCGGCCGGCCGTCTGACAGCGCTTGACGCACCGCCTCCACGACCTCGCTGACTCCATAGGGCTCGCCGAAAATGATCTCGATCACGCCCGACGCTCCCACGGCCGCGTCCAGTGCCTTCTTGTCGGTCGTGGTGAGGATCCAGGCCCTCCGGCGCAGACCATGGGTCTGCTTCAGGAGGCGCAGGAAGTTCCAGTGTCTCTCGTAGGGACGGGGGAGGTCATACACGATCACCCGCGGGTTGTGGGCCTCCAGGAAGGCAACGAGATCCAGGGTGCCGTCCTGAATGTCGGCCAGGAGCGCGGCGACGGTCGTCACCCCCTCGCTCGCGAGGGCCTCGCTGAGCGCCTGGATGTACTCCGTATGGGAGTTGAAAATCGCCACCGGCGTCTCGGTCGTCGAGCCGGACATGTCGATCCCGCCTTTCCCAGCCTGGAGAGGTAGACCCCAGGGCCGAGCCGTGGCAGCGAGATCTGCCGGGGCGATTAAGACCGTCGAAGAGCCACCAGGTCGGGCGGCCTGCGGAGGCCGACAGGGGAGCGAGGGGTGCACCTCACTGCACCTCGCGACATCGCGTCGCAGCGTTCAGCGGGCGCGCCCTCGAGGTCCCCGCCCCGGAAGGCGCGTCACTTGCTCACAACTATAGAAAGCCTGGGCCTCTCGGGTGCCAGTGTCAACAAATATTCGAGAAATCCCTAGCCGGCAGTGGCCAGCGCGAGCTTGCCCCGCCACCGTGCGAGGAGCTCGGCGCGGAGCGCGCGGTGGGCCGGGTCCGAGAGCTCGCGGTCGCGCGCGATGATGGCGCTCGCCTCGCGCCGAGCCTCCTCGAGCAAGCTCGTGTCGCGCAGCAGGTCGACCGCGCGGAACTCGGGGAGCCCCGACTGGCGCGTGCCGAAGAACTCGCCGGGACCGCGTAGCTCCAGATCGACCTCGGCGATGCGAAAGCCGTCGTTCGTCGACGTCATCGCGTCGACGCGGCGCTGGGCCTCCTCGGTCAGGTGGCCGGAGGTCAGCAGGATGCAGTACGACTTCCACTCGCCGCGCCCGACGCGCCCGCGCAGCTGGTGCAGCTGCGAGAGACCGAAGCGCTCGGCGTGCTCGATCAGCATGACCGACGCGTTCGGCACGTCGATCCCGACCTCGATCACCGTGGTGGAGACGAGCACGTGGATCTCGCCCGCCTTGAAGCGGCGCATGATCGCGTCTTTTTCCTCGAAGCCGAGCCGGCCGTGCAGCAGGCCGACCACGAGGTCGGGGAACACATCGTCCGCGAGATGGCGCGCCATGTCGGTCGCCGCCTTGAGATCGAGCGCCTCGGACTCCTCGACCAGCGGGTAGACGACGTAGATCTGGCGGCCCCCGGCGACCTGCTCGCGGAGGAATTTGTAGATCGCGCGGCGCTTGCCTTCCGAGCGCGCGACGGTGACGACGGGGCGGCGCCCGGGCGGCAGCTCGTCGAGGACCGACACGTCCAGGTCGCCGTAGATCGTGAGGGCGAGGGTGCGCGGGATGGGCGTGGCCGTCATCACGAGCAGGTCGGGGTGCTCGCCCTTCCCCCTGAGACGCGCCCGCTGCTCGACCCCGAAGCGGTGCTGCTCGTCGACCACCACGAGCCCGAGACGGCGAAAGTCGACGCCTTCCTGGACGAGCGCGTGGGTGCCCACGACGCACTCGATCTCGCCTGCGGCGAGGACCGCGCGCCGCGCCGCCCGCTCGCGCGGCTTGAGCGACGAGGTGAGCAAGGTGAGGCGCACGCCGAGCGGATCGAGCAGCTGGCGGAAGGTCATGAAATGCTGCTCGGCCAGGATCTCCGTCGGCGCCATGACCGCCGCCTGGTAGCCGGCCTCGATCGCCGTCAGGACGCCCTGGGCGGCCACGATCGTCTTGCCCGAGCCCACGTCGCCCTGCAGGAGGCGATGCATCGGGTGCGGCGCCGCCATGTCGCGCCGGATCTCCTCCCAGACGCGCTCCTGGGCCCCCGTCAGCTTCCAGGGCAGCCGCGCGCGCAGCCGGGCGACCAGATCGCCGCGCGGGTTCAGCGCGAGCCCGCGCGCACGGGCGACGCGGCTTCGGAGAATCGCGAGGCCGAGCTGGAGGAGCAGGCCCTCGTCGAACGCGAGGCGACGGCTTGCCGCCGCCAGCGTTGCGTCCGTCTCGGGGAAGTGAGCGTCCCGGATCGCCTGGGCCCGGCCGACGAGGCCGCGACGGGCCCGGAGGCTGTCCGGGAGCACCTCTTCGACGTCGGCGGCGTGAGACTCGACGAGCCGCCACATGAGGGATCGCAGCGCGCGCTGGGGCAGTCCTTCGGTGAGCGAATACACCGGCACGAGGCGGCCCGTGTGCAGCCGCTCGTCCTCGCCGTTCTCGACGACCTCGTAGTCGGGCTGCTGGAGGACGATCGCTCCCTTGTAGCGCCCGACCCGGCCGTGCAGCACGAGCTGCTGGCCGCGCTTGAGGACGCGCGCCAGATAGCGCCAGCCGAACCAGCTGGCGGTGGCGTAGCCGCTCGAATCGCGCAGCATCACGGTGAAGGGCACGCGCGAGCGTCCGGGCGGCGGCGGGCTCACGCCGACGATCACACCCGAGCACGTGGCGGCCTGACCGGGCACGAGCGAGCGGAACGGAGTCAGCCGGGTCCGGTCCTCGTGGCGGAGGGGCACGAACAGGAGTGCGTCCTCGATGGTGCGAAGCCCCTTGCGCTCGAGCTGGCTCGCGCGGTGCGGGCCGACGCCCTTGACGAATCGCAGCGGCGTCGCGAGCGTCGACGCGGCGTCGGTTTGCTTCATGGCCGCCCCTGTGCTATAGAAAATGTTCGTCCCGGTCCTCGGAAACCCAACTCCAGGGAGCACGAATGGCTCAGCGCTGCGACGTCTGCGGAAAAGGCCCCTCCGTCGGCAACACGATCAGCCACGCTCACAAGCTGACACGGCGGCGGTGGCTACCGAATCTGGTCTCGATGCGCGCCATGATGGCCGGGAAGCCTCGGCGCGTACGCGTGTGCACCCGCTGCCTCAAGGCGGGGAAGGTCACGAAGGTCATTTAAGCACACACACGGGAGGGGGCGTTGGCCCCCTCCCGAATGGTGAATGGTGGGAGGCCGCCACCCCCCACCGGCGAGAACCGCGTCACTACTTCTTCTTCTTCTTGGCCTTCTTCTTCATCGAGCGGCTCACCTCCTTCCGTCGAGAGACTCGTGCCGCCGTCGTGCGACCTACTTGCCCTTCTTCTTCTTCGTCGCCTTCTTCTTCGCCATCGGAATCACCTCCTTCCGCGATCGCTCAGTAACCCATCGCCTCGCGCCGCAGGTGCTCGGCTTGCTCGCGCCCCCGGCGCTCGTAGTTCACGAGGTCGGCGTACAGCTGCGGCAGGCACACGACCTTGAGCCCGCCCTTCTCGAAGGCGCCATAGAACACTCCGAGGTCGTAGGGCGCCAGGAAGTGGAGCGCGCCGTCCGCCTCGGCGGCCGGTCGCAGGCCAAG
>QHTE01000035.1:27275-48292 GCA_003220685.1 Candidatus Rokuibacteriota bacterium
CCGGATCGCCCTCGAGATAGCAGTGGACGGCGGGCAGCCTGAGGCTCGGCGCCAGCAAAGCGGCCCCCGCGTTCAGGGTGAAGGCGTACCGGCGCCCCTCGGCGCCCGCGACCCGCACGATCTCACCCATGAACTTTCGCGTGACGCGCTCCGGTGCCAGGTACGAGGTGCGCTCGTTGGTCCGATAGGTGTAGGACTCGCACCAGCCCTCGAGCAGGTCGGCCGGCTTCGACAACCGCAATCGCTGACTGTCGTCGCGCTCGACCCATGCGAGCTGCTCGAGCCGCTTGATGACGTTGTGGGAGTGACCGAGGCTCACCCCGGCCGCGCGCCCGAGCTCCTCGAGTCGCCAGGCCCGACCGGGCTCGACGAGCAGCACGCGGATGACCCGCGTCGCGCGCGGGGCGAAGAGCGACCGGAGCGGCCGGGTGGAGGGACGGACGTTCCGCTTGCCTTCCTTCTCGATCAGGGCGTTCTCGAGCGCGAGGTAACAGTTGCCCGACAAGTCCACGAATCCGAGGTTGTTGCTCTTGAGGATGCGCGCGCTCTGCGGACCGATGTAGACCGCGCCGGCTACCGGGTAGGCGCCCGGAAGCTCCCGGCGGATCTCGTTCAGCTTCGTCACGGCAGCACGGATCTGCCGCGGCTGGCCCAACGATGTGACCTCGACGACGACCGTGTGCTCCTGGCCGGCCAGCTGGAATCTAGCCATCAAATCGGCTGCTTGCGATCCGATCTTGGCTCCGACGGTTTCCTGCCAGCCCTTTGCCTTCGGGAGGAGCTCCCGAAGTCGCTGGGCCACCTGCCGCCGAACCTCCTCGGATTTCAGCATCTTTCTCTAGCTCCGGGTATTTCAGCATCTGCTGAAACCATAAGAAGGAATGAAAGTGCCTGTCAAGAGAAAACTTACGTGTCGACGCTAGAACAGTAGCTTGGCGATAGGCGGTTGAGCGCGAGCCAGAGCTTCGAGGCTTCGGCGCAGCCGGCGATGCCCGTCGAGCCGGCGGGCATAGGCCATCTCGCTGCCCCCGCCCTTGGCCCGCATGACGGACCGGAGCGCACGCCGCTCGGTCAGCGACCATGCGGAGAGATCCGGGACGAGCGCGGCGACGAGCGACAGACGCTCGAAGGCGCGGCGCTCGGCGGGCGGCCAGCCGGCACGCGAGCGCACGCCGAGCGCGTGCGCGACGCGATCGGCCGAGTCGCGCGTGGCCCTCGCGCGATCGCCGCGGAACTCTCGCGCGACGTAGCGCGCGACCAGCGCCGCAACATCGGTCGCGCGCACGCGTCGCTCGGGCGCGGGGTGACCGCCCGGGCGCATCAAGAACACTTCGGCGGCGGCCAGGCGCTTCAAGATCGGGATCGACGACCGATAGGCCGGATCGGCGGCGATCTTCGCCCGCTCCTGCGCGAGGGTCTGGACGACGGCCGGGTCGCGCGGACGGAATCCGAGGCGATGATAGAAATAGAACGAGCCCGAGCGGAGCGCTTCGGTGCTCTCGTGGCCGAGCTGGTAGCGATCGATCACGACGGTCCGCATGGCGAAGATCCAGCGGTACGCGCGGAGCAGCTGCGTCGCCAGGTACGGCGATTCGCCCTGACGAAACGACGGGAAGACGTTGATGGCAAAGTCGAGCGTGCCGAAGAGCTCCCAGCCGCCGCCGTAGCTCACGGGCACGCCGTTCTTCAGCGCGAGGAAGCCGTAGTAGCCCTCGAGCGGCAGGCGGAAATCCGGCGCGATGCCGATGAAGACGAGCTTCAGGCCGCGCCCGGCGTCCGCGATCAGGACGTCGTCGGGGTTCGGATACGCGAACGCGTGGAGCTCCCGCTGGCGGGTCGCCATCGCGAGCCGCGCGGCGTCGATCATCGCCTCTGCCAGCCGCCGCGGCGCGCGCGCGACAGGCAGCGCCCGCCGGAGCGCCTCGACGAGATCCACGTCGCCCCGCTCGAGCGCGCCCTCGTGAAAGTACGTGGCCCCCGACGACGTTCGCGCGAGCGTCCGCGAGCCTCCGGCCCCGCTCGGGCGCCAGAGGATCGGGAGAGCCAGGCTCTCGAAGAGCCAGTCGCGCGTCTCCTCCGGCAGTCGCGTCCGCTCGAACACTTCCAGGATCAGCTGCAGGTCGGTGAGGCGACGGTCGCCCTTGGCGACGCGAACCCACTGCCGCCAGCCGATGCCCCCCTCACTGAACGCGTCGCCTTCCGCCGGCGTCGCGAGCAGCGAGAGCGTCTCGTCCAGCCGGTCCGCCTCGGCGAACCGCGCCCAGGCGACGTCGGTCCGGCGCGGGAACCGAGCGGCGAGCCAGCGCGCCATCGGAAAGCCGAAGGGATAGTCGAGCGTGCTCCCCGCGACGCCGGAGTCGTGGAGCCGCCGCCGCGCCGCGCGGCCGAGCCGGTCCACGCGGGCGTCGAACGCCTCGAGTGCCTGGTCGACGCGCGCGAGGAGCTCGGAATCGTCGGGGTACGCCTGCAGAAAGCACAGCGTCTCGTGCAGGCGCAGGAGCGCCCTCGCGTCGCGGACGGCCACGCCTTCCAGCTCGGCGAGGAGCGCGCGCTTGCGCTCCCGGTCTTCGGGGGCGTAACGGGACGCGGCCGCTGCGAGTGCCTCGACGAGGCGGCGGCCGCGAGCCATCTAGGGCTCGGAGTCCTCGATGTGCTCCATGGTCTCGTCGTCGAGACCGAAGTAGTGGCCGAGCTCGTGGACGACCGTGTCACGCACCAGCTCCTCCATCTCGGCCTCGTCGGCGCAGTCTTCCTCGATCGGCCCCTGATAGATGGTGATCGTGTCGGGCATGACGTTGCCGTAGCTCGAGTCGCGGCGCGTGAGGTCGATGCCTCGGTAGAGCCCGTAGAGCGTGTCGGGCGGCTCGACGCCGACATCGGCGAGGGTCTCGTCGTCGGCCCAGTCCTCGACGACGACGGCGATGTTCGCGATCTGGTCCTTGAACCGCTTGGGCAGGCGCCGCATGGCCTTCTCGACCAGCGCCTCGAACCGCCGCCGGTTCATCGTCGACGACCCGTGGACGGCCTAGAGCCCCCGGACGCGCTCGACGTTGATGACGTCCCGGACGTCGCGGATGGCGGCGATGATGTCCTGCAGCTGGCGCAGGTCGGCGACCTCGACGACGAAGTTGTTGATCCCCCGTCGGTCGTCGGTCACCGTCACCTCGGCCTTCGTGATGTTGCCGTTGCGGGCCGAGATGGCGCCCGTGATCTCCGAGAGGAGCCCGGGCCGGTCCTTGCCGATGTAGACCGCGATCCGCACCGGCCGCTTGCCGGGCTCCTCGACGTCCCACTCGACGTCGATCAGCCGCTCACGGTCCAGCACGCTCTTGGCGACGGTCAGGCAGTCGCGCGCGTGCACCGTGAGGCCGCGGCCGCGCGTGATGAAGCCGACGATCGGATCGCCGGGCAGCGGGTTGCAGCACCGCGCGAAGCGCACGAGCAGATCGTCGACGCCGCGGATGCGCACGCCGTCGACCGGCGCCGGGCGGGACGCCGCCGACTTGACCTTCTCCGGCGTCTCCAGGAGCGCGTTGGGCGCCAGCCGGTTCAGCACCTGGTGGACGGAGCTCTTGCCGTAGCCGATGGCCGCCATGAGGTCGTCGGCCCCGGCGAAGCCGAAGTCGGCCGCGGCCTTCTTGATCTCCTCCCCGCCCAGCAGCGCCGTGGGATTCAGCCGGTATTTCCGCGCCTCGCGCTCGAACAGCTCGCGCCCGAGCTCGATCGAGCGCGCGCGCTCCTCGACCTTGAGCCACTGATTGATCTTGGCCCGCGCCCGGGTCGACTTGACGATCTTCAGCCAGTCGCGGCTGGGATGCTGGTTGGGCGAGGTCACGATCTCGACGATGTCGCCCTGGCGGAGCGTGTAGCGCAGAGGGACGAGCTTGGCATTGACCTTGGCGCCGACGCAGTGCTCGCCGACCTTGGTGTGGACCGCGTACGCGAAGTCGAGCGGCGTGGCGCCCTCGGGCAGCGCCTTGACGTCGCCCTTGGGCGTGAACACGTACACCTCGTCCGGGAAGAGGTCGACCCGCACCGTGTCCATGAACTCGCGCGGGTCCTTCGTGTCCTGCTGCGTCTCGATCAGCTGGCGCAGCCACACGAGCGACTCGTCGAGCTTGTCCTTGCCGGTCTTCCGCTCCTTGTAGAGCCAGTGGGCCGCGATACCCTCCTCGGCGATGCGGTGCATCTCGCGCGTGCGGATCTGGATCTCCACCGGATCGCCCTTGGGCCCGATCACCGTCGTGTGGAGCGACTGGTACATGTTGACCTTCGGCATCGCAATGAAGTCCTTGAAGCGCCCGGGCACCGGCTTCCAGAGCGAGTGGATCACGCCCAGGGCGCCGTAGCAGTCACGCACCGACGCGGTGATGACGCGGACGGCCGTCAGGTCGTAGATCTCGTCGAACTCGCGGCCCTGGTCGTGCATCTTCTTCCAGATCGAGTAGAAGTGCTTGGGCCGGCCGCGGATTTGCGAGTCGATCCCGACTTCGGCGAGCTTCTTGTGGAGGATCGCGATCACATGGTTGATGTCGGCCTCGCGCTCGAGGCGGCGCTTGGCGACGCGCTTCTGGAGGTCGAGGTAATCGCCCGGGCTCAGCGAGCGGAGCGCCAGGTCCTCGAGCTCGGCCTTCACCTTCGCCATGCCGAGCCGGTGGGCCAGCGGCGCGTAGATGTCGAGGGTCTCCTGCGCGATCTTCTTGGCCTTGTCGGGCGGGAGGTAGTCCAGGGTGCGCATGTTGTGCAGCCGGTCTGCGAGCTTGATCATGAGCACGCGCAGGTCGCGCGCCATCGCGACCAGCATCTTCCGGAAGTTCTCGGCCTGCCGCTCTTCGCGCGACGAGAACGCGAGCTTGCCGATCTTCGTGACGCCGTCGACCAGCTCGGCGATCTCGCCGCCGAACTCGCGCTCGAGGTCGGCCTTGGTCGCCGCCGTGTCCTCAAGCACGTCGTGCAGGAGCCCGGCGGTGACGGTGGTGACGTCCATCTTGAAATCGACCAGGAGATTCGCAACTTCGAGGGGATGGCTGAGATACGGCTCGCCCGAGGCTCGCTGCTGGCCCTGGTGGGAGGCGGCCGAGAACCGATAGGCGCGCTCGAGAATGTCGAGATCAGCGCCCGGCTGATACTTCGGAATCTCCTCGATCAGCGTCTCTAGTTGGGTCACGGCGCCCGAACCCCTGATTGACCAACTAGTTTGACACGCTGGTCAGGCTTTTGCCACCGCTTTCTTGCCGCGCCGCAGGCGTCCCTCGACGTGGCTCGTCCAGTCGACGACGAGCGCGGCGGCCACGTAGGTGGTGGAATACGTGCCGGTGATGACCCCGACGAAGAGGACGAACGCGAAATCCTCGAGGGTCTTGCCCCCCAAGAAGAGCAGGACGGCCGCCGAGAAGAAGGTGGTGAGCGAGGTCAGGATGGTCCGCGACAGGGTCTGGTTGACGGCGTCGTTCATCTGCTCGGCGAACGTGCGTCCCTTCGGCGTCGACTTGCCCCGGTTCTCCCGGAGCCGGTCGTAAGCGACGATCGTGTCGTTGACCGAATAGCCGATGATTGTCAGCAGCGCCGCCAGCACCGGCAGCGAGAACTCGCGATTGAACAGCGAGAGCGCGCCGAGACACACGATCACGTCGTGCAGGACGGCGATCACAGCGGCGACCCCGCCGCGGAGATCGAACCGGAAGGCCAGGTAAATGGCGATCCAGACGAGACCGGCCAGGACGAGGTACACCGCCTGCAGCTGCAGCTCGCGGCCCACCTGGGGGCCGACGAACTCGACGCGGCGGATCTCGAACTTGCCGAGCGACGGATCCGCGCCGAGCGCGGCCTGCACCCGCCGCGAGATCTCCTCCGACCCGACCGCCACCAGGGGCATCCGGATGATGTACTCGCGGGGGTCGCCGAACTGCTGGATGATGCTGTCGCCGAGCTGGATCGTGGCGAGAGCCGTCCGGATCTTCGCGATCGCCGGCGACTGCTCGAAGCGCACCTGGATCAAGGTACCGCCCGTGAAATCGATGTCGTAGCGCAGCCCGCCCTTGACGGCGAGCGAGCCCAGGCTGATCAGGGTTATCGCGATCGAGACGATGTACGCCCATTTCCGCTTGCCGATGAAGTCGTAGTTCGGATTCTTGAAGAGCTCGATCATATCGAGATCGCGTCCACCTTACGCCGTCCCATGTACAGGAGGTCGAAGAGCAGGCGCGTGAAGAAATAGGCGGTGAAGAGGCTCGCCCCGAGGCCGATGAACAAAGAGACGCCGAACCCCTTGACCGAGCTGGTCCCGAACGACAGGAGAATGATCGCGGTCCCCATGACGGTGAGGTGCGTGTCCACGATCGTCCGCAGCGCGCGGCGGAACCCGGCCTCGATGGACGCGCGCGGAGTCTTCCCCACCCGCAGCTCTTCCCGGATCCGCTCGAAGATCAGGATGTTCGTGTCGACGGCCATGCCGATCGTCAGCGCGATGCCGGCCAGGCCCGGCAAGGTCAAGGTCGCGCGGATGGCCGCCATGCAGGCCAAGAGAATCAGGAGGTTCAGGCCGAGGGCCACGTCGGCCACGAGCCCGGAGAGCCGGTAGTATACGAGCATGAAGACGAAGACGACGACCCCCGAGCCGGCGATGGCGATCAGCCCCTGGCGGATTGAGTCGGCGCCCAGCGACGGCCCCACGGTGCGCTCCTCGAGGATGACGACCGGGGCGGGCAAGGCGCCGGCCCGCAGCACGATGGCCAGATCGCGCGCGTCGTCCACCGTGAACTGGCCCGTGATGACGGCGCGCCCGCCGGGGATTCGCTCGTTGATGCGCGGCGCCGAGTAGACGGTGCCGTCGAGGATGATCGCCAGCCGCCGGCCGACGTTCTGCTCGGTGACCTCGCCGAAGATCCGCGTACCGGTCGACGTGAACTCGATCGCGACCTGCCAGTTGCCCATCGAGTTCGGGTCGGCCGAGACCTCGGCGCGCGTCAGCTCGGCGCCCGTCAGCAGGGTGCGCTTCTGGACCACGTACGGGATCTTGCGCTCGGTCTTCGTCTGCTTGTCGACCTCGCGCCCGTAGAGGACCTCGGAGGTCTCCGGAAGGTGACCGGCCAGCGCCTGATCGACCGGCGTCCGCTCGTCGAGCAGCTTGAACTCGAGCAGCGCGGTCTTGCCGATGAGGGCCTTGGCGCGCGCCGGGTCCTGGATGCCCGGCAGCTGGATCAGGATCTTATCCGAGCCCTGGCGCGTGATCGTGGGCTCGCTCACACCGAACTGATCGATGCGGTTGCGGATGGTCTCGAGCCCCTGACGGATGGCGTCGTCGCGCAGCTGGCTGGCGCGCCGCTCGCTCATCACGAGCCGGAAGGTTCCGGCCGCCTGATCGTCGTCGCGCCGCTCGAACGTCTCGAACTCCGACACGACGGTCCGGGCGTCGTTCCACGACTGGGGGCCGGCGAGCTCGACCCGGATCGCGGTATCGCCCTCGCGCGCGATGCGCTTGACGGCGATGCCCTTGCGCTCGAGCGCCGCCTTGAGGTCCTCGGCCGCCCGATCCGTCTGACTGGCCACGTGCCGGTCCGCCTCCACGCCGAGCATGAGGTGGATCCCGCCCTGCAGATCGAGCCCGAGGTTGATCGCGCTTCGCGGCGGGTACAGGTACCACACGGAGACGACGATCACGGCGATGACGAGGCCGATGCGCAGCCGGAGGTGCCTAGGCATCCTTCTCGCCCTGCCCCGCCGTGACGCGGCCGATGGCGGAGCGGTCGAATTCGAGCTTGACCTGATCGGCGACCCGCAGGGTCACGGTGTGCTCGTTGATCCCCGTCACGGTGCCGTGCAACCCGCCGGTGGTCACGACGCGGTCGCCCCTCTTGATCGACCCGAGCATCTGCTCGCGCTCCTGTTTCTGCTTCTGCTGCGGGCGCAGCAAGAGGAAGTAGAAGATCGCGAGCATCGACGCGATCATGATGATCGTGGGCAGCATGCTCTGAGCGCCGCCGCCCGGCGGCGCCCCGGCCGCGTACGCGAGGTCAGGGAAGAGCATCGAGTCCGACGCCTCCGAGGATGGCTGGTCCGTGAAACATCAACGGATGATACTGCATCGACCAGGGTCGGTCCAGAATAGTCGTCCTTGACGGCGTCGGCACTCGCCGGAGAATGAGCTCATGGAATCGTACGACGTCGTGGTGCTGGGTGGCGGCTCCGCGGGCGAGACGGTCGCGACGACGGTCGCGCGCGGCGGCAAGTCGGTGGCGGTCGTGGAGGAGAGGCTGCTCGGCGGCGAGTGCCCGTACTTCGCCTGCATGCCCAGCAAAGCGATGCTTCATTCGGCGGAGATCCGCCATCGGATCGCCAACGCCCACACGGAGGGCGCGGTGAGCCGGCCGTTGAGTCTCGACGACGGCAAGCTCGCGTATCGCGCCGCGGCGGCCCGGCGCTACGAAGTCGCCGACCGTCTCGACGACGCCGAGCGCGCGCGCGAGCCTCAGGCACTCGGCGTCACCGTGCACCGCGCGCGCGGACGCGTCGTTCGAGCCGGCGCCCTCGAGATCGACGGGCGGACCATCGGCTGGACCGATCTCGTCGTCGCCGCCGGCACGGTCGCGGTGATTCCCGAGATCGAGGGCCTGGATCGGGCATCGGCGTGGACGAGCGAGGATTTCTATACGGCGTCGGAGCTGCCCGAGTCGGCGCTCGTGCTCGGCGGCGGGCCGGTGGGTTGCGAGATCGCGCAAGTCCTGGCTCGCTTCGGCGCGCGCGTCACGATCGTCCAGCGGGCGCCGCGCCTGATCCCGGCCGAGGAGCCCGCCGTGGCCGAGATTCTGACGCAGGTCTTTCGCCGGGAGGGAATCGACGTTCGCCCGAGCGCCAGGGCCGTCCGGTCGGAGCTGCGAGCCGACGCTGCGCGACTCGCGCTGGCCGACGGGGCTCAGCTCGCGGCCCAGAAGCTCATCGTCGCCGTCGGGCAGGCGCCCCGGCTGGACGGGCTCGGCCTGGAGGCCTTGAGCATCCAGCCGGGAGCCGACGGTTTTCTGCAGGTGGACGATCGGTGTCGCGTCGGCCAACCTGCTGGGCCGCCTGGCCCGCGCCGACCATCGCGCCATTCCCCGCGGCGTCTACACCGACCCGGCGGTGGCCTGCGTGGGCCTCACGTCGAGCCAGGCCCGGGAGCAAGGCTACGACGTGGTCCACGCGGCGACGGAGATCGGCCACACCGCGCGCGCCAGCGCGACGGGATTGAAGTCGGGCCGGCTCGTCCTCATCGGAGATCGCCGACGCCGCATCGTGCTCGGAGCCGCCGCGATCGGTCCCCATGCCGAGGAGTGGATCGGCGAGGCGGTGCTCGCGATCCGGGCCGAGATCGCGATCGACGTGCTGACGGACGTCGTCCACCCGTTTCCGACGTTCAGCGAAGCCTACGAGCCGCCGCTGCGGGAGCTGGCCGAGAAAATGAACGGGAGCGCCTGACCGCACGCCGGCGGGCGCGCGTCAATCCGACCCGGGCTCCTCGGCGCTCGCCGACACCGGATAGCGCGAGAAGAACCGGGCCTGGAAGGGCGCGAAGCCGCCCGCGACGATCGCCGCGCGCATCTCGCGCGCGAGCCGGAGAAAGAACGTCACGTTGTGCAGCGTCAGCAGCCGATACGCGAGGAGCTCGCCGGCCATGAACAGGTGACGCAGGTACGCGCGCGAGAAGCCGCGGCACGCGTAGCACTCGCAGTCGAGGTCGAGCGGCGCGCCGTCGCGGACGTAGCGCGCCTGCTTGAGCGTGACGGGACCGTCCGCGGTGAAGGCCTGACCGTTGCGCGCGTTCCGCGTTGGCAGCACGCAGTCGAACATGTCCACGCCGCGCGCGACCGACCGCACGAGATCTTCCGGCTTGCCGACTCCCATGAGATAGCGCGGCTGGCCCTCGGGCAGGAGACTCGCCACGAGCTCGGTCAGGTCGTACATCGCCGGCTTCGGCTCGCCGACCGCCATGCCGCCGATCGCATAGCCGTCGAAGCCGAGCTCGACCGTGGCCCGCGCCGCCCGCCTCCTGAGATCCCTCTCCGCTCCGCCCTGCACGATCCCGAACATCGCCTGGCTGCCGGCGGCCGCTCCGCCGCGCGCCGCCCTCGACCGCGCCGCCCAGCGCAAGGTCAGCTCGAGCGAGCGCTCGGCGTCCAGGCGCGAGGCGGGGTACGCGAGGCACTCGTCGAGAGGGTGGATGATGTCGGCGCCGAGCGCCTGCTGAACCTCGACCGCGATCTCGGGCGAGAGGAAGTGGGTCGAGCCGTCGACGGGCGAGCGGAACTCGACGCCCGCGTCGGTGATCTTCCGGAGCTTGGAGAGGCTGAACACCTGAAATCCACCGGAGTCGGTCAGGATCGCGCGGTCCCAGCCCATGAAGCGGTGCAGTCCGCCCATCTCGCGGACCACGTCGTGTCCGGGCCTGAGGAACAGGTGATAGGTGTTGGCCAGCACGATCTGCGCGCCCGCCGCGCGGAGGTCGTCCGGCCCCAGCGCCTTCACGGCGGCGTGCGTGCCGACCGGCATGAAGATCGGCGTCTCGACGACGCCGTTCGCCGCGGTCAGCCGGCCGGCGCGGGCGGCCCCGTCGGTGGCGACCAGCTCGAACTTCACAGGATCAAGGTCGCGTCGCCGTAGGAATAGAAGCGGTAGCCGGCGCGCACGGCGTGGCCGTACGCCTTCAAGATCAGCTCGCGCCCGGCGAACGCGGCGATCATGACCAGCAGCGACGAGCGCGGCAGGTGGAAGTTCGTCAACAGAGCGTCCACCGCGCGGAAGGCATAGCCGGGCGTGATGTAGATCCCCGCGGCGCCGTCGAGCGCCCGCACCCGGCCGTCCGGGCCGACCGCGCTCTCCAGCGCCCGCGCCGTCGTGGTGCCGACCGCGATCACCCGGCGGTGCTCGTCGCGCGCCCGGACGACGGCGTCGGCCACGCTCCGGGCGATCGCGACCCGCTCGGGCGGCAGCACGTGGTCCTCGACGCGCGCGGCCTTGATCGGGCGGAACGTGCCGGGCCCGACGTGCAAGGTGAGCTCGTGCACCTCGACGCCGCGGCGCCGGATGGCGTCGAGGAGGGCCGGCGTGAAGTGGAGCCCGGCGGTGGGAGCCGCGACCGATCCCGGCGGCCGGGCGTAGACCGTCTGATAGCGCTCGAGGTCCTCCGCGGTGGGCGCGGCGAAGCGCTCGATGTAGGGCGGCAGCGGGGGCACGCCGCGCTCGCGCAGCAGATCCTCGATCGAGCCGTCGAGCCGCTCGACGACGCGCGGTCCGTCGGCGTCGGCGCCCACGATGCGCAGCCGTGCTTCACCGACCGCGAGCTCGGCCCCCCCACGGCTCCGCCGGCCCGGGCGCGTCAGCGCGCGCCAGCGGCCTGGGTCGATCGCCTCGAAGAACAGGAGCTCCACCTGGTACCCGCCGGCGTCCCGCGCCAGGATCCGCGCCGGGATCACCCGCGAGTTGTTGACGACGAGGCAGTCGCCGGGCCGGAGCAGGTCGGGGAGCTCTGCGAAGCCGTGGTCCTCGAAGCCGCCCCGCGCGCGGTCGACGACGAGCAGCCGCGACGCGTCGCGTGCCGGCGCCGGCGTCTGCGCGATCAGCGCGGACGGCAGCTCGTAGTCGAGCTCGAAAAGGTCCACGGCACGTCAGTGTACATAGCTCGGCTGTCGAAAGCCGACTAGACGCTGGCGAGGGACTCCCGAACCTTACGAAGTCGGCTCAGCGAACCCAGAACTTTCGGCTGGTCGTTCGTGAGGTGGCGCACGATCACGTCGGTGTAGCCGAGCGCGGCGAGCGCGGCGAAGCGCTCCGCGACACCCTCGACGGAGCCGGCGACGAGCGCCGCCGGCGGGATGCCCCGATAGCCCGTCGCCAGGACTTTCCCCTTCACGTCGTCGGCGTCGGCGGCCGACTCGCCGACGTAGATGTCGCGGCGGATCGCGACCGCCGGGGGAGTCCGACCGTACGCCTTGCACCGCTCCAGGTAATACGCCGCCTGATCGCGCGCCTCGTCGAGCGGGAGCGACGGCGACGCGAGGAAACCGTCCGCGAGGCGCGCGGCGCGGTCGATGGCCGGGCGCGCGCTGGCGCCGATCCAGTACTCGACGTTCTCGGCCGGGCGCAGCGCGAGCCGCGCGTCACGAAACGCGAAGCGGCCGGCCGAGCTGACGGTCTCGCCTCGCAGCAGGCGCTGGACGATCGAGAACGATTCCTCGAAGGCCGAGGGCCGGTACTTGAGCGTCGTGCCCATGGCCGCGAACTGCGCCTCATCGTAGCCGAGCCCGCACTGGACGATGAAGCGGCCGCGCGCGATCGCGGCGAGCGTGCCGACCTGCTCCGCCACGAGCACTGGGTTCCACAGCGGCAGGAGGAACAGGCAGCCGGCCGGAGCGTCGCCCCACTCGGCCAGGAGCCGGCCGAGGATCGGCACGTTCTGGTAGTAGGGCCCCGGCGTCGCGTGGTGGTCGCCGACGAACAGGGAGTCGAGGCCGGCTTGCCGCGCCGCCGCGGCGCGCTCGATCATCCAGCGCGCACCCTCCCGTGGATCCTTGACCGCGTGACTGCTCGTCAGCGAGATCCCGACTCTCATCGCCAGGCAGAGCTTAGCCGATCTTCGAGCCGGGCGCGACCGGCCGATCGGGGTTGAGCAGGATCACGTCGCCCGCCTCGTTGTAGGCGCCGAGCACGAGGACCTCCGAGACGAACGGGCCGATCTGCTTCGGGGGAAAGTTGACGACCGCGACGACCCGGCGGCCGATCAACTCGGCGGGCCGGTAGTGCGCGGTGATCTGCGCGCTCGAGCTCTTGACGCCGAGAGGGCCGAAGTCGATCCAGAGCCGGAGGGCGGGCCGCCGCGCTTCGGGGAACTCGCTGGCGTCGGTGACGACACCGACCCGCATGTCCACCTTTTCGAAGTCCTGCCAGGAGATCGTCACCGCAGGCGCACGCCGAGCCAGCCAAGCGTGGTCCCGGGATAGTAGTACTCGAGGATCTTCTCGGCCTTGTACCCCTGCTCGGCCATCCCCTTGGCGCCCCACTGGGACATGCCCACGCCGTGACCGTACCCCCGTCCGGAGAAACGGGCGACCGGGCCGTCGATCGCGACGGCGAACAGCGTCGACTTGACGGTCTCGTAGCCGATCATGCGCCGGAAGTCGTTGCCGCGCAGCCGCGCGGAGCTTCGGGTGCCGTGCACCGTCAGGGTCGCCACGCGGAGCGACGACGTGCGCTCGATCACCTCGATCGCGGTCACCGTGCCCACGTCGTAGCCGTTGCGCCCCAGGACGTCGGTCAGGTCTGCGAGCTTGAGATCGAGGGTCCAGTAGAAGTGCGGCGCTGCGCCCGAGAACTCGTCGCGGATCGCCTTGAGCGCGGGCATGTTCCGCGCCGCGAACACCGCGCGCGGATCCTCGGTGTAGCCGCCACTCGCCGAGTGGTAGAACGCCGGGAACAGCTCGCCGTCCCACAGGAGCACCTGGCCGGACGTGTCGCGCACCGCGTCCCAGATCGGGGACGACGCGGGCACGTGTCCCGCGTACATCTGATGCGTCGTGGTCGCGACGACGTGGTAGGGCTTGGCGCCGCTCGACGCGCGCAGAAACGCCGCGTAGGTCCTGGCCACGATGGCCTGGGCGCGCAGGGTCTCGACCGGCCAGCGCTCGCTGGTCTCGGCCCGCAGGACGCCGACCACGTACTCCTCGAGGCGCACCTCGTTCACGATCGCGAGCCCGTCGCCGTACCGGACGATCTCCAGGGTCGCAGGATACTCGCGCCCGTTCATCCGGATCGGCGCGTCGCTCGTCAGGCGAAAGGCGGTCGCCGAGCGGCCGCCGATCTCGACGCCCAGGCCGCCCACGACGGCGCGCACGGTATCGGTCCGCCAGCCGCCGCGCGGGCACGCGGCGCAGCCGAGCTCGCTCACCTCGATGTTGAGACCTCTGACCTCGGCCGACCGCGCGTTCTCGGCGATTGCCACGCGGATGGTGTCGGCCGCGACCATCGCGGTGCTCGACAGCGCCAGCAGCGCCGCCGCCGCGAAGAGGCTGCTCATCGGCGGCCCAGCAGGTAGAGCACGACGGTCAGGACGACGCTCAGCAGCAGCGAGGTCGCGAGCGGGAAATAGAACGTGAAGTTCCCGCGCTGGAAGTGGATGTCGCCCGGCAGACGACCGATCCACGGCACGCGGTCGACGAGCACGAGCACCACGCCGGCGAGGGCGATCAGGAGACCGAAGGCGATGAGGATTTTGCCAAGGTCGTGCACGTCACTCGAACAAGCCTTGCTGACCCGGGGCGGCGGCCGGAGGTTGTTTGCCCAGGTGGCGATAGGCTTCGCGGGTGACGCGGCGTCCGTTCGGCGTCCGGACGACGAAGCCGATCTTCAGCAGGTAGGGCTCGACCAGCTCCGAGAGGGTCTCGGCCTCGTCGTTGATCGTGGCCGCGATCGCCTCGAGCCCGACCGGCCCGCCGCCGTAGTGGTCCACGATCGCCGTGAGGAAGCGCCGGTCGAGCCGGTCGAGGCCGCGGGCGTCGACCCCTTCGCTGTCGAGGGCGCGGCGCGCGATGTCCTCACCGATCACGCCGTCGCCCTTCACCTGCGCGTAGTCGCGGACACGGCGAAGCAGACGGTTCACGATGCGCGGCGTTCCGCGGGAGCGGCGCGCGAGCTCGTGGGCGCCGTCGGGGCCGATCTTCGACTCGAGGATCGCCGCCGAGCGGGTCACGATCCGCGAGAGCTCGGCCTCCGAGTAGAAATCGAGGTGGTGGAAGATGCCGAAGCGCTCGCGCAGTGGCGCCGACAGCATGCCCGGGCGCGTCGTCGCCGCCACGAGCGTGAAGGGCCGGAGCGCGTACTTGAGCGTACGCGCGTGCAGCCCCTTGTCGATCACGAAGTTGACGGCGAAGTCTTCCATCGCCGGATACAGGAGCTCTTCGACCGCTCGGGGCAGCCGGTGGACCTCGTCGATGAAGAGGACGTCCTTCTCGCCGAGGTTCGTCAGGATGCCCATCAGGTCGGCGCCGCGCTCGATCGCCGGGCCGGACGTCGTCACCAGGGTGGTGCCCATCTCGTTGGCGAGGATCCCGGCGAGCGTCGTCTTGCCGAGCCCGGGCGGCCCGTAGAGGAGCACGTGGTCCACGCACTCCTGCCGCATCTTCGCCGCGTCCACCGAGACGCGCAGGCTCGAGACTGCCTGCTCCTGGCCGACGTACTCCTCGAACGTGCGGGGACGGAGCTGGCGCTCGAACTGCGCCTCCTCGGGCGCCGCGATCCGGCTCAGGATCTTGCCGTCGTCGGCCGTCGCCGCCGTCACGCCTTCTGCCCGCGGTAGATCTCGTCGAACAGCTCTTCCGGCGACATGATCGACGGACGGCGGCGCAGCGCGTCGGTGATGAGCTGGGAGGCCTCCGAGGGTCGGTGGCCGAGCTGCTTGACCATGATCTCCCACACCAGCTCGCGCAGGCTGTCGGCGTCGGTGGGCGCCTTCGGGGCGGCGGCGACCGGCTCCACCGGCGCGCCCTCGCGCGCCAGCGCGAACTTCGCCACCTTGTTCGAGAGCTGCGCGACGATGTTCTTGGCCTTCTGCGGGCCCACCCCGGGGAGGCCGCGCAAGAACTTCTCGTCCTGGCGCGCGATGGCCGCGGCCAGCTCGCCGACCGGCATCGCGAGGGCGCGCGCGGCGACCATCGGGCCGATGTCCTTCACCGTGATCAGCTTCTCGAAGAATTCCTTGTCGAGATCGGAGGTGAAGCCGATCAGGACCGGGCGCGGCTGGTCGCGCGTGGCGTGGTAGTAGATGACCAGCTCGAGCTCGCTCCCCTTCTCGCCCGGACCGGCGCCGACGTGCTCGATCTGGCGCAGGGTGATGGGCGGCAGGAACACCTCGTAGCCGAGCCCGCCGCACTCGACGATCACGCGGTCCTCCAGCTTGCGCCGCAGTCGCCCGCTGAGGGTCGCGATCACGCCAGCCGCCCACCTAGACGCGAGAAGCCGGTCAGCGCCAGCGCGAGCGCGTCGGCGACGTGCGACGGCGTCGGGAGCGCTTCGAGCTTGAGGAGCCGCCGGACGGAGTGCTGCACCTGGTGCTTGGAGGCCCCGCCGGCGGCGGCGACCGCGCGCTTGACCTCGGCCGGCGCCAGCGCCAGGACCGCGACGTCGCACTGGCGCGCGGCCAGACAGATGACGCCGCGGGCGTGGGCCATCAGCAGGGCCGTCCGCGGAAACTTGTACTCGGCGTAGAGATCCTCGAGGACGAGCACCGCCGGCGTCTCGGCCTCGAGGAGGCGCCGGACGCCGTCGTAGATCAGATGGATCCGCGCTTCGAGCGGCAGATCCGCGCTCGTCGAGATGACGCCGCTACCGAGCACCGCGACCCCGCCCGCGGCCGGCTCGATCAGTCCGTAGCCGGTCCCGACCAGGCCGGGGTCGACGCCGAGGACCTTGAGGCTATGCGGCCGAGATGGCCTCGAGAACCTCGTCAGGAATGTCGTAGTTAGCGTAGACGGACTGGACGTCGTCCAATTCCTCCAGCGCCTCGACCAGGCGCACCACGGCGGTCGCGTCCTTGCCTTCGACCCGTACCGTCGACTGCGGAACGAAGCTGACCTGGCCCTCCAGCACGGGAACCCGCGCCCGACTCAGCGCGTCGCGCACGGCGTCCATTTCAGCAGGCGAGGTCACGATCTCGAAAGCTTTTTCGGCCCGACGCATGTCGGTCGCGCCGGCGTCGAGCGCCTTGCCCAAGAGCTCGTCCTCGTCGATCTTCGAGGAGTCCACCTGGATGATCCCGTGGCGCTCGAACATCCAGGCGACGGCGCCCGAGGAGCCCATGTGGCCCCCGAATTTCTCGAACACGTGGCGGATCTCCGGGCCGGTTCGATTGCGGTTGTCGGTCAGCACCTGGACGAGCACAGCGACGCCGCCCGGCGCGTACCCTTCGTACGAGATCTCTTCGTAGGACTCGCCCGGCAGCTCTCCCGTCCCCTTCTGGACCGCCCGCTTGATATTGTCCTGCGGCATGTTCGCTTCCTTGGCGGACTCGATCGCGGCCTTCAGGCGCATGTTGGCCTTGGGATCGCCGCCGCCGTTCTTCGCCGCCACCGTGATCTCACGGAGGATCTTGGAGAAGAGCTTGCCGCGCTGGACGTCGGTCTTGCCCTTCTTGCGCTTGATCTGTGCCCACCGGGAGTGCCCTGACATCGTCCTACCCTCTTTCGTTGAGCAGCATCGCCTTGAGTCCCTTCACCCGCTCGAGTCTCAGCGCCCGCCGGCCGAGCGCGGCCTCCCAGCGACGACGGGCGCCCGCGGTCGTCGGCGTGTACGGCGGACACGGTCGCGGACGCAGGTCGGGTCCGAGGTGCACGTACGTCACGAACGCGGTGCAGGCGTGCCGCACCTCGCCGGACCATGGCTTTTCCGCCAGCACCTTCACGCCGACCTCGAGCGACGAGGTGCCGACGTGATTGAGCCCCGCCTTGAACGTCACGACCTCGTGCGTGAAGATCGGCGAGTAGAAGTCCATCGCGTCCACGCACGCCGTCATCACGAGCCCCTTGCAGTATCGCATCGACAGGATCCCGCCCGCCTCGTCGAGCGCCATCAGCATCTTGCCCACGAACATCGTGTTCCCGAAGAGCGCGTCCTCGGGCAGGACGCTCCGGGCCGATTCGAACCGCCAGTCGACGTCCATGTCGCCGGCGTCGGCATCGGTCTCGGCGCTCGCGGACAGGCGCGACGCCCGCTGGGCGAATCGTGTCAGCCGCTGCTCGCGCCTCGCCCGCGCCGCCTCGACCAGCGCGGCCTCGGTGGCGTCCCGGGCACGAATCTTAGCCTCGACCGGGCGCGGACGCACGCCCTCATCGACCTTCACGAAGACCAGGTGAGAGTTCAGGGTGGCCCGGCGCTGGCCGGTCACCACGTCCTCGGCGAACACCCGTACCCCCACCTCCAGGGAGCTCGTGCCGACGTATTCGACGCCGGCCCTGAGAATGGCGATCTGGCCCACCTTGACCGGATGGAGGAAATCGATGTCGTCCATCGCCCCGAGGACCACGGTGCCGCGCGCGACGCGCGAGGCGGCCAGGGTCCCCGCCTTCGTGATCCACTCCATCATCCGCCCGCCGTGAATCTGTCCCGGCCCGCCGGCGTGTTCCGGAAAAACCCACTCGATCATCTCGAGCGTGGTATCGGCGATCGATAGCATACCGAGAGCCTAGCACCCTCAGCGGGTCGCGCCGGGGGCCGGGGCCAGGGCTGGCGGGATCTCAAGGCTCACGGTATCGAGACGGTGGATGCCGCTCGGATGAAGCCTGAGCCCCTTGACGTCGGAGCGAGCCACGGCCCACTGCAGCCGCACGTAGATCGGAAGCCACGGCAGCTCTTCCGCCAGCATCGCCTGCCCGCGCAGATAGAGCCGCTGGCGCTCCGACCGGAACGAGAGCTGGCTCGCCCGGATCAGCACGTCGTCCAGCCTCTGGTTTCGATAGAAAGAGAAGTTCATCGTGCGCGGCCCCCTCACCGCCGCCTCGCTGGTCGACAGCGGATAGAGGAGGAGATGGGGATCGCCGCCCGCGACCGTCGCTTCCGTAAGAGCCATGTCGAAGGCCCCGGCCTGCAGGAGGGAGCGCATGGTCCCCTCCGGCTCGACCTGGATGTTGAGGGGCAGAACGTCCGAGCTGAGAAGCAGCTGGATCGTCTCCGCCAGCTTGGGCAGGTTGAGCGGCGCCATCTCCGCCGGCACCAGAAAGGTCGGCTTCGACTCCTTCGGCCACCGGCTCTCCTTGACGAGCGCCTTTACCGTCGTCCGGCTCCCTCCGAGGATCGGCGAGCCCTCGCGACGCCCCCACATGCCGGGAGGCAGAAAGGACTGCAGGGGGACGGCCGCCCGGTCGAGCGTCTGGCCGAGGATCGCCGGATCGATCGCCGCGGCGACGGCCTTGCGGAGCGTACGCTGCGAGAAGGGCTCCTTCTCGGTCTGGAAGGCCAGATATCCGATGCGAGTCCCGGGCGCCGAGAGCGCGCCCTCGGCGCGCCGCGGGGGACCGGCAGGAAACCAGATGTCGAGCGACCGCGAGTCGAGCTCGGATTCGGCCTGGTCGTCGGCGCTCACGTCGAGAAAGACGAGACGCTCCGACTTCGGCGGGCCCGCCCAGTAGCCCGGCATCGCCTCGAGCGCCAGCCGCCCGACCGAGGCGTCGACGACACGATAGGGCCCGGTGCCGATCAGGCGTCCGGCTCCGTCGGGGGCGCTCGAGGGCTTCGCGATCGAGAGCCCGGGGTGGGCCAGCACCGTGAGGAGGGGTGCGTAGGGCTGGACCAGGACGATCTCGACCGTCCGAGAATTGGGGGCGCGAACTTCCTTGATCACGCCGGGCGAGCCACGTAGCAGCGCCGGCCACGTCCGGTTCGCGCCAAGGGCGTCAGGCTTCAGCTGACGCTCGAAGCTCGCGGCGACCTCGCGGGCGGTGAGCGGGCTACCGTCATGAAATTTGACGCCTTCGCGCAGGTCGAACGACCAGACGAGCCCATCGCGCGAGGCGTTCCAGCGGGTGGCGAGCGCCGGCTCGATCTCGGTGCTGCCCTCGCGCCAGGCCACGAGGGTGTCGAAGACCTGACGCGCGATGAGCGGGCTCGTCCCCTCGAGCGCGGCGCCCGGCTCGAGCGCGGAGGGCACGCCCGGGGCGCCGACCCGCAGCTCGCGGCGGACCACCTGCGTCGGCAGCGGCGTGTTCTGGCCGCGGGCCGGCGAGATGGCGAGCGGAGGTGCGGCCAAGAACGTCACAAGGAACGTCACGAGCGGAGCCAGAACGGCAGCGACGCGACTGAACAGCAGCGCGGGCATCATCGTCTTTTATACGTGGAACCCACTATTCACGCCACTCGTTTCGAGAGCGTCGGAGCCCCGCCGAGCTCCACCGCGCGGGTACAGAACTTGCTCCACTTTCCGAGCAGGGGCGCAGGCGAGGTGACGGAGTGGCAAGGGAGCCATGACGATGGGGAAAAACACAGAAAATTCAACATGTCAACCGGCGGTCAGTTACCTGCCAACCTTGACTTTCTTTTTTGCAGCCGCCTATACTTCGAGCACACGGCGAATGCTTGTGCATGAGCGGCGCACAGGGGGTCAAGTGAGAAGGGATGGGCTATGAAGGAGTTCGACAAGAAGAGTAGCCCGAGTCGAGAGGGCTTCTCCAAGTTCCTTCCTGCCTCTATGTCCGATTCGAGCACACGTCGCCGTCTTACGGAGTACGAGATCCAAGTGCAAGACCTTCAGGCATACATTCGGTCGCTCGAAGCGGAGACCGTGCACCTCCGTAAGAAGCTCGAGGACACGCCCAAGGACTTCATGGTCCTCGAGAACAAGCTGCGCGAGGCGAACCGCCAGCTCGTGCAGGCGTTCAATCAGAACGAGAAGCTCGTGAACGCACTCTACGAGGCGCGCGAGCAGATCACCGCGCTCAAGGAAGAGGTCGACAAGCTCTGCGCCCCGCCCTCGACGTACGGCGTCTATCTCGCGGCCAACGAGGACAGCACCGTCACCATCCTCTCGCAGGGTCGCAAGGTGAAGGTCAACCTCCACCCCTCGCTCAAGCCCGAGATGCTCAAGCCCGGCCAGGAGCTCATTCTCAACGAGGGCCTCAACGTCATCGAGGCCGCCGGCTACGAGATCCAGGGCGAGGTCGTCATCCTCAAGGAGCAGCTCGACGCCGAGCGTGCCCTGGTGACCTTGCGCGCCGACGAGGAGAAGGTCGGTATCATCGCCGAGCCGCTGCGCACCTTGCGCCTCAAGACCGGCGATCACCTCCTGCTCGACGCGAAAAGCGGATACCTACTGGAAAAACTTCCCAAGAGTGAAGTGGAAGATCTGACGCTCGAGGAAGTGCCGGACATCGGCTACGAGGACATCGGCGGGCTCGGCGAGCAGATCGAGGCCATCAAGGACGCGGTGGAGCTGCCGTACCTCTACGCCGACTACTACAAGGAGCACAAGCTCACCCCGCCCAAGGGCGTGCTCCTCTACGGCCCGCCCG
>QHTE01000036.1 GCA_003220685.1 Candidatus Rokuibacteriota bacterium
CTTGATCACGTCGCCGAACCGGATGATGCTCCGTTGCTCGCTGGGGATCTCGATGCCCACGGTGTTGCGGCCCGGCAGCGCGGGAATCACCCGCACGCTCTGCGCCCGCAGCATGCGGGCGATGTCGTTGGCGATGCTCACGATGCGGGCCGCCCTGGTGCCGGAGCCCGGCTCGCATTCCAGCGTCGTGACGACCGGCCCCTCGGTCGTGTTGGTGATCTTGCCGTCGATCTTGAACTCGTGCAGGTGACCCTCGAGCTGCTCGACCAGTGCGGTGAAGTCGGTTTGCTTCGACGCATTGACCTTGCTGGGCTGGAACATGTCGAGGTCGGGTTTCCCGTTCCTCGGCACCGCCGACGTGAGGTCGAGGGGAACGTCGATCTCGCTCTCGTCGCGGTTGTCGGCCGCCACTGAACGGGCCGGGCGCTTCCCGTTTTCGCCGTTGGTCGCGGCGGCCGCCTCACCTGTCAGCCGGCGGGCGGCTCTCCTGCCTTCTCGGCCCGTCGGCCGGCTGGCGATCCGCCCGAGCACGAAGACCAGGTATTCGACGAACCGCGCCGTGCCGGACACCGTGAGGTTGCCGCTGATCACCAGGCTGGCGATGCCCGCGAGACTCAGCCCGATCACGGCGCCACCGTAGCCGATGGTCCTCATCAGCGTGTCTCCGAGGAACGTGCCGATCACGCCACCGAGGCCACTGGGCAGATGCGTCATGCCGAGATCCGGGTGCTCGATGTGCGAGAGCCCGGAGCACACCACCAGGACGGCGGCGAAGCCGACGAACCGCTTGGTCTTCGGCCAGCGGATGAAGCCGAGCGCCATGGCCAGTCCGAAGAGGAACAGCACCGGCGCGATGAGCAGGCTGACGATGCCGATGGCGCGGAGGAGCGCATTGGCGAGCCAGGCGCCCGCTGGCCCGCCCATGTTCCGGTAGACTTCGGCTGACGTGACGATCCGCGTGGGGTCGGTCGGGTCGTAGGTGAACAGCGCCAGGCCGCAAAACACTCCGGTGGCGAGCACGACCAACCCGAGCAGTTCGAAGGACGTGCGCGACGAGGGGAGGACCGCCTTGGATTTCTCGATCATCGTCCGTGCCGGCCTGGCAAGGAATGTCTTCGTTGACACAGGGATCCCCCGAAAGCCCTTGATTCAACTCGGGCGCGCCGAACGCCTTTTGAGGCGCCGGGCACCAATAGGCGAGGTTCGTGCCAGGTCTGGTGCCCGGGGGCGGACCGGGAGATTCCTCACCAGCCAGCGCACCCGTATCGATCGTGATCGCCGCCCAATGTTCCTGACGCCAAACTTAGGTCTGAAGCGGATCGTCGGATATCGTTGAGGAGAGTCTAAGACGATCACACGTGACACTCCTACAGACGATCATCTTAGGACGTATCCTGCTGCTTCTCGCACTTGCGAGTCTCTGTCTCTGGCTGGCCTTGAGCGCGACGGTCTCGCGGAGGCTTCGGATTCTCAGCTTCGTCGTCCTGATCGGAGCGCTCATCGGCTATCCGAATTTTGGGGCGTTGCATCCCGAACACTCGGGCTACCGCTCGGGTCACATCCACTACTACGACGCTTTTCACTACTTCATGGGCGCCAAGTACTTTCCGGAGCTGGGGTACTCGGGTCTGTACGAGGCGACCCTGGTGGCCGCCCACGACCTCGGGACCTTGAGCGGGATCGCCGCCGTTCGGGATCTGATGACCTACACGCTACGACCGGCCGGCTCCGTCGACGCCGACGCCGTCCGCGCGCGGTTCTCGAAGGAGCGCTGGCGACAGTTCAGAGACGATCTCATCTTCTTCGGTCCACGGATCGTCGCGTGGCCGGAGCTGCTCCTCGATCGCGGATACAACGATCCGCCGCCGCGAGCCCTGCTGCTGCACGGGCTGGTCGATCGGCTTCCCGCAAGTCCCCTCACGCTGCATGTGCTCACGGCGCTCGACTACGTCGCCCTCATCGTCGCGTTCGCCGTGGCCTGGCGGGCCTTCGGAGCAGTCCCGTCAACGCTCGCCCTCGCCTTCTTCGCGCTGAGCTTCTTTGCGAGATTCGATTGGATCGGCGGGTCGCTCTTGAGGTGGGACTGGATGGCCGCGCTCCTCCTCGGCGCCGCCGCCTATGCGCGCGGGCAGGGTACGGTCGCGGGAGTCTGTCTGGGCTACGCTGCTCTCGCGCGCATATTCCCGATTCTCTTCTTCATCCCTCTGGCCATCAAGTGGCTCCAGGGACGATTCCGCAAGACACCCGACGCGGCGTTAGGAGCGTGTCTCAGGTCGGGACTCGGGCTGGTAGTGCTCGTGTGGGCAGTGGTGGCCGTGTCAGGAGAGGCGCACACGCATGCGCGCGATTTCGTCTCGAAGATCCGGATGCACGCGCAGGACCCGTCCATCAACTCCGTTGGGCTCAGCCCGGTGGTGGTATTCGGGAACGTGCTCTGGCGCTCGACTCCCGAAGGAACCGTGTACGTGACGGAAGCGGCCGTCGCGGCAGCTCGGCCGGCTCGTTACCTGCTGCCGTTGATAACGGCCGGCTACCTTCTGGCAGTGCTTCCGCTTGTGCTTCGCGCCCGGCCCGTCGAGAGTCTGATGTACGCCGTGCCTCTCATCTTCTGCGCGCTCTCCTTGAGCGGCTACTACTACTCGTTTCTCGTGCTTCTGGTGTTGCTGCCATGGGAGCCAGGGAACGGGATCCAACAGGTCAGCCTGCTCGAGATTGCGGTTCTGGCCTGTTTCATGGCGGCCAGCTACGCGTTCGAGTTCGTGTCTCCCGATTTTCTCCCGTTGTTCTACCAGGCGTCGATACAGCTCGGACTCTTCTTCCTCGTGTGGGTCGGGCTTGAATACCTGCGGCTCGGTTTCCTTGGGAGACGAGTCGCGATGCGTGGATGCATCATTCACGCATGACGGCCACAGGCCCCCTTCAGGATCGGAGAGTTCATCCGCTTGCGCATCGAGCAGTGAATCGGCGCCCGAGCCAACACCCAAGGAGGAGATGAGCCATGGCACAGCCGCACCTTATCCAGATCGCGCTCGACACTGGGGGCCACAACGCCGCCATCGGCGTGGACCAGGAGGGTGGAGTCTGGCGCGGGCGGATTCAGCGGTCGACGAGCGGCGAGGAGTTCGTCGTCTGGAAGCGCGTGCGGTCCGAGTTCCAGGAGAGCGGGTCGGGGGAAGCGAGCAAAACGGCCGCCGCCGACTGACCTTACATCGCGCGTCCGGTGGTCCACGGCCAGCCACCCGACGGCCAGCGCGTGGCGGCGTAGAGGTCGCGAGCACCCGAGACGAGCACGCCCGCCGCCATGACGACGAGCACCCAGCGCAGGGTCGCCGGGATGGCGACAGGCGCGAGCCGCAGCGCCGTCGGCTGCTGCCACCACGTCGAGAGCGCGGGGACGAGCGCCGCGCTCATCGCGCCGTACACGATGCCCATGGTCGCGTGCGTGACCCGCTCTCCCGCGTACACATCCCCGAGCGATCGGCGCACCGCCACCTCGGTGACGAAGTCCGCCATGGTGAGGACGATCTCCGCGACCAGGATGAAAACGAGCACCGCGGCCCAGAGGCCGTGCCACGCGACCCAAGGCAACGTCCCGAAGAGCAGGGCATAGAGGAAATCGCGCGCGGCATGCAGCTTCAACTCGGGCGCGGCAATCGCGCCGCGCGCGGGAAGGCGGGCGCGCCATTCGTGGTAGTAGAGCGTGTCGAAGCCACCGATGGCGCCCTGAAGGGCGAGAAGCCACAAGGCCGTCGAGATCACGGGCGCTCCACCTGAATGCACCCCTCGTAGGCCATCACCAATCCGATTCCGGGCGCCGAGATCCCGACCCGGATGTGTGAGCCTCGTCCCACACCGCATGCCTCTCGCGCCTCGACCCGTGGGGCGATCCATCGCGGCAGCGGAATCAGCAGCCGTCCGACCACGATCCCGGCGCCCGCTTGAACGTACGTCAATGCGCCCTCGAGCACTCGAAGGTGAAAGCGAAGCTCTAGTGCTCCGAACCGCTCGGCCAGCCTGCCGTCAGGCAGTGCGCGCTGGATGGTGACGAGCCTCCGCCGGCCGAACGTCCGCGCCCATGTCTCCGACTCTGCGTCGCGTGCAATGGCGAGCCGGACTTCCAGCGCCGCGGCGGATGACGGAAGCCGCAGCACCCAACACGTGAGGCGTGCCTCCAGGCCGCGGCCGCGGTGAAACGCGAACCGACCGGTGGCCGCGTCATCCGTCAGGTGCAGCCGGCGGATCGCCGGGTGCAGATCGCGCCACGCGGCACCCAGCAGCCGGGGATACAGGGCGGTCGGACGCTCGGCGGTTGAGATTGCCGTACTCCCTAGTCGAAAATGGCGACGGGGATCATGACAGAAGCACTTGCGATCGGCCTGATGGTGCTGATAGTCCCCGCTTTGCTCATCAATCTCTACTTCACATCGCTGATGCTCGACCGGTGGCCGAGGTTTCGTCACCGCCTGGGGGCGCTGTTCACGACCTGCGGCGCCGACACGTCGTCGTGCGCCATCGTGGTGCGGACGCCGTATGCCCGGTTGTTCGGTGGCACACCGAACGTCCACGTCGGCATCGTATGGAACCTGGCCTTACTTGGCCTCGCTCTTTCGTGGATGCTGACCGGCCGGGTGGCGGTGCCATGGCCGTACCTGATCGTTGGGGCCGTGAGCGTGCTGGTCGGCCTTTACCTCGTCCGCGCGCTCGTCGTCGACCTCCGACAGCCGTGTCCGCTCTGAATCGCTGGTCACGCGCTACACGCGGCGGTCGCCGCGCTGCTTGGAATCGTATGGTGGGCCGCCTGATTCGTACACGTCTCAGGTGTTCAGCGTTGTCCGGTAGTAAATGTCCTCGAGCCGCAGCGGCCGGCGGAGCAACCCCTGCTCCAGAGAACCCCGGATCGCGCGGTCGACCGTCTTGGCCATAGCGCGAAGACCGAGGGGATACGGGTCGTCTCCGAAGACGGCTGCCTGCTCTTGAAAGTCGTTGCCCGGAAAGAACAAGTACGCCAGCTGGGACCGCCGGGCGCGCTCGTAGGCCACCTCCTTCGATCGCTGAAAGGCCTTGAAGAGCTCGAGCGCCACCCAGGGATGTTCTGCGAGGACGCGGTTCTGCACGATCACATGGTGATTCGCCTGGAAGCATCCGGTCTTTGAATAGAACTCGTAGACGACCCCTTTGCCGTCGTCGTCGAGCAACTTCTTGAGGCGAGGATTACCGTCGATCGGCGTCCCGCCCCAGCGGTCGACGACCGTCGTGTCTCCGGCGGTGACACGGGCTTGCGGGCGAATGGCCGTGCATGCGTCGATCTCGCCGCGGTCGAGCATCACGTCGAGTGTTTGATCCACGGCGAGCCAGTGATGGGTGACACCCACCGGCCCGTCCGTGTCGAGGCCGAGCGCACCCCCGTGGCTCAGCGCTTTCGTGCGCCCGTTGTACCAGACGTTGTCCTTTGCGTCGATGCCGTACAGATCCTTCAGCGTGATCCGAAACCACAGCGCGGCGGTCATGTCGTAATCGGGAACACCGATGCGCTTGCCTCGGAGGTCGGCGAGGCTCTTGATGCCGGAAGCGGTGTTGACGTAGAGCGTATGCCAGTGGTGGCCGCGGCTCAGGAAGACCGGCAGGCACGACCAATTCCATTTCGTCCCGTCGGTCCTTTCCCGCGCCAGGAGCGTCTCCGAGATGGACATCTCCGAGACGTCGAACTCGTCGTAGGTCAGGTTTCGCTGGAAGAGGGTGCTGGGATCGAGCGTGATGCAGTCGAGCTCGATGCCCTGCGGCTTGACGGTTCCGTCCTTCAGCGGCTGCACTCGCGGATTGTCGGAGAAGCCCATCGTCAGTCTGAGCGCCATGACTTACCTCCCCTGCGCGTAACCGCCGAAGACGGCGCGCCGCAGCTCTTTCCAGAAGCAGTCGACGTCCTTGAAGCCGACGGCCTTCAACGCGGCGAGGTGTTGGTCCAGGGAAGCGGGAAACGGCTCCCGGTTCCCCGTCGCCGTCGTCCGTCTCGCGGGCCGCACCATCGTGGCCAGATTGTCGGCGGCCGCGCCGTCGCGTCGGTGTCGCGCGGCCGCTACGTCGTCGTACCGGCGGCGCAGGCCGGCGGTCGGAGCGTTGATCAAGTCCGCATTCAGGAAGACGCCGCCGGGCTTCAAGCTCGTCCGGATCTTGGCATAGATCTCGCGAATGCGCTTGAAGTCGCGCAGGTTGTGCAAGCAGCTGGACGAAACCGCGGCGTCGAACGGACCGAACTGCTCGGGCAACCAATTGGTGTCGAAGAGGTCGGACCTATGCAGCTTGACGCGGTCTCCGTACTTCACGACGAGGTGTCGTGCGCGGTTCAGCATCGGCCGAGAGCCGTCCTGCGCGACGCACGTCGCGTGGGGATACCGGTCGAGGATGAACATGCTCACCGGCCCATAGCCAGCTCCGACGTCCAGAATGGTGACCGTCGCATCGTTGGGGAACGGGAAGAGGTCACAGATCAGCTGAAAGCGCTCGGCGCGGCTCGGGTCCGCGGCCTGCTGCCGTCTCACCCACTCGTCGACGTACGCTTCTGAGGCCCAATCGTGGTGGTCGCGACGCGGCCGCCCACCTCGCGCGCGGCCTCGCTGACGCATCTTCATCGGGTACCTCCCCGAGCGATCGGCCCGAATCTTGACCGAACCGTAGCGCTAACGCCACGAACAGGTCAAGGTCGGCCTATGCGCGCGAGGCGCACCTCGCATCCTGACGGGCGAAAATTCAGGAGCCGGGCAAAAAGCCCGAGGCTTTCCCTCCACAAGTGATGGATATGAAGGCCACGTGTGGGAATTGTGACTTGGCAAGCGGAGTGCTCTACGGACGCCCCGGGAGGGGCACGACATGTCGATCACCGCCACAACGCTCGAAGGCGAGCACACCAATCTAAACGACACCGACATCGAGAACCTGCGGCGAAGCCTGCGCGGCGAGCTCGTCGTCGACGGCGAGACGAAGTATGACGAGGCGCGACGCGTATGGAACGGTAACGTCGATCGCCGGCCGGCCCTCATCGTCCGGTGCACCGGCGCGGCGGACGTTCAGCAGGCCGTCAACTTCGCGCGGTCGCTCGGCGTCCTCGTTTCCGTTCACGGTGGCGGCCACAGCGCGCCGGGCTATGGCACCAACGACGGCGGTCTCGTCATCGATCTCTCGCTCATGAAAGGCATTCGCGTGGATCCGGACGCGCGCACCGTGTCGGCGCAGGGCGGCGTGCTGTGGCGCGAGCTGGATCACGAGACGCAAGCCTTTGGCCTCGCGACGACCGGCGGCACCGTCTCCAACACGGGGATCGGCGGGCTGACCCTGGGGGCGGTCTCGGCTGGCTGATGGGCAAGCACGGACTCAGCATCGACAATCTCGTCTCAGCCGACGTGGTGACCGCCGACGGTCGGTTCCACACGGCGAGCGCGAAGGACGATCCGGATCTCTTCTGGGCGCTGCGCGGCGGCGGTGGCAACTTCGGCGTGGTCACGTCCCTCGAGTATCGGCTCCACCCGGTCACGCAGGTTCTCGGCGGCATGGTGATCTATCCGCTGGATCAGGCTCGCGACGTGCTGCGCTTCTACCGCGAGTTCGGCGCCACCTTGCCGGACGAGGCGGAGGCGTACGCGGCCCTGCTGACCGCGCCGGAAGGGATGCCGGTCGCCGCGCTCATCCTCGGCTACAACGGACCGATCGCCGAGGGTGAAAAGGTGCTGGCCCCCGCTCGCCGGTTCGGCAAGCCGGTCGCCGACGTCGTCGGGCCGATGCCGTACGCGGCGCGCCAGCGCATGCTCGACGACCCCAACGCCACGCATGGCTTGCAGCGATACTGGCGCTCGGCCCTCACCGAGCAGATCTCGGACGGGCTGATCGACGTCATGGTGGAGGGCGCGTCGAGCTTCAGCTCACCGATGAGCGCCCTGCTGCTCTTCCACATGCACGGCGCGGCGACCCGGGTTCCGCCGACGGCCACTGCCTTCGCGCCGCGGCGGGCGCAATACGACTTCGACGCCATCGGCCAGTGGGCGGACGGAGGACAGTCCGCGACCCACATTGCGTGGGTGCGAGCGCTCTGGACCATGCTGGAACCGCATCTGCAGGGCAGCGCGTACGTGAACCACCTGGCCGCGGACGATCGGCCGGAAAAGGTGCGGGCGTCGTTCGGAGCGAACTATGGCCGCCAGCGCACGCTGAAGGCGGTATACGACCCGAAGAACTTGTTCCGAGTCAACGCGAATATCGCGCCGTAGTCTTTCGCACCGGGTCGGGCCGGCACGTCGGCGCGAGCCGGCGGTGCCGGCCGCTTTGAAGCCTCACCGTTCGACCTGATAATGAGATCGAAGCCTGCGCATGGAGGGATCAATGCCAAAGACGCAAAAAATCACCACGTTCCTGTGGTTCGACGACCAGGCCGAAGAGGCGGCGGAGTTCTACGTGTCGATCTTCAAGAATTCCAGGATCAGCCGCGTCACCCGCTACGACGAAGAGGCGTCGAAAGCCGCCGGCCGGCCCACGGGATCGGTCATGACGGTCGCGTTCGAGCTCGACGGACAGCAATTCACGGCGTTGAACGGCGGTCCGGTGTTCAAGTTCACGGAGGCGATCTCGCTCGTGGTGAACTGCGAGGACCAGAAAGAGGTCGACCACTTCTGGAACAAGCTCGCGGCCAGCGGCCAGGAAGTCCAGTGCGGCTGGCTCAAGGACCGGTTCGGCGTGTCGTGGCAAGTCGTGCCGACCGCCCTGTTCGAGATGCTGCAGAGCACGGACGCTGAAAGGTCCAAGCGCGCGATGGCGGCGATGCTCAAGATGAAGAAGCTGGACATCGACGCCCTGCGCCGAGCATACGAGGGACGCTAGCGGGCGAAACGCCTCAGTGCCCCGGGAGATAGCCGCCCAGCACGGTACGTGGCCACTTGGCCTGGGCAATTACGTAGTCGCGCGATCGCTCGGCGCGCGCGCGAAGCTGGTCCACGTCGACGCCGACCAGGTCGCCCTTCCATTTCTTCACCCGGCCGGCGACGAACACGGCGTCGACGTTGCTCGTGTCCATGCCGAGCGCGATGGCGCCGTAAGCGTGGTTGAGCGGCATCACGTTGATGGCGTTCGCCGCCAGCAGGACGACGTCGGCCTCCTTGCCCGGCGTGAGCGATCCGGTTCGCTTGTCGAGCCAGTTCGCTCGCGCCCCGCCGATCGTCGCCACGTGGACGATATCCTTCACCGTCAGCAGGGGCGGGACGTTCGCCTCCTTGGCTCGCTCGCGCGCAAAGATCTGCATGCGCTGCAGGAAGAAGTTCGTGCGCATCTGGGTGAAGAAGTCGGATGGGATCTCGGTCTCGACGTCGTTGCTGAGCGACCAGGGGATCTTGTGGTCGAGCGCCTGCTGGATCGGCGGGATCCCGTGCCCCATTTCCATCTCGATCGGCGAGGCCAGCGACAGGCTGCCGCCGGAGTCGGCGACCAGCTTCCATTCCTCCGCGGTCAGGTTGCAGCAGTGGATGTACGTGACGTCCGGCCCCATCATCCTGGCGAGCGGTAACAGCAGGCCGCTGCCGTTGTCGTGCAGCGTGATCGGCGCGCCGACCTCGCGTGCCACCTCCCAGTGCTTGGGATCGAACGCCGTCGCCAGCGCGAGCGTGAGCAGCTGATCGGCGGAGCTGAAGGACTGCCGGCGCAGGCGCCGGATGTCGTTGGGATACTGGTTGCTCGGCCCCGCGGCACCGGTGCCGTAACCGTAGACCGCGCGAATGCCCGAATCGCGAAGCCCCTGCACGGCGGCGTCCGAGTGCTCGGGCGAATTGGAGATGTGCGACCAGTCGAGCAGGGTCGTGATGCCCGCGTTGATCGCGCCCCAGGCGCTCAGCAAGTCGCCGACGTACACGTCTTCGGGACGGTAGGCGTTGCGGGCCGAGGCGCCGATGTCACGGAAGTAATCCGGGTCGAGCCGGCCATTCGGCAGGATGTTGCGGAGCTGTCCCTGCCAGATGTGGCGATGTGTGTCCACGAACCCGGGCATGACGATCATGTTGGAGGCGTCGATGGTGGGGGCGCCGGCGGGCAGGTTCGGCCCGACCGCGGCGATCTTCGATCCCTCGATCAGCACGTCGGCTTTCTCGAAGTCGCCGAGCCGCGGATCCATGGTGAGGACGACTCCGCCCTTGAGCAGCACACGCTGTCCGGGCCCGCCGGACGTCGGAATCGCCGCCCTCGCCGCAGCGGCAGGAGCGACGGGAGCGCAACCCGTCAATCCCGCGGCCGCGCTCGCGGCCAGTCCCGCGGCACCCGAAGCGAGAAATGCACGACGTGACGCGCCGCGCGGCCGGCGCTCGGACTCGTCCAGCTCGCTCATGGTTCTCCTCCTCGCCGTGGCTGGCGGGAATCTAGACGGGCGATCGAGCGGTGTCAATGGGCCGGCACGCGCCTGCCGCGAGCGGCGGGCAGCCCGGGCAACTAGCTACGATATCGCTCGGCGCTCCAGTGACGCGCGACGTCGACCAGGGTCGGGATGATGCTCGAATCGCTTGCGCACGCGACGATCCCCGGTAGCCGGAACATGTTCGCGCGCTCGTCGCGCCAGATCCGGCGAAAGTCCACGCGGGCGCCGTCGTGCACCCAGATCGCGTCGCCGCCGAGCGCCCGCGCGATGTGCATGCACACCGGGAAGTCGTACACGTTCGGCGTGTGAAAGAGCGCGCCGCCCAGATAGCCGCTGGCCATCAGCGGGTAGAGGCTTCCGGGGGTGGCGGAGCCCAGGACGCCGTCGAGCCCGGCGGCGCTGACGGCGCCCGCCCGCTCGGGCTCGCGGCCGAGAAACCCGCTGACGAGGATCCGGCGGCTCCCTCGAGCTCGGGCCGGCACGACGGGCGGCAGCGAGTCCAGCACGGCTCGAGCCGCGCGCGTGGGATCGTCGGCGCCGAGCACGATGCGGTCGCCGCGTACCTCGAGCCAGGTGCCTTCGGGGCCCTCCTCCGGAAGGAACACCAGCGAATAGTGCATCGCCGCCGCCGTGCGCGCGTGAAGCATGACCGCGTAGCGGCGGCCGATGCGATCGCGGTACTCCCGCGTCCCGTCGATGGGATCGATGGCCAGCACCCACTCGCTCTGCTCGGCGAATCGGCCGAGGTCGCCCGAAGCTTCTTCAGCCTCGATCCGGCACGCGCGAACCGCCGGCCCGATGTCGCGCAGCGCGGCCACGAGAATCTCCTGAACCGCCAGATCCGCCAGGGTCAGCGCGTCGGTGTCCGCGGATCCGGAGTGCTTGCCGCCGAGCGAGATGTCGTGGCGCCGGAGCTGACGCGCGAGCGCGCCCGACCAGCGGACGGCTCGCGGCAGCTCCGCCGCGAGGAGCCGGATCAGCTCGTCCACGCGCGCCCGGTCAGGCGCGGTTGACGGCGCTCACCACCGCGCGAACGGACGCGGTCACGATGTTGGCGTCGAGACCCACGCCCCAGCGTGTCCGGTCGCCGATGCGCGCCTCGACGTAGGCCGCGGCCTTCGCGTCGGCGCCCTCGCTCAGCGCGTGCTCAGAGTAGTCGGTGAGCTGGACGACGATGCCGCCGGCCCGCAGGGCGTCGACAAACGCGTCGATCGGTCCGTTGCCGTGGCCCTTGAGCCAGCGCTCGACGCCATCGAGCTGCACGTGCGCCTCGACGGTGGCGTCGCCGGTGTCTGCCGTCGTGATCACCGGGTGACCGATGAGCGTGAGCGGGCGCTCGCGGGTCAGGTAGGTCGACTCGAACGCCGACCAGATCTGCTCGGCCGTGATCTCGGTGCCGCTGGCCTCGGTGAGCTTCTGGATGACCGACGAGAACTCGATCTGCAGCCGGCGCGGCAGATCGAGGCCGTGCTCGAACTTCATGATGTAGGCCACGCCGCCCTTGCCCGACTGGCTGTTCACGCGGATGACCGCCTCGTACGAGCGGCCGAGGTGATGCGGGTCGACCGGGAGATAGGGAACCTCCCACACGTCGTAGTCCTTGCCGAGAGCCTCGAAGCCCTTCTTGATCGCGTCCTGATGCGAGCCGGAGAACGCCGTGTAGACGAGGTCGCCGACGTACGGATGGCGCGGATGCACGGGCAGCCGGTTGCAGTGCTCGACGGTGCGGCGCGCCGCGTCGATGTCGGAGAAGTTCAACTCGGGATCGACGCCCTGGCTGAATAGGTTCAGCGCCAGGGTGACCACATCGACGTTGCCGGTCCGCTCGCCGTTGCCGAACAGGGTGCCTTCCACCCGATCGGCGCCGGCCATCACGCCGAACTCGGCGGCGGCCACGGCGGTGCCACGGTCGTTGTGCGGATGCAGCGAGAGGATGATCGTGTCCCGGGCGCGGATGTTGCGGTGGAACCATTCGATCTGGTCGCCGTAGACATTGGGCGTCGCCATCTCGACGGTCGCCGGGAGATTCAGGATCACCGGTCGCCCGACGGTCGGCTCCCAGACGTCCATGACCGTTTCGCAGATCTCCTTGGCGAAGTCGAGCTCGGTGCCGGTGAAGCTCTCCGGCGAGTACTGGAAGTGCACGTCCGTCCCGGGGACCGTCGGCACGAGCCGGCGGCACAGCTGCGCCGCGCGGACCGCGATGTCCACGATGCCGGCCCGGTCGAGGCCGAACACCACACGGCGCTGGAGCGTCGAGGTCGAGTTGTAGAGGTGCACGAGCGCCCGCGCCGAGCCGCGGATCGCCTCGAAGGAGCGCTCGATCTGCTCGGGTCGGGCCTGGGTGAGGACCTGGATCATCACGTCGTCGGGGATCAGGTCACGCTCGATGAGCAGCCGCACGAAGTCGAAGTCGGGCTGAGAGGCCGCGGGGAAGCCGACCTCGATCTCCTTGAACCCGCACTTCACCAGCAGGTCGAACATCATCCGCTTGCGCTCCGGGTCCATCGGGTCGATCAGGGCCTGGTTGCCGTCGCGCAGGTCGACGCTGCACCAGCGAGGCGCGCGGGTGATGACGCGACCCGGCCACGTCCGATCCGGCAGCGGGATCGGCGCGAAGGGACGGTAGAGATGGAACGGCATCGGTGCGGGCGGACCGGCCTTCGGCGCCACAGCAGCCTCCTTGCTCAGAATCGCGCCTCGGCCGGCGGGGCCCCCGCCCCGCGACGGCCTGCAGCGCGCACAGCCCATGACAAACAAAAAAGCCTCCCCGATTCACGGGAGAGGCTTTTCGGCGCGCGCCCGCGAGGACGCGCGCCTAGTTCAGGGACAGGGTCGCGAGCGGGAAGTCCGCGCTCGTCGTCCTCGGGGTCTCGAGGGTCACCGCGTTCATGTGCCCGCGTATTGTCGGGGTTCGGCGGCCCATTGTCAACTGGGGTCGTTGCGGGGGTCCGCAGAGACGAAATACCCGGCCGTCGCGCTCACGCTTCACCCGAACGCCCGGCACACGAGCTCACCGAGACTTCGCGCAGACGCCGCTCGAGAAATCGCCGCTCGGCGTCGTTCGTGACGAGCGACAGCGCCCGCGCATAGCTCGACGCCGCCTCCGCGTTGGCGCCGAGGCGCCGCAGGAGATCGGCGCGCGCGGCGTGGAGCAGGTGATAGCGGTCGAGCTCGTTGCCGGCGGCGAGCTCGTCGATGAGGGTGAGCGCCGCCCGCGGGCCCTGGACCATGGCGACGGCCGCCGCGCGATTCAGGAATACGATCGGCGACGGCTGCGCGCGTGCCAGCAGATCGTAGAGGCGAACGATCTGGGGCCAGTCCGTCGCCTCGGGCCGCGCCGCCTGACAGTGCAGCGACGCGATCGCGGCCTGCAGCGCAAAGGCGCTGGGACCGCCACGCAGCGCCTCCGCGACGAGCGGCAGCGCTTCGGCGATCTGCGCCCGATTCCAGCGGCGGCGATCCTGGTCTTCGAGCAGCACCAGATCGCCCGCTTCGTCGAGCCGCGCCTCGCGCCGTGAATCGTGCAGCAGCATGAGGGCCAGGAGGCCGGTCGCCTCGGCCGGCGGCGGCGACATCAGGGCTCGCACGAGGCGTCCGAGGCGGATCGCCTCGGCGCACAGGTCGGTTCTCACGAGCCGCTCGCCACGGGTCGGCGCGTAGCCTTCCGTGAAGATGAGGTAGATCACGGTCAACACCGCGTCGAGGCGGGCGGCCAGCTCCCTCGTGTCGGGCACCGAGTACGGGATTCCGGCGTCGCGGATCTTGCCCTTCGCGCGGACCAGACGCTGGGCCATCGTCGCCACCGGCACCAGGAACGCCCGCGCGATTTCGTCCGTCTCGAGGCCGCCGAGCGTCCGGAGCGTCAGCCCCACCTGTGCCTCGAGCGAGAGCGCGGGATGACAGCAGGTGAAGATGAGCCGGAGACGATCGTCCGGGATCTGGTCGGGATCGTAGTCCGGCCCCTCGGCGGCGCCCATCGGCTCGGATATCGCGTAGGCGTCGAGCTTTTCCGCGAGCCGAGCACGTCGCCGGATCCGGTCGATGGCCTTGTGGCGGGCCGTCTGGATGATCCAGGCGCGCGGGGACTCCGGCACGCCGGAGGCCGCCCACTGTTCGACCGCCACCGCGAAGGCTTCCTGGGAGGCCTCTTCGGCCACGTCGAAATCGCCCACGAGTCGGATCAGCGTGGCGACGATCCGACCCCAGTCGGACCGGTACACCGCGTCGACGGCGGCGCTGGCCCCTTGGAGATGTGCCACGGTAGATAATCTACGCCGGGTGTCGATCCCGGCCCGGCCCGTTCGACCTACTGATGGAGGCGCGCGTGAAATACCTGTTGCTGGTCTATCTCGACGAGACCTGGGAGAAGCGCAGCCTGGCCGAGCGCCAGGAACTCTACTGGGGCCAGGTGCGTGTCACGGAGGAGCTCGTAGCGCGCGGGCAATATCTGGGCGGCAACCCGCTCCACCCGACCTCCACGGCGACCAGCGTCCGGGTGCGCGACGGCAAGCGGCTCCTGACCGACGGTCCGTTCGCGGAGACGCGCGAGCACCTCGGCGGGTATATGCTCATCGACGTCGAGAATCTCGACGAGGCCATCGCGTTTGCGGCCAAGGGTCCCCTGGCGCGCGTTGGTACGATAGAGGTCCGTCCGGTCCGAGAGGGGCCTCCGGCGTAACGCCGCAGAGCTCGCTCTTTGTGTATGCGGCGTTTCGAGGAGCGACCGTCCGTGGTCGCTACCGCGCCCGAATTGAAAATCACGTGAGGAGACGGACCATGACCTATGCGCTGTGGATCGTCCAGGCGCTGCTCGCGCTCGTGTTTCTGTTCGCCGGCGTGGCGAAGCTGGTCATGCCGATCGAGGAGATGACGAAGGATATCCAGATGCCCGGCGCCTTCTTGCGGTTCATCGCCGTGGTCGAGATCCTCGGTGCGCTCGGCCTGATCCTGCCCTCGCTCCTGCGCATCCGTCCGGGACTGACGCCCCTGGCGGCCGCCGGGCTGGTCATCATCATGATCGGCGCGACCGTCGTGAGCCTCATGATCGGGCCCGTCGTGATGGCGCTCATGCCGTTGGTCGTCGGGCTCCTGGCGGCACTCGTGGCCTACGGCCGCTGGAAGCTGGCGCCGATCGCCGGCTCGGCGCCGGGCTCGGCGCTTCGGGAGGCGCGGTAGCCATGCTGCTCAAGGTCCTCATCGGCGTCGCCGCGGCGGTGGTGCTGGCCGTCGGCGTGCTCGCGCTGATCGTCGCGCTGCAGCCGTCCGAGTTCCGCATCGAGCGGAGCGCGACGATCGCGGCGCCGGCGCCGGCGGTGTTCGCGCAGGTCAACGATTTCCACAACTGGGAGGCCTGGTCGCCGTGGGCGAAGCTCGACCCCACGGCCAAGAGCTCGTTCGCGGGCGCGCCGGCCGGTCAAGGGGCGGCGTTTTCGTGGGCTGGCAACAGCAAGGTCGGCGAGGGGCGCATGACGATCACGGAGAGCCGGCCGAGCGAGCTGGTCCGGATCAAGCTCGAGTTCCTCAAGCCGTTCGAGGCGACCAACACGGCGGAGTTCACGTTCAGGCCCGACGGCGAGCGGACCGCCGTGACGTGGAGCATGTACGGTCACAACAACTTCATCGGCCGCGCCGTCTCCCTCTTCGTGAACATGGAGCGAACCCTCGGCGGGGAGTTCGAAAAGGGCCTGGCCAGCATGAAGGCGGTGGCGGAAGCCTCGGCGAAGAAATAGCGGTGCGCGCTGCACGCCGTCGCGGGGCTGGGGCCCCGCCGGCCGAGGCGCTACAGAAGGAGAGACGCGGTGCGATTCATGGTCCTGGTGAAGGCGGACAGGAACACGGAAGCGGGTGTCATGCCGAGCGAGAAGCTCCTGGCCGAGATGGGCAAGTATAACGAGGCGCTGACGAAGGCCGGCGTCCTCCTGGCGGCCGAAGGGCTTCACCCCAGTTCGAAAGGCGCGCGCGTGAAGTTCTCGGGCGCCAGCCGGACGGTCGTCCACGGGCCGTTCAAGGAGACGAAAGACCTGGTCTGCGGATTCTGGATCTTCCAGGTGAAGTCCAAAGAAGAAGCGATCGAGTGGGTCAAGCGCTGTCCGAACCCGGTCGAGGGTGAGACCGAGATCGAGATCCGCCAGGTGTTCGAGGCCGAGGACTTCGGCGCCGCGAGAAAGAAGTAGACCTTGAGGACAGGAAGGAGCACAGCATGAGCCGTATACGCGTACTGGTCGGCACACGTAAGGGCGCGTTCGTCCTGACGGCGGACGGCAAGCGCCAGAGCTGGGACGTGAGCGGTCCCCACTTCGGAGGCTGGGAGATCTACCACCTCAAGGGCTCGCCCGCGGATCCGAATCGGCTCTACGCCTCGCAATCGAGCAGCTGGTTCGGCCAGGTGATCCAGCGCTCCAGCGACGGCGGCAAGACCTGGGAGGCTGTGGGCAACAAGTTCGCGTACGAGGGGGCCGTGGGCAATCACCTCTGGTACGACGGCACGCAGCGCCCGTTCGAGTTCGCGCGCGTTTGGCACCTCGAGCCAGCGCTGAACGATCCCGACACCGTCTATGCGGGCATCCAGGACGCTGCGATGTTCCGCACGACCGACGGCGGGCAGTCGTGGCGCGAGCTCCCCGGCCTGCGCAACCATCCGTCCGCGGCCCAGTGGCAGCCTGGCGCCGGCGGGATGTGCCTGCACACCATCCTGCTGGATCCCAGCCACCCCGGGCGCATTTACATCGCGATCTCGGCCGCGGGCGTCTTCCGCACCGACGACGGCGGCGAGACGTGGCGGCCGATGAATCGCGGACTCGTCTCCGAGCAGATCCCGAATCCCACCGCCGAGGTCGGCCACTGCGTGCATCGCATCGCGATGCACCCGTCGCGCCCGGGCGTGCTGTTCATGCAGAAGCACTGGGACGTCATGCGCAGCGACGACGCGGCCGAGTCCTGGAAGGACGTCGGCGGCAACCTGCCGACCGACTTCGGCTTCCCGATCGACGTGCACGCGCACGAGCCGAATACCGTCTACGTCGTGCCGATCAAGAGCGACTCCGAGCACTATCTGCCCGACGGCAAGCTGCGCGTCTACAGGAGCCGCACCGGCGGCCACGAGTGGGAGGCGCTGACGAAGGGGCTGCCGCAGAGCCACTGCTACGTCAACGTGCTCCGTGACGCGATGGCCGTCGACGCGCTCGAGCCGTGCGGCGTCTACTTCGGCACGACCGGCGGTCAGGTGTACGCGTCGGCCGACGCGGGCGACAGCTGGGCGCCGATCGTCCGCGACCTGCCGTCCGTCGTGTCGGTCGAGGTCCAGACGCTGCCATGATCCGGGTTGTGCTGCCGGCCCATCTGCGGATGCTGGCGCGCGTCGAGGGCGAGCTGAAGCTCGAGGTCGAGGGGCCGGTGACGCAGCGCTCGATCCTCGACGCGGTCGAGGCGCGCTATCCGATGCTCCGCGGAACGATCCGGGACCAGGCCACGCGGCAGCGCCGGGCTTTCGTGAGATTCTTCGCCTGCGAGGAGGACCTGTCGCAGGACTCGCCGGACGATCCGCTCCCCGAGGCGGTCGCCACCGGCGTCGAGCCGTTCCTGATCGTCGGGGCGATGGCCGGGGGCTAGGGAGACCAAGAGCGATGACGCGGAGGATCTTCTACGGCTGGTTCATCGTCGGATCGGGCATCGTCATCACGTGCGTCGGCGTCGGCGCGATGCTCTCGCTCAGCGTGTTCTTGCAGCCGATGTCCGAGGCGATGGGCTGGTCGCGGACGGGCATGTCGACCACGGCGCTGATCAACTGGCTCTGCATGGGCGTCAGCGCGTTCATCTGGGGCGCGCTCTCCGACCGCTTCGGCACGCGCGCGGTCGTGCTGAGCGGTGGAGTGCTGCTCGGGCTCGGCCTGGTGACGGCGAGCCGGGCGGCCACGCTCGGGCAGTTCCAGCTCCTGTTCGGCGTGCTCGTCGGGCTCGCGGCAGGCAGCTTCTTCGCGCCGCTGATCGCGACGACCACGCGCTGGTTCACGCGCAACCGTAGCCTCGCGGTGGCGCTGGTGTCCGCCGGACTCAGCCTCGGCTCGACGGTCGTGGGGCCGCTGGCACGCTGGCTCATCAGCAGCTACGACTGGCGCACCGCCATGCTGGTGATCGGCGACCTCGCGTGGCTCCTGATCATCCCGGCCGCGCTGCTAGTGCGCGAGCCGGCGCCCTCGGCGGACACCCCGGCGGCGGCGGCGGCCACGACGGACGGCCCCGGCTTCACGGTGGCGCAGGCGCTGACCTCGCCGCAGTTCGCCGCGATCGCGCTCGCCTTCTTCGCGTGCTGCGCGGCGCACTCCGGTCCGATCTTCCACATGATCACGCACGCGATCGATCACGGCGTGTCGGCGATGGCCGCCACCACCGTGCTCAGCGTGGCCGGCCTGGCTTCGCTGAGCGGTCGAATCGTGTGCGGGCTCATCGCGGATCGGATCGGCGCCAAGAAGATGCTGGTGATCGGGCTCGCGATGCAAGCGGTCGCCGTGAGCCTCTACGTCTTCACGACGAGCCTCGGAAGCTTCTACGCGCTCGCGGTCCTGTTCGGCTTCAGCTACGGCGGCGTGATGCCGCTCTACGCGATCCTGATTCGCGAGTACTTCGGCGCGCGCATCATGGGGACGACCTTCGGCGCCGTCTCCGCGGTCTCGACGCTCGGGATGGCGCTCGGACCGTGGGCCGGCGGCTTCTTCTACGACACGCTCGGCGGCTACTTCTGGCTCTACATGGGCTCGTTCGGCATCGGCCTCGGCGCCGTGGCGATCGCGTTCACGTTCCGCCCGCCGCGCCGGGCGCCGGCGGCGCTGCCGAGCCCGAGCCTGGCGACCTGACGCGTCGTCAGGCCCGGGTCGTCAGAAGTTCAGCCCCTCCGGCAGCGGGCCCGCGATCGGCACCTCGAAGAACGGTCCGGCCCGGTCCGGATCGATGATGACAGCGCCATCGCTCTGGAAGAACGTCGCGATCTGCTCCTGCGCCGCGACCGCCAGCGCAGCCGCGGAGCTCGCGATGTTCGTCAAGAATGTATGCGGATTGGCCGGCGCGGTCGGAATGGCCACCCGCACCAGATCGTTGCGGAAGTAGCTCGAGCGATCGGTGAGGTCGCCCGCGCGGAAGATCGCCGACGCCGTCGGGTTCGGAACGGTCTGATCGCCCTTGGCGAACTGGATGATGACCGGCGGCGGATCGATCTCGTCGAGCGGGCGCTTGCGCAGATGCGGGGCGTACGCGACGGGGTTACCCGGTTGTGAGACCCACTCGGTGTTGTCGATGACCTCCTGGATGGCCATCGCTCCCGGCACGGTGTTGATGACCGGCGGCTGATCCCGCAGCGGCATGTTCTCGTTGAAGCCCCATGCCGGCGGCACGAGCGCACCGGCGTTGAGCAGCGACGGCATCCGGGTGAAGAGCGCGAATCCAACCAACCCACGAAACAACGGGCTCAACCGCGCGATCTCGATGATGGGTCCGCCCGGAACGTTGGGCACGCCGGCGCGCACCGAGTCCTCGAGCGCGAGGAATTTGACGCCGTAGATGCCGCCGAAGGACTGCCCGGCGTAGTAGATCCTCGTGCGGCTCAGCCCCGGGATGCTGCCGGTCTCGATGACCCGCACGAGCTGCATGAGGTCGGCTACCGCCTGCCGAAGTCCGTCGCGGCTGGCGATGATGCCTTGCGGGGGCGCGGCGTTCACGCCCTCGGTGGAGTCGATGTTCCCGTTGCCGTCCTGATCGATGCCGCGGCCGCCGTCCGCGATCGTCAGGGGCGAGCCCACGAGCGGGGTGATGGTCAACGATCCGGCGGCGCCGCCGCCGTGGCCGACGACGTTGATCGCGATCGTCGCGATGCCGTGGCTCGCGAACGTCGAGGCGACCGCCAGCGGGGCTCCCTGCTTGCTGTCCGTGAAACCGTGTCCGAAGATCGCGACCGGCCAGCCCCCCGCGGGCGCCGAGCCCGCCGGGATCACCAGGTTGAAATAGAGCGTGTTCTCGCCCTGGGCAACGGGCACGCCCGTGCGCGTCCCGATCGGCGGGATGAACTTCTGAGACGTCTCCCAGTCCGGCGACTTGAAGCTGCCGAAGGCTAGGGAGCCGACCGCGCCGGGGAAGACACCGAGGGCCGCCAGCGGGAAGGTCGGGGTGGTGAACGCGGCGGGATCTGTGGGGGGATCTGCGGGATTCGCCGGGTTCGTCTTGACCTGCCGCTTCCACTGGATCGACGTCGGGCTCAGGTTGGCGAGCGCGAAGGTCCCGAGCATCTTCGCCGGCTTCGGCAGCGACTGCTTGATCTGGTGCCGGATCTTCTCGAGCACGGCCGTGACGCTCAAGGTGCTGAACACGCTGGCCGCGACCACGTGGTGTCCGTGGATCTCGATGCGCTTGAGCGCCTCGCGAAGGTCACGGCGATAGTCGCCGAGGCTGCCGTAATCATGTCCGTGCTTCTCGCCGTGGATGAAATCTTCGAACGCCTTGCCCTTGACGCGATGCCCCTCGGCGTCACGCACCCCGTCGGTCACTGCCAGGAGATAGCGCGTGTGCTGGTCGAGGAGCTCGTCGGACTCCGCGTGAAGCGTATTGGCCACCGGATCCCACACGATCTGATTGATCCCGACCGGATCACCGGAGTGGCCGAGGCGAACGAGGAACACCGTGCGGCTGCTCACTGTGGACACGTCGATCGGCCCCGAGAAGGGGATGGACAACCGCGGCTGCAGGTTGAAGCCGTCGAGGGTATTGATGACGTTGATGTCGTCGCAGTCCGACCGGCGGACGAGGCAGTCGGGCTTGGGCAGGTTCACGCGGACCCCGGTATTCTGATCGTGGTCGTCGACCGTGAAGCGCTCGCTCGGGAACGGGGAGCTCGCCGGCGACGAGAGGTCGAAGAGCGCTTCGACCGCGGCGAAGGCGAGCCCGGGGAGGAGGATCAGGACGGTGGCGGCGACCGCGACGATGCGGCGATACTGCGGACTCATGAAGCGCCTCCTTCAGTGACGACCGCACTGCTAGAGTCCACGAGTGCGAAACGCGGCAGAAGTATCACGTGCGCGTCCCGAGTGTGTCAATCGCCGGGCTTGACATCGCCGCGCGTGCGCCAGATTCTCGGCCCGGCTCGAACCACGCAACGCAGGAGGCCCCCATGCGGCACATCGCTAGCGGGATCGCATTGGCCACGGCGCTCGTTCTCCTCGGCGGCCCCGTCGACGCCCAGTCGTGGCGGCCCCCGACGGACAGCCAGCGGTGTCCCGCGAAGTGGGGCGCCGGCGACCAGCGCGGGTCGGCCAACCACATGAAGCCCGAGAGGGTGCTGCGCGCGACCCGCCTGATCCGCACCGGCGAGGTCATCGAGATCGGCCACGTGCTTTCGGCCGACATGCCGATCTCGAGCACGCGGCGATTCGACATGCACGTCAAGCGCACGTTCATGAACCCGCAGTCGAACCGCCGCGGCAGCAACGAGGAGGTCGTCCTGTCCGAGATCGGCCAGGTGGGCACGCAGTTCGACGGCTTCGCCCACCAGACGATCGAGAACAGCCTCTACAACTGCTTCAAGCTCGACGAGATCACCACGCGGACCGGCTTCACGAAGCTGGGGATCGAGAACGTCGGCGCGCTCGTCACGCGCGGCGTGCTGATCGACGTCGCGGCGCTGAAGGGCGTCGACATGCTGGCCGACAACTACGAGATCACGGTGGCCGATCTGCAGCAGGCGCTCCAGCGCCAGAACCTCGCGCTGCAGCCGGGCGACGCGGTGATCATCCACACCGGGTGGGGCAAGCTCTGGGGGAAAGAGAACGCGCGCTACATGAAGGGCTGTCCCGGCATCGGCGTCGCCGCCGCGGAGTGGCTGGTCCGCCAGGATCCGATGCTGGTGGGTGCGGACAATTTCCCGGTGGAGGTCTCACCGAATCCAGACTCGCAGATCTCGGCGCCCGTCCACCAGATCATGCTGGTGATCAACGGCATCCACCTGCTCGAGAATCTGAAGCTGGACGAGCTCGCGGCCAAGCGCGTGCACGAGTTCGCCTTCGTGATGCAGCCCTTGAAGCTGAAGGGCGCGACGGGCTCGACCGTCGCGCCGATCGCGATTCGCTGAGCGCGCGCACCGCCGATCAGCCGCTCGTCGCCGATGCGGCCCACCGGCTCTAGCCGGTCAGGCTAGAATCGAATGTGGAGGGACGTGGCGGCATGGCGGCAATGCTCGATCCGGCTGCTCCGAGAGCGCGAGATGCGTAGATCCCGCGCGTGGCTGACCCTGCTCCTGATTCCGCTCGCAGCCCTCATCGTCGTCGGCTGCGTCTACAGCGGATATTTCGCGAACATGCTGCCGACCGCCGCCGCCGAGATGAGCGAGATCGCCCTGCCGCCGGGTTTCCGCATCGCCGTCTACGCCGCCGAGGTCCCGAACGCGCGCCAGATGGCGCTCGGTCCCGGCGGCGTCGTGTTCGTCGGCTCGCGGTCGGAGGGCAAGGTGTACGCGGTGGTCGATCGCGACGGCGACAATCGGGCGGACCATGTCTTCGTGCTGGCCAGCGGTCTCAACCAGCCCAGCGGCGTCGCGTTCCGCGACGGCGCGCTCTACGTCGCCGCGGTGAGCCGCGTGCTGCGCTTGCGCGACGTCGCGCGCGATCTCGCGCATCCGCCCAAGCCCGAGGTCGTCAGCGACGCCTTTCCATCCGACGCGCATCACGGCTGGAAGTTCATCGCCTTCGGTCCGGACGGGCGGCTCTACGTCCCGGTGGGCGCACCGTGCAACATCTGCACCCCGCCCGGACCGCTCCACGCCACGATCACGCGGCTCGATCTCGCGGGCGGGCGGCCCGAGGTCGTGGCGCGCGGCGTGCGCAACAGCGTCGGCTTCGACTTCGATCCGGCCAGCGGCGAGCTCTGGTTCACGGACAACGGCCGGGACTACCTCGGCGACGACTCGCCGCCGGACGAGCTGAACCATCTGACGAAAGTCGGCGAGCACTTCGGCTTTCCATTCTGCCACGGCAACGGCATCCGCGATCCGGAGCTCAACGCCGGACGCGCGTGCGGCGAGTTCACCCCGCCGGCCCGCGAGCTCGGGCCGCACGTGGCGGCCATCGGCATGCGCTTCTACACCGGGCGGATGTTCCCGGAGAAGTACCGCGGCGGCGTCTTCATTGCCGAGCACGGCTCGTGGAATCGCTCCACGCCGATCGGCTACCGGGTCTCCTTCGTGAAGATCGAGAACGGGCGGGCCACGTCCTACGAGCCCTTTGCCTCGGGCTGGCTGAAGGGCAGCGTCTCGTCCGGGCGCCCGGCCGACGTGCTCGTGATGCCCGACGGCGCCTTGCTCGTGTCCGACGACAAGGCCGGACGCATCTACCGCATCAGCTACGCCGGCAACGGCTGATCCCCCCCAAAATGGGCGCGCCTCGGCCGGCGGGGCCCCAGCCCCACGACGGCCTGCGGCGCGCACCCCCACGGTACAATAGGCGGCGGCTCGACCCACAACTCAGGAGGGTGCCATGGACGCATGGACGACGAATACAGTCCAGACGGCGGACCGAGTCTCCGCCTTCCTCTGGAAAGTGTACGGCTGGATGGCCGTGGGCCTCGGCCTCACGGCACTGGTGGCATTCGCGGTGGCCGGCTCGCCGGCGCTGCTCGGAGTGCTGGTCGGCAACCGGCTCGTCTTCTTCGCGCTCGTGATCGCCGAGCTCGGGCTCGTGTTCTTCCTGTCCGCGCGCGCCGACCGGCTGGCGCCGGGCACGGCGGCCGGCCTCTTCGCGCTCTATTCGGCGCTGAACGGCGTCACCCTGTCGGTGATCCTGCTCGCCTACACGGGAGAATCGGTGACGATGACCTTCGTGGTCACCGCCGGCATGTTCGGCGCGCTCGCGCTCTACGGCTCGACGACGAAGCGTAGCCTGGCGGGCGCCGGGCAGTTCTTCATGATGGGCCTGATCGGCCTCATCCTGGCCTCGATCATCGGCATGTTCTGGCACAACGATGCCCTGCAGTTCCTGATCTCGGTGGTCGGCGTCATCGTCTTCACCGGGCTCACGGCGTGGGACGCCCAGCGGCTCCGGCAGATGGCCCTGGCCCTGCCGCCGGGACGGGTCGGCGCCTACGCCGTCGTCGGGGCACTCTCACTCTATCTGGACTTCATCAACCTCTTCCTGATGCTGCTGCGCTTCACCGGCAGCCGGCGGGACTGAGGCCCGGCACGACATAAACCCTCGCTGTCCCTGAGGAGATCGATCGATGCGGCTTGTCCGTGTTGTCGCGTGTGGTCTACTCGCCGTGTTCGTCGTCGCGGCGCCGGCGGCGGCGGCGCCCGAAGGTCAGATGACGTGGGGCGTGCACGTCTCGCTCTCGCCCACGTGGTTCGATCCCGCCGAGACCCAGGGGATCATCACACCTTTCATGGTCCTCTATGCTATCCACGATGCGATGGCCAAGGCGATGCCCGGGAGCGCCGCGGCGCCGAGCCTGGCCGAATCGTGGCAGGTCTCGCCCGACGGGCGCGTCTATGATTTCACCCTCCGCAAGGGCGTGAAGTTCCACAACGGCGATCCGCTCACGTCCGAGGACGTGAAGTTCTCGTTCGACCGCTACAAGGGCGCCGCGTTCAAGACGCTCAAGGATCGCGTCGCCGCCGTCGAGACGCCGGATCTCCTCCACGTGCGGTTCCGGCTGAAGAACCCGTGGCCCGACTTCATGACCTTCTACACCGCGGCCAGCGGCGCGGGCTGGATCGTCCCGAAAAAGTATGTCGAGAAGGTCGGCGACGAGGGCTTCAAGAAAGCGCCGATCGGCGCCGGACCCTACAAGTTCGTCTCGTTCGCGCCCGGCGTCGAGCTGGTGATGGAGGCGTTCGACGGATACTGGCGCAAGACGCCGAACGTGAAGCGCCTGGTCTTCAAGGTGATCGGCGATGAGACGACCCGGTTGGCCGCACTCAAGCGCGGCGAGATCGACATCGTCTACTCGATCCGCGGCGAGCTGGCCGAGGAGCTGCAGAAGACCCCCGGGCTCACGCTGAAGCCGGCGGTGATCCAGGCGCCGCAGTGGGTGAGCATGCTCGACCAGTGGGACCCGAAATCACCCTGGCACGACCGGCGCGTGCGATTGGCCGCCAACCTCGCGATCGATGGCTGACGTATAGCATCATCCCGAGCACCTTCGACTTCTACTGGCAGCCGCCCGCCTACGCGTTCGATCCCGCCCAGGCCACGAAGCTGCTCGCCGAGGCGGGCTACCCGAGCGGCTTCGACGCCGGCGAGTACTACCTCGACGTCGCGTATGCGAACGTGCAGGAGGCGATCGCGAACTATCTGCAGCAGATCGGCATCCGCTCCAAGCTGAGGCCGCTCGAGCGGGCGGCCCACTGGGCGAGCTATGGCGACAAGAAGTACAAGAACCTCGCCTACACAGCGAGCGGAGCGTTCGGCAACGCGGCGACGCGGCTGGAAACATTCGTCGTCGCCGGCGGCACGTACGTCTACGGCAGCTATCCCGACATCGACTCGCTCTTCAAAGACCAGGCCGCCGAGCTCGATCGCAAGAAGCGCGAAGCGCTCCTGCACAAGATCCAGCAGCTCGTCTACGACAAGACGATGGTCATCCCGGTCTGGGAGCTGGCGTTCATCAACGGCCAGGGACCGCGGGTGCAGGAGTCGGGGCTCGGGCTCATCCCCGGCCACGCCTACTCGGCGCCGTACGAGGACGTCAAGCTCAAGGCGAAGTGACGGGCGGGCGCCGGGGCGCGCGCGCCTCCGGCGCCAGGTCCGCCGCCGGCGGCTGCTCGGGCGCGAAGTGGTGGTACTCATCGACGCCGCGCGCCTCGTCCACCTCGACCGCGATCTCCTGACCGCGCGAGAGCAGATTGTGCGGGGCGAACGTGTCACGATGCTCGAGCTGCTCGGCGTGCGAGCCCGGCACCATTCGCATCGCGCCGTTCTCGACCGTCGCGTCGGTGAAGGCGACCCACGCGGTGAGGACGTCCGGCGCGCTCAGCCCCCAGTAGGTGGCGTCCTGATGCCAGGAAACGTACGCGGGATCACGCGCCTCCTTGATGAAGAAGCTCGTGCTCCAGACGAGCAGGTTCGGGCCCAGCACGTCCTCGACGGCGTCCAGGATGGTCGGGTGGCGCACCAGTTCGGCCAGCCACGTGAAGAGCAGATGCGGCTTGTGGCGGATCTCGCCGCGCAGCGCGCCCCCGTGCTCGGCCTCGACGGCCTCGAGCCGCCGGCGTAGCCCGCGCGCCTCGGCCGGCGTCAGGACCGGGACCGGGAAGTGGAAGCCGTCTCGGTGGTGCGCTCGAGCGCGGACGAGGCGAGTCGGGTCATCGGATCGTGGGCCTCCCGTCGAGAGTACCCGAAGACGCGCGCCCCCACACGACATACAAGGGGTCGCCGCGTCCGGGTGACCGGTCTTCGTGGGTCACCTCGGCGAAGCCGCCGGCCGCCTCGAAATAGCTGCGGACGAGCCGCACGTGCTGCTGGTCGCTCGTGTCGAGCCAGACGGCGACCGCCTTGGTCGGAAAGCAGCGGTTCGAGAAGGACACCACGAACGGCGCGCCCGGCCGCAAGACTCGTCGCACTTCCCGCAAGAGCCGCAGGGGATGGACGACGTACTGGATCGAGACGGCGCACATCGCCCCGTCGAACTCCGTGTCGCCGAACGGCAGCCGCACCTCGCGATTGACGTCGTGGACGACGTGGGCCGCGAGCTGCGGGTTCTCGGCCATCTCCTCCGCGTTCAGGCCGAGCCCCACGACCTCGCGGGCGCGGAAGTCGCGCGGCAGATGGCTGCGCCAGCTGCTCATCAGGTCGAGCAGGCGCCCGCCGGCCGGCAGCACGGCGGCGTACAGCGCGCCGAGCGCGGCGATCGCGCCGTCGTCGATGTGGACGACCTTGCGCGGCATCAGATAGAAACGATCGTCCGTCGACTCGTCCTCGCGCGCGTACGCGAGCGGCGAGAGCAAGCCGTCCCCGGCGGACGGGTCCATGCCGACCTCCTCGTGGCGGCTCTAGTGTAGTTGCACCGGACCGATAGCTGGCGGAAGATCGCACTCGCACCCCATGCGCATTCTCGTGGTCGAGGACGATCGGAAGGTCCTGAGCTTCATCCGCCAGGGGCTCGGGGAAGAGGGACACACCGTGGAGACCGCCGCCGACGGCGACGCCGCCCTCGAGCTGCTCCTCGCGAGTGACCCCTACGATCTGATCGTCCTCGACGTCATGCTGCCCAAGCGCGACGGCTTCGCCGTCCTCAAGGCGGCGCGCCAGGCAGGCGTGCACTCGCCCGTCATCATGCTGACCGCGCGCGACAGCGTGGCCGACAAGGTGACCGGGCTCGATCTCGGCGCCGACGACTACCTGGCCAAGCCGTTCGCGTTCGACGAGCTCCTGGCGCGGGTGCGCGCGCTGTTCCGCCGCGGCTCGGAGCGGCGCGCCCCGGTGCTGCGGGTGGCCGACCTGACGCTCGACCCGGCCACGCGCAAGGTCGAGCGTGGCGGCCGTCGGGTCGAGCTGACCACGCGCGAGTGGGCGCTGCTCGAGTACTTCATGCGGAACGCGGGCCGGGTCCTCACGCGCCCGATGCTCGTGCAGCACGTGTGGGGGCTCGACTTCGACCCGGAGAGCAACATCGTCGACGTGTACGTCGGCTACCTGCGCCGCAAGATCGACGGGCCGCAGGAGCGGAAGCTCTTCCACACGATCCGCGGCGCCGGCTACGTCTTGAGGGACGAGGCCTGACGGTGGGGCCCCTCTCGATCCGGGCTCGGCTGACGCTATGGTATACCGGCGTGGTCGTCGCCATCCTCTTGCTGGTCAGCGTCGCCGCGTACTCGCTCCTGCGCTGGCATATGTTCAACGATCTCGACGCCTCGCTCTTCACCGTGGCGGGCGTGCTCCGCGACGTGCCGGCCGCGGACCCGGCCGCGCCGCTGCCGCCTGATCTGGAGCCGCTCGTGCGCGAGTTCCTCGGCCCGGAATTCGCCGACGCCCTGCTGCAGCTGCTCGACCCGGAGGGGCGCGTGCGCTCCCGCGCGCTGCGGCCCGGGCTGCCGCTCTCGCGCGAGGCCCGCATCAACGCGCTGCGCGGCGCGCCCACGCTCGAGACGGTCGATTTCGCCAAGGGCGAGCAGGCGCGGCTGCTCACGATGCCCGTCGTGCGCGGGGGGCGCGTCGTCGACCTGGTCCAGGTGGCCATGCCGCTACGCCGGACGCGGCAGACGCTGATCCGTTACGTGGAGACCTTGGCGGTGCTCGTCCCGCTCGGCGCGGTGCTCTCGGCCGTCGGCGGCTGGCTGCTGGCTCGCCGCGCGCTGCGGCCGGTCGACCGCATGTCCCAGAGCGCGCTCCGCATCAGCGCCGAGGATCTCAGCCGGCGCCTCGAGCGGCGGGGCGCGGAGGACGAGATCGACCGCCTCGCGGATACGCTCAACGCGATGCTCGCCCGGCTGCAGGCCGCCTTCGGCGAGATGCAGCGCTTCACCGCCGACGCCGCGCACGAGCTCAGGACACCGCTCACGGCCCTCCGGGGCGGCATCGAGGTCGCGCTCCGCGCCGAGCGCTCGCCGGACGAGTATCGCCGCGTCCTCGCCTCGAGCATCGAAGAGGTCGATCAGCTCATCCGGCTCGCCGAGGACCTGTTGCTCCTCTCGCGATCGACGGTCGGCCTCACCGCGACCCGTCAGCCCGTGGACCTCGAGCCCCTGTGCCTCGAGGTGCTCGAGCTAGGCGTGCGCCTGGCCAAGGGCAAGGGCGTGACGGTCAGCCTGGGCGCGACGGCGCCCGCGGTGGTGCATGGAGACGCCGTCGCGCTCCGGCGGGCGCTGCTGAACCTCGTCGACAACGCGGTCAAGTACACGCCGGCCGGCGGCAGCGTGGTGATCTCGCTGGACCGGACGGGCGAGCACGTGGCGCTCGTCGTCGAAGACACCGGCATCGGGATCGACTCGACCGACACCCGGCGCATCTTCGAGCCCTTCGTGCGGCTCGACGCGGGGAGGAGCCGCGACACCGGCGGCAGCGGCCTCGGTCTGGCCATCGCCCGCTCGATCGTCCTGGCTCATGGCGGCACGCTCGAGGTCGAAAGCCGCCCGGGCGGCGGCAGCCGCTTCACGATCCGCCTCCCGGGCGCGCCGTCCCCCGAGCGCTCGGCCTAAGAGGCTTCTCATGCGCGTCTCACGGCGGCCTTACGTCGGGCCGCTATCGTGATCTCGTCACACCGACAACGTCGCACGAGGAGCTCGAAGGGATGAACGAACACGGAGGGGGTCTCATGAACGTCACACGCACGCACCGCCGCTGGGCGGCGCCTGTCGTCGCTCTGGTCGCGGTCGCGGCCCTGGTCGGGCTGCTGCCTCATATGGGTTTCACGGGCGGGTCGAAGGCTCCGCTGTGGACGGAGAAGGGCGCACACGCTCAGAACGTCCAGATGCAGATACCGGACTGGGTGCGCCTCAGCCGAGAGGCGAAGCCCGCGGTGGTGAACATCAGCACGAAGTTCAACATCGAGTCGCAGGCGGGCCCTCAGCTCGGAGGGCGCCCGGACGACCGCTCGTTCGAAGATTTCTTCAAGCGGTTCTTCGATGAGGGGCCGCGGCACCCGATACGGGCCGGCGGCTCGGGCTTCATCTTGAACGCGAACGGCTACATCGTGACCAATAACCACGTCGTCGAGAACGCGGCCGACATCCAGGTGAAGCTCGGCGACGGCCGTGAGCTGCCCGCCAAGGTGATGGGGCGCGACCCGAAGACCGATCTGGCCCTGCTGAAGGTCGAGGCCACCGGGCTGCCGGTCCTCCCCCTCGGCGATTCGACGGCGCTCCAGGTCGGTGAGCCGGTGATGGCCATCGGCAATCCCTTCGGGCTCGAGCAGACGGTGACCACGGGCATCGTGAGCGCGACCGGCCGGGTCATCGGCAGCGGGCCGTACGACAATTTCATCCAGACCGACGCGTCGATCAACCCCGGCAACAGCGGCGGCCCGCTGATCAACGCCCGCGGCGAGGTCATCGGCATCAACACCGCGATCTTCAGCCGAACCGGCGGATCGGTCGGCATCGGCTTCGCGGTGCCCTCGAGCCTGGCCAAGACGGTGCTCACGCAGCTCGCCGACCACGGCAAGGTCGAGCGGGGCTGGCTCGGCGTGTCGATCCAGCCGCTTACCCAGGAGCTCGCCAAGAGCTTCAAGCGGGGCGACAGCAGCGGCGCGCTCGTCTCGTCGGTGACGGAGGGCTCGCCCGCCGACCGAGCCGGCATGAAGGCCGGGGATGTGATCGTCGAGTTCAACGGCAAGAAGGTCGCGAAGGCGACCGATCTGCCCGGCCTCGTGGCCGAGATGCCGGTCGGCAAGGACGTGCCGATCGTGGTGATGCGGGACGGCCGCGAGATGCGGCTCAACGCCCACATCGCCCGGCTCGAGGACGAGTCGCCCGTGAAAGCCGCCGCGACGGAGGGCCAGGGCCAGCTGGGTCTGTCGGTGCAGCCGATCACGCCTCCGGTGGCCCGCGAGCTCGGGCTCAAGGTGAACGAGGGCGTGCTGGTCCGAGATGTCGTCGAGGGCGGCCGCGCCGCGGAGGCCGGCATCCGCGCCGGCGACGTGATCGTCGAGGTCAATCGCCAGCCCGTCCGTACCGTCGATGATCTCAAGGCGCGCGTCGACAAGCAGGCCAAGAACGAGCCGATCGTGATGCTCGTCAATCGCGCCGGTCAGACGATGTACGTGGCGATTCCGGCCGCGTAGGTTGCCCACCGGGGGGGGAGCGGCCGTCGCTCCCCCCCGGAGGTATCATGGCCCTCATGGCGAAGCCTCTGAGGGTCATCGCGGCGTTGGTCGTCGGCCTCATGGGGCTCGCCGCATGTGGGTCGTCGACCTCCGATACGTGGACCAAACCCGGCGTCACCGAGCAGCAGCGCGGCCGGGACACGCTTGACTGTCTGACCGAGGCCAGACGCGTGACACCCGGCCCCGGCGGACCAGTCGAGCAAGTCAATCAAGACCGCTACCGTCGCTGCATGACGGACCGCGGCTACACGTCGGTCCCGGCCAGGTGATCGCGGCCGGGCTGAGCCGCGGGGGCGCTAACCGAGCCGCTCGCGCGCTTCGTCGCGCAGCCGCGCCTTCTGCACCTTGCCGCTCGACGTCATCGGAAGCTCGTCGACGAGGAACACGTGGCGGGGAATCTTGAAGCTCGCGATGCGGCCGCGACAGAACGCGATCAGCTCGTCCCCAGCCACCGCGGCGCCCGGCGATGCCTGAATGAACGCCACGGCAATCTCGCCGAGCCGAGCGTCCGGGTAGCTGACGACGGCCGCCTGCCGCACGCCGGGGTACGTCGCGAGATAGCTCTCGACCTCGGTCGGATCGACGTTCTCACCGCCCACCTTGATCAGGTCTTTGTAGCGGCCGACGAAGCGCAGGTGGCCGTCGGCGCGGAGGATACCGGCGTCGCCGGTGTGGAACCATCCCTCGGCGTCGGTGGCGCGCGCCGTGGCCTCGGGATCGCGATAGTAGCCCTGCATGAGATAGCGCGTGCGCACCACGACCTCGCCCGGCGTGCCGCGCGGCTGGTCGCGGCCGGTCCCGGGATCGATCACGCGCACCTCGAACCCTTCGCACGGGGCGCCGGAGGCCTCGCACGCCTGCTCCTCCGTCGAGTCGAGGAACGAGAGCGAGATCGTGGCGCCGACTTCCGTCATGCCGTAGGCGGTCAGGTGACGCAGCGGCGCCAGCACCTTGCGGGCGCGATACACGAGCGGCGTCGCGTTCGCCGCGCCGCCCGCGATCACGCCCGTGCGCAAAGTCGCGAGATTGCGCGGCCGCGCCTCTTGTGCGTCGATCAGGAGCTTCAGGTGCGTGTCGAAGGCGTCGATGTGCGTGACGCCCTCGCGCTCGACGAGGTCGAGCGCCTCGTCGGGATCGAACGTGTCCGTGAGGATCTGCCGGTAGCCCGTCAGCATCGAGCCGAGCGGCCCCTCGATGTACCCGAAGATGTGAAAGAGCGGGAGGTAGTTGAGGAAGACGTCGCGCTCCGTGGACTGCAGGCGCCGATAACGATCGGCCAGGTGCGCGAGCAGCGTGTGGTCGCGCATCACGCCCTTCGGGAATCCGGTCGTCCCCGACGTGTACATGATGAACACGGTGTCGGTCGGGCGGATCGCGGCCGCCCGCGCCGCCAATGTCGCCGGCTCGACTCGGCTCCCCGACGCCAGCAGATCGGGCCAGCTCCAGACGCCGGGATACTTCCGGTCGCTCACGACGATGACGCGCTCGAGATCGGGCAGCCGCGCGCCCCGCACGCGCCGGTGGCCGCCGGCCTCGTCGAGGGCGGCCAGCTCACGCACCATCCCGAGGTAGTCGACGGGTCCGGAGACGTCGTGGATGATCAGGGTCGCCGCGTTCGATCGCTCGAGGACCTGGGCCAGATCCACGGTCCTGAACCGCGCGTTGACCGGCACGTGGACGGCGCCGATCTTGGCCAGGGCGAACATCGCAAAGATCCACTCCGGGCAGTTGAGGAGCCAGAGCGCGACCTTTTCCCCGGGCTCGATGCCGGCGTGGATCAGGCCGCGCGCGACCCGGTCGACCTCGGCGGCGACCTGGCGAAAGCTGTAGCGGCGATCGCGGAACACGAGAGCCTCGCGATCGCCCCACCTCGCCGCGGCCGCGGCCGTCAGGTCGCCGAAGCGAGTCGCGGCGAGTGGGTCCATCGCGATCGGCGCTCAGCCGCGCTTGGGCAGCTCGACGACGCCGCTGCCGAGCACCGAGAGCTCGCCGTCCTGGTTGCGCGCTTCGTGCTCGATCTCGACGAGGTGACGGCCGTTCTCGACGAGCTTCTTCGTCACGGTGCCGTCGATCCGCAAGGTGTCGCCCTCGGGATTGTGCCGGCGAATCTTGCAGTGAGCCCGGCGGAGGGTGCCGTCGTCGCCCATCCAGTTGGTCAAGTGGTGGGTGAGCCACGAGCAGCGCTCGGGACCGTAATCGTAGGCGCCAGGCGCGCCGACCAGGGTCGCGAATTCGGGCTCCCAGTGCACGCGCTCCGGGCAGTCGGGGATGCCGAAGCGATTCTTGATCCCGAGGCCGGAGTGACGATGCACCTGCTTCCAGGCGAGCTTGTTCGCGCGGATGTAGAGGCCCCCCCAGCCCTGGGCGTACGCGATGAAGCCGGTCACGGTCATCGGGCCCTTCGCCATCGTCGGCAGCCGCTCACCCTCGCGCACGTCGTCCCAGTACCGGGCGGCGGAGCCGCGGATCTGCTCGCTCGCATAGAGCCGGTAGATGTCGGCGAGCTGCTCGTCGGTGTAGCGCTTCGGCGGCCTGGCCTTCACCGCGGTGTACTTGGTCCCTGCCTCGCGCGCCAGGTCGCGGTCGGTGCGGAAGCACCAGCTGTCGGCGGCGGCCACTAGGTCGCCGCGCTGATTGTAGAAGTCGACGTGATAGACCTGCTGGATCGACCGGCCGGCGAACGTCGTCTGGTGCTCGATCAGATCCTTCAGCCACGCCTCGGTCGAGATCGTGTCGTTGCGACGCACCGGCAGATGCCACGTCCATTCGGCACCCGCCCACATCGCGTGCACGCCCGGCAGCCCGCCGACGTAGCCCGAGATGATCCGGCTCGTGGCGAAGAGAAAACTCGGCGGAGCCAGCACGCCACCCCAGCGGGTGCCGGCCGCATAGTCGGGATCGCACCAGAGCGGGTTGTCGTCGCCGATGCCGTGGGCGTAGTGGCGGATGCTGTCGCGTGTCGCCTCGTGGCACCAGGGCTCGAGCGTGTCGGTGATCTTGACGCCGATCCGGCGGCGCAGGTCGTCCAGGCCCTGCTCGGTGATCTTCGGAAAGAGCGACCGCTCACGGGGCATGCGTGGGCTCCACGGCGCTCGCCTCCGACTCGCGCAGCGCCTTGCGGTTGACCTTGCCGGCCGGCGTCTTGGGCAGCGCCGCCACGAAGGCCACCCGACGCGGGTACTCGTGCTGGCTGAGCCGCGTGCGCGTGAACTCTTGCAGCTCGCGGGCGAACGCATCGTCGCCGCCGCGCGCGCTGACGACGAAGGCCTTCACCACCTGGCCGCGCAGGGCATCGGCGACGCCGATCACCGCCGCCTCGCGCACGTCCGGGTGGCGCAGTAGCACGTCCTCGATCTCGATGGCGCTCATGGTCCAGCCCGACGAGATGATCACGTCGTCGGCGCGCCCGGCGTGGTAGAAGTAGCCATCGCCGTCCACGTGGCCTCGATCCTTCGTCGGAAACCAGGCACCCCGTCGCCACACCTTGATCTCGCCGATCTGATTCGGGGGGCAGGGCCGGCCGTCCGCGCCCTGCACCTCCACGCGCACGCCCGGCACCGGCTTGCCGAGCGCGCCGGGCTTGACGGTGTAGTCGGCCGCGCCCGGATAGTCGGCGAGGATCACGCCGACTTCGGTCGTGCCGTACATGCTGCACGGCGGCGCGCCGAACGCCGTCTCGACGAACGCGCGCGTGGCGCTGTCCATCGGCTCGCCCGTGAAGGAGAGCTTCCGGATGCCGTAGCGGTACGCCGCAGCCTGGCCGGAGCTCCTGAGCATGCGGTAGTGCGTCGCGGCGGCGGAGAGATTGGTCACGCCGTAGTCCTGGAGCGCGCGCAGCATCCGGACCGGATCGAACTTGCCCGCCATCGTGCCGGTGGTGACGCCGAGGGCCAGCGGCGCGAGCGTGCCGTGCCAGAGGCCGTGCCCCCACGCGGGCGACGACGGGCAGAAGAAATGATCGGCCGGGCGGACGCCGGTGCCGTAGAGCGCCGCCACCATGAGCGCGACGATCGCCCGCTGGGGATGGCGCACGGCCGCCGGCAGCTCGCGCGTCGTGCCCGAGGTGTACTGGAACACCGCGAGATCGTCGGGAACACTGCGGGCCTCGTAGCCGGTCGGCTGCGCCGCGAGCTCGGATACGAGCCGAGCGTCGGCGACCACGACGTCGAGGCCGCCGAGCGCCCGCGCGGTGTCGGCCTTCTCGGCGTTCGTCAGCAGGAGCTTCGGTGCGCAGTCTTCGACCCGAAGCCGGAGGCCGTCCGGGCCGAACAGGGTGAAGAGCGGCACCGCGATGGCGCCGCGCTTGATCGCGCCGAAGAGCGCCGCGTAGAAGGCCAGCGAAGGCTCGAGCATGATCGCCACCCGGTCGCCGCGGTCGACGCCGCGCGCGCCGAGCCAGTGGGCGAAGCGCGAGGACCAGTCGGCCAGCTCGCGAAAGCCGAGCGTCTCGTCGCGCCCGTCGGCGTGGGCGATGCGGACCGCGACGCGCCCTGAGCCGGCGTGCCGGTCGACGCACTCGTGCGCGATGTTCAGCGACTCGCGGTCGCCGTCGAAGAGCGACCACAGCGCCGCGGACGAGAAATGGCGATGGCCGTCCGCGTAGGTCGTGTGGTCCGTCAGGCGCATCATGGCTCCCGGGCCCCATTGTATAGGGACGGCGCATGACCTCGCGGCGCGACGGCCTCTTGCTGGGCGGCGCCTTCGTGACCTTCGCCGTCAGCGCCGCGCTGATGCACTCCTATTCGGTCTTCCTCGTGGCGTTCCTCGAGGAATTCCGGTGGAGCCGCGCGGAGACGTCGCTGGCCTTCTCGATCTCCGCGCTCGTCAGCGGCGCGAGCGCGCCGTTCGTTGGCGCGCTGGTGGACCGCCTCGGGCCTCGGCGCCTCGTGCTGCTCGGCGGGACCGTTCTCACCCTGGGACTTCTGGGCAGCGGCTACGTGCACGCGCTCTGGCAGATCGTCGTGCTCTACGGCGTCCTCATGACGCTCGGAGCCAACGGCCTCGGGCTCGTGGTGTTCGTGCCCGTCCTCTCGCGCCGCTTCGTGAGCAACCGGGGCATGGCGATCTCGATCGTGCAGTCGGCCAACGGCTTCGCGCGCGCCGTGTCGGCGCCGCTCGCCCAGCTCGTGATCTCCGCGATCGGCTGGCGGCACGCCTATTTCGCGCAGGCGGCGCTGATGGGCGCGCTCGTCTGGCCGCTCGCCGCACTGTTTCGACGCGACGAGCCGCCCCTGCCGGCCGCCGCGGCGAGCGCGTCACCGCCGGGCGCAGGCGCGGCGGCCGCGCGCGCGGCGCGCCGCGACTGGACGCTCGCCGACGCGATGGCCACGTCTCACTTCTGGCTCCTGTTCACGGTCTACCTCTGCACGGGGCTCGGCAGCTTCTTCGTCTCGCTGCACCAGCTCGCGTTCGCCGTGGACGCCGGATTCGACAAGCTCTACGCGGCGACCGTGCTCGGCATCGGCGCGTTCCTGTCCGTCGGCGGGACGATCGTCACCGGAACGGTGTCGGACTACATCGGGCGCGAGCTGTCGGCCCTTCTCGCCTACGCGGTCTCGATCGTCGGCGTGATCTGTGCGCTCTTCATCACGGGACCGGAGCACGCGTGGCTCCTGTGGCTGCACGCGTGCTGCTTCGGCCTCACCTGGGGCGCGCGCGGCCCGGCAGTCACCGCGAAAACGGCCGATCTCTTCCCGGGCCCGCACCTCGGGAGGATCCTGGGCGTGATCACCGTGGGTACCGGAATCGGATCGGCCGTCGGCACCTGGGCCGCCGGCTGGATCTTCGACGTCTTCGGCAGCTATCGGGTCGCGTTCCTGGCCTCGATCGCGTCCTACCTGATCGGCGGCGTGGCGTTCTGGGCGCTGCGGCGGCCGCCGAGGCGGCAGGTGGTATAACAATCAGTCAATGGACTTCCACGCCTTCATGTACGTGACGATCGGACGGCGCCGCGAGCTGGAGCGCGGCATGGCCGGCAAGGATCCCGTGCTCTACCAGCGGATGCTGGACGAGATCGGCGAGTACGCGCGCGCGTGCGACCAGACGGGCTGGTCGGGCATCGGCGTCCCCGAGCATCACCTGCAGATCGAGGGGTTCGAGCTCGGGCAGGATCCGGGTCTCATGGCAATGTTCCTCGGCCAGCACGGGCCGCGTCTCAGGATCAATCAGTTCGGCTACGTGCTGCCTACGCACAATCCGCTGCGGGTGGCCGAGCACGCCGCCACGCTCGATCATCTCCTGGGCGGCCGGCTCAACGTCGCGTTCGTGCGCGGCTACCAGGCGCGCTGGTTCGAGAACTACGCGGCGGTGCCGGGCGCCAAGGCGACCGGGCCGTGGAACCGCAAGAGCGACGAGAACGCGCGCAACCGCGAGCTGTTCGAGGAGTGCGTGGCCATCATCAAGACGGCCTGGACCCACGACACGTTCGCGTTCAAGGGCAAGTACTGGACGTATCCGCCGGAGGGCCAGCGCCAGCCACACCCACATCCGGTCTATCTGAAGTACGGCCGCGGCGTCGACGCCGACGGCACGATCCGCGAGGTCGGCATCGCGCCGCGGCCGTTGCAGAATCCGATCCCCGTCTACTCCGGCTTCACGCACAGCCTCCAGACCTCGCTCTACTGGGCGCGGGAGGGCGGTAAGCCCATCGTGATGGCCAGCGAGATGGATTTCTGCGAGATGCTCTGGCGCCGCTACCGCGAGGTGGCCGAGCGGCACGGGCGCGACGTGCCGCGCGGAGAGGAAGCGGCGTGGGGCGGCTATCTCGTGATGGCCGACACGAAGAGCGAGGCCGAGGCGTGGGCCGAGGACTGCCTCTGGATGTGGGACTCGTGGTCCGTCCCGTTCGGCCAGGACCGGCCGCCGCTCCTGATCGGCGACGCCGACACCGTCACGCGCATGATCGAGAACGCGGCGCGCCACGTGCCCTTCAACGAGATGTTCCTCTTGTTCGGTCAGGGCATTCTCGACCGCGATCGCTGCCTGAAGACGCTCGAGCTCTTCGCCGAGAAGGTCATTCCGCGGTTTCGGTAGGTTCGCGCTCACCCCGCCCTTTGGGTCAGGATCGGAAGAAGTCTCGAAGGCTCGTGTAGGCAATGCAGCCCTTCAAGCTCCTGACGTAGGTCGACCAGCCCTTCTCGTAGCCGTAGAACCTGGCGGTATGGCTCTGGCCGCCGACGATCACGAGCACGGGGCGCATGATCTTGTTGCCGGCTTCGAAGTCTTTCTTGTCCATCTCGTAGTCGATGGTGGCGCCGGCGCGGTAGTCCTCGCAGACGCCGTGGATGTTCTCGGGCGTGCAGCAGCGTACGTACTCGCGGATCGCGTCTTCGGTGAACCCGCCCTTGCCGAGGCCCTGTGAGCCCAGCTTGAGCCGGATGTAGTACTCCTCCTTGCCGGCCAGGCGCGGCTGAGGGCGGAGCGACCCCGGGCAGGAACCTCGAGTACTGCGGCGCCGATTTCAGGCTCGTGTGCAGGAACCAGAGGAGCTTGCTGCCCACCCGTAGCCCTTCCTCGTCGGTGTCGCCGACGTAGACGAAGGCCGCGTAGGCGAAGTTGTCGGTGGTCACCTTCGGCAGGCCCGCCTCCTCGCGCGCTTTGCGATGCGCCGCGTACGCGCGGCGCGTGCCGTCGGGGCCGCGCAGCACCAGCACGTGCACCATGCCGCGCCGGCCGACCTCGGCGGCGGTCTCGGGATCGCCAGTGGCCGACCACATCCGCGGATGCGGCTGCTGCCACGGCCGCGGCCAGATGTTCACGTGACGGTGCGTGAAGTGCTTGCCCTCCCAGCTGAATGGCCCGTCGTGATGGCTGAGCGCCTTCTTGATGAGGTCGATCGCCTCCCAGTAGCGCTCGATGTTGTTCACCGGGTTCGCGTGGTTCGACGCCATCTCCGTGCCGCCAGATTTCACGAAGCCGATCTCGAGCCGGCCGCGCGAGATGACGTCCGCCGTCGCGTATTCCTCGGCCACGCGCACGGGATCCTTTCGCAGCGAGATCAACGTGCCGAGGCTCAGAATGCGCACCTGGCGCGTCTGCCGCGCGAGGATGCCGACCAGCAGGGGATTGGCGCCGAGGAGCGAGTTGATCCCGGCGTGATGCTCGACGGCGAGCACATTGAGCCCATGGTCGTCGCACAGGAGGAACTCGTCGATGACCTCCTCGAACAGATCGGCGGCCACCTTCGGATCGCAATAGCGGTTGGGCAGGCTGGCGCGGACGGAGTCCGTCGCGTTGAGGACTTCCTGCGGCACGAACGGGTACGGGACTTCGCACTGCCACCAAGCGTCCATCGTGCTCTCTCTCCGGAGCCGCGTCAGCGATCGAGGAACTTCACGACCGTGTCCGCGAAGGCTCGCGCCTGCTCGATCTCGGGATGATGTCCGGCGCGCTCGATCAGCTCGAAGCGCGAGCCCGGGATCAGGCTGCTGTAGGCGCGCCCGTACGAGGGCTTCACGATGCCGTCGCTCGCGCCCCACACGACGAGCGTCGGCACCGTGATGCGGCCCAGCCAGCGCTTGAGCTGGGGATTGTACATGTACGGATTCCAGCCGTAGAGGCACAGCGCCTCCCAGTTGCGCGCGCGGACCACGAGCTCGTCGTCGGACAGGGCGTCGAGATCGGGCGCCCAGGTTGCCGGATCGTGCCAGCTCCGGCGCTGCACCTCCTGCGGCGAGGTGTTGAAGACGTCGAGGATGTCTGGTGTCTCGCGATCACTGACCTTGATCCCGAAAGCGTCGACCAGGACGAGCCCGTCGAGCCGATGGCGGCACTTGACGGCGAGCTCGGCCGCGAGCCAGCCGCCAAAAGACAATCCGATCAAGGTCACCGTCTCGTGGGGCAAGGTCTCGAGAAACTCCAGATAGAAGTGGACCAGGTCGTAGACCGTCTCGAAATCCGCCGGGCGCGCTGACCGCCCGAAGCCCGGGTGCGAGGGCGCGATGATCTCGGCGTGGCGGCCGAGCATCTCTAGAAACGGCGCGCGCGGATCGACGTTCTGCGCCCCGTGCAGCAGCAGCACCGGCCGGCCGGCGCCGCGGTGCACCACTTCCAGGTCGATGCCCCCGACGACGTGGACCGCTGACATAGCTTCTCCGCGCCTCGAGCGCTTAGGGTAGCATGCGTAAGGGGGACGCTATGGACATGGTCATTCGCGTGCTCTTGCTCGGACTGGTCGTGATGGCGATCGGCGTGATCGGCGATGCGCGAGCCCAGGCGCCGACGCCCGCGCCGACTCCCGCGCCAATCGTGGGCAACATCTACTCCGTCACCTACGTCGAGGTCATGCCGACGTCGAAGGCCGACGCCGCGACCGTGCTCCGGCGCTATCGTGAAGCCGCCCAGAAGGAAGGCGGCAACCTCCGCTGCGAGGTGGTGCAGCGCATCGACCAGCCGCACCAGTTCGCGACCCTCGAGATCTGGAAGGACCAGGAGGCGTTCGAGGCGCACGGCAGGAGCGCCGCCACCACCGAGATGCGCGAGAAGATCGCCGCCATCCGCAACGCGCCGACAGACGAGCGCGTGCACACGGCCCTCTCGATCGGCCCGATCGACGCGTCCGGCGGCGCGCGGGGCGGCATCTACGTCGCGACGCACGTCGACGTGATTCCGCCGCGCAAGGACGACGGCGTCGCCGCGCTCAAGCGCCTAGGTGAAGACAGCCGTCGCGGCGAAGGCAATCTGCGCTTCGAGGTCGTCCAGCAGGTCAACCGCCCGAACCACTTCACGGTGGTCGAGATCTGGCGCGACGCGAAGGCGGTCGAGACGCACTCGATGGCGGCGCCGACGCGCGAGTTCCGCGACAAGCTCGCGACGATGACGGGCGCCCTGTACGACGAGCGGATGTATCGGGCGCTCGACTAGCTACACCGGTCTGTGTATTCCGTCGCGCCGACGCGGATGGTCGGCGAAGTGCGCGTCAGGACGAGAGGATTCATCGTTACCCCGGCCTGCACAGCCGCGCTATGCTGCGAGATATGCTGCGAGGCGGTGATATGCAGTTCTGTGTAATTGGAAGTTAGGCAGAAAAACATGGGGCTACGGATCTGGAAGAGCATTTCGGACGCTGAGTCGGCGGTGTTCGTCTCGAGCTTGCCGCTTGAGGATGCTATGCGGTCCCTGGCAACGGTAGTAGAGCGGAGCGAGCTTGCAAACTGGGCATCGGATTGCCTCGTGGGGCACGTCACCATCCCACAGGTTCGTATCGCCCGACATCGCGCAGGGCAGCGAACGCCAGCACGACCTGTGTTCCGGGGCAGGTTTCGCGAAGATGCTGGTCGGACGGTTCTCGACGGGCGTTTCGCCTACCCGTGGATGACGCGATTACTGCTGATGGCGTTCGTCACGGTTCTAGTGGTCTTCGTGCTAGCTCTAGCAGTTCTTGGCGCAGCGGTCCTGGCCGCGAACGGGCACCGTGATGCCACCTTCTGGATTGCCGTCGTGGCGTTGATACTGTCAGTTGTACTCGCCGCTGCGCTGCTCAGGGTCACTCAACCCTTCGAACGCGAGGATATTGCTTGGATCTCCGAGCGTGTGCAGGCGTCAATAAGCTCTGCCTAACAACAGGATTCACCCGGCGGCCTTCGGCCGCGGGTGATCCTGAGCGTTAGGCGCCGATGCAACAACCTCGCATCCGTAAGTTAGTAAACGCATTTATCCCAGATGCCACCCCATCGCTCGTTCTCCCGAGCGACGCGCTGCGGGCAATCGACCGCTTTAGTCGCAAGTGGGGCGGCTTGTGGGTTGGGGGCTCTGTCGAGATTTCACCCGAGGGGATCTTATTCTCCCCAAACAGCCTTAACAAAGCGGTTCATGTTGGGCTACAGCCCGTCCACATCCGCTCTCAAGACGTTCTTTCTGTCCGGCATGAGTTTGGGTGGTTCACCGGCATCGTGGCCGTGGCACATACGACGGGCGAGTTCCGCTTCCGTTGTTATGGGGCCAAACGGCTTGCCGCGGTGCTTGCGCGCAGCTACTGTGCTCCCTAACAATTCATTCAAGCCGAAACCGCTTCGCGGCTCGGCTCAACTCAGGCGTTATACGAATGAGAGGCCGTTCCTTAGAACCAGGGAGAATCGACGATGGCTCCAGTCTCCGTGCGGTACATAGTCCATGATGTGGATGCGTCACTCGCCTTCTACACCCAGCAGCTCGGCTTCAGCGTCGAACTCCGGCCCGCCCCGGGCTTCGCAATCGTTTCAAGAGGTGACCTCCGGCTCTTGCTGAGCGCACCCACAGGACCCGGGGGCGCCGCCCAGCCGATGCCCGATGGTCGCAAGCCCGAGCCAGGCGGCTGGAACCGCATACAACTCCAGGTCGACGACCTCGCGAGCGAAGTCGAGACGCTGCGCAAGGCGGGAGCCCATTTCCGAAACGAGATTGTCACCGGCATGGGCGGCAAGCAGATCCTGCTCGACGACCCGGCAGGCAACCCCATCGAGCTGTTTGAACCCCCTCGCCGGTGATATGCAGATCACGATGCGAGACGACGCCGATAGCATCGACACCGGCACTGGTACAACTTGGAGTCGCGACGCCAGCTGGCCGCCCGCCTCCCGATTCTCGGTCACCGAGCCGGACCAGCTCCGGTCATTTGTCCGGACACACGTGCCTCTCTCGTGTCCCCTTCGCGCGGTGCTCGATGGCCCGCAATCCTGAGGGTCGTTGAGCGCCTCGGGCAGGTCAACGTGAAGAAGGTGACGCTGGAGGCACGCAGTGTCTGAGTCGGCGACCGATTCGAAGCCATGCATGGCCTGCGGCGAATCGATCCGCCGGGTCGCGAAGAAGTGTCCGCACTGTCATCAGATCCAATCGAAACTACTGTCGGTCCAATACGCGGGTGCGTTCGTGGCCGTTCTACTGCTGATGGTATTCGGGCTCGTAGGTTGGGCGTATTACGGGCTGCTTACCGGGGGCTATGACTTCGCGGACTACCAACAGCAGCTTGTCGTTCTCGATGAGACCGTCCACGTCGAAAATCGGTCCGGGAATCTCTACGTGTCGTGTATGGGGCGGATCAAGAATGGCAGTCCAAAGAAGTGGCGCGACTTCTACTTCGAAACGGCCTTCCTGGATGCCCATGGCGTCGTCGTCGATACTCTAAGTGATCGAGCGGTGGCTCTGTATGCCCGACCCGGGCAGGACACTCAGTTCCGCGTCCGGGGCGTGGCGGACAAGGGCAGCGACGTGTACAAGAGTTGCCGGACGAAGATCAGGAATGCGTCTTCTTCTCGATTCGAGCTCTGACCGCAGCTCGGCGGCGGCCCGCTATGCGGCAATTCCTGGTCTACCGGAATGGCGAGAAGAAAGACTCGACGCTGGGCTCAGCGCGTAACTCGCAAGAGTAACGCCCGTATCGTTCGGCGATGTCGATGCTCACCTTCTATATCAATCGCGCCGGCCGCCAGCTGACGCGGGCTCAGCGCGCTCGCCTGCAGGCGGCGAAAGGCGAGCTGCGCGCGCTCTTCAAGAAGACGCCCCGGAAGCGTGAGTGTCGAGACTCCGCGTCCAGCGTTTCTCGATCTCGATCGACGGCGCAAGCGCGCGTGACACGGCCGGGTGGCCCGGCAGAGGCGCCGGCCGTCGCTGGTCAGCGAATCTCGATCCGCGGTGCCCGTGCCTTGACGACCAGGACCCGGTCGTCGACCGTCCACCCGGCCTCGCTTCGTTCGAGCGCCGCGGCGTCCAGCCGGGGAATCGGCAGACCCTCGGCCGTGACCGACCGAATAGGGGGCCCCTGGCGAAGTCGGAGTACGAATGTCGCCGGCGCCGGGCTCGCCTCGAACGTCACCTCGGTGCCCCGTCGTCGACAGCGCAGCACCACGGTGCCGGCATCGCCGCGCAACGTGAACGCCGCGTCGGTGGTGACGAATGCCTCCACGGTCAGTGGATCGGCCGGCCGCTCACCGACGTGGCTTCTCTCGGGCCCGAGCACGACCAGGCTCTCGTCCCTGACGTAGAGCGGTAGCTCCTCGAGCGCCACCTGGCGCCTGAGGGTCGTCGGCCCCTCGTGCACGACGCCCGTCCACCAGTCGGTCCACTTTCCACGCGGCAGATATGTCGTGACCATCCCGTCCTCGCGGACGACCGGGGACACGAGAAGCTCTCGTCCGAGACAATACTGGAGATCGAACGCATACCCGGCCGGATCGTCGGGAAACTCCATCACCATCGGCCGCATGAGCGGCACACCGTCCTCGGACGCGTGCCACCCGTAGGTCACGAGGTACGGCAGGAGCCGGCTGCGGAGTCGCGCATATATCCGGAAGATCCGCAGCGGCTCGTCGCCATAGCGCCACGGCTCTCGCGGCGTCGCCCCGTGAAAGCGGCTCAGCGCCGACAGAAAGCCGAGCTGCGACCAGCGCACGAAGAGCTCCGGCGAGGGATCGCCCCAGAAACCGCCCATGTCGTGGCTCCAGTACGCGAGGCCGCTCATCGACGCGGCGAGGCCGCCGCGCAACGTGTTGGCGAGATCGACGAACGTGCACTCCGGATCCCCCGACCAGTGGCCGGGATAGCGCTGGACACCCGGCGCGGCGCTCCGCGACCAGGCCACCACGCGATCGGCGCGCGCGCGCGTGGCGTCGAAGACTTCCTTCTGGAAGAGCAGCGGATACGGGTTGTGCATCTCGGTGCCGGTGAGCCCGTTGGAGAAGACCGCGTCGGCGGGAATCTCCTCGCCGAAATCCGGCTTGAACGAATCGGCGCCGAGGTCGAGCTGCTCGGTGAGCTTGGCGCGGTACCATCGCGCCGCCGCGGGGTTCGTGAAGTCGATGATCGCGCAGAGGCCCATGCCGCGCTCGGTCCGCTGGCTCCAGACGATCGGGTGATAAATGCTGCCGTCGGGCCGGCGCAGGAAGTATCCGTGGGTCGCGCCTTCGCGATAGAGATCGCTCTGGAGCGACACGTAGGGGTTGATCCACAGGCAGTTGTGAAACCCTTCCTTGTGGAGCTGGGCCAGCAGGCGCTTGGGATCCGGGATGCGGGCCGAGTCCCACTCGAAGTCGCACCACATGTAAGCGCGCTGCCAGAACGAATCCAGGTGGAAGACGTCGCAGGGGATGCCCTCGGCGCGCAGGCGTCGCGCGACGTCGAGGACCGACGCTTCGGTGAACTGGACGAAGCAGGTCGACGCCCAGAGGCCGAACGCCCAGTCCGGAGGCACGGCGGGCCGCCCCGTCAGCTCGGTGTAGGCGGTGACGATCTCCTTCGGCGTGCCGACCATCAGGTAATAGTCGAGCTCCTCACCCTCGGCGTGTACGGTGTAGGCGCGGTTCGACAGGCTGCCCAGGTGAAAGCCGACGGCGGTCGGCACGTCGACGAAGAGCCCGTAGCCTCGACTGCCGACGAGGAGCGGCAGATTCTTGTAGGCGAGCTCTGAGCGCGCGCCGTACGGGTTGCGGTTCCAGATCCGCACCGTCCGCCCGACCAGATCGAGCCGGCCGAATCGCTCGCCGCTTCCGTAGAAGTGGTCGTCGGGGTCCAGCAGCAGAGTGTCGACGACGCCGCGAACGCGGCGCGCCGGATCGTGCGGGAGGCTCTCGACCTCGAGGCCGGGCCGCGGGCCGAATCGCTGGCCGGCGAAGTTCGTATCGTCGTGGACTTGATGAGTCAGGAGCCGGCCGTCGGGAGTCCGGAAGACGAGCTGAAAGGGATCGAGGCTCGCCTCGACGACGACGTGCTCGGTGCTCAGCGTGACGCGCCCGGCCGTCGAGTCGACGGACCACGACCCCGGATCGGGCCGGCCGACCACGTAGCTGAAGCGCTTCGCCGCAGCCAGCGGACCCGGCGTCGTCCGGACGCGGACCACGCGCGGCGCCACCGCGCTCAGCGCCACGCGCGCCGCCGCCAGCGCCTCCGTCACGCACGGGAGCTCGATGCCCGCGGCAGTCCGCTCCCAGCCGAGCGCCCTGACGATGCCGAGATTGCGCGTCTCCAAGCGAGTCTCCACTGTGATCTACCCCTTGACCGCCCCGAGCGTGAGGCCCTTGACCAGGTAGCGCTGTAGGGCAAGTGTCATGACGATGTTGGGCAGCATCACCATCACGGCGGCCGCGCTCATCTCGCCGTAGAGCGGTCCGGCGTCGGTGTTGAGCCCGGCAATGACCACCGGCAAGGTCTTGGCCTCGACGCCGCTCAGGATCAGCGCGAACAGGAACTCGTTCCACGAGACGAGGAACGCGAAGATGGCGGCCACCACGAGCCCGGGCGCGGCGATCGGGATCACGATGCGCAGCAGCACACCCAGGCGCGAGCAGCCGTCGATCATCGCCGCCTCTTCGACGTCGAGCGGCACATCGACGAAGAAGCCGATCAGCAGCCAGATCGAGAACGGCAGCGCGAACGAGACGTACGCCACCAGTAGCCCCGTGTAGGTGTCGAGCAGGCCGAGCCGCTGCATCATCAAGTAGTACGGCACCACGAGCACCATGCGCGGCGCCATCCGCGTGACGAGCACCAGGAATCGAACGGCCTCGGAGGCACGGAAGTGGAAGCGCGCGAAGCCGTAGCCGGCGAGCGTGCCGAGCACGAGACTGCCGAGCGTGGTCCCGATCGCGATCACCAGGCTATTTTTCAGATACTGGAAGAACGGGATGTTGGTCAGCACGCGCGAGTAGTTGTCGAGGATCGGCGTGAAGAGCCACTGCGGCGGCTTGGCGTAGAGGGCGAGCTCGGTCTTGAAGGACGCGGTGGTGATCCAGTAGATCGGAAAGAGCGTCCAGACCAGGACGGGCACGAGCGCCACGCCGGTCAGGGTCGCACGCAGGCGCGTCGGCTTCACGCTAGCTCCTGGCGCCCTGCGGTCTCAGGATCGCGCGCATCAGGACGAAGCACATCACGGCCACGATGATGAGGGTCACGATGCCGATCGCGTTGGCCTCGCCCATGTGACCCAGGCCGAACGCGCGGTAGTTCAGGATCTGGATCGTCTGGGTCGCGGTGCCGGGTCCGCCGCCCGTGAGCACGAAGATGATGTCGAACTCGCGGAAGGCGTCCATCCCGCGGATGAGGATCGCGAGCAGCATGATGTAGGTCAGCAGCGGCACCGTGATGTGCCTGAAGCTCTGCCACCTCGAGGCCCCATCCACCGCCGCGGCCTCGAACAGCTCGGCGGGCAGGACCTCGAGCCCCGCATACATCACCAGAAACATGAACGGGATCGTGCGCCAGGCGTCGACGAGGGTGATCGACACGAGGGCCAGCCGCGGATCGCTGAGCCAGGGCAGGGGACCGAGGCCGACGGCGCCGAGGTAGTAGTTCAGTACGCCGAGCTCGGGATGGAAGATCACGCGCCACATCGTGGCGCCGACCACCGGCACCACGAAGAGCGGCAGCAGCAGCAGCACGCGGATCGGACGCAGGAACTTGATCGGCTGGGCGAAGAGCAGCGCCAGCCCGAGGCCGGCCAGGAACTCGACCAGCACGGCGCCCACGGTGAACAGGGTCGTGACGACGACCGCGCGCGTGAACTCGGGGTCGTCGGCGAAGCGCGCGTAGTTCGCGAGCCCGACGAATCGGACGTCGCGCGGCCGGACCAGCCACCAGTTGTAGAAGCTGACCCAGCCGGAATAGGCGAGCGGGATCAGATCGATCGCGAAGAGGAACACCAGGCCCGGAAGCAGGAACCAGCGTCCTGCCCGGCCGGCCGCCATGACCGGGTGCGCCGCTACTTCCCGAGGATCCGGTTCGTGCCCGCGTCGATCTCCTTCAGCGCGGCCTCGAGCGTCAGCTCGCCGGCGGTCAGCTTGCCGGCGGTGACCCGGAGATTTTCCTGGATGTCCGCGTACTCCCGGAGGCGCGGCCGCTCCTTCGTGATCTGCAGGCTCGCCAGCAGCGCGTCGGCGTAGGGCAGGGCCGCCTTCGTGACGGGATCCTTGAGCACTGAGAAGCGCGGGCTGTGAATCGCGGACGTCGCGCTCGGGAACGTCACCGCCGCCTGCCCGAACTCGCGCCCCGAGAGCCACGTGGCGAACTGCCAGGCGGCGTCCTGGTTCGCGCTGTTCTTGGCGATGCCGACCGTCCACACGCCGCGCATCGGCGTCTGCCGGACGGCTTTTGGCACCTGCGTATAGCCGAGCTTGCCCGCGACGCTCGAGCGCGTCTTGTCTTCCATCGGCTTGGCGCCCGACGCCCACTGGATCGCTATGGCGGCCTGGCCCAGCTGGACGGCCTTGTTCACGTCAGCGAAGTTGTAGCTCTTGACGTTGGGCGGGGTGTATTTCAGGAGCTCGAGAAACACCTCGCCGCCCTTCTTTCCGGCCGCGCTGTTCAGGCTGCCCTTGCCGCCGTCGACCAGCTCGGCGCCGTACGACCACATCGCCAGCAGCATGTAGAGCGCGGTCTGGATGTCGCTGCTGGCAGTCACCGCGATCCCGTACTGCTGCTTGGCCGGATCGTGAAGCGCCCTGGCGTCGGCCAGCAGCTCGTCCCACGTGGCCGGCGGCTTGAGGCCCTTCTGCTCGAAGAGATCCTTGCGGTAGACGAGGAGCTGGACGTTCGGATCCACGGGCACCGCGTACTGCGTGCCCTGAAACGCGCCCGACGCCACTGTCGTGGGGATGAAATCGGCCGTGTCGAGCGTCTTCATGCGCTCGTTGAGCGGCAGGAGAAACTCCGACAGCGGCGGAATCCACGGCTCGTCCATGAACAGGACGTCGTACCGGCCGCCCGTGCTCAGGGAGAGGAGCTGCTTCTTGTAGAGGTCGCCGAACGGCGCGGCATCGACGACGATCTTGATACCCGTCTTCTTCTCGAACTCCGGCAGGTTCGCGCGCAGCACGTCTTCCTTGTAGCCGGCGAGCATTGAGAGCGTGATCGTCTTGCCCTGCGCCGAGGCCGGCGCGTCGGCGGCCGGCGCGATCGCGAGCACGACGAGGAGCGCGGCGGCCACACCGGCGAAGCTTCGCGAGATCCTCATTGATCGATCCTCCGGGGCGCGTCGAATGGCGCGACGCTACGCCACGCTCCGGGGGCTGTCAAGCGCGCCGAGGCGCGAAATCTTGTAGGATTACGGAACGGGGGACGCGACATGTCACTGCGATTCGGCGTGTTCGACCACATCGAGCCGGTACCGGGTCAGCGACTCGATCAGATCTATCGCGAGCGGCTGATCCAGATCGAGCGTCTCGACCGTGCCGGCTTCTACGCCTATCACCTGGCCGAGCACCACACGCCCGCGATCCACAGCCTGGCGCCCTCGCAGAACGTGTTCCTCGGCAGCGTCGCCCAGCGCACGACGCGCATGCGCTTCGGCCCGTGCGTCTACGTCCTGCCGCTGCACCATCCGCTCAGGCTGATCGAGGAGATCAGCATGCTCGACAACCTGAGCGGGGGGCGCCTGGAGATCGGCGTGGGGCGCGGCGGCGTCATGGAAGCGTTCTTCTGGGGCCAGGAGGCCGACCCCGAGACGAACTACGCGCGCTATCAGGAGACCCTGGCGATCCTCCGCGAGGGGCTCAGTCACGATCAGCTCACCTATTCGGGCCGCTTCCACAGCTTCGAGAACCTGCCGATGTACCTGCGGCCGCTGCAGAAGCCGTACCCGCCGCTCTGGTACATGCGCAATCCGGTGACGGCGGCGATGGAAGGGATGCACACGATCATCGTCGGCTCGATCGACGGGCTCGCCGTGGCGGTCCCGCGGTACCGGGCGGCGTGGGAGGAGCATCGGGGCTCGGGCACGCTCACGGTGCAGGGGCACGAGCCGATGATCGGCCTGGTCGTGCACCTGGTCGTCGCCGAGACGGACGACGACGCGATGCGGATCGCCAGACCCGCGTGGGAGAAGTATCGCTGGAACCTCGCCGCGCCGCGCCGGCTCGAAGCCGAGAAGCGCGGGCTCACCCAGTTCATGCAGACCAAGGACGGCTCGTTCGGCTTCGTCGGCGAGCGCCCGAGGGGCTTGCCGACGCGCGAGATGCGCCGCGACATCGACGCCGAGCTCGAGCGCTTCGACCAGGTGAGGCAGGGCACGCATCCCAACCGCATCGGCGGCGTGGCGCTGGCCGGGACGCCGCGCGCGGTGCTCGAGTACATGGACGAGTACGTCGCGACCGGCGCCAACTACTTCGTGTGCTCGTTCCAGTGGGGCGACATCTCCCACGCGGACGCGATGCGCTCGATCGAGCTCTTCGCGACCGAGGTGATGCCGCGCTACGCGCCAGTGGGATCGCCGGCTCGCGCTTAGCGGCGCGGCGTCACGGCGCGGAATCTCCGCTCGGCCGCGACGCGCCGCCTCCCGCACCCCGCGGGATCCAGACGCGCATCGCCCCCGGCCCACGGTTCGCCCACGCGTAGTACGGAATGGCCGTGAGCGCCGTGCGCCGCCGCGCCGCCGGCGCGGCGCGGCCGACGGGGCGATAGAGGCGATCCTTCCACGGCGCCGTATCGACCGCCCACCCGGAGCCGCGGACGACGGTCACCCCCTCGAGACGGCCGGACACCCATGACGACTCGAGCGGCGCCTCGGTGTCGATTTCGAGATCGGCGATGCTCGCGTCCGGATGATCGGCCTGCTCGAGGCAGTAGACGAGCGGGCCGCGCTCGATCGCCACGCAGCCGCGCGTCGACTCGATCCCCGGATGCGCTTCGGTGAGCCGCGGCTCCATCGGGAGGTCGAGCTCGACGACGTCACCGTGCTGCCAGGCACGCTCGATTCGCAGGTAGCCCTTCGATGGCGGCGCCGTCGGCTTTCCGTTGACGCGCGCCGTCGCCGCCGTGCACCAGCCGGGCACGCGGAGGCTCAACGTCCGCGACGTGGTCGGCGCCTGCTCGACGGCGATCCGGACGCGTCCTTCCCACGGATAGGCGGTCTCCATGCGGAGCGTCATCGCGGGCCCGGGCCCGAGGTCGGCCACGATGCGGGCCGGCGCGTACTGGTGGATCTGCAGGCCGACGGCGTCGCGCGTGGCGACGTAGTGGCCGAACGTCGCGAGCTGGCGCATCACATTCGGCGGGCAGCAGGCGACCAGATGCCACTCTTTGCGGATGCACCCACCCCGGCTCAGGTGCTCGGGCTCGCCGTTGCTGGCCAGCGGGTTCACGTAGAAGTACCGGTCGCCGCCGAGGGAGGCGCCCGAGAGCACCGCGTTGTAGAGCGTGCGCTCGACGAGATCGCCGAAGCGCGATTCGCCGGTGGCCAGCAGCATGCGCCAGCTCCACATGACGCTCGCGATCGCGCCGCACGTCTCGCAGTAGGCGAGATCGTTCGGCAGCTCGTACGGCTGCCCGAACGCCTCGCTGAGATGCCGGCCGCCGACGCCGCCGGTGAGGTAGAGCTTGCCGGTGACGAGGTCGTGCCACTGACGATTCAGCGCCGTGAGCAGCGCGGCTTCGCCGGTCTCGAGATAGACATCCGTGGCGCCGGTCGTCAGGTAGAGCGCGCGGACGGCGTGACCTTCGACCGTTGTCGCGTCGCGCATCGGCACGCGGTCCTGGAACGACGCCGAGCTATTGTAGCGTCCCGGTCCGAGCCAGCCGCGCCCGCGGTGCTCGAGAAAGAACGAGGCCAGGTCGAGGTGGCGGCGCTCGCCGGTCTCGCGATAGAGCTCGACCAGCGCCATCTCGATCTCCGGATGGCCCGGAGTCGCGACGCGCCGGCCGGGTCCGAAGAGCGCGTGGAGGTAGTCCGCGAAGCGCTGGGCGATCGTCAGGAGCCGGTCGTCGCCGGTGGCTCGCCTGAACGCGACCGCGGCCTGGATCAGGTGGCCGGCGCAATAGAGCTCGTGGCCGTGGGCGAAGTCGGTCCAGCGCTTCCCCGGCTCGGCCACCGTGTAGTACGAGTTGATGTACCCGTCGACGCCCTGCGCCGCGGCCACCAGGTCGATCGTCGCCTCGCTGGTCGAGCGGAGCCACTCGCTCGGGGCGCGCCCCATCTCCCACGCCGCGGCCTCGAGCCACTTGTACACGTCGGAGTCCATGAAGACCGGCCCGCGGTAGCGGGCGCTCGAGCGGCCGGCAGCGATGCGGAGGTTCTCGAGATTGCCCGCTGTCTCGAGCATGCGAAAGCCGTGCGGCAGCGCGGCATCGCGGTTGACCGCCTGGCGCCGGGCCCACAGGCCGTTCTCGATCGTCACCGCCTGCGCGTCGAGCGTCGTCAACGTCGCCGCCGGGCTCTTCGCGCCATCGACCGGTCCTGCCGCGCGCCGGGTCGTCGTCATGACCCGAGAGTCTACCGCGACATCGGCGGAGATGGACGTCTAGTGTCCGCGTTCGAGGGCCTGCTTGAGATCGGCGAGGACCTGTTTCTTCCTGGCCCACTCTTGATTCAGCGCCATCCGCCGGGGCCAGATCGACCTCCTGCAGTGGCTGAACACCTTCGTCTACACGATCAAGAACAACGGTGAGCTCGACGCCATCAGCCGGAAGTGGCGCCAGCTGCCGCTGGAGGTGTTGCCGGTCTTCTGATCCGCGGGCCGGGAACCCGTGGATTACGTCTTCCAGTTCGGCGTCGCCTGGCGAGCGGCGCTGGCGGCCTGATCGTCGCGCTCGCGCGCGTCTCACGATCCGGGGTCCTCGCCGGCGTCGCGACCGCGTACATCAAGATCGTCCAGGGCACCCCTCTGCTCATGCAGCTCTACCTGGTCTACTTCGGCGCGAGTCTTCTGCGCGTGGCGAACGACGCGTGGACGGCCGCGGCGCTGGGGCTCGCCCTCTACGCGAGCGCCTTCCTCGGCGAGATCTGGCGCGGCTGCATCCAGGCCGTCCCGCGCGCTCAGTGGGAGGCGGCGCGCGCCCTGGGCCTCGGGTATCCGTCGCAGCTGCGCTTCATCATCTTGCCCCAGGCGTCTCGGATCGCGCTGCCGCCCACCGTGGGCTTTCTGGTCCAGCTCGTGAAGGGGACCTCGCTGGCGTCCATCATCGGCTTCACCGAGCTCACGCGCGCCGCGGCGGTGGTGAACAACGCCACGTTTCGGCCGCTCATGGTCTATGCGGCGGTGGCCGGCCTCTACTTCGTCCTCTGCTGGCCGCTGTCCTTGCTGAGCGAGCGTCTCGAGCGCCGGCTCGAGCGGGCCGGCGCGAGCACGGTCAGCTTCCAGATCTGACCGGCGCCCGGTCAGACCCAGCCGCCGTCGACGATGTAGCTCTGGCTCGTGCACGCCGCGCTGTCGTCCGAGGCGAAGAAGAGCACGACGCGGGCGACGTCCTCCGGGAGGAGCTTTCGCTTCAGGCACTGGCGCCGGAGCAGCTCCTGCTCGCCCTCCGGCGTCAGCCAGAGCTTGATCTGGCGCTCGGTCATGATCCAGCCGGGCACGATCGAGTTGACGCGGATGTTCATGGGCCCGAGATCGCGCGCGAGCGCGCGGGTCAGTCCGGCGACGGCGGCCTTGGCGCTGAGATACGCCGGCATCCCGCCCTGGCCGACGAGCCACGACGTCGACCCGAAGTTGATGATCGACCCGCCGCCGCCGGCGGCCATCCCCGGCGCCACGGCCTGCGCGGCGAAGAACTGATGGCGCAGGTTCACCGCGAAGCGATCGTCCCAGTACTCGGGGGTCACGCGCTCGATCGTGTGGCGCTCGTCGTGGGCCGCGTTGTTGACCAGCACGCGGATCGATCCGAGCCGGGTGCGGACCTCGGCGATCGCCGACTGGAGCGCCGGGATGTCGCGCAGATCGCACGGAACGAACGTCGGCGCCGGGTGACCGCGCTCCGCGATGGTCTTGACCAGCGCCTCGGACGCGGAGCGATCGATGTCGACGAATGCGACCCGGGCGCGCTGCGCGCACAGGTGCTCGACGATCGAGGCGCCGATGCCGCTGCCGCCGCCGGTGATGAAGCAGACGCGAGCTTCGAGGCTGGGGTACGACGCGGTCCGGATCATGCGATCCTCCGTGCGCCGGTCACACCGGCGCGGTGCAGTGAATGAAAG
>QHTE01000037.1 GCA_003220685.1 Candidatus Rokuibacteriota bacterium
AGGAGTGGGCGCTCCAACGACGCCTCGAGGACGTCTTCGTCAAGCTGGGCGAGAAGTACGGCGACCTGACCGGCCGGGTCGAGACGAAGATCAAGTCCACGATCACCTTCGACGACGTCGGTGGGCTCCGGCAGGCCAAGACCATCCTCAAGGGATTCGCCCTCGCGCTCAGCTCGCCCGATCTCTACCGGCAGTGGGGCGTCGAGCCGCCGAAGGGCATGCTCCTCTACGGGCCGCCCGGCACGGGGAAATCCAAGCTCGCCCAGGCGCTGGCGACGACGTCGGGGGCCATCTTCTATCACCTGAAGCTGATGAACCTCACCTCGAAGTTCGCCGCCAACACCGGCGACCTGCTGCAGGAGATCTTGAAGATTGCGATGGCCGAGGGGCCGGCGGTGCTGTTTCTCGACGAGGCGGAGGCGCTCTCGCTCGAGCACCTCTTACCGCCGCCCCAGGCGCGCGAGGCGAGCGCCCGGCTGGTCGCGGCGCTCTGCGAGAAGCTCGACGCGATGAGCACGACCGAGCGCATCCTGGTGGTGGCGTCGACCACCCACACCGACGCGCTCGACCCCGCGCTGGTCGCGCCGGGCCGCCTCGACCACCTCGTGGAGATCCCGCTGCCGGACGCGGTGGCCCAGCGAGAGATCCTGGAGCTGATCCGTCTGCGGACGGAGAAGACCGCGGGCCGCCCGCTCTTCGAGAAGATCGACTACGACAAGATCCTGCCGGTCATGGGCGGCATGAGCGGCGCCGACCTGTCGGTGATCGTGCGGCGCGCGCTCGAGATGAAGGTGCGGGCCGCGGCCGAGCGGTCGGGCGTGTCGCCCGTCTCCACCGAGGATCTGCTGGATGCGATCGACAGCTACAAGGGCGTGCGGGGGGTCGTGGAGAAGATCCGCTACGGCCAGTATCTGTGATCGCCTCGACGAAAATCCGCGTCCGCTACAAGGACACGGACTGCATGAAGGTCGTCTACTACGGCAACTACCTGACCTACTTCGAGGTGGGCCGCGTCGAGTTCCTCCGCCAGCAGGGGCTCGCGATGTCCCAGGTCGATCGGCAGATCCACCTTCCGGTCGTGGAGGCGCTGGTCCGCTATCGCAAGCCGGCGCGGCTCGACGATCTGCTCGAGGTGCGCTGCTGGGTGAGCGAGCGGCGGCGGGCGAGCTTTCGCTTCGCGTACGAGATCCTCGACGAGGAAGGCGAGCCGGTCGCCACCGGCTCCACGCTCCACGCGTGCCTGGACCCGGCGACGAGCGAGATGGTGGCGGTGCCGTCCTGGCTCCTGGAGCGGATGCCGGTCGTCGACCAGTCGAAGTGAGCGGCCCGGCGTTGTATACTGCATAACCGGCCTCGATGATCGAAGTCGATCACCTGACAAAGAACTACGGCCTCGTCGCCGCGATTCGCGACGTGTCGTTCAGTGTCTCCCCGGGCCAGATCGTGGGCTTCCTCGGGCCCAACGGCGCCGGGAAGTCGACGACCATGCGCATCCTCGCCTGCTTCATGCCCGCCTCGAGCGGGGTGGCGCGGGTCGCCGGGTACGACGTGTTTCGCCAGTCCATGGAGGTCCGGCGCCGGATCGGCTACCTGCCCGAGAACGTGCCGCTCTACCCCGACATGCGCGTCGCGCCGTACCTGGACTTCGTCGCCGAGGTGAAGGGGATCGGACGCTCGGAGCGACGCCGGCGCGTCGCCGACGTCATGGACCGCTGCATGGTCGCCGACGTCCAGAACCGCCTGATCGGGAAGCTGTCCAAGGGCTACCGCCAGCGCGTGGGGCTCGCCCAGGCGATCGTGAGCGATCCGGAGGTGCTCATCCTCGACGAGCCGACGATCGGGCTCGACCCCAAGCAGATCACCGAGATCCGGTCGCTCATCAAGTCGCTCGCCGGCCAACACACCGTGATCCTGTCGACGCACATCCTGCCGGAGGTCTCGATGGTCTGCGGCGGCGTGATCATCATCAACAACGGCGTGATCGTGGCGCAGGGGCCGATCGACACCCTGGTCGAGCAGTTCTTCCCGACCTCGCGGCTCGAGGTCGAGATCGTGGGCCCGCCGTCGGCGGTCCGCGAGCGGATCCGGGCGATCCCCGGCGTCCTGTCGGTGCAGGACCAGGCGCCGGCGAACGGCGCCGCGCGCTATACCATCGAGGCGGCGCGGGGGCGCGACGTGCGCGCCGAGATCTTCCAGCTGGCCGCCCAGCAGCGGTGGGACCTGCTCGAGCTCAGGCGCGTGGGGATGACGCTCGAGGAGGTCTTCATCCGGATCGTCGCCGGGGAGGAGTCCGCGGATGGCTCCGTGGAGAAATCCGTGGGCGAGGCGGCGCCGTGAGGATCTGGCCGATCTTCAAGAAAGAGATGCGGCTTTACTTCACCTCGCCGGTGGCGTGGGTGGTGCTGACGATCTTCCTCTTCATCGCCGGCTACTTCTTCTCCTCGATCTTCAATTTCTTCTCGCAGGCCTCCATCCAGTCGGCGATGAATCCGGCGATGGGGCGCGAGCTGAACGTCACCGACAGTGTGATGCGGCCGCTCTTCTCGAACATCAGCGTGATCCTGCTCCTGCTCATGCCGCTGGTGACGATGCGGCTGTTCGCCGAGGAGCGTCGCGCCGGCACCATCGAGCTTTTGCTCACCTACCCGGTGCGCGACGGCGCGGTGCTGGCCGGGAAGTATCTCGCGGCCCTCGCGCTCTACACGCTCATGATCGGGCTCACCGCGCTCTACCCGGCGATCGTGGTGTACTTCGCGCGGCTCGAGCTGGGTCCGGTGCTCACGGGCTATCTCGGGCTCCTCCTCATGGGCGCGACGTTCATCGCCGTCGGCGTGTTCGCCTCGTCCTTGACCGACAATCAGATCGTCGCCGCGGTCACCACCTTCGGCGCCCTCCTCATCTTCTGGATCCTGGGCTGGAGCGCGGACTACGCCGGCGGGGCCCTGGGACGCGTGCTGCAGTTCCTGTCGCTCCTCGAGCACAACGACAGCTTCTCGAAGGGGGTCCTCGACACGAAGGACGTTCTCTACTACGTGAACTTCGCGGTCCTCGCGCTGTTCCTCACCTTGCGCTCGCTCGAGGCCCGGAGATGGAAGGGATGATCCGGCGGCTGCTCGACTGGGGCGGCTACCTCGGCGTGGTCGTGCTGGGCTTCGGGGCGATCGTGCCGTTCGTGCACCCGGAGTGGAATCGCTTCCGGTGGACGATCCTCGCCGTCGGCATCCTGCTGGTCGTGGTCTCGCTCTTCGCCCGGGTCGAGGATTACCGCGGGCTCTTCGCCCGCCGCGGGATGCGCTACGGCGTGAACACCGCCGTCGCGGTCGCGCTGGTGCTGGGCGCAACGGTCGTCGTGCAGGCGCTGTCGTTCCGCCACAGCGCGCGCTGGGATCTCACGGAGAACAAGCGATTCAGCCTGTCGCCGCAGACCATCCAGCTGCTGGGCGGCCTCAAGACCGAGGTGAACGCGGTCGCGTTTTTCCGCAGCGATCAGCCCGGCAAGCGGACGGCCGAGGAGCTGCTCAAGCAGTACGTCCGCTACTCGAACGGCAAGTTCACCTGGAAGAGCGCCGATCCCGACCGCGAGCCCGGTCTGGCCCGCCGCTACGGCATCGAGTCGTACGGCACGATCGTGCTCGAGACCAAGGCCAAGTCGGAGAAGGTGCTCGACGCCGAAGAGGAGAAGCTGACGAACGGCCTCGTCAAGGTCACGCGCGAGGGCAAGCGCGTCGTCTACGTGGTGCAGGGGCACGGCGAGCCCGAGCTCGGCAACACCGATCGGCCCGGGTTCAGCGAAGCGAAGTCGTCGATGGAGAAGGCTAACTACGAAGTCAAGCCGCTCGTCCTGGCGCGCGCGGGCAAGGTGCCGGACGACGCGACCGTCGTGATCCTCGCCGGCCCGCGCAACGACCTGTTCCCGCCCGAGCTCGAGGCCCTCGACGCGTACGTGGGCCGCGGCGGCAAGGTGCTCGCGATGGTCAATCCGTTCCAGAACGAGGGGCTCAAGAAGCACCTCGTGAAGTACGGATTCCAGCTCGACGACGACCTGGTGGTGGAGCAGAACCCGATCGGACGGCTCTTCGGGATCGGCCCTGAAGTACCGATCATCCAGCAGTACGAGTCGCATCCGATCACGCGCGACCTCGGCGGCGTCACGACCCTGTTCCCGCTCACGCGCTCGATCACCGCGCTCAAGACGCCGCCGAAGGGCGTCAACGTCCAGGTGCTCGCGCGCACCAGCCCCGACAGCTGGGGCGAGACCAACCGCGCCGACCTCCAGCGGGGGGTGGCCAAGCCCGATCCTCAGGACCCCAAGGGGCCGCTGGCCGTGGCCGCGGTCGCGACGGTCGACAAGGCCCGCATCGTCGTCTATGGTACGTCCAACCTGGCCGCCAATCAGTTCCTGAACATCCAGGGCAACCGGGACTTCTTCCTCAACACGGTGAGCTGGCTCGCCGAGGAGGAGGACCAGATCTCGGTCCGTCCCAAGGACACCAAGCAGACCCCGGTGTTCATGAGCGCGAACCAGGCGCAGGTGGTGAACCTCCTGCCCTTGGTGGTCCTGCCCGGGCTCGTGCTCGTCGGCGGAATCGTCGCCGTCGTTCGCCGCCGCGCGGCGAACTAGCCGGCCATGCGCTGGCAGACGACCGCGGTCCTGGCCGTCATCCTGATCGCGCTCGGCGTCTTCTACTACGTCTACGAGGTCCGGCTGGGTCCCGAGCGCGAGAAGACGGAAGGGCGCAAGGGCCGAGTCTTCACGGTCGAGCCGGCCGACGTCGCGGAGGTCGAGCTCAAGCGCGCCGATTCCACCGTCAAGCTCCAGCGCGAGGGCGAGGGCTGGCAGATTCTCGCGCCCGTGAGCGCGCGCGGCGATCGCGCTCCCATCGACGAGACGGTCACGTCGATCGTCACCGCCCGCCTGGACCGCGAGATCGAGGCCGATCCCAAGGCGCTGGGCGATTTCGGGCTCGACCGCCCCGCCGCCGAGGCGACGCTCACGCTCAAGGACGGCAAGCGCATCGGCCTGGTCCTCGGCGCCAAGAGTCCCACCGGGGTGTGGGTGTACGCGCGCGAGGCCGGCAAGCCGGCGGTTTTCGTGGTCGGCGACTCGGTCTTGCGCGACACCACGCGCCCGGTCGCCGAGTTCCGCGACAAGACCGTGCTCGCCTTCGAGCAGAAGGACGTGACCGGCGTCGCGCTCGACCTGCGCGACGAGAAGATCGCGCTCGAGCAGGCCGACGGCCGGTGGAAGCTGACGCGGCCGCGGGTGCTGCCGGCCGACGCCGACACGGTACGCGACTTCCTCGACAAGCTCCGCGCGGCGCGCGTCAAGGAATTCCCGGCCGACGCGCCGAAATCGCTGGAGCCGTTCGGTCTGGACAAGCCGGTGCGGCTCGACGTCCAGACCGGCCGCGACCGTGACCGCGCGACGAAGACCTTGCTGATCGGGCGCGCGGACCCGGCCAAGAAGGGCGTCTTCGCCATGCGCCCCGGCGAGTCGACGGTGATGCTGATCCCGGACGAGACGTGGACGGCGGTGCCGAAGAACGTCGCGGTCCTGCGCGACAAGACGCTCGTCGGATTCGACCGGGACAAGGTCACGCGGATCGAGATCGAGAGCCCGAAGGGCGCCGTCACCCTCGCCAAGGACGGCGAGCGCTGGAAGATCATCGCGCCGCAGGCGCTCGTCGCCGACCAGGTCGAGGCGGGCGCCGTGCTCTTCAAGCTGCGCCAACTCCGGGCGCAGGCCTTCCTGACCGACGACGCCTCGGGGATCTCGCGCTATCTCGGCAAGCCCACGGTGCGCGTCAGCATCACCGAGCAGGGCGCGTCGTCGCCGCGGACCGTTCTGCTCGCGCCCTCGCCGGAGAAGCGCGGTGGCGCGCCGAGCGCGTACGCGGCGGTGGCGGGGCAGGGGCCCGTGGTCCTCGTCGACGGCAAGACGCTCGATGAGCTCGGGCGCTCGGCCGACGACCTGCGCGACCGCACGCTCCTCTCCGGGCTCGAGCCGCGGGACATCAAGCGCATGCGCGTGCGCGCGGGCGGCCAGACCGTCGTGGTCGAGCGCAGCGGCGAGAGCGACTGGAAGCTGGTCGAGGGCGCAAAGGGCGCGGCCAAGGCCGCGACCGTGGACAACCTCCTCTACGCGCTCCGCGCGCTCAAGTGGAAGACGATCGCCGCGCCGACCGGCGACGAGCCGGCCAAGTACGGTCTCGACGCGCCGACGCTCGAGGTGACGCTGGTGAAAGCCGACGGCGGCGAGGCCGGGGCGCTGCTCGTCGGCAAGCGCGAGGGCGAGCAGGCGTGGGTGAAGCTCCCGTCGGCGCCGGCGATCTACACCGTCGACGTCAAGCAGCTCGGCGAGCCGCCGAAGGTACCGGACGACTTCAAGGGCTGATCAGTCGAGCAGGCCGAGCTCCCGGTAGCGCGGGGCGATCCGCTCCGAGATGAGGCCGAGCCGCTTGAGCCGCGGCATCAAGTTCTCCTGAAACAGAAAGCTGTTGAACGACTTCGTCGTCTGGGAGTTCCTCACCGTGTCGCGCCAGAGGGCGTCGCCGTCCCAGCCCATCTCGGTCCAGACGTTCTTGATCGACTGAAAACCGGTTCGCTCGTCGCGCGCGTACATGTGGTCGCACGCCTTGAAGGTGAAGTCCTCGAGGAACTCGCGCTTGGCCGCATCCATTATTCGTAGAGTCCGGAACAGATCCGCCATTCTACCCCGCCGGTACCCGCGTGGGCGCCACCGCGACGAAGTACCATGCTCGCCTGGCCGATGGACCTGGAGTACGATGGGTGGCGTGCCGGACGACGCGATCTATCTCGAGCAGATGGAGCTGGGGCCGATGCAGAACTTCGTCTATCTCGTCGGCGACCCGCAGGCGCGCGAGTGCGTCGTGGTCGACCCCGCGTGGGAGATCGACACGATCGTCGACACGGCGCAGGCCCGCGGCATGACGATCACCGGCGCGCTGGTCACCCACACCCACCAGGACCACGTCGGCGGCAGTCTCGAATCGTGGGGCATGCCGGGGCGCATTCCAGGCGTCGAGGAGCTGCTGGCGCGTGTGAAGGCGAAGGTCTACGTGCACAAGGCGGAGCGCGAGTTCCTGAAGGGTCTCGGCTCCGACCTGGTGAAGGTGGACAACCACTCGACCCTGAGAATCGGCCGGCTCACCTTGACCTTCCTGCACACGCCGGGGCACACGCCGGGCTCGCAATGCTTCCTGATCGACGGCCGACTCGTGTCCGGCGACACGCTCTTCATCGGCTCGTGCGGCCGGACCGACCTGCCGGGCAGCGATCCGACCGAGATGTACTACTCGCTCACGCAGCGTCTCGGCGCGCTGCCCGATTCCACGATCCTCTTCCCCGGGCACAACTACGGCGGCCCGTCCTCGACGATCGGCGACGAGAAGCGCGGCAACCCCTTCATGCGCTTTGCGGCCCTCGGCGACTTCCTGCGCGTGATGGGGGGCGGCCGGATCGTCGCGCCCTAGCGGTCCTCGAGCGCCAGCGCACTCGCGCGTTCGGCCGGCGCCGCGCCGCCACACGCGTGCGCGGCCGTTCTCTGCCGTCGCCGCTGGCTCGAGGTGCTATCCTCGAATTCACCATGTCGCCCAGCGTGAAGAACTGGCTCAAGGTGCGATTCATCGCGGGCTTCTTCGTCACCGTGCCCGCATTCCTCACGGCGTGGCTCCTCTGGATCTTCTGGAGCCGGATCGACGACGTGTTCACGCCGCTGTACCAGCGCATCCTGGGACGGGCCGTGCCCGGACTCGGGTTCCTCACGGCCGTCGGCATCATCCTGATGATGGGCACGATTGCGCGCAACGTGGTCGGGCGGCGGGTCCTGGCCTGGGGCGACAAGCTCCTGCTGCGCGTGCCGATCTACCGCCGGCTCTATCCGCCGATCAAGATGCTGATCGACTCGTTCTCGCCCGAGCGCCGGAGCGCCTTCGGGGCGGTGGTGCTTGTCGAGCACCCGCGGCTGGGCGAGTACGCCTTCGGCTTCGTCACGAGCCACGTCGTCGTCGAGACGCCGCACGGCAAGCGCGAGATGGTGACCGTGTTCATCCCGACCAACAACCTCTACCTGGGCGACGTCGTCGTCGTGCCCCGGGACGACGTGCTGCCGACGGGGCTGCCGGTCGAAGACGGCGTGCGCATCATCCTCTCGGCGGGCAACGCCACTCCGCGCCAGCTTCCGAGAAGCTAGGGCGCCCGGCGCCCCCGCGGCAGCTGCTGCTGCGCCCACGCGGTCACCGCTTCGCCGAGCGGGAACAGCTTGCCGAAGAAGAAGTGATCGGCCCCATCGATCGTGACCGCCGTGATCCAGGGGCGCGCCGCCGTGAACCGCGCGAGCTCGTCCGGCGGACAGAACTGGTCCCGGGTACCCGCGACCATCAGCGTCGGGGCCCGCGGGTCCTCGAGGAATTCGAAGTCGGACATCGCCAGCGGCGGCGCGATCAGCGCCATGCCCGCGATCCGGCCGTCGCGGCTCCCGATCAGCGCGGCGATCCGCGAGCCGAACGAGTATCCGGCGATCGCGAGCGCGCCGCCTCCCATGGCCTTCGCCAGCGCGTCGAGAGCCGCCGCCGCGTCTTCCTGCTCGCCGACCCCACCCCCGTGAACCCCTTCCGAGGCGCCCACCCCCCGGAAATTGAACCGCAAGGTCGCTAGACCCAGGGCGGAGCACACTTCCTGGACGCGGACGACGACCGGATTTTCCATGTCGCCGCCGTACAGTGGATGGGGATGGCAGATCACGACGCCGGCGGACGGGGCCTCGGGCAGGGCCAGAAGAGCCTCGAGGCTCAGATCGGGCCCGACAGCCAGGCGTATGGGCTGTTCGGGTATCATGTGCCGCCATGAGAATACGGGTGGGGGCTTCGCGCGTCCAATGGTCATGTTGGCCTGCCTTCTGACCCGCCGCCGGATCGGCGCCTATCTCGACGGGGCTCTGGAAAATGGGCCCGCCCGGTCGATCGCCAGACATCTGAGCAGGTGTAGCAGGTGCCAGGGTGAGGCCGAAAATATCCGGAGAGTCAGGGCTCTGCTCCAGCGCACCCTGAGCCTCGGCCAGGACCGCGCCGAGCCCGACTGGTCGGGCTTCTGGCCGGGAATCGTCCGGGGGATCGAGGAGGTGAAGCATCGGGAGATACCGGCCCCCGTCGTCAGCCGGGGCAGCTGGTGGTGGCGACCCCGATTGACCCTCGGCGGCGCGCTCGTCGCGGCGGCGCTCGTTTCCGTCACGCTCTGGCAGCTGAATTCCGGGCCCCTCGCTCCGGACGCTCCCATCTTCGTCAGCTCGGCCCACACCGACGATCCGCGAGGGTCCGTCGTCGTCTACTCGCCCCACGAGCAGCAAGACGTCGCGGTCGTGTGGGTGCTGGGGCTCGACGAATCTTCTGACTGACCGGCGCGGGGGGCGGGGCCGGGGGTGCTGCCCGTGACCTGCGCGGCTAGCTCGCTCTAGGTTCTGCTCAAAGGGTGTTCGTTTCTGGCAACCGTGCCTACACAGGTCACGGGCAGCACCCCCGGCCCCGCCCTCCGCGCCGGTCAGTCCTGTCGGGCCTAGTTTCGAATGTAAAGGCGGTGTTTTCTGGCGGCGGTCAACTACGACCGCGGTCTGCCTTGGTTGTCTAACACTCCGCTTAGCGAGTTGGGCTGTCCGCTCCGGCCGGGATGAGCTTGCCCCCGGATGAGTTCGCGTCCCGGCTAGGTGATGCGGCGTGCGGCCCGCGCGGGAGTTAGCGGGGGGTATTTTTCAGGGTGGTGAGGCGTTCGCGGGCGAGGGAGGTTTCTTCGGCGCGGGGGAAGTTGTCGACCAGGTACTGGAGGCGCGCCTGGGCGAGCGTGGGCTGCTTGAGGTCGATGAGCGCGAGCGCTTCTTTGTAGAGCGCGGTCGGGACCTTGTCGGCTCGGGGGTAGTTGGCCTGGACCTTCTTGAATTCCTGCACCGCCAGCTCGAGTGACTCGGAGGCCTTGTCGCTCTGGCTCGCGTCGGTGAACCCCCGGGCCAGCGAGAGATAGGCCTCGCCGATCCAGTACTGAGCGCTGCCGGCGAGCTCGTGATCGGGATAGCGGCGGAGGAACTCGCGGAATCCCGCGATCGCGAGCGAGTAGCTTCCCTTGCTGAAGTCGATGTACGCCGCCTGGTAGATGTCCTGGGGCTGGAGCGAGCCGGTGGTCGGCCGCGACGGAACGGCCGCGACCGGTCCCGGTGCCGGTCCCGCCGGCGTTCCGGCCGAGCCTCCGGGCGTGGGGCCTCCAGAGGAACCACCCGAAGGGCCCGCGGCCGGCCGCGCTGTCGTCGCCGCAGCTCCGGCTCCCGGAGCCGCGCCGCGCAGCTGGCGGTTCACCGTGTCGAGCTTCGTCGTGAGATCGTCCACTCGGCCCGACAGCGTCGTCACCGTGTCGTTGAGGCTGTCGATCTGGCGGGTGAGCGTGGTGACTTGCCGCTCGCTCTCCCCGGTTTGCTCGCGCACGCGCTTGTCGACTTGCGCGGCGACGCTGTCCGCATCGATCCGGGCGCGCTGGCCCGATTGCTGGGCCGCCATCATCTCCTGGCGGAGCTGCAACAGGTCCTGCTGGGTGGCGACGCCGGTCGCCTCCTGGACCTCGGCGCAGCCGGCCAGCGACACGGCGAGGAGGAGGCCGAGCCCTCTCACCGCCGGCAGGACCTTACGCGGGCCTAGCGCGGCTTGACGAGAAAGCTTGCGCGGCGGTTCTTGGCCCAACACGCCTCGGTATGCTCGGTGCAAACAGGTCGCTCCTCGCCGTAGCTGATGATGGTGATGCGATTGGCCTGGATGCCCTGAGAGACGAGATAGTTCATCGTCGCCTTCGCGCGCCGCTCGCCGAGCGCCAGATTGTACTCGTTGGTGCCCCGCTCGTCGCAGTGGCCTTCGATCAGCACGAGGTTGTCGGCGTTCGACTTGAGCCACGTCGCGTTGGTGTCGAGGGTCTTCGCGTCCTCCGGACGGATGTCGTACTTGTCGAAGTCGAAATAGACTTCTTTCAGCGCCGCGACGGCCATGAACTCCTTCGGCGACGGCCGCGGAGTCTGGGCCGGCGCCGCCGCGGCAGCCGCAGAGGGCGCGGCGGCTGCCGCGCCGGAGGACGGCGCGGGCTGGCTCGGCGCGGGCGCCGGAGCCGCCGCGCGCGGCGCGGGCGCCGGCGCCGTGGCCGCCGCCGTTGTCGTCGTGGGCCGCTTCGCGCAACCGGTGATCATCAGCCCCGCCAGCAGCAGCGACATCAACGTGACGTGCGCGACGCGCGTTGCCATGACGCCTCCTTTTGCCTCCGCTCTGAACGTCCGGTGTTCGGCCCCCAATGCTATCACGGGAGGCGCGGCGACCACGCGGGACTTGTGGAGTCGGCCGCGCCGGAGGTGATCTGTGTCGTCGTCGTCCCGTCGACCAGCATCATGTACACCTGCCAGCGGCCCGAGCGATTCGACTGGAACGCGAGGTGGCGTCCGTCGGGCGCCCAGGTCGCGCCCTGGTTGTCGCCCTGACCGGTTGTGAGCGGGCGCGCGTTCGTCCCGCCGGGATCGATCGCCCAGAGGTTGTGCGTGCCCTCGCGCTGCGTGTAGACGATCGTGTCGCCCTTCGGCGACCAGCGGGGCTGCGTGTGAAAGCCCCCGTTGGTCAGCTGGCGCACGTTCGAGCCGTCCCGGTCCATGACGAAGATGCGTGGCTGTCCGGCACGGTCGGACACGAACGCGATCTGCTGGCCCGTCGGCGACCACGTCGGCTCCGTGTCGATCGAGCCGTGACGCGTGAGACGCTGGAGCGCTCCGGTCGCGATCGTGAGGATGTAGATCTCCGGATTGCCGTCCTTCGAGAGCGTGAGCGCGAGGAACTGACCGTCGGGGCTCCACGACGGGGACGAGTTGATCCCGTGGAACGAGGAGAGCGTCTGCACGCCGCGTCGCGGCTCGAAGGGAAACAGGCGGAAGAGGTCGGGGTAGCCGTTCATGAACGACGTGAACGCGATGGAGCGCGCGTCGGGGCTCCAGACGGGCGAGAGGTTGATCGAGCCGTTGCGCGTCACCGGGCCCACGCCGAACCCGTCGTAGTCGGCGACGACGATCTCCTTCGCGCCGGAGGGCCCGACGACGTACGAGATCTTGGTGTCGGCCACGCCTTTCTCGCCGGTGAACTGGAGCACGATCTCGTCGGCGATCTTGTGGGCGAGACGCCGGCGCCAGTCAAAGCTCGAGGTCGGCGGCTGCGGCGCCGCGGCGTCGAACTTGCGTGACGCGATCAGGCGCTGGTCCGGCGACGTCAGATCGTACAGGCGCAGCTCCGCCTCGACCCGATCGCCGCGGATCGTCATGAGCCCGTGGACGCCGGCGTGAGCTCCGGCCGCGGCGAAGTTGTTCCAGGTCTGCCGGAGGGCCTCGGGATTGTTCGCGGGGATGCGGTCCGATCCGGCGACCACGCTGAACAGCCCCGAGAGCGTGAGATCGTTGCCGGCGACCGTCGGCAGGAGCTTCGAGAGCCCTCCAGCGTCGCTCCCGCTGACGACCGTGAAGTCGGGAAGCGCGATGTTGAGCTTGGTGCTGCCGCCCCCGGTGACGTTGATGTACACGTCCGGAGGAGCCTGAGCGCGCACCGGAGGCGGCGGCGCCGTGAGGCCGACGGCCGCGGCGACCGCGAGCACGGTGAAAAGAGCGGCGATGGCTGTACGTCGCACCGGTTATCCCCCTGTCGGATCGAAGACGAACTGCAAGCCGATCCTCAGCACGGGTTTCTTGAAATCGTCGGGAAGCGGCGGAAACGGGCCCGCGTCGTTGATCGCGCGCAGCGCGACCTGATCGTAGAGCGGGTTGCCCGAGCTTTTGTCGATCCTCGCCTGGTTGAGCCGGCCGTCGCGCCCGATCTCGAAGACCACGGCGGGCTGCTGACCCGGAATGGCCCGCCCATCCCATTTTTCTCGGATCTTCCCGGCGACCTGACGGATGTAGTAGGCATACGGGAAGTCGGTGACGCTGAGCGTGAGCGGCCCCGCGCCGGACGCCGAGCCGGTCGGCGCGCCGAGCGGCTGGGGCGGCGGCGCGGCGGGCTCCCGGCGCGCGGGCGTCGGAGTCTCGGTCGGCGTGGGCGTTCTGCTCGCGAGCACCGGCAGCTCCTTGTCGGCGGGCCGCGGCCGCGCCGGCTCCCGCGAGGGCAGGCTGCGATCCGGCAGCCCGATCGCGTCCCGCGCCGGCGGGAGATCGCGCGCCGGCAGCTCGCGTGACGGCAGCTCGCGGGCGGCCTCACGATGGGGAAGCTCGGCCGGCGGGGCAGGCCGGGGAGCCGGCGGCTCCTCGACGCGCGGCGGCGGCATCGTGACGCCCTTGGGCGAGCCGATGGCCGCGGTCGCGGGAGCGAGCACGACGTAGACCGGCTTCGATCGCGAGTCGCTCCACATCGAGGCGCCGAAGATTACGACCGCGAGGAGGACGACGTGCAGGACGGCGGAGACGAACGTCGGCCCGAGCGGCAGCCGCAGTCGGCTGAGCGCCGGTCCGATGTGGAAGTGCACACGCAGAGCCCCGGCAGGCACTTGCCGTCGCGGTCTCAGCGCTCCCGAGCCGGCTCGGTGACCATTCCGAGTCGCTCGATGCCCGCGCGACGGACGCGGTCCATCGTCTCCACGACCGCGCCGTAGGAGAGCGCGGAGTCGGCCTTGAGGTAGAGGGTCTTGTCGTTCCGGTTGGCGAACGCCTGACGCAGGGTCAGCTCGAGCCCGTTCGGCGCCACGCGCTTCTCGTTCAGGAAGAGCGACTGGTCCTTCGTGACGGTGAGCACCATCCGCTCTTCGACGGCGGTAGGCTTCGACGCGGCCTTCGGCAGATTGACGTCGATCCCGCGGTACATCATGGGCGCGGTCAGCATGAAGATCAGCAGCAGGACCAGCACGACGTCGACGAGCGGGATGATATTGATCTCGGCGAGGTTGCTGCCGATCCGGCGCGGGCCCTGCGACTCCTCGGCCACCTTGAACATCGTGGCCGGCTCAGCCCGCCTTCGCGGCGGGGCGGCTCAGGAGGTTCAGCAGGTCCATCGTGAAGCCCTCCATCTCGACGGCCCAGTGCTTCACGCGATTGACGAAGTAGTTGTAGCCGATAACGGCCGGGATCGCGGCGCCGAGACCGGCCGCCGTCGCGATCAACGCCTCGGAGATGCCGGGCGCCACGACGGCGAGGCTCGCCGAGCCTTGGGCGCCGATCCCGTGGAACGCCGCCATGACGCCCCACACCGTGCCGAAGAGCCCGATGAACGGCGTGGCGCTGGCGGTGGTCGCCAGGAAGGGCAAGTAGTGCTCGAGCCGCGCGACTTCGAGGGCCGCCGCGCGACGGAGCGCCCGGTTCACGGCCTCGAGCCGGTCCCCGCTGAGCCCGTCGTCGAGGTCGTCGAGCACCTTGTCGAGCACCTCGGGGATCCCCGCGACTTCCTGGTAGGCGGCGAAGTAGAGCTGAGCGAGCGGGCTCTGCCGAAGCTTGCGGGCCGCGCTGTGCACGATCGACGGGCGGCGCGCGTCGCGGAAGACCCGGAGGAACTCGAACGTCTGCCGCCGCACCCTGCGGAATTGCCAGGCCTTCTCCACGATGAGCGCCCAGCTCACGATGGAAAACGACATCAGTACGAGGAGCACGATCTTCGCGATCGGCCCCGCGTTCCAGACGAGAGCGAGGATGCCACCACTGAGCGTGTCGCTCCCCACCAACGCTCCTTTCGTTTGCGTTCGAGGTATCTACGGCATTATAACCACATCCGTGCGGCGCATCCTCGTCCTGCCTCTCGTCCTCGCCGCGCTCGCCGCGGGTGCCCCCGCGGCCGTGGCCCAGGATGCGCGGGCCGCGGTCGAGGCCTTCGTCGCCCGCCTCTCCGACGTCCAGATCCGCGACCTCGTCATCGATCAGAGCCTCACCCTGTACCACCCCGACGGGCAGCGCCGCGTGTCGGGCGGCGAGCAGCGGATGCTCTTCAAGCTGCCGCAGCGCCAGCGCGTCGAGCAGACGGTCGAGGGGCAGCGGGAGATCCAGCTCACGATCGGCGACCGCGTCTGGGTACGGCGGGCGGACGGCAAGGTGTCCGAGGCGGCCGTCGCCGAGTCGACCCGCGCGCTCACGCACGTGCTGGTCCCGGTGACGCGGCACGCCGCCGATCTGCTGGCGGATTGGCGGTCGCGGGGCATTCGCGACGACGTGAGCCACGCGGCGCGCGTGGGCGGGCGGCCGGTCACCGTGATCGGCGCGGGCCCCGGCGATCGCGACGTCCCGGCCGTGTGGCTCGACCCGGACTACGGCGTCGTGCGCATCGTCACGCGCCAGCGGCTCGTCGCTCGCGAGCCGCTCCCGAGCGCCGTGCGGCTGGTCGATCTGACGCTCTCCGAGCACCGGCCGCTGGCCGGCAAGCTCTATTTTCCGTACCGCCAGGAGGTGTTCGTCGACGGCAAGCTCCTGGTGCTGTCCACCGTGCGCTCCGTCGCGATCAACACCAATCCGGCCGACGCCCTCTTCGACCCCGCGAGCCTCAGAGCGCCCTGATGCACTTCGCGTTTCTGGGCACGTCGGGCTCGGTCCCGTCCGCCGTCCGCGACACGACGTCGATCGTCGTCGTCGCGCCGGCCGGTGCCGTGCTGATCGACTGCGGCGGCAGCCCGATCCAGAAGCTCCGGCGCGCCGGCGTCGAGCCACAGGCGCTCGCCGCGGTCGTCATCACCCACATCCATCCCGATCACTCGTACGGGCTGCCGGCCCTCGTCCGTAACTTCGGCGTGCTCGGGCGGCAGGCGCCGCTGACCGTCCATTGCCGGCCGGAGCACGTCGAGCCGCTGCGGAGCCTCCTCAGCCTCTTCAACACGCTCGAGCGCCCGGGCATGTTCAAGGTCACCGTGCGCGCCGTCGATCTCGCGGAGGGCGCCCACGCGTTCGATCTCGGGCCGCTCTCGATCCGGACCTCGCCCAACGAGCACGGCGCGATGCCCAACTTCGCCGTGCGCGTCGACACGGCGCGCGGGCGAAGCATCGTCTACTCGTCCGACACGCGCCCGTGCGACGCCGTGGTCGCGCTCGCGCGCGGCGCCGACACGCTCGTTCACGACGCGACCTACTCGGAGCGCCACCGGAGCCGTGCCGGCGGGCACGCGCACTCGACCGCGGCGGAGGCGGGCGAGGTCGCCGCCCGCGCGGGGGTTCGACGCCTGATCCTCACGCACATCGGTGCGGAGTATCACGACGATGTGGAGGCGCTCGCGGCGGAGGCGCGCGAGCGGTTCGCCGGCGAAGTCGAGGTCGCGCGCGAGCTCGTTCCGTACCCGCTCTAGTCGGTCTGCCGAGCGCGAGTCCGGGCTCAGCGGGAGGAGACGAAGGGGCTGTCGCGGATCCAGAAGCGCAGGCGCAGGTCGGTGGAGCGGGTGATGCCGATGCGTGGGCCGGACGCGATGCGGAAATCGCGGGGGCGGTCGGGGGGCTCGATCGTGAAGAGGCCGCGGGTGAGATCGTCGCCGTTTTCTCGCAGGGTGATGGCGAGCGCGCGAGTGAGGTTGCCGGGTCCGCTGGCGAGTCGTGTCGAGGCCGCGCCGACGCCGCGCCGGCGCGCCATCGTCGCCAGCCCGGCGACCGGCTCCAGCGCGCGGATCAGCACGCATCCCGGTCGCCCCGCCGCTCCGGCGATCGCGTTCAGGCAGTAGTGAATTCCGTAGTTCAGATAGACATAGGCGAAGCCGCCGTCACCGTAGAAGAGCGCGCGGCTGCCGGGCCTGAACGCGGCGTGCGAGGCGGCGTCCTCGGGACCGAGATAGGCCTCGGTCTCGACGATGCGGCCGGCCGTGAGCGAGCGGCCGCGCCGGGACACGACGACGCACCCGAGCAGATCGCGCGCGACCGCGCGCGCCGGCCGCAGGTAGAAACGCCGGGGCAGCGGCACCCTAAGCGAGACGCTCGGCGACGAGGCGTCTGAGCGAGTCGAAGTCGAAGGCGATGCCCGCGCGGCTCGGCGGCTCACCCTCGGTCTTGAGCCCGGTCTCGCTGATGATCGCGCAGATCGTCTGCTCCCGATCAAGCTGCTTGTGCGCGAGGAGACGCGTGAGCACCGCCAGGGTGGCGACGCCGGTGGGCCCGGCCCAGACGCCCTCGACGCGGGCGAGCCGCCGCTGGGTCTCGAGGATCTCGTCGTCCTCGGCGTCGCCGGCAAGCCCCTTGCCGTCACGGAGGAGCCGCAGGACCCACTCGCCCTTCTTGCCGGGATCGCCGGCCGCCAGGCCTTCTGCCACCGTGTAGCCGATCTTCAGCGGCGTGATCGCGCCGCCGTCGCGGAACGCGCGGGCGACGGCGTTCGCGCGCGTCGCCTGCGCGGCGACCATCTGCGGCGCCCGCGCGATCCAGCCGGCTTCGCGCATCTCGCGGAAGCCGCGGGCCGTCGCGATGAACGTCTCGCCGACCGCGACCGGCGCGACCACGACGTCCGGGACCGCCCAGCCCGTCTGCTCGGCGATCTCGTAGGCGAGCGTCTTCTTGCCCTCTTGCTTGTAGGGGTTGCGCGAGGCGCCGCAGTCGAAGAACAGACGCTCCTCGACCAGACGGTCCCAGATCTTGATCAGGTCGTCGTAGACACCCTTGTAGACGATGAGGTTCGCCGTCGTGGCGGCCATGTGCAGGAGCTTCGGCGCCGAGGCCCGCTCGTAGGCGAAGATCAGCGAGCGGAGACCCGCGCGCGACGAGTAGGCGGCGATCGACGAGCCCGCGTTCCCCGAGCTGACGACCGACGTCGCGCCATAGCCGAAGCGCAAGGCGGCCGCGACGGCCGTCGCCGACGAGCGGTCCTTGACGGTGCCGGTCGGGTTCGCGCCGTCGTATTTCAGGAGCAGCCGGCGCACGCCGAGCTCGCGGGCGAGCCGTGGACAGTCGAGCAGCGGTGTCCCGCCTTCGCCGAGCGTCACCCGGTGGGCCGGGTCGGCGATCGGCAGCACCGGCGCGTAGCGCCAGAGGCCCGAGCCCGCGAACAATCCGGGCCCGGCCGCGCGTAGCCCCGCGATGTCGTAGCGAAGCTCGAGGAGCCCGCGACAGGCGTCGCACTCGAGTCGGTACGTGAGCGGGTAGACGGCGCCGCACTCGATGCAGGCGAGGTTCTCGGCCAGCGAGTCGGTCACGTTCGCTTGCCGAACCGCTCTTCGACCATCGCCAGCATCGCCTCGATGCGATGGCGCAGGGTGTGCTCGGCCAGCGCGCGGCGGCGCGCGTTGTCCCCGATCGCGCGAGCCTCGTCCGGGTGCTCGAGGTGCACGTCGAGCTGGCGACGGAGCTCGCCGAGGTCGCGATAGCCGACGATCTCCTCTCCGGGTTTGAACAGGTCGAGCAGGTCGTCCTTGAGGTCCACCACCTGGCAGGCGCCGGCGGCGGCCAGCTCGAAGGTCCGGGTGTTCACGCCGACGATGTCGTTCATCGGATGGTGATGGTTGAGCGACAGGGTCGAGGCCGCGTACACCAGGAGCTTGTCGTGGCCGAACACCGCCGGGCCCGCGATCGCGCGGACCCGCGGGTCCTCGGCGGCGGTCCAGCCGCTGCCCCAGAGCTTCAGCGGATAGTCGCGCAGCGCCTTGACGAAGCGCTCGCGATACGGATACCGGTTGCCGACGAAGGAGATCGGCGCGCCGTAGCGCTCGGCCTCGTCCGGCGTCGGCGTCACCGGATAGTGCGCCGACGGCACGCAGTACATGGGCAGGTAGGCGAGATTGCGGAGCCCGACCTGCTCGAGGCTCCGCATCGCGTAGCGCTCCTTCGTGAAGAAGAGGTCGTACGCCTCGATCGTCTCGAACGGCATCATCCAGAGCGGGTTATCGGGAAAGAAGTTGAGAAAGAGCGCCTCGACCTTCCGCTTCACGCGCGCGATCAGTGCGGCGGTGATGGGCCCGCCCTTGATGACCAGGACGAGATTCGGCCGCCAGGCCAGGCACGCGCGCTCGAGCGATCGGATCAGGAGGGCCTGATAGGCGCCCTTGGTGCCCCGGTTCTTGTAGAGCGGGTTGTTCTTGCGGTACTCGAACGTGCGGACGTCGTGGCCGAGTCCGGAGAGCTCCTCGGCGAAGTCCATCCCCATGAGCCCGGGCCGTTCGAAGGGGAGGACGACCAGCCACCGCACGGATCGTAGCGTAGCACACGGGCCGCGCTGTATCATGGCCGCGCCGTGAAGGTCCGAGCTCTCCAGCGTCACGCGCCCTCGCTCCTGCTCTTCGCCGCGTTGCTCGCGATCTGGCAGCTGGTCCCGCCCCTGTTGAACGTCCGCGAGTATCTCGTGCCCGGGCCGACCGCCGTCGTACGCGCGGCGCTCAGCTCCTCGATCCCGTGGCACACGCATCTCTGGGTGACGACGATCGAGATCCTGGGCGGCTTCGCCCTCGCGGGCGCCGCCGGGGTCGCGCTGGGCGTCGCGATCGCCTGGTCGCCGACGATCGCGCGGGCGCTGGTGCCGTTCCTGGTGTTCGTGAACACCTTGCCCAAGGTGGCCGTCGCGCCGCTCTTCCTGCTCTGGCTCGGCTACGGCATCGTGCCGAACGTGCTCATCGCCGCGCTGATCGGCTTCTTTCCAGTGGTGATCAACACCGCGGTCGGGCTCACGCAGGTGGATGACGAGCTCCTCGACCTCGGGCGCGCGTTCGGGGCGCCCGCGTGGAAAGTGTTCGCGAAGATCCGCCTGCCGAACGCGCTCCCGTATGTCCTCTCGGCGCTGAAGATCACCGCGACGGCGGCGGTCGTCGGCGCGATCGTCGGCGAGTTCGTCGCCTCCCAGGCCGGTCTCGGCACGGTCATCGTCAACGCGCAGACGAACCTCAACACGCCGGTGGCGTTCGCGGCGTTGCTCTGGATCTCGATCATCGGTCTCGCCCTCTACGGCGCCGTGGGCCTCGCGGCCCGCTGGTGGGCCCCCTGGGCCGACACGACCTGAGAGCGGCGGCCCGGCCGCCCGGAGGGAATGGGATGAAGGCGAACCGGAGCGGCTATCTGATCGGCTCGGCGCTGCTGATCGTGGCCGTCTGGCTCGGCGCGCCCCGCGCCCAGCCGGCGCAGAAGGTCGTGTTCGCGCTGAACTGGTTCGCCGTCGGCGATCACGCCGCGTACTGGGTCGCGCTCGACCGCGGCTACTACCGCGCCAGAGGGCTCGACGTCGAGCTGCAGAACTCCAAGGGCTCCGGCGACTCGATCGCCAAGGTGGACACCCACCGGGCCGATCTCGGCCTGGCCGACGCGGTCGTCGTCATCCCGCGCATCGCGCAGGGGGCGAAGATCAAGGTCGTGGGCGCGGTGTTCGACAACACGCCGCTGAACATCTGGACCCGCAAGGACACGGGCATCGCGAAGCCGAAGGATCTCGAGGGCAAGACCCTGGCGGCGCCGCCCGGCGACGCGCAGCGCCAGCTGTTCCCGGCCTTCGCCAAGCTGAACGGCGTGGACGAGGCGAAGGTGAAGTGGGTCAACATCGAGCCGGCCGCGAAGTTCGTCGCGCTCGCCGAGAAGCGCGCCGACGCCGTCCCCGACTACACGACCGGGCAGCCGTTCTGGGAGAAGGCGGTCGGCGCCGAGAACCTCGTGCGCATGCCCTGGAGCCAGTTTGGCTTCGACACCTACTCGATGGCCATCTTCGCCAGTGAGAAGACCATGAGCGAGCGGTCGAAGATGCTGCGCGACTTCGTCGCTGCGTCGTACCAGGGCTGGCGCGACGTGATGGACAATCCGAGGGCGGCGCTCGAGATCTTCAAGAAGCGCGTGCCCGACATTGACCTGGCCCTCATCGAGCCCAACATGCTGCTCGGGCTCGATCTGATGAAGACGGACCGCTACGCGAAGAACGGGATCGGGTGGGTGGAGCGCGCCAAGATGTGCCGCACGGTGGATCTGATCAACACCTACATGCCCGACATGCCCCGCAAGGTCGGCTGCGACGAGGCCTTCACCAACGAGTTCCTGACGAAGATCGAGCCGCCGAAGCGTTGATCGTCCTCGACGGGGTCGGGATGACGTACCGCGCCGATTCCGGTACCGTCGAAGCGCTCAGGGACATCGCGTTCACGGTCGATCGGGGCGAGCTCGTTACCCTCGTTGGTCCCTCGGGGTGCGGCAAGTCCACGCTGCTGCGGATCATCGCCGGCCTGCGTCCGGCGAGCGCCGGGCGGACCGTGGTGGACGGCCGCCCGGTGACCCGTCCCATCGCCGCGGTCGGGATGGTCTTCCAGGCTCCGGTGCTCCTGAAATGGCGCCGGATCGTCGACAACGTCCTGCTCCCGGCCGAGCTGGCCGGCCTGAATCCCGACGACTACCGCGCGCGCGCCGGCGAGCTGCTTCGGCTCGTGGGGCTCGGCGACTTCGGCGACAAGCTGCCGCGTGAGCTGTCCGGCGGCATGCAGCAGCGCGCCGCCCTCTGCCGCGCCCTGCTGCTGGACCCGCCGCTGCTCCTGATGGACGAGCCCTTCGGCGCGCTCGACGCGATGACGCGCGACGAGCTGAACCTGGAGCTGCTGCGTGTGTGGGGCGAGGGAAGCCAGCGCCGGAAGACCGTGCTGTTCGTCACGCACTCGATCGCGGAGGCGGTCTTTCTTGCCGACCGCGTGGTCGTCATGACGCCCCGTCCGGGACGCGTGGCGAGCGTCGTCCCGGTCCGGCTGCCGCGGCCACGCACGACCGCGACGCGGGCGAGCGCCGACTTTGGCGCCCTGACGCTTCAGATCCACGACGTCCTGAGTCGCCCGGCGTGACGTCCCGAGTGGCCCGGCGCGCCGGTGCGCCCCCCGGGCCCGGGCGGGCATCGTCGGACGTCAGGCGACTTCAGCGGTGCGGACCTGACGGAAGCGAGCGGCGAACAGGGGATCGAAGAGCGCGGCAGTCGCGACCAGGGCCGCGTCGGCGCCCTCGCGCAGCACCTCGCGGGCGCGCTCCACCGTCGAGATGCCGCCCACGGCGAGAATCGCCCGGTCCCAGGCTCCGGCCTTGCGCCACGCCAGCATCTCGGCGACTTGCCGGGCCGCCACGGTGAAGGTCTGCGCCCCCACCACGTCGGCGCGCTCGCGGCCGTGGCCCTCGAAGGCGGGGGCGCCCTTGTCGTCGAAGACCTTCCGGTTGATGCTGTGCACGAGCACGTAGCCGTGAGCCCACGGCGCCAGACGGGTCGCCGTTTCGTGAAGCAGGCGTGGCGTCTTGAACGCCCCGAGCCTCGCCAGGACTGGAGCGTCGACCGTGGTCCGCGTGCGATGAAGGATTCGCGCGGCGAGCGGGACGTTCTCGAAGATCATCTGCGGCTGTTCGACGAACGGATCCGGCGTGGCCAGGTGGATCTCGATCGCGTCGGCTCCGGCTTCGGCCGCCCAGCCGGCGCACCGGGCGTAATCGGCGATGAGCGCTTCGGCGTCGCCGCCGGGGCGGGGCGTGCCGATCACGCTGACGATCAAGAACTGACCGCGCCCGATGCGCTCCTTGGCCCGGCGCACGTCCTTGCGCCACACATCGGGCTCCATCGAGGGCTCGCCCAGCGAGACCGCGATCGTCGCGCCGTTGTTCGCCTGCCGGGAGACCACCGCCGCAAGCTCGCGGTTATCCACATGGCGGATGTTGGGCAACGCGTAAGCGGCCTGGAAGGTCGAGCGCACGGTCGCGTAGGTCAGGACGTCGAAACCGAGCCGGGCGTAGGCCTCCACCCACTTCGAGTTGAGCAGGGGGCCGGCGGCGACGCCGAGGCTCGAGCTGACGGGACGACCGAGCAGCATCCCGCCGGGACTGGGAGGGAGACGGCGCACCCGCGGGAGCGCGGGCGCGTGCGAGTAGTTCCACTGATAGGAACGGTCGAGTCGATAGGCGCCTTGGGCGATGGCTCACTCACTCCTTTCCCCCAGGAAAGACCTGGTAAGCGCCTAGTTTATCACATAGTTACGCTTCATGCCTACTTAAATGCAGGCGCCACCTCCCTCGCGATCAGCTCGAGCTCGCGCATGATGTGCGCGTGCGGCATGCCCGGGAAGAAGGTCCGGCAGATCAGGTGGGTCATTCCATACTCTTCGGTGAAGCGTCGGATCTGCGCCACGCATTGGTCGGGCCCGCCGACGATGAAGCGGTCGGCCATGAGTCGGTCCAGGTCGGTCGCGACCGACGCGTCGATGAACGGGTGACGCCACCCGCCGGCGTACTCCTTCCGGTAGGCGATCATGATGTGCTGCTCGGCGAGCTCCCGCGCCTTGTCGTCGGTGTCGGCGACGATGAGATCGCGCGTCAGCGGCCATTCGGTGATCGGCTGGCTCCGGCCGGCCGCCCGGCGGTTGTCGATGAACCGTTTCTTGCCCGCGAGGAGCCGCTTGAGATCCGCGGTGGGTCCGGGGATCCAGTTGTCGGCGAGGGTCGCGGCCCGCCTGAGCGTGATATCGCCCCAGCCACCGATCCACACCGGTGGATGAGGCTTGGTCACGGGCTTGGGCTCGAGCCGCCCCTCCACCGTGTAGTAGGCGCCCTTAAAGCTCACGCGATCCCGAGTCCAGAGCCCCTTCATGATCGCCAGCTGCTCCTCGAGCCGCGCCCCGCGCTTCTCGAGCTCGACGCCATAGAGCGCGAACTCGTCGGGCTTGTAGCCGATCGCGATGCCGAGGGTGATGCGCCCGCGCGACATGACGTCGAGCATCGCGACGTCCTCGGCGAGCCGCACCGGATGATGGAACGCCGCGACGACGATGTCGGTGCCGAGCATCATGCGCGAGGTCCGGGTCGCAAACCCGGCCAGCACCGTCAGCGGCGAAGGCCAATAGTGGTTCGTCACCGCGTGGTGCTCTTCCATCCAGACCGAATCGAATCCGAGCTCTTCGGCCCGCGTGACCTCTTCGAGCGCTTCCTGGTAGTACTCGCCGCCCTCGATGGGGATGAAGCCGATCTTGAGGCGCGCCATGGGGCGAGAGCCTAGCATGGCTCGCGGAGTCGAGTCACTTGACAGGCCACCGCGCGGCGATTACGAGGGTGAAGCATCACCCTATTCAAGGAGGCCGGCCCCATGTCCAGCATGAAGGGCTATCACGCGCTCGCGAATCTCCCGGAGGAGAAGGTCACCGACAAGATCTCGCGCCGGATTCTCGTCGGCGACCAGGAGATGGTCGTCTGGTGGTCGATGAAGGCGGGCGCGCACGCCGCCGCCCACCACCATCCGCACGAGCAGATCTTCTGGGTGCTGAAGGGCACGATGGAGTTCCGCCTCGGCACCGATCGGAAGGTGTGCGGCCCGGGCGACCTCGCGGTGATCCCGGGCGGGGTCGAGCACGAGGCGTGGTTTCGCGAGGACACGGAAGTGATCGACATCTTCGCGCCGCCCCGCGAAGACTTCCTCACGCTGGAAGTCCCCGCGTACATGCGGAAAGGTTGATCGCGAGTCCTACCGCAGCGCGTCGACGAGGGCGCCCACGACGTGGTCGAGGTGCGTGATGTAGTCCTCGGTTCCCTTCGCGGCGCCGGGTGATTGGGGGACCACGACCATCTTCGCCCCGGCTTCTTTGGCGACGCGGCTCGTCACGTCGGGGGGATACCAGCTTTCGTGGAGTATGACCCGCACCTTTTGCTCGCGCATGCTTCGGATCAGATTCACCAGGTGCTGCGGTGACGGGGGAATCCCAGGCCGATCCTCGATGATGCCGGCCTCGACGAGCCCGAACGCCCGGTAGAAATACGGCCAGCTATCGTGGTAGCTGACGATGCCGGCGCCGCGGAACGGCGCCAGTGCGGATTTCCAGCGCCGATCGGCGTCGGCGACTTTCTCCAGGAACGCCTGGCGGTTGGCCTCGAACGCGCGGCCTTGCTCCGGCGCCATGCGGGTCAATCCGGCCGCGATGTTGGCGGTGACGATCACGACGTTGTCGGGATCGAGCGTGTAGTGGGGGCTCCCCAGCGGGTGCACATCGCCCATCGACCGATCGACGCGGCCGGTCATCACCTTGAGCACCTCGATGCCCTGGAACGCCTCGACGACGGTCGGCGAGCCGCGGAGCATCCGCGGATTCGCCGCGCGGTGCACCATCACATCGATCCAGGCGTCCTCCTCGAGGCCGTTTCGGATCAGGAGGTCGGCGCGGCGCACCAACAAGATCTGGCTGGGGCGGACCTCCATGTCGTGAGGGTTCTGGCCGAAGCGCGCGATGAGATCGATCGTCGCCAGATCGCCCGCGACGACTCGGGTCAGCACAAAAAGGTCCGGCAGGGTGGCCACGACCCGCGGCTTCGGCTCCGCGCCCTGCAGCGCGGGTACGTTGCCGGTCACCGTGAGGCTGAGGGCGCCGAGCACGGCCACGGCCATGCGTCGGGACATCCAGCCGCGAGCTAGCCGCCGTAGCCCCAGTTCCAGCACGGTCGTCGCTCGAGCCAGAACCAATCGTCGCAGAGCTCTTCCGCGCACTGGCGCTCGCACTGATCCTCCGTCCGATCCGACGCGCAGCGAAGCTCGCCACCCGCTCGGCAGTAGCAGGACCCCGTGAACTCCGACCGGGCGCGTTGCGCGAAGGTTCCGTTCGCGCCCGCCAGGCCGAGCGTCAGGAGCCCGCCGAGCGCGAGCGACGCGATGCCACGCGCGCGGCCGCCGCCCGTCATTGCTCCGGCTCCATCGCGCCGCTATAGTCTCACGACATGCGTCGAGCCGGTCTCGCGATCGCCTTCCTCGCCTCCACGCTGCTCGCGGTCGGCGGACTTCACGCGGAGGATCCGTCCAGCGTCCGACGGGTCGTCGTCACCGGACAGGCCGCGCCCGGCGGCGGGACGTTCGACCGGTTCAGCGTTGAGTCGCTGCCAATCGTCGCGCCGATCAACGGTAAAGGCCAGGTCGCGTTCTTCGCCACGATTCTCCGGGGACGCTCAAGCGAAGGGTTGTTCGTCTCTTCGGGAGAGCGGATCGGCAAGCTCGCCGCGGATGGCGACGCGGCGCCCGGTGGCGGCGTGTTCTCGGGGTTCGGCCGCCATCCGGTCCCGGCGCTCAACGAAGGCGGGGAGCTCGCGTTCGCCGCCGCGATCGTCGGCGCCCGGGCGGTCGAGGGTATCTTCGTCGCCTCGCCGCGTGGCACGCGGGCGATCGCGCTCGCGGGCGCCGCCGCGCCGGACATTCCGTCTGGGACGATCGCGAGCCTCGACGCGCCCGCGATCAACGACCGGGGAGACGTCGCGTTCCTCGCGACGGTCCGTCGCGGACGCGAGAGCCTCGACGCGATCTACCTGCATTCCGGCGGCAAGAGCCGCAAGGTGGTCGCCCAGGGTGATCCGGCGCCCGCGGGCGGCGCCTTCACCGGCTTCGGCCCGCCCGCGCTCAACGGCAAGGGACTCGTCGGCTTCGGCGCCGTCGTGGAGGGCCGCGCGGTCCCGGGCGGCCTCTTCGTCTCGCAGGGCGGCGCGATCCGCATGCTCGTCGGCGCGGGCGAGGAGACTCCGGACGGCGGGATCTTCGCGAAGTTCTCGGAACGCGTCGCGGTCAACGACGCGGGCGCCGTCGCCTTCAACGCGATCCTCAAGGGCGCCCCGACAAGCGGAGCGATCTACGTCGTCGACGATCGAGTGCGCCGGATCGCCGGGCTCGGCGATCCGGTCCCGGGCGGCGGCGTCTTCTCCCACTTCGGCCTCTGGCCCTCGCTGAGCGCGACGGGCGCCGTCGTGTTCGCCGCCTCCGTCGACGGCGGCGCCTCGCCGGTCGCGGTGTTCGCAGCGAGTCGCAAGGCAATATCGAGAGTCGCGGGGGTAGGCGACAGGCTCCCGGGCGGCGGCACCCTCGTGTCCTTCGGGCTTTATCCGTTCGCCGCGGCGAGCCGCGCGGGCGCCATCACGTTCGCCACCGCCCCCGACGCGGTCGGCGCCGGCGCGGAGGGGATCTTTGCGATCGATCCCGCCTCCGTGCGCTAGGCGAGCGCGGGCTCAATTCATGTCGT
>QHTE01000136.1 GCA_003220685.1 Candidatus Rokuibacteriota bacterium
CCGCCTCCAACATTCCCCTCGAGCGAGAGGTGCGCTCTGGGCGGTTCCGCCAGGATGTCTATTACCGTTTGAACGAATTCGGGATCACCCTGCCGCCCCTCAGGGAGCGAGATGACATCCTCCACCTGGCGAACGAGTTTCTCCCCGAGGCCAGCATGGAGCTCGGCCGGCCCTGCCGCAGAATCTCGGAAGCGGCGGCTCAGGTCCTTCTGCGCTACCCCTGGCCTGGGAACGTGCGTGAGCTCCGGAACGTCATTCGCCGGGCCATCCTCCTCGCTTCGGACGTGATCGAGCCGGAGCACCTCTCGGTCCTGCCCGTCGACCCATCGGCGGCGACCGCACTCCGCGGAGAGCCCTCGCCGGTGGACTCCGCTCTAGGAGACTCTTCTCTCAAGGAGATCGCCGAGGCGGCCGCGGCGGACGCCGAGCGGCGGGCGATCCACCGGGTCCTCCAGGCCACCAGTGGGAACAAGAGCGAGGCGGCGCGGCTTCTCCGAACCGACTACAAGACCCTGTACCGCAAGATGAAGCAGTACGGCATTGACGCTCTCGTAAGCGGACATTGCCGCCTTTTCATCGCTATGGCGGCGGCGCCATGGTGAGGGCGCCACGGCTCCTGCAGCGGCACCAGGCTTCTCGGCGCCAAGGCTCGCCCGCCTCAGGGGCGCATTACGGTCGATCCTGACCACAGCCGATGACGGTTTCTCTCGGCAGAGTCGCCACATGCGCCGCTTCCGAAGGCCCGGTCTCTCGCGCGTGTCAGGCCACAACGCACGACTTGAGCGCGGGGGCTCCTGCGCGGGCACGTGCCTTGCTGCGGTGCTGCGGGGTGCGGCGAGACCATTCCACTCGACGCCCAGTCGTGGTCGGTGATCGTCGTGGCCGCGAAGCGCGCAGCACAATAAGAAGCTGCGTCTCGGGGCCCGCCGCAAAGCCATGATGCACATCATGGGAGACCTGCGCGAGACCGCGGCCGAGATGCAGCGGCGCGAACAGGAGCTGCGCGACAAACAGGAGCGGCTCGGGCAGGCTGGAAAACTCGCCGCGCTCGGCGAGCTCAACAAACCCCTCAACAACATCGGCTTGTTCGTGGGCGACGCGGTCGACCTCATCGAGCCCGGCGAGACGCACAAGGGACCGATCGTCCGCCCACGCCGGTGAGCGGCGAGCCATGAACCAGCCGCGCGTGCTCATCGTCGACGACGACCCGGCCCTGCTGCAGGCGCTTCCCGAGACGCTCCGGCTCCGAATGGGCGAGGTGACGGTGGACACGGCCGACTCGGGGGCGGCCGCGCTCGACCGGATCGGCGCCGGGGACTACGACGCGATCGTCACCGACATCAAGATGCCGGGCACGGATGGTCTCACGCTGCTGGCCGCGATCCGGGCGCGCCGGCCCGACACGCCCACCCTGATGATCACCGGGCACGGCGAGCATGCGCTGGCGATTCATGCCCTCCGCGGCGGCGCCTACGACTTCATCCAGAAGCCGATCGATCGCGATTACCTCGTAGCGTCGTTGCGCCGGGCGATTCAGGTAGGCGAGCTGAGTCGTCGGGTCAAGGAACAGCAGCAGGCGCTGGAGCGCCACGCCAGCGACCTGGCGCGAACGGTCGAAGAGCGTACGCTCGAATTACAGGAGGCCCACAAGGTCATCCAGAGCCCCTTGCGGTGGTTGACGAGCCCGAGTCGGCAAATGGAGAAGGTGGTCCAGCAGGTCAAGCAGGTGGCCGACTCCCCGCTCACCATCCTCGTCGAGGGCGAGACCGGCACCGGCAAGGAACTCGTGGCGCGGGCGATCCATCAACTGAGTGCCCGGCGCAAGCAGCCCTTTGTCGCCGTGGACTGCGGCGCGATCCCGGACACCCTGATCGAGTCGGAGATCTTCGGCTATGAGAAGGGCGCGTTCACCGGCGCCCATCAGCGAAAGGAGGGCCAGTTCCAGCTTGCCGAGGGCGGGAGCCTGTTTCTCGACGAGATCGTCAACCTCCCTCTCCCCACGCAGGTGAAGCTCTTGCGGACACCGCGGCGATCTCTCCACGATCGCCGAAGCGATCCTGGCCCACGGGGCCGAGGGCCGGGCCGCGAAGCTGGCGTTTCAGGCGCTCTTGCCGCAGGATCAGGCAAACGTGATCCTGTTCTTGAAGAGCCTCCAGGTTCTTCCTGAAGGCTCCGATCGTGTGGTCCTCACGGAGTAGAGATTCTCGCTGCGCGTGCGGGCCCGTCTGCCAGGCCGCCCCGTGCTGGCGCTCGAGCTCCAGCATCCGGTTCGTGAGCGTCTTGAGCCGCCACCTGGCGCCCCGTCTCGCAGAGCCAGTCGGCGACCGGCGAAGTGACCCCTTGCCCTTCCTGATGCGCCAGCCAACGTCGAGACCGGCGAGGTCACCCATTGCGAACGGCCAGACGCCGACGAGCACCCCCACCTTGCCGATGCGCCGGCCGGGCGAGAAGAAGTGCATGCCGATGACGATTTTCGGCCGCCGCGTCACAGAGGCAATCTCG
>QHTE01000016.1 GCA_003220685.1 Candidatus Rokuibacteriota bacterium
CCCGTACCTCCCCCTGTCCCCGTACCTCCCCCTGTCAACGCTTCGCGCGCGCCCTCACGAGCGCCCACGCATGACTCGGGGCCGGCGTGGCTCGCTACGCCTTCGCCGTGTGACTCTTTCATTCACTGCACCGCGCCGGTGTGACCGGCGCACGGAGGCCTCATGAGCTACTCCGCCGACCTCTATGCGCTCCAGCGACGCGCGGCGACGTTCGTCGACAGGATCCTCAAGGGCGCTAGGCCGGCGGAGCTTCCCGTCGAGCAGGCCAGGAAGTTCGAATTCGTGATTAACCTCAAGACCGCGAAGGCGCTCGGGCTCACGATCCCGCAGTCAGTGCTCGTGCGCGCGGATCAGGTCATTGAGTAGCGCATGCTCGACCCACGCGGCCAGCTCCTCCGCGCAAGTACATTCGCAACCGAGGTGCCCATGCGGCTGATCGGGCTCGCGGTCGCTCTCACTGTCAGCGTCCTTCTTGCGCCGCTCGCGGCAGACGCGCAGCTAGCGGGGAAGAGTGCGCGCGCTGGTGGTTCCAGACGAACGCGGTCACCTTCGAGAATCGGCCCGAGCATGCTCCAGCCTACGCCACCCACGAGTCCAGCCACGAGCGCCGGCCGTGGAGCGAGAGGTCGTACGAAGGGCGAGGGAGCCCGGCGAAGCCGACAGCAGTACGCAGGAGCTGGCAGCGCTGATCGAGCACGCTCTACTCGATGACCTGGTCCGCACGCAGTAGCAGCGACTGTGGGATCGTCAGCCCGATCGCCTTCGCGGTCTTGAGGTTGATCACCAGCTCGAGCTTGGTGGGCTGCTCTACAGGTAGATCGGCGGGCTTCGCGCCCTTGAGGATCTTGTCGACGTAGGACGCGGCGTGCCGTTGCAAGCCGTACAGGTCGGCCCCGTAGCTCATGAGACCGCCCGCCTCCACAAATTGGCTCCAGGCGAACATCGACGGCAGGCGCTGCCGCTCCGCAAGTTGAGCAATGCGCCCACCCATCTCGTTGATGTCGGGGCTGGGCTGAACGAGGAGTGCGTCGACGCGACCCTTGCCGATATCAGCGAAGACACGGTCAAGATCGCCTTGGCCACTGACCAGCACATTCCGAAGCTCCAGGCCGAAGCGCGGTGCCGCGCCCACGAGCAACTTCAACGACTCGGCGTGCTGGGGATCCGGGGTGGAAACGACGGCCACGCGCATCGCGGCTGGCACGACTTCCTTGATCAGCTCGAGTCTTTTTGGCCACAGCTCCTGATTGAGAAGCGAGACTCCCGTAGTGTTGCCGCCCGGACGTGACAAACTCGCGATGAAACCAGCTCGGACCGGATCGCCGACTCCCGCCATGACGATGGGGATCTTCGATGTCGCTCGCCTCGCTGCGCGTGTCGCTTCGGTGCCGAACGCGACGATGACATCTACTTTGCCCTTGACCAGCTCGCTGACCAGTTGATCGAGACGATCGCGGAAGCCACCAGCGTATCGGTGCTGGAAGTGGATGTTTTGGTTGTCGACCCACCCAAGCTCGCGCAGCCCCTCCCTCACCGCGATGCCCGAGCGCTCGGTCGAATCGATCCCGGCCGTGCCCAGAAAGAGGAGACCCACCTTCGATGGCCCGGCTTGCTGCGCCTCGCCGACGAGCGGCGCAAGAATGACGCTTACAGCGAGAATGACCGCGAGCCCGATCAGCCGCATGGACACCTCGGTGGAGGATGGCTGCCGGGGAGTCTAGCCGAAGGCCACTATGCGCACCAGCGCCCCGCCGGGACTGCACCGGGGCGGCGCGAGCGTTATCTCAGCGGGCGAGGCGCTGAGCGGCCGGTGGCGCAGTGCCTTGTTCGGCGATCCTATGGTTCACAAAAGCGCACTACTGTGGCCGCGCAGTCTGCGCGCTCACAGTCGTATTCTGAAACGCTGTCACAAACCACTTGCCCCGATCCTTGACGACAACACGCAAACTGAGCTCACGGTGTGGCGGGAGCTCGGCGCCCGCGGCATCCAGCATGCCGCTCATCTCGTGGTTCATGTGCACAAGCGCCACGTCTGAGCGAATGAACCGAACTCGGACATCGATGACGCGGATCGAGGCGTTCTTGAGGGCCGTGGCAAAGCGAGCGTGCCGCGCTCGAACTCGGTCGGCCACCCGCGACCTATGCTCTCCGACCGACACCTTTGAACAGCCGCTGATCCCAGCAATCCATTGCCTCGAGGAGATGCAGGCGCGCCTCAATGAGATTGGGTTCGACGCTGTGAACACAGTTGTAGAGGTGGTCGCTGATCAGTATGCGGCGCGACGTGCCGGGCGCCGGCGCCCACCAGCCGACGCTGAAGACGTGGCCGTCGAGATCGTCGAAGATCTCGGCGCCGACCTGGAGGACGTCGCCAAAGCATTTCGTCGTCTGTCTCATCCCAGGCGCTCCTCTTTAGTCTTCGCTTTCGTTATCGTCATCCTCCAAGTCGAGGAGTTGGGTTTCGTCCTTCCACCACAAAAGCGTGAGGACCAAGTCCCTGGTGATGCGTATTGAATCTTCCCGGATAGCGTACCGGCGCGCGTCACGATGCCCGAACCATGCGTCCGCAGAGACATCCGTAGGCCCCGGCGGGGTTGCCATGCCGCTCAAAACGTCGTGAGCCATCGTCAAGCGCGACACACGCTCATGTGGCCAAAGGACGCCGGGGACGTCGGGGCCGCGCCGGAACCACCGTCGGCGCTCGGCGTCGCTGCAGATGACCATCGCCGGGAACGACCCGAACTCTACAAGGCGAATGGCCGTCGCGGTCAGACTTGTCTGGAACGTTTCGGAGAGCTGACGCACAGTCGCGAACGTCATCTCGAGGTTCTTCGCCGTCGCCACGAACATAGGTTGCGGGAGCAGAAGTTCGGCCGAAAACTGATTCGCGCGCACCTCGGGGTTATCGTCCGCCCATTCGCGAGCAAGCATGTTCTCAGTGCACGAAAACGCGATCTTCCCCCGATCGCACATCCAATGCCCGAGCTCATGCCCTGCTGAAAAGCGCCGGCGTCCCAGAGGCGCCGCGCTATTTACGGTGATGATCGCTCGATCGCGGTAGCCCAAAATCCTCGCCTCGGAGCCCTCGAGCGGCTGATAAAGAATGGTCGCTCCACAATATTCGGCGATCGCCTCAATATGGATATCGCGCGGCTCACGAATGCCAAGCTCTCCTAGGATCGACTCCGGCGCTCTGTAGACGGAGGCCACATTACTGCTCGTCGCTCAAAGACCCCTCGAACTCAGCAAGAACTCCGAGGGCGCCCAACTGTTCAAGACAGTTTTGAATATCAGTGTCCGTCCACTCTTTGAAGTCTCTGTGCTGCAGCGTGACAAGCGCAGAGCGCAAATCGGGTTTCCGTGTCATCACGACGGCGAGAAGCTTGCGCCGGCTCTCCGGCGCCGTTGGCAAAGAGAAAGTCCGCCGGCGAATCGCGTCGACGCGCTTTTCGTATGCCTCTTGCGCCTCGCGGAGATGCCGTTGCTCATAAGCTTTCACAGCGTGACGCAGGACCGCCCGCACCCCCTCCGCCGCTGCCGCGGGGTCCTCGCCTCCCTCCCGCATCTCGCTGATGATCTCTTCGTCAGTAGCCTCGACCACGGACTCGGCGAGTGCGTCCATGAGGGCGCGCAGTTCCGCTTCGTAATCTCTCGGCTTCTCAGGCATCGCTTGCTCCGGAGCCGGCAGCCGCCCGCATCCTTCTTCGGAGTCGATTCATTGCGGTTTCGTACTCCGTCTGGGAGAGTTCCAGTTCGGCCCGAACCTTGCCCGGCGTCATCCCTTGACGCAGCCCGTCCAGGATAAGGGAGATCACGGGATCGTCGGCGAACGCATTCTCGATGGCCTCGACGCGCGTTCTGGCCTCGCTCTGACTTTCGTTCGCTTCGAGCTCCTCGTCCGGCCCGGGCTCTTCTGACGGCACGAGATCGAACGGGCGCAAGACCTCCCCGTCCTCGGTTGTTCGAAGCAGGTCGGACTCGAGTGTCGCCTCGTCGGCGGATTTGGATTGCCCTCGCCAGTGGCTCGAAATGCTCCGCATGGCGCCGACCAGATGGCCCACGAAATCGACCTTGTCCTTATTCCAGCGGCGCTTTCCTTCGAGCGTGGCATTCATGGCATCGGCGAGCAGTTCGGTCTCGGTCCGGCCCGCGGCCTTCCGGCCGAGGCCCCGCACCCGCCACCGGGCATAGTTGCGCAGGCGGAGGAGGGCCGCCGCGGTAAGGACCTCCATCGCCGTCGTGATCTCGGCCGGCGTCGCAGCGCTTTCCTCGGGCACCCGTCTCGACTGCTTCTCCAGCCTCGCCTCCCCGTGCGGCCGGCCCGCCGCTCGCTCTCAGTTATATATGCCCGATCCCGGGCCGTGCCGGACACGGGTGCCGAAATGTCCGGGACCCCCTGGAATCGGGCACTGCACAGGTGGGAGCGCAGCGGCCCGACGGCATGGAGCCCCGCTCCGGAGGATCAGGATGGAGACGCACCAGGCCGGAGCAGCAACGGCAGTCGCCAAGCACGTAGTGAACATCGTGGTGGAGGTGGACGGGAAGAACAAGCACATCCAATTCGACTCCTCGCCCGTCAGCGGCCGGGCGATCCGCGAGCGGGCCGGCGCGCCCCTCTCGGACGACCTCACCCGGCTCGTTCACGGCAAGCCGAGCGGGGGGAACATCGGCCTCGACGAGCTTGTGGAGATCAAGAATGGCGATCACTTCATCGCGCTGCCGACGGGCACGGTGAGCTAGACGATGAAGGCTGAGACGATCGAGAAGGCCATCACGGATCTCGTCTCCGTCTACGGCGGCGCGGTTCGGACGGCGCGTGAGGGATCCCGGACGCTCGCACGCTTGGCCGAGGTCGAATTGCCGCCGGGATGCCGGCCCGCGACAACACCGATGCTCCTTGTCCTTGACACTGCTGCGGAGAAGCCGGTCGCATTTCTACAGCCCGGGCAGCTGCTCTCGAACGGCTGCGCACCACGGAGCACCTCGACGCAGATCGTCGGGGGCGAATCCTGGATGCAATTCTCCTTCAACATCCCTTGGGCAGAGGAGGCCAGCATCATTAGGTTCATCGCCGCCGCGCGGCAGCGCTTCGCGCAGAATGACTGAGCTCGAGCTCCGCATCCCCTTGGGTGTTGGTGAAGCCCTCCGGGACATCGTCTTCCGCTCCGGCCGGCACGAATACGTCGCGATGGGTCTCACGAGCCACGCGCGGCTCGGCGACCGAGACACGTTGTTCCTCCGGTATCTCCTCGAGCTACCGGAGAGTGCTTATCGCTCCAACGCCGGCCACGGTGCCGTATGGAGCGGCAGCGCGATGATCCCGGCGATCACGAGGGCGATCGAAGAGACGCTCGGGATCGTGATCTTCCACGCACACGGGCACGGCGGACCGCCGCAACTTTCCGACGACGACCGCAGGAGCGCAGAGCGCCTCATCCCTATGTTCAGGGCCCGCGTCCCGGCGCGGCCCCACGGCTCCGTCGTGCTTTCCCGGAGCCACGCAGGCGGCATCGTCCTGATGCCAGGCGAATCCGCGTCCAGGACTGACCTCGCGGTTCGCTGGCTCGGCGCTTCGATCATGGATTGGCGAATCTCACTGCTCGATCGCTCGGGTCGCGCCCCGGGAGAGAATTTCGCCCGACAGCTCGCAGTTGTGAGAGACGACGGCCAACGCGCGCTCGGCCACGCACGGGTGGCGGTCGTCGGCTTGGGTGGCGGTGGCAGCCACGTCGTCCAGCAACTCGCTCATCTCGGCGTCGGTGAAATCATTGGGATCGACGCGGATCGCGTAGCGAGGACGAATCGCCCCCGCCTCATCGGCATGACGAGGCTGGACCTCTGGCTCCGCCGGAAGAAGACCATGATCATGCGCCGTATGGTGAGGAGGGTCGGGCTGAGCAGCCGGTGCAGGACGATCGAAGAGCGCGTGCCCGGGCCCGCCGCGGTAGAAGCGCTCAAGACAGTCGACGTCATCGTGGGCTGCCTCGACAACCTCCACGCCCGAGCGGATCTCCAAGAACTCTCCTCACGTTTTCTCATACCCTATATCGACGTCGGCGTGAATATCCGCGCGATCAAAGATCCCGAGCCCGATGGGCCGCGCGTCACGATCGGGGGGAACATATTGACGCTCATCCCGGGCGGATTCTGCATGTGGTGCTCGGGCTTCCTCTCAAGGGAGAAACTCCACTCGGAACTCAAGGGTCCCAACCGGAACTATTTCGAGAACCGTGATGGCGAGGCCCAAGTGGTAAGCCTGAACGGTGTGGTCGCAAGCCAGGCGGTCACGGAGGTTCTTCAGCTCCTTACCGGATTCGGCGGATCGGGACTGCGACGCCGCGACGTCGAGCTCGATGGCCAGTCCGGCCTTCAGCGCGGCTTCCGGAAGCTCAATGGCGTCCGTGGCACGCTAGATGATTGGGGCGCCGCCCGACGTTCCGACTGTTCCTTCTGCTCATCAATGGTCGGCGCGGGCGCTGTCAGCTGGTGCGGACCGGTTGAAAAGACCCAACCAATTTTTGGGTAAGGCCTGGGTAAACGAAAGGGGTTAGCTGCTGCTGCGTCCGCTAACCCCGTCGTTTTCGATGGTTGCGGGGGCTGGATTTGAGCCAGCGACCTTTGGGTTATGAGCCATTACGATTAGGCACTAGCGCCGGAGCGCCATAGCCGATCAGCCAGACCCCGTTCCACCCACCCCTAAGGACGGCCACCTCGAACTGGTCTATGGCCAGGTCGGTCCCCCGTTCTGTCCTAAAGGTTTCAAAGGTCGTAGGCGAGCGGTGCACGACCGCAGTCCCTCTCGCGGATCGCAAAACGCTGACATAGCCAAGAAATGGCCAAGCGGAGCACCGTTGACCACCTGCTCAGGAAATTGAGTGCGATGTAAGTGCTTGAGAAGTGGCGGAGGGCGAGGGATTCGAACCCCCAAGGGCCTCGCGGCCCGGTGGATTTCAAGTCCACTGCCTTGCCAGTTGAGGCTAGCCCTCCGTGCCCTGAAGAACAGCTACTTACGATACATCATGTGCTTGCCCAGGCGGCGAACACGCGACGCGGTCTAGTTACGGGCTAGTTCTGGAGCACCTTGACGCACGAGACGCTCAACTGCCTCCTGAAGATGACTGGGCGCGAGATGCGAATAGCACCATACTCAGTGTTTTCCATCCGCCCAGCTCTTGTACGGTCCTGAGATCGACGCCTGCCATGACCAGACGGCTAGCGAACGTGTGTCTGTTTGAGTGCCACGTGTACCCGTCAAGCCGAGTTGCATCCTTCCCTGATGCCCGCAACGCGGCCTGAGCGCGACTCACGGCCTGCGTGAACGCCCGTGCGACAGTTCGGTAGGCTCCAGCGAAGATCGAAGCGTCCGGATCGTTGGGATGCTTCCGCCGAGTAGCGGCGTCTATCAACACCGACCGCACCACGGCGTTCATCGGTACCAACCGCGAGGCTCCATTCTTAGAGCGGCCTACGGTGGCGTGGCGGTGGGTCACACTTGGGGATGCCGAGCTGGAGCTGCTGCGTCTGGCCCGCCAACCGTAGCACACGCCACGCTCGTCAATCCCCTCATCGCCAACAGATGGCGACGGACTCATAGCTGAAGTAACCTTCATGTTCTGCTAGACTCTCGCCAGCTATCCTTAACTAACGAATCAGCAAGGGGCCTACAAGCGTTTGGAGAACCACGTATGAGGAAGATGCTCCTAGCGGCTCTTGGAGTGGTCCTTGTTGTAGCGGACATCGTGAGCGTGTCAGCCCAGGCGAGCGATCCCAGAGTTGGTACGTGGAAACTCAACGTGGCGAAGTCTACATACAGTCCCGGTCCGCCACCCCAAAGTTGCACTCTGAAAATCGAGGCATCCGCTCAGGGGGAGAAAGTCAGCGCTGATGGAATCAACGCGGCGGGAACTCCCACGATGACGGGGTACACGGCTAATTTCGACGGCAAGGACTATCCACTTGCTGGGGTCCCGAACGCTGACACGGTTTCACTCAAGCGAATCGACACCCGGACTACGGAACGCACTGACAAGAAGGACGGTAAGGTAGTTCAGACCCTCACACGTGTCGTATCTCAGGACGGGAAGACGATGACCGTCACGGGAAAAGGCACGAACTCTCAGGGTCAGACCGTGAACAACGTCGCTGTCTGGGAAAAGCAATAGCCTAAACCACTGCAGTCAGCCGATTCGCCATCGACGCCGCTCTCTTCTCGGGGGGCGTCATGTCCAGAGGCACGGGCGCCCGCGGTGCTGCTCCACGCGGTGCTGGTGTGCGTCCCAACGTTCGGCTAGACTCCCGGCCAGCCGTGCAACCGAGGTGCCCATGCGGCCGATCGTGTCAGCCTCGCTCTTGCGCCGCTCGCCGCGGAGGCGCAGCAAGCCGGGAAGGTCTATCGCATTGGAATTCTCAGCGGCGGCTTGCCAAACAAAAACTCGACCCACATCGATGCGTTCCGACAAGGCCTACGCGACACGGGATGGCTCGAAGGGCGAGACTTCGTCATCGAGTGGCGATCCTCCGAGGGAAGGACAGATCTGCTCACTCCTCTGGCGGTGGAGCTGGTGGAACTCAAGGTCGATGTTATCGTGACGGCGGCATCGACTCCAGCAACCGTAGCAGCCAAGCGGGCAACGTCGACGATCCCCATCATCATGGTCGCCGTCGGATCTGCTCTCGATACAGGACTGGTCGCGAACCTCAGTCGCCCTGGCGGCAACGTCACGGGATCCACAACTCTCGGAGCGGAGGTCGCCTCCAAGCGTTTGCAGTTCGTGAAAGACCTTCTTCCTGGGGCCGCACGGATCGCGCTGCTCTGGAATCCTGACAACCCATCCAATGCTCGGCTGTACGCTGACCTGAGGCAGAGAGCGCAAGAAGCGCACCTGCAATTGCTCTCGGTCGAAGTGCGTGACGTCAAGGACTTCGACAGCGGCTTCCGGCTGCTGACGGAGCAACGCCCCGACGCCCTGCTCCTCACCGGCGATTCGATGCACCTGGTTCACATGCGGCGGGTGATCGAGTTTACGGCCAAGCAACGACTGCCGGCGATCTACAACACGAGGGAAAGTACGGTGGCAGGGGGGTTCATGTCGTACGACGCCAACCAGCCCGAGCTCTACAAGAGGGCCGCGATGTACGTCGACAAGATCCTCAAGGGTACCAAGCCGGGGGACCTACCAGTCGAGCAACCCACGAAATTCGACCTCGTGATCAACCTGAGGACGGCCAAAGCGTTGGGCCTAACAATCCCGCCGACATTGCTTCTCCAGGCGGACCAAGTGATCGAATAGCGCATGCTCGACGGACGCGGCCACCTCCTCCGGGCAGCCGTCGGATTCGCCACGTGCTCCATGCCCTCGTATAACCGCGCGCTCTGGGCGCTCCGGACTTGGCTCGACTCCTGGTCCGGTATCGGCCGCGTCGCGGTCGGCATGGCGCGCCAGGGCTACGACCTCCAGCTTACCCGGTACGACGAGAAGGGGTGGCGGGGCACTTTCTACACGACGGGGATGGAACACTCGCCCACGAGCGCCACG
>QHTE01000085.1 GCA_003220685.1 Candidatus Rokuibacteriota bacterium
AGGCTGAAGGAAATGGGCCCGGTGCTGCTCACCGGCGACCTGGTCCACTTCCGCGAGAACTATGAAAGCGGCGGGGTGCCGAGCTTCAACTTCGACCGCGCCGCGACGGTCGCCTCGATCGAGCGCATGAAGCAGATCGCCGCCAACCTGAAGGCAACCGTCGTCATTCAGCACGACATGCGCGACATCGGCAAGCTGCCGCCGTTCCCAGCTGCTGCGAAGTAGCACTTGGGCAGTCTTGGGGTCAGGATCCGAGCCCCCTCAGCTCCACCAAATCTTGACGCTTCAGCCCTCTCGCGAAACAGCTTGGGCTCAAGAATCTGAGGCTCCATGATCTCCGGCAGCGACGCGTCAACAGTGAGGATGGCGGGCCTCTCGCAGCGGGCCGTCATGGCCATGCTCGGTCATCGCGACCCGCGTATGACGGTGCGGTATAAGCACTTCTCGCCCGAGCATCTGCACGACGCGGCGAAGGCGCTCGACGAGCGCCCGCACGAGCACACGTCGAATGGCACTATTCGGCACCGGCTGGGTAGCAGGGGCATGTAAGTGGTGGTGGCCCCAACAGGAGGCGTAGTCAGGCTAGTTTGTTCGAGATCGTCTTCGAGGGTCTGGCCCGTGCCGCCCGATCCAGTTGACAGGGAACTCGAAGACTGTCGCCCCTTCGGTGGACGACGGAAAGCTGTCGCGCCTCGACTTTAGAGGCGGCTCACCTCTGCCTCGGTCTGATCCAGCCAGAACCGCATGTCCATCGCGCGGTACATCGTCGAAGCCGTCGTGAGGTGCTCGGCTGCTTCCTGGCGCTTGCCCATGCGTCCATAGAGCTTGCCGAAGCCGAGGTGGCAGTGCGCAACGAGCGGACGCATGCCCAGTTCAGCGGCGAGGACCATGGCCTGTCGGTAGGAGACCTCAGCCCTTTCGGTATCCGGCGGGTCGCGATGCAAAGCGATCTCGCCCAGAGCCCGGAGGGCCCACGGCTCGTGTGCCTGTCGCTTGTGATTACGGGAGAAATCGAGGGCTTGATTGGCGATCCGGATCGCGTCCTCTTCTCGGTTGGCCAGTCGATACGCCTCGCTCGAGTTGGCAAGGTTCTCGGCGTAACCGCTAAACTCCCCCATCGAGGCGCCCTGCTCGAGCCCCTGCTCGAGAAGCGACAGGCCCTCGGTCAGGCGTCCGCATACGGCATGTGCATAGCCCAGGTACCAAAGGATTCCTGGGATGAAGCTTCGGATGCTCCACGCCTGGCTGAGTTCGCGGCTGCGCTCAAGGAATCGAATCGCTTCATTGAAATCTCCTTTGCGGAGGTAGAGATACCCGAGACCGCGATACGCGCCGATGAGACTGAAGGGATCGTCCACCGTCTGAGCAATCTGTACCCCTTCTTCTCCCCTGGCGATTCCCTCGGCGAACTCTCCACGCGCGGCAAGCACGTGGACCAACCAGAGCCGGGTTTGAACCGAGGGTAAATGTGCCTCGCCGAAGCGCTCGCGGATTAGGTCGCCTTCGAGGGACTCGACGTTGCTCTGGAAATATTCTCTCGCTCGAGGGTAGTCGCCAAGAGCGAGATAGGCCTGCCCCAGACGCAAATTCGCTACGACCCGGAGGGCGAAATCCCCACAGGCCGTGGCGACGGCGAGGGCGCGGTGGCCAGATTGGACGGCGCGGTCGAGATCGCTCGATCTCCAGAAATGGAACGCCATGAAGGCGGAGATCCATCCCAGCCGGCGTTGATCGCCGATTTGCTCGGCGAGAATCTTACCTTCGCAAAGGTAATCGAAAACTCGCTGGAACTCTCCGAGCGCGTAGAGAGAATTGCGAAGCTCCAACAGGAGATCAATCCGCTGCTCGATCGCTCCTCGGCTCTCAGAGAGATGCCGGAGAGCTTCGAGCGCCTGCTCGAAGCACGCGACTGCTTCCCGGTAGGCCGAGCGCGCGGCGGCCTTCGCCCCGGCCTCACGGAGGTAGGCGACGGCCTTGTCCCAGACCTCGCCCCGGAGGGCATGGTGGGCGAGACGATCGACGTACTCGGCCAGCCGGTCGGCATACAGCTGTTCGATCGCCGCCAAAGCGCGCGTGTGGAGGGCGCGCCGTCTGTCCGGGAGAAGGCCCGCGTACGCGACCTCGTGGCTCAGGGCGTGCTTGAACGCGAATTCGGGTCCGGGGACGATTTTCGTCCCGTAGAGGAACTCGCTTCCCTGCAACCGGCTGAGGGCGGCGCGGAGCACTTCCTCCGGCAGGTCCGCCACCGCCCGGAGCAAGGCCAATGGCACGTCCTTGCCGATGGCGGCTGCCGTCTGCAAGAGCGCTCTGTCCTCCGGGGACAGGCGGTCGATGCGAGCCGCGAGGACCGCCTGAACGGTGGCGGGCACCCGGATCTCACCGGCAGACCGCCCGCGCCGGTAGTCGCCACGATCGCCGACGAGCGCGCGTGTCTCGACCGCCGCTCGCACGCTTTCCTCGAGGAAGAACGGGTTGCCGCCGGTGCGTTCGACCAGAACCGCCTTGACCGCTGCCGTGGCGTCCTCACGTCCCACCAAGCTATCGAGGAGGACGTGGGCATTCTCAGGCGAGAGCGGGTCGAGCCGGAGCTGCGCGTAGTAGCTCTTGTTGCTCCAGGCGTGCTGGTATTCGGGACGATAGCTCAGGAGAAGCAGAACCCGATGGCTCGGAACGCTCTCGACCAGAGTCTCGAGCACCGCCTGTGTCTTGGAGTCGATCCAGTGGAGATCCTCGAAGAGCACGGTCACTGGCTGGCGGCGACTCTCCTCGAGGAGCACCAGCTTCACCGCTTCCAGCGTCCGCCGCTGCTTGTGGGCGGGATCGAGCGCCTCCCACTGCGCATCGTCGATCGGCACGTCGAGGAGCGCGAGGAGGGGAGAGAGCGCTGACGCCAACGCACTTTCGCGCGACAACACCTTGTCCGTCACCCTCTCCCGGATCCTGCTCACGTCGTCCTGCGGCTCGATCTGGAAGTACACCTTCAGCAGGTCGATGACCGGCAGATAGGGCATCCCCTTCCCGTAGGAGGCCGCGCTGCTGACGAGGATCAGCGAGTCCCGAACGCCATGCGAGTTGATGAATTCGAACAAGAGACGCGACTTACCGACACCGGCCTCTCCCACGACAGCGACGACCTGACCGTGGCGCTGCCGGGCATGCTCGAGCGCCTCGGCGAGCTGCTCCAACTCGCGGCCCCGACCCACGAACGGCGTGAGCAGTTCGCCTAACCCCAGCGCCGTTCGCTCGAGGCCTACAAGCCGGCACACCGTCCCCGCCGTTCCATCGCCGGCTGCGACGGGTGCGAGGACAAAACGTCGCTCGAGGAACGGGCGGGTCGCCTCGCTGACGAGCACGGTCCCCGCCTCGGCACCCCCCATGAACGCCTCCAGTTGCTGCCACGCCTCGCGTTTCGCCGCGTGGTCGACCCGCGCCGCACCGCCAACCCAGGCGACCAAGACCTCGCCGACGTGCAGGCCAACGCGGACCTCGGGGGACTCCGCTGAGCGGCCACGGGCGTGCGCTGCGACCTTCTGGATCGCCAGGGCCGCGTGCGCCGCCCGGCGCGGGGCGTCCTCGACGGGCTCCAGGCCGAACACCGCCACGAGCCCGGCCGGGCTCACCTCCTCGACCTGGCCGCCGAAGCTCTCGATCTTCTCCACGAGGGTCTCGAGCGCGGCGCCCGCGGCGGGGACAACGGTCACCGCCGTCGGGACGAGATCAGCACGGAGCAGGGCGACATGCCGGCGTTCCCACTGCACATTGACCGGGCCGCGGCCCGTCGTGGGCTGGACCGCGCGGCGCGCACCGTCGGTCGGCTCGGTCAGCTCCGCCGGCCCGGGAGGAAGCCGTAGTCCGTACTTCTGGACGCGGTAGCGCAGGATGTTACGGGTCACCCCTAACCGGCTCGCCGCGCGGGAGATGTTCCAACGGGTTTCGTGCAGCGCCTCGAGGATCCGCCGGCGCTCGACCTCTTCGACCGTCTGCCCCAGGGAGATGCCTGCTGGTGCATCGGACGGAGTCGTCTCGTGGTCCTCAGGGGGGGATGCTCGTTGCTTTCGAGGAGTCGCGAGTTCCAATCTGTGGGCTGTCACGAGAGGGCCATCGACGAGCAACGCAGCCCGCTCCATCACGTTCGCCACTTCCCTCACGTTTCCGGGCCACCGGTAGGCGACGAGGGCTGCCCGCGCGTCCTCTGCGAGTATTTTCGGCGCGAGCCCATACTCGGTGCAGGTGCGCGTCAAGAAGTGTTCGGCGAGCGTGAGGATGTCCTGTCCTCGCGCTCGAAGCGGTGGGAGTCGAAGCGTCATCACCGCAAGCCGGTGGTAGAGCTCCTCGCGAAACCCTCGCCGGCGCGTCCCAGCCTTTAAATCCTCGCTCGTGGCCGAGATGATCCAGACGTCCACCGGCTCAGCGCGTGTACTGCCCAGCCTTCGGACCGCCCGGTCCTCGAGGGCCGTGAGCAGCTTGGCCTGGAGGTTCTCGGGCAGCAGCCCGATCTCGTCCAGGAATAGCGTGCCCCGATGGGCAGTCTGGAACAGACCGGCTTTTGCTTGATGGGCATCGGTGAACGCACCCCGCTCGAAACCGAACAGTTCGGCCTCGAGCAGAGTCTCGGGAATCGCGGCGCAGTTGACCGCGACGAACGGCCCGGCCGCCCGAGGCCCGGCCTCATGAATGGCTCTGGCGAGCAGGCCCTTGCCCGTCCCCGTCTCGCCGAGGATCAAGACGGGCGGAAGGCGGCGTGTCTCCGAATGCCGTCGGAGAAGCTGCTCGACCTGCGTTCGGACGGCCACCACCCCAGGACTGTCACCGATCAACTCACCGAGTGACGCCACGGTGCGCGCATTCTATGCCGCTTCCGATCACCACTGGTGGATTTTAACCACCAGCGTCTGCCGGCCTTCCGCCAGCGCCAAGTGGCCGATTTCCCAAACTCCCGCCTCTGGCATTGCGGTTGCCTTGTCCCACAGCGGGACGCTGGCGAGGTGGCAACTCCGGCAGCCTAGTGGGATAGGCCGCGCCCTTCTTAACTGTTCGGATGGTAGAGGAGCCTCCCGATGACATTCTGTGGCCTGCGTATCGTCCTTTTTTCCGCGACGTTCCTCGTCCTCCTATGTCCCCCGCTCGTTTTTGCAGGTGTGCAGGCGAGGTTCAGTCTGGATTCCCCCGCTGGCGGCCCCTTCCCAAGCGATCAATTCACGGTCGCTGACTCGAGCCATAACACGAAGCGGCGAGTCAACCTGCCGATTCCCGACTGCGCTGTGCGCCAGTCCGAGTGCGACGACCTCGCCGTGATCAACACCCTCGACGGCTTCAACGTCGAACCGCGGCTGTCGATCCCATTCGATGGCCCGATCGACGTAACGACCGTGACCAGCGAGACGGTGTTTCTGGTCAGCCTCGAGGGCCTCGAGGGCGATTGCGACGATGAAAATCGTGACGATGGCCATCGCGTCATCGGCATCAATCAGGTCGTGTGGGACACCTTCACGAACACGCTTTACGTCCAGGCGGACGAGCTTCTCGACCAACACACGCGCTACGCCCTAATTGTGACGCGCGGGGTGCGCGACGAGTCCGGCGACCCTGTAGAGGCTGACGAGACGTTCCGGCGCTTCCGGGAGAGCGTGTCGGGCGAGTACAAGCACGCGCTCCTCGAGGCGATCCACGCCGCGCGTCGGCTTGGCATCCGGGAACAAGATGTTGTGACGGCCAGCGTCTTCACAACCCAGACCGTCACATCCGTCCTGGAAAAGATCCGCGATCAGATCAAAGCGGCGACGCCCGAACCGGCAGACTTCCACCTGGGGCCTGGGGGAGCTCCGACCGTATTCGCGCTCGACACCGTGGCTGGAATCACTTTGGACCAGCAGACCGGGGATAATCCTCCCCCCAGGGCCACGCTCGATGTCTCATTGCTTCAGATCATCCCCAACGTGGTGGGCACGATCGCGTTCGGGAAGTACAGCTCGCCTGACTACGAGGTGCACCCAGGTGAGTTCATCCCGCCCATCGGGACCCGCACTGGCACACCGGCGGTGCAAGGGACGAACGAGATTTACTTCAATCTCTTCTTGCCCTCTAGTCCCAGACCCGCTGCTGGATGGCCTGTGGCGATTCTTGGCCACGGGAACACCGAAAGTAAGAACCTCCGCAGCTTTACCGTCGCCGCCTCAATGGCGGCGCATGGGATCGCGACCATTGCCATCAACGCCGCCGGGCACGGGTTCGGCCCGTTTGGCATACTGACGGTCAACAAAACCGACCTCACGTCAGTGTCCTTCTCTGCGGGCGGTCGCGGCATCGATCAGAACCACGATAACCGTATTGCGGCCGGCGAAGGCTTCGGCAGCGCCCCGCCGCGGACGGTCATCTTCTTCACCGATGGCATTCGACAAACAGTCGCGGACCTGATGCAGCTCGTCCGAGTGATCGAGGTGGGAGTGGATGTGGACGGCGACGGGTCTCCGGACCTAGACCCATCCCGCATCTACTACGTTGGATTCTCTCTGGGCGCCAACTACGGCACCGTGTTCCTCAGCCTCGACCCGAGCGTGCGAGCGGGAGTTCTCACCTCTGCGGGCGCGCCCATAATCGAGAACAGGCGGCTGTCGCCGATTGCCGGCCGGTCGGTGCTCGGCCAGGCGCTCGCCGCGCGTATTCCATCGCTGATCAATAGCCCGGGGATCACGAGTCTGGACGGAGTCTCCATGCCGCCACCGCACTTCAATGAGAACTTCCCGCTCAGGGACGGCATCCCGATGCGAATCGGCCTCGCGGACGGAACAAGTCAGGATACCCAGTCGCCGGTGATCAACACCGTGGCGGGCGCGATGGCGATCCAGGAAGTGGTCGAGACCACGAAGTGGGTTGGGCGCTCCGGCGATCCTGTCGCGTACGCGCCTCATATCCGGAAGGCTCCACTTCCAGGCGTGCCTGCCAAGGCTGTCATCTATCAGGTCGCGAAGGGAGACCAGAGCGTCCCCAACCCGAACGGCACGGCGATTCTGCGCGCGGGAGACTTGGCCAACCGCACGACGTTCTACCGCCACGATCTGGCCTATGCGGAGATCCCGACACTGCCGAAGAATCCACATCTCTTCATGGTCAGCACCAACGTTGCGGCCTTTAAGCCGATCTCCCTGGCCGCCCAAGAGCAGATCGCCATGTTCTTCGTTACAGGCGAGATTATCCATCCCGAACCGAGTCGGTTCTTCGAGGTGCCGATCACACTGCCGCTACCCGAGGAACTCAATTTCATCCCATGAACGACCTGACCCGATCTAGGAGCGATTTCTCGCCCATGGAATCCGGCGGACATCGGGTCTGCCCCCTTGTAACCCTCGCAAAGCCGCGGTCTCTTTCGGCGCTGCGTCTCAGCGTTGTGCCGCCGCAGAGCTTTCGATACTCCCGCAGGCAACGTCATCGCGAGTAGCGTCGTCGAGTCTACCGACGCGCACTCGGCGTAGGCCGTTGCGGCCGGGGCGAGGAGGGAGAACGCGACGAGCAGTCACTGATGAGGGACATTGGCGTGCCCTCCGGGAGAGGGATTTTAGCCGGCACTGCCCCATCTATCTATCACATCCCTAACTTCTCGCCACGGCTTCCTCACCCATCCGATGTCCTTCGAGTAGAACGCCTCTCCAAAGAGCGGGAAGCGGATGAAGAAGCCGTCAAGGCTGAACTGGAGCCTTCCTTCGGCGACCCTCACAGAAAGGCCAGCCGTGTCCACTTTGATTCGCTTGGTCTTGATGATCATCAGCTCCTCCTTTCAATGACTCCATACGTGTCTAATGCCACCGCCCCTGTAGCTCATAGTGGAACAAGTTCGCCCGGTGTGCGAGCGGTAAGAATCTAGTCCTCTGGTAGCTTCTCATTCCTGCGAACAGCGCTGCGAGTCTCCAGCACGCTGGGTCTCGCTCCGAAGCGCGAGCGCCTTCCTGAACTCGACTCGGACCTGCGGCCACGCCTCCGCGCTCCATCTCGTGTGCAGCATCACGCGCAGGACCCGGTTGATGCGGAGCCAGGGGCGCCAGATCAACGGTCTTGCTCCGTTCGTTGGGTATCTGAGGCCTGGCCGACCGTTGAATCAGGCGCCGCTTGGAGCGTCGTGCTGAGAAACGCCGTCATCTGTCGAGGTTCGTCGCGGCGTACCCACCGTGTGAAGCAAAGGTCGGCGCAGAAAAACGCAAGCCCGAAGCAAGTGAAGACTAGTAGCGCGATACCCTGCCTCCGTCCGCCGAGAAGCAGTAACACGCTGGTGCCGACGAGCGCGCAGATGACGAGAATGATCGGCAGCGCGAGCAGGCCGCGATCAAACCCGAACCAACCTACGATGATCGTGCCCCGCGCGGTCGCTGGATTACTCTTCAGCGTTCCGTGGAAGTACGGTGCCCACAACGGCGAGGTCCAGTCCCACCAGCCCGGCCGGCCCCGCAGCCTGAATGCGATTGTCCCGTTGTCTTGCATCCGACCCGCGAGAAACGCGAAAGCGGATTGAGGGCGTTGGTCCCAGGCTTCCAGCCGCCTCACGCAGTCGGCAGG
>QHTE01000059.1 GCA_003220685.1 Candidatus Rokuibacteriota bacterium
CGGCACGCTGAAAAATCCCTGGATCTGGCCGGCGTGCAGGTCGAGCGCCAGCACGCGGTGGATCCCCGCCGCCTCGAGCAGGTCGGCGACGAGCCGCGCCGAGATCGGCACGCGCGACTGGACCTTCCGGTCCTGGCGCGCGTAGCCGTAGTAGGGGAGCACCGCCGTGATCCGGCGCGCCGACGCGCGCTTCATGGCGTCGACCATGATGAGTAGCTCCATGAGCGTATCGTTCACCGGCGGGCACGTGGGCTGGATGACGAACACGTCGGTGCCGCGCACGTTCTCGTCGACCTGCACGTAGACCTCGCCGTCCGAGAACCGCGTGACCTCGGCGTCGGCCATCGGGACGTGCAGGTACTGCGCGATCTCCTCGGCGAGCGGGCGGTTCGCGTTGCCGGTCAGGAGCTTCAGCTCATACGCCATCGGTGCCTCGTCCTATTCGTGTGGTTGGGGCGGGAGGATTCGAACCTCCGAATACGGGATCCAAAGTCCCGCGCCTTGCCGCTTGGCCACGCCCCATCGTGTTCGCTTCACTCTCTGTCGGCGCGCCCTCGGCCGGCAGGGCCCCAGCCCCGCGGCGCGCACCACCATGGGCCTCAGCGCATGCGGATCGCCGGGCCGCGCAGCGCCCGGACCGCCCAGCATCCCCAGCGCGCGCGCGTGACCCGAGCGCGGATCTGCCGCGCGTGATCGTACGAGCGCGCAATGCCGAACACCGTGAGCCCGCTCCCCGACATCGCCGCCCCCAGCGCACCCGCGGCCAGGAGCGCCGCCTCCATCTGCTCCACCACACGGTACCGCGCACTCGCGACGCGTTCCAGCGTGTTGCCGAGGCTGGCCGCCACCCGCCCCGGCTGCCGGCTCCGGAGCGCCGTCGCCATCCCCTGCGCTCGGGCCCCGTCAGAATACATCGTGGCCACGACCCCTCCGTAGATCTCCGCCGTGCTCGCCGCCACGCCCGGATTCACCAGCACGAGCGAGAGCGCCGAGCACGTCAGGGGCGCGAGACGATCGCCGCGTCCGGTCGCCAGCGCGGCACCGCCGTGCAGGAAGAAGGGGACGTCCATCCCCAGCTTCACCGCGGCGTCGGCCAATCGCGCGGTCGACCACCCGAGCCCCCACACCCGATTCAATCCCACGAGCACGGCCGCGGCGTCCGTCGATCCGCCCCCGAGGCCGGCCGCGACGGGGATCCGCTTGTCCAACGTGATCCGCGCCCCGCGGCTCACCCCCGCCATCTCGCGGAGAGTCAGCGCCGCCTTGAGCGCCAGGTTGGTCCCGTCCGTCGGAACGTCTGAAGCGGTGGTCCGGAGCTCCAGAACGTTCGCGTCCTCGAGCACCAGCCGGTCTGACAGATCCACGGCCTGCATGACCGTGGCGATTTCATGGTAACCGTCGTCCCGCCGTCCAAGCACCTCGAGCACGAGGTTGATCTTGCACGCTGCGCTGAGCGCGAGGCGACGGGGCTTCCCCGACCGCTTCGACAAGACAACGCACCATAGCACGGGCCGGGGGGCCTTTCAACGGATGGGCTGTGTTTTCGCCCCTTTCGGGATCGTCAGGGTGAAACGCTCCTCATCGATCTCTTCGCCCTCGACCAGGTTCCGGTAGCTGACGGACCCGGTGACATACGACATGGCCGCGTCGAGGTCGAACCCCTCCAGCGCCCCGCCCCCGTCGCGCCGGTACTTGATCAGCGCGTTGAACCGGCTCCCGAAGATCTCCCGCTGCTGGATCACGCCGGTCCCGAGGTCGAGCCACACGCGCTGGCGCCCGCCCGCACCGTCCACCAGATTCAGTGACGGACCCGTGGCGTCGGGAGCGAGAACCTCTGCGCTTCGGAGGTCGCGCGGCCCGGCGAAACGGCCGGCCAGCACCGAAACGAGGTCGTCGGAGTCCAGAGGCAGACGAAGAACTTTTGAGATCGTTTCCGCGTCGGCCGGCCCCACGTGGGCCTCGTTCTTCAGCGCGTTGTAGGCGGTGATCTGCCCATCGCGGACGGCGACGACCATGAGCGGCGGGCCGAACGGCGAGAGCGCCTCCAGGCGGACCGAGCTCGGCGCCTTGATCAATAGAACCCCCTGCAGGCGCTGGCGCTCCCCGCCCTTCGTCAGCGAGACGTCGGCGAGAGCACGCATGCTGGTGAACTCGGCGTAGCGCTCGGCGAGCAGGGCGAGCGCTCGCTGGGCGTCGTCGCTTATCGGTTCTCGAGGGGGTGCGGTGGCGCAGGCGGCGACCAGTGCCACCTGCAGGTAGAGCAGGAGACTACTGAGAGGCTTTCGGGCCACCCTTGACCCGGCGCTGGCGATCCTTGAGGTCATTGACCTTCTTCTTGACCCCGTCGGCGGCCGGGTCGAGCTGGAGGGCCTTTTCCCATGCGGCCAGGGCGTCCTCGTCGAGGCCGTTCTTGACCAGCGCGTCGCCGAGGTGCTCGTAGATCACGGGATCCGGCTCCTTCGTCTTCATGACGGCGCGTTTGAGCTCCTTCAACGCCTCGGGATACTTTCCCTGCTGGTAGTACGCCCACCCGAGACTGTCGATGAAGTAGCCGTTCTCGGGCTCGAGATCCAGCGCCTTACCGATCAGCTTGATCGCCTCGTCCAGGTTTTGCCCGCGCTCGGCATACATGTAGCCGACGTAGTTGTAAGCCTCGGCGTTCTTCGGATCGAGCGCGATCACGCGGTGGAAGGACTTGACCGCATCGTCGAATCGCGATTGCTTCTCGTAGACGACTCCGAGCTGAAAGTGCAAGTCTTTCTGCTTGTCGTCGAGCCCGAGGCCCTCCTGGAGCGTCTCGGCCGCGCGGTCGTACTCCTTGGCGCGATAATAGGCGGTGCCGAGGTAGAGGAACAGCTCGGGCCGCTTGGGCTCCATGTTGACGGCTTCACGAAGGGTCGAGATCGCCTCGTCGAAGCGCTTGGCCCGTCCGTAGAGGAACCCGAGCTGGACGCGCGCGTCGATCGACCGCGGGTCGGCTCTCAGGATCCGCTCGAGCTCGGCCTTCGCCTCGGCGTCGCGTCCGGCGTCCATGTACGTGGTGGCGAGGAAGTAACGGGCGCGGAGATTCGCCGGCTCGAGCGCCACGACGCGTCGAAACGCCTCGATGGCCTTGTCCCACATCTTCTGCTCGTAGTAGACGGCGCCCAGCTTCATCCACGCGCGCGGGTTCTGCGGCGTGGCTTCAGCGACCCCTTCGAGCTCGGTCTGGGCCTCGGGCAGGCGTCCGAGCCGGATCAGGAGGTCGGCCAGCTTGTCGGCGAACGCCGGATTGTCCGGATTGGCCTTGACCGCGCGCCGATAGACGTCGATCGCCTCTTCGTTCTTGTGGAGCGCCTCGCCGTAGACCGCGCCGAGAGCGCTCCAGGCTCCATCGTGATCGGGGTCGAGCTCTACGGCGGCGGTGAGGCGCGCGATCGCCTCGTCCCAGGCCTCGGTCTCGATCGCGAGGCGACCGAGGAGGAACTGCGCCTGGGCCAGCCGCGGCTGCTGCTCGACGAGCCGCAGGAGCACGGCGCGCGCCTTGTCGTACTGCTTTTGCTCGACGTAGATCCGGGCCATCGTGAGATAGGGCTCCTCGGAGCTCGGGCTGAGCTGGATCGAGCGCTCCAGCTCGGCCTCGGCCTCAGCAAACTTCCGCTGCGTGCGCAGCAGCTCGGCCAGGGTCATGTGGGTCGAGACCTGGTCGGGTGCCAGCTCGACGGCCCGGCGCGCCGCGGCCACCGCCTCGTCGATGTTGTCGGCGCGCATGAGCAGCTGGGCGAGCTGGGTCCACAGGGCGGCCGAATTGGGGTCCTTCTTGATCGCGGCCTTCATGTGGGGGACCGCGTCCTTGAATCGGCCCGCCTGAACGTTCATCTGCGCCAGGGTGTAGGAGTAGTACGCATCGCTGCGAGGGTCGGCGGCGGCCACGACGCGGCGCGGAATCTCGTCGTCGCCGGCGATCGTCGGCTGGCCCGCGCTGGCGCAGCCGGCCAGCGCGGTGGCGGCGACAATCACGGTCAGCCCCGGCCACGCCTTGGTCAGCAGGCGACGCGCCGCCGAAGCGACACCCGCGTCGGGAATGGCCGCGGTCGCTTCGTCGATCTCCCGCAACGCCCGCGGGTCGAGCGCCGGAGCGGCGGTGGCGCTCGTACGCGAGGACACATCGCCCTCGATCGTGCCCGACACGAAGCGGAGCGACCGGACGGCGTCGAAGCGCTGCCTGAGACGGCGGGTCAGCTCCTCACTGCGAAGAGTGAGCTCGTGGAGCCAGGGCGAGTTGTCGACCGCCACCGTGAGGCACCCGTCGGCGAAGCTCCGCGCCTGAGCGCGGCGGGCGGCGTCGGGCCCGACCACCTGGGGCCAAGCGCGACGGATCTGGTGCTCGAGCAGCCGATCTCGCAGGTCAGGGACCGCGGTGAGCAGCAGATCAGCAACGGCGCGCGGCGATCGGCTGTCCATACTTTCGTATCATACATCCTTGGCACAGCGGGCCGCGAGAGCGGTTGAGAACCCTGATATAGTGGCGTCAATCATGGCAAAACCGAAGCGTGGCGACGTCCTCGATCTGACGATCGACGACCTCGCGTTCGGGGGTGAAGGGGTCGGCCGCGTCCAGGGCTACGTCCTCTTCGTCCGCGGGGGCGTCCCCGGCGACCGGGTGCGGGCCAGGGTCGTCGAAGCGCGCTCGCGGTTCGGGCGGGCGGTGGTCGAGTCCATCGAGACGCCGTCGCTGGATCGGGTCGAGGCGCCCTGCGCCTACTTCGGCCGCTGCGGCGGCTGCCGCCTCCAGCATCTCTCGTACGCCGCCCAGCTCGGCTTCAAGGAAAAGCAGGTGCGCGACTGCCTCGAGCGGATCGGCGGGCTCGGCGAATTCGATCTCCGGCCCATCCTGGCCGCGCCCGAGCCTTACGGATACCGCAACAAGATGGAGTTCACCATCGTGCGCGGCGCCGACGCGCCCGAGATCGGCCTGCACCAGGCCGACCGCTACGACGTGGTCCTGGACATCGAGCGCTGCCATCTGCAATCGGACACGATGAACGCCCTGCTCGCTGAGCTCAGGGCTCAGGCCCGAGCGCGGGGACTGTCGGTCTACGACCAGGATTCGGGGGCGGGGCTGTTGCGTTTCGCGACGGTGCGCGAGGGGCGGCGCACCGGCGAGGCGATGGTGAACATCGTCGCCGCCGCGCCCGACGTGGAGACCTTGGCGCCCGTCGCCGAAGGGCTGCGCGCACGCGTACCGGCGCTGGCCAGCGTTGTCCTGAACGTCAACGCGAAGAAAGCCTCGGTCGCGGTGGGCACGGAAGAGCACCTCCTGCTCGGGCGCGATCACATCCGGGAATCGCTGGGCGGGCTCACGTTCCAGGTATCGGCGAGCTCGTTCTTCCAGACCAACACCGTGCAGGCCGAGCGGCTGTTCGCCGTGGTCGAGGCGGCGTGCGAGCTCTCCGGCACCGAGACGGTCATGGATCTCTATTCCGGGACCGGCGCGATCAGCCTCCTGCTGGCCAGACGCAGCCGCTGGGTCTACGGGATCGAGGTGTCCACGGCCGCCGTGGACGACGCCTTGCGCAACGCGCGCGAGAACGGGATCGAGAACTGCACGTTCCTGCCGGGCGAAGTGCGCCACGTCCTGCCGACTTTGATGCGCGACGGCGTCCGCGCCGACGTGGTCGTGGCCGATCCGCCCCGCGCCGGCTTCCATCCCAAGGCGCTCAACGCGCTCGCCGCGCTCCGTCCGACGCGCCTGGTCTACGTATCGTGCAATCCGTCCACGCTCGCGCGCGACGTCGGCGATCTGGTTCGTCAAGGCTATCGACTCGACTGGGTCGAGCCGGTCGACATGTTTCCGCAGACGCCGCACATCGAGGCCGTCGCCCTTCTTCGTCTCGTGTCATGAAGATCTTCCTGGCCCGCCGTCTGGCCCAGTCGCTGCTGGTCCTGCTGGGCGTCTCCTTCATCGTCTTCTTCATCCTCTATCTCACTGGCGACCCGGCGCTGGTGCTGCTGCCGCCCGACTCGTCCGCAGAGGACGTGGAGAAGTTCCGGCAGGCGATGGGCTTCAACGATCCGTTCATTGTGCAGTACGGCCGCTTCTTCGTCGGCGCGCTGCACGGCAACTTCGGGCAGTCGGTGCGCCACGGCGAGCCGGCCTTCGGCCTCGTCGTCGAGCGCATGCCCGCGACGTTCCAGCTGGCGGGCGCCGCGCTGCTCGTGGCGCTGTGTCTGGCGATCCCGGCCGGCATCGTTTCGGCGGTCCGGCGCAACACGATTCTCGACTACGTCTCGACCGTCGTGGCGCTGCTCGGACAGTCGATGCCGACCTTCTGGCTCGGCATCATGCTCATCTTGGTGTTCTCGGTCCAGTTCAACCTCCTGCCGTCCTCGGGACGGGGCTCGTTCGAGCACCTCATCCTGCCGGCGATCACGCTCGGGCTCTTCACGACCGCGCGCATCACGCGACTCACGCGCTCGGGGATGCTCGAGGTGCTGAGCCAGGACTACATTCGCACCGCGCGGGCGAAGGGCGTGAGCGACTCGCCCGTCGTCTGGAAGCATGCGCTCAAGAACGCCGCGATCCCGATCGTGACGATCGTCGGGATCGAGCTGGGCACCCTGCTCGGGGGATCGGTCATCACGGAGACGATCTTCGCGTGGCCGGGCGTCGGCCGCCTGTCGGTCCAGGCCATCTACAACCGCGACTATCCGGTGGTGCAGGCGGCGGTCTTCCTGCTCTCGTCCACCTTCGTGCTCGTCAACCTGGCCGTCGACGTCGTCTACACCTATCTCGATCCGCGGATCCGCCTCCAGTGAGCGTTCCGATCAGCGCGCGCACCCTGGACCTCGCCGCGGCGCGCAGCCCGGCCCGGCGCGAATGGACCGTGTTCGCCCGTCGTCTCGCGCGCCGGCGGACGGCGCTCTTCGGCCTGGCGGTGGTCATGATCGTGATCGTCGCGGCGCTCGGCGCGCCGTGGCTCGCCCCCTACGATCCGATCGAGCAGGACATTACGAACCGACTGAGGCCGCCGGGCGCGCTCGACGCGGCCGGACGCTCGCACCTCTTCGGCACCGATCACCTCGGCCGCGACCTCCTGGCCCGCATGATCTACGGCGCGCGCCCGGCGCTGATGGTCGGCTTCGCGGCGGTCGCGATCTCCGGCTTGCTCGGGATGGGCGTCGGGCTCGTCTCCGGGTACTTCGGCGGGCGGATCGACGACGTGTTCATGCGCCTTGCCGACATCCAGCTGGCGTTCCCGTTCATCTTGCTCGCCATCGCGGTGATCGGCGTCCTCGGACCGAGCCTGCCCGTGATCATCGTGGTTATCGGAGTCTCGAGCTGGGTCGTGTACGCGCGCGTCGTGCGCGGCGCCGTGCTCTCGTTGCGCGAGCGCGAGTTCGTCCAGGCCGCGCACGCGCTCGGTAGCCGCGACGGCCGCGTCCTCGTGCACCACATCATGCCGAACGCCTTCACGCCCTGGCTCGTCGTCGCCACGCTCGACATGGCGCGCGTGATCGTGATCGAGTCGGCGCTCTCGTTTCTGGGCCTCGGGGTCCAGCCGCCGACTCCGACGTGGGGCGGAATGCTCGCCGACGGCCGCGTCTACATCTCGACCGCCTGGTGGCTCGCTACTTTCCCGGGGCTGGCCATTCTCGTTACCGTTTTGGGGATCAATCTCTTCGGTGATGGGTTGCGGGATACGCTCGATCCTCGCTTGAAGCTCTAGCGTCCAGGTCCGGGCGCGAGGAGCGCGCCCGGCCTTGGCGGTGGAGCTTCGGCGGGGTCGGGCGTGCGCGCGCCTAGCTCCGAAGCGCCGTCGCCAACACGTGATTGCGTGGCCGCTCCGGCTTCCTTCTCGCTTAGGCCGGGGGGTCGGGATGCCTGTGCTTGGTTCGCGGGCCGGAATGTCGCCCGCTCCGGCGAGAACACTTGACCCGATGATGAGGACACTTTGATCCGTCCGTTTTTGAGCCGCTCGGGTGCTTTACGAGCGTGGGCGCGCTTGGCGGCGGGAGTAGATCGATCGGGCCAGGAGGAGGGTCGCGGCGAGGGGGGCCGTGAGCCAGAGGAGGCCGGAGGGGACGCCGGTGAGGACGTTGAGGATGACGAAGGCGACGCCCCCGACGAGGGCCATCCAGAGGAGGAGAGTGGTGGTACGGTCGACGACCCAACGCCAGCCGAGGATGGCGACGAGCATCGCCAGCAGGGCGCCGATGGCATCGATCGCGACGTCCTTGATGCTGGCGGTCCGAGAGGGCTCGAGCGACTGGCGTGCTTCGTCCAGGATCGCCCAGACCAGGCAGATCGCGAACGCGATCGTCGCGGCGGCCCGAGGCGTCAGATGACGGCCCCTGGCGAAGGCGCGATACCAGAGCGCTGCCAGCATCGCGTATTCGGTGAGGTGACCGGCCTTGCGCACGAGCCCGTGCAGGGCGTCGAGCTGGGTCGGCGTGGCCGAAGGGGCCAGCAGGCGAAGGAGCGGCACGAGCCATCGCCCGGTGTGCTCGGCACTTCCCACATCGGATGACAGCACCATGATCACGGCCATCCACAGGGCGGGAGGGAGCCAGTACTTGAGGGGCATGCCGCCATGATACAAACAGCGGTCGCCACACCGATCTGAGCTAGAACTCGGCACCCGCCGTGCTAGAGTGGCCGCGATGCTCGGCCGGATCCTCGACGATCTGCTGACCTCACCGTCGACGGGGCCGTGCATTACGGCGACGCGTCACTTTCCCGCGCGGCCCCCCGTCCTGGCGCCGTTGCCCGCATCGCTCGATCCGCGAATCGGCGACGCGCTGCGCGCGCGCGGAATCGGCGAGCTCTATTCGCACCAGGCGCGCGCCTGGGAGCTGATCGCGAAGGGCCAGAACGTGGTCATCGTCACGCCGACCGCCTCGGGCAAGACGCTCTGCTACAACCTGCCCGCGCTCCAGGCGCTCGTGCATCAGCCGGACGCCCGGATCCTCTATCTGTTCCCCACGAAGGCGCTCGCCCAGGATCAGCTGGCCGAGCTGGAAGCGCTCGCCCGGCAGCTGCCCGAGATGCGGATGTTCACCTACGACGGCGACACGCCCCAGGACGCGCGACGCGCGGTCCGGGCGCGCGCGAACCTCGTCCTCACGAACCCCGACATGCTCCACTCGGGGATCCTGCCGCACCACACCAAGTGGGCGACGCTCTTCCAGAACCTCCGCTACGTCGTGATCGACGAGCTGCACGCGTACCGCGGCGTCTTCGGCTCGCATCTCGCCAACGTGCTGCGGCGTCTGCGTCGCATCTGCCGCCACTACGGCTCGGCGCCCCAGTTCATCATGGCCTCCGCGACGATCGCGAACCCGGGCGAGCTGGCCGGCCGCCTCATCGGCGAGCCGGTCGAGGAGATCAGCGAGAGCGGGGCGCCGACCGGCGACCGCGTGTTCGTCTGCTACAACCCGCCGGTCGTCAACCCCGCGCTCGGGATCCGCGCGCCGTACCTCGGCGAGGCAGCGAAGCTGGCGCTGCGGTTCCTCAAAGAGAAGATCGCCACGATCGTCTTCGCCCAGAGCCGGCTCGCCACCGAGGTCCTGCTGACTGCGATCAAGAGCGGTGTGGCCGACAAGACGGGCGACAGCGGGATCGTGCGCGGCTATCGCGGCGGCTATCTGCCGATGCGGCGCCGGGCGGTCGAGAAGGGCCTGCGCGAGGGCGAGGTGCTCGGCGTCGTCTCGACCAACGCGCTCGAGCTCGGCGTCGACATCGGCCACCTCGACGTCGCGGTGCTCGCCGGCTATCCCGGCGGCATCGCCTCGCTCTGGCAGCAGGCCGGACGCGCCGGGCGTCGGAGCGGCCGATCCGCCGCGATCCTGGTGGGGACGAGCGCGCCCCTGGACCAGTTCATGGTCACGCATCCCGAGTATCTCTTCGGCACGCCGCCCGAGCACGCGCGCGTGAACCCGAACAACCCGTTCATCCTCGTGAACCATCTCAAGTGCGCCGCGTTCGAGCTGCCGATCGGCGAGGACGAGCGGTTCGGCGAGCTCGACGTCAGGAAATTCCTGTCGGCCCTGGACGACGAGGGCGTGCTGCACCACGCCGGGCGTCACTGGCACTGGGCGGCCGAGACCTATCCGGCCGATCACACGTCGCTCCGCACCGTGACGACCGACAACTTCCTGGTGATCGACACCACGGCGCGCGACGAGAAGCAGACGAAGCGTCGCCAGATCATCGCCGAGGTCGACTGGGGCAGCGCGTTCGCGACGATCTATCCCAAGGCGATCTACCTCGTGGAGAGCGAGCCCTACGAGGTCCAGGAGCTCCACTTCCGCGAGGACGAGGAGAAGGTGGCGTACGTCAAGCGCGTCGCTGTCGATTACTTCACCGACGCGGTGAGCGCCAAGGGCGTCTGGATCCTCCAGCGCCTGGCCGAGGCCCCACCGGCGCCCTATCTCGCCGAACAGGGCGAGGTGTTGGTGGCCGAGAAGGTCGTCGGGTTCAAGAAGATCAAGATGGGGACGCTCGAGAACGTCGGCTCGGGCGAGGTCGAGCTGCCCCAGCAGGAGATGCAGACGACGGCCGCGTGGATCACCGTCGGGCCCAACGTCCTGGCGCGCGTGAGCCGTTCGCGCGAGGAATTGATCGACGGGCTGCGCGCCGTCACGTATCTCCTCCATCACCTGGCGCCGATCTTCCTGCTCTGCGACATCCGCGACCTCGGCTCCTGGCTCGGCGACACGACGCCCGCCACGAGCGGCGCCGTGGCGACCCGGGACTCGACGAAGCGCCGTCTGATGGCCGCCGAGCAGTTCAACCCGACTATCTACCTCTACGATTCCCACGCCGGCGGCATCGGTCTCGCCGAGCACCTGTTCGAGGTCCTGCCGGACCTCTTGCGCCGCGGGCTCGAGACGCTCGAGACGTGCGCCTGCCGCGACGGCTGTCCCTCGTGCGTCGGGCCCGTGAACGAAGTGGGCCGCCGGGCCAAGAGCACGGCGCGGGCGCTCCTGCGCGCGCTGACCGACTGAGGTCGCGTGGGCACCCACTCGCTCGACGATCTGCGCCGCGTCATCCGCCGCATCGAGACGGGGCGCCCCAAGCGCCCGGCCGCTCGACCGATCGAAGAGATCCTGGGCGGTGAGCTCGTGGACACCGGCGAGGGAGCGCTTCTGGTGGTTCGGCGCGAGTTCCCGCTCTCGCACCGGCACGGGCGTCAGACGCTCGGCTCCGTGCTCCAGGCGCCCCTCGATCTCTTGAGCGCGGTGGCGGGCGCCGAGCGTCCCGTCGCGGACGCGCGGCGGCTCCTCTTCCTCGACGCCGAGACGACCGGTCTGGCCGGCGGGACCGGCACCTACGCGTTCCTGGTCGGCGCCGCCTGGCTCGAGGACGACCGCCTGGTGCTGGCGCAGCATTTCATGCGCGACTTCGACGAGGAGCCGGCGCTGCTGGCGGCGCTGCGCCCGATCCTCGAGCGGGCCAGCGGCCTGGTGACCTTCAACGGGGCGACCTTCGATCTGCCGCTGCTCGAGACGCGCTTCCTGATGACGCGCCGGCGCTGGCCGGACACCCTTCCGCACCTCGATCTCCTCCGTCCGGCGCGGCGAATCTGGACCTCGTGCCTGCCCGATTGCCGGCTGGCGACGCTCGAGCGCGAGGTGGTCGGCGTCGTACGCGAAGACGACATCGCCGGCGGCCTGATTCCGTCGCTCTACTTCGACTTCCTGCGCTCTCGGCGGGCCGCGCCGCTGGGCCGCGTGCTCGCCCACAACCGCGACGACATCCTCACGTTGGTGGGGCTCCTCGGCTGGTTCGGGAAGGCGCTGACGTCGCACGAGGAGCTGACGGCCGGGGAGCTCGGCGGCCTCGGGCGTCTCTGGGAGCCGGTGGACGTCGAGCGGGCGCTCGACTGCTATCGCGCCGCGCTCGCCGCGGGGCTCTCCGGTGCGCCGGCGCAGGTCGTGCGGCTGCGTCTGGCGCGGTGGGAGAAGCGCTTCGCGCGGTGGGACGCCGCGTGCGCGCTGTGGGAAGAGGCGGCGCGCGACGCCGGCTTCGACCCGCGCCCGTGGGAAGAGCTCGCCAAGTTCCACGAGCATCGGCGGCGCGACTTCGTGACCGCGCGCTCGGTCGTCGAGGACGCACTCGGCCTCGCCGAGGATGCGAGCGTGTCCTCACGCGTGCGGGAAGCGTTCGCCTACCGCCGCGCCCGGCTCGAGCGGCGCCTGGTCGCGCGAGGGTGACTTAACGAGCAGGTGTGTGGGCGCCACTGGGGCGCGCTGTACCGCCAGTTCGGCGACTTCCAGCCCGTCCTGTGCGACGCGCGCGGCGACGTGATCGCCGCCGGCTTCACGATTCCGCTCGCGTGGAGCGGTCGTGGTCGTGAGCGGCAGCGTCGCCCAGTGGGCGGCGTGGACGGGTATGAGATTCCCGGAGAGCGGGCGATACACGGTCCCCGGCGCGCTGGCGCCGGTGACGATCGACCGCCGGAGAAACCGCGGCTGTTACGTCGAGCCGAACGTCTGGATGCTGCACCCGGTCAGGGCGCCGGGGCGGTGACGCCGCGGGTCACGGCACCGGAGTCAGCGGCGGCTTGCCGTCGAGGACGGCCAGGCAGTTGCGGACGGCCAGGGTCGCCATCGCCAGGCGCGTATCGAACGACGCGCTCGCGATGTGCGGCGCGAGCACGACGTTCTTCAGCGGGAGGAGGCCCGGATGGACCTTCGGCTCCTCTTCGAAGACGTCGAGCCCGGCGGCGGCGATCCACCCCTCCTTCAGGGCGCGCACGAGCGCGGCCTCGTCGACGACCGGGCCCCGGGCCGCGTTCACGAGCACCGCCGACTTCTTCATGATCCGCAGGGTGCGCTCGTTCATGAGGTGGCGGGTCTCGGGCAACAGCGGCGTGTGAAGGCTGACGAAGTCGGCCTCCGCTAGGAGCGGCTCGAGATCCATTCGGGTCGCGCGCAGCTCGCGCTCGACGGCGGCGTCGGCCCGGAGGGCGTCCTGATAGAGGACGCGCATATTGAAGCCGAGCGCGCGCCGCGCGACCGCCCGTCCGATCCGCCCGAAGCCGACGACGCCCAGGGTCTTTCCGTGGACGTCGGCGCCCCACAGCAGGTCCCACTCCCACTTCTGCCACTGACCCGAGCGCGCGAAGTGGTCGGCCTCGACGACACGCCGTGCCGCCGCCATCAGCAAGGTCCACGCGAAGTCGGCGGTCGTCTCGGTGAGGACGTCAGGGGTGTTGGTGACGACGACCCCCCGGCGGCGCGCCGCGGCGACGTCGATGTTGTTGTAGCCGACAGCGACGTTCGCGACGACCTTCACCGTGGGCGCGGCGGCCAGGACCTCCTCGTCGATCGTGCTGATGATGTGGCAGATGAGCCCGTCCTTACCCCGAAGCCTGGCAATCAGTTCGGCCTTGGACAGCCCGGTCTGCGAGCTGTTGTAGTCGACGGTCACGTCCCTGGGAATGAGCTCGCGGGCCTTGCCGGGTAAGATATTGGAAATAAATATGCTTTTCGACATGAGCCTCCCCTTCCGGTTAATCCGGCTTGCGGCGGCTTGACACCGCCAGTATATTTAGCACTCGGCAATTCTGAGTGCTAACAGGCATCGGTGGCTGGAGGACGGTCAAAGCCCATCGCCCGCAGAAGGCTAGCGCAACATCACCAAAGCACCAAGGAGGCAGAGACACCATGAAGATTCGTCCGCTGCACGACCGCATCCTCGTCGAGCGGCTCGAGGAGCAGGAGGTCCGCCGGGGCGGGATCATCATCCCGGACACGGCCAAGGAGAAGCCGCAAGAGGGCAAGGTAATCGCCGTCGGGACTGGTAAGGTCAGCGACGACGGCAAGAGGATCCCCCTCGACGTGAAGGCCGCCGACAAGATCCTGTTCGGGAAGTACTCGGGCTCCGAGGTCAAGATCGACGACAAGGAATACCTCATCCTGCGCGAGGAAGACGTCCTCGCCATTCTCGAGTAAGGAGGGACGCGATCCATGCCGAAGCAGCTGAAGTTCGACGAAGAGGCCCGGAGCGCGCTGCTCAAGGGCGTCAACATCATGGCCGAGGCGGTGAAGGCGACCCTGGGACCGAAGGGGCGCAACGTCGTCATCGACAAGAAGTTCGGCAGCCCCACGATCACCAAGGACGGCGTCACCGTCGCCAAAGAGATCGAGCTCAAGGATCCCTACGAGGACATGGGCGCCCAGATGCTGAAGGAGGTCGCGTCCAAGACCTCCGATATCGCCGGTGACGGCACGACCACGGCGACCGTCCTGGCCCAGGCGATCTTCCGCGAGGGCCTGAAGAACGTGACCGCCGGGGCCAACCCGATGGGGCTCAAGCGGGGCATCGAGGCCGCCGTCGAGGCGGTGACCGACGAGCTCAAAAAGCTCTCCAAGTCGACCAAGGACAAGAAAGAGATCGCGCAGGTGGCCACGATCGCCTCGAACAACGACAAGACGATCGGCAACCTGATCGCCGAGGCGATGGAGAAGGTCGGCAAGGATGGAGTCATCACGGTCGAGGAGTCGAAGTCGGCCGAGACCGTCCTGGACGTGGTCGAGGGCATGCAGTTCGACCGCGGCTATCTCTCGCCGTACTTCGTGACCGACCCCGAGCGCATGGAAGTGGTGCTCGAGGACGCGCTGGTGCTGATCCACGAGAAGAAGATCAGCGTGATGAAGGACATGCTGCCGCTGCTCGAGCAGGTCGCGCGCTCCGGCAAGCCATTCCTGATCATCGCCGAGGACATCGAGGGTGAGGCGCTCGCGACGCTCGTCGTCAACAAGCTGCGCGGCACCCTGCACACCTGCGCCGTGAAGGCGCCGGGCTTCGGCGACCGCCGCAAGGCGATGCTCGAAGACATCGCGACCCTCACCGGCGGCAAGGCGATCACCGAAGATCTCGGCATCAAGCTCGAGAACATCAAGCTCGAAGACCTGGGCCGCGCCAAGAAGGTGGTGGTCGACAAGGACAACACGACCCTCGTCGAGGGCGCCGGCAAGGCCAATGCGATCGAGGGGCGCATCAAGCAGATCCGCGCCCAGATCGAGGAGACGACCTCGGACTACGACCGCGAGAAGCTCCAGGAGCGGCTGGCGAAGCTGGCCGGCGGCGTGGCGGTGATCAAGGTCGGCGCGGCCACCGAGACGGCGATGAAGGAGAAGAAGGCCCGGGTCGAGGACGCGCTGAACGCGACCCGCGCGGCCGTCGAGGAAGGCATCGTGCCGGGCGGCGGCGTCGCGCTGCTGCGCGCGTCGAAGGCCGTCGATCGCGTGAAGGCCGACGGCGACGAGAAGGTCGGCGCCATGATCGTGAAGCGGGCGCTCGAGGAGCCGATCCGCCAGATCGTCGAGAACGCGGGCCTCGAGGGCAGCGTGATCGTCGAGAAGGTGAAGAGCGAGACGGTAGCGAACCGCGGCTACGACGCGGACAGCATGGAGTATGTCGACATGGTGCAGGCGGGGATCATCGACCCGACCAAGGTCGAGCGGGTGGCGCTGCAGAACGCGGCGTCGATCGCGTCGCTGCTGCTGACCACCGAGGCGTTGATCACCGACATCCCGGAGGAGAGGCCGGCGGCGGCGCCCCCCATGCCTCACGGCGATATGTACTAACCGACCACCCTCAGCTCTCCCGGTTGGTTGACCGGTTGACCGGGGGAGTCTGAGGGGGGTCTTCCCACTCGGATCAATCAACGGCCCGGATCGAAATGGTCCGGGCCGTATCGTTTTGTCGGCGTTGACCTTGCACGGTTTCCGGATGTTTGATACGTTTAGGCGCTCAACTGGAGTCTGGCGGGAGGTGAGGAAGAACTGCGACCGTACGAAGTCCTCGTGATCGTCGATCCGCGTCCGACCGATGAGGAAGTCACCGCGCTGCTCACGCAGCTCGGCGAGCAACTCAAGACGCTCGGCGCCGAGGTCACCAAAGTCGACAACTGGGGAAAGCGCCGGCTCGCGTACGACATCCGCAAGCAGCGGGAAGGCACGTACGCGGTGTTCGATGTCTCTGCCGAGCCCTCCATGGTGAAGGAATTCGAGCGACAGGTGGGCCTCAACGAAAGCGTGCTGCGGTACGTCAGCACGCGGGTTCCGATCCGCAAGAAGGCTCGGCCGGCCAAAACTCAGGAAGTGGTCGAGGAGGTCAGCTGATGGCGAGCCTCAACAAGGTGTTCCTGATCGGCAACCTGACCAAGCCCCCGGAGCTTCGGTACACGCCCAGCGGAACCGCCGTGGCCGATTTGCGGCTGGCGGTCAATCGCAACTACACGACGCAGGGGGGCGAGAAACGCGAAGACACCTGTTTCCTCACGGTCGTCGTGTGGGGCAAGCAAGCGGAGAGCTGCGGCGAGTACCTCGACAAGGGCAGTCCGATCCTCGTCGAGGGCCGGCTGCAGACGCGCGAGTGGGAGGCCAAGGACGGCGGCAAGCGCACCGTCATCGAGGTCGTGGCCGAGCGCGTTCAGTTCATGGGCCGCGGGCGCGCCGCCGCTCCGGCGACCGTGGCGGCGTCGGCCGAGCCGTTCGCGGAAGAAGCCGGCTCCGGCAACGACGATGTCCCGTTCTAGCGACTAGCACGTTCTAGCGACTAGCAGAGGAGGGAGCCAGCCATTCCCCCGACATCCCAGAAGCCCGTCAAGCGCCGCCGGTTCGGCCGGCGGAAGATCTGTAAGTTCTGCGCCGACAAAGTCGATCTGGTCGACTACAAGGACGTCCGGCGTCTGAGAAGCTTCGTGAGCGAGCGAGGCAAGATCATCCCCCGTCGCATCTCGGGCAGCTGCGCCCGGCACCAGCGCCAGCTGACGCACGCGATCAAGCGGGCGCGCACGGTTGCCCTGCTGCCGTACCTGGCGGCGGACTAGGACCGGTCCATGAAGGTCATTCTGCTGGACGATGTCACGAAGGTCGGGCAACGCGGCGAGGTCCGCGACGTCTCCGACGGGTACGCGCGCAACTTCCTGATCCCCAAGAAGCTCGCACTCTCCGCCACCGCCGGAAATCTCAAGAACCTCGAGCACATCAAGAAGCAGCAGGACGCCAAGGCCGACCGCCTCAAGGCCGACGCCGAGGCGCTGCGCGCGAAGATCGAGGCGCTCGTCTACGAGCAGCGCCGCCAGGCCTCCGAGGAGGGCAAGCTCTTCGGCTCGGTCACCTCGCAGGACGTCGCCGATTTCCTCGGCACGCGCGGCATCCCGATCGAGCGCCGGCGCATCACGCTCGAGGAGCCGATCAAGGCGCTCGGTGAGCACGTGGTCTCCATGCGGCTGCACCAGGACGTCACGGCGCAGCTGCGGGTCAACATCGTCCGGGAGTAGCGGCGCATCGTGACCAGCGAACCCCGAAACCACTCGGACTCGCTGCTCTATCCACTCTCGACCCACCCGCCATCCACGGTCGTTCGTGGGATATCCACCGGATGTCCACGAAACAATCCACAAAAGCGCCTTCGCATCTAAAAGTGTTTGACGATCGTCGCCGCTTCGCTACGATGCATCGATGCTCAACGATGGTTCTCGCCGATGAGTCGACTGGAAGTGCCGGCGAGAATCCCGCCGCACAACCTCGACGCGGAGCGCGCCGTGCTGGGCGCGATCCTCCTCGAAGGTCGCGAGACTCTGCCGCGGGTGATCGAGCTTCTCAGGCCCGCGGATTTCTATACCGAGGCGCATCGCGTGACGTATCAGGCGATGCTCGATTTGTTCAACCGGAGTGAACCCGTCGATGTCCTGACCCTGACCGAGGAGCTACGCCGGGGCGACCAGCTCCAGATCGTCGGCGGACCTGCAGCGCTGGCCCTTCTCGTCGAACAGGGGTCGATCTCCGCGTACCTGAGTTCTTATGCGTCGATCGTTCGGGACATGGCTGTACTCCGCGAGCTGATCCAGACTTCGAGCCAAATTATTGCGCAGGCGTTCGAAGCCAAGGAAGACGTTCAAACCCTGGTGGACGACGCCGAGCGGAAGATCTTTAGCCTCTCCGAACGACGTCTCGAAGGCAGCGCATTGCCGATCCGCAAGATCCTGCAAAACACCTTCGAGTACATCGAGCGCCTCTACGAGCGGAAGGAGCACGTCACCGGCGTGGCGACGAGCTTCGAGAAGCTTGATCTGATGACCTCTGGGTTCCAGCCCTCGGACTTTGTAATCATCGCGGGGCGCCCGTCGACCGGGAAAACGGCCTTTGCCCTCAACATCGCCCAATCGGTCGGAATCACGCTCCGAAATAAGGTTCTTATCCTCAGTCTCGAGATGTCTGCCCAGCAACTGGTGCAACGCATGCTCTGTGCGGAGGCGAAGGTCGATTCACAGGCGGTGCGCACGGGTATGTTGCAATCATCAGACTGGACTCGGCTCACGTCGGCAGCAGGACGCCTCAGTGAGGCGCCGATCTTCATCGATGACAGTCCTAATCTCACGGTGCTCGAAGCGCGAGCCAAGACGCGCCGCATGAAGGCCGAGCACGGCCTCGATCTCGTCATCATCGACTATTTGCAACTCATGCGTGGGCGCGCCCACCTGGACAATCGCCAGCAAGAGATCGCCGAGATCTCGCGGTCGTTGAAGGCGCTCGCCAAAGAGCTCAGCATCCCAGTGGTCGCGCTCTCCCAGTTGTCGCGGGCGGTTGAGACTCGAGAGCAGCGCCGACCTCAGTTGTCTGACCTTCGTGAATCGGGAGCCTTGGAGCAGGACAGCGACCTCATTCTCTTCCTGTACAGGCCCTCGATGTATCGCGACGATCTGCCCATAGAGAAGTCCAACGTCGCCGAAGTGATCGTCGGCAAGCAGCGCAATGGGCCGACTGGCTCGGTGGAAGTGGTCTTCCTGCCGCAGTACGCCCGCTTCGAGAACATCGCGGAGCAGCACCGGCAGCCCCAGCCGTTTTAGACCTTCCGCGCGGCTCGTCGTATGATGGGCCCTGTGCGTCTGAGCCGGCTGAAGCGTGTTTTTCTCGGGAGCCCGCTCCCGACCGCACAGTCCCGCCACGAACGGCTCGCGAAGGCGACCGCGCTCGCGGTCTTCGCCTCCGACGCGCTCTCCTCGGTCGCGTACGCCACCGAGGAAATCTTGCTGGTGCTGGTCCTGGCCGGCTCCGCCGCGCTCAGCTACTCGCTCCCGATCAGCATCGCGATCGCGGTCCTGATCGCGATCGTGGTGTCGTCGTATCGCCAGACGATCCGCGCGTACCCCCAGGGCGGCGGCGCTTACATCGTGAGCAAGGACAACCTCGGAGTGCCCGCCGGGCTGGTGGCCGGCGCCGCGCTTCTGATCGACTACGTGCTCACCGTGGCGGTCAGCGTGGCGGCGGGCGTCGCGGCGCTGACGTCGGCGGTGCCGGCGCTCTTCCCGTACCGGCCGTGGCTCTGCGTCGCCGCGGTCGTCGGCGTCGCCGTCGCGAACCTCCGAGGCCTGCGCGAGTCGGGCAAGCTCTTCGCGGCGCCGACCTACCTCTTCATCGGCAGCCTCTTCGTCCTGATCGTCTACGGCGGCGCCGGCGCGATCTTCGACTTTCTCCCCGAGGCGCCCTACCAGCGGCATCCGCCGGGCCTCGAGGGAGTGGGGCTCTTCCTGTTCCTGCGCGCGTTCGCCTCGGGCTGCACCGCGCTGACCGGCGTCGAGGCCGTCTCGGACGGCGTGCCGGCGTTCAAGCCGCCCGAAGGGCACAACGCGCGGATCGTGCTGACGTGGCTCGGCGTCATCCTGATCGTGCTCTTCATGGGCATCACGTTCCTGGCCTACGACTTCGGTATCGCGCCGCGCCGCGAGGAGACGGTGGTCTCGCAACTGGCGCGCCACGTCTTCGGCGGCGGCGTGATCTACTACGAGATCCAGGCGGTCACGATGCTGATCCTCCTGCTGGCCGCCAACACCTCCTTCGCCGACTTCCCGAGGCTCTCGTTCTTCCTCGCGCGCGACCGCTTCATCCCGCGCCAGTTCGCGACGCAGGGCGACCGGCTCGTGTTCTCGAACGGCATTCTGATCCTGAGCGGCCTCGCCGCGCTGCTGCTGGTGATCTTCGGCGGCGACACCCACGCGCTGATCCCGCTCTACGCGGTCGGCGTCTTCCTCTCGTTCACGCTCTCGCAGGCGAGCATGGTGCGGCGCTGGCTGCGCTCGAAGGAAGAAGGCTGGTGGTGGCGCTGGTGGCTCAACGCGATCGGGGCGCTGGTGACCGCGCTGGTGATGATCACGATCGCGGCGACGAAGTTCACGCACGGCGCGTGGATCGTCGTGCTGCTGATCCCGACCCTGGTCGCCGTCTTCGCGATCGTGCACCGCCACTACGACGAGGTCGCCGTGCAGCTCTCGCTCGATGCGTTCTCACCGCCGCCGCCCATGACCAACACCGTCCTGGTCCTGGTCGGCGATATGCATCGCGGGGTGATCAAGGCGATTCAGTACGCCAAGACGCTCTCGCCCAACGCGAAAGCGGTCTTCGTGGAGACCGATCCGGATCGGACCCGGCGGCTCGAGGAGAAGTGGGGCCGGTACGGGATGGGGGTGCCGCTGATCGTGCTGACCTCTCCCTACCGATCGCTGCTCGGGCCACTGACCAAGTACGTCGACCAGCTGCAGAACCAGGGCGAGAATCACGTCGTGACGATCGTCCTGCCCGAGTTCATCCCGGCCCGCTGGTGGCAGCTCGGGCTCCACAACCAGACGGCGTTCCTCATCAAGGGCGCGATGCTCTTCCGCAAGAACGTCATCGTCACCGACGTGCCCTACCACCTGCAGCACTGAGGCGCGGCCAGACCTCGCGCGGCGGCTCAGAGCGCGAGGCGGCGACCCGGATCGACCGCCTCGACCGCGATCGCTGGCGCGCTCTCCCGGACCGTCGAGACGAACTCGCCGGCCGGCCGCGAGCGCAGGCCGATGAAGTCGAAGAAGTCCGGGTGGGGATGGAAGAGCAGGAGGCGCCGCGGCCGGAGAATGGCCGCCGCCTCCGCGACCTGGCGTGGGTAGTCGAGCTGCGCGCCCGCCACCACCACGTCGGGACGATCGCGGTCGCCGACGGCGCGCACGCGCTCGAATCGCGTCTGGTCGTTGAAGCCCTCGCCGTAGTACGTCACGCGGAGACCGTTCTCGAGACGGACCGTGAAGCCCATGCGGCGGGCATCGTAGGGGTTCGAGAAGTAGAGCCCGGACAGCATCGCCTTCGCCTCGGGGCGGGCCGCGAACATCTTGCCCGTGTCGACGATGCGGTGCTCCCACTCGAACGTCGTGACGCGCAGGCCGTTCCAATCGAGCGACTGGTCCATGTCGAGCTCGCGGATCCGGTCCGCCGGGATCCCGTGCGTCTCGCGCAGGAAGCGGCAGACCTCGGCAGAGGCGGCCAGCACCATCCGGGAGGCCTTCAAGAGCCCGGGGACGTCCTGGATGTGATCGAAGTGGCCATGGGTCACCAGGCACAGATCGGCGTCGGAGAACGCCGACGGGCCGGGGCTCGGCCGGCCGAACGGGTTCGTCCAGTTCGGATCGAACACGACCTTCAGGCCACGGACCGTGGTCAGGGTGAAGCACGACCAGCCGTGATAGACGAGCTCGGGCATTCGCCGGTGTCCTCCCTCGCGCGCGTCCCGCGCGAGCCTCGCGGGCTAGCCTAGTCGACCACGAGGGGGCGAGCAACTCTCTGGTACACTCGAAAGCCGCGTGATCACTCGATGAAGATCGTTCTGGCTCCCGACGGACCTCTCGACGCCCGCGGGACGCTCGCGCGCTACCACCTCTGGGGAGAGGATCCGACGAACCGGATCGGCGACGACGTCTTCCGTCGCGTGCTCCGGCACGGCGGACGCCTCGTGCCCTACGAGGTGCGGTGGAGCGGGCCCGTGGACGGCGCGCGCATCACGGTCCGCGCCCCGGGCGCCGACGCCGCCGTCGGCGCGGCCGTCGCCGCGGAGGTGCGCCGTCTGCTCGGCCTGGACCTCGATCTCACCGGCTTCTATCGGATGGCGAAGGCCGATCCGGCGCTGGCCACGCTCATCGAGCCGCTCTACGGGCTGCGCCCCACGCTCGCGCCCACGCCGTTCGAGATGCTCGTGGGCTCGATCACGGCCCAGCAGGTGAACCTCTCGTTCGCCTTCGCGTGCCGCGCGCGGCTCGTCCGGCGGTTCGGCACGCCGGTGAAGGTCGGCCGCGAGACGGTGTGGGCGTTCCCCGAGCCGGCCCGCCTGGCGGCGGTGCGCGTGCGCGAGCTCCGGGCGCTCAAGTACTCGGCGCGGAAGGCCGAGTACATCCGCGACCTCGCGCGCGCCGTCGTCTCGGGAACGCTCGACCTCGAGGCGCTCGGCGCCGCCGAATCGGCCCGGGTGATCGAGCAGCTGACGGCGCTGCGCGGCCTCGGTCGCTGGACCGCCGACTGGTTTCTCGCCCGCTGCCTCGGGCGCGGCGACGTCTGCCCGGCCGGCGATCTCGCGGTCCGCAAGGCGTTCGTTCACTACTACGGTCGCGGACGGGCGCTCAGCGAGGACACGATCCGGCGGCGCGCGCGCGCGTGGGGCGAGCACCAGAATCTCGCGGTGCACTACATCCTGGCCGGGATGCGTCTGTCGCGTCCGGCGGCGGGGGGCGGCGCGTGAAGAAGACCAGCGGCCTCAGGATCATTGGCCAGCCGGATCCCGGAGTCCCCAGGGACGTGCACCTCGTCGGACGGTACGCGCTCGGCGTCGACTGGGCCGACGGCCACGGGTCCATCTATCCGTTCGAGCGCCTCCGGCTCGATTGCGCCTGCGGCCAGTGCGCCGCGCTCGAGGAGCGGCTGACGTCGGAGATGACGTGGCCGGCGGAGATCAAGCGGACCGACGAAGGGCTCTCCGTGACGTGGGTCGACCGGCACGCGAGCCTCTATCCCTATCTCGCGCTGCGCGCACTGTGTCGCTGCGCCGGCTGCACCGGCGGCCACTGATGAACGAAGCGCGCAAGCGCTGGATCTTCGTCGGCATCATGCTGTCCATCTTCCTGGCAGCCATCGAATCGACGGTGGTCGCGACCGCGATGCCGACCGTCGTGGCGAGCCTCGGCGGCATCCGGATCTACTCGTGGGTGTTCTCGGGGTTCTTGCTCACCCAGACGGTGACGATGCCGCTCTGGGGTCGCTTCTCCGACCTCTACGGCCGGCGGCCGGTCTATCTGGCCGGGCTCGCGACGTTCCTGGTCGGCTCGGCGCTCTCGGGCGCGGCCCAGAACATGGTGCAGCTGATCCTGTTCCGGATGGTGCAGGGGCTGGGCGCCGGCGCCGTGATGACCCTCGGCTACACCATCATCGGCGAGCTGTTCGGGCTGGAGCGTCGCGCGCGAATGCAAGGCTACATCTCGAGCGTGTGGGGAGTCGCGTCCCTCATGGGCCCGTGGGCCGGCGGCCTGCTCACCGATCACGTGTCCTGGCGCTGGGTCTTTTACATCAATCTGCCGTTCGGCGCGGTGGCGATGGCGCTGATCGCAGGCGCGCTGACCTCGGCAGCGCGCCCGGCGCGGCGGCCCGTCGTGGACGGCGCCGGCGTCGCCCTCTTCGCGGCCGGCGTCTCCGCGGTCCTGCTGGGAATCGTCGAGGCCGGGCGCGTGGGGTCATGGTCGCGGACCGAGGTCGTGGTGCTCCTGGTCCTGGGCGCGGCCGTGCTCGCCGCGTTCGTCGCCGTCGAGCAGCGCGCCGCGGAGCCGATCGTGCCGCTGCGACTGTTCAAGAACCGGATGGTCCTCGCCGCCGTCGTCACGCGGTTCCTGGCCGGTATGGCGATGTTCGGCGCGCTGTCGTTCGTGCCGCTGTTCCTGCAGGCCGTCACCGGCGCCACGGCGACGCGAGCGGGCATCGTCCTCACGCCGTTCGTGCTGGGCTGGGTCGTGATGTCGGTGGTGAGCGCGCGCTTCGTGCTGCGCGTCGGCTACCGGACCGTGGTGCTGATCGGCATGGCGAGCCTCATGGTGGCGTTCCTGCTCTTCCAGCGGTGGTCGGTCACCCTGTCGCCCGGCCGCGCAATGGTCGACGTCCTCCTGGCCGGCATCGGCATGGGAATGGTCGTGGTGCCGATGTTGATCGCCGTCCAGAGCGTGGTCGCGCGAAGCGATCTCGGGGCCGCGACATCGCTGACGCAGTTCTTCATGTCGATCGGCGGCGCGCTGGGGCTCTCGCTGATGGGCGCGGTGATGTCGCAGCGGCTCCACGCCGGGCTGCCGATGGCCGATGCGCTGCACGGGGTCTTCGTGGTGGGCGCCGGGGTGTGCGTCGCCGCTCTCGCGTCGGCGTTCATGGTGCCGGCCGGTCGTGCCCAGGATCTGGCCCGCCGCGAAATGCGCGGCGAGCCGACGCGTGTGGGAGGATGAATGATGGCGGGTGACGCGCCGCTTCTCGAGCGGTTGGCCAAGCTGCCGGCGGTGCCGGCGGCCGCGGCCCTGGAGCTCCTCGAGCGGATCGCGCGGCCGCAGACCGATCCGGTCATCGGACCGCTGTTCGGCGTCGACGAGGACGGCGACGTGGGCGTGAATCCACTGGTACCGGCGGTGCTCAAGCAGCTCGGCGATCGCAAGGAGCTGACGTGCTACGCGGCGCTCATCGAAGGGCTGACCGGGATCTGGAACGCCGCGGTCCGCGCCGCGGTCGTCGCGCGGCTGCGCGCGTCGGGTTTGCCCCCGGACGACCTGCTGCTGAAGCTCGGGGCGCTCTCGCCCACGCTCGGCTTCGCCGCCGAGAAGTCGGAGTGGGCGCGCGAGTGGCTCGCCGATCCGTTCACGCAAGACGCGCTGCTGGTGCAGCAGTGCGTGGTCCGGATGCTGTTGGCGCTCCGCACGATGGCCGACGCTCGGGCCGCCGAGCTGACGACGACCATCGGCTGACGGAGCATGCTGGAGACGTTCGAGAGTTGAGGAGAACGACGATGGCGATGATACCCGAGGGCTACCGGGATGTGCTGAGCAAGAAGTCGTTCGCGCACGTCGCGACCGTCGGCCGCGACGGCGCGCCGCAGGTGACGCCGGTGTGGATCGACTACGACGGCACGCACGTCCGGTTCAATACCGCTCGCGGCCGGGTGAAGGACAAGAACCTCCAGCGCAATCCGAAGATCGCGCTCTCGATCCAGGACCCCGACAATCCCTACCGGTACCTGCAGATCCGCGGCCGGGTCGTCGAGGTCACCGAGAAGGGAGCCGACGATCACATCGACGCGCTGGCCAAGAAGTACACGGGCCAGGAGCGGTACGCGCACCGGCGCCCGGGCGAGGTCCGCATCACCGTGAAGGTCCTGCCCGAGAAGATCCAGAGCATGGGATGAGCAGCGCTCGTCGCCGGAATCGGACGCGCGGATGATCCAGGTCGAGGCGATCGCGAAGACCTACGCCGGCCAGCCGATCCTCCGCGACCTGTCGTGGCGGATTCCCGATCGCGAGCGGATCGGGCTGGTCGGTCCGAACGGGGCCGGCAAGACGACGCTGTGCCGGCTCCTGGCCGGTGTCGAGGAGCCGGACGAGGGGCGGATCGTCCGGCCGCGCGAGGCAACGGTCGGTTATCTCCCCCAGGAAGCGGCGGGCCGCCCGGAGGGGTCGGTCCTGGCCGAGGTGCTGGCCGGCTTCGCCGACGTGTGGCAGGTCGAGCGCGAGATGGAAGAGGTCGCCGCGCGCCTCGCCGCGGCAGCCGGCGTCGAGAGCGTTGCGCTGACGGTGCGCTATGGCGATCTGCAGCATCGCTTCGAGGCCCTCGGCGGCTACCGGCTCGAGACGGAGGCGAAGGCGATCCTGAGCGGCCTCGGCTTCAAGCCGTCCGAATTCGCGCGCCCGCTCAGCGAATACTCGGGCGGCTGGCGGATGCGCGGCATGCTCGCGCGCCTGCTGCTCCAGCGCCCATCGCTCCTGTTGCTCGACGAGCCGACCAACCATCTCGATATCGAGTCGCTCGAGTGGCTCGAGTCGTTCCTGGCCGACTACGAGGGCACGGTGGTGATCGTGTCGCACGATCGCTACTTCCTGAACCGGATGGTGACTTCGATCGCCGAGCTGGTCCCGTCGGGGCTCACGGTCTATCCGGGCGACTACGACGAATATCTGGTCCAGCGCCAAGCGCGCCGCGAGCTGCTCGAGGCGCAGGCACGCAACCAGGCCAAGCGCATCGCCGAGATCGAGCGCTTCATCGAGCGCTTCCGGTATCAGGCGAGCAAGGCGCGGCAGGTGCAGAGCCGCGTCAAGATGCTCGACCGGATCGACCGCGTGGTGGTCGAGGACGAGGCGCGCGTCATTCGCTTCTCGTTCCCCCAGCCGCCGCGGACCGGGCGGCGCGTGGCCACGCTCAAGGGCATCCACAAGGCGTACGGCGACAACGTCGTGTACGCGGGCGTCGACTTCGAGGTCGAGCGCGGCGCGAAGATCGCGCTCGTCGGGCCGAACGGTGCGGGCAAGTCGACGCTGCTCCGGATGCTCGCCGGCGTGCTTCCCTTCGACCGCGGCGATCGCACGCTCGGCGCCCACGTGGCGGTCCACTACTACGCGCAGCACCAGCTCGAGGCGCTGACACCGACCTCGACGGTGCTCGAAGAGCTCGAGCGTGCGGCGCCCGAGCTCGGCCAGACACGGCTCCGCACCATCCTCGGCACCTTCCTGTTCTCGGGTGACGCGGTGGACAAGAAGATCTCGGTGCTGTCAGGCGGGGAGAAGGCGCGCGTCGCGCTGTCCAAGATGCTCATGCGCCCGGCCGCGTTCCTGTGCCTCGACGAGCCGACCAACCACCTCGACCTCGCCTCGCGCGAGGTGCTCGAGGGCGCGCTGGCCGCGTTTCCCGGCACGATCGTCTTCATCTCGCACGACCGGTATTTCATCAATCGCATCGCGACCGGGATCGCCGAGGTAACGCGCGGCACGCTCGTCAGCTATCTCGGCGGCTACGACGACTATCTCGACGCCAAGGCGCGCGCCGGCTCGGCGGCGCTCGCGGCCCCCACCCTTCGAGCCCGCCGGCCGGCACCGCCTCCGGCTCGACCCGAGCCGACGTCCCGCGCCGCGCGGCCGGAAGCGACCAAGCGCACCGGGAAGGTCGCGAAGGACGTGCGCGAGCTTCGGCGGCGTCTGGAGGACGTGGAACGCCAGATCCACGAGCTCGAGGCGCGGCTGGCCGAGATCGGCGACCGGCTGGGCGATCCGGCCTTCTACGCCGATGGCGAGCGCGTGCGCGCGGTGGCCGCGGAGCGCAAGAGCGCCGAGGAGCAGGTGACGTGGCTCATGCGCGAGTGGGAGCAGCTGTCGACGGCGCTCGCCGCGCATGAGTGAGTTCTACGCGCCGGTCGATCCCGAGATCTTGCGCCGTGAGCGGGCGAAGGCGCGCGAGCTCCGGCAGAGTCAGTGGTGGAAGCGGCGCATCGCCGAGGGCGTCTGCCACTACTGCCGGCGGCACGTCGGGCACCGCGCGCTGACGATGGATCATCGAGTTCCGCTCGGCCGCGGCGGTCGATCGACGCGCGGCAACGTCGTTCCCGCGTGCAAGGAGTGCAACACCAACAAGAAGGCGCTGGTCCCACTCGAGTGGCAGGCGTATCTCGAGCGGCTGCACGCCTCCGCGACCGACTGACCGTATCTTCCGCGCGTGTCTGAATGATTGGGCGTTGACGCGTTCCGCCGACGGCGGGTTCAATGGCTTTCGCTCGCGAGCACTCGAGTGATTGCCGTGCACCCCGAACGAAGGAGGAACTCCATGGATCGCGTTCGCTTCTCGATCGTCGCGCTGCTTGTCGCGCTTGGATCTCTGGCGCCGTGGTCGGCCGGCGCTGCGCCGCCGTCGCACACCGGAGCCGCGACGACTCCCGCCGCCGCTCCGGTCAACATCAACACCGCGGACGTCAAGGAGCTGATGAAGCTCGAAGGCGTCGGCCGCCGTGTGGCCGAAAAGATCGTCGAGTATCGCGACACACACGGCCCGTTCAAGAAGCCGGAAGAGCTCCGGAAGGTCGAAGGCGTCGGCAACGGACTGTGGGAGCGTAATCGCACGCGGATCGTGATCAAGTAGCAGGCGTGTCCACGTTGTCGGCAGGCGTGTCCACTTTGGGCTTTGGGTCACGACCGACCCGGGTGTAGGATTGGACGAAATCGACCGGGACGTCACAGCGTTCCAGTAGCGTCCCCGCCGGCAATTACGCCGGCGGCTGACGTGGTCGAGCCCCGGGCCGGGAGTCGGCATCCGGTTCTGGGTAGGTGGGAACTGGGCCCGCGTGGCGGCCTTGCCGAGAATAGGAGGTGATCCAGCCGATGTGTAACCCTACGGTGATCTGTGAGGTGGTTGCCTCCTAGGCAGGGTCCACGCTAGCTCGGGTGGAACGCCTGGGAGTCCAGGCGCCACCGGCCCCGACGGTCCCGCTCTCACCAGCGGGGCGGCGCGACGCGCGACTGAAAGCAGAACGCGCCGCAGCCACCGTCGGGGCTTTATATTTTTGAGGGGGGCGACCCCCTCAGACCCCCAGCCTACGCCTTCCGGACGTTGGCGGCCTGGAGGCCCTTCGGACCGCGGGTCACCTCGAACTCGACGCGGTCACCCTCGGCAAGGCTCTTGAAGCCCTGAGCCTGGATGGCGCTGAAGTGAACGAAGACGTCCTCGCCACCCTCCTGGGTGATGAAGCCGAAGCCCTTCGCATCGTTGAACCACTTCACGGTTCCCTGTGCCATGACGTTTCCTCTTTCTCTGTTGTTGGAGCCTTACGCCCCGTTGTTCCCGGCGTGCATCGCCGGGGTGATGCGCGCGGCGTGCCGTGGAGCCTGTTCCCCGACGGTCGAGGCGCGAGTGACCGGATGTCCCAGGTGTCGCTCGATGAGGCGCAGCTGCTCGTGCTCCTCCGGCGACGCGAAGCTCGTCGCACAGCCGCTTGCCTGGGCTCGCGCGGTGCGACCGATCCGGTGAATGTAGTCTTCCGCCGTGTGCGGCAGATCGAAGTTGACGACGTGCGCGATCTCGGGCACGTCGAGCCCGCGAGCGGCGATGTCGGTCGCGATCAGGACGCGATAGCGGCCGCTCCGAAAGCCGTCGAGCGCCTCGCGCCGCTGCGACATCGAGCGGTCGGCGTGCAAGCGCGTCACCCGATGACCGGCCGCGCCGACGACGCGCGCCACGCGGTCGGCGCGATGCTTGGTGCGCGTGAAGACGAGCGTGCGACCGCGCTCTTCGCGGAGGAGCTTCAGGAGGAGCGGTGTCTTGTCCTGAGGCGTCGCCTTGTACAGCCGCTGCGTGACCTTCGCGACCGGCTTCGCGCTCACGCCGACCTCGATCCTCACGGGCCGGACGAGATGACGGCGGACCAAGGTCTCGACCTCGGGCGGCATCGTCGCGGAGAAGCAGAGCGTCTGCCGGTCGAGGGGCGTCATCTGCAAAATTCGCTCGACCTGCGGCGCGAAGCCCATGTCGAGCATGCGGTCGGCTTCGTCGAGGACGACGATCCGCACCGTGCCGAGACGGAGCGAGCGGCGCTCGAGATGATCGGCGAGCCGGCCCGGGGTCGCCACGATGACGTCGGGCCGTTTCTGGAGCCCGGCGAGCTGGGCTCCCATCGACTCACCCCCGATGAGGACGAGCGTGCGAACGCCCTGGGCTCCGCCGAGCATGTCGAAGGTCGCCGCGATCTGCAGCGCGAGCTCGCGCGTCGGCGCCAGCACGAGGGCCCGCGGTCGCGGTGAATCCGCGCGCGTGAGGCGCTCGAGCATCGGGATCGCGAAGGCGGCGGTCTTGCCGGTGCCCGTCTGGGCGCAGCCGATCACGTCGCGGCCTTCGAGGATCGGTCCGATCGCCTGGGCCTGGATCGGGGTTGGGGTGGAGTAGCCGGCGTGGGCGACAGCGTCGCGCATCGCGGGCGAGAGCGGAGAATCGAGAAATGAACAGAACATGAGTGTCGAACACCTTTCTGAGCTGCCTCGGCGTTAGGGTACCCGGGCCCGTTGCCGGGCCCGGGCGGGAGTGAACAGGGTGGGCGCTAGACCTTCCTGACGTTGGCTGCCTGAAGACCCTTCGGACCGCGAGTTACCTCGAACTCGACCCGATCACCTTCCGCAAGACTCTTGAAACCCTGGGCTTGAATGGCGCTGTAGTGTACGAATACGTCCTCGCCGCCCTCCTGCGTGATGAACCCATATCCCTTTGCATCGTTGAACCACTTTACTTGTCCTTGAGCCATACCTCGGACCTCTCTTTAGGGGGTCTTCAAGCCCCTGTGCTCCCGCCATCGTGGCGGGGTTACCCTCCGGAATTGGAGGGCAAACAAAAACGCCGCGCGAACTGGGCCCGCGCGGCGTGTGTCTCGATCTATCACAATCGTTACCTGACTCCGTGAGTGCCAGAACCGGCCGGTAGAATGACATGTAGCCACCGGAAAGTCAATCGATTTCTTCCACCGCGCGCGTGACGGGACGAGAGCCATTCCGTCTGCCGAGCCATCCCGGAATCGCGACCGAAAAGCGCCCCGCGGTCCCGCCGGCTACGACCACGTGAATTTCCTCCGTCGACGCGAACTTGGGAATCATGGCGTCCTGCTCTGAGGGGGTTTGACCCTGGCCATAGCGCAGGTTGGTGCCCTCGCCATGGTCCGCGTCGGGGAGAAGCTCTCGATACGGGCGTCGCACCGTCTCGTGGATGTGACGCTTGAGGTCGTCCTTCGACCATCCGCCATCGGCGAACGTGCGGGCGTGCTCCGGCCCCACGATCAGCATCGTATGGGAATAGAGCGGGAAATGCTTGCTGTTCCAGAGCCCGGCCATGGACCAGCCGATCGATCCCGCGAGCTGACGCGCCGCGCGGCTCGCGTGATCCGAGATGCCGTGCGGGGCATCGCCAGCGAACAGCGTGACGGCCGAGGTCTCCGCGGACAGGCCGCGCCCGGTATGAAAGGGCGGCCACGGGCTCGCCTCCTCGTTTTCTCCGATACAGTACGTGTAGCGGCCGGGGTGGCCGAACGTGGACATCGAGATCTCGCCGGGGCGTGCGCCGCCGACGTTGATTATCATCAAGCGTAGGGCTCGACCGATCGTCGCGTTCGCGCGATAGCCCGGACCGAAGACGCCGAACGCGCTGTTGAGGCCGATCCGGCCGCGGATCGGTCCGTTGACTACGATGAGCGGCGCGCTGAAATGGGTCGAGGTCGAGACGCCGTGGAGGTTGAAGGCCGGATCGCAGGCGCACTCCGCGGCGGCGACGACGACGGGTAGATACTCGGGCCGACAGCCGGCGAGCACCGCGTTGATCGCGGCCTTTTCGACGGTCAGCCGACCATAGTTCGGCGGCATCTGCCCGAGCAGCTCGTCTCGCGACCGCCTGGTGCCGGCCAGCATCCGCTCGACGCGCTGACGGGTCGGCGGCACGACGGGGAGTCCATCGGTCACGCCCTTGTCGAACCAGACCTCGAACTCATCGGCCGTCGTCACGCCGCGAATCCTATCCCGCCGCAGCGCCTTCCGACAATTCCTCTCGGCAAGCACTGGAGGCAGTTTGAGGCGGTTTCCGGGAATTCGAACCCTTGACGCTGGCTGTCACCAAAGGTGCCATCCTGGGTGTCCAAAAGGAGCCACTTCGCGATACTGGTACCCCGGCCGGCATCGAAAGGAGCGGGGGAATCGGTGGGCCTGCCAGGGATCACCGGCGGGTCTCGGGTGGAACCCTCTGAAAAGTCTTGGGTTTTCACCGTATGGCCGAAGGGGTCGACGAGCCCGGGTGACCGCGTTCTAAAGCCTTGTAAAAATAGAGTTTTCGTTTCTGGGTGGCACGGACTGTGCTACTGTAAAAACCCCGACGCGGGCGTTCAATCGTCGGACGATGGAGCGGTGATGTTCTACAACCTACTGGCCGGAATGTTCTCCAACGATCTCGCCGTCGACCTGGGGACGGCGAACACGCTCGTCTATGTCCGCGGCGAAGGCATCGTGCTCAACGAGCCCTCGATCGTGGCCATTCACCAGGCAGACCATTCGGTGCTCGCCGTCGGTCATGAGGCCAAGGCCATGCTCGGGCGGACGCCTGGAAACATCATAGCGATCCGGCCGCTCAAGGACGGGGTCATCGCCGACTTCGACGTGACCGAGAAGATGCTGCACTACTTCATCTCGAAGGTTCACCGCCGTCGCACGCTCGTCCGGCCGCGCATCGTCATCGGCGTGCCCTCGGGGATCACGCAGGTCGAGAAGCGGGCTGTCCGCGACTCGGCGATGCAGGCCGGCGCCCGCGAGGTGTACCTGATCGAGGAGCCGATGGCCGCCGCGATCGGCGCCGGGTTGCCGATCCAGGAGCCCGGAGGCAACATGATCGTGGACATCGGCGGCGGGACGACCGAGGTCGCCGTCATCTCGCTTTCCGGAATCGTGTACTCGAAGTCGGTGCGCATCGCCGGGGACGAGATGGACGAGGCGATCGTGCAGTACATCCGCAAGCACTACAACCTGCTCGTCGGCGAGCGACGGGCCGAAGAGATCAAAGTCACGCTCGGGTCCGCCTACCCGATGGGCGGCGACCGGCGGACGATGGAAGTCAAAGGTCGCGACCTGATCGACGGAATCCCGAAGACCATCGTGATTACCGACGAGGAGATCCGCGAGGCCCTGCGCGAGCCCGTCATGACGATCGTCGAGACGGTCCGTACGTGCCTCGAGCGGACGCCGCCGGAGCTCGCGGCGGACATCGTCGACAAAGGGATCGTGATCACCGGGGGCGGCGCGCTGCTCCGGGGTCTGGATCATCTCCTGCGCCAGGAGACCAACCTCCCGGTGACGCCAGGCGACGAGCCGCTGTCGTGCGTCGCGCTCGGGACCGGACGAGTGCTCGACGAGCTCGATCTCCTGAAAAAGGTCGCGATCCCCGCATAACAGGTTTCTAGCCGCTTCGCGGGGGGTCGGAAGGTGAAGATTCGCAAGGTCGTACTGCTCGGCTCCCTGGTGGCGGCTTGCCTGCTGCTGCTCACCCTGCAGACGCGTGGGTACGGCTGGGTGGCTGGCGACTTCTTTGCCGTCGTCACCACGCCCATCCAGACCGGGCTCGCCAAAGCGAGCCGCGCGACCTTCGGGCTCTGGACGACCTATCTCGACTGGAAGAACGTGCGCGCCGAGAACCGGCGGCTGCGAGAAGAAGTGCAGGAGCTTCGGGTCCGCGCGCTGCGGGTGAGCGAGACCGATGACGAGAACCGCCGGCTGCGGCGGCTGCTCGCCATGCAGGAGAATCTCCCGCTGACGACTCTGTCGGGGGAGATCATCGCCCGCGAGTGGGGCGGCTGGATCCGATCGCTGACCGTCAACCGGGGTCGGGGCGACAACGTTCCGCGCCTGACCGCCGTGATCTCGCCCAACGGCCTCATCGGGCGCGTCGTCGACGTGCGGCCCGGCGTGTCGATCGTGCAGGTGCTGACCGACCCGACGTCGACGGTGGGCGCTCATGTGCTGAGAACGCGGACGCCGGGCATCGTCGAGGGCGACCCTCGCGGTACGCTCCGGTTCAAGTTCATGGCGCGCGACGGCGCCTCGATCCAGAGCGGTGACACGCTGGTGACCGCCGGGCAGGGCGGGCTGTTCCCCCGCGGCATCCCGATCGGCACCGTTCGCGCGATCGACAACCGCGGCGCGGCGCTCTTCCACTACGCCGAGATCACGCCTGCGGTCGACTACGCGCGACTCGACGAGGTCCTGCTGGTGACGGGCGATTCCCAGCGCGATCTCACGGCGTTCTTCCCGACGGGTGGCTGATGCGTGCCCTGTTGGTCCTGACGGTAGCCGGCGGCTCGGTCGCGCACGCGACCTTGACCCCGCTCGTGACCATCGCGGGCGTGCCGCCGGACATCCCGCTGATCATAGTCGTGCTGCTGGCGCTGCGGCGCGGCCCGGAGTTCGGCAGCCTCACGGGCTTCGTCAGCGGTTTACTGCAGGACGCGGCCGGCGGCGGCTTGATCGGCGTCCAGGCTCTGACCAAGGCGGTGATCGGGTTCGCGATCGGCGTCGCCGGCGGCCGGCTCCGGGTGAGTCAGCCGCTGGTCCAGGTGCCCGGGCTCGTGGTGCTCACGATCGCCGAGGGGCTCGCGCGCTTCGCGCTCTTGCAAGTGTTCCGCTTCCCCGCGCCGTTCGGTGAGCTGATGACGTACGTCGTGCTCCCGCAGGCGCTGTGCAACGGATTCGTCGGCGCCGCCTTCGTCCTGGCGTTGACCTGGACCCAGACCATGCGCGACCACTTCGAGGGCAGCCGGCCGTGAGCGTTACGCGCGGATCGCTGCCCCGTCGCGACGCCGGCCACCGGCGCGTCATGGTGATCGCCACCTCGGTGGTGTTCGCCTTCCTCGTCCTCGTCGGCCAGCTCTGGTACCTGCAGGTGCTCGAGGGCGGCCGGTTCCTCGATGCGTCGGACAAGAACCGGATCCGTGTCCGTCCGATCGCGGCGCCGCGCGGCATTCTGTTCGATCGCCACGGGATGCCGCTCGTCGACAACCGCCCGGCCTTCACGCTCTCGTTCATTCCCCGTGAGCTGCCGCGCGAGGATGAGACTCGTGACGCCGTGCTCGGCCGCGTGGCCTCGCTGCTCCACATCCCCTATCAGGACCTGACGGACGCGGTGGCGCGCGTGCCGTCCGACTCGCTCCTGCCGGTGCGTGTGCGGCGCGGTCTGACGCTCGCGGAGGTCGCGAAGATCGAGGAGTGGAAGCTCGAGCTGCCGGGCGTCATCACGGAGGTCGAGCCCCAGCGCGTCTATCCGACGAGCCGCTTCGCCGCGCACCTCCTCGGGTACGTCCGCGAGGCCAACGACGAGCAGCTCAAGCAAGGCCGCTATCGGCGCGGCGAGATGGTCGGGCAGAGCGGCCTCGAGCGTCTGCTCGACGAGTACCTGCGCGGGCAGGACGGCGGCGAGCGGATCGAGGTCGACGCGATGGGCCGTCCGGTCCGTCGCGTCCAGGCGACGGAGCCGCACGCCGGAGCGCAGGTGATCACCACGGTGGATCGCGGGATCCAGGAAGCGGCCGAGCGCGCGATGGAGGGACTGGCCGGCGCGGTCGTCGTCATGGATCCGCGCAACGGCGACGTGCTCGCGATGGTCTCCACCCCGGCCTTCGAGATCGATCGCTTCACGGGCACCATCGACCGCGACGCGTGGCTGCGCGTGGTGCAGGATCCGAACTTCCCGCTGCTGAACCGCACGATCCAGACCCAGTACGCCCCAGGTTCCGTCTTCAAGATCATCGTCGCGGCCGCGGGTCTGCAGGAACGCAGCCTCACGCCGCTCGACCGGACCTACTGCAACGGCGAGTTCCGTCTGGGCACGGCGACGTTCAAGGACTGGAAGGAAGGCGGCCACGGCACGGTCGATCTCCACCACGCGATCGCGCAGTCGTGCAACATCTTCTTTTACGAGGCGGGACTGAAGGTCGGCGGCGCGACGATCGTGAAATACGCGAGCACGTTCGGATTCGGCCAGCCGACTGCTATCGACCTGCCTGGCGAGAAGAGCGGTCTCCTGCCGCGGCCCCAGGTCACCCGGGGTCGTCAGGGCCGGACGGCGGGGTATCCGCCCGGTGAGACGGTCAATATGTCGATCGGGCAGGGCACCGTGCTCGTCACGCCGATGCAGGTGGCGCGCTTTATGGCGGCCGTCGCCAACGGCGGCGTCCTCTGGCGGCCGCGTCTGGTGCAGCGGGTCGAGCGCCCGGAGCGCCTCGTCTGGAGCGATCAGGGGCAGGTGGCCGGCCACGCCGAGCTCTCGCCAGTGGTGTGGGCGTTCCTCCGTCAGAGCCTCTGGGCGGTCGTGAACGACAACGGAACGGGCGCGGCCGCGCGGATCCCCGGGCTCGACATCGCCGGCAAGACCGGTACCGCGCAGACGATCGCCAAGTCCAAGGCCGAGAAGGGGCAGGACCACGCGTGGTTCGCGGCGTTCGCGCCCGCGAAGGCGCCGGAGGTGGTCATCGTCGTGCTCGTGGAGCGGGGCGGTAAGGGCGGCCAGGTCGCGGCGCCCATCGCGAGAAAAATCTTGAATGCGATCTTCTTCGAGAAGATCGCCGCGGTGGAGATCGCCGGCTAGTGCTGCGGATCGACCGGCGCCTGCTGGAGAACGTGGACTGGCTCTTGCTGGTGACCGCGTTCGGGCTGGTCGTGATCAGCACGGTGACGCTCGCGAGCCTCCACGTCGGCCGGGCCGGCGGCAGCGTCGTCGTGCGGCAACTCGTCTGGTTCGCCCTCGGTCTGGTCGTCATGGTCTTCCTGGCCAGCCTCGATACCCGTCGGCTCGTTCGCGCCGCGCCGGCGTTCTATCTCCTGGGTCTCGTCGGCCTGGCCTCCGTCTTCCTGCTGGGCCGAACCGTGTCGGGTGCGCGGCGGTGGGTCGTGTGGGGTCCGCTCTCCCTGCAGCCGTCCGAGCTCTTCAAGATATGCTTCCTGCTCATGATGGTCTGGGCGTTGACCTCCCGCTGGGCGCAGCCCGTGGGCAAGCTCAGCCTGGCCATGATGCTTCCGATCGTGGCAGTCCCGGTCGTGCTCATCATCAAGCAGCCCGACCTCGGCACCGCCCTCTTGCTCGTTCCGGTGATGGTCATTCTCTTGATCGGAGCGGGCGTGCGCCTCAAGCTGCTCGGGGGCCTGGCCCTCGTGGCTCTGTCGGCACTGCCGCTCGCCTGGTTCGCGCTCAAGGAATACCAGCGAGAACGGATTCTCGTCTTCCTGGACCCGTTTCGCGATCCACTCGGGAGCGCGTACAACGTGATCCAGGCGAAGATCGCGATTGGATCGGGCCAGCTCCTGGGCAAGGGCGTGACCGGCGCGACGCAGAGCCGGTTGGCCTTTCTCCCGGAGCGTCACACGGATTTCATCTTCGCCGTATTCGCCGAGATGTGGGGGTTCGTCGGCTGTCTCGTCCTGCTGCTGTGCTATGTCTTGCTCCTCCTGCGGGGCTTCGACATCGCGGCGACCGCGCGCGAGCCGGTAGGCCGGCTCGTGGCGCTGGGCGCCACGTCGCTGTTGGCGGCGCAGGTCTTGATCAACGTCGGGATGGTGACCGGGCTTCTGCCCGTCGTCGGGATTCCGCTGCCGTTGATGAGCTACGGCGGCTCCTCGATGGTCGCCTCCTTCATGACGCTTGGCCTTCTCCTCTCGGTTCGAATGCGGCAGTTCCAATGAGACACGGACGATGCGGAGGTATCTCGCGGGTCGCCGTGTCGGCGAGGTGCTGCCGTGCGCAAACGGATCGTCGTCAATGCGGGCCTCACCGAAACCCGGGTCGGAGTCCAGGAGGGTAATCTCCTCACCGAGCTCTACCTGGAGCGGCACCGGCACCGCTCGATCGTGGGGAGCGTCTACAAAGGCGTCGTGACGAACGTCCTGCCGGGCATGCAGGCGGCGTTCGTCGACATCGGGCTCGCGAAGGACGCCTTCCTCTACGCCGGCGACTACACGACCAACCTCGGCGACCTCGCGGGCGCGATGCTCGCGGGCGGCGGCGAGGACGGTGACGCCGACATCGACCTCGACGTCGGCGAAGAGCTCGAGCCGCGGCGCGAGACCGCTCCGATCGAAGACCTCTTGCACAAGGGCCAGACGGTGCTGGTGCAGGTCTCGAAGGAATCGCTCGGGACCAAGGGCGCCAGGATCACGTCCTTCATCTCACTGCCCGGCCGCTATCTGGTCTACATGCCGCAGGCGCGCCACATCGGCGTCTCGCGGCGCATCCGCGACGACCGCGAGCGCGAGCGGCTCCGCGCCGCGCTGCGCTCCGTGAGTCTGCCGCCGGGCGGCTTCATCTTGAGGACGAACGCCGAGGGCAAGAGCGAGAGCGAGTTCGCCGCCGACGTCGAATTCCTGACGCGTCTGTGGGCGCAGGTCCAGGCGCGCTTCGAGCAGGCCGCGGCGCCGGCGGTCCTGCACGAGGAGGGCGACCTCACCTTCCGGGTCGTGCGCGATCTGTTCTCGCCGGAGGTCGACGAGTTCGTCGTCGACTCCCGTGAGGTCTACGACAAGTGCGCCGGCTACGTCGAGGCGCTGGTGCCCGCGCTCCGCCAGCGGGTGCGGCTGTGGGAAGAGCCGGCGTCGATCTTCGAGGCGCTCGGCATCGAGAAGGACATCGAGAAGGCGCTGCGGCGCCGCGTGTGGCTCAAGTCCGGCGGCTACATTGTGATCGATCACACCGAGGCGCTCGTGTCGATCGACGTGAACACGGGCAAGTACGTCGGCAAGCGCGACTTCGAGCAGACCGTGCTCAAGATCAACCTCGAGGCGGTCGGCGAGATCGTGCGCCAGATCCGCCTGCGCGACCTCGGCGGCATCATCATCATCGACTTCATCGACATGGAGTCGGCGGAGCACCGCGAGCAGGTGTACCGCGCGCTCAAGCGGGCGCTGGCCGAGGACAAGGCGCGCACGAACGTGCTGGAGATCTCCGAGCTCGGCCTGGTCGAGATGACGCGCAAGCGCGTGCGCCAGGATCTCCGCTCGCTGCTCTCGACCGTGTGCCCGACCTGCAAGGGCAGCGGCATCACCAAATCGGATGCTACCATCGCCGCCGAGATCTTCCGCAGCGCCCAGGCCAAGGCCGCCACGGCCGGGGACGCGAACGGCCGGGAAGTCGTGATCCGCGTCCATCCCGACCTCGCGCGCTACTTCGAGGGCGACGGTCAGGAAGGTCTGGAGCGGCTCGCGCGGGCGCTCGACCGCAAGATCACGATCCAGCCGAACTTCGGCGAGCGAGACGGCTACGAGGTGCGGCTGCGCGGCGGCGCGCCGCAGTGAGCCGCTGATGGCCAAGCCACGCCCGTCACGCATCAGCCAGGCGCGACTGGTCGGCGACCTGAAGCTCGCCGCCAAGCGCGGCGACCGGACGGCGCTCTCGCTGGCGCTCGACCAGATGCGCACCCTGGCCCATTCGCCGCGCTACTGGGAGAAATACCTGTCGCTCCTCTCCAATCCGCTGGCCCGCCTCGTTGACCTGCTCGTAATCAAGCAGGGCGACCGCATCGCCTACCAGAAGGGATGGAAGCTCGCGAAGCCCCGGGCGGCGAAGCCCAAGGCCGGACGGAAGGGCGCCAAGGGGAGCGCGGGCGCCCGCCGTCGGGTGCCCACGGCCGAGCAGCCGTCCCTGTTCGACGTCTGAGCCCGCCGCTGCGACCGATGCCGCAGTGACGCGCGCGTTCGTCGTCGTCAATCCCGCGGCCGGCGGAGGCCGCACCGCGCGGACATGGCCGATGCTCGCCGCCGAGCTCAACCGCCTCGGGCTCGCGTTCGAGAGCGCCTGGACCACTCGACGCGGTCACGCCACCGATCTCGCTCGCCGCGCGGCCGCCGCGGGGTGGCCGCTCGTGGTCGCCATCGGCGGCGACGGCACCCTGAACGAGGTCGTCAACGGCGTGACCGACCGGAGGGGGGTGCCGCTCGCGACGACGGGCGCGATCCTCACGGGCCGGGGCCGTGACGCGCGCCGGAACTTCAGTCTCGCCGCCGACTGGCGGCTCGCCGCCCGCCGAATCGTCGTGGGCGACGACGTCGCCCTCGATCTCGGCGTCGCCGAGTGGACCGATGGGACGAGCCGTTACTTCGTCAGCGCGGCGGGTGCCGGCTTCGACGCCGCGGTGGCCCGACGCGCCGCCTCGCGCGGGGGAGTCGGGACCCTCCCCTACCTGCTCGCCGTCGTCGAGGGACTCCTCGCGCATCGGCCGATCCCCGTGACGATCGATGCCGACGCCGGGGTCGAGCAGTCGGGGCCGCTCACGACGGTGGTCGCCGCCAACGGCGCGTACTACGGCGGCGGCATGAAGATCGCGCCGTCGGCGAATCCGAGCGACGGCGCCCTCGACCTCGTCGTCATCGGCGCCCTCGGGCGCGTCGAGCTCTTGCGCTGGCTTCCCACGGTCTATCGCGGCGCCCACCTCGCGAACCCCAGGATCACCATCCGCCCGATCCGCCGCGCGCGAGTCGCCGGTACCACCCCCCTGCGGACGCACCTCGACGGCGAGCCGGCCGCCGACACGCCCGTGACCTTCCGGGTCTGTCCCCGAGCTCTTCGCCTGCGGCGCTGAGCCCCGGCCGGATCGTGCGGAGCTCGCCGTCGGGTTGACAGCGCCCGGCGTCGGGACGATACTACCCCCAGGGGGTATAGGGATGATCAACGAGGAGACGAAGACCAAGGTCCTCGGCCGCCTGCGCCGGATCGAGGGGCAGGTGCAGGGTCTCCAGCGGATGATCGACGGCGAGGCGTACTGCGTCGACATCCTGCTCCAGGTCTCGGCCGTGCAGGGCGCCCTCGAGCAGGTCGAGAAGCTCCTGCTGGGCCGGCACATCGAGTCGTGCGTGGCCGACGCGCTGCGCACGGGCTCGAAGAGCGAGCGTCAGCAGAAGATCGACGAGCTGCTCGACGTGTTCGCGCGGTTCCGGGGGAAGTGATGGCGGAGCGCCACACGACCGACATCGTCGCGCCGGTCCGCGGGATGCACTGCGCCGCGTGCGTCGGCCGTGTCGAGCGCGCGCTGACCTCCGTCCCCGGCGTCGAGCAGGCATCGGTCAATCTCGCGACCGAGCAGGCCGCGGTCTCGTTCGATCCGACGCGGGCGAGTCTCGATGCGCTGAAGGCGGCGGTCGCCGCCGCCGGCTATGAGCTCGCCGAGCCCCGCGCCGGCGCCGCCGCGGTCGACGACGCCGAGCAGTCCGCCCGCGAGGCCGATCAGCGCCGCCAGCGAAACCGGCTGATCGTCGGCGCGGTGCTCTCGGTGCCCGTGCTCCTGGGCGGGATGTCCCATCTCCTGCCGTGGGTGCCGTCGGCGCTTCGCGATCCCTGGCTCTTGCTGGCGCTCACCACCCCCGTCCAGTTCTGGGTCGGCTGGCAGTTCCATCGCGGGTTCCTGCACGACCTCCGCTATCTGAACGCGTCGATGGCGACCCTCGTCTCGGTCGGCACGAACACGGCGTACTTCTTCAGCGTCGCGGTCACGCTCTGGCCGCACGCATTCCCGCAGCACGGGGCGATGACGTACTTCGACGTGAGCGCGGTCGTCGTCACCCTGGTCGTGCTCGGGCGCTGGCTCGAGGCGGGTGCGCGCGGACGGACTTCCGAGGCGATCCGCCGGCTCGTGAGTCTCGCTCCGCGCACCGCGCGAGTCGTCCGCGACGGCGCCGAGGTCGACGTGCCGACGGCCGACGTGCAGGTCGGTGACTTCGTCCGCATCCGCCCGGGCGAGCGGGTCCCGGTCGACGGGGTGGTCACCGAGGGCGCCTCCACGATCGACGAGTCGATGCTGACCGGCGAGAGTTTGCCCGTTGAGAAAACGCTGGAGTCGAAAGTCTTCGCGGGCACCGTCAACCGGACCGGGAGCTTCGTCTTCCGGGCGTCGCGCGTCGGCAGCGAGACCGCGCTGGCGCGCATCGTCAAGCTCGTCGCCGAGGCGCAGGGCTCGCGCGCACCCATTCAGCGACTGGCCGATCGGGTCGCCGCGATCTTCGTCCCGATCGTGCTGGGCATCGCGGCGCTGACGTTTCTCGCGTGGTGGGCCTTCGGCCCTGCGCCGTCGGCGCTCTACGCGCTCACCAACGCGGTGGCGGTGCTCGTGATCGCCTGCCCCTGCGCCATGGGGCTGGCGACGCCGACCGCGATCATGGTCGCGACCGGCCGCGGCGCCGAGCTCGGGATCCTGGTCAAGAGCGCGACGGCGCTCGAGCTGCTCGATCGCGTGAACACGATCGTGTTCGACAAGACCGGCACGCTCACGATCGGCCGGCTCGTGGTCACCGATGTGATCGTCGCGGCCGGCTCCGGCGCGAGCGAGGACGAGGTCCTGGCGCTCGCGGCGGCGGCCGAGCAAGGCTCGGAGCACCCACTCGGCGAAGCGATCGTCGCGCGGGCCAAGGAGCGCGGCCTGGCGCTTCCGCCGATCGGCGAGTTCACGACGGTGCCGGGCCAGGGAATCGAGGCGATGGCGTCCGGCGGCCGGGGGCTGCTCGGCAACCGCCGGCTGATGGACGTCCGGGGCATCGACGTCGAAGCACTTGCGCCGCAGGTGCGGGCGCTCGCCTCGGAGGGCAAGACCGCGGTCTATCTCGCCCTCGGCGGTCGGGCGCTCGGCGTCATCGCCGTCGCCGACGAGCTCAAGCCGGAGGCGCCGGAGGCGATCGCGGCCCTCGCGCAACGCGGCATCGACGTCGCGATGCTCACCGGCGACGCGCGGCCGACCGCCGAGGCCGTCGCCGCGCGCGCGGGCGTGAAGCGTGTGCTCGCCGAAATCTTGCCGGAGGACAAGGCCGGCGAGATCGCGAAGCTTCAGGCGGAAGGCCGCCGTGTCGCGATGGTCGGCGACGGTATCAACGACGCGCCGGCGCTCGCCCGCGCCGACGTCGGCATCGCGATGGGCTCCGGCACCGACGTGGCGATCGAGGCCGCCGACGTGACCCTCGTCCGCGACGACGTGCATGACGTCGTGGACGTCGTCGACCTGTCGCGACGGACCATTCGCGTGATCAAGGAGAATCTGGTCTGGGCGTTCGGCTACAACGTCGTGCTGATCCCGGTAGCGGCGGGTGTGCTCTATCCGATCTGGGGCATCCTGCTCTCGCCGATCCTGGCCGGCGTCGCGATGGCGTTCTCATCGGTGTCGGTGGTCACCAACAGTCTCAGGCTCAAGAAATGGCAGAGCGCGGCCGACGCCGGCAGGGCGCGGGCTGCGCTCCTCGACTCGAAGGGAGGCCGGACAATGGCCGTCGATCCCGTGTGCAAGATGACGGTGGAGCCCGCGAGGGCAGCCGCGCAGTCGACGTATCGAGGCCAGACGTACTATTTCTGCGCCGTCGGCTGCAAGCAGCAGTTCGACAGGGAACCCGAGAAGTATCTGCCCAAGTGACCGTGATCGCGCCGCCGCTGCTTCGGGACCGCGACCGCTACGAGCGCGTCATGGACGGGCGGGTGGACAACACCGACGAGGACGCGTTCACCCACATCGTCCTGCTGCGCGACGACGACCAGGCCCTGGAGCTCTCGGTCGTGGCCGAGCCTTCGCCGAGCTATCGCATCCGAGAGGCGCGCTGCCGGCGCATCGCCGGGGCCCTCGATCCGGCGCTCGCGGCGAGCGTCGAGGAGCTCGCCGGCACCGCGATGGTCGGCGGTATGAGCCGTCGGGTTGCCGAGCTGACCGGGTCGGGCCCGGGCGCCGCCTTCGTGCTCGCGGCGGTGGTCGAGGTCGCGCGGCTCGCGCGCCAGACGGCCAAGCTTCCGCGCGAGCGCGCCGAGCGCGCGGCCGGCGGGAACGCCTGGGAGTGCTGGCAGCTCGACATGACCGGCTGGATCGACCTGCCGAACTCCTGCTTCACCTACACCGACGCCGGGCGGAGCCTCTTCGGCTCGCGCACGGTCAGCACGCCGATGCAGCCCGACCTCTACTGCTCGCGGCCGGGCCAGTCGCGCGTCTTCGAGCGCAAGAAGATCGCGCGCCTCGAGCGTCACGACGGCCGCCTCGCGCTCTTCCACTCGATGCACGACAACGTTCACGGCTTCGAGATCACCTACGAGATCGATCTGGCGACGGGGACGATCGTGCGCGCCGAGCACGTGACCCCGCGGCTCCCCTACATGGGGATCTGCACGGAGCCCCAGCGGAAGATCACGGCGCTCGTCGGCGAGACCGCCGACGACGGTCTGCGGCGCCGGATCCAGGGCCACCTCGGCGGCGAGACCGGCTGCGCCCAGCTCTACGATCTGACGTCGGATCTCCTCAAGCTTTTGACCTGAGCCGGGCGGCCCGATGGTCGGTGCGTTCGCGCTGCATCGCGCCCTGATCGACGCGCTCGTCCGCCGAAACGCGATCAAGGACTCCCGGGTCGAGGCGGCGTTTCGCGCGATCCCGCGTCATCTGTTCCTGCCCGACGTGCCCCTCGCGGAGGTGTACCGCAACGAGGCCATTCCGACGAAGATCGTCGACGGCGAGGCGGTCAGCTCCTCGTCGCAGCCGGAGATCATGGCGACGATGCTCGAGCAGCTCGCGCTCGAGCCCGGCCAGCGCGTGCTGGAGATCGGCGCGGGTACGGGCTACAACGCGGCGCTCATGACCCACCTCGTCGCAGACACAGGCACGCTGATCAGCATGGACGTCGACACCGATCTCGTGGACGGCGCCCGGGCTCACCTGGCTGCGGCCGGGATCGAGCACGTCCGCGTCGTGCTGGGCGACGGGGGGCTCGGATGTCCCGACGGCGCGCCGTACGATCGGATCATCCTCACGGTCGGCGCGTGGGACATCGCTCCGGCGTGGCTCGAGCAGCTACGTCCGGGAGGCCGGCTCGTGCTCCCGCTCACCGTCGGAGGCTCGCAGAAGTCCGTGGCGTTCGTCAGGATCGCGGATCATCTCGTGAGCGCCTCGGTGACGGACTGCGCCTTCATGAGCCTGCGCGGCGCGTTCGCCGGTCCGCCGACTCGGGTGGTGCTTGGCGACACCCCGGACCTCCGGCTCCACGTCCGCGATCCGGCCGCGGTCGATGCCGCGGCGGCATACGATCTGCTGAAGAGTGCGGCGACCGATCTTCCGACAGGCGTCCACGTGATCGGTGGCGAGCTGTATGGTGGCCTCGTCCTCTGGATCGCGCTCCGCGAGCCCGGCTTCTGCTGGCTCGAAGCGATCGGCCCACAGGCAGACGCGCGCCCAGTTCCCCCGCTCTTCGCGCTGGCTGGCAAGTATCGCTCCGCCGCCGGTGTCTTTGGCGCCGGGAGCGCCGGCTTCTACATGCGCCCGCCCGGAGATCGCATCCCCGGCGGACCCGAGGCCGAACCGCGACCATTCGAGCTCTACGTCCGAGGCTTCGGCGAGGGCGCCGAGACGGCGCGTCGACTGTGCGAGCACGCTGAGGCCTGGGACGCCGCCGGGCGCCGCGGCACCGCCGGGCTCCGCATCCGCGCGCTGCCGATCGCCACCGGCCACGTGCCTGCCGCCGGCGAACACGTCATCGAGAAGCGATGGACCCGCCTCGTGCTCGACTGGCCCGGTCAGGCCGGCCGCGGCGGCTCGAGATCGACGTAGGTAGCGAGGCACAGATCGGGGGCCGTGGTCGAGCGGCGCGGCGTGCCATGTATACTACCCGTCAGCATGCAGGCTCTGCCAATCGGCAAGCTTCGTGCCGACACGCTGCAGGCGATCTTCGACAAGCACCGCACCAAGGATCCCCGCGTCGTCGTCGGTCCCAAGGTCGGTGAAGACGCCGCCGTCATCGACGTGGGTGACCGCTACCTCGTCGCCACGAGCGATCCCATCACGTTCGCGACCGCCGAGATCGGGTGGTACGCGCTGCACGTCAACGCCAACGACATCGCGGTGCGCGGCGCGCGGCCGCGATGGTTCCTGGCGACGTTGCTGCTGCCCGCCGGCGCCACCAGCGCGACCTCGGTCGAGGCGCTTTTCGCCGACCTGCACGCGGCGTGCGAGGAGCTCGACGTGGCGCTGGTCGGAGGGCACACCGAGGTCACGCACGGCCTCGACCGGCCGATCGTGGCCGGCACGATGCTCGGCGAGGTCGAGAAGGACAAGCTCGTGACCACCGCCGGCGCCCGCGTCGGCGACGCGGTCGTGATGACCAAGGGCGTTCCCCTCGAGGGCGCCGCGATCATCGCGCGCGAAAAAGAGGCGGAGCTGCGGGAGCGCGGCGTGTCCCCGGCGGCCATCCGCCGGGCGAAGGGCTTTCTCAAGAGTCCCGGGCTCAGCGTCCTGCCCGAGGTCGAGATCGCCTGCGAGCTAGCCGCGGTGCATTCGATGCACGATCCGACCGAGGGCGGGATCGCCACCGCGCTCGTCGAGCTGGCGGCCGCCGCCGGCGTCGGGCTCCGCATCGACCGCGACCGCATCATGGTGCTGCCGGAAGGCCGGGCGATCTGCGACGCGTTCGGGCTCGACCCCCTCGGCACGATCTCGTCGGGCGCGCTCCTGATGACCCTGGGGCCCGCGGAGGCCGGCATCGTGATCCACGCCCTCGCCCGCGAATCGATCGACTGTCACTTCATCGGCCAGGTCGTGCCGCGCGAGCAGGGGGTGACCCTCGTGAGCGGCAGCCGCCAGGAGCCGATGCCGGTGTTCCCGCAGGACGAGATCTCGCGGTTGTTCCAGGGCGGGTGACGGTATGCCCCTGATCGGCTACTCGTATCGCCCCGTCGCGCTCGGGCGGCGGGGCATGGTCGCCTCGGCGCATTCCTACGCGACCGTCGCCGGCCTCGACGTCCTGCGGGCCGGCGGCACCGCGGCCGACGCGGCGGTCGCGGTGAACGCCGTGCTCGCAGTGACGCAGCCCGAGAACTGCGGCGTCGGCGGCGACATTTTCTGTCTGTATTACGAGGCTGCGACCGGCGGCATCCACTATCTCAACGGAGCCGGACGTTCGGGCTCGCGCGCGAGCCTGGAGGAGCTCCGCCGGCGAGGAATGGACCGGCTCCCCGTCACGGGTCCCGCGACGGTCAGCGTTCCCGGGTGCGTACGCGGCTGGGCGATGCTGCTCGAGCGATTCGGCACGCGTCCGCTGGGCGAGCTGCTGCAGCCCGCGATCCACTGGGCCTCCCGCGGTTACCCCACGGGCTCGCTCCTGAGCCAGACCATCCGCGACTACGTCGTGGTGCACACCGACCCGGAGTGGCGGCGCATCTTCGCGCCGGCCGGGAAGAGCCCGGGTTTCGGCGAGCTCCTGGTCCAGGCCGATCTGGGTCGTACGCTCGCCGACCTCGCCGCCGAGGGCCCCGACCTCTTCTATCGCGGCCGCGTCGGCCAGGCGATCGCCCGGCGGATGGAGGCCGACGGCTTCCTCACGCCCGACGACCTGGCGCGGCACACGGGCGAGTGGGAGGAGCCGATCTCGACGACCTACCGCGGCCTGACCGTCTACGAGACGCCGCCGCCGACACAGGGGCTCGTCGCGCTGCTCGGGCTCAACCTCCTCGAGGGCCTGCCGCTCGCCGACCATCCGCCGCACTCGGTCGAGCACCTGCACATGCTCGTCGAGGTGTGCAAGCTGGCGTATGCCGACCGCGATCGGTGGATCGGTGACCCGGCCCACGCGAAGGTGCCGCTGGCCGGGCTCCTTTCCAAGCCCTACGCCGCCCGGCGCCGGAACGACTTCGATCCGTCGAAGGCGCAGTCCCACGCCTTCGGCGATCCGCGCGGCGATACCACGGGCTTCGTCGTGGTCGACGAGCGCGGTAACCTGATCAGCGTGATCCAGAGCCTGTTCAACGCCTTCGGCTCCGGGGTGGTGGCGCCCGGGACGGGCGTGGTGCTCCAGAATCGCGGCCGCCACTTCAGCACCGACCCGTCGCATCCGTCCGCTCTGGGACCCGGCAAGCGCCCCTTCCACACTTTGATGGCGTGCATCGCGACCCGGGCCGATCGCCCGGCTCTCGGCTTCGCGACGATGGGCGGCAACGGGCAGGCGATGTTCCACCTGCAGGTGCTGACGAATCTCTACGACTACGGCATGGACATCCAGGAGGCGATCGAGCGACCGCGCTTCCTGATGGGCGCGTTCCTTCCGGGCGATTCGGACGACATGACGCACGTCGAGGCGCGCGTGCCCGCCGAGGTGCTCGCCGGTCTGGTCGCCAAGGGCCATCGCGTCAAGGCCGCGCCGGAGCTCTTCTGGCGATGCGGGCACGCGCACGGCATCGTGCTTCGCGACGGCACCCTGATGGGCGGCGCCGATCCCCGGGGCGACGGGGTAGCGCTGGGCTTCTAGCGATGCGCGTCGCGCTCGGGGCGCTGGGGCTCGTCGTCCTGCTCGCCGCGCCGGCGGCGGCGGCGGACTGGGGGCAGATCAAGCCCGCGGTGAGCACGCTGGCGGACGTCCGCGCGCGATACGGCGCGCCCACCAGGGAGACGCCGCAGCAGATCGACGGCTACGACACTCTGCAGTGGACGTACGAGGGCGCGCAGGCGCCGGCCGGGATCGCGAAGATGATCGTCGAGTTCGGTCTCCTCACGCCGTCGGGATACAAGAAGGACGTCGTGCGCGCGTTCCGGCTCGAGCCCAAACCCGACATCTTCAACCGGAAGCTGGTGGTGGACGGCTGGGGGCCGCCGTCGCGCATCGGCAAGGAAGGCGACCTGGAGTTCTTCCTCTACGAGCAGGGGCTGCTCGTCTACTTCAGCCAGGACGCGAAACAGGTGCTCGTGATGATCTTCACGCCGCCGCAGAAGCTGCCGCCCGCCGAGCCGGCCGCGCCGCGCCCGCCTCAGCGATGAAGGACGTAGATCTGCGTAGGCTCCACGCTCGGGTGTAGCTCCACGTAGTTCCTGGCGCCGCGCCACTCGTACCACCGATCGCGCAGGAGCTCGTGCACGCGGTAGGTCTGCGCCGTGCCGATGCCGAGCTCGGCGCTCGGCACCTCGACCCGGCAGGCGTGCGTGGCGAACGGATCCAGATTGACCGCCACGAAGACGAGGTTGTCGCGCTCCGGGGTCATCTTGCCGTAGAAGAGGATGTTCGGATCGTCCGCGCCGTAGAACCGGAGGTTCGTGTAGCCGTGGAGCGCGCGGTTCTCGCGCCGGATGCGGTTGATCCGCGTCACGTAGTCCACGAGGTTGCCAGGCGCGTCCCAGTCCCGCGCCTTGTACTCGTACTTCTCGGAGTTCAGGTACTCCTCCGATCCTGGCTCGCGCGGGACGTTCTCGCAGAGCTCGTAGCCGGAGTAGATCCCGTACAGGGACGAGAGCGTCGCGGCCAGGACGAGCCGCGTCTTGAAGGCCGGGCGGCCGCCCCGCTGCAGGGTCTCGTGGAGGATGTCGGGGGTATTGGGCCAGAGATTGCCGCGGAAATACTCCGACACCGGCGGCGTGGTGATCTCCGTCAGGTAGTCGATCAGCTCCTGCTTCGTGTTCCGCCACGTGAAGTACGTGTAGGACTGGGTGAAGCCCGACTTGGCGAGCACCTTCATCATCTTGGGGCGCGTGAACGCCTCGGCCAGGAAGACGACCTCGGGATGCGCGTCCTTCACGGCGCGGATCAGCCACTCCCAGAACTTCGCCGGCTTGGTGTGAGGATTGTCGACGCGAAACGTGCTGACCCCGTGGCCGATCCAGAACTCGATGATCTGCCGCATCTCCTCCCAGAGCGCCGGGGCCGCCTCGCCCTGGAAGTTCAGCGGATAGATGTCCTGGTACTTCTTCGGCGGGTTCTCGGCGTACTTGATCGTGCCGTCGGGCCGGTGAAAGAACCACTCCGGGTGCTGCCGGACCCAGGGATGGTCCGGCGAGCACTGGATCGCGAAGTCGAGCGCGACCTCGAGCCCGAGCCGCCGCGCCGCCTCGACGAACCGATCGAAGTCCTCGAGCGTGCCGAGATCGGGATGCACGGCCGTGTAGCCGCCGTCGGCGCTGCCGATGGCCCACGGGCTTCCCGGATCGCCGGCCGCGGCCACCAGGGCGTTGTTGCGCCCCTTGCGGTGCGAGCGCCCGATCGGATGGATCGGCGGCAAATACACCGTGTCGAAGCCCATCGCCGCGGCACGGGCCAGCTGCGCCTCGGCCTCCTTGAACGTGGCGCTTCGGTCGGGGGTCGAGCCCGAGCGCGGGAAGAACTCGTACCACGCGGCGAAGCGCGCGCGCTCCGGATCCACGATCACCTCGAGCTCGCGCGCGGCCCACGTGGCGTCGGTTCGATCGAGATGCCGGGTCATCAGCGCGGCCAGCGCCGGGTCGGCGGCCACCGCCACCGCCTCCGATGGGGCCGGCGCCCGCTCGATCCGGTCGGCGTACGCGCCGAGCGCCGCGCGATCGGCCGCCGCGGTCGCCCGCGACGCCGCGGCGCGGATCAGCGCCAGACCTTCGCCGAGCGCGCTCGCGAGGTTCTGGCCGCCGGCGCGGCGCTTTTCCAGATCAGCGACCCAGGAGAGGAACGGCTCGGGAAGCGCCTCGATCGTGAAGCGGTACCGTCCGGTCGCGGCGAGCGTGAAGGCGCCCGCCCAGCGGTCGTTGTCGACGTGGCGCATCGGCGCTTCGCGCCACTCGAGCTCGCCGTCGCGGCGATAGCGCAGATACGCCACCAGGACGTCGTGGCCATCCTTGAAGATGTCGGCCGAGACCTCGAGGCCCGCGCCGACCTCGCGCTTGACGGGATAGCGGCCGCCGTCCACGGCCGGCTCCACGCTCTCGATGACGACGGTACGGCGGGGCGCCTCGATCGTCGGCGCGCTCACTCGGCTCACGCGGCCAGGCTGAAGCCGAGCGCGGTCGCGAGCGGCAGGAGCTCGCCCCGCGCGTCGGGCCGCTCGCTCCAGATCTGGAAGAACCGGTTCTGGGCCGCCCAGTGGCCGTAGCGGATACCGAGGCGCCGCGCGCCCTCGATGAGGGCGGTCGCCTGGGCGACGCGCTCGCGCGACGGCAATTCGGCCACCAGGGCCAGCACGCGGGCCACGGCGCTCTGCATGACGAAGCGCTGCGGCATCAGGTCGAGGGTGAGGCCCAGCGCCTTGGCCTCTTCCCCGATGCCGACGACGCGATAGGGGATCGCCGTGAGCTCGGGGACGGACAAGAGCTCGAAGCTCACCTGCTGCTCGAGCACGTGGCGCGCGATGATCGCGAGCGCCTCGGGGATCGGCGCGTCGGCGTCGCGCAGGTAGTGGACGAGCTTGCGGTTTTCCTCCCAGATCTTCCGGTACGTTTCCTCGTGACGCTCGAGGGTGGCCCGGATGACGTTGGCCAGGACGCGGCGGCGCTCGTCGAGGAACAGATGACCTAACGACGAGAGTCCGCCGGGGAAGTACTCGTCGAGCCCGCGCACCAAGTCGGCGACGCTCTGCCGCGCGCACCGGGCCAGCAGGTCGGCCTTCAGCGCGTCGTACGTCGCCTGATCGTCCCAGCTGCGGACACCGCACGAGAAGTCGTGGCCGCCGAAGTGGGCGAGCGCGTACACCACCTCACGCGTCTCGCCCGTGATCTCCGAGCTCACCCGCACGTGCGCGACGGCCAGCGTCGTGCCGTCGGCGGTCTCCCGCGCCCCGTCGAGCCGCTCGACCCGATAGGCGTAGACGCGCGCGTCGGCCGGATATTCGGCGAGGAGGCCGGTGATCGCGTAGTGGGTCACGACCCGGCTCAGGTTGACCGCGGCCGGGCGGACCAGGCGCCGGTAGACCTCGGCGCCGTCGCGCATCGCGCGCAGGTTGCTCGGCGCGGCGGCGAGCCGCCGGACGAACTCGTCCTCGAGCCGTCCGCCGCCGAGGTCGTTCAGGTACTGGAGCGCCATCGCGGCATAGCGGAGGATCTGCACGGGCTCGATCGCCGAGATCTCGTCGAAGAACCAGCCGCACGAGGTGTACATGAGCAGCCGGTTGCGCTCGAGCTCGAGGAGCCTCCGCGCCTCGACGCGCGCGGCGGGATCGAGCTGGCCGCGCGCGCGGTCAGCGAAGAACGCCTCGAGCCGCTCCGGGCTCCGGTCGAGCAGGACCGTGGCGTAGTCGTCGCGGGCCGCCCACGGGTCCTTGAGGTGCGCCGAGGCGCGCGCCTCGAAGAACGAATCGATCTGGTCGCGGAGCCAGTCGAGGGCGTCGCGGAGCGGCGCGCGCCAGCGCTGGTGCCAGTCGCCGCGGGTGCGGCAGCCGCAATCGGCGCGCCAGCGCTCGATGCCGTGGGCGCAGCTCCACGAGGTGTGCTCGTGGATCTCGACCTCGTGCGTGGGCGGGTTGGCCGCCAGGAACGCGCCGTAGTTCGTGAGGGTCGCCGTGCCTTCCGCCTCGATCTGCTGGACCGCGGCGGCGAGCGCCATCTCGCCGAAGCGGCTGTGATGGCCGTAGGTCTCGCCGTCGGTCGCGCAGTGCACGAGCTGCGGCCAGGTGCGCGCGTCGGAGAAGGCGGCGTTGAGCCACGCTACTAGGTTTTCGGAGCGCTCGAGCAGCCGCTCGAATGCAATCGCGCGCGAGATGGGGCCGTCGTAGAAGAAAAGCGCCAGGCGGAGCCCGCGCGGCCCGCGCCAGAGATAGGCGCGGCTCGGGTCGATCCCGCCACTCACGTCCTCCCAGGCCTCGGTCCCGAGCGGCCGCACGCGCTGGGCCTGGTGAGGGGCCAGGATCGTGAATTTCACGCCGGCCTCGGCGAGCACCTCGAGCGACTCGTTGTCGACCGCAGTCTCCGGTAGCCAGAGCCCCTCGGGCTCGCGCCCGAACCGCGCGCGAAAGTCGTCGATCCCCCAGCGCACCTGCGTGACCTTGTCGCGGCGCGTGGCGAGCGGCATGATCATGTGGTTGTAGACTTGGGCGCACGCGTTGCCGTGCCCGCGCGCGGCGACGCTCGCGCGGTCGGCCTCGACGATCTTCGCGTAGACGTCCGGCCGGTGGCGCTCGAGCCAGGCGAAGAGCGTCGGCCCGATGTTGAACGAGATCTTCTCGAAATTGTCGACGATGTCGAGCACGCGGTTGTCGTCGTCGACACGCCGGGCCGCGGTGTTCGGCGCGTAGCACTCCGCGGTCACGCGCTCGTTCCAGTCGTGGAACGGCGCCGCCGAGTCCTGCACCTCGATCGACTCGAGCCAGGGACTCTCGCGCGGCGGCTGATAGAAGTGGCCGTGGACGATGATCGCGCGGTTCAAAATTCCTCGATCCCGCGCAGGAACTCCCGGCGCCCCCCGCGGGGCAGCACCACCAGGCCCGAGGCGTCGACGTGGTAGCTGCGGCGGTCGGCGGCCGGGTCGTGGCCGATCTCGACGCCGGCCGGGATGATGTTGAAGCGGTCGATGATGGCGCGGCGCAGGTGGGCGCCCTTGCCGACCGTGGTGTGGTCCATCACGATCGAGTCCTCGATCACCGCGCCCTCGTTGACCCACACCGAGCGGCCGAGGATCGAGTTGCGGATCGTCGCGCGCTTGACCAGCGACGACTCGCCGATCTGCGCGTTGTCGACGTCGCCCCCGATGAAGCGCGCCGCGGGGCCGGCGTGGTGCTCGCTGCGGATCGCCCAGAGCCGGTTGTCGAGGTCGAAGCGCGGCGACTCGCCCAGGAGATCCATGTGCGCCTCCCAGTAGGAGGCGATCGTGCCGACGTCGCGCCAGTAGTCCTGCTCCTCGTACGGCTTCACCCCGGGCACCTCGTTCTTCTGGAAGTCGTACGCGAAGACGCGGCCGGTCGGCACGAGCTCCGGGATGATCGAGCGGCCGAAGTCGTGGTCGGTGGAGCGCCGCGCGTCGGCCACGAGGGCGTCGACCAGCGGCTGGCGGGTGAAGATGTAGTTCCCCATCGAGACGAGCGCGCGCTCGGGATCGTCCGGCAGCGGCGCCGGGTTCGCGGGCTTCTCGTCGAACTGGACGACGCGCCCCACCCGGTCCACGGCGAGCACGCCGAACTGGCGCGCGTCGGCCAGCGGCACCGGTCGGGCCGCGATGGTGACGTCGGCCGCCGACTCCTGGTGGAACGCGAGCATCTGGTTCACGTCCATCCGGTACACGTGATCGGAGCCAAAGACCGCGACCACGTCCGCGTTGAAGTCGTCGATCAGGTTGAGATTCTGCAGCACCGCATCGGCCGTTCCCCTATACCAGGCGGCGCCGACCCGCATCTGCGGCGGCACGACCGTCACGAAGAAGTCCGGCAGCATGCCGCTCGTCCGCCAGGCCAGCCGCAGGTGCTCGATCAGCGACTGCGCCTTGTACTGCACGAGCACGTAGAGGGACGGCATGTCGGAGTTCATGAAGTTCGACAGGACGAAATCGATCAGGCGATGCCGGCCGCCGAAAGGCACCGCCGACTTCGAGCGCTCGCGCGTCAGCGGCTGCAGGCGATCGCCACGGCCCCCGGCCATGATCATCGCGAGCAGTCGCGCGCGCCGCGGCATCCGAGCTAGCCCGCCGTCGGCGCCCCGAGACCCCAGGCGGGGCTGAGGTCCGGGAAGCAGAAGTCGTCGCGCTCGAGCCGCCCGAGCGAGTGCGCGGCGTCGGGGGAGAGCGTGTCCCCCGCCTCCAGCGCGCGCGCCATCTCGCAGAGCCGCTTGAACTCGGCATAGTGCTCGGCCACCCGCCGCTCGGCATAGTCGGAGGCGGTGCCGGTCGTGATTAGGAACTGCCAGTCGGAGGACTGGAGCAGCAAGAGCTCCCGTGTCGCCTGGGTGAGCACGCGCTGGAGCTCGGGGCGCTCGTCGCGGGCGAGCCGCGTCAGGTGCCCGACCCACTCCGTCTCGGCGCTGTAGACGCGGTCCCAGGTCCACTCGGTGCTGCGGTTGAGCCAGACCCGGTGGTCGCCCCCCTCGCCCCACGAGCCTTCCGGCAGCGACAGGGTCGAGCGCGCCGGCACCGCCGCGAGCGCCTCGCCGAGCGTCGCGCGCGAGACGTCGCGGCGCTCCATCTCGCGCGCGACGCGCTCGAGCCACAGGGGCCCCTCGAACCACCAGTGACCAAAGAGCTCGGCGTCGTAGGGCGAGCAGACGAGGGACGGTCCCTTGCCCGCGCGCGCGAGGGTGTCCACTACCAGGTCGACGAAGTGGCCCGCCTGGAGGCCGACCTTCTGGACGGCGGCCTCCGGGTCGTAGACCGCCTTGGTCCCGAGGTCGCCCTGGTTGTCGGTGATCCGCCAGAACCGGAGCCCCCCGGGGAAGTGCTTCTTGTGGAACTCGAGGTAGGCGTAGTCCCCGGGGTAACCTTGCTCGCGGCTCCACACCTGCACCGTGGTCCGCGGGTCGCGGAAGAAGGCGACGGCCTGGCCCTGGCCCCCTCGCGAGGCGACTTTGTAGGGCAGGTAGGGCGACCGTGCCTGCCCGGTGGGCATAGCCGTCGGAGCCGGCTCGGTCTTGGCCTCCTTCTTCAATGGAAGGAAGTCGCGATAGAGGAATAGGGGCTGGCTGGCCGAGACCAGGTGGGCGTCGGCGACGAAGTACTCGAGCCCGTGCATCGCCAGCATCTCCTCGATGCCGGGCCGGACGCGGCGCTCGCGCCCGCTGTCGGGCCCGGTTGGGGGTGTCCATTCGTACCGGGGGCGGTAGGCGCACTCCGGCAGCCAGATGCCCCGCGGCGAGCGGCCGAAATGCCGCCGGTGGGTCTCGACGGCGGTCCTGAGCTGAAGGTGGATCGACTCATCCCGCCCCAGCAGGGGCAGATAGCCGTGGGTCGCGGCGCAGGTGATGACCTCCACGTGGCCCCCGCGCTGCAGGTCGGCGAAGGTGCCGGGAATATCCCCGCCGATCCTCCGGTGCATCTCCCACATCCGCTCGAAGAACTCTTCCCAGAAGTGGGTGAGACGGACAATCTCCTTCTGGCCCGCGCGCGTGAAGTGCTCCCGCGATTCGGCGCAAGCGCGCCGAACGTTATCGTGGTAAAAAGATAATTCCTTCTGAAATTCGGGCGAGGCGAGCTGCTCGGTCAGTACGGGCGACAGGTTGATCGTCCACTTGGGCGAGATCCCATCGGCGACCAGACGGTGCGCCGTCTCGAGCAGCGGCAGGTAGCACTCGAAGGCCGCCTCGCAGAGCCAGTCGCTGCCATGGGGCCAGCGGCCGTGATTGACCACCATCGGAAGATGGGTGTGGAGTACCAGGGCGAATGGTGAGGCCATGGGGTCTTCATTGGACCGTATGAGCGCGCTCGGTGCAAGCCTTCTCGCGAACGGTGTCACCTTCAGGGTCTGGGCGCCCCGATGCCGTTCGGTCGACGTCGTCGTCGACGGCCGCGCCATCGAGGCGCTGGTCCCGCGCGAGGGCGGCCTCTTCGACGTGACGCTCGAGGGGCTGGCCGAGGGCGCCCGCTACAAGTATCGGCTCGACGCGACCCGCTACCGGCCGGACCCCGCGTCGCGGTTTCAGCCCGAAGGTGTGCACGGCCCGTCGGTCGTCGTCGATCCCAACCGTTTCGTGTGGACCGATCAGGAATTCGCGGGGCACGCGCTCGGCGAGCTCGCCTTCTACGAGATCCACGTGGGCACGTTCACGCCGCCCGGAACGTTCGAGGCGATCATTCCGCATCTCGCCCGCCTCGTCGAGCTCGGTGTCACCGCCATCGAGCTGATGCCGATCGCGGAGTTTCCGGGCTCGCGTAACTGGGGCTACGACGGCGTGCATCTGTGGGCCCCGCAGTCGACCTACGGCGGGCCGCGCGGCCTCAGGCGCCTGGTGGACGCCTGCCACGCGCGCGGCCTCTCGGTCTTCCTCGACGTCGTGTTCAACCACCTCGGGCCGGAGGGGAACTACCTGGCCGAGTTCGGGCCCTACTTCTCCGATCGCACGCAGACGGCCTGGGGTCCGGCGGTCAACTACGACGGCACGGGCGCCGACGGCGCGCGCCGTCACGTGCTCGAGAACGGGCGCATGTGGGTCAGCGAGTTCCACATCGACGGCTTCCGTCTCGACGCGATCCACGCGATCCACGACACGAGCCCGGTGCACATCCTCACGGAGTTCGCCGACGCGGTCCGGGGCGAGGCCGCGCGCCTGGGCCGGCGCGTGCACGTGATCGCCGAATCGCACGACAACGATCGCCGGATCGTGCTGCCCTCGAACGCCGGCGGGCTCGGTCTCGACGCGGTCTGGTCGGACGATTTCCACCACGCGCTCCACCGCCAGCTCACCGGCGAGACGGTGAGCTACTACGTCGACTTCGGCGCCGTGCAGCACCTCGACCGCGCGATCGCCGAGGGGTTCGCGTACCAGGGCGAGCCCTCGGAGTATTTCGGGCGGCCGCGCGGCACGCCGAGCGCCGACCTGGCGGGCGAGCGCTTCGTCATCTGCCTGCAGAACCACGATCAGATCGGCAACCGCCCGCTGGGCGACCGGATCGGCACGCTCTTGCCCTTCGACGCGGTGAAGCTCGCGGCCGGGTTGATGTTCGTCACGCCGTCCATCCCGCTGCTCTTCATGGGCGAGGAGTACGGCGAGACCGCGCGCTTTCAGTTCTTCAGCTCGTTCCTCGACCGGAACCTCGCCGAGGTCGTGCGGAAAGGCCGCACGGCGGAGATGAGCCGCTGGGACTGGCGCGGTACGATCGCCGATCCCAACGCGCCCAACACGTTCGTCAGCTCCCGGCTCAATCATTCGCTGGCGGGCGCGCCCCGTCACCGCGGCCTCCGCGAATACTACCGGCGCTGGCTGACGCTGCGACGGACGCATCCGGCGCTCGGCACGCGTCACAAGGAGCTGACGCGGGTGACGCGGGAAGCGGAGGGCGCCGTGCTCGTCGTGACGCGCATGACGCCGGACCGAGACGCGGTCAAGCTCGTGGCGAATCTCACCCCGAAGACCCAGCCGTCGGGCGTCGACACGCCGACCTGGCGGGTGCTGATCGACAGCGACGCCGAGACCTTCGGCGGCAGCGGCACGGCGGTGCCGCTGGCGCCCTACCAGTGCTTGCTGTACGAGGCGAGGCGGTGATAGCGTCCGGCTCGTGACGCGCGCCCCCGACCTCGTCGACCAGATCCTCGCCCTCGATCCCGGCCGCCGCAACATCGCCGCGTTCTCGACACCGGGCGCGGCGGTCCGGGCCGCGCGCGCGCTGCGCGGCGCCAAGCGCGTCCTGATCGTCACCGGCTTCACCGTCGAGCCCGACATGCCCGAGACCGACGGGCCGCCGAGCGCCGCCGTGCTCGGCCGTGCGCTGCGCCGCCTCGGCGCGCGGGTCACGTACGTCACCGACGCGCCCAACGTGCCACTTGTGGAGGCGGCGCTCAAGACCCTGGACGAGCCATCCGACGTGATGCTCTACCCCGCCGAGGCCGGCGTCGCCCGCCGGCTGCTCGCGGCGGAGAAGCCGACACACCTGGTGGCGATCGAGCGCCCCGGTCGAAACCGCGACGGCGATTACCTGAACATGCGGGGCCACTCGGTGGCGGGCTGGAATGCGCCGATCGACGAGCTGTTTCTTTGTAGCGGGGTTTATTGGAGCGGGAACGGTGAGGCCGGCTTGGACCGAGGGTGGCCTGAGAAAGGTGCGAGCCGGCTCCGCACGCCCGCCCAACGCTCTCGTCGAAATGCGAGCCGGCTTCGCGGACGAGGCCGAGGGCGACCGGTGACTGTCGGCATTGGCGACGGCGGCAACGAGATCGGCATGGGCGCGGCGCGGGCGCGGATCGCCCGGATCGACGCGCTGCGGGCGCGGATCGCCACCGTGGTCCGCGTCGACCATCTGGTTGTGGCCGGCGTCTCCAATTGGGGCGGCTACGGCGTGGTCGCTGCGCTCGGCCGGCTCACCGGGCAAGACCTCCTGCACACTCCCGAGGTCGAGCGGAGGCTCATCGCCGCCTGTGTGGCGGTCGGGGCCTGCGACGGGGTGACCCGTCGGCGTGAGCCGACCGTCGACAGCCTCGGCGCCGACACGCACGCGGCCGTCGTGGACCTGCTTCGATTGGCGTCACGTTCCGGTATCATGGGCGCCAGCACCGTCAGGAGAGGAACGCGACGATGACGATCCACGACGAGTACCGCGCCAAGCACGCGAAGTCTGCCACGCTCTGGGAGCGTGCACGGCATTCGATTCCCGGCGGCATCACCCACGACATCCGCCATCTGGCTCCGTTCCCGACCTACGTCGAGCGCGCGGCCGGCACGCGCAAGTGGGACGTCGACGGCAACGAGTACATCGACTACTGGATGGGGCACGGCGCGCTCTTCCTGGGTCACTGCCATCCGGCCGTGGTCCGCGCGGTGCAGGAGCAGGTGGCCCGCGGCACGCACCTGGGGGCCTGCCACGAGCTGGAGGTGCGCTGGGCCGAGCTGGTGACGCGGCTCGTCCCGTGCGCCGAGCTCGTGCGCTTCACGATGTCGGGCACCGAGGCGACGCACCTCGCGATGCGGGTGGGGCGCGCCTTCACCGGCCGCTCGCGGATCGTGAAGTTCACGGGCCACTTCCACGGCTGGCACGACGGCGCCGTCGTCGGCGTCAACCCGCCCTACGACGTGCCGATGTCCGCCGGCGTGCCCGGCGCGACCCTCGACCAGGTGGTGATCTGCCCGCCGAACGACATCAAGGCGGTGCAGGTGGCGCTCGAGCGCGGCGACATCGCGGCGGTCATCCTCGAGCCCGCCGGCGGCCAGTCGGGGACGACGCCGACGATCCCGGGCTACCTGCAAGAGCTGCGCGCGCTCACGACGCGCCACGGGGTGGTGCTGATCTTCGACGAGGTGATCACCGGCTTCCGCTACTCGCCGGGCGGCGCCCAGGCCTACTTCGGCGTCACGCCCGATCTCACCACGCTCGCCAAGATCGTGTCCGGCGGGCTGCCCGGCGGCGCGCTCTGCGGGCGCCGCCCGCTGATGTCGCTCCTGGCGTTTCGCGGCGACCCGGACTGGGACCGGAGCCAGCGCGTGGCGCACGCCGGCACGTTCAACGCGAACCCCCTCTGCGCCTCGGCGGCCATCGCGACGCTCGAGCTGTGCGCGGACGCCTCGCTCCAGGCGCGCGCGAACAAGGCGGGCGAGGAGCTGCGTCGCGGCCTCTCGGACGCGATGAAGCGCGTCGGCGTCCCCGGCACCTGCTACGGCGAGTCGTCGATCTTCCACGTCTCGTTCGAGGGCAAGCCGGGGCTGGCCGGCCCCGACCGGCCGCGCCGCGCCGGCCTCTACCATCTGCTCAGATGCGCGCTCATGAACAACGGCGTGGACTCGTCGATGAACCACGGGTGGATCTCGGCGGTCCACACCGACGCGGACCTCGAGCGCACGGTGCAGGCCTACGAGCGCGCCTTCGCGGCGATGGCCGCCGAGGGTGCGTTCAAGGGCGCATGACGTCAGGACGACGCCACGCCGTCGGGCCGCCGACGGCTTCGCTGGCGGCAGTCCTGTTGTTCGCGAGCAGCGTGCTCGTGGGTGGGTGCGTCTACTATCCGACCGTCGAGGACGTGGGCGGCGTGCGTCTCTTACCGGAGCACGGCCGCGTGGTCCGCAACGGCGACGGCGCGCTCTTCTTCGTGGACATCAACAGCACCGGCATGTTCGAGGACGCCATCGTGCGCGTCGAGACGCCGATCGCCAAGCGCGCTCAGCTCCTGGCCCGGACCGGCGAGCCGCTTACCAGGATCACCGTGCCGCCCACGGCCGTCATGCGCCTGCATCCCGGCGGCGAGCGCGTGGCGCTCTCGGAGCTAACGCGCGAGCTCAAGGCCGGCGAGGTCGTCATCGTCACGCTCTTTCTCGAGAAGTCGGGTGCCCTCGGCGTCGTCTCGACCGTCGAGTAATTCGCTTCAGCTCGCCGGAAGTGGACGCCCCCGCGCGCGTCTGCTATCCTCACGCGTCTGGTGGGCAGGTAGCTCAGTTGGTAGAGCACAGGACTGAAAATCCTGGTGTCGGCGGTTCAATCCCGTCCCTGCCCACCACTTTCTCAGCCACTTAGCCGACCCGGCTTCCGCGCTGTCACCGAGTTGTCACCGGAATTGTCACTGAGCGAACCCGATTCCGGCGTGGTTCCCAGCACCGCGGGGAGCTTGGGCCCGCATCACGGAGATCGCTCTCAGCGACGATCGCGTAACGCCGGTACACGGCCTCTGTTTTGTGGCCGGTGAGCTTAATCGCGACCGAGCGGGAGATGCCGGCTCGCTCGAGATTCCTCACCGCCGAGCGTCTGAGGTCGTGGAGCAGGAGCCCGGGCCGGCCCGCGTCCCTGCACGCCGTCATCCAGGCCCGCCGGAGCGACTTGATCGGCTTGCCGTAGCGGTGGAACGCGTGGGCGATTATGCGCGCCTGGGCGCGCTCGCAGCGCCGCGTGATCGCCTGCCGGCGCTCCAGGAGGGCGCGGAGCTCGGGGATCAGCGGGAACGCGCGGCCTTCGTTGTTCTTCGTCGTGCCCGGCTCCAGGCGAACGAAGCCTCCCACGAAGTCCACCTGCGCCCACTTCAGCGGCAGCACCTCGGAGCGGCTCCGCCACCCGGTGATGAACACGAACTGGACGGCGTCAGCGAGATCCGGTGGGAGCCGCCGACAGATCACCGCGATCTGCCTGGCCTCCGCGAACCCCTGTCGCACGTTGTTCTCGGGCAGGAGTCGGATGCGCGGCATCGCGACGATGGTGTCGTTGTCGAGGCCCAGCCGATACGCCGCGCGGAGAGCCGCGAGCTCGCGGTTGATGGTGGCGGGCCAGGCATTCTCTTCGAGGCGGAGGTTCGCGTACCTGAGCACGTCGGCGCCCTTGACCTGCGCTGCCGGCACGCCACGGAACATCCGGAGCAGGTGCTCGACGGCGTCCTCCAGCCTCTCCAGACTGCGACGCCCCTCGACGCGGTAGCGGTTCTTCAGCGCCTCGAGCAGGTCACCCACCAGTGTTCGCCGCGGATCGGGCGCCGCCGAAAGGCCGTCAGCCTTGCGCTTGAGCTCATCGCGAAGCATGTTCTCGGCGACGTCGCGATCTTTAGATCCCGACGACCGATAGCGAGTCAGTCCGAGAGCGTCGATCCACTTCAGCCAGAAGACCTGTCCACGGCGGTAGACACATCCTTCGGGCCGGCGCCGGCGTCGCTTCATGCTCCGAACCTCCGCGTACGAGGGCAGTCCTGCAGGTCTTATGCTCGTCGGCCGCTACGCCTGTCAAGTAAGGGGTGCGCACAGGATTAACGATCCAGTACGCACGAGCGCATGGCCTTTCCGCGCCGGTGAATCGTGGAGTTACACACCGTCGCGTGACGCTGTCACTCGTCGTGTCACTGCGCGGCGGTGACGATCGAGAGGCGCGAGCTGGAACGGAACGGCTCGCGCGGCGGCGGCTCCGATGGCCGATCGCGCGGGACCTCGCGCGTCGTTGGTCTTCGCCTTTTCGATCAGTAGCTCGAGAGCCTGCAGATCGATGCGCAGCTTGTTCGCGAGCCGAAGCGCTGGGATCTGGCCGGAGGCGACGAGCCGGTAGACTGCGAAGCGGCTCCGAAGCCCGAGGTAGGCTGCCGCTTGCTCCGGAGACAGCAACCTACGCTCCGTCAGTCGCGGCTCGCTTCGGCCGTTGTGCCGGCCGTCGCCCAGAGCCGGGTCGCCATCTTGAGGGCCGGATCGTGCATGCATGCCCGTAAGCAGTCTTGGCAGGCGTGAGCGACGGACGTGCCAATGTCTTTCGCCACCCGCGTCAGCGCGCAAGTCCACGAAGTACCGCCTGATCCGTGTGAGTCGAATCATTGCGACCCTCCGGTCCGCCCTCCAGGGCGATGCGAAAGCGCGCGGGCACTGATGCAAAATCCCGCGCCGCGCACCGTCGCGGAATGACGTGCAGCACGGCTACATCCAGATGCCAGCCATGCTCCAGGCAAGCGAGGCGCCGGCCCTCTCCTCGCATGACCGCACGCGAGTACTCATGACCTATCGCGCCCGTTGCCGTAGAAGGTCGTCAACCGCGTCTTCGATGGTCGTCGATCCCGTCGTCATCAGGACTGTGTGACCAACCGCCGGAAGGGGCGACGAACCATGAGCCACGCCGCATGACCACCCTGAGCTCGCGGTCCCGCCCAGCTCTCTGCGCCCGGCGTTCTAGGAGTAACGGCTCAACGTTCACGGGGCCACTCTCGTCGTCGTGGTCGTGGCCCTGCGAGTGCCCGGCTCGCGCCTCGCGGAGGACGAGCGCGGCTCCCCCCCTCGCACCTTCCACCGTTGCCTAGCGGCGGTGGTTCGACAGGGTCCCGTACCGGGAGCCGACGTGGAGCTTGAGGCCCAGCGGCTCGAGCACGCGCTGCGAGCCCCGAGGGTGGCGGCGAGCGCGGCACGTGGCGTGGGGGCGGTACGTCGTCGGAGCCGACGAGCTCTGGCTCGTGAGCACGCGCGTACCGAACAGCTGGGACGGCAGATACGTCGGGCCGATCTCGACGTCGCTGGTGTGGTCCGTTGCGCGCCCGGGATGGACGGTCGATTGCTATCTGCTCCGGCCGGCGGTGGCGCAGGACCGGCTGCGGCTCCTCGACGATGGCCGCGTCGTGCTGACGCTGAAGACGGCATGGGTGGCCGTGAAACCCGCGAGGGGGTTTCCGGATCCCTCCGGTAAATTCCGCGAAGAAACTCGGGATTTCCCCCGATTGTTCTTAGAGCCCACGCCCGTATCTTGCGCCTCAGAGACATTTTCGCACGGCAAAGAAGAACCGATTCGGAACGAGGCCGGCATGCGTCAGGCAGGTGCGTGTGGTTCGGTGTTGCTCGCAGCCGCTGCGCTGGGGGCGGTTCTCCTAGTCTGGCCGATGGCAGATGCAGCTGCTCAACTCACGAGCCTTGTCGACACTGTCACGACACCGCTGCCTGATCCTGCGACAGGTACTACTGAGCTTGTCGGCGCGGCTCTCGGGGCGACGACGGTGCTCGCCGCTACCGGTACGCTCGTCGGAGGGACGAGCGACGCCCTGCAGGCGTCGGCGTTGACCGGCGACATTCCGTCCCTGCTGACGGGAGAGGTTCTTCACGCGGTAACGATCGGCTGGCCAGATCAGATCGCCTCCGAAGCCTCGCTCGCCGCCCTCGACCTGAGCGTCGCCGGGATCAACATCGGCGCCGACTTCGTCATGGCGCGGGCCCTGACGGTCTTCGGCGCTGTCGGTGTTGCGCTCACCACCATCGACAATCTCTCGATCAATGGCTTGCCCATCCCGGTGACCGGGGACCCGAATCAGAGGATCGACGTCCCCGGAGGCGTCGTGATCATCAACGAGCAACGAGTTTCCCCGGACGGTACCACCGTGGTGAACGCGCTTCACGCGGTCATCTCCGGCGTGGCCGACGTGGTGGTCGCGTCGGCGACGGCCGGTGCCAGCGGCGGGGAAGCCAAGGCGGTGCAAGCCTCCTACTGATGAGAGCCGAAAATGCCGCGCTTCGCCGAAATGCTTCCAACCAGGCCTCGCCGAGGAAGGTCAGGCGAATCGTGTGGAGGCAAGTGGAGGAAAAGAAGATGCGTAAAGTCACCCCCCTGCTAGCAGTCGCGTCTCTCGTTGGGGTGGCAACGCTGGTGCTTGCCGGAGGCTCGGCGAGCGCCCAGTCCGCGTGCGATTTCCTGACCGGAGGCGGTTTCATCATCCGCCCCAGCGGCGCCAAGGCGAACTTCGGCGTCGCTGGCGGATGCAAGGGCGGTTCGCCGACCTGGGGCCATCTCGAATACACCGACCGTGGCGAAGGGCTGCAGGTGAAGTGGACCCGCATCACGGCATACTTCTTCGATACCGTGGGCGCAGGCATGGACCACCAGCCCACGGGTACCCGTTTTGTTTGCGGCAGAGCCCGGACGAACCGGACATCCGATGAGGTGGACTGGGTCGTGAGGGCCATGGACTCGGGCGAACCGGGGCGCGATAACGTGTTCTCGATCCAGTTGAGCCAATTCGGGGCCGTCCTCTATACGACGTTCCCCGATTCGGACGTCACGACGGGTGGTAGCCGCCGCGGAGGTGGCAACATCCAACTCCACAAGCCGAATCGCTCGACCTCGGGATCCTTCAGCACTGATCCGGCGACATGCCCTGCCGCCTTGGCCCAGTAATAGCTCTAGGAGGGACTACTGGAGCGGGTGCGACAGCGTCACCGACCGATGCGCCTGCTCCATGGTGACCTGACTGCTCGTCCCGCCTTCACTGCCGCGTCCCGTCCGTAGAGGGGCGATCCCGAGGGCGCGCGCTAGTTGTGCGTCAGACTGGCGCGGCCCTCAGAGCCGCAGAACAGTTACCAGGAAGCTGCCACTACCGACATTGCCGGCACTATCCGTCGCTGTACAGGTCACGGTCGTAATCCCTATACGGAAGATACTCCCCGAGGGGGGTGAGCAGCGCACCGTCGGGGAGGGATCGACGTTGTCAGTCGCGCTCACTTTGAACGTCACGATGGCTCCTAGCAGGCTGGTGGCCGTCGTGATGATATTGCCTGGGAGCGACAAAGTGGGTGCTGTCACATCGGCAAAGTTAGCTGTGGTCGCGCTGGCGGTATTGGAGTACGCGCTCAGGCCGCCGGGTCCGCTGGCGCGGACCCGATAGGTGTAGCTGGTGGAGGCGGAGAGGCCGGTGGTGTCGCTGTAGGTCGTGCCCGACGCCGTCGCGATCGGGGCGAAGGAGCAGGCGGTGGTCTGGCAGCGCTCGACCTGATAGTTAGTCACGGCGCCGGAGGAGGCGGCCCAGGCGAGATCGATGCGGCTACTGCTGAGGGCCGTTGCGGTCAGGCTGGACGGCGCGGTCGGTGGAGGCGGGGCCAAGGTGGTCGCGCTGGCGGTATTGGAGTACGCGCTCAGGCCGCCGGGCCCGCTGGCGCGGACCCGATAGGTGTAGCTGGTGGAGGCGGAGAGGCCGGTGGTGTCGCTGTAGGTCGTGCCCGACGCCGTCGC
>QHTE01000060.1 GCA_003220685.1 Candidatus Rokuibacteriota bacterium
ACGTAGTGCTTCAAGGTCGGCTGGTAGACGATCAGCGGCATGATCCGCGCGTTGTAGAGCTCGCGGTTGGGCTTGATCGAGGTGATCAGCATCCAGTAGAACGGAAACAGCATGCCGACCAGGAACACCGCCAGCGGCACGTAAAGCCGCAGCACGCGTCCGCCGAGGCCTTTTCCGCCGACCATCATAGTCGGGTGATCATTCCCGCCGCAGATAGAACGTGAGCCCGACGATGAGGACCGCCAGTACCGGCAGGATCGCCAGCGCCACCGCCGCGCCCATCCCGAGCTGCCCGGCCGACATGCCGATGTCGAACGACCACGTCGAGAAGACGTGGGTCGCGTTGGCGGGCCCGCCGTGGGTGAGCGCGTAGATGAGCTGGAAGTCACCGAAGGTGAAGATCACCGAGAACATCGTGACGATGATCAGCACGGGTTTGATGACGGGCAGGGTGACGTACAGGAAGCGCTGGACCCCGGTGGCGCCGTCGATGGCGGCGGCCTCGTAGAGGTCGGACGAGATCGTCTGCAGCCCCGCCAGCAACGTGATGCCGTAGAACGGCATGCCGCGCCAGGTGTTCACGACGATCAGCGAGCCCATCGCCAGGGTCGAGTTGCCCAGGAACGAGTAGCCGCTGGTGATGATGCCGCCGTGGACCAGCAGCCAGTTCACGACGCTGAAGGTCGGGTCGAGGATCCACATCCAGGCGACCGTCGAGAGCGCGGTCGGGACGATGAACGGCAGCAGGAGAGATGCGCGGACCAGGTTTCGGCCGCGGAACGCCTGGTTCATGACCAGTGCCATCCCGAGTCCGCCCGCGAGCTTCAGCACCGTCGTAACCGCGACGTAGACGAGGGTGTTGCGCACGATCTGCCAGAAGATGGAGTCGTGCGCGAGTGTCACGAAGTTGGCGAAGCCGACGAAGGTGCCCGGGCTGGCGACCCGCCGCTCCTCGAGGCTCAGGAAGATGCCGTAGAAGAAGGGGTAGGCCACGAACGCGAGCAGGAAGAGGACGCCGGGGCCCAGCATGAGCCACCCGAAGACCCCTTCCCGCTCGAGGACCGTGCGCAGCGTGAGCCGCCGGCCGGCGAGGGGAGCGGGGCGCGCGAGCGTCGCCGGCCCGACGGCCATCGGCTACTGCGCTTTGTAGATCTGCTTCAGCTGCGCCGCCGCCGTCGCGATGACGTCCTTCGTCGAATCGCCGCGGCACGCCTTGGCGAACATGTCGACGAGGACGTATTTCGCAACGCTCTCGGACATCGCGTGACTCGGCGGCCCGGGCCACCCGTGCAGGTGCGTCGTCTTGAGCGACTCCTTGTAGGGCAGGTAGCGCGGCTCCGGATTCCACATCGGGTGGTTCTCGTAGGCGGCGAGGAACGGTGCGTAGTACGCCTCACCGGCGGCGAGCCAGCGGAAGAGCTGCTTGTCGTCGTACAGCCACCGCAGAAACGCCTTGGCCGCCGCCTGGTCGGGCGCGTGGGTCATGAGCGCGTGCGAGGCCGCCTGCATGATGTGAAAGCGCCCCTTGGGCCCTTGCGGATTGAGCGCGTGATCGGTGACCTTCGCGATCTCGGGGAAGTCCCGCTTGGCCACGACCAGGATGGACGACGCGTTGTTGGTGCACGAGATCTGCTCCCCGAGGAACGCCTTGTTGTTGTTCACGTCGGTCCAGGCCAGCACGTCCTCCAGCATCGTCTCCCTGTAGAAGCGCCGGCAGAAGTCGACCGCCTTGGCCGTCTCGTCGGAGTCGATCAGCACCGTCTTGCCGTCGCGATCCACCTCGCGGCCGCCGTAGGACCACAGCAGCGGGTAGAGCCAGCCGTGGTTGTCGCCGAAGCCGTGACCGAGCTCGAAGCCGAACGGATGCCCCTTCTTCTTGAGCAGGCGTCCGGCGGCCAGCAGGTCCTCCCAGTTGTCGGGGAACTTGGTGACCCCGACCTCCTTGAACCAGTCGGTGCGGTACACCTCGAGCTGGCCGATGTTGCCCCAGGGCAGGGCCTTCCACTTCTTGTTCACGACCACGGCGGGGAAGACGTTGTCGTGCCAGGGGCCGATCTTCTTGCCGATCTCGGCGGCGACGTCACTGAGGTCGACGAGGCTCTGGTCGAACAGCCAGGGCCAGTTGACGCCGGTGCCGACGATCTCGGGGCCCGACTTGGTCTCGGCGATGGTCGTGAGCCGGGTGAGCATCCCTCCCACGCTCACCGCGTCGTAGTTGACCTTGATCCCCGTGAGCTTCTCGTACTCGGGGGCCAGCGTGTTGGCGAAGTAGTCGTCGAAAGGCTTGATGAACGAGCTCTCGCGGACGACGGTCATCGCCTTGGGCGCGGCGCTCGCGCGTCGTGGGCCGAGTGTCGCGCCCGCGACGGCGCCGGCGGTCAGGGTCAGGAATTCCCGACGGGTCTTCATGAGGTCCTCCCGGGGTCCCTGGGCAGTGCCCTGTTCGACGTGATCCCGGGACAGTAGGCGCGCGGATGCGCGCCTGTCAAGCGAGCGGCGGCGGGGCTACTTGACCTCTCTGGCCGCCTGCCTGGCCCGCTCGCGCTCCGCGCGCTCCCCGGCCAGCATCTGCTCTCGGGGTAGCGCGCGAGTCCCGCGTTGAGCTCGGCCTTGAGCTGGGGGCTGTCCTTGCGGATCATCCAGGCGATCGCCGCGCCGGTACGGACCGCGACGTCGGGACGCGGGGTGATCTTCGTGAAGATCTGCTTCCAGAACGCGGCGATGTAATCGTCGGCGATCGTCACCTTGACGAGGCCGGCGTTGACCATCTCGAGAATGTCCTCGGTCTCGAGGGTCTCGGGCGCCAGCCTGATCTTCACCTTCGGTTTGCCGCCCCGGGCCAGGCTCGCGTTGAGCCTCTCGAGGCTCTCGTGAAAGCTCGACGACCCGCGGACGTAGACTTCCTGCCCGGCCAGGTCCTCCACCCCGCCGAGCGTCGGAGCCCCCGGCCCGGTGACCACGATCTCCGAGACGTCCTGCATTGCGGGATCGGCGAAGTCCACGAGCTTCGCGCGCTCTTGTGTGACCGTCAGATTGCCCATGGCGACGTCCCCGCGCCCCTCCCGGAGAGCCGACATGAATTCGTTCTGGGCCATGGGGATGATCGCGACGTGCACCCTGACGTTCCCGGTCTTGAGCCGTCGGTTGAGGTCCCGCTCGAAGATCTCGCCGATCTCGTAGATCAGGCCGCGCTGGACCCCTCGGTCGACGAAGTAGAAGGTCTTCGAGTACGGAGCCAGGATCCGGATGAGGCGTCGCGTGATCATGCCGTCGAGATCGCCGGTGAACTGCGTGTCGAGGCTCGGCAGCGCGAAGGCGGGCTGGGCCGGCGCTGGCTTCGCGGGAGCCTGGGCGTATGCGGCGGTGGCAATCAGGCAAAGGGCCGCCGCGGCGCGAATGTCGCGACGCGGTTCATAGACGACCTCCAGGAACCAGAGTAATGAATGGGCGGACGGGATCGAAATTCCGCGTTCGCCGCCGCCCCGACGTCCTTGACACTCGTGGGCCGGCCGCGTATCACCCTATCGGATCGGCCCTTTCGGGCCCAAGGGGAGGACACACGATGCGCGCGACCTCGCGGCTCCGGCAGCTCTTGCAATCCGGTAAGACGCTCTTCGTTCCCGGCTGCTACAACGCGCTCAGCGCCCGGATCCTCGCCGACGTCGGCTTCCCGGCCGTCTACATGACCGGCTACGGCACCTCGCTCTCGCTGCTCGGAATGCCCGACGCCGGGCTGGCGACGATGTCCGAGATGCACCTGAACGCGCGCTACATCGCCAACGCGGTGCCGGTGCCCGTCATCGCCGACGCCGACAACGGTTACGGCAACGCGATCAACGTGATGCGCACGGTGCGCGAGTACATCGGCACCGGCGTCGCCGGCATCCACATCGAGGACCAGGTGATCCCCAAGCGGTGCGGCCACGTGGCCGGCCGGCGCGTGATCCCGATCGAGGAAGCGGTGGGCAAGTACCGCGCGGCGGACGCGGTGCGGCGCGAGCTCGACCCGGATTTCGTCCTCGTCGCCCGCACCGACGCTCGCGGCGCCAGCGGCGGCTCGCTCGACGAGGCGATCCGCCGCGCCAACGCCTACCTGGAAGCCGGGGCCGACCTCGCCTTCGTCGAGGGGCCGACGAGCGTCGAGGAAGTGCGCCGCGTGTGTCGCGAGGTGAAGGGCCCGGTCTTCTACAACCAGACCGGCGTGTCGCCGCGGTTCAGCCTCGCCCAGATGCAGGAGCTCGGGATCGCCGTGACGATCGTCCCCGGCGCGACCTTCCGCGCAACCATCGAGGCGGTCTACGATCTGGCGGTGGCGCTTCGCGACGAAGGGCCGCTGGCCGAGGAGCGTTTCGCCGAGCGCTTCAAGCGCCATCCGCTGGGCGACGTGCACACCTTCGCCGGCTTCGATCGCATCCGCGAGTGGGAGGCGCAGTACCTGCCGCCCGACGAGGCGGAGAAGTACGCCGATTCGGTCGGCCATCAGCCGACGCGCAGGTGAGCGCGTCGCCGGTGCGCAAGCAGATCGTCGCGATGGGCGGCGGCAGCTTCAGCGTCGAGCCCGAGGGCTCGGCGCTCGACGCCTACGTCCTCGGGCTCACCGGCAAGCCGCGCCCGAAGATCTGCTTCGTCCCCACGGCGAGCGGCGACTCGCCGGAGTACACGACGAAGTTCTACGACGCGTTCGCCCGGCGGGCGGAGGCGACGCACCTCCATCTCTTCGGACGCCCGCGCACGGACATCGCCGGCTTGCTCGCGAGCCAGGACATCATCTACGTCGGCGGCGGAAACACCGCGAACATGCTCGCGGTGTGGCGCGTGCACGGCGTTGACCGGATGATGCGCGACGCGTGGGAGCGCGGCGTGATCCTGACCGGCGTCAGCGCCGGGATGATCTGCTGGTTCGAGTGCGGAGTGACCGATTCGTTCGGACCGCTGGCCGCGCTGCGCGACGGCCTCGGCTTACTGTCGGGGAGCGGGTGCCCGCACTACGACGGCGAGAAAGACCGGCGGCCGACCTATCAGCGGCTCGTTCGCGGCGGCTTCCCGGCCGGCTACGCGGCGGACGACGGCGCCGCGCTGCACTTCGTCGGCGCCGACCTCGTGGCCTGTGTGGCCTCGCGGCCGACGGCCGGCGGCTATCGCGTCCGCGCCGAGAGCGAGGCAGTCACCGAGACTCCGCTCTCGGTCCGGCTCCTCGACTGAAACGCGCGCAACTGGATCACGGCGCGGCTGCGACCGCCCTGGCGCGGGTGGTTGGGCAGGCTCTCGCCGAAGTAATCGATGATCCGGTCGATGCGCCGCGCCGAATCTCGCTTGAAGGGCGTGAACCGATCGAGCACGACCCTGGTGTTCATGCTCCGTGAGCACACTCAACTTCGATGCCACCGCCGACCGCTGCGTTGACGGGGACTTCGCAGAGCGGTCGCGCCGGCTCGCGTTTCCAAACGGAACACGGCGTTTCTCGACGAAACGGTGAGCGCGGATCGCGTGGCGCTCGGGTCTCCAGCAGGTTCTCGAGCACGCTCCGGGTCGCGGTGCCGATGACCCGATCCACGACCACGCCGTCCTTGAGCAGCAGGACCGTGGGCGTCTGGGTGACAGAGTAGCGGGTGGCGAGCGCGGGCCGCGCGTCGGCGTCGATGTCGGTCACGTGGACCCGACCCGCCGAGGCCTGCGCCAGGACCGTCACGATCGCCGCGACACGGTCGCCGGCGTCTGAGCCGGGGGCACGGAAGAGCGCCATGACCAGGCCGGGCCGGGGAGACAGCGCTTCATCCAGGGCGCCCGGCGTCAATCCGCGGAGCGTCGCTACCGAATTTTTCATATTGTTTGGACGCGCGCGGCGCGCCGTCGGATTCCGGGGAAGCGGGCCGATCAACCGCCGGGTCGAATTGCTCGGCGACAGGCGGACGTCGGGTGCCCGTCCGCTCCGATCAGCCCGCGCCGATGTGCGCCGCCATCCGGTCGCGCATCGCCGCGTCGGGCAGCCTGCCGGCCGCCGCCCTGAGATTGTCGACGAGGTGCTGGGGACGGCTCGTCCCGGGGATGGCGCACGTCACCGCCGGGTCGGCCAGGATCCACTTCAGGAAGAACTGCGCCCAGCTCTCGCAGTCGAACTCGGCGGCCCACGACGGCACGGCCTGAGCGCGCACGCGCTGGAAGAGCCCGCCCTCGGCGAACGGGCGGTTGGCGAGAACGGCGACCCCGCGGTCGCGGGCCAGGGGCAGGATGCGGCGCTCGGCCTCGCGCTCGCCGAGCGAGTAATTCACCTGCACGAAATCGAGCGTCTCGGCGCGCAGCACGCGCTCGAGCTCGTCGTATGCGCTCGACGTGTAATGCGTGACGCCGAGATAGCGAATGCGGCCGGCCGCCTTCCACTCTCTGAGCGTCTTGAGGTGCGCGCGCCAGTCGAGCAGATTGTGGATCTGGATCAGGTCGAGCCGCCGGGCGCGCAGCCGCTTGAGCGACTGCTCCATCTGTGCCACGCCGGCGTCACGTCCGCTCGTCCAGACCTTCGTGGCGAGGAACAGCGTGTCGGTGATCGCCAGCTCGGCGGCCAGATCGCCGACGACCGACTCGGCCGCGCCGTACATCGGCGACGAATCGACCACGCGTCCGCCGAGCTCGACCAGGTTCTTGAGCACGTCCCTCAGCGGCGCCCGCTCGGCCTGCGCGCCGCCGACGTCGAACACGCGCCACGTCCCCAACCCCACCACCGGAATCGTCTCGCCGCTCGCGGGAATAGGACGGCTCAGCATCTGGGGCGCGGCGCCGGCTCCAGCCGGAAGCGCGGCGGCAGCGGCCATCAGCCGTAGCACCCCACGCCGCGTGATCTGTCCGGCAGGGCTCTCATCTCTCCCTCTCATACCACGGACATACCACGACCGCCGAATCGGCAGCCGACGGGAACGTTCACGCGTCCGACTTCGTCTGAACAACCGAGGAGGTACCCAATGAAGAAGCTAATTGCGGCCCTCGCGATGGTCGTCCTGGCAGCGTCTCCGGTATTTTCCACACCGATCGGTCACGACGGTTTCCATGGCGCGCCCCATTTCCCAGGCGGCCACCCCGGCCCGTTCGAGCACCACGGCGCGGATGGGCATCGCGAATTCCACCGAGACGTACACGGTCGTGTCTTCATCGGTGTCGGTCCGTGGTTCTACTGGGCCGCGCCGCCGGCTTACGCGTACGCGCCGCCGCCACCGACCTACTGGTATTACTGCCCGAGCGCCGGAGCCTATTACCCGTACGTGGCGAGCTGCCCGGAGCCCTGGGTTCCAGTGCCCACCGCGACGCAATAGCAGGGCTAGCGATCGATCCCGTATTCTTTGAGCTTCCGCCAGAGCGTCGTGCGCCCGATCCCGAGCGCCTCGGCCGCGCTCGAGTGATTGCGCCCGAAGCGCTCCAGCGTCTGAAGAATGTGCACGCGCTCGGCCTCGGCGAGCGTGGTTTGCCGCGGCAGCTGGGGCGAGGGGCCGAGCTGGAGACCAGCCGAGACGTGCGGCGGCAGATCGTCGGGCTCGATGGTATCGCGGCGGGCCAGGATTGCGGCGCGCTCGATCGCGTTCTCGAGCTCGCGCACGTTGCCCGGCCAGGGGTAGCGGAGCAGCCGCTCGACGGTCTCGGGCGAGAGGCGCAGCTCGCGGCCGAGCTTACCGCCGGACCGGGCCAGGAAATGCTCGGCGAGCGCCGGAATGTCCTCGCGACGATCGCGCAGCGGGGGCAGCACGACCTGGATGACGTTCAGCCGGTAGAAGAGGTCCTCGCGAAAGCTGCCCTGCGCGAGCAACGCCGACAGGTCGCCGTGGGTGGCCGCGATCACGCGCACGTCGATGGTCGTCGACTGCGTCGCGCCGAGCCGGCGCACCTCGCCGCTCTGGAGCGCGCGCAGGAGCTTCACCTGGAGCGCGGCGGGCATCTCGGCGATCTCGTCCAGGAACAAGGTGCCGCCGTCGGCTTCCTCGAAGAGACCGAGCTTGGAGACCGCGGCGCCGGTGAAGGCGCCTCGCATGTAGCCGAACAGCTCGGACTCGAGCAAGGTCTCGGGCACCGCGCCGCAGTTCACCGCCACGAACGGACGCGCCGCGCGCGGGCTCGCGTGGTGCACGGCCTTGGCGATGACTTCCTTGCCGGTGCCGGACTCGCCCTGGACGAGCAAGGTCGCGTCCGTCGGCGCCACGCGCTCGACGAGGTCCAGCACGTCCTGCATCGCCGACGACTGGGCGATCAGCCCGGGCAGGCCGTAACGCTCGCGCAGCTGGGCGCGGAGGTTCTCGTTCTCGCGGCGGAGCGCGCGGCCGGCCAGCGCCTTGTCGATGCGGTGATAGAGCTCGTCGGGCTCCTGCCCCTTCTCGAAGTAGTCGAGGGCCCCGAGGCGGATCGCCTCCTTGGCCGACTTCCACTCGGCGTACGCGGTCAAGAGGATCACCTCGGTCGCCGGCGCGTGGGCCTTGGCCGCCCGCAGCACGTCGAGCCCGTCGCCGTCGGGCATGCGCAGATCGGTCACGACGAGATCGAACACCTCGTCCGAGAGCCGCGCCGTCGCGGAGGCGAGGCCGTCGGCCTCGAGGACGCGGTGGCCGCGCTTGCGGAGCAGGAGGGCCAGGGTGCTTCGCGCCGACGGCTCGTCGTCCACCACCAGCAGATGGGCCATGTCAGGCGGCCTCGAGCGGAAACAGCAAGGTCACGCGCGTGCCGCGACCGACCTCGGAGTCGATCTCGATCCGGCCCCCGTGCGCGCCCACGATGCGCTCGGCGATCGTGAGCCCGAGCCCGCTGCCGTTCGGCTTGCCCGTGTAGAACGGCTCGAACACGTGCGGCAGGTTCTCCGCGGCGATCCCGGTCCCGGTGTCGCTCACCGAGAGGGCGACGTCGCCCTTCTGGCGATTGACCTCGAGCGAGAGCCGGCCGCGCCCGTGCATCGCCTCGACGGCGTTGAGCGCCACGTTCCACAGCACCTGGATGACCTGGTCTCGGTCGAACGCGAAGCGCGGAACAGCCGGGTCGACCGCCACGCGCACGTCCACGCGCGCCGCGCGCGAGCGGTCCCCGCGGATGAGCGAGCCGACGTGCTGGACCACCTCGCGAATGTCGCCCGGCGCCCGCCGCGCCGCCTGCGGACGCGCGAGCTGGAGAAAGTCGGACAGGATACGGTTCAGGCGGCGCGTCTCGGTCCGGAGCGCTGCGAGCGTCGAGGCGCGCTCCTCCGGCGTCAGCCCGGTGTCGTCGGTGAGGAGCGCGGTGGCGTTGAGGATGGCCGCGAGCGGATTGCGGATCTCGTGCGCCATGCCGGCGGCCAGCTCGCCCGCGGTCGCCAGCCGCTCGGCCTCGCGCAGGCGCGCGTGGAGCCGCTCGCTGTCGCTGCGCGCGCGCTCGAGCACCATGATGATCACGGCGAAGGTCGAGAGGAAATAGAGGAGGATGAACACCGCGTGCACCGCGAGGTAGCCGGCCGATCCCGGGGCCGTGCTCATGAACTGCGTCACGACGCGGTGAATGCCCCAGAGCGTGAGGAAGCCGGCCAGGAGCCGCTCGCCGCGGAATCCGGCGAGGCGCGCCTGCGAAGGCCAGAACAGCAGGCCGGCCGCCATCTGGACGGCGCCGAGCGCGATGCCGACCGCGCGCTGTGTGTCGTCGGCGGCCAGCTCCCCGGCGAGGGTGAGCACGACCGCGACGGCGGTGCCGATCAAGATGTCGCGGGCGCGCAGGCGATACGCCCAGCGATGCGCGAACGCGGCCGCCAGGGTGAAGCCGACCGCGGCGACGGTGGTGAGATCGGTGACGAAGCTCGGATGATCGACGCCCAGCACGAGCACGTCGACGAGCTTGAGCCCCTTCGAGAGCGTGTAGGCGCCCCAGGCGAGGAGCAGGTACTGGAAGAAGCGCAGCCGGTGCGACTGATACAGGTAGGCGAAGATCATCAGTTGAACCGCGAACGCGACGGTCGAAACGAACGTCATGATCAGCGGCGCCGGCATCAGAACCTCCGATTCAGTCTACGCTGCCCCGCAAATCGCATGCCACGGCCGTCCCGCGTCGAATCGCACGAAATCGCCCCGCGCGCGTTTCACTCCGGAACGACGTTTCACTGCGGAACCCGCGGTGAGTCGGGGCCCGACGGTCGGCGCATCTGGTTCAGCGTGAACCCGGCGTTTCGGCTTGGAACCGGCGCGTGAGGTCGTCGCACGTGGGGCTTCAACGATTTCACCGTCTTCGCGTCTGGCACGTCCTCTGCTCTACCGCAGTGCGAGTCGAACGAAACCACGAAGGAGGATGATGACATGAAGCGGAGCAGCGCACTCGCGATCTTCTTGGGGACCGCGCTCCTTGCCGGCACGGCGAGCGCCTCGATGGCGCAGTTCGAGAACATCCAGGCGCAGCGCGCGTCGAGCCAGGACATCCAGGCGCCGCGGTCGTCCAGTGAGGACATCCAGGCCCCACGCACCGACAGCCAGGACATCCAGGCCCCGCGAACCAGTTCGGAAGACATCCAGGCGCCCCGCGGCTGATGGCCGAGCCGGGCGAGCGAGCGATGCACTCGCTCGCCCGGCGCGGCGGCGCGAGGCTCAGCCACCTGCCTGTTTAGTCGGCACGCCGGCGCGCAAGAAACAGGCACGCCAGCACGGCCGCGACGCGAATCGTGACTCCGGAACGAGCTTAACGCGACGCTCGATCGATCGGCGCTCGTTGGCACGCGCCGTGCTGTGAACGGGCGAAGCCCGAGCAGGAGGCGGCGATGACGGATTGGTGGAGCGAGCTCGACGACGAAATCGTGAACTGCCTCGTCGATCAAGAGTCCTTGACGCCTGCTAAGCTGGGCCAGAAGATCGGCATGTCGCCGGAGGCGGTAACCTCATTGCTCGGACGGCTCGCTCAGGAGGGGAGGATCGCCATCCTGCGAGTCGCGCGAACGTCCGGCTAGCGCGGAGGCGAGATCCCTCGGGGCTTCGTCGAGCTGCCAGGCCGTGGCCGTGTCTCCTATCTCAGCGAGGGCAGCGGCGCGCGCACGGCGCTGCTGATCCACGGCTCGGGCATGAGCGCGCGCTCCTGGATGAAGCAGCTCCAGAGCCTGCCGGGGGCGGTGCGCCTGATCGCGCTCGACCTGCCTGGACACGGTGAGTCCGATCCGGCGCCGGGCGCGAGCGTCGAGGACTACGCCGCTGTCGTCGCCGACTTTCTGATCGCCCTCGACTGCGGGCCCGTCGTCGTCGTCGGGCACTCGCTGGGCGGCTCGATCGCCATCGCGCTCGCGGCGCGTCGACCGGCCCTCGTGCAAGGCCTCGTGCTGATCGCGAGCTGCGTGACGCTTCCGCTGGTCGACAGCGTGGGCGAGCGTCTCGTCGCGTATCTTCCGGGGCCGCTGCGCCGGCTGTTCTTCTTCTCGATGGCGAAGAAGGTCCTGTTCGCGCCCGGCGCGCCTGCCGACGCGATCGCGATCACGATGCAGGAGCTGCGCGCGTGCCGACCGGAGACCATCGCGGCCGACGTGCGCACTGCCCGCGCGATGGATCTGACGGAGCAAGCGGCCGCGCTCGACGTGCCCGCCCTCGTCCTGGCCGGCAGCCGCGACCGGCTCACCACGCCGGCGCTGGCCGAGCGGCTGAGCGCCTCGATCCGCAGATCGCGGCTGCGGATCGTCGACGGCGCCGGCCACATGCTGCCGCTGGAAGCGGCGGAGCGGGTGAACCGCGAGATCGTGACGTTCGTCGAGTCGCTCGCCGCGCCGTTGCCTGCCTCGAAGCCAGATGCGCGCGACCGGTCGCTCTCGCGTCTCCTCGACCGGCTCGCCGGGTTCGCGCGGCGCCTGCGCGGGGCGCCGCCGCCGCCCTGACCTAGACCGCGGCGATCGCGGTGTCGCGGGCGGCGTCTCGGGCTTTCTGCCCGAACACTTCGTCACGCCGCTGACGCCGTGCCGAAATCTCCGCGAAGCGCCGGCCGCCGAATCGTGCAGGGACTGCGGGACATCAAGAGGGGAAGGAGGAGCGAGTCTCATGTGGATCGTTCGATTGGCGCTCCGGCGCCCCTACACCTTCGTGGTGATGGGCCTCGCGATCCTGCTGCTCGGCTTCTCCGCCATCGTGACGACGCCGACCGACATCTTCCCCGAGATCGACATCCCGGTCGTCTCGGTGATCTGGAACTACGACGGTTTGACGACGGAGGACATGGCTTCGCGGATCACCACGTTCTCCGAGTACACGATCTCGTCGGCGGTCAGCGACGTGCGCTCGATCGAGTCGCACACGTACCCGGGCGTCGGCGTCATCAAGATCTACTTCCAGCCGAACGTGAACGTGGAGGCCGCGCTGGCGCAGGTGACGGCCGTGTCGCAGACGATTCTGCGCCGCATGCCGCCCGGCGCGGTACCCCCGTTCATCCTTCAATACAACGCCTCGAGCGTGCCGATCATCCAGCTGGCGCTCAGCGGCAGGGCGATCCCGGAGGCGCAGCTCTACGACTACGGCATCTATCGCATCCGCCAGCAGGTCGCGCCGATCCAGGGGATCACCTTGCCGCTGCCGTACGGCGGCAAGCCGCGCCAGATCATGGTCGACCTCGATCCGCGGGCGCTCCTGGCCAAGTCCATCTCGGCGGCGGACGTCAGCAACGCGGTCAACCTCCAGAACCTGACCCTGCCGTCGGGCAGCGTGAAGCTCGGCCCGCAAGAATACCGGGTGAGCCTCAACAGCAGCCCCGAGGCCGTGTCGGCGCTCAACGAGCTGCCGGTCAAGGTCGTCAACGGCGCCACCGTGTACCTGCGCGACGTGGCGCACGTGCGCGACGGCTTCGCGGTGCAGACCAACATCGTCCGTCAGGACGGCCGCCGGTCGGTGCTGCTCACGGTGATCAAGAAGGGCGGCGCCTCGACCTTGACGATCGTCAAGCAGCTGAAGGCGCTGCTGCCGTCGATCCGCGCCGCCGCGCCGCCCGGCCTCGAGGTGAAGGAGCTCTTCGACCAGTCGCTGTTCGTGCGCGCGGCCATCGCCGGCGTGCTCACCGAAGGCGCGATCGCGGCGTGCCTGACCGGCCTCATGATCCTCCTCTTCCTGGGCAGCTGGCGGAGCACGCTCGTCGTCATCACGTCGATCCCGCTCTCGATCCTCACCTCGCTGGCGATCCTGAGCGCGATCGGCCAGACGCTCAACGTGATGACCCTGGGCGGCCTCGCGCTGGCGGTCGGCATCCTGGTCGACGACGCCACCGTCGAGATCGAGAACATCCACAGAAACCTCGGGCTCGGCAAGCGGCTGGTGCAGGCGATCCTCGACGGCGCCCAGCAGATCGCCACGCCCGCCTTCGTCTCGACGCTCTCGATCTGCATCGTGTTCGTCCCGGTGGTGTTCCTGACCGGCCCGGCGAAGTACCTCTTCACGCCGCTCGCGCTGGCCGTGGTGTTCGCGATGCTGGCCTCGTAACTGCAGGCCGACGCCGGCGTCCCGACCAGCATCTTCGGCCGGATCCACGCCGGCTTCCAGCACCGCTTCGAGCGGCTGCGGACGGCGTACGTCCAAGCCCTGGACAACGCCCTGGCGCAGCGCACGCGGGTGCTCGTAGGCTTCGGCGTGATCGCGGCGAGCGGGCTGGCCCTCCTTCCGTTCGTCGGGCGCGACTTCTTCCCCGAGGTCGACACGGGGCAGTTCCGGCTGCACGTGCGGGCGCCGGCCGGCACGCGGATCGAGGAGACCGAGCAGATCTTCGCCAACGTCGAGGGCACGATCCGCCGGACCATCCCGAAGGATCAGATCCAGCTCGTCATCGACAACATCGGCCAGCCGCAGCCGATCAACCTGGCCTTCACGGACAGCGTCACCATCGGGCCCTCGGACGGCGAGATCCTGGTCGCGCTCAATCCCGAGGGCCACGAGCCGACCACCCGCTGGATGAAGACCTTGCGCGAGACGCTTCCGCGCGAGTACCCGGGCGTGACGTTCTTCTTCCAGCCAGCCGACATCGTGAGCCAGATCCTGAACTTCGGGCTGCCGGCGCCGATCGACGTGCAGGTGACCGGATTCAACCAGCCGGCGACCCACGAGATCGCGTTGGAGGCCGCCGCGCGCATGGCGCGCATTCCCGGCGCGGCGGACGTACACCTGCACCAGGTCGTCAACGCGCCCTCGTTGATGGTCAACGTCGACCGGTCGCGGCTGGCCGAGCTCGGGCTGACCCAGCGTGACGTGGCCAACAACGTCCTCGTCACCTTGAGCTCGAGCGCGGTCGTGGCGCCGAACTACTGGTCGGACCCGCGCAGCGGCATCAACTACGTCGTCGCGGTCCAGACGCCGCAGAGCCGCGTCGACTCCGTCAACAATCTGATGAACACGTCGGTGACCCCGGCCACGGCCGGGCCGCCGCAGCTCCTGAGCAACCTGGCGACGCTCGAGCGGCGCGAGGTCCCGGCCGTCATCAGCCACTCGAACGTGCAGCCCGTGTTCGACGTCTACGCCAACGTGCAGGATCGCGATCTCGGCAGCGTCGCCTCCGCCGTGCAGCGGATCGTCGCCGAGCTCCGGCCCAAGCTGCCGCCGGGCCACACGATCACGGTGCGCGGCCAGGTCGAGAGCATGAACTCCGCGTTCCTCCGCCTGGGCTTGGGGCTGATCTTCGCCGTCCTGCTGGTCTACCTGCTGATGGTGGTCAACTTCCAGTCCTGGCTCGACCCGTTCATCATCATCACCGCGCTGCCGGCCGGCTTCTGCGGCATCGTGTGGATGCTCTTCGTCACGCACACGACGTTCAGCGTTCCGGCCCTGATGGGCGCGATCATGAGCGTCGGGGTGGCCACCGCCAACAGCATCCTGGTCGTCACCTTCGCGAACGATCAGATGCTGGAGGGCCACGATTCGCGGAGCGCCGCGCTGGCGGCCGGCGCCACGCGCCTGCGCCCGGTGCTGATGACGGCGCTGGCCATGATCATCGGCATGCTGCCGATGTCACTCGGCCTCGGCGAGGGCGGCGAGCAGAACGCGCCGCTCGGGCGCGCGGTGATCGGCGGCCTGACGGTCGCGACCTTCGCCACGCTCTTCCTGGTGCCTCTGGTCTACAGCGTCCTGCGGCGCCGGGCGCCGAAGCGGGACTTCCTGGCCGATGCCGAACCCCACGGGACGGCGTCGCCTGCCGCTCAGGAGTGAACGATGCCCAAGTCACGAACGACCTGGAGTCTTCTCGTCGGGGCGGTGCTCCTCGTGATCCTGCTCGGCATCGGCGTGCTGCCGCGTCTGCGCCAGAACGCCGAGCTCGTCGCCGCGTCCACGGCGCCCGACGCCGGGATCGTGCAGGTGAGCGTGGCGACGCCGCGGCGGTCGGACGGGCCGATCGACCTCGTGCTGCCGAGCAACATCCAGGCGATCGAGGAGACCACGATCTACGCCCGCACCAACGGCTACGTCCGCGAGCGCTTCGTCGACATCGGCGACCGCGTCACGGCCGGCAAGGTGCTCGCCCAGATCGACACGCCGGAGCTCGACCAGGAGCTGAGCCAGGCACGCGCCGCCCTCGCCCAGACGCGCTCGGGTCTCGCGCAAGCCCGCGCGAGCCTCACGCAGGCGCAGGCGAACCTGAACCAGGCGCGCGCCGGGCTCGAGCAGTCGAAGGCGAACGAGAGCTTCGCCCGGGTCACCGCCGACCGCTTCGGCAAGCTCGAGCGCGACGAGCTGGTGGCCCATCAGGACGCGGACGAGAAGCGGACGGCGCTGGCCGCGGCGAGCGCGACCACCGCGGTCTCCGAGGCCAACGTCGCCGCGATGCAGGCCAACCTCGGCGCCCTCGAGGCCAGCGTCGAGGCGGCGCGCGCCAACGTGGCGGCCAGCGAAGCCAACGTGCAGCGGCTGGTGGCGCTCCAGTCTTTCCAGCGAGTGGAGGCGCCCTTCGCCGGGATCATCACGGCTCGCGGCATCGATCGGGGCGCCCTGATCACGTCGGGCAGCGGCAACGGCGCCACGTGGATGTTCCGGCTGGCCCACGTCGAGGATCTGCGCGTCTTCGTCAACGTGCCCCAGACCTTCGTGCGCTCGATCGCGCCGGGGCAGCAGGCGCAGGTGCTCGTCGCGGAGTTCCCCAAGCGGGCGTTCGTCGGGAAGATCGCGAGCACCGCCGGCGCCCTCGATCCCACGTCGCGTACCCTGCTGACGGAAGTGCGCCTGCCGAACGACGACCGCGCGTTGTTGCCGGGGATGTACGCCCAGGTGAAGTTCGGCCTCGTGCCCGCGGACGCCGTGTGGGTGGTGCCCGCGACCGCGCTGATCGCGCGCTCGGCGGGCCCTCAGGTCATCGACGTGCGGCGCGACGGCACCGTGCACTATCTCGGCGTGCAGCTCGGACGCGACCTCGGTCAGTCGGTGGAGGTCGTCGCCGGGCTCAGCGGCGGCGAGCGGCTCGTGCTGAGCCCGCCGGACGGGCTGAAGGAAGGCATGCGCGTCGCGGCCGAGGAGCTCAAGCGGAATTAGTGCTAATCTGCCGCCCGGGAGAGCGCCCGGGATGTCTGGAACGATGTTCGAGAAGATCTGGGCCCGGCACGTGGTGGCCGAGGGCCCGGGCGGTCACGTCCTCCTTTATGTCGACCGCCACCTGCTGCACGAAGGCACCACCGCCGCGTTCGGACGGCTCGCCCGGAGTGGGCGGCGCGTGCGCCGGCCGGATCTCAGCTTCGCGACGGCCGATCACTATCTGCTGACCTCGCCGGGATCGGCGACGAGCGACGCCGAGACCCGCGGCATGGTCGAGGCGCTCGAGCGCCACACCGCCGACCAGGGCATCCTCTATTTCGGGGTCGGCGACCCCCGGCGCGGCATCGTGCACGTGATCGGCCCGGAGCAGGGGCTGACGGTGCCGGGCATCACGCTCGTCTGCGGCGACTCGCACACGGCGACCCACGGCGCCTTCGGCGCGCTCGCGTTCGGGATCGGCTCGAGCGAGGTCGAGCACGTGCTGGCCACGCAGACCCTGTGGCAGAAGAAGCCCTCGACCATGCGGATTTCGGTCGACGGCCGACTGGGGCCCGGCGTCGACGCCAAGGACCTGATCCTGGCGGTCATCGCGACGATCGGCGCGGGCGGCGGCGTGCGGCACGCGATCGAGTACGCGGGCTCGACGATCCGGGCCATGTCGATGGACGAGCGCATGACCGTCTGCAACATGTCGATCGAGGCCGGCGCGCGCGCCGGCATGATCGCGCCCGACGAGACGACGTTCGCCTACGTCGAGGGCCGACCGCTGGCGCCGCGAGGCGACGCGTGGCGCGCCGCGCTCGAGGAGTGGAAAGCGCTGCCGAGCGACCCCGGCGCCGTGTTCGACCGCGAGGTGCGGCTCACGGCGAGCGAGATCGCGCCGACCGTCACGTGGGGCACGAGCCCGCAGGACGCGCTCCCGATCACCGCGCGCGTGCCCGACCCGATGGCGGTCGCCGATCCCGGGCGGCGCGAGAGCATGGCGCGCGCGCTCGCCTACATGGGGCTCGCCCCGGGCACGCCGCTCGGCGACGTCGCGGTGAATCGCGTCTTCATCGGCTCGTGCACCAACAGCCGCCTGGACGATCTGCGCGCGGCGGCCCGCGTCGTGAAGGGCCTGCGTGCGGTTGTGCCGGCGTGGATCGTGCCGGGTTCCGGACTGGTCAAGCGCGCGGCCGAGGCGGAAGGCCTCGACCGCATCTTTCTGGACGCCGGCTTCGAGTGGCGGGAGGCCGGCTGCTCGATGTGCGTCGGGATGAACGGCGAGACGGCGGCCGCCGGCGAGCGCGTGGCGTCGACGTCGAACCGCAACTTCGAAGGCCGCCAGGGCAAGGGCGCCCGGACCCACCTGATGTCGCCGGCGATGGCGGCGGCGGCGGCCGTCACCGGCAAGCTCACCGACGTGCGGACGCTCGGGCCCTAGGATGGAGCCGTTCCGGCACCTCACCGCCGTCGCCGTGCCGATCGATCTGCCGAACGTCGACACCGATCGGGTCATTCCGGCGCGCTTCCTCCGTAAGGACCGGAGCGTGCCGGAGTACGCGAGCTTCCTGTTTCACGACGTCCGCTTCACCGCGGACGGCGCCGAGCGCCCCGAGTTCATCCTGAACCAGGCGCCGTACCGCGGTGCGCGCATCCTGGTCGCGGCCGAGAACTTTGGCTGCGGCTCTTCGCGCGAGGCGGCGGTGTGGGCGCTCGCGGCCAACGGGTTCCGCTTGGTGATCGCGCCGAGCCTGGGCGACATCTTCCATCAGAACTGCTTCAAGAACGGCCTGCTGCCGGTGATCCTGCCGGCCGACGCCGTCGCGGGTTTGCGACGCGGGCTGCACGAGCGACCGGGCGCCACGCTCACGGTCGATCTCGAGACGCAGACGGTGACCGCGCCGGACGGCGGCCGGCACGGCTTCGAGGTCGACGCGTTTGGCAAGGAAATGCTGCTGAGCGGCCGAGACGAGATCGGCCTGACGCTCGGCTTCGACGCGAAGATCGCCGAGTTCGAGGCGCGCCACGCCCGGGGCATGGCCTGGGCGGTTCCCCCGCGCGCCGGCACCTAATCGCCAGGAGGGACAGATGCCCGCCACGCTCAAGGTGGAGTATCCCAAGGATCTGTTGAAGCTCGTCGGCACGGAGCTCGGCCCGTCGGAGTGGATGACGGTCGATCAGGCGATGATCGACAAGTTCGCCGAGGCCACCGGAGACCACCAGTGGATCCACGTCGACGTGGAGCGCGCGAAGCGCGAGATGCCCGGCGGCAAGACGATCGCCCACGGCTACCTGACGTTGTCGCTCGTCCCGCGGATGGCGGCGACCCTGCTCGAGGTGACGAAGCGCAGCCGCGGCATCAACTACGGCTCGAACAAGATCCGGTTCATATCACCGGTGCCAGCGGGCGCGCGCATCCGCGTGCGCCAGCGCATCACCGGCGCCGAGGAAGTGGCCGGCAACGGCGTGCGCGTCAGCTCCGAGATGACGGTGGAGATCGAGGGGCAGGACAAGCCCGCCCTGGTCGGGGAGATCATCGGCGTCCGCTACGCGTGAGACGCGCAAGGCGGGCCACGCCGGGAGGTACGTGAGATGAAGCTCGTACGGTATGGACGACCCGGCGCCGAGCGCCCCGGCGCGATCGACGCCGACGGCAAGCTCCACGACCTCGGACGCGTGATCAAGGACGTGACGCCCGCGGCGCTGGCGCCGGCCTCGCTCAAGAAGCTTCGCGGCGTGAGCCTCGCGCGACTGCCGGTCGTGAAAGGCCGTCCTCGGCTCGGTTGTCCGATCGCGGGCATGAGCAAGATGGTCTGCATCGGCCTCAACTACACGGACCACGCGGCCGAGGTGGGCCTGGCGCTCCCGAAGGAGCCGACCGTGTTCATCAAGGCGCCGAGCGCGGTCTGCGGCCCCGACGATCCGATCGTGCGTCCGCGCGGCTCGGTGAAGCTCGACTACGAGGTGGAGCTCGGCGTGGTGATGGGACGCGACACCCGCTACGTGAGCGAGGCCGACGCGCTCCGCCACGTCGCCGGCTATTGCCTGATCAACGACGAGAAGCGGCAGGACGGCAACACCGGCAAGATGATCTTCTCGTGCGCGTCCTTGATCGCCTACGTGAGCCGCTTCATGTCGCTGCGCGCGGGCGACGTGATCTCGACCGGGACGCCGGCGGGCGTGGGCCACGGCGCGAAGCCGCCGCGCTATCTACAGCCGGGCGACGTGGTCGAGATGGGGATCACGGGGCTCGGCACCCAGCGCCACAAGATCGTATCGGCGTGAGCGTCTCCGGAGCCCGGTTCGCGGATCTCCTCGAGCAGCACCGGATCGACTTCTCCGCGGGCGTCCCGTGCTCGCTCATCGAGGACCTCATCGCGACGCTCGAGACGCATCCGCGGGTCCCGTACGTGGCGGCCGTGCGCGAGGACGTCGCGGTCGGGCTCGCCGCTGGCGCGTGGCTCGCGGGGTGCCGCCCGGCGGTCCTCATGCAGAACTCGGGGCTCGGCACCAGCCTCAACGCGCTCGCCTCGCTGTCGCTGATGTACGGACTGCCGGCGCTGCTCCTCGTGACCTGGCGCGGCTACCAGGGCAAGGACGCCCCGGAGCACATCCTGATGGGCGACATCTCGCCGAAGCTCCTCACGCTCTGCGGCATCCCGCACCGCGTGCTGTCGGCCGCCTCGATCGAGGCCGATCTCGCGTGGGCCATCGCCGAGATGGAGCAGCGTCTGCAGCCCGTCGCGCTCCTGGTGCCGCCGGGGGTCGTCGAGATGGGCCGCGCCCACGCGCGGGCGGCCGGCCCGCCGGCGACCCGGGATGGCGGCGGGACGCCGTCGCCGCTCGCGGCCGTCCTCGAGCCGCGTATCTCGCGCCTGGTCGCGCTCGGCGCCGCCCTCAAGCCGCTCGGCCGCGAGCCGCTCGTCCACGCCAACGGCTACATCTGCCGCGAGTCGTTCTCGCTGGGCGATCGGCCTCAGAACTTCTACATGATCGGCTCCATGGGCATGGCGTCCGCCATCGGCCTCGGGCTCGCGCTGGCCCGGCCGCATCGCCGCGCGGTCGTCTTCGACGGCGACGGTAACCTCCTGATGAATCTGGGCATCCTCGCCCAGGTCGGCGCCCGCCAGCCGGCGAACCTGGTCCACTGCGTCTTCGATAACGGGGTCTACGGCTCCACGGGCAACCAGGCCTCGCTCTCGCACCAGGTCCGGCTCGATCGCCTCGCGGCCGCCGCCGGCTATCGCACCGCCGTCGCCGTCGTCGCGGCCGGCGAGGTGGAGGCGGCCGTGCAAGCGGCCCTCGGGAGCGAGGGCCCCCACTTCATCCTCGTCAAGGTCACCCGCGAGGAGGCCGAGGCCCCGCGCATCCCGTTCACGCCCGCTGAGATCCGCGACCGCTTCCGCGCGAGCCTCCTCGCGGGCTGAGGCGGGAGTCGGGAGTCTCGATACGCGTGATCGCGGCCGCGGTCCCGGCCGCTACTTCGCGCGCGGCGGATACACGACGATGAAGTTCGACTGATTGGGCATCGTCACCTTCGGCAGCGTCTGGGCGCTCATCTCGTCGCTGTCGCCGATGATCCCGTTGAGGTTGAGCAGGTACGCGGTGAGCGCGTACACCTCGTCGTTGCTGAGCGTCTGCGGCTGCATGTAGGGCATCGCGCGCCGCACGTAGTCGAAGACGGTCGTCGCGTAGGGCCAGTAGCTTCCGATCGTCTTTACCGGCGCCTTGCTCGCGAGGGTGCCCTGGCCTCCGACGAGTCGGTCGTTCGGCTGCCCCGCGCCGCGGGCGCCGTGGCAGGCCTGGCACTTCTGCTCGTACACGAGCGCCCCTGCTGACGGCGTCCCCTTGCCCGGCGGCAGGCCGGCGCCGTCGGGTCCGACGCTGATGTCCCAGCCGGCGACCTGCGCCGGGGTCGCCTCGCGCCCGAGGTTCGGACCTTCGGTCGTCCCGGCCGTCACCCCCGCGCCGGCGCAGCCCCCGACGACGAGTGCCAGCGCCAGGGCGGCGAGATCACGCGTAGACATGCTTCACCTCGCCGCCCGCCGCCACGCTCCAGGCCTGGATGCCGTTGAAGTGAAAGATCGCGTTGTTGCCGTGCTCGGCGACGAACCGGTCGCGCTCCGGCTGCACGGCGCCCGTGTCGTCGGTGGCGCGCGACTTGAGCACGGCCGCGGCGCCGTCCCACCGCCACGGCAGCCGGAACCGCGTGAGCGCGCGCGGCAGCACCGGCGCGACGAGCGGCGCCGCCGCCCACGTGCGGCCGCCGTCGGTCGACACGTCGACCTTCTTGATCGTGCCGTTGCCCGACCACGCGATGCCCGAGATCTGATGGAGCCCGGGCCCCGGCAGGGTCATGCCGTGCGAGGGGCGCGTGATGACGGACTTCACCTCCATCGGGTAGGTGAACATCAGCGACTTGCCGTCGCCCTGGAGGTCGGTGTAGCGCGACGTCTCGTCCTTCGTCATGACCGGCGCGGACACGACCTTGAGGCGCCGGAGCCACTTCACGCTCATGTTGCCTTCCCACCCCGGCAGGAACAACCGCACCGGATAGCCGTTCTCGGGACGCAGCCGCTCGCCGTTCTGGAACAGCGCGAGGATCGCGTCGTCCATCGCCTTGGCCATCGGAATGCTGCGGCTCATGGCGGCAGCGTCCGCGCCCTCGGCGAGAATCCACCGGGCGCTCCGGTCGACGCCGGCTTCCTCGAGCAGCACGCGCAGCGGCACGCCGGTCCACTCGCTGCACGACACCAGGCCGTGCGTCTGTCCGGCGGTGACATTCGGCGGCGTCGGCTGGTAGAGGAGCTGGCTGTTGCCGGAGCACTCGAGGAAGTGGATCCGGGAGACCATCGGATAGCGCAGCAGCGCGTCCACGCCGAAGACCAGGGGACGCTTCACCATACCGTGGACGAGGAGACGGTGCTGGGCCGGGTCGATGTCGGGGACGCCGCTGTGGTGGCGTTCGAAGTGCAGCCCGCTCGGCGTGATCGTGCCCTCGAGCGACTCGAGCGGCGTGCGCGAGGCTCCGCTGCCCGTCGTCCCGGGCTGCGAGCGGATCAGCGTGCGCGTCACCTTGCTTTCGTACTTCGCGGGGCTGCCGTACTCGCCCATTCCGGCGCCGGGGATCTTCATCGACGGAGGAATTTCGGGCGGCTCGACCGCGCCGGCGCTTCTGACGCCGCCGGCCGCCAGCCCGCTCGCGAGCACCCCCACGCTCCGTCTGAGGAAACGCCGCTTGGATTCGTTCACGATGCACCCCCTGACGATCCCGGCCGCTCGCCGCTGGCTTCCCCTAGCTATCCCCCCGCCACAGCGCCATCCTCTTGAACCCCTCGGCGTGCTTCACGCCGATCTCCTTGCCATCGCGCAGCGCCCACGCGCGCAAGAGATCGTCGACCCACTCGCCCTTGCCCACCTGCGAGACGTGCGCCCGGAGCGCGGCGCACTTGGGCGCGAGCGTCTCGGTGATGTCGACGTAGGTGTCGGCGGGGCTCGCGCCGCTGATGAAGACCTCCTTCACCTTGTGCGGCTCGAGACCCTCTGCCAGCAGCTCCTGGAAGATCACCCGCGTCTCGGAGGACGGAAAGACCGCGTCGAGCGCGGCGCTGGCGACCGCGCGGTGGTCGGGGTGGTTCAGGTACTGGCGGCCGTACCAGCGCATCGTCGGGTCGCCGCACACCACCACGTGGGGCCGGACGCGTCGAATCACGCGCGTGAGATCGCGCCGGAGCGCGATGGTCGGCTCGACGACGCCGTCCTGGTAGCCGAGGAAGACGACGTCCTTCACGCCGAGGATCTTCGCGGCGTCCCACGACTCGCGCTCGCGGATCGGGATCAGCCCCGTGTTGTCGGGCGTGTGCTCGTTGGTGCCGGCGCCGCCGGTCGTGACCAGACAGAACACGACGTCGCGTCCTTCGCGCGCCCAGCGGGCGACGCTGCCGGCGATCGTGAACTCGTTGTCGTCCGGGTGCGCCGAGATGCACAGAATGCGCGTGTACTCGGACGAGAGCGTGTGGGGCTTGCGCTTGCGGTCGGCCATGACGCCCCGGAGCTATCCGCGCATCCCAAAGCTTGACGGGCCCGGGCGTCTCAGCGGCGCGGTGAGGTTGGCGAACTCGCAAAGGAGCGGCCGCGTGTCGCGCGGGTCGACGATCTCCTCGATCCAGAAGGCCTCGGCCGAGCGGAAGGGCGAGCGGAGCTTGTTCAGCCGCGCCTCGATCTCGGCCATCTTCGCCTTCGGGTCGGGCGCCGCGTCGAGGTCGGCGCGGTAGGCGGCCTCGATGCCGCCCTCGAGCGGCAGGGAGCCCCAGCGGCCCGAGGGCCACGCGTAGCGCAGGCAGTAGCGGCTCTGGTTTCGGTGCGCGGCGCCGGCGACGCCGAACGAGTTGCGCACGATCACGGCGCACCAGGGAACCGTGGTCTGCCACATCGCCGCCATCGCGCGCACGCCCTGCTTGATCGTCCCGCTCTTCTCGGCGTCGAGCCCGATGAGGAAGCCGGGGCAGTCCACGAGATAGACGACCGGCAGATGGAACGTCTGCGCGATGTCGAGGAAGCGCTCGACCTTCTGGCAGGTGTCGGCCGGCCAGGCCCCGCCGTAGAAGTACGGATCGCTCGCCATGAGCGCCACCGGCCAGCCGTCGAGCCGCACGTAGCCCGTGATGACGGATCGGCCGTAGAGCGGCGCCACCTCGTAGAACGAGCCCTGATCGACCACGGCCTCGACGATGCGCCGCATCTTGTAGGGTTTGCGCGGGTCGTGCGGGATCGCCTCGAAGAGCCAGGGATCGCGGCGCTGGGGGTCGTCGCCCCGCGGACCGCGCGGCGGCAGGTCGTCGATCGAGGACGGGAAGTACGAGAGAAAGCGCCGTGCGCGCGCGAAGGCCTCTTCCTCGCTGTCGACGGCGTCGTCGACCGCGCCGGCCTTGAGCTGGATCTCCCAGCCGCCGAGCTCGTTCTTCGTGAGCTTCTGACCGAGGCGCTCGACCACCGGCGGTCCGGCCACGAAAAGCGCCGAGAGGTTCTTCACCATCACCGAGTAGTGCGCCGCGGCGAGGTGGGCGGCGCCGAGTCCCGCGACCGAGCCGAGACCGAGCGCCACCCGCGGGATCGTCGCCATGTTGTTGACGACCCACTCCCAGCCGTCGACGCCGGGCACGTTCGCGCGGCCCGTGGTCTCGATCGTCTTCACCGAGCCGCCGCCACCCGAGCCCTCCACGAGGCGGATGAGCGGCAGGCGCAGATCGTGGGCCATCCGCTCGCACTGATTGTGCTTGCCCTTGATGGTCGCGTCGGCCGAACCGCCGCGCACCGTGAAGTCGTCGCCGCCGATCACGACCGGCCGGCCGTCGATCTCGGCACGGCCGAACACGAAGTTCGACGGGGTGAAGGCGACCAGGTCGTTGTTCGCGTCGTAGCGGGCGCTGCCGGCGATCTTGCCGATCTCGTGGAAGCTGCCGGGGTCGGCGAGCTTGGCGACGCGCTCGAGGATCGTCAGCCGCCCGCCGTCGTGCTGGCGCTTCACGCGCTCAGGCCCGCCCAGCTGCGAGGCGAGCTCCTCGCGGCGCCTCAGCTCGTCCAGCTCCTTTTGCCAGTCCAAGCCGGACGCTCCGCTACTCTTGCCTGCGGCGGCGGTCGTCGCCGCGATTCGGGTAGCGCTGGCGCAGGAGCTCGATGAGCTTCTGCTCCTCTTTCCGCGTCAGGGCGTCGAGCCAGCTCCTGTCGTCTCGGCCGTCGTCGCGGTCGGCGTTCTCGGACACATCTCACCTCCCAGGGCCCCGTCATTATACGGGACGCGTGCCGGAATACGGGACGCCCGCAGGCTCGGCGGTGTGCGACGCATCTACTATTCACAGGCGCGTCGGTCGGCGGGGCCCGGCCCCGCTACGGTCTCACGCGCGCAGAGCGCGGTGGCGAGCCGACTGGCTCGGAGGGAGGCCCGGCGTGGACGAGATACTCATCGGCAAGGGCGAGCGGCCAGTCCATCTGCTGCCCCGATACGGCAACCGTCACGGCCTGGTCGCCGGCGCCACCGGCACCGGCAAGACGATCTCGCTGATGGTGATGGCGGAAGGCTTCTCGCGCCTGGGCGTCCCGGTGTTCATGGCCGACGTGAAGGGCGACGTCGCCGGCCTGGCGATGGCCGGCACGCCGAACGAGAAGATCCGGCAGCGCGTCGCGGAGATCGGCATCCAGGGCTACACCAACGAAGCCAGCCCGGTGGTGTTCTGGGACCTCTACGGGAAGGCCGGTCATCCGGTCCGCGCGACGGTCAGCGAGGTCGGTCCGAGCCTCCTGGGCCGCATGCTCGAGATCGCCTTCAAGCTCGCGGACGACCGCGGCCTCTTGCTGCTCCTGTTCAGCCAGGCGGCCTCGGAGATCGTCGCCTCGACGAATCGCCGCTCGTACGACAACGACGCGTTCGCGGGCCGGAGCTGGCTCGTCTCCCCGGAGGGCGAGATCCTGCTGCGAGACGAGCGCTGATTCACCGTTCCTGACCGCCGAGGTCGACCTCACCGCCGTCGACCGCGCCCGCCGGAGCTACCCGCGCAACCTCGTGATCCCCTGACGCGTCCCGGCGCTCAACGCGGACCAGCCTGGTCAGATCTGGGAGTAGCCGCTGCCCGGCGTGTCGACCCCGCGACCGCGCGCGTCGGTGATCCAGCCGAACTCCTTGAGGATCTGCTGGCTGTACGTCACGCGCCCTGAAACCTTCTCGAGCGGCTCGGTCGCGAGCAGGAGCGCCGCCTTCGCCATCAGCTCGGGCGCCTCGCCCCGCGGGTCGTCGATGCTCTTGACGAGGCGGTGATAGACCGTGCCCGGCGTCGGCACGATCTGCGAGGGCGACACGCACGCGACCGACACGCCGTACTGATAGACCTCGGCCGCCAGACCCTGCGAGAAGCGCTCGAGCGCCGCCTTCTCCGCGCCGTAGCACGTTCCGCCGCGCGTCCCGACGGCGGGGTCCGGGTACGGGCCGCGTCCGGGCCCGATAGCGGCGCCCGACGAGATGTTGACGATCGCGCCCGCGCCCCGGGGAATCATCTCGGCCAGCGCCAGCTGGCTCAGCACGAACGGCGCGTGGAAGTTCACGGCCCACGAGCGTAGCCAGCGGCTGAGCGGGAAGTCCTTGGTCGGCAGATAGTAGGTCAGCGCCGCGTTGTTGACGAGCACGTCAACTGGGCCGTAGGTCTCGCGCACCGCGCCCATCAGCTTCTCGCACTCGGCGGGCTCGGCGATGTTGGCGGTGAACGCGCGCGCCTCGCCGCCCGCGGCGCGGATCGCCGCCACGGTCGTCTCGAGCGAGCCCGCGAGCTGGTGGTCGCCCTCGCGCAAAGTGCGCGCCGCGCAGACCACCCGGCCGCCTTCCGCCGCGAAGAGCCGCGCGATCTCGGCGCCGATGCCGCGCGAGGCGCCCGTCACCACCACGACCTTGCCGTCGAGTCTTCCCATGCGTTTTCGCGGATCTGCCACCCATGAATAGCGCCCCGGAAGGCCCGGCGCAAGCGCCTTTCGCCCGCCGGCGGCCGGGTTCTCCCGCGTGTCGCCTCAGGGAAAGGCCCTATTGTGACGGATCGGTCGCGCCGCGAGAGTATTCCCCAGGAGTGGCGACGTAACCAGGGAGAGGGCCATGACGGTCGTGTGCGCGTGGTGCCAACGCCAGGGACTCAGGACGGTGCTCCGTGAAAAGGAGCCGCTCGACTGGCCGGTGGTCTCCCACGGCATCTGCGAGGAGCACGCGAAAGCGTTCCTCGCCGAGGTGCGCGAGGGCAAGACGGCCGGGCTCCCGCTCGATCGTCGCGGATCCTAGCCCCCTTCCCACTCAGCCCGCCGAAGGCTCGCCCGAGTCCGTCCTGGGGATTTCGTCCTGGGAATTCCGCTCGATGGGTCAGGTAAACACCTGATGGGAGTGTCAGCATATGACCTCTAAGGTTGTTCTGGTACATCACAACACGCAGGCGTCCTCGACTGTCGTCGAGCATGTCGCGCAAGGCCAGGAGGGCCTGATGAATGGGACCCAGGAAGTGGCGGCCGTGACGCAAGCGCGCCTCGAGACTACGGGCTCACGATTGCGCGAGCTGGTCGCGCACCTTCGGCATCAGCGGGCGCAGCTCCGTGAAGAATGGGCCCGGCTGATCACCGAGGCCAAGCTGCTGACGGCGATGACGAAGGAAGAGATCTTCGCCGAGGCGACCTCCGTGTACGACAACTACGTGGAGGCGCTCGAGACCGGGACGTACGAGGCGCTGCAGGCGTACGCGCGCAATCTCTCCGAGCGCATCATTCCGCGGGGCGTCGAGACGCACGAGGTGGTCGGGATCGTGCTCCTCCTGCGCGACGTGCTGGCCCGGTCGCTGTTCGCGACCTACCACGAAGACTTCAACAAGCTCAACCGGATCCTCGACGCCTACGAGCCTGCGGCCAACCGCATCGCGGCCACCGTGGCCGTCGGCTTCGTGCAGGAGCGCGAGCGCATCATCCGCGAGCAGCAGGAGGCCATCCGCGAGCTGTCGACGCCAGTGCTCCAGGTGCGCGAGCGGCTGCTGATCCTGCCGATCATCGGCGTCATCGATCCGCAGCGCGCCCGCCAGCTGACCGAGCAGCTGCTGCGCGGCATCCGGACCAATCGAGCCAAGGTGGTCGTGCTCGACATCACGGGCGTGCCGTACATCGACTCGCCGGTCGCGAACCACCTGGTGCAGACCGTCGAGGCCGCGCGGCTCCTCGGCGCGACCGTGATCGTCACGGGCCTCTCGCCCGAGATCGCCCAGACCCTTGTTAATATCGGGGTAGACCTGGGGAAGATGAACACGGTCGGCGATCTCCAGGGTGGTATCGAGGAGGCCGAGCGGTTGCTCGGCTACAAGGTCGTCCTGATGCAGGAGCCCGCGCTGCAGTCCACATAAGGAGACCAGGGCGTGCAGGTTCCGATCCTCAAGCAGGGCGCCTATCTGATCGCGACGGTGCAGTCCGCGCTGACCGACGAGGATCTCAAGCAGCTGCGCGACACCCTGGTGCTGCAAGTCAGCAAGGTCCGCGCGCGGGGCGTCATCGTGGACGTCACCGCGCTCGACGTGATCGACTCGTTCGCGACGCGCACCTTGCGGGACGTGGCCTACATGATCCGCCTGCGCGGCGCCGAGACCGTCATCGTCGGCATCCAGCCGGAGGTGGCGTTCTCGATGGTCAAGCTCGGGCTCACGCTCGAGGGGGTCGCGACCTCGCTGGATCTGGAGGAAGGCCTGGCGTACCTCGACCGCAAAGCGAAGGCTCACCAGGAGGTTCGCGCCCATCGCTGATGAGGTGCGTGTCTCGATAGATTGTGACTCCGACGTCGTCGCCGCCCGGCAGAAGGGGCGCGAGCTGGCGTCCCAGTGCGGGTTTCCGTCGACCGACATGGCCGTCGTCGCCACCGCGATCTCGGAGCTGGCGCGGAACATAGTTCGCTACGCTGTCCGCGGCGAGATCATCCTCCGCCTCGTGCAGAACAACGGCAAGCGGGGGATCGAGGTCGTCGCCTCCGACGACGGCCCGGGCATCCCCGACGTCGGCCTGGCCATGCAGGACGGCTATTCCACGTCGGGGGGCCTCGGCCTCGGCCTGCCGGGCACGCGGAGGCTGATGGACGACTTCGAGATCACCTCCGACTTCGGCAAGGGCACGAGGGTCATCGTCCGTCGATGGAGACGTTGATCAAGCCGCCGATCGAGTGGGCGGTCGCCGAGGTCGCGCAGCGGGGCCAGAGCGAGTCCGGCGACCGCTACGTCGCTCTCTCGACGCCCGAGGGCGGGCTCGTCGCGGTCGTGGACGGTCTGGGCCACGGCGCCGAGGCCGCGAGTGCCGCGAAGGTGGCGGTGAGGGCGCTGGAGCGGGGCGCGCATCGTCCGCTCGTCCAGTTGCTCCGCGACTGTCACCAGAGCCTGATCGGGACACGCGGCGCGGTGATCAGCGCCGCCGCGCTCGCCTTCGAGACCATGACGTGGCTCGGCGTCGGCAACGTCGAAGGCCTCCTGCTCCGCGCGCCGGCCTCCAGGGGAGCGCGGACCGAGTCGCTCCTCGTGCGCGGCGGCGTCGTCGGGGTCCATCTGCCGGCGCTCGCGGCGGAGGTTGTCCCCATCCGCCGGGGCGACACGCTGATCCTCGCGACCGACGGCGTCCATAGCGGCTTCCTCGACGCGACCCTGCCCTACCAGGAGCCGCAGGCGCTCGCCGACCACGTCCTGGCGCGCTGGGGCACGCACACCGACGACGCGCTCGTGCTCGCCGTCCGCTATCTGGGGGCGGCGTGAATCCCGAGCAGCGCGACCTGGCCAAGCAGTACGCACGCGCGCTGCAGGAGTACATCGCGGGGCGCGGGGAGGCCGCGCTGCAGGAGGCCTGCGACATGGGTCGCAAGGCGCTCAGCGACGGGATCGGCGTGCACGACATGGCGGCGATCCAGCATCGCGCCCTGCTCAAGTCGCTCATGCGCGTGCGCACGCGCGAGGAGAGCTCGTCCACCCTGCGCGCGGCCAGCCGGTTCATCGTCGAGAGCCTGCTGCCGTTCGAGATGTCCCATCGCCGCAGCCAGGAGGTCAACGCCGCCCTGCGCGAGTCTGAGGAGCGGTACCGGAGCGTGGTCGACACCGCGCGCGACATCATCTTCACGCTCTCGGCCGACGGCAAGATCATGTCGATGAACCCGGTCTTCGAGACGGTGACCGGCTGGTCCCGCACCGAGTGGATCGGCCGCGACTTCCTGCCGCTCGTGCATCCCGACGATCGGCCGCGCGCCGCCGAGATCTACCAGGCCGTGCTGACGGGTCAGGTGCCGCCCCTCTTCGAGCTGGGCGTGCGCGCGAAATCCGGCTTCACCATCCCCGGCGAGTTCGTCGCCACGCCGCTGGCGCGCGGCTCGCGGATCGTCGGCGTGCTCGGGGTCGCGCGCGACATCACCGATCGCAAGAGTGCCGAGCGCGCGCTGCGCCACCTGAACGAGGCGCTGGAGGAAGAGGTCAAGCGGATCGCCCACGCGCTGCACGACGAGGCTGGCCAGCTGCTGGCCTCCGTGCACATCGGCCTCGCCGACCTCGCCCGCGACCTGCCGGCCCCGGCCGCCCGCCGCCTGGAAGACGTGCGCGGGCTCCTCGACAAGATCGAGGAGCAGCTGCGTCACCTCTCGCACGAGCTCCGGCCGACGATCCTCGACGACCTGGGCCTCGGCCCCGCGCTCGAGTTCCTGGCCGAGGGCGTCTCCAAGCGCACGGGGCTCTCGATCGCCGTCGAGGGCTCGCCGGGCAAGCGATTGCCGGCGCCCACCGAGACGGCGCTCTACCGCATCGTGCAGGAAGCCTTGACCAACGTGACCAAGCACGCGCAGGCGACGAAAGTCTACATCAAGTTCATGCGCAACCGCCGCTTCCTCCGCGGCGCCATCCGGGACGACGGCGTCGGGTTCGACGTGTCGGCCGTCCTGACGCGGCGGGGCGCGCGCGGCCTCGGCCTGACCGGGATCCGCGAGCGGCTGCACGCCGTCGGAGGCACCCTCGATATCATCGCCACCCCGCGTGGCGGTACCCAATTGATCCTGACCGTACCGCTGGAGGCAGACAATGCCGAATCGGATTCTCCTCGCTGACGACCACGCGATCGTCCGGCAGGGGCTGAGGGCTTTGCTGGAGCGCGAAGGCTACACGGTCGTCGCGGAGGCGGGCGACGGGCAGGAGGCGTTGCGGGAGGCCCGCGAGCGCTGTCCGGACGTCGCCGTCCTGGATTTCTCGATGCCGCTCTTGAACGGGCTCGACGCCGCGCGCGAGATCCTCAAGGTCTGCCCGCGTGCCCGGGCGGTCTTGCTGACGATGCACACCGACGACCACTACGTGCTGGAGGCGGTCCGCGCCGGCATCAAGGGCTACGTCGTCAAGACGCAGGCGTCGGCCGATCTGGTGCGCGCGATCAACGAGGTGCTGCGGGGCATGATGTACCTGAGCCCTGGCATCTCGCACGCCGTGGTCGAGGCCTATCTGGCCAAGTCGGAGATGCCGCCCGACCCGCTGACCTCGCGGGAGCGCGAGGTGCTGCAGTTGGTCGCGGAGGGTAAGTCGACGAAGGAGATCGCCCGGCTCCTGGGCATCAGCTTCAAGACCGCCGAGTCTCACCGCACGCGGATCATGAAGAAGACCGACATCCACGAGACCGCCGGGCTCGTCCGCTACGCGGTTCGCCGCGGCCTGATCCAGCCCTGATCCGCCGCGCCGCCTGATTCGACCGCGCGCCGCGGCCCGCCGGGTGTCAGCTCTCCCCGGCCTGCGGTGACGGGGAAATACCCCCCCCCATTTGCGGCGCTTGCCCGATTTGAGTCCGCGCCGGTGACTCTAGACTTCCCGGTATGGCGACGCGCGTGCTGCTGGCTGACGATCACACGATCGTCCGGCAAGGTCTGCGGATCCTGCTGCAGCGCGAGGGGTTCGAGGTCGTGGGCGAGGCGGCCAACGGCGTGGAGGCGGTGCGCATGGCCACCGAGACCGTCCCGGACGTCGTCGTCCTGGACTACGGTATGCCCCTCATGAACGGCCTGGCGGCGGCCCGCGAGATCATGGCGGCGTGCCCGCGCGCGAAGCTGATCCTCCTGACGATGCACGCGGACGACCGCTACGTGCTCGAGGCGGTGCGCCTGGGCGTGAAGGGATACGTCGTCAAGAGCCAGGCGCCCACCGACCTGGTGCGCGCGATCCACGAGGTGCTCAACGGCATGATGTACCTGAGCCCGCGCGTCTCGCGGACGGTCGTCCAGGCGTATCTGGCGAAGTCGGAGCTGCCGCCCGATCCGCTCACGCCGCGTGAGCGGGAAGTGCTGCAGCTGGTCGCGGCCGGCAAGACCACGAAGGAAGTCGCCGAGGCGCTCGGCATCAGCGTGAAGACCGCCGAGTCGCACCGGACGCACATCATGCAGAAGCTCGACACGTCCAACACCGCCGGCGTCGTTCGCTACGCGATCCGTCAGGGTCTGATCCAGGTCTGAGCGGCGCGCTCGCGCCGCGCTTTCGTCGCCGCACTCCCCGCTCGAGCCCGCACGTCAAAGCCCGGACTGGCCCGTGCGGGATTTTCCGAATGCCCATTCGGGGGTTCGGCGAATTGAGCGCGCGTTCCGCGGATCGTAACGTAGCAATCGATGCATCGCGACGTGACGCGCGCACCACACTGGCCGCAGAAGAGCGCGGAGCCTCAGGAAATCGCACAGCGCTCACGAGATCAGGAAAGGGGACGAGTCATCATGATCCTGTACAAGCCCATCGTCGCCTCGGTCGTCGTCACGCTGATGATCGTGGGGCTCGCGGCCGCGCAAGACGCGACGAAGCGGCCGCCGGCGCCCGCCACGTCCGCCCCCACCGCCGCGGCGCCGGCCGCGTCGGTGCCGGCCGCGGCGGCGCCCGCCCCGACCGCCGCCGGCGTCGCCGTCGGGCCCGAATACAAGATCGGTATCGACGACGTGCTGGACATCGCCGTCTGGAACAACACCACGGTCAGCCGGACGGTGCCGGTGCGCCCCGACGGCAAGATCACCCTTCCGCTGATCAACGAGGTGCAGGCGGCGGGGCTGACGCCCACCCAGCTGCGCGCCTCGATCATGGCCAAGCTGGTCGAGTACATGCCCACGCCGGAGCTCTCCGTGATCGTGCGCGAGGTGCACAGTAACAAGATCTCGGTGCTGGGCGAGGTCCGAAAGGCCGGCCGCTACGAGATCACCCAGCGCGCGACCGTGCTGGACGCCGTGGCGCTTGCCGGCGGGTTCAACGACTGGGCCCGCCGCTCGAAGCTCGTGATCATGCGGCAGGAAGGCAACGGCGTGAAGCGCATCCCGGTCAACTACAACCGGATCGTCGCCGAGGAGGACGAGAACGTCATCCTCCAGCCCGGCGACATCGTGGTCGTCCCGTGAACCTGGCCGCGCTCTCCGCGGTCTGGGCCCGCCGGAAGTACCTGGGGCTCGGCGTCCTGGCCGCGACCCTGGCGGCGGCCCTGACGGTCGCGCTGGCGATGCCGGGCGTCTACCGCTCCACCGCGACCGTCCTGGTCGCCCGGCCGGAGATGGCGAACCCGTCGGCCCGGGCGGCGCTCACGAGCGAGCTCGAGGCCCGGGTGAATCGGATCAGCGAGGAGGCCCTGAGCCGCGCGCGGCTCGAGGCCATCATCGACAAGTACGGACTTTACGGTCCCCGCGGGAAAGACGAGCAGAGCGTGATGCGTCTGCGGCGCGACATCCGGATCGATCTGAAGGGCGTCGACCCCGTCCAGCAGCGCGGGACGCCCATCGCCTTCGCCGTGAGCTTCCGCGGCCCCAATCCCGAGACGGTCGCGCGGGTGACCAACGAGCTGGCGGCCTTCTACGTGTCGGAAAACTCCACCATCCGCGAGCGGCGGGCGGCGGAGGCCCTCCAGGACGTCAAGCGCGAGGTCGAGGACGCGCAGCGCCGGCTCGACGAGCAGGACAAGCGGACCAACGAATTCAAGCGGCGCAACATGGGCCAGCTGCCCGAGCAGGTCGCCGCGAACCTCGCGATGCTCGAGCGCCTCAACGCCCAGCTCGCCCTCAACAACCACAACCAGGTCGTCGCCTTGGAGCGGCGGTCCGCGATGCGCCGGCCCGGCGACGGCGATATGCACGCGGCGGCGACGCCCGAAGAGGCGCTGACGATGCGCCTGAACCAGCTGAACTTCGACCTGGCGAAGCTCCAGCGACAGTACAGCGACAAGTATCCAGACGTCATCACGACCAAGCAGGAGATCGAGTCCACCAAGAAGCAGCTCGCGGAGCTGCCGCGGTCGCCGAAATCAGGGACGGCCCAGACGCCCCGCCCCAGCGGCGACGACAGCAACATCGCCGCGCTCAAGGCCGAGGACCAGCGGCTGCGGCAGATGATCGCCGCCTACCAGACGCGGGTCGAGATGGCGCCGGAGCGGGAGCAGGAGCTCCAGCAGCTCTCGCGCGACTATCGAGCGACGCGCGAGATGTACGACGCCGTGCTCAAGCGGTATCACGACGCGGAGGCGGCCGTCGAGGTCGAGCGCCTGCGCGCCGGCGCGGAGTTTCAGATCCTCGAGCCGGCGATCCCGGCGCGCGAGCCGATGGCGCCGAACCGGCCCAAGCTGATCCTGCTGGGCGTGGTGCTCGCCTGCGCGCTGACCGGGGCGGTGGTGATGCTGGCCGAGCAGCTCGACACCTCGTTCCACGGCGTCGACGATCTCCGGTCGTTCAGCAAGCTGCCGGTGCTCGTCACGATTCCCGAGATCACCACCCGCGCCGACCGCACGCGCCGCCGGTGGCGCCTGCGGCTGGCGGCGTGCGCCTCGGTGGTCGGCCTCGTGCTGATCGTGGGCGTCGCCTACGTGGGCGCGCACCACGACCTGCTGATCTCGCTGCTGACGCGAACTGGATCCTGAGGGCCACCACCATGTACCTGAAGTTCTACGGACTGCTCGAGAAGCCGTTCAACGCGACGCCGGATCCCCGGTTCCTCTACATGAGCCCGGGCCATCGCGAGGCGCTCGCCCAGCTCCACTACGGGACCCAGGAGCGCAAGGGCTTCATCGTCCTCACCGGGAGGGTGGGGACCGGTAAGACGACCTTGCTCCACGCCCTGCGTCAGCGGCTCGACGGCCACACCGCGGTCTCGTTCCTCTTCAACTCGACCCTGCCGTTCGACGACATGCTCGAGTACATCCTGGCGGACCTCGGCGTCACCAAGGGCGAGGAGTCACGGGCGCAGCGCATCATGGCGTTCAACGACTTCCTCATCGAGCGCGAGCGCGCCCGCCAGAACACCGTCCTCATCATCGACGAGGCGCAGAACCTGTCCGCCGAGACGATGGAGCAGGTGCGCCTGCTCTCCAACTTTGAGACGACCACCACCAAGCTCCTGCAGATCTTGCTGGTGGGCCAGCCCGAGCTCAAGGCCAAGCTCGACCTGCCCGAGCTCCGCCAGCTCAAGCAGCGCATCGGGCTCCGGTGTCAGATCCCGCCGCTGACGGCGGAAGAGGCGCGTCAGTACATCCGCAACCGGCTGCGGATTGCCGGCGCGCGCGACCTGGGCATCTTCACGGACGCGGCGATCGAGCGCATGACGGATTACTCGGGCGGAATACCGAGAATCCTGAACATCCTCGGCGACCACTGCCTGCTCTTCGGGTACGCCGACCAGATCCGGCGGATCGACCGCGCCTCGGTCACCGAGACGATCGAGTACATGGAAGAGGGCATGCCCACGCAGCGCGGGATCTTCTCCTTCGGGAGATCGGCGCCCCGGCGCCGCTCGCAGTGGTTCGTCAAGACCTCCATGTTCGCCCTCGCGGTGGCGGCGGTCGGCCTCGCGCTCACCTATGACGCGGGCGTCGTGAACCTCATCGAGTCGCTCCGACGGGTGGTGATGCCATGAGCAAGTTCTTCAAGGCGCTCGAGCAGGCCGAGCGAGACAACGTGCAGCGCGAACCCCTGATCGCGGAGGAGGCGGCGCGCGAGCGCGTGTCCGTCGTTCCCCAGTGGCCCGAGCCGTCGGACGAGCAGCCCCCGGTCTTTCCCCCGCCGCCGCCCCCGCGCGCGCCGCGGCCCGTGGCGGAGGCCACGCGGGTCGGCTTCGAGACGTCGCGGATCGCGCCCGCGTTGCTGGACGAGCACCTGGTGAGCCTCCAGGCGCCGGCCACGGCCGCCGCCGAGCAGTACCGCGTGCTGCGGCATCTCGTGGAGACGCTGCGCAACCGGGCGAACCTTCAGGTCATCGCGGTGACGAGCGGCGGGGCCGGCGACGGGAAGTCCGTGACCGCGATCAACCTGGCCGGCGCGCTCGCCCAGTCGGACGACGCGCGCGTGCTCCTGGCCGACATGGATCTCAGGCGCCCGTCGATTGCGCGCTATCTGGCGCTCGGCGAGACGCGGCCCACGCTGGCCGACGCGCTCGCGCCGTCCGGGCCGCCGCTCAGGGATGCGGTCGTCCGGCTTGGGCGCTTCAACCTCTCGGTGCTGCGGGCGCCGGTGTCGGCCGCCGCGCCGTACGAGCTACTCCAGTCGCCGAAGCTCGAGGCGCTGCTGGCCGAGGCACGCCAGCAGTACGACTACGTCGTGCTCGACACGCCGCCGTTCGTGCCGTTCCCCGATTGCCGGCTGCTCGCGAAGTGCGTCGACGGGTTCGTCCTCGTGGTCGCCTCCAACCGGACGCCGCGCGGCGTCCTGGCCGAGGCGCTCAAGGCCATGGACTCCGAGAAGGCGGTCGGCTACGTGTTCAACGCTCACCCCATGCCCCCGTCCACCTACTACGGCGACGGCGACGGGCGCGGGCGAGCTCGCCCGTGGCGCCGCAACGGAGAGCGCTCGTGAAGGTCGTCGCCATCGGCGGCGGGACCGGGCTCCCGGTCGTCCTCACGGCGCTGCGCCGTCACCTCGCGTCGAGCGACCGCATCACGGCGGTCGTCACGGCCGCCGACGACGGCGGCAGCTCGGGCGCCCTGCGCAAGGAATACGGCGTGATTCCCCCCGGAGACATCCGCAACTGTCTCCTGGCGCTCTCGCGCGTTCCACCGGAGGTGTCGGCGGCGCTCCAGTACCGATTCGACGGCGGCGACGCGCAGCACCCGGTCGGGAACCTGCTCCTGGCGGCCCTCGACATGGTCGCGACCGACGGGCTCACGGCCATCAAGCTCGCCGCCGAGCTCCTTGGCGTGGACGATCTGGTCCTGCCCTCCACGACGGAGCGCGTGCACCTGGTCGCCGACCTCGCGGATGGGCGCTCGGTCTACGGCGAGTCGTCGATTGCTCGAAGCGGCGCCGCGATCAAGCGCGTCCGCATCGATCCGGCCACCGCGGTGGCGACGCCCCTCGCGCTCGAGGCCCTGCGCGAGGCCGACGTGATGATCCTCGGGCCCGGCAGCCTCTACACGAGCCTGCTCGCCACGCTGGTCGTCCCCGGCGTGGCCGAGGCGGTGACGCGCTCGTCGGCGACCCGGATCTTCGTGTGCAACGCAATGACGGAGCCCGGCGAGACGAACGGCTACGGGACCGCCGAGCACCTCAAGGCGCTCGCCGCGCACGGTCTGCCGCTCGAGCAGCTCCACTACGTCGTCGCGCCCACGACGCCGATTCCGGCGAAGGTCCTCGGCCGCTACGCCGCCGAAGGAGCCGTCCCGGTGGACGCCGACTTCATGCTGCCGGGCCCCTCGCCGACGACCGTGCGGGCCGATCTGCTCGAGCTCGGACCAGTGGTCCGGCACGACCCCGACAAGCTGGGGCCGATCCTCTGCGACCTGGCCACGCGCCGTCGCGAGAGCGGCCTCGCGTCGCGGATGGCCGCGCGGGTATGAGCGCCTTGGCCTTCGCCCACCAGCTCCTGCCCGAGATGCGATTCGGCGACGGCGCGCTGTTCGCGGGCCTCGTCGTGCTCGCCCTCGTCCTCGGATCGCGCGTCTACGGCGGTGTCCGGCACGCGCGCGGCGAGCGCCTGTTGATCGTCGGCACGAGCCCGCTGGCGCGTCTGGTCGTCGAGGAGATCGCCCGGCGCCCGCAGCGCTACGCGCTGGTCGGCGTGGTCGAGGACGGGGCCGATCTCGATCGTCTCGTCGCCGAGCGGCGGCCCGACCGGATCGTCGTCGGGTTCGCGGACCGGCGCGGGCGGGTGCCGCTCTGCCGGCTCGTCGAGTCGCGGGCGCGCGGCATCCGCGTCGAGGACGCCTTGGAGACGTACGAGAGCCTGACCGGCAAGCTCGCGCTCGAGATGATGCCGCCGAGCCGCGTCATCTTCTCGCACGAGTTCGCGACGGCGCGCTTGCAACCCGTCTTCGCGCGGGCCCTCAGCCTCCTGGTGGCGATCGTCGGGCTGATCGGGCTGGCGCCCGTGATGGCCGCGCTCGCGCTCGCGATCAAGTTCGACTCCCGCGGCCCGGTGTTCTTCGTCCAGCAGCGCGCCGGGCTCTTCCGGATGCCGTTCAACCTGATCAAGTTCCGGACGATGCACCCGATCGAAGGCCTGCACTCCGAGTGGGAGCGGGACAACTCGGACCGGATCACGCGGTGCGGGCGCTGGCTCCGGCGCTTCCGGCTCGACGAGCTGCCGCAGCTGATCAACATGCTTCGCGGCGACATGAACCTCGTGGGGCCTCGGCCGCATCCGATGACGAACCTCGAGCTGCTCGTGCTCACCGCCCGCAACCTGAGCGAGGTGTCGGGCGACGCGATCCCGTACTACTCGCTTCGCTGCTCGGTCCGACCCGGCATCACCGGCTGGGCGCAGGTGCGGTACCGCTACGCGAACTCGCTCGAGCAGGAAGTGGAGAAGATCCGCTACGACTTCTATTACCTCAAGCACCGGTCGGTCTGGCTCGACATCCGGATTCTCCTCGAGACGGTTCGGATCGTCGTGTCGGGTCACCGGACCATCCCGGCCGAGGTCGAGGCCCCGCGCGAGACCGTCGAGGCCGAGCGGGAGCGTGCGTGATGGCGCGGACGGCCGTGACCGCGACCGACCTCCGTCGCCGTATCGCCGAGCGCTCCGCCCGCGTGGGCATCATCGGGCAGGGCTACGTCGGCCTGCCGCTCGCCGTCGAGTTCGCGCGAGTCGGCTTCGCCGTGATCGGTTTCGACACCAGCGCCGATCGCGTCACGAGTCTCAACGCCGGCCGGTCGCACACGCCCGACGTGCCGGACGACGTGCTCCGGGCGCGCATCGAGGTGGGGCGCTACGAGGCGACGACCAACCTCGCGGCCCTCGCCGAGTGCGACGCGGTGGTCATCTGCGTGCCGACGCCGCTCCGGAAGTCGAAGGATCCCGACATCTCCTTCGTCGCGGCCGCCGCCGAGGATGCGGCGGCGCGTTTCCGGCCGGCCCAGCTCGTGATCCTCGAGTCGACCACGTACCCCGGGACGACGCAGGAGCTGTTGGCGCCGATGTTCGAGGCGCGCGGGGCGCGGCTGGGCGTCGACTGCTTCCTGGCGTTCTCGCCGGAGCGGATCGATCCCGCCAATCCGACGTTCGCGGTCAAGGACATCCCCAAGGTCGTCGGCGGTCTCACCCCAGAGTGCGCGGCGCTGGCGGCGCTGCTCTACCGCCAGATCGTCGACCGCGTCGTGACGGTCTCGAGCCCCCGCGTCGCCGAGCTCGCGAAGCTCTACGAGAACGTCTTCCGCAACGTGAACATCGCGCTCGCCAACGAGCTGGCGCTGATGTGCCGGCAGCTCGACGTGAGCACGCGCGAGGTCATCCAGGCCGCCGCGACCAAGCCGTTCGGCTTCATGCCGTTCTATCCGGGGCCGGGGATCGGCGGGCACTGCATCGGTGTGGACCCGGCCTACCTCGCGTGGCGGATGCGTCTGAACGGCTACGAGGCGCGCTTCATCCACCTGGCCGACGAGATCAACCGCGCCATGCCGCAGTACGTCGTCGACCTCGTGAGCGAGAGCCTGAACCGCCGGCGGCACTGCCTCAACGGCGCCCGCGTCCTGGCGCTGGGGATCGCGTACAAGCGGGGCGTCGGCGATACGCGCGAATCGCCGGCCCTCGAGGTGATCGCGCGGCTCATGGACCGCGGGGCGAGCGTCGCGTACGCCGATCCGTACGTGCCCGAGATCGCCTTCGAGGGCCGCGCCCTGAAGGCGGTCGAGGTCACGGACGAGCGGCTCGCGGAAGCGGACTGCGTCGTGATCCTCACCGACCATGCCGAGTTCGACTACGCCAGGATCGTCGCGCTCGCGGGACTGGTCGTGGACACGCGCGGCGCCACCCACGCCCTCGCGGCGCCCGCGGATCGCGTGGTGACGCTCTGATGCCGACCCGCTCGACCCTCGACTCAGGCCGGGCGTCGGCTTCGGTCGCGGATCGGATCCGGCTCCTCACCTTCACGACCCTCTTCGCGATCGGCGGCACCGAGCGCCACGTCGCGAGCCTGGCCGGCGGGCTCGACCATTCGCGGTTCGAGCTCGAGTTCGGCTGCCTGCGCCGCTCGGGCGAGTTCCTCGAGCAGATCCAGGCGCGCGGGCTGACCGTCAACGAGTACGCGGTGGCGCGCCTGTACGGGCCGCACACCGTGGCCCAGCAGATCCGCTTCTCCCGCCACCTGCGGCGCAGGCGGATCCAGATCATGCACAGTTACAACTTCTATCCGAACGTCTTCGCGATTCCGGCCGCCCGCCTGGCCCGGACGCCGGTGGTGCTGGCCTCGATCAGGGACACCGGCGCCTACCTCACGCGGCGCCAGCGCCGCGTGCAGCGCCTCGCGTGCCGGTTCGCCGACCACATCCTGGTCAATGCCGAGGCGGTGAGGCAGTGGCTGACGACCGAAGGGTACGACCCGACTCGGATCAGCGTGATCAGGAACGGTCTGGACCTGTCGCGCTTCGCGCCGGCCGGCGACGACCCGGCGCTACGCCGAGAGCTCGGGCTCCCAGCCGACGCGCCACTCGTCGCGATGCTCTCCCGGTTGAGCCGGATGAAGGGGATCGAGGACTTCCTGGACACCGCGGCCGTCGTGGCCGAGCGCTTCAAGGATGCGCACTTCCTCGTCATCGGCGACACGATCGATCCCGACGGCCCCCGCTACCGGCGCGAGCTCGAGGACCGTGCGGTGCGCCTGGGGCTCGGCAAGCGTGTCGTCTTCACCGGCTTCCGGCTCGACGTGCCCCGGCTCCTGTCGACGGTCGCCGTGTCGGTCCTCCCGTCGCTCAGCGAAGGGCTCTCCAACACGATCCTCGAGTCGATGGCGGCCGGCACGCCGGTAGTCGCGACGCGGGTCGGCGGCAGCGCTGAAGCGCTCGAGGACGGCGTGGACGGACTGCTCGTCCCGCCGCAGGACTCGGCGGCGCTGAGCCGCGCGATCGGCTGGGTGCTCGAGTACCCGGAGGCATCACGCGAGCTCGGACGTCGCGCGCGCGCCCGGGTGGCCGAGGAGTTCTCGCTCGAGCGCATGATCCGCGAGACCGAGTGCCTGTACGCGCGGCTGCTGGAAAGCCCGCCGCGCCGACGGCGCATGGCGAGTCCGGGCGCCCGATGACCGCGGTGGGCCGGGCGCACCTCAAGACGGGACTGGCGCTGATGCTCGGCGTCACGCGCACCGACCGGCTGATCCGGCTCATGTCCGGTACCCGCCGGCTGCCGCTCGTCGTCGGCTATCACCGGGTGGTCGACGACGGCCGTCAGCGGCGAGCGTCGATCATCGCGCCGATGCTCGTGAGCCGCCGGATGTTCGAGCGCCAGCTCGACTGGATCGGCCGGCGCTTCCGGTTCGTCGCGCTCGACGAGCTCGGCGCGCAGCTCGAGTCCGGGGACCCGTTCGAGACGCCTACCGCCGCGATCACGTTCGACGACGGCTACCGCGACATGTACGAGCACGCGTATCCCGTGCTCAAGCGCAAGGGGATTCCGGCGGCCGTGTTCGTGGTGACCGACTGGATCGACCGCGCGAGCGCCCTCTATCACGACCGGCTCTACCTCCTGCTCACGCGCGACTGGCCGGCGTCGTGCGAGGTGCTGGTCGACCTCGGCGTGATGACCGCCGAGCAGGCCCTGGCGGCGCGCGGGCCCAACGAGCCGTTCGTCGCCCTGCGCCACCTCCTCACGTCCCTGTCCCAGGAAGGGCTCGCGCGCGTGACCGCGGCGCTGGAGGCGAAGCTCGCGGTCGACACCGGCCGGCTCGAGGGTCTCAAGCCGCTGAGCTGGGCCATGCTCGCCGAGATGCAGCGCGGCGGCATCACGGTGGGCTCGCACACGCGGACGCACGCGCTCCTCACGCGCGAGAGCCCGTCGCGGATGCTCGAGGAGACGGCCGGCGCCCGCCGCGCGCTCGAGGAGCGGCTCGGGACCCCGATCGATCACTTCGCCTATCCCGACGGCGCGTTCGACGCCGAGACGGTCGAGACGGTGGCGCGCGCGGGCTACCGGTTCGCGTACACGACCTGCCACCACCGTGACCGGCGTCATCCGCTGCTGACGATCCCGCGCTGCGTGCTGTGGGAGAACTCGTGTCTCGATCCCGCGGGCCGCTTCTCGGCCGCGGTCGCAAGCTGCGTGACGAGCGGCATCTTCCACTTCGCCTCGGGCTGCCGGCATCGCCACGGCGTGGCGCCGCGCCCGGCCTCGCTGCTGGTGCTTCGATGACCGCGCCGCGGGCCTCGCTCGTCTCCATACCCGATCCGCAGTGGTGGCGACCCGAGCCCGACGCGCCGCGCGCGGCCGCCGACGAGGCGCGCGCCGAGGCGCTGCCGTCGGACGGGGCGGGCGCGCCGCTGGCCTTCTGGGCGCTGATCGGATTCACCTTCGTGCTGCTGATCGCGCCACAGAACATCGTCCCGGCCCTCCGTCCGCTTCGCCTCGGCATGCTCGCCGCGGGAACCGGCCTCGGCATGATGGTGATCGACCGGCTCGGGCGCGGCCTGCCGCTCACACGGATGACGCGCGAGATCAAGATCGCCGCCGGCCTCCTCGTGTGGGCAATCGTGACGGTGCCGTTCTCGTACTGGCCGGGGGGATCGATCGGCCTGCTGACCGACCTCTATATCAAGACCCTGGCGATCTTCCTCCTGATCGCGAACGTGGTGAGCACGGTTGACCGTCTCCGGAAGGTCGCGTGGGCCCTCGCGCTCATGACGATCCCGATCGCGCTGAAGGGGGTCCAGAACTCCCTCGCCGGCGTCTACGTCCACGGCGGCATGGGCCAGACGGTCAAGCGCATCGTCGGCTACGAGGGGGCGCTCACGCTGAACCCGAACGACCTGGCACTCCTGCTGAACCTCATCCTGCCGCTGACGGTCGCGCTCTTACTGCTCACGCCCTCCGCCGCGGCGCGTACCGGTCTCGTCGCCATCGTCGGCCTCCAGGTGGTCGGCATCGTGGTCACGTTCTCGCGGGCCGGCTTCCTGACCCTTGCCGTCACGCTCGTCGTCTGCGCGCTGACCTCCGCCGGGCGACTGGATCGGCGCTGGACCTACACCGTGCTGATCCTGGCCATCGTCTGCCTGCCGCTGCTGCCGGCGGACTACGTGAGCCGCCTGTTCACGATCACCGATATCGATACCGATCCGACGCGCTCGGCTCAGGACCGCTGGGCGCAGCAGATCGCGGCGGTGGGCTACCTCGCGGCCCATCCGCTCATCGGCGCCGGCATCGGCCAGAACGTCCTGGCCATGAACGAGATCCTCGGGCCGGCCTGGCTCATGGTGCACAACGCCTATCTCGAGTACGCGATCGATCTCGGGCTGCCCGGCCTGGCGCTCTTCGTCGCCCTGGTCGCGGCGAGCATTCGGAGCGCCGGCCATGCCGCGCGCATCGCGGCGGTCCGGACGAGCGGGCGCGAGCTGAGCGTGCTGGCCAACGGCATCCGCACGAGTCTCCTGGCGCTGGCGGTCGCGGCCTGCCTTTCTCCGGTCGCCTATCAATTCCACTTCTATTACTTCGCGGGCCTGGCCGTCGCCGCCCTCGCGATCGCCCAAGGCGACGCGGGCGCGGCGGCGCTCGAGCAGGCCGGCGACGGCGATCCGGCATGATTGCGACGGCGCACGACCTGGTCTCGATGGGCCTGCTGCAGCCGGCGCGCCGGCTCTACCGGCTCGCGCGGCCGTCCCTCCGCCAGGCGGCGCTCGCCTCCGGCGAGGGACTGCGCTTCCGCGAGCGGGCTGCCGGCTGGTCCCTGGACCAGCGCCGCGAGTGGATGCTCGCGCGGCTTCGCCAGGCGGTTCGCCGCGCGTGCTGGACGACGCCCTACTACAAAGGGTTGTGCGACGAGATCGGATTCGACCCGCGCAGCAATTTCACGTTCGACGACTTCGCGGCGTTCCCGACGCTCGAGCGCGCGGACGTGCATCGGGCCGGTCCGGCCCTGGTGTCGGTCGCCCTGCGCCCCGAGGAGCTCAAGCCGGACGCGACCGGCGGCTCCACGGGCGTTCCCACCCTGGTGTGGCTCGGGCCGAGCGAGCGGGGCTGGCGCGAGAGCGGGATCGAGCACTACATGCGGCGGATCGGTCTGCCCTCCGGCACGCGCGCGGCGAGCCTCTGGGGCCACCACCTCGATCCCCAGGCCGGCGACAGCCTCGGCGAGCGCGTGCGCGCCTTCGTCGACAACGCGCACGCGCTCGAGTGCTTCCGGCTCTCGCCCTCGGCGCTGGCCGAGTATCACGCGACCCTCGAGCGGTGGCGCCCGCGCTACCTGCTCGCCTACGCGAACGCGCTCGGGGCGCTGGCGGCCGAGGTCGGCGCGCGCGGCTGGCGCCCGAGCTATCCAACGCGGTGCTTCGTGACCGGCGCCGAGAAGCTCACCCCGGCGGTGCGCGAGCTGGTCGAGTCGGTGTTCGGCCGGCCCGTACACGAGCGCTACGGCAGCCGCGACGTCGGCCTGATCGCCTTCCAGACGGACCCGAGCCGGAGCCTCGAGCTCGAAGTCGATTGGGCCAACGTGCTCATCGAGCCGGAGACGCGCGAGCCCGCCGCCCCGATCCTCGTCACGAAGCTCCACGGCGACGGCATGCCGATGCTGCGCTATCGGATCGGCGACGTGGCTCGCTTTCCGGCCGGGAGCCGTCCCGGGCATCCGGTCTTCGCGCTCGAGGAGGTCGTGGGCCGTGAGCTCGACCGGATCTGGCTGCCCGGCGGCCGCTGGATCCACGGCATCGAGTTCCCTCACATGATGAAGGATCATCCCGTCCGCGAGTACCAGATCGTCCAGACCGGCGACGCGAGCGTGACCGTCCGCGTGGTGCCGGCCCCGAGCTTCGGCGAGGACAATCGCGCCGACATTCTCCGGACGCTGCGCGCGAACCTCGACGGGCTTCCCGTGAGCCTCGAGCTCTGCGAAACCCTGCCGCGGACTCGCGCCAACAAGGTGCGTGCCGTCGTGAGCGAGCTCGACGAGCGCCGGCGAGCCGAGCGATGACCGACCGGGACTTCACGCGCGATCGGCAGGTCGCCGCGCTGCAGGCGCCCGGGCGCGCGCACGGGTCGGAAGGCGCCGCCGCGCTCTCGACGCGCCTCGGGCGTCTCGCCGCGCTGCTCGGCTGGAGCGGCGGGGGCAGGGGGCCCTTCGGGAGCGCGATCCCGGCCGGGGCGCGCGTGGTCGTGAAGCCGAACTGGGTGAGCCATCAGAACCGCGGACCGTGGGGGCTCGAGCCGCTCGTCACCGATCCCGCGCTGATCCGCGCCGTCGTCGACGGCGTGCTGGCCGCGAGGCCCTCGCGGGTGATCGTCGGCGACGCGCCCCTGCAGGGCTGCGACTTCGCGCGGCTGATGCGCGACACCGCGCTCGAGCGATGGGCCGCCGAGCTGCAGGCGCGCGAGCCGCGATTCGGGGGGCTGCGGGACTTCCGGCGGACCACGTGCGCCTTTCGCTACGGCGTGCGGATGGCCCGCGAGGATCAGATCCCGGAGTCGGACTTCGTGCTATTCGACCTCGGCGCCGAGAGCCTGCTCGAGCCGATCACCGACACGCGGGGCTCGTTCCGCGTCACCCAGTACGACCCGCGCGAGCTTCGCAAGACGCATGCCCCCGGCCGCCACCGCTATCTCGTCGCGCGAGCGATCGTCGAGGCCGACGTCGTGATCAACGTGCCGAAGCTGAAGACCCACTGCAAGGCCGGGATCACCGGCGCCCTCAAGAACCTGGTCGGCATCAACGGCAACAAGGAGTTCCTGCCTCACCACCGCGTCGGCGGCTCGCGCCACGGCGGCGACTGCTACCCCGGCGGCAGCGTGCTCAAGCGGGCGATCGAGCTCGCGCTCGACCAGTCGAATCTCGCCCACGCGCCGGGAGCTCGCGCGCTCGCGTGGAGCGCGACCGGCGACGTCCTCGGCCGCCTCTTGCAGCGGATGGGCGACCAGATCGGCGTCGAGGGCGCGTGGTCGGGCAACGACACGGTCTGGCGGACCTGCCTCGACCTGAACCGGATCCTTCACTACGGCCGGCCCGATGGGACGCTCGCCGAGACGGCGCAGCGCCGCGTGCTGCACGTCGTGGACGCGATGGTCGCCGGCCAGGGCGACGGTCCGCTGGCCCCGGAGCCGCTGGATCTGGGGCTGCTGCTCGGCGGCGGCAACCCGGCCGCGGTCGACTGGGTCGGCGCCCACCTGCTCGGCTACGATCCGCGCCGCGTCGCGCTCACGCGCGAGGCGTTCGGGCGCTTCCACTGGCCGCTCGCCGCGTTCGAGTCCGACGAGATTCGCCTGACCGGCGATCTCGAGGACGAGGCGGGATCGCTGGCCGGCGCGCTCGGCGGGGCACACTCGGTGAAGCACCCGCCGGGCTGGCGCGATTCGGCGGCCGCGCCGCTGGCCGTTGCGGGACCGGCGCCCCGACGGCCGAGGCGCGCCTCTGAATCCGGGGTGGACCGGTGATGCGCGCAACGCTCGCGCGGCGGGTCGTCTGGCTCGCGTCGGCGAAGGCGGTGGCCTTCGGGCTCGGCTTCGCCCTGCCGCTCATCCTCGTGCGCAGCCTGAGCCAGGCCGAGTTCGGCCTGTATAAGCAGATGTTCCTCCTCGTCAACACGGCGATGACGATCCTCCCGCTCGGCTTCGCGATGAGCGCCTTCTACTTCCTGCCTCGATGCCAGGACGCCCCCGGACGGGTGGCCTTCAACATCGCGCTGTTCCACCTGATCGTCGGAGGCCTGACCGGGCTCGCGCTGCTGGCGTGCCCGGGACTTCTCGCGATGATCCTCGGCGGTCACGAGCTCGTGGCCCACGCCCACGGCCTGGCGCTGCTCGTCTTCCTGGCCGTCGCCACGTCCGTGCTCGAGATCGTCACGGTGGCGAACGGCGAGGTCGCCCTGGCCGCGCGCCTGATCGTCGCCACGTACCTGGTCAAGACGCTGCTCCTCCTGGGCGCCGCGTGGCTAGCCCCGTCGATCGAGGCGCTCATCACCGCCGCGACGCTCAACTATCTGCTGCAGGCGGCGCTCCTCGCCTGGTACCTCGGCTCGCGGTTCCCGCGGTTCTGGACCGTGGCCGACTGGCCGATGATGCGCGCGCAGCTCGGCTACGCGCTGCCGCTCGGCGCGGCAGCGATGCTCTCGATGGCCCAGCTCGACCTGCACAGCTACTTCGTCGCGCGCTCGTTCGACACCGCCACATTCGCGATCTACGCGGTCGGCTGCTTCCAGCTGCCGCTCCTCTACATCGTCAACGACTCGGTCGGCGCCGTGATGATCCCGGCGGTCAACCGGCTCCAGCTCGAGAACCAGCCGCGCGAGATCGTTCGGCTCGTCGCCCGGATGATGCGCACGCTCGCGGCGCTGTACTTCCCGCTCTACGCGGGCCTGCTCGTCACCGGGCGCGAGTTCGTCACCGTGCTCTTCACCGAGAGCTACCGCGGGAGCTGGCCGATCTTCGCGGTGAACCTGACCCTGATCCCGCTCTGCATCCTCACCGCGGCCTGCGACCCCGTGCTGCGCGCCTATCCGGCGTACACGTCGCTCCTCGTTCGGATCCGCGTCGTACTGGTCGCGGCGATGGTCGTCGGGCTCTGGGTCGTGACGGCGCGCCACTGGCTGCTCGGCGCGATCGTCGTCATGGTGGGCGTCAGCGTGATCGACCGCCTCACCGTGAGCGCGCTGCTCGCCCGCGTGCTCGAGGTGTCGTGGCGCGACCTGGTGCTCTTCCGCGACATCGCGAAGCTGGCGGCGGCCGCGGCGTTCGGCGGCGCGGCGGCCGCGCTCGTGCGCGTGCTCGTCGCGGGGGCGGGCCCGCTCGCCGTGCTCGCCGCCTGCGCGGCGGCGCTGGGGACTGTCTACGTCGCGTCGGTGGCGGCGCTCGGCGTCCCCACGGCGGCCGAGCGCGCGGCCCTCCGCCGGCGGGCGCTCGCGGTCCTGCTCCGCTTCGGATCCGATCTGCGCGAGCCGGCCCTCGGCGAGGTCGCGGTTCGCCGGGAGCGCACGAGGTTCGAGCCGTGAGGATCGCGGTCGTGGCGCCGAGCCTCGACATCGTCGGCGGCCAGTCGATCCAGGCCGAGGCGCTCTGCGCCGGCCTGCGTCAGGCGGGCTACGAGGTCGACTTCGTGCCGATCAACCCGCGGTTTCCGCGCGGGCTCGGCTGGCTTCGGCGCTGCCCGTACGCCCGGACCCTGTTGAACCAGGCGCTCTACCTGCCGAGCCTCCACCGGCTGCGCGAGGCCGACGTCGTCCACGTCTTCTCGGCCTCCTACTGGTCGTTTCTGATCGCCGTCGCGCCCGCGCTCCTGGCCGCGCGGCGCTTCGGCAAGCGGATATTGCTGAACTACCACAGCGGCGAGGCCGCGGACCACCTCGAGCGCTGGGGCGCTCTCGTTCATCCCTGGCTGGCGCTCGCCCACGAGATCGTCGTGCCCTCCGAGTATCTGCGCGCGGTGTTCGCGCGGCACGGCTACCCGGTGCGCGCGGTGCCGAATCTCGTGGACACGACGCGATTCCGGTACCGGGACCGGATGCCGCCGCACGCGCGCTTCCTGTCGGCCCGGAACCTCGAGCCCTACTACCGCGTGGACGTCACGCTCGAGGCGTTCGCGCTGGTGAGAGAGCGATTCCCGCTGGCGACCCTGACGATCGTCGGGGACGGCTGCGAGCGGGGCCGCCTCGTCCGCCGGGCGGCCGCCCTCGGCGAGCGCGGCATCCGGTTCGTCGGCCGGGTCAATCCAGCTGAGATGCCGACCCACTACGAGGCCGCCGACGTCTTCGTCAACTCGTCGATCGTCGACAATCAGCCGCTGTCGGTGCTCGAGGCATTCGCCGCGGGGCTACCGGTGGTCTCGACCGCGACGGGAGACATCGGGGCGCTCGTGCGCGACGGGGAGACCGGGCTGGTCGTCCCGCCCGATGATCCGGCCGCCACGGCCAAGGCGCTGACGGTCATCCTCGAGTATCCGGTCCGCGCCCTGCGGATGGCGCGTCAGGCGCGCTTCGAGGTCGAAGCGTTCACGTGGGCGCGGCTGCGCGATCAATGGGTCGCCGCCTACGCGGGGGTGCCGGCGTGATCGGGCGGCTCGCGCGCACCGGGACCGACGAGCTGATCTGCCGCGGCCGTCAGGAGGCCTCGAAGCTCCTCGAGCGCGCGGGCGTGATCGCGCGCGTCGGGCTCGGATCCACACACGGCGTGACGCTCGAGCGCTTCCGCGCCGTCGCCCCGCGGCGTTTCTTCGACGGCGCGGTGAGCGGCGACACGCCGAGGCTCCTGATCGACCGGATGCCGGCCGTGCGCGACGAGATCGTGACGGGAGCCGAGGCGGCGTGTCGCGGCCGCTTCGATCTGCTCGGCTACGAGGGCCTGTCGTTCGGCGATCCGGTGGACTGGAGCCTCGATCCGGTCTCCGGTCGCCGCGCGCCCCGCAAGCACTGGAGCCGGCTCGACCCGCTCGACCGGAACACGGTCGGCGACAGCAAGGTCATCTGGGAGCTGAACCGCCACCAGTGGATGGTGCGGCTCGGGCAGGCCTACGGCCTGACCGGCGAGCTCCGCTACGCCCGCGCCTTCGCCGAGTACATAACGCAGTGGATCGACGCGAATCCGCCCGGGATCGGGATCAACTGGGCGAGCAGCCTCGAGGTCTCGTTCAGGCTGATCGCGTGGTGCTGGGCGCTGCTGCTGCTCCGGGGCGCGCCGGTGCTGTCACGAGCGCTCTTCGACCGGATCGTGCGCGCGCTCTGGGCCCACGCCGCGCACGTGGAGCGCTACCTCTCGTACTACTTCTCGCCGAACACGCATCTCACCGGCGAGGCTCTCGGGCTCGTCTACGCCGGGTCGATCTTCCCGGAGCTGCCGCGCGCCGCCCGCTGGCGCGAGCTCGGCACGCGGATCCTGCTGGAGCAGAGCGCGCGCCACATCCTGGACGACGGCGTCTACTTCGAGCTGTCGACCGGCTACCAGCGGTACACGCTCGAGTTCTACCTGCACCTGCTGATACTGAGCACGCGCAACGGTCGGCCGCTTCCGCCGGCGGTCGCCGAGCGCGTGGGCCGGATGCTCGACTTCCTGCTGGCCATCCGGTGCCCCGACGGCTCGATGCCGCAGATCGGGGACGCCGACAGCGGGACGCTCGTGCCGCTCGCGCGGCGCGCCCAGGACGACGTCCGCGGCGTGCTCGCGACCGCCGCCGTCGTCTTCGGCCGCGCCGACTGTGCGTGGGCGGCCGGCGCCGCGGCGCCCGAGGTGCTCTGGCTGCTGGGCCCGGCCGGGCTCGAGGCCTTCGACTCGCTCCGGCCGGCACCGCCGGCCGGACCGCCCTCGCGCCTCTTCGCGCACGGCGGTTACGCGGTCATGCGGAGCGGGTGGGCGCCGGACGCTCATCAGCTGATCTTCGACGTGGGGCCGCTCGGCTGTCCGGTGAGCGGCGGGCACGGCCACGCCGATCTCCTGAGCGTGCAGTGCGCGGTCTTCGGCGAGCCCTATCTCGTCGACGCCGGTACCTACTGCTACGCCGGCGATCTCGTGAGCCGCCGCTATTTCCGCTCGACGGCCGCGCACAGCACGGTGGTGGTGGACGGCGCGTCCCAGGCGGCGCCGGCCGGACCGTTCCGCTGGGCGGCGCGGCCGGAGGCGCGGCTCCTCGACTGGCGGTCGACGCCGGATCTCGACTGCGCGGAGGGCCATCACCGCGCGTACGTCGAGCTGGCCTGCGGCGGCGTCGTCCATCGGCGTCGCGTGGTCTTCGTCAGGGGCGCCTACTGGGTCGTCGTCGACGACCTCGAGGGCGAGGGCGAGCACCAGGTCGAGCTCCAGTTCCAGTTCGCGCCGCTCGAGGTGCAGGTCGACCCGACCTTGTGGGCGCGCGCGCGCGGGCGAACCGGGAGCGAGCTGCTGGTGCGCCCGTTCGCGAGCGTCGCGCTCAAGGCGAGCGTGCACAGCGGCGAGCTCGATCCGCTTCGCGGCTGGGTCTCGCCGGTCTACGGGCGGCGGGAGCCCGCGCCGCTCCTGGTCTACTCCACCGTCACGACCTTTCCCCTTCGCGTGCTGACACTGCTCCTGCCGAGCCGCGGTCCGCGCGCGTCGGCGCCCTCGGTGTCGTCGGTGGCCGGCGCCGACGGCGAGCCCATCGGCCTCGTGCTCGAGGCCACGGGCGAGCGCCTCGCGTTCGGTGAGCACGGACGGCCGGAGATTCGCAACCACGCGATACCGGCGGCGCGCGACCCCGAGCCGCCGGCGACGTGGACAACGAGCGGTGAGCCATGATCTGGATGGCGGTTCTCGGCCTCGGTCTCGTCGTCGTCTTCGTCTCGTACGGCGGCTACGCGCTGTGGGTGGCGTGGCTCGCGCGCGTGCGACCCGTGCCGACGGCCGCGCGCTATCTGCCGGACGCGCTCCTGCCCAGCGTCACCTGCGTGATGGCGGCTTCGAACGAAGCCGTGCTCATTCGTCACAAGCTCCGGGGACTCACGCGGCAGGACTACCCGGCGGACAAGTTCGCGATCATCGTCGTGAGCGATGGATCGACCGACGCCACTGACGCCATCGTGCGCGCCTGGGCCCGTCGCGATCGCCGCATCCGCCTCTTGCGCACGGAGCGGCGCAGCGGCAAGCCGACCGCGCTGAACCTGGCGCGCTCTCACATCGCGAGCGACGTCACGGTGCTCATGGACGTCCGCCAGTCGCTCACGCAGGGGGCGATCCGCGAGCTCGTGGCGCACCTCGCCGACCCCGGCGTCGGTGTCGTCTCCGGGGACCTGCGGATGAAGGGCGACGCGTACTGGACGTACGAAAGGTTCGTGCGCAAGTGCGAGTCACGCTCCGGATCGATGGTGCAGGTCACCGGCTCGCTCTACGCGGTGCGGACGGCGGATCTGCCGGAGATCCCCCCGGACATGATCCTCGACGACGTGTACGTGCCGCTGAAGATCGCGCTGAGCGGCCGGCGGATCGTCATGGCCGAGGGCGCCGGCAGCCTGGACGTCGCTACCCGCTCGGCGAGCGACGAGTTCGTGCGCAAGGTGCGGACGCTCGCCGGGCTCGTCCAGATCTGCCACTGCTTCGAGGGATGCCTCAATCCGGCGAAGAACCCGGTCTGGGGACGCTTCGTGCTGCACAAGCTCTCGCGGCTGGCCTGCCCGTACGGTCTACTCCTGGTGCTCGCGGGCGCCGCGATGGCCGAGGGCCTCGGCTACGGCACGGCGATCGTGAGCGGCGTCGGGGTCGGCCTCGTCGGCCTCACGCGGTGGCCCGGGCCCTCGCCGCGTCTGGTGACCCTGGTCCGATCGTTCCTGGCGCTCAACCTGGCGGCCCTCTGGGCGATGCCGTCCTACTACCTCAGGCGCACTTCAGTGACGTGGCGACGGGTTGAGGTCGACCGTACATGAGCCCGCGACGCCTCCGCGTGCACGTCGTCACCGAGGACGACCCGTTCGCCGAGCTGCCGCAGGACCGGGTCCAGCTCCTGGCCATCGACATCACGCCCATGGGGTATCGCCTCGTATGATTCCCTGTCTGCACTCCTGGGAATTCGACCCCGACCAGCCGCGCGTTGGCCGCGCGGGCCGGATGCGGACGGCTCGCCACTACGTGAGCCTCTCGCGCACCCTGCCGCGCATCCGGCGACTCATCGGGTGGCTCGAGGGCGCCGGCGCCAGCTTCATGACGGCGCGCGACTTCGTCGAGCGCGTCGCAGCGCAGGCGCGGTCGCCGCGCGCGGTGGGACCATGAGGGCCGGCGCGCTGGAGAAGCTCTCGGACTGGGACGTCTACCGGTTCGGCCTCGAGGTCGGGGCCCGGACGCTGCCCCTCGCGCCGCGCGACGCGCTCAAGCGGCTCGTCCTGCCCGTCGAGTACATCCGCTGCGCCGAATTCCGCTACGTGCTCGAGCACCTCGACGTCGCCGCGGATCATCAGGTCCTCGACATCGGGAGCCCGAAGCTCTTGTCGCTGTTCCTGGCTGCGCGCGTCGGCGCCCGCGTGTGGGCGACCGACCTCGTCGACTATTTCTTCCCGGCGTACGCCGCCTACGCGGCGTGCGTGCTCGGTGGGCACCGCGAGCGCTTCCGCATGGAGACGCAGGACGCCCAGGGGCTCACGTACGAGGACGGCGCCTTCGACCGGGTCTTCTCCGTCTCGGTCGTCGAGCACATTCCGGGCGACGGCGACGTCGCCGCGATGCACGAGATCGCGCGCGTGCTCCGGCCAGGCGGCCTCGTCTGCCTCACGGTGCCCTGGAGCGACCGCGGATATGTCGAGGAGTTTCAACGCCCGGACTCAGACGCCTACTGGGTGAAGCCGGGCGATGGGGAGCCGGTGTTCTATCAGCGGGCCTACGACCGCGACTCGCTGCGCAAGCGTCTGCTGGGCCATCACCGTCTCGACGTGGTCGACGTGAGCTTCTGGGGCGAGCGTCGGATCGCGGTCGAGGACGCGATCCTCAGCCGTCGCCTGCCGCGCCTGGCCCGGTACGCGATGCTCCCCGCTCACTTCGCGCTCAACCGCCTCTTCCTGCGCCGGCTCGGAGAAGCGGAGCCCTCGCGCAAGAAGGTCGCGTGCGTGACCATGCGCCGGCGGGCGACCTGAGGGGGCGCTGACCATGTGCGGCATCGTCGGCATCGTCGGCCTGAACTCGCGCGAGCCCGTGGACGAGACGCGCCTGAAGATCGCGCGAGACGTCCTGCGCCACCGCGGGCCCGACGGCGAGGGACTCTGGAGCGAGGGGCCGGTAGGGCTCGGCTTCCGGCGGCTCGCGATCATCGACGTCGAGGGCGGCGCCCAGCCGATGCCCAACGAGGACGGCAGCGTGTGGGTCGTCTTCAACGGCGAGATCTACAATCACGCCGCGCTCCGGCCGTGGCTCGAGGCGCGCGGCCATCGCTATCGCACGCGCAGCGACACGGAGACGATCGTGCACCTCTACGAGGAAGAGGGCGAGCGCTGCGTGGAGCGGCTGCAGGGCATGTTCGCGTTCGCCGTGTGGGACCGCGCGCGACGGCGGCTGCTCCTCGCGCGCGACCGGCTCGGGATCAAGCCGCTCTACTACGCGCTGACCGATCGCGAGCTGGTCTTCGCCTCCGAGATCAAGGCGATCCTGGCATCGGGCGCCCTGCCGGCGGCGCTCAACACCGCAATCGTCCCCGAGTTCCTCGCCAACCGGTACGTGGCCGGCACCGAGACGTTCTTCCGCGGGGTGACGAAGCTCCTGCCCGGACGCACCCTGACCTGGTCGGCGGAGGCGGGCCTGTGCGAGCGCCGCTACTGGAGCTTGCCGGCCGAGATGGACGGCGCCGGCTTGAGCCTGGGGGAGGCCGCGGCCGGGACCCGGGCCGGCCTCGAGGCCGCCGTGCGCAGCCACCTCATGAGCGACGTGCCGCTCGGGCTCTTCCTCTCGGGCGGGCTCGACTCGAGCGCGCTGGCCGGGCTGATGTCACGGATGGTCCCGGGACGGATCCGGACGTTCTCGGTGGGCCTGCCCGACGCCGACTCGAACGAGCTCGACTACGCGCGGCTCGTGGCGCGCGCCGTCGGCTCCGCGCACCGCGAGGTGGTGGTGACATCCGGCGAGTTCTTCGACGCCCTGCCACGGCTCATCCGGCACGAGGACGAGCCGATCGCGTTCACGTCGAGCGTGCCGCTCTACTTCGTCTCGCGCCTGGCGGCCGAGGACGTGAAGGTGGTGCTGACGGGCGAGGGCGCCGACGAGCTGTTCCTCGGCTATCACCGGTACCGGATCACGCACTGGAACGACCGCGCGGGTCGCGTCTACGGCACGCTGGCGCCGTCGGGCCTGCGCCGGAGCGTCCGCCGCTCGCTCGGCCGGCTGCCGCGGCGGCTCGGACGCTACGCGGCGCGGACGTTCCTCGCGCTCGAGTCCGACCCGCGCCACCTCTTCTGCGAGAACTTCGCGGTCTTCCCGACCGCCCTTCAGCGAGAGCTTCTGGCCGATCCCGAGCTGCTCGCCGTGCGCGATCCGTACGCCGCAGCGCTCGAGCGGTACGCGGCGGCGCCGGGCGGTGATCTCGATCGGATGAGCCACGCGGATCTGCAGACCTACCTCGTCGAGCTCCTGATGAAGCAGGACCAGATGAGTATGGCGGCCTCGATCGAGAGCCGGGTGCCCTTCCTCGACCACGAGTTCGTCGAGCGCGTCGCCGGGATGCCCGGCCGCCTCAAGCTCCGCGGCTGGCAGACCAAGGCCGTGCTGCGCGCGGCCGTCCAGGACGTCGTGCCTCGCGAGATCCTCGCCCGGCGCAAGATGGGCTTTCCGGTGCCAGTGGGCCGCTGGCTGCGGGGCCCCTTCCGGCCCCTGGTCAACGAGCTCGTGCTCGGACCGCGCGCGCTCGGCCGCGGGCTCTTCGATCCGGGCGCGTTGCGCCGGCTCACCGAATCGCACCGCGCCGGCGCCGCCGATCACGGCGATCGCCTGTGGCTCCTCATCAACCTCGAGCTCTGGCAGCGCATGTTCCTCGACGGCGAGGACGCCGCCGGCATCATGGACAGTCTCGGGGCGTCATGCGCCTGATCTGGGTGAAGGTCGGGGGCCTCTGGCCGGTCAACACGGGCGGCCGCATCCGCAGCTTTCACATGCTGCGCGAGCTCTCCCGCCGTCACGCGGTGACGCTCCTCACGACTCACGGCCCCTCGGAGGATCCGCGACTGCTCGCGGCGGCACTCCCGGAATGCGAGGTCGTCTCGATTCCCTGGGCCCTGGCCAAGCGCGGCAGCGCCCGCTTCGCGCTGGCGCTCGTCCGGTCGTGGCTCTCGTCGCTGCCGGTCGATCTCTACAAGGCGCGGGTCCCGGCGCTCCGGCGCGAGGTCGAGCGAAGGCTGGCATGCGGGGGAGTCGATCTGGTCGTCGCCGACTTTCTGCTGGCCGCGCCGAACCTCGCGTGCACCGCCGCGCCCCCGACCGTGCTGTTCGCCCACAACGTCGAGCACGTGATCTGGCAGCGGCTCGGCGAGGTGGAGCGCCGCGCCTGGCGGCGGATCTTGCTGTCGCTCGAGAGCCGCAAGATGCGCCGCTACGAGGCGCGCGCGTGCGCGCAGGCGCGCCTGACGATCGCGGTGTCGGACGCCGACCGCGAGCTCTTGGCCGCCGCCGCGCCGGGCGCCAGCGTCCGCGCGGTGCCGACGGGTGTCGACATCGACTACTTCGCTCCCGACGGCGTCGCGGAGGTCCCGGGCCGGCTCGTGTTCACCGGATCGATGGACTGGTACCCGAACGAGGACGGCATCGCCCACTTCATCGAGGCGGTTCTGCCGCGCGTCCGCCGCGAGGTGCCGGCGGCCACCCTGACGGTGGTCGGCCGCAACCCGTCGGACCGTCTCCGCGACGCCGCGGCGGCGGCCGGCGTGCGCGTCACCGGTCTCGTGGACGACGTGCGGCCGCACATGGCAGAGGCGGCCGTGTACGTCGTGCCGCTCCGGATCGGCGGCGGGACCCGGCTCAAGATCTTCGAGGCGCTCTCGATGGCCAAGGCGGTCGTCTCGACCGCGGTGGGGGCCGAGGGCCTGCCGGTGGCGCCGGGCCGGCATTTCCTGCAGGCCGACGAGCCCGCCGCATTCGCCGAGGCCGTGACCTCGCTCCTGCGCGATTCGGCCCGACGCCGCGCGATCGGCGCCGCGGGCCGCCGCCTGGTCGAGGAGCGGTACTCGTGGTCGAAGGTCGTCGACGAATTCGAAAAGCAATGCGGGGAGGTGCTTCGTCATGCGAGTTAGCGTGTTCGGTCTCGGGTACGTGGGGTGCGTGACGGCGGCTTGCCTGGCGAAGGCCGGCCACGCGGTCGTGGGGGTGGACATCAATGCGGAGAAGGTCGCGATGATCAACGCCGCGACCCCGCCGATCGTCGAGCCCGGGCTCCCCGATCTCCTGCGCGAGGTGGTGGGGACCGGCCGCCTGCGGGCGACGACCTCCAGCGACCACGCGGTCGCCGAGTCCGACCTCTCGCTGATCTGCGTCGGCACGCCCAGCCGCGCCAACGGCCGCCTCGACGTCGACGCCGTCGTCCGGACCGGCCAGAGCATCGGCCAGGCGGTGCGCAAGCGCGCCGAGCCGCACACGGTGGTGCTGCGCAGCACGGTGCTGCCGGGCACGGCCGAGCAATACCTCGTGCCGGCCCTGCTCGCCGGCGCCGGCGGGCGGGCGGCAACCCGACTTGCGGTGAACCCGGAGTTCATGCGCGAGGGCTCGTCGCTGAGCGACTTCGCCAGGCCGCCGATGACGTTGGTCGGCTGCGGCGATCCGGCGACGGCGTCGCTCCTGCGCCTGCTCTACGAGAGCGTCCAGGCCCCGTTCGTGCACACCTCGATCCGCACCGCGGAGATGGTCAAGTACGCCGCGAACGCGTACCACGCGCTCAAGGTGTGCTTCGCCAACGAGATGGCCGACGTCTGCGCCGCGCTCGGGGCGGACGGCAACGAGGTCATGCGCGTGTTCGCCTTGGACCGAAAGCTCAACGTGTCCGAGGCGTATCTGAGGCCCGGCTTCGCTTTCGGCGGCTCGTGTCTGCCGAAGGATCTGCGCGCGCTGCTCCACGCCGCCCGCGCCGCCGACGTGTCGACGCCGGTGCTTGGATCGATCCTGCCCTCGAACGAGGGGCAGGTGCGCCGCGGCGTCGACGCGGTGCTGGCCTCGCGGCGCCAGCGCATCGGGGTGGTCGGCCTGTCCTTCAAGGCGGGGACCGACGATCTCAGAGAAAGCCCGATGGTCGGGCTCGTCGAGACCCTGATCGGCAAGGGCTGCGACGTCCGGATCCTCGACCGCAACGTCGCGACCGCGCGTCTGGTCGGCGCCAACCGCCGCTACATCGAGGGAGAGATCCCGCACATCGCGGCCCTGATGTGCCCGGGCGCCGAGGCCCTCCTGGCCCACGCCGAGGTCATCGTGATCGGCAACGCGTGCGAGGACGCGGCGGAGGTGCTGGCCGGCGTCCGGCCCGAGCACGTGACCGTCGATCTCACGCGAGGCCACGCGACGCGTGCGGCGGCGTCGCGGGCCGGTGGGGGAAGCTGACGGATGCCGTCGGCGGCGCGAGGGATCGCGGTCGCCTCGCTGCTGCTCGTCCATGCCGCCTGGGCCGCCGGCCCGGGGGAAGGACCGGCGGTCGCGCAGCCGCCGGCGGCCGTCGTCGACACCGCGGCGGTCGAGCCGTCAGGTCGCGCCATCGCCGTGCCGAGCGGCGGCGACCTGCAAGCGGCGCTCGATAGCGCCCGACCGGGGGACGTCGTCACCCTCGAGCCCGGCGCCGTCTATCGAGGGCCGTTCACCCTGCCGAAAAAGTCGGGATCGGGCTGGATCGTGGTGCGGACCGGCGGCGACGCGAGGGCGGCCACGGCCCTGCCCCGGATCGATCCCGGCCAGGCCCCGAAGCTGGCCAAGCTCGTGGCGGCGTCGGGATCGGTCGTGAAGACCGCGCCCGGCGCCCATCACTATCGCCTCAGCGGCCTGGAGATCCGGCCGACCGAGGGCGCCTTCGTCCACAACCTGATCGAGATCGGATCCGCCGAGACGTCGACCGAAGACCTGCCACACCACGTGATCGTCGAGCGCTGCCTCCTTCGCGGCGACCCGCGCCGAGGGGCCCGCCGCGGCGTCGCGCTCAACGGCGCGCACGCTGCGGTGATCGATTCCTACATCGCGGACATCAAGGAAGTGGGCGCTGACTCCCAGGCCATCGCGGGCTGGAACGGGCCCGGCCCGTTCCAGATCGCCAACAACTACCTCGAGGGCGCCGGCGAGAACGTCATGTTCGGCGGCGTCGATCCGTCGATCCGCGATCTCGTGCCCTCGGACATCGAGATCCTCCGCAACCACGTGGCCAAGCCCCTGGCCTGGAAGGCGGACGCGCCCTCGTACGCGGGCACCCCGTGGACCGTCAAGAACCTCTTCGAGCTGAAGAACGCCCGCCGCGTGCGCGTCGAAGGCAATCTCTTCGAGCACAGCTGGGTCCAGGCGCAGATCGGCTTCGCGATCGTCCTGACCGTGCGCAATCAGGACGGGCGCGCGCCGTGGTCGGTCGTCGAGGACGTGACCTTCGCCAACAACGTGATCCGGGGCGCGACCTCCGGCGTCAACATCCACGGCCGCGACAACAACCACCCGAGCCAGCCGACGCGGCGCATCGCGATCAGGAACAACCTGTTCGCCGACATCGGCGGCCCGCACTGGGGCGGCGAGGGACGGCTCTTCCAGATCGTCGACGGCACCAGCTCGGTCGTCATCGAGCACAACACGGCGCTCCACATCGGCACCATCATCACCGCCGAAGCGGCGCCGCACCGCGGCTTCGTCTTCACCGACAACATCGTCGCCCACAACACCTACGGCATCACGGGCACCGGCGTCGGCATCGGGACCCAGGCCCTGGACGCGCTCTTCCCCGGCGCGGTGGTACGGCGCAACGTCATCGTGGGCGGAAGCTCGGCCCAGTATCCGCGCGACAACTTCTTCGTGCGCTCGTGGGCGCAGGTCAAGTTCGAGGACCTGGCCCAGGGACGGGTTCGCCTGACGGATGCCAGCCCCTTTCGCCGCGCCGGCCTGGACGGGACCGACGTCGGTGTCGACGCCAGCGCCCTGACGCAGACCATCCGTCCGGGAGGAGATGGCCGCCGATAAAGCGATGATCGCGAGGGACAAGGTTGCGGCATTCTTGCTCGCTCACCGAGGCCGCGCCTTCTGCGAACGGTGCCTGGGCCACGCCGTCGGGATCGACCCGTCGACGGGGCACCGCGCCGCGACTCGGATCGCGCGTGCCGGCGGGTTCGTCAGGGAGTACGAAGTCTGCTCCGAGTGCGGCGAGAGCCGCCTGGTGACGCGAGCGCCCGCCTGAGTTCCTCCGGACTTTCCCGCGCCCCATCACAGGGGTTTCCCGCATTGAGACTCGGCAGCTCGACAGATAACGTAGACGCTGGGGCGTCGAGGCTCCCGAGGAGCCGTAACGTTTGGTGGCGACAGTAGCCGGTCGGCGAGCTGAATCCCCCGTTGAGGTCGGCGAGGCGCGCCGCATGGCGTGGCCCTCGCTGGCATGGCTCTGGTGGAGGCTCGTCGCCCTCACCGGTGTCTACTTCGCCGCCGGAAAGATCGGCCTGTCGCTCGCGTTCGTCCACGCCAGCGCGACGGCGGTATGGCCCCCGACCGGCATCGCGCTGGCGGCCCTCCTGCTGTACGGATTCCCGGTGTGGCCGGCGATCTTCCTCGGGGCGTTCCTGGTGAACGTGACGACGGCCGGATCGGTCGCCTCGTCGCTGGGCATCGCCACCGGCAACACCCTCGAGGCGGTCATCGGCGCCTGGCTCGTGAATCGCTGGGCCGGCGGGCGCGAGGTCTTCCTCCACGCCCGGGGCTTCTTCGCGTTCGCCGCGCTGGCGGGCGGCGCGGGTACGGCGGTGAGCGCGACCTTTGGTGTCACGAGCCTGGCACTCTCCGGATACGCGAGCTGGTCGCGCTTCGGCGAGATCTGGCTGACGTGGTGGCTCGGCGACATGGCCGGTGCGCTCGTGCTGGCGCCGGTCCTGTTCCTGTGGGCCACGGGTCGGGACAAGCCGCTCGCGCGACTGGCCGTGCCGGAGCTCGCGCTCGCGCTCGCGTCGGTCGTCCTCGTGGGCGGCGTCGTGTTCGACGGGCTCGGACCGGCGTGGGCGCGCGGCTATCCCCTCGAGTTCCTCTGCATCCCGCCGCTCGTCTTCGCGGCGTTCCGGTTCGGCCAGCGCGAGGCGGCGACGTGCGTGGCGCTGCTCGCACTCCTGGCGATCCTCGGAACGCTGGCGGGGCACGGGCCGTTCGCGCGAGACTCCCAGAACGAGTCGCTCCTGCTGCTCCAGGCCTTCCTGATGACGCTCACGATCGTGACGATCCCGCTGGCGGCCGTGGTGCGCGAGCACGAGCGCAGCGAAGCGGCCCTCGCGCGCACCGCGGCCATCGTGGCCTACTCCGACGACGCGATCATCGGCAAGACGCTGGACGGGATCATCACCTCGTGGAACGAGGGCGCCGAGCGCCTCTACGGCTACACGGCCGCCGAGGCGATCGGGCGGCCGATCACGCTGATCATCCCGCGCGAGCTGAGCCACGAGCTGCCCGAGATCCTCGAGCGGCTCCGGCGGGGCGAGCGGGTCGAGCACTTCGAGACGTTGCGGGTCGCGAAGAACGACCGTCACATCGACGTCTCGGTCACGATCTCGCCGGTGCAGGACACGAGCGGCCGGATCATCGGCGCCTCGTCGATCGCCCGCGACATCACGCACCGAAAGCGTATCGAGGCGACGAAGCGCGAGCGGGACACCTTGCGGTCGGTCGCGAGCCTGGCGGCGGGAGCGGCGCACGAGATCAACAACCCGCTCGCGGTCGTCCTGGGCCACGCCCAGCTCATGGCCGAGGAGGTCGTCGGCCCGGCGCGCCAGCGGATCGGGGAGATCCTCGAGGCGATCGATCGCATCCGCGCCATCGTGGCCCGCATGCGGCACCTGACGCGCGTCGAGCTCCTCGAGGACACTCCCGGGCTTCCCCCGATCCTGGATCTCAGACGATCCAGCGAGCCGGAAACGGAGGCGCCGGCGAACCCGCCCGGAGAGCTGCCGCCGGCCGGCGACTGGCTCGTCATCGTCGCGCGCGACGGGCCGGCGCGCTACAAGAGCGTCCAGAACACGTTCGCCGGGGCGGCCACCGAGGTGGTCGTCGATCGCCGGATGGGCGAGCGCCGGCGCGCCGGCTCCGACGCCTCGGGCGGTCGACGTCGAGGGAACCGGCGTCAGCGCGATATCAGCGGTGATCTCCGGACGCGTGGCTGGGCGCTGGTGGCGCGGTTGGTGAGTCGCATCGCCCCCGGAGCGCTGTCAGATTCCTGAAACGGACTGTCAGGCGGCCGACTCCGCTCGGCCTTCGTCGGCGCGGTGCGCGGCCGATGTGCGTGTCGGCGCCCTCGACTCGATGCGACGCAATTTCCAGATCTTCAGCCGTCCCGCGGTTCCGCGTCGCGCGCCTGGCATCATCGATGCTGGCCGTGTTCCTCGGAAGGCCGTCACGGTGACCAGTGGTCAAGAGAGAGAGACGCCGAGGAGATTTCATGGAGCCTGAGCCGTTTCGCGACGCCGGGATCCTGATCGTCGACGACGAGCGGTCAATGGTACGCCTCCAGGAGGAGCTGCTCGCGCACGCCGGCTACACGAATCTTCGGAGCACGAGCGATTCGCGCGAGGTCTTGGGACTCTGCGCCGCATTCCAGCCCGATCTGATCTTGCTGGATCTGCGGATGCCCAATCTCGACGGCATCGAGGTGCTCAGGCGGCTCAAACCGCAGCGGGCGGAGGCCTATCTGCCGGTGCTCGTCCTGACGGCCGACGTCTCGCGCGAGAGCAAGCGGGCGGCGCTCGAGGCCGGCGCCAGCGATTTCGTCATCAAGCCCTTCGAGCAGATCGAGCTGCTCCTACGCGTGCGCAATCTCCTCGAGATGCGGTTTCTCCATCAGGACCTGCGGCGCCAGAACGAGGATCTGGAGCTCCGCATCCAGGAGCGCACGCGTCAGCTGCTCGAGGCGGAGAAGCTGGCGACGATGGGAAATCTGCTCGCCGGCGTCGCGCACGAGCTCAACAGCCCGCTGTCGGTCATCCTCGGGCAGGTCGGACTGTTCGCGCCCAGCGGCGTCGACCCGAACGCGCGCACCCGGATCAAGGACATCGGCGAGGCCGCCGACCGCTGCGTGCGGATCGTCCGGAGCTTCCTGACGATGGCCCGTCGCCACCCGCCGGAGCGGGGCCACGTGTCGCTCAATCACCTCTTGCGCGACGCGGTGGAGCTCCTGGCCTTCGAGCTGCGGATCGCCAACATCGAGGTGGGCTTCGATCTCGCGAAGGATCTGCCGCTCGTCTGGGCCGACGCGCACCAGCTCAAGCAGGTCGTGGTGAACCTCGTGACGAACGCCCGCCAGGCGGTCCAGGACGCCGCGCCGCCGCGCCGGTTGACCCTGCGGACGCGCCCTGACGCGCAAGGGCAGAAGGTGCGCATCGAGGTCGCCGACAGCGGCCCGGGGATTCCGCGCGAGATCAGGGCCCGGATCTTCGAGCCGTTCTTCACGACCAAGCCCGAGGGGGAAGGCACGGGGCTCGGCCTGGCGCTGGCCCGCGGAATCGTCGAGAGTCACGGCGGCGAGATCGACGTGGAGGGCGCGCCGGGAGAGGGCGCGCGCTTCGTCATCGATCTGCCGGTGGGCGCACCGCCGGCGCCGGCCGACGAGCCCGACGATCTCGACGCCGCGCCGCCGGTGCCCGGCAAGACCATCCTCGTGGTGGACGACGAGCCCGCCGTCGCCTCGCTCCTGGCCGAGGCGCTGTCACGCGACGGCTACAAGGTCGACCTGGCCGCGAACGGCGCCATCGCGCTGCGGATGCTCGGGACGCGCGACTACGACCTGATCGTCAGCGACAGCGGCATGCCCGTGCTGAACGGCCCCGAGCTCTACTGCGAGGTGGAGCGGCGCGAGCCGCGCCTGACCCGGCGGTTCGTCTTCGTCACCGGGGACATCCTGAATGCGCGGACGCTGGCGTTCCTGGCGCGCACGGGCGCCCCTCAGCTGGAGAAGCCCTTCACCGTCGAGAGCGTCAAGCGCGTCGTGCGGCGCGCGTTGCTCGCGCAGTAGCGCTCCGGCCGGTCAGACCTTCCAGCCCCACCGGACCGCCGCGCGGTAGCGCCAGCCCGTGCTGGATCTCAGCACCGCCAGGCCCCGCGATCCTTTGACGGCGTCGAGCGCGACGAGCCGGCCGTGGGGCGCCAGGGCGCGGAGGTCGAGGCGGAACCTGAACCAGATGCTCCCGAACAGCCCGACCGCCGCCGCCGAGCGGGCCGAGTCGAACATCAGCACGTGCCAGCTGGGCGAGGGCGAGTGGAGCGGCGGCGTGATCTCCCAGTGCGGCGGCCAGAGCGCGCCCTCGCCGTCCATCAGGTGGCGACGCAGCATCTCCGACGGCGCGCTCGAGAGCGCGGGCTGGCCGAGCTCGAGCAGGAGGTAGCAGTAGAGGATCTTGGCGGCGGCGCGATACGCGCGACGCCAGTCCTCCGGCGAGGCGTCCGCGGCCGTTGAGGGAGAGGGCCGGTCGGCGCGTGCCGGGGACCCGCGGCGGCTCCGCGCCGCCATGGCCCCGGCGGTGAGCGCGAACCGGGTCGCGAGAAAATCGTCGGTCAGCTCCCCCACCCGCGCCGCGCAGTCGGGGCAGACGGCGCGCTCGAGCGCGAGCCGGCCCCCCAGCGCGGCGGGGAGGACCGGCGCCGAGGTCAGAGCCGCCGCTCGGAATGCGATGCGGCAATAGATGCAGGAGCGCATGCGTGTCATTCCGTTCGCCTCTCTGCGCGGGCGGGAGTGCACGCCGAGTGCCACCGACGCGGACGGCGCGCTCGTACGCCGTGGCAAAAAGCCAAGATCTGGAAATCGCGCGGCGCTCACCGAAACCCGGCACGCCACGAGGGCGAGCGTCACGAAGCGCCGAAATACCGGGCGTGACAGCCCGTCGCGCGCCGGGTCCAGACTCGGCTCAAACTGGCATCTTCGACCGCCGCGGGCGCCGAACGCGGACCGCCGGGGGCGCCGCACGCGCCGGTCGCGAGGGGCTTCAGGGCTTTCCCAGGGCTGTTTTCGGCGCTTGCCCGATTCGAGCGATCAGGCGTGGCGCGTACGCTCGGGGCGACCATGGCCACTTCCGACGCGGCGGCGGGATTCCCGGTGCGCGGCGACCGTATCGCGTCTCTCGACGGATTGCGAGCGATCTCGATCGGGCTCGTCCTGTTCGGCCACTTGCTCGGCACCTCGAGCTTCTTTCTCTCTCTGGAAGCCAACAAGCACCTGGCACTCGGCGAGCTCGGCGTCCGCGTCTTCTTCGTCATCTCGGGCTTCCTGATCACGAATCTCCTCCTGACCGAGCTGGCCGCCACGGGACGGATCCACATCGGGCGGTTCTATTTGCGCCGCACGTTCCGGATCTTTCCGCCGTACTACGTCTTCATCCTGGCGCTCGCCCTCGCCGAGCTGCCGCGGTGGATCGAGCTGGCGCCCGGCGATCTCGTCCACACGCTCACCTACACGAGCAACTACCACGCGACGCGCTCGTGGAACGTGGGCCACACGTGGTCGCTGTCAGTGGAGGAGCAGTTCTATCTGCTGTGGCCCGCGCTGCTCGTCCTCCTGGGCGGCCGTCGCGCGGTGTGGGTCGCGGCGCTGTTCGTCCTCGCAGCGCCGCTGATCCGCCTCGGGCTGTGGGAGCTGACGGTCTCGGCGCGCGAGGGCGTCGGCCACCGGTTCGAGACCGTCGCGGACTCGATCGCCGTCGGCTGCGTCCTCTCGGGCGCGCGCGCGTGGCTGCACCGTCAGCCGCTCTACCGGCGGGTACTCGGCTCGCAGTGGCTGCTCCTGGCGCCCGTGGTCGTCGTCCTGTCGGGCGCGCTCGCCCAGCATCCGCGGATCGACTTCTTCGTGGGCTTCACGCTCCGGAACGTCCTGGTGGCGCTCTGCATCGACCGCTGGGTCACCGACCCGTCGGACCGGGTCGGACGCGTCCTGAACTCACGGCCCTTCGTCTTCGTCGGCCTGATCAGCTACTCGATTTATCTGTGGCAGCAGCTCTTCCTCAACCGGTACACGGCGTCACTCTCGACGAGCTTCCCGGTGAACATCACGCTGGCCGTCGTCGCCGCGCTCGCCTCGTACTATCTGGTCGAGCGCCCCTCGCTGCGCCTGCGTCAGCGAGTCGAGCGCGTGCTCTTTCCCGGGCGCGCCCAGGGCGCCGCGGCGGGCCGGACGGCGCCCGAGCGCCGGACGCTCCACGCCGAGGCGGAGCGTCCGGCGCCGGCGTCCTAGAGGCCGCTGGCCACGACGGCGTTGGCGATCGCGCCGCTGAGGTTGGCGATGACGACGCCGAAGACCATCGACGAGCTGGACGCCTGGTTGCCGCTCGTGTAGAAGACCGTGCCGTTCTTGGAATAGGTCACCACGCCCGCCTGCACCCCGATACGGAAGACGTCGCCCGCCGCGAACGTGACGTCCTTGCGGTAGACGCCGCCTTCGCGGACCTCGGCGATGCCGCCCTGCAGGCGGATGCCGAAGGCGATCGTGGCGGGATCCGTGACGCTGAAGCCTTGGGCGAGACCGGCGACGCGCAGCGGTCCGGTGGCGCCGGCGGTGAACTGGGCGTAGCCATTCGCGCCGCTGAGCTGCTGCTGGGAGGCGGCGCCGGCGTCGTTGCACCCGTCGCAGCCCGCGGTCTTGGTGAGCGAGCTGCCGCTGGCGGTCACGTTGACCGGATTGCTCCACGTGACGCTCGCGGGCGCCGGGCTCGGGCCGGGGCTGGGGGCAGGGGAGCTCGGAGCGGGCGAGCCCGATGCCGCCCCGCCGATCACGGCGTTCGCGACCACCCCGTTCCGGTTGGCGAGCGCGGCCGCGAGCACGAGCGGATAGGCCGGAGCGGCCTGGCTCGTGTAGAAGACCGTGCCGTTCTTGGAGTAGCGCACGACGCCCGACTGGATGGAGACGCGGAAGGTATCCCCCGCCACGAACCTGGTGTCGGCGCGATACACGCCGCCTTCGCGGACCTCGGCGATGTTGCTCTGGAAGCGGATGGCAAACGCGATCGTGCTGGGGCTCGAGACGGTGAAGGACTGGGTGAGGCCGGCCATACGGAGCGGTCCCGTGGCACCGGCGGCGAACTGCGCGTAGCCGTCGCCGGCGGTGATCTTCTGCTGGGAGATGGCGCCGGCATCGTTGCAGCCGTCGCAGCCGCTGGTCTTGGTGACCGAGTTGCCGTTCGCGGTGACGTTGACGAGATTGGTCCAGACGACGGGCTGGGCGGCGCCGCCGTCCGGCGCCGGCGGGGCGGGCGCCGGGGCCGGCGCCGGCGCTGGGGCCGGAGCAGGAGCCGGCGCGGGAGCCGATGCCGCCATGGCCGTCGCCATCGCGGTGAAGTCGACGCCGATGTCCTTGCTGTCGGTGCCGGCGCGGACGTACGAGCTGCCCGCGGCGAGCGCATAGTTGCCGCCGGCGAGATCGACGAAGCCGACGGCCGAGAGGGCCGACGGGTAGTAGTTGTCGGCCGGGAAACTGGAGGCGAGCCCGCCGACGATCGCGTTGCGCACGACCGACGCGCCGGGGAAGTAGGCGTTGATCGCCGCCATGCCGAGCCCGACGCCGTAGTCGCCGAAGACACCGTACTGGTTGTAGGACAGGATATTGTTCGTGAACACGAAGCTCGTCGCCGTGTGCAACGACGTCGCGTAGGTCGCGGTGATCATGTTGCCGCTGTGCAGCGCGGTGTTGTGATCGACGACGATGTCGGTGCCGCCGTCGGCCACCTGCAGGAAGGTTCCCGTCCCGCTCCAGGTGGCGCCGTTGATGTCGTCGAGAAGGTTGTTCTGGATCAGGATCCGCTGCGTCTGCTGGCTGGGATAGATGTAGTCGGTGCCCATGAGATTCAGGCCGCCGCCGCTGTGGCGCACGATGTTGTTCGTGAACGTCACGTCGCGCACGACCGACCAGGGGGCCGTGCCGTCCTGGTTGCGCGGGGTGAAGAGGACACCGTAGCCGTTCTGGGCGTCCGTCCAGTTGTTCTCGAGCACGTTGCCGTCGACCAGCACGCGCTGGGCGTTCTTCAGCTCGAACAGGTTCTTGACCGACCACCGGATGCCGGCGTAGCTCGCGCTGCCCACTCGCCACGAGAGCGGCTTGAACAGGTAGTTCTTTCGGATCTCGATGTCGGACGGCACCAGGTTCGCGATCCGCGGATCGGCGCCGCCGAAGAGCACGTTCTCGCCGGCCGCCTCGAGGTAGTTGTTCGCGATCTTGAACGGCCCCGGCCCGTTCCACGCCGCGATCGCCTGAGTGTCGGCGCCGATCTCGTGGGCGTCGGACAGGTACGAGTCCACCACCGCGGTCCGCGCGCTGTTCATCAGGACCGCCCGGCGGACGTTGCCGGTCGGCGTGCCGTGGATGTAGCAGCGGTCGAAGACGAGGTCGGTCGGGACCTGGGCGAGCGACGTGTTGCCGTTCGGGGCCTCCAGCATGACCAGGCCGTAGTTGGTCGCGCTCGTCGACGCCCACGTCGTGGTGATCTCGACGCCGACGAAGCGGAAGTGGTGGGCCCCGGCCTCCGTGCCGATCGCCGGCGCCGTGTTTGGGCTGACGATCTTCGGCATCAGGCTCGCCTGCCCCGGACCCACCCGGGTGCCCGCCGCGGGCAAGCTCGAGAGCGCCGAGGTCTGGACGTAGATCCAGCCGGTACCGCTCTTCGCGGGCAAGGTGAAGTTGCCGGTGTAGGTGGCGCCCGCCTGCAGGACGAGGGTGTCGCCGAGCTGCGCCGAGTTGAGAGCCGCCTGGAGATCGCCGCCGGCCGGGACGCTGATCTGTCGTCCCGTCTGCGCGACGTAGGTCGTGTCGAGGAACACGCGCGGGGACTCGGGGGATTGGGCCGAGAACGTCGGCGTCGCGCCGAGCAGGCTGAGCGCGACGGCCGGACCGAGCACAAGCTTCCACCGATGGAGCATGGCGGTCTTCCTTTCTTCAGTGCGAAGACCACCAAGTCCCCGAGCCGTCCTACTTCATGTAAGAACTCGGCTCGCGCAGACCCGCCGCTTCGCTGCGATCGGCGCCAGTGCACGGCGGGTGCCACGAAACGATCCGACAGCCAAAATCACAGTGTCGGCGCGGCAGAAAATCTGGAAATCGCGTGGACACTTCGGCGACGTCGCGACGCGCGCGGCCGCGGCGATCGTCCGCGCGCAGCCTCGGCGTTCTGTGACAACTCGGCGCGCGCGGGCGCGAGGGTTGCTCATTCTGGCACTGGCGTGCCGGTCCGCGCGCGGCTCGAGTGTGCGTCCGCGCTGCGCGAAGAGCGCAATGAAGCGACTCGAGCGCGATCGTGCTACTCGAGCGTGACGAAGATGCAGTTGCGCAGCTTGCCGTCGAGCGCCTTCGACAGATGGCCCTTTCCGTGCGTGTCCTCGACGAGCAGGACTTCGCCGGCGCCGATGCGCCGCGACTCGCCGTCGCTCGCCGTGATCTGGACACCCGCGTCGAGGTTGATGATGTACTGGCGGCGCGGCGCCGGATGCCAGTCGAGATCGTAGTCGGGCTGGACCTCGCGGAAGATGATGCCGGTGGCCGGCATCCGCTTCGAGAGCCGGCCGGCCCGAGTCGATTCGGCGTACTCGATTTCGACGTCCTGGAAGTGCGACTCGCCATTCTTGTCCGCGTAGAGCCGATGGATCTTCATGGGATCTCCTCCTCGGTGTGCCGCCTCGAGTGGGCCGATGATAGTGACGCGCCGGCCCGGTGGCAAGCGTGGCCGGAGCGTTTATACTCCCGCAAATGGTCACGAAGCCGGCGGTCGGTCTCATCGCCGTGGCCGGGCGTCGTCGGGCGACGCTCGAGATGGCGCAGCGGCTCGAGCGCGAGGGGTTCACCGGACTCTACTGCCCGAGCCCGGGCGACGGCCTGGCGCTCTGCGAGGCGCTGGCCCTCTCGACGCGCGAGATCGCGTTCGGCACCAGCATTGCGAACATCTATACGCGACACCCCTACGATTACGCGCAGATGGCGGCGGTGATCCACGAGCTGTCGGGCGGACGGTTCAGGTTCGGGATCGGCGTGAGTCACGGGCCCATCTACGAGCGACTCGGGCTCCAGGTGGGCCGGCCACTCGACGACGTCCGGAAGTTCGTCGGCGAGGTAGCCGCGGCGGCGCCTCAGGTCGGGGGCTTGCCGCCGATCGTGCTCGCCACGCTCCGTCGTCGGATGGTGGAGCTCTCGGGCGAGATCGCGCAGGGGGCGGTGTGGGCGAACGGTGCCCGGTCGCACATGGCCGCCTCGCTTCGCCACCTGCCGGCATCGGCCCGGAGCGATCCGGCGTTCTTCATCGGCAACATGGTGCCCACCTGCATCGACGACGATCGCGCCGAGGCGGCCGCTGTGATGCGCCGCACGCTCGCGTCTTATGTCCGTCTGCCGAATTACCAGAACTACTGGATCGAGGCCGGGTACGAGGAAGAGATGGTCGCGATTCGCGCAGCCCTGGCGCGCGGCGAGACCCAGCGCGTACCCGAGCTGATGTCCGATCGCTGGCTCCGTGACGTCACCTTGTTCGGCAGCGTGGCGGAGGTGCGCGAGGGCGCCGAAGCATGGCTGGCGACCGGAGTACGGACGCTCATCGTGGTGGCGTCTTCGACCCGCGGGGGGCAGATGGTCGCCCTCGAGGAGCTGATACGGGCCTTCCGGTAGCACGCGGGGATCGCCACACGGGGCGATATCGAATAGATGATGGATACAGATGATGCAGGGGAGAGAGACCGATGGGGCAGCTCGCGGGTAGGGTCGCGCTCGTCACGGGCGCGAGCAAGGGTGTGGGGCGCGTGATGAGCCGGATGTTCGCCGCCGAAGGCGCGGCGGTGATCTGCGCGGCGCGGTCGCGCGACCTGGTGGAGGAGACGGCGGCGCTGGTCCGAGCCGACGGAGGCCGGGCGATCGCGATGGCGGGCGACGCCGCGGTCGAGGCCGACGTGCTGCGGATCATCGGGGCCGGGGTGAAGGCCTTCGGCCGGCTCGACACGCTCGTGAACAACGCGGGCGACGGCGGCCCCACCAAGCCGGTCCAGGACTACACCGCCGAGGACTGGTTCTACACGATCAATTCCTGTCTCACGAGCTCGTACATGTGCACACGCTTCGCCGTGCCCGAGATGTTGAAGGCCGGTGGAGGGGCGATCGTGAACATCTCCTCGGTCGCGGGTCGCCGGGGACTCGCCTATCGCATCGGCTACTGCTCGGCCAAGGCCGGCCAGGTCGGCATGACGTACGGGCTGGCGCTCGAGCTGGCGCCGCACAACATCAGGGTCAACGCGATCGCGCCCGGCGCCGTCGCCGGCGATCGTATCGATCGCGTGATCGCCGGCCAGGCGCAGGTGAAGGGCGTGTCGTTCGAGGAGGAGCGGCAACGGCTGGTCGAGCGGTCTCCGCTCAGACGCATGTCGACCGCCGAGGATATCGCGTCGCTCGCCGTCTATCTCTGCAGCGACGCCGCGAAGAACCTCTCGGGCCAGTGCATCGCGGTCTCGGCCGGCGAGCCCGCGGTCTGAGCGTTACCAGGTCTTGCGGCGGTCCAGGCGGTCTTCCACCCAGTCGAAGGACAGGACCGAGACCCGATAGGCTGCCGCCGGCGGCGCGGGGACCTCGAAGAACGCGCGGTTGTTCGGCGGAACGTCGCGCACCCACGTCGTGGTCTTGCTGACGGTCGCCCCGGAGCCGTCGAGACCCTCGACGAGCAGGATCATTTGCGCGGCGCGCCGATTCCCCGTGTTGTAGACGTAGCCGTTGACGTTCTTGCCGGCGCGAGACCACTCCAGCTTGAAGTAGCGGTCGAGCGTCTCCGGGGCGTAGAGCTCCGCGGCTCGGGCGGGAGCGCCGATCGGCCCGGCGACGCCGAGCAGGACGAGGATCGTCCCCAGGCCCAGCAGCGAGCGGATCGTCGGTCGATTCATGCCCTCAGTGTGACACGCGATCGACAGCCCTGCCAGGCGGGCCCGGCGGCCCGTCGCGCGAGACAGGGGAGGCAAATTCGGGTATCTTCTGACGCACCGGCTGCAGTCTCAGAGGAGGCGCGGGCATGGCTACACTGACCGGGTCCGATATTCTCGCCAAATCGCTCGTCTCGCAGGGAATGGACACGCTCTTCTACATCATGGGCGGTCCGATGATCGAGACCGAAGCCGCGGTCATCAAGCTCGGAGCACGCGCGGTCGACACCCGCCACGAGCAAGCCGCGAGCCTCATGGCTCACGCCTACAGCCGCATCACGAGAAAGCCCGGCGTGTGCATGGGCGCCTCGGGGCCGGGCGCGACCAACCTGGTCACCGGCGTCGCCAACGCGTTCGTCGACGCCGCACCGATGATCGCGGTCGGCGGATCGAGCCCGCGCGTCTTTCTCGAGATGGAGGCGTTCCAGGAGATCGACCAGCTCGCGGTCTTCAAGCCGATCACGAAATGGGCGACGCGGGTCTACGACGCCAAGCGCATTCCGGAGATGGTCGCCACGGCCTATCGCCATGCCACGACCGGCAAGCCGGGCCCGGTGTACCTCGACATGCCCGGCGACGTCCTCGGCGACACGGTCGACGAGTCGACGATCACGTATCCCAAGCCGTGGGCGCCGCCGCCGCGCACCCACGGCGATCCGGGCGCGATCTCCGAGGCGATCGCGCTGCTCGCGAAGGCCGAGCGCCCGCTGATCCTCGGCGGCAGCGGCGTGTGGTGGTCGGACGCGGCCGCGGCGTTCCAGGCCTTCGTGGAGGCGACCGGGATTCCGTTCTACACGACGCCGATCTCGCGCGGGACCGTTCCGGAGGATCACGAGCTCGCGTTCCTCAACGCGCGCGCCAAGGCCTTCAGCGAAGTCGACGTGCTCCTCGCCGTCGGCACCCGCTTCAACTTCGTGATCCAGTTCGGCCGGCCGCCGCGGTTCGCCGCGGACGCCAAGTTCATCCACGTCGACGTCAACCCGACCGAGCTCAACCACAACCGCCAGGCCGACGTGCCGATCGCCGGCGACGCGCGCGCGGTGCTCGAGCAGCTGACGAGGGAGGCGCGCGGCAAGCTCGACCGGAACCGCTACGCCCGCTGGGTGTCGAAGCTCAAGGTCCTGGACACGGAGAAGGCCTCGGAGATGGACAAGCAGATGAGCTCGGAGGACACGCCGATCCATCCGCTGCGTCTCTGCAAGGAGGTCCGTGACTTCCTCAGGCGCGACGCGATCCTCGTCGTCGACGGCCAGGAGATCCTGAACTACGGCCGGCAGTCGATCCCGACCTACGTGCCCGGCCATCGGCTCAACTCGGGCGCATTCGGCTGTATGGGGGTCGGTCTGCCGTTCGGCGTCGGCGCCAAGATCGCGAAGCCGAACACGCAGGTGGTCGTGCTCCACGGCGACGGCTCGTTCGGCATCAACGGGATGGAGATCGACACGGCCGTCCGTCACAAGGTTCCCGTCCTGTGTGTGATCAGCAACAACGGCGGCTGGACCGCTGACCCGAAGCAAGACAAACCGGGCCGGAATCTCGGCTACTCGCGCTACGACAAGATGGCGCAGGACTTCGGGGCTCACGGCGAGTACGTCGAGAAGCCGCACGAGATCCGGCCCGCCCTCGATCGGGCGGCGGCCTCCGGCAAGCCGGCGGTCGTCAACGTCATTACCGACTACCGGGCTCGTGCGTCGACGATTCGCTTCTCGGCCTACTCGACCTAATAGAATGGGGGCCTCGAAGGTCCCCCAAGCCCCCCGCGCTCGGAGACGGCCCGGCGGAGCCCGGGCCTCTCCTCGGGGGGCGTAGCGTGATGGGGGCCTAGACGGGCCCCGCGGTTCTGGACCTGCATCGGAGGAAGACGATGGCCAAGGCGCTCGATGGGATCGTGGTGCTGGACCTCACTCAATACGAGGCAGGACCGAGCTGCGCTCAGATGCTCGCCTGGCTCGGCGCCGACGTCATCAAGATCGAGCCGCCGGGCGGCGAGCCCGGGCGTCGCATGCTCTCTGACAGCTCTGACCTGGACGCCTGGTTCTTCCTCATGCTCAACGGCAACAAGAAGGGTATCACGCTCGACCTCAAGGCCCCCGAGGGGCGTGCCCTTCTCAAGCGGATGGTCGAGCGCGCCGACGTCCTGATCGAGAACTTCGGTCCCGGCTCGTTCGAGCGACTGGGATTCGGCTGGGAAGATCTTCGCCGGATGAACCCGAGGATCATCTCGGCCTCGGTGAAGGGGTTCGGCAGCACCGGACCGTACGCCAGCTACAAGAGCTTTGAGATGATCGCGCAGGCCATGGGCGGCGCGATGAGCGTCACGGGCACGGCCGACGGGCCACCCACGAAGGTCGAAGCCGGTCTCGGCGACACCGGCGCCGGGCTCCATCTGGCCATCGGCATCCTCGCCGCGATCGTTCAGCGCCAGACCACCGGCGTGGGACAGCGCATCGAGGTCGCTCAGCAGGACGCCGTGCTGAATCTCGTCCGGATCCACCTGCGCGAGCACTACTCGAGCGGGAAGCCCGTTCCCCGGCGTGGCAATCGTTCGCCCGGCGGCGCGCCGTCCAACATGTATCGGTGCCGGCCGTTCGGGCCGAACGACTACGTCTTCATCCATTGCGCGACCCTCGAGATGTGGAAGACCTTCTCGAAGATCCTCGGCCGTCCCGAGATGGGAGACGACCCCACGCTCGCCGACCGGATGGGGCGCGTCGCGCGCAACGACGAGCTCGACGCGCTCGTCGAAGGGTGGACCGAGAAGCGGACGAAGCACGAGGTGATGGAGACTCTGGGTGCCGCGGGGATTCCCTGCGGAGCGGTCCTCGACTCGGGCGAGGTAATGACGGATCCTTCGCTGGTGCAGCGTGGCATGATCGTGGACCTCGAGCATCCGACGCGCGGCCGATATCCGATGCCGGGTAACCCGGTGCGCATGTCCGATTCGCCGACCGAGGTCACGCGCGCGCCGCTGCTCGGAGAGCACAACGCCGACGTGCTGGGTCGCTGGCTCGGGTGCAGCGTCGACGAGCTGACGGCGCTCGCGAAGAAGAAGGTCATTTGACGAGCGGCCGATCGCGTTAACACCGCGATTCGGCGAATATTATTCCGGAAGCATCTCGGGCCGGAATGGCAATCCAGCCTGTCACAGCGCCCGGGGTCAAGCGCCGGAAACGCTTCGTGTAACACGCTGAGAACAATCAGCATTCACGGATTCTTAGTCCGTGGCACTTCGATTGCTGCCTGATGAAGATCGTTGCCCATGTCTGGCATAGCGAAGCGCCCGGACAAGCCGTTCGAGAGACCCACGAAGCGCGTCCTCATCATCGACGATGAGGAGACGATCCGGCAGGTGCTGACCGAGTTCTTCAACAGCTTCAATCACGGGATGACCTATAAGGTCGAGACGGCCAAGAACGGGGCCGAGGGCGTCATGATGATGCTGCGAGGCCGCCACGATCTGGTCCTCATCGACCTGCACATGCCGGTGATGGACGGACTGCAGGCGCTCAAGCAGCTTCGAGGGCTCGACTCGAACGTGCCGATCATGGTGATCACCGCGAGCCGCGACACGAAGGCCGCCGCCGAGGCGCTCAATCAGGGCGTGTTCGCGTTCATCCCCAAGCCCTTCGACTTCGGCCAGCTCGAGCACCTGGTGGCGCTGGCGCTCCCGAGCGGTCGTCCGCGCCCGCCGTCCCTGAGTCACGCGTAAGCCGCCGCGGAAAACAGCGGTGGCCGGGCAACGACCCCGGCCACGCGCTCGCCTTCGAATCTCGCGCTACTTACTGATCAAGCCGTAGAGCTTGCCGGCGTTCTCGCACACGACCTTGCGGCGTACGTCGGCCGGAAGGTGGCCGAGCTCGCGGGCGATGTACTCGCGCGAATCCGGCCAGACGCCGTCGGGATGGGGGAAGTCCGATCCCCACATGACCTTGTCCGCGCCGAGCTCGTCGAGGAGCTTCACGCCGATCGGGTCCGTCTGATAGGTTGCCCAGCACTGCCGCTTCCAGTACTCGCTCGGCGGCATCGTCAGCGAGAGGTCTTTGAACTGATCCTCCCACTCGGCATCCATGCGCCAGAGCACGTAGGGGATCCAGCCGATCCCGGACTCGCCGAGCACGAGCTTCATGCGCGGGTAGCGCTCGAAGACCCCCGAGAAGATCATCGAGGTGAGGATGTTGGACATGTTCATCTGGAACTGGGTGATGTTCGAGGCGAACGCCGAGCGCGCGACCGGCAGATCCACCTTCGGCGCGTCCGGGGCGTTCGCGCGCGTCGGATCCGAGCCGATCGCGATGATCTTGCGGATGTTGTCCGGCGTATAGCCACCGACCGTGTGGAAGTGGAGCGGCAGCCCGCAGCCGTCGATCACGTCCCACAGCGGGTTCCAGTAGGGATCCCAGAGCGGCTTGAGGTCCGACGAGTTGGCGATGTCGAGACCGCGCAGGGCGCCGCGCTTGACGACGCGCTCCACCTCGGAGATGGCCGCCTCGAGCGGGTGGTTCGGGATGGACGCGAGCCCGGCGTAGCGCTCCGGGTGAGTCGAGCAGAAGTCCGCGAGCCACTCGTTGTAGATTCGCAGAACCTCGACCGCGGCCTCCGGATCGTTCATCCGTCCCGTGGTGCCGAGCACTCCGTAGAGCACCTCGGCTTGCACACCGTCGCGATCCTGGTCCCTCAGGCGCAGGTCGGGGTCGGTGATCCGACGGATGCCGCGCTTGCCGTCCTCGTAGAGACCCGTCGACGCCATTCGATCGGAGCGGTGGATGCGTCCGGGAATGTATTCCCGGCCCGCCGAGCCCATCCCGCAGGCCATGCCCAAGCTGGCGCCCCGGTTGGTGACCCAGACCGGCCCACGCGGCCCTTCCTTCGTGTACGGCATCCGATCTTTCAGACCCGCGGATGCCCTGGCCGTGAAGAGGTCGGGCGGGAGCCAGCAGAGATCGAGATGGCAATCGGCGGAGATCATTTCGTATTTCATGGCCGGGAGCGTAGCAGCAGCGAATTGACAAGGCAAGTCGCGGGGCCTAGGGTCAGGCGCGCACATGTAACGCATATGCACGGAGGAGAGACCGTGAGATTCAAGGGACGGGTCGCGCTGATCACCGCCGCGGGCCGAGGCATCGGACGGGCGACGGCCGAGATCATCGGCCGGGAGGGCGGAACGGTCGTCGGCGTCGAGGTCGACAAGGATGCCCTCGATCAGGCCGTGAGCGCCGTCCGGGCCGCGGGCGGGACCGCGCAGGGCCTCGTGGCCGACGCGCTCGACGCCTCGCAGGTGGCCGCCACGGTCAAGCGCGTCGTCGACGAGCACGGCCGCATCGATATCCTCGTCAACGCGGTCGGCGGCAGCACCATCATCGCCAGGCCGGCCGCCCAGGTTGACGAGCTCACGCTCGACGAGTGGCAGAAGCTGCTCCACTTCAACCTCACCGGCACGTTCCTCTTCTCCAATGCGGTCGCGCCGGTGATGAAGCGCCAGCGGAGCGGCAAGATCGTCAACATCTCGTCGATCGCGGGCCGCGGGCTGAGCCCGTCGAGCAGCAGCGCCTACGCGACCGCCAAGGGCGGGATCATCGCCTTCACGCGCAAGCTCTCCTTCGAGCTCGGGCCGTTCGGCGTCACCGTGAACGCGATCGCTCCGAGCCTCACCCTGAGCCCGCGGCTGCGCCCCCGCTGGGATCAGATGTCGCCAGAAGACCGCGCGCGCGAGGAAGCGCGTGTGCCCCTGGGACGGGTGGCGCTGCCCGAGGACCAGGCGCGGGTCATCTGCTTTCTGGCGTCGAGCGACGCCGACTTCGTCACCGGCGTGACGATCGACGTGAACGGCGGTCAGTAGCCGGCGGCCTGGCGCGCGATCTCGACGTCGACCAGATCCTCGAAGCGGTGGGCGCGCTTGATGAAGCCGCCGGCGAGCAGGATCGTCTGGAGCGTGTCGAAGCCGGACCGCGTCAGGACCGGGTCGCGCGCCCAGGTGGACTGCCGCAGGTAGCGCTCGACCGCCGCGACGTGGATCCTCCGCTCGATGTCGGCGAACGCGGGCGCGATCACCGCGGCGATCTCGGCCGCGCCGCCGAACGAGATCACGGTCTTTCCGACGAGGTCGGACCAGGCGAAATTCGGCTGAGCCTGGCGGCCCAGGAGGAAGAAACCGTTGCGGTCGTTGACTGCGGCGGCGGCCCGTGCTCGATGAAATCGCCTTTACGGGCGCGGAACGCAGCCACGGCGTCGGCCGTGGAAAGGCCCCGCAGAAACGTAATCCGCGCCGGGTCGACCCGGTGACGCCGCAGGACCGCCTGCATGCAGAGCCACGGCGTGGGCGCGCCGCCGAACGAGATCACGGTCTTTCCGACGAGGTCGGACCAGGCGAAATTCGGCTGAGCCTGGCGGCCCAGGAGGAAGAAACCGTTGCGGTCGTTGACTGCGGCGAAGTGAACCAGCGGCGCCTCACCGCGATCGGCCAGATCGAAGCTCCGCATGAGGCCCGACAGCGCGACGTCGGCTTCGCCCTTCCGCATCATGCCGACCGTTCCCGCGCCGAACTCCGCCGTCACCACCTCGACCTCGAGCCCCTCGGCCGCGAAGTGGTCGCCGTGAACGGCGACCCAGAGGGGTGCGTAGAAGATCGAGCGGAACGCCTCGGCGACTCTGACCCGGCTGGAAGGTCCCACGTCGACGGAGTATAACGCCGCACTGCGTCATCGCGGCCAGGCCCACCAGGATGATTTCTATCCGTCCTCTGAGATGTTTCTTTCCAGCTACGCGGCCCTGGCACCACCGATCATATTGATTTCACTGACCAGGATTCGTGGCACCCCACTCGCATCCGAAAATTCGGGATGGTGACGCAACCCCGCGAGCCGGTATACGCTCGGCCCTCGCTCGAGCGGACCCAGGACGACCCGGCCGAGAGGCAGTTCGGTCGTCGGCTGCGGCTCTATCAGGAACTCACGGTCCGCGGCGGCATCGCGCTGGTCATCGTGGCGTTCCAGCTCGTCTTCCCGGTGGAGCCCCCGGTCATCTCGCGGTGCATCTCGCTGCTCGCGCTCTTCGGGCTCTTCCTGAACGGGCCCTACTTCCTCGCCGCGCGCGACGAACGCGCCTTCCGGGCCCAGGCCTACGTCCGGATGCTCGTCGACGTCCTGCTGATCAGCGTCGGGCTCTACCTCGCCGGCGGCCTCGCCGCCGCGCATTTCCTCGGCATCTATCTGATCGTGATCATCTACGTCGGCCTCACGTTCTCGAGTCGGGCGTGCCTGGCCGCGACGGCGGCGGCCACCGGCAGCTACGTCGCAATCGTGTCGCTGCAGCACGCGGGCATCCTGAGCGCGCCGTTCGAGCTCCCGAACGCCACGATGATCGCCGCGTTCAACCTGATTGTGCTGAACATCGCCGGCACGCTCACCGCGGTCCTGGCCCGCGCCCTGCGCGAGAGCCGCCGCCGGCTCCGCTCCACCCACCAGGAGCTGGAGCGCTTCGTCGAGGCGATTCCGGACGTCATCTACGTCGTCGACCGCGCCGGGCGCCTGACGCTCTGGAACCAGAAGCTCGAGAGCGTCACCGGCCGCGGCGGGGAGGCGCTCCGGGGCGAGCTGCTGACGGACCTGCTCGCCGAGGACGACCGCGGGGCGTTCCGCGCGGCGCTCGGCGCGGGCCTCGAGGCCCGCCCGTTCGAGGTCGAAAGCCGGCTGTGCGGCGCCGACGGCGCCCTGGTCGCTTACCAGTGGACGGGCGCCGCGCTCACCGACGAGCACGGTCGCGTGAGCGGCCTCACCGGCGTGGGGCGGGACGTCACCGAGCGCACGCGCGCCGAGGGCATTCTGCGCCAGCGCGAGAACGAGATGCGGCAGCTCCAGAAGATCGAAGCGATCGGCCGTCTCGCGGGTGGCGTCGCGCACGACTTCAACAACGTGCTGACCGTGGTCATCGGCCGCTGCCAGCTCATGCTCTCGCGCTATCGGCCCGGCGATCCCGCGTACGACGACCTCGACCAGATCGAGAGCACGGCGCAGCGCGCCGCCAGCCTGACGCGTCAGCTCCTCGCGTTCAGCCGCAACCAGACCTCCGCCCGCCAGCCGCTCGATCTCAACGCCACCGTCACCAGCGTGAGCGACATGCTCGCGCGGCTCATCGGCGAGAACATCGAGCTGGCGGTCGCGCTCGACCCGAAGCTCGACCTCGTGATGGCCGACCCGGGTCAGATCGAGCAGATCATCGTCAACTTCGCGGTCAACGCGCGCGACGCGATGCCGAACGGCGGACGCCTGTCGATCGCCACGCGCAACGTCATGCTGACCGCGGCGTTCGTCGCCGCCCACCCGACCGCCACCGTCGGTCCGCACGTGCTCCTGGAGGTCTGCGACACCGGCGTCGGCATGGACGAGGCGACCCTGCAGCGGGCCTTCGAGCCCTTCTTCACGACCAGGGCGGCCGGCAAAGGCTGCGGGCTCGGCCTCTCGACGGTGTACGGGATCGTCAAGCAGCACGAGGGCTACGCCTCAATTGAGAGCGAGCCGGGCCGCGGCGCGACGTTCCGCGTCTATCTGCCGAGGATCGAGGCGCCGGTCGTCGCCCAGCGCGCCGAGGGCGGCCGCGGCCCGTTCCCCGGCGGCGCGGAGACGATCCTGCTCGTCGAGGACGAAGAGGCCGTGCGGAGCCTGGTGCGCGAGATCCTGAGCCGTCTCGGCTATCGCGTGCTGGTCGCGAGCGACGCGATGGAGGCGCTCGCGCTGAGCCAGCAATTTGCGGAGCCGATCCATCTCCTGCTCACCGACGTCATCATGCCGGGGATGGATGGCCGCGCGCTGGCGGAGCGGATGATGGTCGCGCGCCCGGACACGCGCATCCTGTTCATGTCGGGATACGCCGAGCCGCCGATCCCCGAGGACGTGCTGCTCGAGAAGCCCGTCACGCCCGACGCGCTCGCCCGCAAGGTCTCGGAAGTCCTGCACCAGCCGGCGCTCGCCGGCTGACCGGCCGCTCGCGCTCGGCGGTTGACATGCCGAGCGGTTCGCCCATAATCGGCTGCCGTGCGCTACCCGTGGCCGGATGGCAAGCAATCCGCGGCTGTGCTCTCGTTCGACTTCGACGCGGAGTCGGGCTTTCTCTTCCGTGAGCCCGAGAAGGCCAAGCGCAGCCTCGCCGATCTGGAGGAGCGGCGGTTCGGGCCGCGCGTCGGCGTCGACCGTATCTTGAGATTGCTCGACCGGCTTCGCCTGCGGGCGAGCTTCTACATTCCGGGGTGGACGGTCGAGAACCACCTGCCGCAGTGCAAGCGCATCCGCGACGCCGGGCACGAGATCGGCGCCCACGGCAACGTCCACGAGGCGGTCGCCGCGCTGGATCAGGCGCAGGAAAAGGCCGTGCTGGCCGAGCAGCTGCGGATCCTCGCCGATCACCTGGGCGTCCGACCGGCCGGCTACCGCTCGCCCTCGTGGGACGTGAACGTCTGGACGCCGGGCCTGCTCAAGACCCACGGGTTCCGCTACGACAGCTCGCTGATGGGCAACGACGTGCCCTACGACGTCGCGACCCCCGAGGGGCCGCTGACCGAGATCCCGGTCCAGTGGATCATGGACGACGCACCGCTCTTCCGTCACGTCTACGGCGCGACCAACGCGATCGCCGACCCGGGCCGAGTACTCCAGATGTGGAGCAAGGAGTTCGTCGCGATGCACGGTGAGAACGGTTGCTTCGTGCTCACGTGCCACCCGTTCATCAGCGGCCGCGCCTCGCGGGTGGCCCTGATCGAGGACCTCGTCGGCTACATGCGCCGCCAGCGCGGCGTGTGGTTCGCCACGTGCGAGGAGGTGGCGCGCTGGCACGACGAGCACGGACGGTCGGGAGCGCCGACGGCGCGGCGCCGGAAGCGCGCCGGCCGCTGATCCGCGACACCGCCGCGACACACCGCCGCGCGCGCTTGACAAAACCCCTCCTCCGGCGTTGTCTATCGTGGCTCCGACGCGACGACAACGGGCCCAGGGGAAAGGACACGACATGGCGCGATTCGTGACGGTGGCGAAGGCGGACAGCATCCAGCCGGGCCAGATGATCAAGGTCGAGATCGACAATTTTCCCGTGGCGGTCGCGAACGTCGGCGGGACCTTCCACGCGTTCGACGACACGTGCACCCACGAAGATTGCTCGCTCGCCGAGGGCGAGCTGGTGAAGACGGCCGTGGTCTGCCCGTGTCACTTCGCGGAGTTCGACGTCCGCAACGGCGCGGTGCTCGCGCCGCCGGCGACCGTCCCCATCAAGGTCTATCCGGTGCGCGTCCAGGGCAACGACCTCCAAGTAGAGTTCTGATGCCGACGATCGCGATCGTCGGCGCCAGTCTCACGGGGTCCTCAGCCGCCGCGACCTTGCGCGAGGAGGGCTTCGACGGGCGGGTGCTGCTCATCGGGAGCGAGCCCCAACCCCCGTACGACCGTCCGCCGCTCTCCAAGAACTACCTGCGCGGCGGGATGCCGTTCGAGAAGACCTTGCTGCGGCCGCCCGACTTCTATCGAGAGCGCGAGATCGAGATGCGGCTCGGCACGACGGTGACGCGCGTCGACCCCGAGAAGCGTACCCTCGAGCTCCGGGGGGGCGAGCGGCTCGAATTCGATCAGCTCCTGATCGCCACGGGCGGAAGGAACCGCCGGTTTCCGATCCCCGGCCTCGATCTGCCGGGTGTGTACGACCTGCGAACGGTCGCCGACGCCGACCGCATCCGCGAGGCGAGCGCGGGCGGGGGTCGCGCCGTCGTCGTGGGCATGGGTTTCATCGGCGCCGAGGTCGCGGCGTCGATGCGCCAGTCGGGCCTCGAGGTCGTCGCGGTCGAGCCGTTCAAGACACCGCTCTACCGCGCGCTCGGCGAGGAGATCGGTCGGGTGGTCGAGGGCCTTCACCGCGATCAGGGCGTCGAGTTGGTCTTGAACGACGCGGTGACGGGGTTCGAGGGCGCGGGCCGAGTCGAGCGGGTAATCACTCGAAACGGCCGACGTATCGAGTGCAATCTGGCGGTGTTCGGGCTCGGCATCGAGCCCGCGACCGAGCTGGTCGCCGGGACCGCCGTTCGAATCGACAACGGCATCGTCGTCGACGACCAGTGCCGGACCAACGTACCCGGCGTCTTCGCCGCGGGCGACGTCGCCAATCACTATCACCCCGTGTGCGGCCGCCAGATGCGCGTCGAGCACTGGCAGAACGGCGTGAAGCAGGGGGCCGCGGCCGCGCGCAGCATGCTCGGCCGGGGCCAGTCGTACGACGAGGTCCACTGGTTCTGGTCGGATCAGTTCGACGCGAACATCCAGTACGCGGGCTTCCACGCCGACTGGGACCGCATCGTCGTGCGCGGCAGCCTGCCGGAGCGCAAGTTCCTCGCCTTCTACCTGGCCGGCGGCCGGGTGGAGTCGGTCGTCGCCATCAATCAGGGGCGGGATCTGCGTCGGACCTTGCCGATCATCAGGGCGCGCGTGGCGATCGATCCGGCGCGCCTCGCGGACCCGACCGTCGACCTGAGAACGCTCGCGCCGGCGAGCGCGTAGGCGGCGTGGGAACGATCGGGCGCGACGCGTCCACCCGGAGGAGTCCCGAATGATCAAGCGCTTTTCGACGCTCTACATCGGCCACATCGAGCTGGAGAACTGCGGGCACGCCGGGACGCCGGCCGACGATCGCCGCTACCCGAACGAGCGGGTGATCGAGGCGTTCGACACGACGCTCGAGCTTGCCCAGACGATGGACGACCTCGGCTACGAAGCGCTCTGGCTGGCCGAGCACCACTTCCAGCACGAGGGCTACGAGTGCATCCCGAACATCCCGCTCCTGGCCGTCCACATCGCGAACCACACGCGGCGGCTCAGGATCGGCTGCGGGTTCAACATCACGCCCACCTGGCATCCGATTCGCCTGGCGGAGGACTACGCCACCGCCGACATCCTGACGGGCGGCCGCCTGATCTTTGGCGTCGGCCGCGGGTATCACACGCGGGAGGTCGAGAGCTTCGGCAATCCCATGCTCGACGGCGAGGCCAACCGCGAGCTGTTCGAGGAGCAGGTCGAGATCATCCTCAAGGCGTTCAGCCAGCCGTCCTTCTCGTACCGCGGCAAGTACTACACGATCCCGCCGGCGGTCGCGTACCGAGGCTACGAGCTGAAGGAGCTCACGCTCGTGCCGCGGCCGGTGCATCTGCCGGTCGAGATCTGGCAGCCCATCGTCAGCGGCAGCGCGCGTGGGCTCGCGTTCATGCTCAAGCACGGGATCAAGGGCGTCGTCTCGGCCACCGCCGAGCAGTTCGTCGACCGGTGGTTCCGCGACTATCAGAGCGCGGCGCGCGCCCACGGCCGCGAGCTGCAGCTGGGCCAGGATCTGATCCTGGGCTTTCGCATGAGCATCGACGATACCCAGGAGATCGCGGTCGACAAGGCGCGGCCGTACTTCGAGGAGCACGCGAAGTTCATGGGCCCGCTCGGCATGCTCCGCTACAGCGAGGAGCACGTGAAGGCGGTCGCGGAGCGCCGGGCTCAGTCGCCCACGGCCGCGACGATCGAGAACGGCGTGCAGAACCGCACCTGGCTCTGCGGTCCCGCCGAGGAGTTCATCGGCTACCTGAAGGAAGTGGAAGGGCGGTACCCCGGGCTCGAGCACGTGATGGTCTCGTGCCCCCTCGGGACGCCGAAGAAGATCATGAAGGAGAACCTCACGCGCTTCGCGCGCGAGGTGATGCCGGCGTTCAGGTAGCCGTCTGCCGCCGCCGGCGCCGGCGCTACTGCTGCGCCTGCGGCGGAACTTTGACCCACGCCTCGGAACAAGACTGCACGCTCGGGTAGTAGGCCCTCGAGCTGGGACAGAAATACCAGTAGCCCTGCGGCGACTCCTGCTCGGCGTAGACCGGCGCGGACTCGATGACCGCGGCCGGCGTGACGAAGACCGCGGCCGGTGCCGGCGCGACCACGACGGGCGGAGGCGCGACCACCCAGAACCCCGGGCCCCACCAGCCTCGATGCCACCACGCGTAACTCGGCGCCACGGCAATGAAGAGCGAGCCGACCACGACAACGGCCACGATCGCTGCCTTCTTCGTCGCCATGAGCCTTGGACGAATCCCGCCCCTCCTTGTTTACCCGGCGTTTATCCGGCCCGGGGGCCATTGACTGGCGCGTCGTCTGGCGCTAAGGTCCCGCCAAACCGGCCTGACCGCGCCCTCGCGACGGAGGGGAAGATGAGTCTCTCACGGTACCCACTGGCGGCCGCCGCCGGCTTGCTGTCGATCCTGGTCGCGTTCGGTCCCTTCAGCGCGCGCGCAGCCGCGCAGGCGAAGCCCGAAGGCGAGATGCGCTGGGCGATCTACGTGACCCTGGCCCCGCAGTGGTTCGATCCCGCCGAGGTCCAGGGGCAGATCAATTCGTTCTGGGTGCTGTACGCGATGCACGACGCGCTCGTGAAGCCGATGCCCGGCAACCTCATGACGCCGAGCCTCGCCGAGTCGTGGACGGTGAGCGCCGACCAGCGCGTGTACGAGTTCAAGCTGCGCGAAGGGCTCAAGTTCCACAACGGCGATCTCTTCACCGCCGAGGACGTGAAGTTCAGCTTCCACAGGACGAAGGGCACCCGGATCCTCAAGGAGAAGGTGCGCGAGATCACCGTGGTCGATTCCTATCGCGTGCGCTTCGCGCTCCACGAGCCCTTCCCGGACTTCATGGCGTTCTACGGGACCTTGACGACCGGCGCCGGCTGGATCGTGCCGAAAAAGTACGTCGAGAAGGTGGGCGACGAAGGGTTCAAGAAGCATCCGATCGGGCTGGGGCCCTACCGGTTCGTCAGCCACACGGTCGGCGTCGAGCTGATCATGGAAGCCAACGAGGCGTACTGGCGCAAGGTCCCTTCGGTCAAGCGCCTCGTCTTCAAGGTGGTCCCGGAGCCCACCACGCGGGCGGCGATGCTGAAGCGGGGCGAGGTCGACGTCGCCTACATGCTCGACGCGCCGCAGGCGCTGGAGCTCCAGCGCGATCCCGCGCTGCGGCTCGCGTTCTCCGGAGGCATCGGGATCGCGGCGCTCGATTTTCTCGACATGTGGGACCCGAAGTCGCCCTGGGCGGACCGGCGCGTGCGCCTGGCCGCCAGCCTGGCGCTCGACCGGCGGGCGATGAGCGAGATGGAAACGCTCGGCGCGTCGAAGCCCACCGGCAGCATCATCCCGCGCACGTTCGAGTTCGCGCTGCCGATCGAGCCCTCACCCTACGACCCCGTGAAGGCCAAGCAGCTGCTGGCCGAGGCCGGCTACCCCAACGGCTTCGACGCGGGCGAGCTGCACGTGACGCCGCCGTTCTTCTCGCGCGGCGAAGCGGTCATGAACTATCTCGGCGCCCTCGGGATCAAGCTGCGGATGCGACCGATGGAGCGCGCCGCCTTCTTCGCGGCGTGGGGCGCCAAGAAGCTCAAGGGCGTGTGCGTCTGCGGCAGCGGCCTCTACGGCAACGCCGCCACACGGATGTCGGAGATCGTGCCGAGCGACGGCACCTACGCGTACGGCGGCTATCCCGACATCGACGCGCTCTACAAGCAGCAGGCGGTGGAGACGGACCGCAAGAAGCGCGAAGCCCTGCTGTTCCAGATCCAGCAGACGCTCCACGAGCGCGTGCGGTTCGCGCCCATCTTCGAGTTCTACTGGCCGAGCGGGATCGGGCCGCGCGTCGAGGAGCCAGCGCTGATGCTCATCAATCCCTATCCGTGGTCGGCGCCGCTCGAGGAGGTACGGCTCAAGAGGAAGTAGTGGACTCGAGATCGCGCTCGTGCAGGCGCGAGGCGCGCGGCAAGTGCACCCTGAACGTCGCGCCCTCCTGGTCGGACCCGTTCAAGGAAATGCGCCCGCCCTGCCGCTGCACGAGCACGCGCGAGATGGCCAGCCCGAGCCCGACGCCGGGGGCGCCGGTCGAGCGTGACGCCCTGCCGCGATAGAAGGGCTGAAAGACTCGCTCGGCTTCCTCCGGCGACACTCCGGGGCCCGCATCGGACACGGCAATGACCGCTTCATCGTCGGCCGAGGTGACGGCGACCCGGACCTGGCCGCCGGCCGGCGAGAACTTCACGGCGTTGTCCAGGATGTTGGTCAGGGCCACCTTCGTCGCGACCGGCGCCGCGTTCACCAGCAGGTCCGGGAGCGGATCGGCGACGACCGTCACCCCCTGCTGCTGAGCCCGCGGCCGCACCGCGAACAGGGCGGCCTCGACGAGATCGGTCACCGAGATCGGCTCCGGGAGCTCCTGCTCCTCGTTGGTGTCGATGCGCGCCAGCTCGAGCAGCTCCTCGATCATGCTCTGCACCCGCTCCACCTCGTCGAGGCACGAGCGCAGCGTCTCCTCGTACTCCGCCACCGCGCGCGGCCGGCGCAGCGCCACCTCCAGCTCGGCGCGCAGGCGTGACAGCGGCGAGCGCAGCTCGTGCGAGGCGTCGGCGGAGAACATGCGCCGGACCGCGAAGCTCCGCTCGAGGCGCCCGAGCATGTCGTTCAGCGTCTCAACGAGGCGGCCGATCTCGTCGGCCGTGCCGGGATGCGGCAGGCGGTCGGCGAGATTGGCCTCGCCGATGCGGTGGGCGCGCCTCACCATCTGATCGATCGGACGGAGCGCGTTGCGCGCGAGCAGGACGCCGGTGAGGCCGATCACGACGAGAATCACGACGGACATGCTCAGGAAGAGCCAGCGTCCGACTCGCGTCGCCAAGTACGCGTCGTCGAGCGACATCGCGATTTGGATGGCGTAGCGACCGCCGCCGACGTCCACCGGCAGCGAGACCATCCGGATCGGCTCGGCGAAATCGGTGACGGTGCCGAACACCGTTTCGCCGTTGCGCAGGCGCGCGAGCAGCTCGGGCGACGCCGGCAGGCGCGCCGAGCCGAGGGTCGCGCTTCGCGCGGCGACGCGGCCGTCCAGATCCGTGATCTGGACCAGCTTGTCCAGGCGGACGAACGACGGCGGGCCCGGCGTGATCTCTAAAATTCGCAGCGGCATGGCGGGGTTTTCCGCGAGCGCGGCCGCTTCCGTGTTGGCGAGGGCGAGGATCTCCTCGTCGACGCGCCCCAGGATTACCCGGCGGAGCGCCCAGTCGGCGCCGAACGCCGCGCTCGCCAGCATCACCGCCAGCACCACCACGTGCCCGACCCACAGGCGGGTCCTGAAGCTGAGCGGTCTCATGCGTCGCTCGGGTCGGCGAGCCCCAGCCGGTAGCCGAAGCCGCGGACGGTGTGGATCAGCGCCGGGCCCGGTCCGTGATCGATCTTCTTCCGGAGATGGCTCACGTGCACGTCGACGAGATTGTCGAGCACCTCGGACGCCTCGTCCCACACGCGCTCGACCAGGCGCGTCCGGCTCACCGTCTCGCCGGCGTTCTGCATCAGCACCTCGAGGATCGTGTACTCCTTCGAGGTCAGCCCGATGCGCGCACCCCCGCGAGTCACGCGCCGATTGGCCGGGTCGAGCGTCAGATCGGTCACGCGGAGCACGGCCGGCCTGGCCAGACGCGACCGGCGGAGCAGGGCCCTGATCCGCGCCAGGAGCTCGGCGAACGCGAACGGCTTCGTGAGGTAGTCGTCGACGCCGGTGGTCAGGCCGTTGACCCGATCGGAGAGGCTCCCGCGCGCGGTGAGCATGAGGATCGGCGTGGAGATGTCGCGTGCCCGCAGCGCCTGGCACACGGCGAGCCCGTCCTTGCCGGGCAGGAGCCAGTCGAGCACGATCACGTCGTACTCGTTCACGGCGGCCTGCTCCTCGCCGGCCTCGCCGGTCGGGGCGACGTCGACGACGAACCCTTCCTCCTGGAACCCCTTCGCGAGGAGCTTCGCCGCCTTCCGGTCGTCCTCGATCAAAAGAACCCGCATCTGCCCCATCCTAGCGAAGCGCGGAGCCTTCGGCACGACATGAACAAAAATTCAGGTTCCGCACGAATCTATACGGCGAGCGCGCGACGGCGCCCGGCGACCCTAGCCGACCACCTTACTCCACCGATCGGGGTCGCGGCGGGCGAGAAACGCGAACGCGTGCTTGGGGTCCGAGGCGACCTCTTCCATGATCGCCCTCAACGCGGCGAGGGTCGCGTACGTCACGGCCTCGGCGAACGACCGCTGAAAGACCAGATACGCCTCGTGGTCCTTGCGACGGAGCCAGCTCTTCAGCGTGTTCGGCGTCACGCCGCCGGCCGCTGCGCAGACGGGGATGCTCGCGCCGGTGCACGCCATCGCGATGACCTTCTGCGCCCGAACGCTCGTCAGCGCCGCCGGCCGCCCGCGACCATCCTGCGGGATCGTGGGCAGGACGATGGGGCCGGGCTCGGTCAGCTCCAGGGGGAAATGGACCGATGACGACGAGGAGGCGCCCGTGTCGCGGTCGGACGTCGCGGTTGCCCGAGCGCGCGCGCCGTTCAGCCCGACCGGGCCGGGCCGCCGCGCCGGCGAGGCCCGGCGGTTCTTCTCGAGCACCTCGATGAAGTCGCCGAGGCTCATGGACAAGGTGACCGCGCACGGGGTTTTGGTGAGCCGCTCCGGCCAGCTCGCGCACACCGGCGGTCGATCGCGCATAGCCGCATCTTAGGCGGTCTCGGCTGAAGCTCTCCTGAAGTCGCGCTGAATTTTGCTTCACGCGGAGGAGTCGCTCATGCGCGAGCGCCATACTGAACAAATATTAATCTTAAATTCACGAGTTCTTCAGGCTCGGCTCGCTAGACTCCTCGCAGTATCTCCACGGGCTTGGAGGTCGCGGTGCTCCTTCCCGTCTCCGACCGACTCAAACAGATCCTCGGGACGTCGCCCGCCGCGGGAATCGGCGGAGGCGACGCGCATGCCCTCGCGCGGGATCGCTTGGATGCGTGATCGTCAGGGAGTTGTTGGTGATGTCGGCGTTGAGTGCTGGCGCGGGATTCGATGCTTCTCACCACCACTTGAGGAGGCGGTCATGAGGAGAAGTGTTGTCACCGCAGTACTCGCCTTCGTCATCCTCGCGATGCTGGCTCCGCCAGTCTTCGCGCAGGCGCCCGGCGGCCCGCCGGCGCCGAAGGTGACGATCACCGGGACGTTCGACCAGATCACAGCGGCGGGCCGCAACGTCTACGACGGCAACTTCAGCCGCGACAACGATCGTGAATGGTATGCCCGAACTCGTTTCCGTCCGGACCTCGAGTTCGCGGTCGGCCGGACCAAGGCCGTGCTCGCCATCGAGCTCGACCTGAACTACGGTCAGACCGGCTCGAACGACGGCGGCTTCCCCGGGAACAACGCGGGCACCGCCTGCGGCTTTTCGGGAGGCTGCAAAGGCGCGGGCGCCGCGGGCGGCGGTCTGGACATCAACACCGACGTCGCCGGGCTGTTCGAGATCAAGTGGATCTACACCGAGTTCGACCTGACCGGCAAGGACAGCCTCCTGCCGTTCATCCCGATCCTGACCGTGGCCCGCGCGGGCGGTCAGCCGTTCGGCACGATCGCCAACTACAAGGTGTACTACGCGAACGGCGACTTCGCGGGGTTGGACCTGTACTCGACCTTCACGCCCGACATCAAGAATCACTTGGCGTACGTGATCGTCGAGGATCAGCTGGCCGGCGGTAACCGCACGGCTGCCGCCCAGAACCGCACGAACCGCGGCGAGGACTACGCGTTCATCATCAGCCCCGAGTTCACGCCATTCAAGGGGCTGGACCTGAAGCCGATGTTCTCGTGGTTCCACGCCGACGGGCTGACGTCCGGCTCGTCGCGCCGCAACGCGTTCAACCAGCGCACGAGCGGCGGCACGATGAACGGCGTCGCTGCGTACGCCGGCGCCACTCCCGCCGGCGCCGCCGCCGCCGGCGGCGACGCAACCTATCACGAAGAGCGCTACACGGTCGGTCTCGATGCGCGGTGGCGCGTGGGCCCCTTCGGCCTGGACCCGACGATCTCGTATCAGTGGGGCGCCTACGACACCCAGGCCCTCAGCAACACCACCGGCGCGGCCCAGAAGGTGCGGGGTGACGCGTCCGCCTGGCTGTTCGACGTGATCGGCAGCTATCAGCTGGGGCCGCTGCTTCTCGAGATGCGCGGCACCTACAGCACGGGCAACAAGGCTCGGGACAACCTGTCCCTGAGCAAGCGCTACTACGAACCGCTCGACACGGACACCGGCTTCTGGAGCGGCGGCTGGCTCGGGATCCTCGGCCTCGGCGTCGACTACTTCAACGGTGGTGGCGGCGCCAACATCGGGATGGACAGTCAGATCGGTTACGACCGGTACGGCCGAGGCTCGTTCGGTCTTCGAGCGACGTACAGCCTCACGCCGGCTCTGAGCTTCTATGGCGTCGTCTCGCCCAACTGGACGGCCGAGAAGGTTGACACGAACACCAACTGTGGGACGATCAGCGTGGCCGGGACCAACGCTGGCTGCACGACCCGGGTGGCGCTGGTGGGCGGCACTGGCCGGCCCAGCTTCGCCGAGGGTGACTCGAGCTATCTGGGCACCGAGGTCAACGGTGGGTTCACCTGGCGGTTCGCTCCAAACGCCGCGTTCGACCTGGCCGGCTATTACCTCTTTGCCGGGTCGGCGATGGACCAGGCAGAGGTGCTGAACGGTGTCATCGCGAACCGCGCCGCGAAGGACGGTTACTACGCCGCCGCGCGCGTGAGGCTGTCCTTCTAGGCCAGCTCTCGGTCCGCGAAGTCATTGCGGGGCATGGGCGGTCGCTCATGCCCCGCTTCATTTCGTCCATTTCGTCCATTCCTTGACTCTCCCTACCCCCTGGGCTAGCCTCGGGCTGATGCTGGCGTCAGTACCCGCATGAGCCTATCCGCGGCTCGTATCGTCGCCCTCGGTGTCCTCGTCGCGTTGTGGGGCTCCGGGACGTCGGGAGCCCAGACCGCGGCGCCCAGTCTCGGTGTGTTCGTCGATCAGGTGCAGGCCCTCTTTCCCAAGGTGGACGGCGAGGTGATCGAGGTCCAGAACGGGACCGTGACCTTCGGGATCGGCAGTAAGGACGGCCTCGTGGCCGGTGTCGAGCTGGCCCTCTACCGGCAGGGCCGCGAGCTCAAGCACCCGAAGACCGGTGAAGTTCTCGGCCGGACGGAGCAGGCGCTCGGTCGGCTGTCCGTGCAACAGGTGTTCGAGGCCTACTCCACCGGGACGGCCAGCCAGGGGAGCGAGGTGCAGCCGGGCGATCGAGCGAGGATCTCGGCCGGGAAGATCAAGCTGAGCGTGGTGCCGCTCGTCGAGCCGGGCGTCAAGGAAGCCCTGGCCGATGCGGCGGTCCACGAGATAATCGACGGTCTCAATCGAACCGGCCGCTTCCAGATCGGTCTGGGCGATGCGATCGGCGTGTGGATCAACCAGCAGGGCACCAAGCGCGACGACGTGCTGGCCGGCAAGGGGCTCGACGCCGTGGCGGAGCGCTTCAAGGTGGACAATCTCCTGATCGTCGCGTTCTCGCGCGTCCAGGCAAAGCCGTACATGGACATCCGCCTGTTCAGCTTCCCCGGGGCGAGCGCCCGCCTGAACACCGCGCTCTTCGTGCCGGCCTCGATCAAGCCGGCGGTCAAGGGCGACTACTCGGGGTCCGGCCAGAAGAAAGACAGCCAGACGCCGAATCAGCAGCGCTCGTTTCTCGCGCGGCTCCTCTACGGCGAGCTCGACGCCGGCACGTACTCGAGCGGCGAGCAGGCGATCCCCCTGAAAGAAGTCGCGAAATTCCCGTTCATCATCGCCTCGATGGACATCGCGGTCGGGTCGAAGGACAGGGTCACGCGCATGGTGATCACGGACGGCGAGAAGGTCTGGCTCTACCGGATCACGCCGGAGCGCGTCCTCGAGCCGGAGTGGACGTACAAGACCGACAGCCGCGCGCGGGTCTTCAGCGTCCAGCTCGCCGAGCTGTCCAACGACAGCACCATCCACGTCGTGGTCAACCGCTACAGCGCGATCCAGGCGATCCTGGTCAACTCGCTGATCCTGGCGAGCAAGGACCAGAAGCCGGTCGTCGCTGTCGACGAGGTGAACGATATCCTCATCGCCGTGGACGCGAACGGCGACGGCGTGAAGAAGACGCTCTGGTCGCAATCGTTCGCCCAGACGGGTTTCTTCAAGCAGGGCGACGCCACACGCATGACCATTCGAAACGGCAAGCTCGCTACGGACGGAAAAGTCCGGGTCCCGAGCAGCTTCCGGGCGACGGGCGCGGTCTACAGCAACATCAACGGCAAGGGCGAGCGCGCCCTGGCGTTCATCGATGAATACAATCGGTTGCGGATCACGATCGGCCCGGACGAGCCGTTCCGAAGCGCGACGCCGGTTGGGACCGGCATGGCCAAGCTCGGCGTCGAGACGCAGATTGAGAAGGGCGGCCGGACGTACGTGTACTCCCCGGAGCCGATGCCGCTTTCCGTGGACCTGGACGGCGACGGCATCGAAGAGATCGTGGTGCCGCAGAACCAGATCCCCGGGCGGCTCGCGGTCGTCTACAAGGGCCCGGGTGGCTACCGGTTCCAGACCGTCAATTCCGGCTTCGAGGGCACGGTGATGGCTCTCGGCGCCGTTCCGGGCGAGGGCGGGCCTCCGTCGCTGGTTGCCGCCGTGGTCCGTTACACGAACTTTCGTCAAACCGAGGGCGAGACGCAGATCATCATGACGACCTCCTCGGAGTGAGCCCGGCACGCGTCCGTCCGTCGGCCTGACCTCGTTGCGCCTTCCCCTATGATCCCGCGTCACCCGACCGCGCCCGCGATGGTCTATCCGCTCATTTCCGTCCGCGGGTCGGAGGGGCCGTGAAGCTCGATACGGCACCGCCGCGCGGCATGAAGGACCTGCTGCCGCCCGAGGTCGAGCTTCGCGATCGTGCCTCCGCCACGATCCTGTCGACGTACCAGCGCTACGGCTTTCGTCGTGTCGAGACGCCGGCGCTCGAGGATCTGAAGCTCCTGCTGGGCAGCGGCGGGGGCGAGAACGAGAAGCTGATCTACAAGGTCCTGAAGCGAGGCGCCAAGCTGGATGCGGCGACGACGCGGGGCGAGGACGACCTCGCCGATCTCGGGCTTCGGTTCGATCTCACGGTGCCGCTCGCGCGATACTACGCCCACAACCGAGCGACCTTGCCGGACCCGTTCAAGGCGATCCAGATCGGCCCCGTCTGGCGAGCCGAGCGGCCGCAGAAGGGCCGCTTCCGCCAGTTCACCCAGTGCGACATCGACATCCTCGGCGTCGCCTCGGAGATCGCCGAGATCGAGCTCATCCTGGCGACGTCGGCCGCTCTGGTCGCGCTCTGCCTCGAGCGGCCGAGGATCCGCGTGAACGACCGGCGCATCCTGTCCGCGATGGCCACGCACTGCGGCGTCGACGCCCGTCGCCACGGCGAGTTCTTCGTCATCCTGGACAAGCTGGACAAGATCGGGCGGGAGGGAGTCGAGCGCGAGCTGCGCGAGGCGGGCCACGACGACGCGGGGATCGCCAAGCTCTTCGACCTCTTCCTCTCGACCGAGGATCGCTCGCCCGACGGGAAGCTTGAGCGGCTGGCCGCGACCATCCCGGCGACCGCCGAGGCCGTCGAGGGCCTGCGCACGATCGTGCGAGCGGTCGCACGGGAGGCGAGCGACCGCGCGACCCTGGAGTTCGATCCGAGCCTGGTGCGCGGCATGGGCTATTACACTGGCCCCATCTTCGAGGCCGTCCACGGCGGAGGCACGGCGGCGATCGCCGGCGGCGGGCGATACGATCGGATGGTCGGCCGGCTCCTCGGCGACGACGTCCCGGCCTGCGGTTTCTCGATCGGATTCGAGCGGGTGGTGTCGATCCTCGAAGAGCGGAGCGAAGTCGCCGAATCGTCGCGCGAGCGCATCGCGTTTCTGTTCGATCGAGACGATCGGCTGACCGATGTGGTGGCCGCCGCCGCCCGACTACGGAGCGGGGATCGCGTCGTGTCGCTGACGCTCAAGCGGAAGAACCTCGCCAAGCAGCTCGACGATCTGGCCGCCGAGGGATTCGGCGCGTACGCGGTGCTCCGGCCGGGCTCCGAGGCTCCAGAGATCAAGCCGCTGGCGCGCCGGGCGGCGGGCGGGGACCGACCCAATGGCTGACCTCAGGACGCACACCTGCGGCGAGCTGCGGCGTGAGCACGCCGGCGCCACGGTTCGGCTCTCGGGCTGGGTTCACCGCAAGCGCGACCACGGCAGCCTGTTGTTCCTCGATCTCCGGGACCACTACGGGATCACGCAATGCGTGCTCGACAGCTCGAGCCCGCTGTTCAAGGTCGCCGAGCCGCTGCGCCTCGAGAGCGTGATCACCGTGGCGGGCAAGGTCGTTCCGCGCGCGCCCGCCGCGGTCAACCCGAAGCTGCCGACCGGCGAGATCGAGCTCTCGGTCGCCGAGCTGATCGTGCAGTCGCCGGCGGATCCCCTGCCGCTCCAGGTCAACACCGACGCCGAGTTTCCCGAGGAGACGCGCCTGCGCTACCGCTTCCTCGATCTGCGGCGCGAGAAGCTCCACCGGAACATCCTGCTGCGAAGCCGCATCATCACGTCGATGCGGCGCCGGATGATCGAAGCGGGCTTCGTCGAGTTCCAGACGCCGATCCTCACGTCGAGCTCGCCTGAGGGAGCCCGGGACTACCTGGTGCCGAGCCGGGTACACCCCGGAAAGTTCTACGCGCTGCCGCAAGCGCCCCAGCAGTTCAAGCAGCTCCTGATGACCGCCGGGTTCGACCGCTACTTCCAGATCGCGCCCTGCTTCCGCGACGAGGACGGCCGCGCCGACCGCTCGCCGGGAGAGTTCTATCAGCTCGACTTCGAGATGGCCTTCGTCACGCAGGAGGACGTCTTCGCGGCGATCGAGCCGGTCCTGCAGGGCGTCTTCGAGGAGTTCCGGGACGGCGCCGCTGTGACGCCGGCGCCGTTCCCGCGAATCGCGTTCGACGAGGCGATGAGGAAGTACGGGACCGACAAGCCCGATCTCCGCAATCCCATCGTGATCGCCGACGTGACCGACGTCTTCCGCGGCTCGAGCTTCTCGGCGTTCGCGACGGCGGTGGCGGCGGGGGCCGTCGTCCGCGCGGTGCCGGCGCCTGGGGCATCGGCGCAGCCGCGGAGCTTCTTCGACAAGCTCGGGCAGTGGGCGCGCGACCAGGGAGCGCCGGGCCTCGGATACGTCGTCCGCGGCGAGGGCGGCGCGAAGGGGCCTCTCGCGAAATTCCTCGACGGGGACCGGCTCGGCCGACTGGTGGCGGCGACCGGCGCCCGCGACGGCGACGCGGTGTTCTTCGTCTGCGACAAGAAGCCCGCGGTCGAGAAGCTCGCCGGCCGCGTCCGGGTCCGGCTCGGTGAGGAGCTCGGCCTCATCGAGGCCAACGCGTTCCGCTTCTGCTGGGTGACGGACTTCCCGATGTACGAGCTGAACGAGGACACCGGGAAGATCGAGTTCAGCCACAACCCGTTCTCGATGCCGCAGGGCGGGCTCGAGGCGCTGGAGCACGCCGACCCCCTGACGATCAAAGCCTATCAGTACGACATCGTGTGCAACGGCGTCGAGCTCTCGAGCGGCGCGATCCGTAACCACCGGCCGGATATCATGTACAAGGCGTTCGCGCTCGCCGGGTACGGGCGCGAGGAGGTCCAGGCGCGGTTCGGCGGCATGCTGAACGCGTTCAAGTTCGGCGCACCGCCCCACGGCGGCTCGGCGCCGGGTATCGACCGGATCGTGATGCTCCTCGCCGGCGAGACGAACATCCGTGAGGTCATCGCGTTCCCGATGAACCAGCAGGCCCAGGACCTCCTGATGGGAGCGCCCGGGCCCGTGCCGCCCGAGCGGCTGAAAGAATTGCACCTCAAGCTCGATTTGCCGAGTGAAGACTCGGGGAAGGACCCCAGGCGTTGAACGAAACTGCGATCACGCGCCGGATCTCGCTGGCCCAGGACCTCGACCTGCTCCCACTTCTCGGCCGCAACGACGACCACCTCAAGACGCTCGAGTCGGAGCTCGACATCCGCATCGTCGCCCGCGGCCACGACATCATGCTGAAGGGCGACGAGCGCCAGGTGAAGAAGGCCGAGCGCGCGCTGGTTCAGCTCGCGGAGCTGGTCCGCGCCGGCGCGCCGCTGCGCGCGGGGGAGGTCCGCGCGGCGCTCCGGATGCTCTCGGACGACGACCAGGCCGACCTCAAGAGCGTGTTCGCCGACTCGATCCCGGTGCCGTCGCGCAAGAAGTGGGTCGCGCCGAAGTCGGTCAACCAGAAGCGCTACGTCGACGCCATCCGCAACCACGACATGGTCTTCGCCATCGGCCCGGCCGGGACCGGCAAATCGTTCCTGGCGGTGGCCATGGCGGTGGCGGCGCTGATGAAGCGCGAGGTCGCGCGGATCGTCCTGACGCGGCCGGCGGTCGAGGCGGGGGAGCGGCTCGGCTTCCTGCCGGGAGATCTCTACGAGAAGGTCCACCCGTACCTGCGGCCGCTTTACGACGCGCTCTACGACATGCTCGAGACGGAGCGGGTGACCACCTTCATGGAGAAGGGCTCGATCGAGATCGCGCCGCTCGCCTACATGCGGGGCCGCACCTTGAACGACTCCTTCATCATCCTCGACGAGGCGCAGAACAGCACCGCGGAGCAGATGAAGATGTTCCTCACGCGCCTGGGCTTCAACTCGAAGATGGTGATCACCGGCGACGTGACCCAGGTCGATCTGCCGGCGTCGCGCGGCTCCGGGCTGATCGAGGTGCAGTCGGTGCTTCGTGGGGTCCCCGGCATCGGCTTCGTCTTCTTCGACGACGGCGACGTGGTCCGCCACCAGCTCGTGTCGGCGATCGTCAGGGCGTACGACGCCCACGAGGCCCGCAAGGGCGACCGCGGACCCACGCCCACCGCGAAGTGATGTCGGCGGCCGTTACGAATCGTCAGGCTCGCGTGCGAGTGTCGCGGGCGCGCCTCGCCCGGGCCGTCGAGCGCGCCCTGACCGCGCTGGGCCGCGCCGCCGGTGACGTCGACGTGCTCGTGGTGGACGATCCGGCGATCAAGCGGCTCAACCGGATTCACCGGGGCGTTGACCGGCGCACGGACGTGCTGGCCTTTCCGCTCGAGACGCCGGGGCCGAGCCCGCTCGTCGGCCAGATTGTGATCTCGGCCGAGACGGCCCGGCGCCAGGCGCGCCGCCTCGATATTCCGCTCGCGACCGAGCTCGACCTGCTCGTCACGCACGGCGTCCTTCATCTGGTCGGCTACGACGACCGCGATCCGGTCGAGGCGCGCCTGATGCACGAGCGCGAGCGCCAGATCCTCTCGACCGGTCGCCGCCAGCCGCCGGCCCGACTCTGGCACGGCCTCCTGGATTCCCCGCCATCGGTCTCGGTCTCACCGATGTCACCGTGATGCCCGGCCGCGCCGGATTCGTGTCGCTCATCGGCCGGCCCAACGCTGGGAAATCCACGCTTCTGAACCGCCTGGTCGGTGAGAAGCTCTCGATCGTCTCCCCGCGGCCGCAGACGACCCGGAACCGCATCACCGGCATCAAGAATCTGCCGGACGCGCAGGTGATATTCGTCGATACGCCCGGGCTGTACCCGGCCGACGGCAAGCTCGGCGACTTCATGTTGAAGACCGCGCATCGCGCCGTCGAGGACGTCGACCTGGTCTGCCTCGTCGTCGACGCGTCGACGGGGGACGGCCCCGACCCGATCGTCCTCGACCCGTTGCGCGCCTACACGGGGCCGGTCTTCTGCGTGCTGAACAAGACCGATCGGGTCCGTCCCAAGAGCCGGATGCTCCCGCTCATCGAGACGTGGCGGCGCGGCCATGCGTTTGCCGAGATCGTGCCCGTCTCCGCCACGGCCGGGACCTATTGCGATCGTCTCCTCGAGCTGATCGTCGGCAGGGTGCCCGAGCACCCGCCGTTCTTCCCGGCGGACGCGACGAGCGACCAGCCCGAGACCTTTTATGTCGCCGAGACGATCCGCGAGAAGATCTTCCATCTCACTCGGCAAGAGGTCCCGTACGCGGTCGCGGTCCGGGTCGAGGAGCTCACGGAGCGCGAGCGTCCCGCCTGCCTGTACGTCAGGGCGACCGTGTTCGTCGAGCAGGACTCGCAGAAGGGAATCCTCATCGGCAAGGGGGGCGCCATGCTGAAGCAGATCGGCACGGCCGCCCGGCGCGACCTCGAGGCGTTCTTCGGCATCAAGGTGTTCCTCGAGTCGACCGTGGAAGTGCGCCGGCACTGGCGCCGCGACGAGCGCGCCCTGCGCGAGTTCGGATTCCTGCTGACGTCCTGATGCTCGCCAAGACCGCCGCGGTCGTGATCGGGTCGTTTCCGCTGGGGGAGAGCGACCGCCTCGTCACCTTCTATTCGCGCGACTTCGGCAAGATCCGCGGCGTCGCCAAGTCCGCCCGGCGCATGCGCTCGCGATTCGGCAGCGCGCTCGAGCTCTGCACGCTCGGCGAGCTGGTCTTCTTCGACAGCGGACGCAGCGAGCTGGTCCGCGTCGACCACTTCGACATCACGCGCCCGTTCGACCGCGTGCGAGAAAATCTAGAGAAGTTGGCGCAGGCGGCGTGGATGATCGAGTGCGTGGCGCGACTGACCGCCGAGCGCGACCGGCACGCCGCCCTGTTCGGGCTGCTGGTCCGCGGCCTCCGGGCGTTCGACGGCCCGCGGCCGCCCACTCGCGTGGCGATTGCGTTCGGCGTGCGGTGCGTCGAGGCGCTCGGCCATCGGCCCCGGCTCGATGCATGCATCGCCTGCGGACGAGCCTACCCGTTTCCGCGGCCGGCCCTCGGCGACGGGGGTGTACTCTGTGAAGCGTGTGCGCGCCCGGGTGGGGATGCGCTGGCCATCTCGCCCGCGACGATCGGCGCCTTCGAGCGTCTCCGCTCGGTGTCCTGGGACGAGGCGCTGGCGATGCCGCTCGGCCGGGCGGAAGCCGAGCTCCCGGCCCTGCTGGAGGCGCAGGTCGCGCGCCTCATCGGCCACCCGACACGCTCCACCAAGTTCCAGCGAGAGGTTCAACGGCTCCTATGAACATGGACGTCCTGGTTTCGCTGTCGAAGCGGCGCGGCTTCGTCTTCCAGTCGAGCGAGATCTACGGGGGCACGGGCTCGTGCTGGGACTACGGTCCCCTGGGCGTGGAGCTCAAGAACAACATCAAACGCGTGTGGTGGCGTGACTTCGTGCAGAGCCGCGCGGACATGGTCGGCATCGACGCGTCGATCCTCATGCACCCGACGGTGTGGAAGGCGAGCGGCCACCTGGATCTTTTCACCGATCCCATGGTCGACTGCCGCGAGTGCAAGCATCGCTTCCGCGCCGATCACGTGGACGAGTCGCCATGGGTCCACTACTGCCCCGCCACCAAGGGCAACAAGTTCACGATCCCGGCGGGCGAGCCGTGCGGCCACTGCGGACAGCGACGGACGCTTTGTCCCAATTGCGGCAGGGGCCAGCTGACGGCGCCGCGCCAGTTCAACCTGATGTTCAAGACGTTCATGGGCCCCGTCGAAGACGAGGCGGCGGTCACCTATCTCCGTCCCGAGACCGCGCAGGCGATGTTCGTCAACTTCGACAACGTGCTGCAGTCCATGCGGCTCAAGCTCCCGTTCGGCATCGCCCAGGCCGGCCGATCGTTCCGGAACGAGATCACGCCGGGCAACTTCATCTTCCGCACGCGCGAGTTCGAGCAGATGGAGATCGAGTACTTCGTCAATCCGAACGATCGTGTCGACGGGCGTCCGGCCGACGAGTACTGGCACGAGCGGTGGATCGAGGACTGCATGGCGTGGTTCCGGCGCTACGGACTCTCGGCCGACAATCTGCGCCTGCGCGAGCACGAACGCGACGAGCTGGCGCATTACGCGAAACGGACGGTCGACATCGAGTACAGGTTCCCGATCGGCTGGAGCGAGCTGATGGGAATCGCCAACCGCACCGACTACGACTTGAAGCAGCACGCCAAGTGGAGCGGCAAGTCACTCTCGTACTTCGACGAGGAGCGCAAGGAGCACGTGGTGCCCTACGTCGTCGAGCCTGCCGCCGGCGTGGACCGCGCGCTGCTCGCCTTCATGGCCGACGCCTACCGGGAGGAAGAGGTGCGCGGCGAGAAGCGGGTGGTCCTCAAATTCCACCCTGAGCTGGCGCCGATCAAAGTCGCCGTGATGCCGCTTCTGAAGAAGCGCGACGACATCGTGCGCGTCGCGCACACGATCCGGGCCGACCTCGCCAGGCATTGGCGCGTCGTCTACGACGACACGGCGGCCATCGGTCGGCTCTATCGGCGTCAGGACGAGGTCGGTACGCCCTACTGCGTGACGGTCGACGTCCAGACCGTCGGGGCCAGCGAGCGCGGAGAGGCGGGCGACTCCCGAGTGACCATCCGCGATCGGGACTCGATGGAGCAGGTGAGGGTGCCGATCGCGGAGCTCGGCACAGTGTTCCGTGAGCTTCTCGACGGCGCGCCGTGGTCCCAGGTCGCGCGGCGCTACCCCGCGCCGGCGACTAGGGCGTCTGGCCCTTGAGGGGAGAGTTGGCGGCCGACGGGGTGCCCAGTACGGGCACCGGACTGGTCGGCGGGTTCGGCGCTGACGGCTGCCCGGGCGCGGAGCTCGGTGGCTGTGGCGTCACGGCCGGCAGCGTCGCGGCCGACGGCGTCGAGGCCTGGGGCGCCGCGGCCGGCGGCGACGAGGCCGGCGGCAGCGCCTGGACTCTGGGCTGCCCCACACCGTTGCACGCCATCCCCGACTCGGTGCCCTTGACGAACGCCATCGGCACGGGCCGGAGGCACTCACCCGATGCGTCTTCGTCGACGAGCATCGATACGACGTGGTCGGGAACCGGGAAATCTTCTTTGGGGCTATTGCCGAGAACTTTGCCCATGTAGGTGACCCAGATCGGAACCGCGACGCGAGAGCCGGTCTCGTCCTTGCCGAGACTGCGCGGCCGATCGTAGCCGACCCACACACCCGTGGCGAGCCGCGGCGTGAACCCGACGAACCAGGCATTCGAGTAGTCGTTGGTCGTCCCGGTCTTCGCAGCGACCGGGCGGCCCAGGCCCTTCGCCGCCTGGCCGGTGCCGCGCTCGACCACGCCGCGGAGCATCTGCGTGATCACGTAGGCCGTTTCGGGCGCCAGCGCCTCGCGGCCTTCGGGGACGTGCTCCTCGAGGAGCTTGCCCTGCGCGTCGGTGACGTAGCGAATCGTCACCGGAGGCATCCAGACGCCCTGGTTGGCGAGCGTGCCGTAGGCCGACGTTATCTCGAGGAGTGAAACGTCCGAGGTGCCGAGCGCCAGGCTCAGATTGACGTCGAGCGGGCTCGTGATGCCCAGGCGCCGCGCGACCTGGATGGTCTTCGCGAGTCCGATTCGCTCCTGAAGCTTGACGGTCACCACGTTCACGGACTCCTCGATGGCCTGCTGGAGCGTGGTGGCCCCGCGGAACTTGCGATCGTAGTTCTCGGGCTTCCAGACCTGGCCGTTCTTGCCGACGGCGAAAGACACCGGCGAGTCCTCGATCTGCGAGGCGGGGGTGAATCCAGCCTCGAGCGCGGCGATGTAAATGAACGGCTTGAACGCGGAGCCAGGCTGCCGCTTGGCCTGCACCGCCCGATTGAACTCGCTGCGGAAGAAGTCGGATCCGCCGACCATGGCCTTCACGTAGCCGGTCTGCGGCTCGACGGTGACCACCGCGCCCTCGGGCGTTTCTCCCGGACGGCCCTGCGGCGAGCCGGTACGGCCCTGCAGCGCCTTCAGGCCTTCGCGGAGCGACTGCTCGGCGGTGAGCTGCATCGTCGGGTTCAGGGTCGTGTAGACGTTGAGGCCACCCTTGAGGACCAGGTCGGGCCCGTACTTCGCTTCGAGCGTCTGCTGGACGTAGTCGATGAAGTACTGGCCGGTCGTCCGGCGCCGCTCCGGCGGGATCAGGCCGAGGTCGGTCTTCGCCAGGCGCTTGGCCTCCTCGTCCTTGATGGTCCCGAAGTCGACCATCCGTCGCAGCACGACCTCGCGCCGGCGCTTGGCCGCCTCGGGCCGCTCGAACGGCGAGTAATTCGTCGGCGCCCGCGGCAGTCCGGCGAGCAACGCCGATTCGCGCACGGTCAACTCGGAGACGCTCTTGCCGAAGTAGGTCCGCGCCGCCGCCTCGACCCCGTACGAGCCGGAGCCGAAGTAGACCTGGTTCAGGTACATCTCAAGGATCCGGTCCTTGGAGTATCGCCGCTCGAGCTCCATGGCCAGGACGGCCTCTCTGAGCTTCCGCTCGAGGCTTTTGTCAGGAGTGAGAAAGAGCACCTTCGTGAGCTGCTGGGTGATGGTGCTCCCGCCCTCGACGATCCGTCCGCGTCGGTAGTTCTGAACCACCGCCCGCGCCACCCCGATCGGGTCGATCCCCCAGTGCGAGTAGAACCGGCGGTCTTCGGTGGCTAGGATCGCGTCGCGCAGCGACTGGGGGATCTGCGCGAGGGGCACCAGGATGCGGCGCTCCACGTGCAGCTCGGTGATCGCCTCGTCGTTGTCGTCGTAGATCTTGGTGCCCTGGATGGGCTGCAACGTCTCGAGGGCGGAGACCGAGGGGAGCGAGCGAGGGAGAATCGTGAAAGCCCAGAGCGCTGCGACGCCCAGGACCAGCAGGCCGAGCAGGGTCAGACCCCCGATGCCGATGAGCACCCGGCGGAACCAGCGGCGGCGCCACAGCGGAGGCTTCGGAGGGCGGCCCGTCGCGACAGCCATCACCCGAACATTATAGGCCCCCGAGGGCCCAGGAACCGCTCGTTGCCTTGCACCCCTAGAATCGCTGTGATACAACGCCGATGCCTTGAGCCTCGTGGAATTCCGCTCCGTCGACGAGCAGCTTCCGATCATCAGACGAGGGGCCGCCGACATCATCGTGGAGGCCGAGCTCGTCCAGAAGCTCGAGCGCTCTCGCCGCACCCGGACGCCGCTCCGGGTCAAGCTCGGACTCGACCCGACCGCGCCGGATCTGCATCTGGGGCACACGGTGGTGCTGCGGAAGCTCCGGGACTTCCAGGACCTCGGTCATCAGATCATCGTGATCATCGGCGACTTCACCGGATTGATCGGCGATCCGACCGGGCGCTCGGAGACCCGCAAGCCGCTCACACGCAACGAGATCCTCGCGAACGCGGAGACGTACCGCGCGCAGCTCGGCAAGGTCATCGACATGGCGCGCACGCGTGTCGAGTTCAACTCGACGTGGCTCGGCCGGTTGACCTTCGAGAACGTCATCCGCGAAGCGGCGAATCTGACGGTGGCGCGCATGCTCCAGCGCGAGGACTTCGCCGCGCGCTACATCGCCGAGCGGCCGATCAGCCTGCACGAGTTCCTGTATCCGATCGCGCAGGCGTACGACTCGGTCGCGCTGAACGCCGACGTCGAGATGGGAGGCACCGATCAGACCTTCAATCTGCTGGTCGGCCGCGACCTGCAGCGCGCACACGGCCAGGAGCCGCAGATCGCGCTGACGGTGCCGCTGCTCGAGGGGCTCGACGGCGTGCAGAAGATGTCCAAAAGCTACGGCAACTACGTCGGCATCAACGAGAAGCCGGAGGACATCTACGGCAAGCTCATGTCGGTCTCGGACGCGATGATGTGGCGCTACTTCGAATTGCTCACGCGCGTTCCGGAATCCGAGATCGGCGCGCTCCGGTCCGGGCATCCGATGGAGGCCAAGAAGCGCCTCGCCCGGACGATCACCGCGCAGTATCACGGCGAGCGTGGCGCCGTCGACGCGGAGGAGCATTTCGCGCGCGTTCACCAGCAGCGCGACATGCCCGAGGAGATCGAAACGGCTCGCGTGCCGGCGAGCGGAGCGGCCGGCGGCAAGGGATTTCCGCCCAAAGGCTCAGCATGGCCGGTCTGGCTCGTGCTCAAGGAAGCGGGGCTCGTGCCGTCGACGTCCGAAGCGCGGCGCATGATCCAGCAGGGCGCGGTGGAAGTCGATCGCCGCCGGGTCGCGAGCACCGAAGAGACGCTCGCCCCCGGGGGGGCGTACCTGATCCAGGTGGGCAAACGGCGCTTCAAACGCGTCGTCCTCGAGGGGGCTGGCTAAGAGCTTGACAAGCCTCGGGGTGATCCGTATAGTCAGGCGTTGCCTCGCGGAGACGTGGGGCAGTCAGCAGTAGGCCCGGTCACTTCCAAGCTGACCGTAGTGCTCTTTGAAAGCCAAATATGCTACTGGCTCACCGAAAAGGTGTGAGCACCATCCGGTTCTAACGAGTACCTTGCGCTCGGCCGAGTGACTGCAATGTAGTTCGCAGTAACACGTTCGAGCTTGAGGACCAGGTTCATCGCTTCTTTTGGCGAGTTTGATCCTGGCTCAGAGCGAACGCTGGCGGCGTACTTAACACATGCAAGTCGTACGAGGATCGCCGGGTTAGCAATAATTCGGCGGTTCGAGTGGCGTACGGGTGAGTAACACGTGGGTAACCCACCCTTGAGACCGGGATACCCTCTCGAAAGGGAGGCTAATACTGGATACGTTCCCCGGGACGCAAGATCTGGGGAGGAAAGGTGGCGAAAGCTGCCGCTCTTGGAGGGGCTCGCGGCCTATCAGCTAGTTGGTGAGGTAACGGCTCACCAAGGCTATGACGGGTAGCTGGTCTGAGAGGACGACCAGCCACACG
>QHTE01000061.1 GCA_003220685.1 Candidatus Rokuibacteriota bacterium
ACCCGGCCGGTCAGGTCGCCGTACTTCTCGCCCAGCTTGACGAAGACGTCCTCGAGGCGTCGTTGGAGCGCCCACTCCTTCTCGGTCCGCTCGGGCTCGGCCATGGCGTCAGATCGACGGGCGGCGCGGCGGCGCGCTGTTGCCCGCCTTGTCGAACACGCGCTCCTCGACCAGCACCGGCACCTTCGCGCGGATCGCCAGCGCGATCGCGTCCGACGGGCGCGCGTCGAGCTGGAGCTCGGGCCCGCCTGCGTTCAGATAGACGATCGCGTAGAAGATGTCGTCGCGCAGATCGGTGATGACCACGCGCGTGAGCGTCACCTTGAGCCGGCCGAAGAGTGTCAGGAAGAGATCGTGCGTCAGCGGACGCGGCGGCGTCACGCCCTGGAGCGGGACGGCGATCCCGGTCGCCTCGGCGAGCCCGATCGCGAGGGCGACGGAGCGGCGGTCGCGCTTGCCCTGGAGCAGGACGGTCGGCTGCTGGGTGTTCTGATCCACCATGACCGCGACCACCTCGACCTCTTGCGCGCCGGTCGGCTTCGGCGGGACCACGTCCGGGCGGTCCGGGGCGAGGACAGCGCGCTCGGGCACGCCGAGCCCTGCGACGATCAACAGGCCGATCACGCCGATCCGGACGCTCATGTTCATGCCGGCTCCTGTTCCCGAAACGGTGAAGTCAGTATAGCGCCAGCCGTCAGGCGGCGCGACGCTCGACCAGCCCCATGCTGAGCGCGGCGCCGAGCAGCAGGAACGCCGCGAGCATCGTCCACATGAACCGGTAGCCGATCGCGTGCGTGATGTAGCCGAACGCGAACGAGCCCGCCGTCTGTCCGACCAGGAAGACCGCGCTGAACATGGCGACGACGACCCCGCGGCGCGTCTCCGGCGCGTGGTCGGTCACCATGGCCGCCAGCCCCGGATAGAGCAGCCCGTGCGCGCCGCCCGACATCAAGCCGATCACCACGAGCACGGGCACGATCGGCGTGAGGCTCGTGCGGGTGACCACGAAGCCGAGCAGCGCGAGCAGCGCGGTCGCGGCGGTCTGCACGAACATCGACGGCACGATCACCGCTCGCCGTCCATGGGTATCGATGAGGCGCCCGCCGAACACGCGCACGCCGATCGCGGCCACGGCGAACGCCGTATAGAAGAGGGCGAGCGTCTCGATCCCGAGGCTGTCGGCGAAGGTGGGCACGAAGACGAAGATCGTGCCGGCGCCGAGACCGAAGAAGAGCGTGACGACCATGTGGCGATGACGAAGCTCGTGGAGCCCGCCGCGCTCCCACAGGGAGCCCGCCACCGGCAGCGGCGTGCCCGCCCGCCCGCGGGGCAGGCTCCAGACGTAGCCGGCCGCGACGACCGCCATCGCGGTGGACATGACGAAGAGCGGCCGGAAGCCCATCCTTCGCACCACCGCTTCCCCGACGAGGGGCGCGATCGCGGTCGCCACGAGCCCCGCGACGCCGTAGATCCCGAGCGCCCAGCCCCGGCGCGACGGCGGCGTCAGGTCCAGCACGTACGAATAGTTCGCGACGAAGAAGGCGGAGAACCCGATGCCCTGAAGGGCGCGCACGAGCGCCAGGAGCGGGATCGACGGCGTCGTCGTGGCCAGGAGCGCCGCGGCAATCACCAGGCCCGCGCCGGTCAGCATGAAGCGCCGCCGGCCGAACGCGTCGACCAGCGGGCCCACGAGCGGCTGGCAGAGGATGCCGATCGCGTTGTACAGGCCCATGACCAGACCGATCTCGACCTCGGTCCCGCCGATGCCCTCGATGTAGAGCGGCAGGAGGATGAAGCAGTTGAGGCTGAAGAAGAAAAAGAAGTTGGTGATCGTCGCCCGGACGAAAGCCTTGTCGGCTAAAATGGGCGACGACACTCGAAAATTATCTCATGAGCGCCATCGATGCCACGCTTCGTCACGCCCTGGAAGTCAGCGGCCCCGACCTGGTCCTCACCCTCGATCCCGCGCTCCAGGGGCTCCCCGACGCCGCGCACGGCGGCTCGGTGCTCGCGGTGTTCGACGCGCTCGCGGGCGCGACCGCGCCGCGCGAGGTCGCCGGCATCTATCGCCGCCGCGTCCCCCTCGGCCTGCCGCTGACCCTGCGCCGCAGCCACGAAGACTCAACCGAGACTTTCGTGCTATGCGATCAGAGCGAGGGCGTCCTGGTCGACGGCCGCGTCGCGATATTGGCCGCGGATGCAGTCACCGCCGCGCCAAGTCGGCCGGGCGGGGGCGGGGGGGCTCTCCGGGGACCCGTGTTGTCAGGGTTGACTCGACGAGACGCGACAGCACTGGACTCCAGAGACGCGGCTAGCGTGGTCCCCGCAGGGCCCCCCCGCCCCCGCCCGGCCGACGATGACGACGCCGAGCGAGATGCGTATCCGTTGCCAATCTCGCGCGCGTGTTTTGCGTGTGGGACGGACAACGAGCTTGGACTTCGCGCGCGGCTCGAGTTCGACGCCGACTCGGTCCGCGGCGCGTGGCAGCCGCGCGCGCCGTTTCGCAGGCCAGACGGCTCGCTCGCACCCGTCGCGCTGACGACCTTGCTCGACGAGGCCGCGTTCTGGCTCGGGGCCCTGGCCACCGGCGAATCGGGGATGACGACGGAGCTCCGCGTCTCGCTCCACGAACCCGCTCCGTTCGAGGCACCCGTCACCGTGAGCGGCCGCCGCGCCGCGGTGCGCCCTCGGAGCGAGGATCCGCGCTACCAGGAGACCGAGATCGTCGCGCGCGCCGGCGGGCACGTCGTCGCGACGGCGCGCATCACGTTCGTGGTCGTGCGCGGCGCCGCGCGGCGCCTCGTCGGCGGGATGCTCGCGATCAACGACCCGGCGTGCGTGCGGCGCGTGTTTCCCGCGTACACGCGCTGAGCCGTGCAGCTCACCGAGGCCGACAAAGGAGACGTACGATGCCCAAGACCACCCAGCTCGTCCTGACGCTTCAGTCCAAGAGAGGCGTGCTCGCGGGAATTGGCCGCGCGCTGGCCGACGCCAAGGTCAACATCCTCTCGCTCTCGGCGGCCGAGGTCGCGGGGCGCGGCAAGATCCGCATGGTCGTCAACAAGCCGGCCCTCGCCAAGCGGGCGCTGCGGAAGGCGCGCGTGCGCTTCGTCGAGGAAGTGGCGTTCGCCAAGCGACTCACCAACAAACCCGGGGCGCTCGCGCGCGTCGCCGACAGGCTCGCGCGCGGCGGCGTCAACATCAAGGCCGCCTATGCGACCACCGCCGGGCGCGGCGGGGCGACCGTCGTCTTCACGGTGTCGAATCCGGCCAAGGCGCGCCGGATTATCGGCTAGCCGGAGGCCCGCCGAGCGTCGGCTCAACGGAGCGGGCGGAAGAAGGCTCGGATGTCGGCGGCCAGGGCCTCGGGCTCTTCGAGGGCGGCGAAGTGGCCGCCCGCCGGCATGGCGGTCCAGCGCTGGATGTTGTAGCTGCGCTCGGCCCACGCGCGCGGCGGCAGCAGGATCTCGCGCGGGAAGGCGGCGTAGGCCGTCGGCACGGTGATCCGCTTGCCGTCCGGAAGCGGCCACGGGCGATGCAGGCGCGCGTAGTACGGCCAGAACGACGAATTGATCGCGCCCGTGACCCAGTAGAGCGTCACGTTAGTGAGCAGGGTGTCCTTCGAGAAGCGCCGCTCGACGTCGCCGCCGCAGTCGCTCCACGTCCGGAACTTCTCGACGATCCACGCCGCCAGGCCGACCGGTGAGTCGGTGAGCCCGTAGGCGAGCGTCTGCGGCTTCGTGCCCTGGATCGACTGGTAGCCCGTTTCCTCGCGCTGCCAGCGCTGGAGCTGCGTGATGTAGGCGTGCTCCTCGTCGGTCGGCTTGTCGGGCGGCGCGGGATCGCGCCGCACGGCGAGCAGGTTCAGGTGGATTCCCGCCAGGCGCTCGGGATATTGCAGGCCGAGCCGCGAGGTGATGAAGGCGCCCCAGTCGCCGCCCTGCGCGGCGAAGCGGCGGTAGCCCAGGACGTCCGTCATCAGGCGCGCGAAGACGTCGGCGATCTCCTCGACTCCGAAGCGCGCCTGACCGGGACGGAAGGAAAACCCGTAGCCCGGCAGCGACGGCGCGACCACGGTGAAGGCGTCCGCCGGATCGCCGCCGAACCGGGCGGGATCGGTCAGCATCGGCAGGATCCGCTCGAACTCCACGATCGAGCCGGGCCAGCCGTGCGAGAGCAAGAGCGGCATCGGCGCGGGCCCGACCCCGGGCTCGTGGATGAAGTGCACGTCGATCCCGTCGAGCGCGACCGTGAACTGCCGGAGCTTGTTGAGCCGCGCCTCGTGGGTGCGCCAGTCGTAGCGGCGGCGCCAGTGCTCGACCAGCTCCTTCATGTACGCGACGCTCGTGCCGTAGCGCCAGCCCGCCTCCGGGGGCTCGTCGGGCCAGCGCACGCGCTCGAGTCGGGCGCGCAGATCGGCGAGGACATCGTCGGCCACCTTGATCGCGAACGGTCGCGGCGTCATGCTGGCTTGCTCCCTCCCGGCTTCGCGGTGTCCACCCACTCCAGCCAGGCCCCCGGCGCATGCCCGATCGCCACGCGGCCGCCGCATCGCACGAGCGGCGTCCGGAGCAGCCGCGGCTCGGTCAGCGCGCGCTCGAGCAGCCGCTCGGGCGAGTCCCCGGCCACGCGTAAGCCGAGCGTCTTGTACCGCGCGCCCTCGCGATCGATCAGTGCCCCGGCGCCGAATTTCTCGGCGAAGCGTCTGAGCTCGCCGCGCGCCGCCGGACGCTCCTTCAGGTCGACGAAGTGCACGGCGATGCCGCGCTCTTTGAAGAAGCGCTGCGCCTTGCGCGTGTCCTGGCAATCGGTGAAGCCGAAGATCTGCGCCTGGATCGTCGTCACGCGATCGAACCCGGCGCGGGCGACGCGCTCGGCGCCTCTTCGGCGAGCGATGCGAGGCGGCGCCGCAATTCGTGCCAGGCGCTCTCGGGAACCGGCTGGGTGCCCGGATGCCGGACGCCCCCGACGCGCGGACCGTGGAAATCGGAGCCGCCCGTGGCGACGAGGCCGAGCCGCGCGCACAGCTCCCCGTACGCCGCGATCTGCGTCGACGAGTGCTCCGGGTAGAACGCCTCGATGCCGAGGAGCCCGGCCTCGACCAGCTCGGGGATCAGCTCGTCGCGGTTCGCGAGCCCGGGGTGGGCCAGCACGGGCACGCCGCGCGCCCGCCGGATGACGCGCACGGCCTCGACGGGCGCAAGCCGCCTGCGCGGCACGTTCGCCGGGCCGTTCAGCGAGAGATAGCGGTCGAACGCCTCGCGGACCGACTTCACATGGCCGCGGTCGACCATCGCCTGCGCCACGTGCGGCCGGCCGGCCGAGCCCTCCTTCACGAGCGCGAACACGTCGTCGGGATCGATCGGCACGCCGAGCTCCGCGAGTCGAGCGGCGATCCGGTATACGCGCTGCCGTCGCTCCTGGCGCTGCGCGCCGAGGAACTCCTGGAACCACTCCGCCTCCCAGTCCAGGCAGTAGCCGAGCACGTGGATCTCGGCGCCGGGGACGTCGCAGTTGATCTCGAGGCCCGGCACGATCTCGAGCGAGGCCAGGCTGCGCGCCTCGTCCATCGCCTCCCTGACCCCGCCGGTGGAATCGTGGTCGGTCACCGCGAGGACGCGCACGCCGTGGCGCGCGGCCAGTCTCACCAGGTCGCGCGGCGTCAGGTTGCCGTCGGACGCGGTCGTGTGCGAGTGCAGATCGACCGCGTCGCCCACCGCTAGTCCTCGAGGTACGTCAGGATCGTGCGCACCGCGAAACCGGTGGCGCCCTTCGGGGCCAGCGGCAGATCCTTCTCGGTGAACGCCGGACCCGCGATGTCCAGGTGCGCCCACGGCGTCGTGCCCGCGAACTCCTTCAGGAACAGCCCGGCCGTGATCGCCCCGCCGCCGCGCGGTCCGACGTTGTTGAGGTCTGCGACCTCGCTCTTGAGGTTGTCGCGATACTCGTCGATCAGCGGCAGCTGCCAGAGCCGCTCGCCCGCGGCCTCCGCCGCCTTCATGAGGCGATTCGCCAGCGCCTGGTTGTTCGCCATGAGCCCCGAGCAGAGCTGGCCGAGCGCGATGACGCAGGCCCCCGTCAAGGTCGCCATGTCGATGATCTCGTCGGCCTGGATGTTCGTGTTGGCGTAGCAGAGCCCGTCGGCCAGGGTCAGGCGCCCCTCGGCGTCCGTGTTGCCGATCTCGATCGTGGTGCCGTTCATCGCGCGCAGCACGTCGCCCGGGCGAATGGCCGACCCCGACGGCATGTTCTCGGTCGCGGCGATCAGCCCGTGGACCTCGGCCGCCGGCTTGAGCGCCGGCAGCGCGCGCATGATGCCGAGCACGGCGGCGGCGCCGGCCATGTCGTACTTCATGCGCAGCATGCCGTCGGGCGGCTTGAGGTCGAGCCCGCCGGAGTCGAACGTGATGCCCTTGCCGATGAGGACGATCTTCTTCCGCTTGCGGCCCGCCGCGGGCCGCCCGGACGGATGGTAGGTCAGGTGAATGAACTTGGGGGGCTGCTCGCTCCCGGCGGCGACGCCGAGGAACGCGCCCATCCCCATCTTCTTGCAGTCGGCCCGCTCGAACACCTTGACCTCGATGCGCGACTCCTTGCCGAGCTCAGTGGCGGCGCGCGCGAGGTCGGTCGGGTGCAGATCGTTGGCGGGCGCGTTGATCAGGTCGCGCGCGAACGACGTCGCGAGTGCGAAGCTCTCGCCGCGCCGCATGCCGTCTCCGGCTTCGCGCGCGCGGCGCGCGTCGGGCTCGACCAGGCGAAGCTCGCTGACGGTCTTCTCGGCCTTCTCCCGCTTGTAGCGGTCGAAGGAGTAGGTGCCGAGGAGGGCGCCTTCCACGACCGCCTGCGCCCGCTGGCGCGCGGTCAGCCGGTCGCCGAGCACTTCGGCGGCCACCGTGCGCGCGCCGAGGTCGCGGGCCCGGCGTACCGCCGCCGCGGCCGCCCGCCGCAGCACCTCGGAGGTCGTCTCGGTCCTCGGGCCGAGCCCGGCGACGACGATCCGACGGCCGTCGGCGTGCGCGTGCGTGACCTGCCCCGCCTTCGCCGAGAACTTCTCGGCGTCGAGCACCCGCTTGAGCTGCCCCTGCGCTGAGCGATCGAGGCGCGCCAGACGCTCCGGCAGTTTCGTCTCGCCGACGTAGAGACCGACGACGAGGGCGTCGGCCGGGACCTCTTCCAGCCGCTTGGTGACGATCTCGACTTTCACCCGCGCGTTCCTCCTCTCAGCGCCACGGCTCGCCGGATCATGTCCAGGAGACCCTGGGTCGTGTCGAGCTCGGCCAGACGGCCGATCTCGAACCACTGCGCCTCGGCGGCGTCGTCACCCGCCTCGACGTCCAGCGAATCGGGATACGCCAGGTAGTCCACCAGCACGTAATGGTAGCGAACGCGACCGGCGTCGTCCTTCACGACGCGATCGAGAACGCCGGCCACGTCGACGATCCGGATCTTGATCCCGCACTCCTCGAGGATCTCGCGTGCGATGGCCTCGCGGGTGGTCTCACCGAGCTCGACGAGGCCGCCGGGCAGGCTCCACTTCCCGAAGGACGGCGCCTTGCCGCGGCGCACGAGCAGCACCCGGTCCTCGTGGAGGATGACCGCGCCGACGCCGACCCGCGGGTAGTCCGGGTACTCGCGGCTCACGCGGGCCCCGTCAGCCAGGCGTCGGTCGCGTACTTGCCGCGCGCGAGCCGCTCGACCGACGCGATCTCGTCGGCGGTGAGCCCGTCGGGCCGGAGGTCGAGCCCGTGCTCGCGCTCGAACGCCGCCGCGAGCGCCGCGGCGACGTCGTCGAACTTGGGCCGGTGACCGAACGCGGCCTCGAGCGTCGTCAGGCTGGCGAGCGGAGCCTCGGTCGTCGGGAAGATCTCGGCCAGGCGTTCCGCGTCGACGCCGAGCAGGATCGATCCGTGCTGGACAAACACACGGCCGTATCGCCGCTGCGCGCTCCCGACGAGCTTGCGTCCGTGGAGCTCGATCTCGCAGCTGCCGGTGCGCGCGAAGCAAAACGCCGGCGTCGGCTCGTCGCCGCGCGCGACGCCGACCATCTCGACCGGCGCGCCGAGCGCCCGAAGGCCTCCGGCCAGCGCCCGGCCGATCCACTGGTAGCTGTAGAGCAGATCGCGCGCGCCCCCGCCGATGTCGTCGGCGGCGGCGGCGACGCTGTACGTGAGCTGGCGCTCCGGGCCGTCGTGGTAGATCGCGCTCCCGCCGGTGAGGCGGCGCACGAGCCCGACGCCGAGGCGGCGGCAGGCGGCAACGTCGACGTGGCGATCGAGCGGCTGGCCGTAGCCGAGCGACACGGTGGGCGGCGCCCAGGCGAAGAAGCGGATCGTCGGCGGCGAGGCGCCGGCGCGCCGCCCGAGCCACACGGCCTCGTCGATCGCCATGTTCGTGGCGCCGTCGACGGGCTCGGTCACGAGCAAGCGCCAGGGCCGGGGACGCGCGCGGTCCGTCACGGCCCTAGCATCGCACGGGACCGTGACGGACGCTCAGCTCGTCAGTCGATGATCGCCTGATAGACGAGCTGACGGAACAGCTCGCGGAACTCGCGCTGCCAGGGCCCGGGCTGCGCCTGGGTCATCAACACCGCGACCAGCTGCTCCTTCGGATCGACCCAGAACGCCGTGCCGCCGGCGCCGCCCCAGTTGTACTCGCCCGCCGTGCCGGCGACGCCGTTGAGGCCGTCGGCCCGTCGGACCGCGAAGCCGAGCCCGAAGCCGTAGCCCGGCGCCAGGAGCGGGATCGCGGGCTTGATGTCGCCGAGATGGTCGGAGGTCATGTGACGGACGGTGGTCCCAGCGAGAAGCCGCTTGCCCTCGAGCTGGCCGCCGTTCGCCAGCATCTGGAGGAAGCGCGCGTAGTCGAGCGTGGTGCTGGCCGCGCCGGCGCCGCCGGCGTCGTTCTTCGGCGGAACCGTCACGTCGTGCAGGACGATCGGTTTGCCAGTGGCGCGATCGGTGGCGAGCGGCTGGGAGAGCCGCTTGACCTTCTCGGCCGGCAGGTAGAACGTCGTATCCGTCATCCCCAGCGCCCGGAAGAGGCGCTCGTCGAGGAAGCGGCCGAGCGAGACGCCCGAGATCGATTCGACCACGCGCCCGACCACGTCCGTCGACAGGCCGTACTCCCACATCGTCCCGGGCTGACGGGCCAGCGGCACCTTGGCGAGCGCCGCGAGCTGCTCGGCCGGCGTGACGCCCGACCAGCCGACGTTCTCCTTCACGTAGAGCTCCTTCAGGTACTGGCTGCCGGTGAAGCCGCCGTAGACCAGCCCAGACGTGTGCCGCAGGAGGTCGTAGACGGTCACCGGCCGCTCCGCGACGACGACCGTGTAGGTGGGCTTGCCGTTCGAGTCGGTCCCCTGCCCCACCACGTCCAGCTTCGCCAGCTCGGGCAGATACGTCCCGACCGGATCGGTCAGCCGCAGCCGCCCGTCCTCGACGAGCATCATCGCGGCCACCGACGTGAACGGCTTCGTCATCGAGTAGAGCCGGAAGATCGCGTCCTTCGACATCGGCGCGCCGGTCTTGGGATCGAGCTGGCCGAAGGTTTCGAAGTACGCGACCCGCCCCTTGCGCGCGATCAGCGCGGCGGCGCCGGGGAAGCTCTTGGCTTCGATCTGTCCGTTCAGCGCCTGTCCGATCCGCGCCAAGCGCTCCCGGGACAGGCCGACCTCTTCCGGGCTCGCCGTCGGAAGCGCACGGGCGTCGACGGGGGTGAGCAGCAGCGCCACAAACGAGAGGAGAAGGGCTCGTCTTCGCATGACGACCTCCTGGGGACGCGGCTCGATGGACGGCACTATAGCCGTCGGCGAAGGGGGCGGCAAGCCGCGTCAGTTCCCGATCTCGGCGAGTCGCCGCGTGTAGGTCGCCAGATCAGTGGCCGAGAAGCAACAGAAGACCACCTCCTGGATCCCCGGGAACTCGTCCGCGGCGGACCGCACGGCCGTCACCGCAACCTTCGCGGCGGGCTCGACGGGATAGCCGAAGACGCCGGTACTGATGCTCGGGAAGGCGAGCGTGACGATGCCGTTGGCCGCGGCGACCTCGATCGAGCGTCGGTAGCACGAGGCGAGCAGCTCGAGCTCGCCGTGCGCGCCGTCTTGCCAAATCGGACCGACCGTGTGGATGACGAACCTGGCCGGCAAGCGATAGCCCTTCGTGAGCTTGGCCTCGCCGGTCTGGCAGCCGCGGAGAAGGCGACACTCCTCGAGCAGCTGCGGGCCGGCGGCGCGATGGATGGCGCCGTCGACGCCGCCCCCACCGAGCAGCGACGAGTTCGCCGCGTTCACGATGGCGTCGACCGCCAGCGTGGTGATATCGGCGTGAACGGCCCGCAGTCTCACACGCGATCGACGAGGACGAAGACGCAGCCCGTCTCGGAGCGCACGTCGTCGTCGGTCGTGCCCGCGCCGGCGACGCTCGCCCATCCGGGGCCCATGCGCCGCCCGGCCTGGACCAGCTCGCCCTCCAGGATGAACAGGAACTCGGGACCTTCGTGGGTGTGCACGGCGGCCCGCGCGCCCGGCTCGAACCGGACGATCTGCATCTCCCAGCCGTCCGTGACCGCGACGTCCTTCACGAAGATGCCCGTGCCCATCGTAGATGGGCGCCACGGCAATTCGTCGACCTTGACGGATCGGAACGAGCCAGGCGCGAGCCGGACCCGGGCTAGCCCCGGCGCGTCCACTTGAGATTCGGCTCGCGCGCGGCCTTCGTCTGGTCGAGTCGGCGCACCGGGGTGGTCACCGGCGCGTCGTGAATCACCGCGGCGTTCGTCTCGGCCTCGCGCGCGATCTGGATCATCGCGTCGCAGAAGGCGTCGAGCGTCTCCTTGGCCTCGGTCTCAGTCGGCTCGATCATCAGCGCCTCCTCGACGATCAGCGGGAAATACGTCGACGGCGCGTAGAATCCGAGATCGAGGAGCCGCTTCGCGATGTCCGTCGCCGTGACGCCCAGCCTCTTCTGGCGGCGCGCGGACAGCACGCACTCGTGCATGCAGGGCCCGGGCACGGCGACGTCGTAGTCCCGCTCCAGGCGCTTCATGATGTAGTTCGCGTTCAGGATCGCGTTGTCGGAGACGGATCGCAGCCCGTCGGGCCCCATCGTGCGGATGTAGGTGTAGGCGCGCACGAGCATCCCGAAGTTGCCCCAGAAGGCCTGCAGCTTGCCGATCGACCGCGGCCGCTTCCAGTCGAGCGCGTACTCGTCGCCGTCCTTCGTCACGACGGGCACCGGCAGAAAGGGCTCCAGGTGCGCCTTGACGCCGACCGGGCCCGCGCCGGGGCCGCCGCCGCCGTGCGGCGTCGTGAAGGTCTTGTGCAGGTTGAAGTGGCAGACGTCGAAGCCGAGGTCGCCCGGACGCGTGATGCCGAGGATCGCGTTTAGATTCGCGCCGTCCATGTAGACCTGCACACCCTTGGCGTGGCAGAGCTCGGTGATCTCGATGATGCGCGGCTCGAACATCCCGAGCGTGTTCGGCACCGTGATCATGAAGGCGGCCACGTCGGTGTCGAGCGTCCGCGCGAGCGCGTCGACGTCGACCTCGCCGTTCGGCAGCGACTTCACCTCGACGACCTCGTAGCCGGCGATCGCCGTCGACGCCGGGTTGGTCCCGTGCGCCGAGTCGGGCACGAGCACCTTGGTCCGCTTCTCGCCGCGCGAGTGGTGATAGGCGCGGATCATGAGGACGCCGGCCAGCTCGCCCTGGGCGCCCGCCGCGGGCTGGAGCGACACGGCGTCCATCCCGGCGATCTCGGCGAGGTCCCACGCCAGCTCGTGCATGAGCTGGAGCGCGCCCTGCGCCGAGGCTTCGGGCGCCAGCGGGTGGACCTTGGCGAAGCCGGCCAGGCGCGCCACGTCCTCGTTGAGCTTGGGGTTGTACTTCATCGTGCACGAGCCGAGCGGATAGAAGTGCGTGTCGACCCCGTAGTTCATCCGCGACAGGCGCGAGTAGTGCCGGACCACGTCGAACTCGGAGACTTCCGGCAGGTCCGGCGCGTCGCGCCGCAGATGCTTGGCCGGCAGAAGCTTATGCACGTCGGCTTCGGGCACGTCGGCTTCCGGCAAGGACCAGCCCACCCGTCCGGGCGAGGACAGCTCGAAGATCAGCTTGTCGTAGGCGTCGGCCATCACGCCACCGCCTTCTCGAGGGCGGCCGCAAAGGCGTCGATCTCGGCCTTCGTGCGCTTCTCAGTCACCGCGACCAGCAGACAGTCGGCCAGGGCGCGATCGAAGGTCTTGAGCGGGACGCCCGCGAGGAAGCCCTGCCGGGCGAGGCGAGGCAGCACGCGCTCGGGCGCCTTCGGCAGCTTGAGCGCGAACTCCTTGAAGAACGGCGCCGTGAAGCGCAGCGAGACGCCCGGCACCTTCGTCAGCCGCGAAGCTGCGTAGTGGGCCTTCGCCGTCGACAGCTCGCCGACTTTCACCAGCCCCCGGCGCCCGAGCGTCGCCAGATAGATCGTCGCCATCAGCGCGCACAGCGCGACGTTGGTGCAGATGTTCGACGTCGCCTTGGCGCGGCGGATGTGCTGCTCGCGCGTCTGCAAGGTCAGAACGAAGCCACGTTTGCCGTCGTGGTCGACGGTGGCGCCGACGAGCCGCCCGGGCATGCGCCGGACCAGCTCGTTCTTCGCGGCGAAGACGCCGAGGTTCGGGCCTCCGAAGTCCAGGGGCACGCCGAGCCCTTGCCCTTCGCCCACGACGATGTCGGCGCCGAGCTTGCCCGGGCCCTCGAGCACGCCGAGGTTCACCGGGTCGGCGACCACGACCAGCAGGGCGCCGGCCGCGTGCGCGATCTCGGCCGCGGCGGCCACGTCCTCGAGGCAGCCGTAGAAGTTCGGCGTCTGGACGACCAGCGCCGCCGTTGTGGCGTTGACGACCTGCCGCGCGGCGGCGAGATCGGTGACGCCCTCGGGCGCCGGGACGTCGCGCAGCCGGACACCCGGGCCCTCGCAATACGTGGCGGTGACGCGCTTGTACAGCGGATGCACGGCGCGCGAGAGCACGATCTCGCGCCGGTCCGTGACCGAGTGGGCCATCAGCGCCGCCTCGGCGAGCGACGACGCGCCGTCGTAGATCGACGCGTTGGCGACGTCCATGCCCGTCAGCTCCGCGATCATGGTCTGGTACTCGTAGATGCTCCGGAGCGTCCCCTGGCTCGCCTCGGGCTGATAGGGCGTGTACGCCGTGAAGAACTCGCCGCGCAGAATCAGGTGGTTGATCGGGCTCGGGATGTAGTGGTCGTACGAGCCCGCGCCCAGGAACGACACGTGCGAGTCCGCGTGCGCGTTCCGGGCGGCGAGCGCCGTCATGTGTCGGATCAGGTCGGTCTCGGCGAGCGCCGGCGTGAGACCGAGCGGCCGCGCGAGCCGTGCCTTCGGCGGAATCTTCACGAGCAGGTCCTCGATCGAGCCGGAGCCGATCGCGCCGAGCATCCGCTTCTGCTCGTCCGGTGTGTTGGCGATGTAGCGCGAGGCCATCAATGGCCTCCCTGCGCGATGAGCTCCTCGTATTGCTGCGCCGTCAGGAGCTGGTCCCACTCGCCTTTGCCGGAGGGCTTGACGACGAGCATCCAACCCTTGCCGTAGGGATCCTGATTGACGATCTCGGGCTTCTGTCCGAGCTCGCCGTTGACCTCGACGACCTCGCCCGAGATCGGCGCGAAGAGGTCGGACACCGCCTTGACCGACTCGACGACGCCGAAGGTCTTGGCGGCCGTCACCTTGGCGCCGACCTTCGGGAGCTCAACGAACACCACGTCGCCGAGCTGCTCTTGCGCGTAAGCGGTGATACCCACACGCACGCGGTCGCCCTCCTGCTTGGCCCACTCGTGCTCACGCGTGTATTTCAGGTCCCTCGGAACGTTGGCCATTCTCTCCTCTTGCCGTCGGAGCGCCCTCGGAGGCCTCCGGCGCTCGACGTTCGGCCTCTCAGCCGGGTTTCTTCACCTTGGATGGATAGAAGGGCGTGCGCACGACCTGGGCCGCCTTGCCCTGGCCGCGTATCTCCACGTCGAGCTTGGTGCCGACGGACGCCCGGGCGGTCTCGACGTAGGCGATCCCGATGTACCGGTCGACGGACGGGCCGTAGGAGCCGGAGGTGACGATCCCGACCGCGCAGCCGTCCTTACTGACGGGATAGGCGTGGCGCGCGACGGCTCGATCGACCATCTCGATGCCGACCAGGCGGCGCCGTAGGCCCTCGGCGCGGATCTTCTCGAGCGCTTCCCGGCCGATGAACTCGCCCTTGGCGGGCTTGACGACCCAGCCGAGCCCCGCCTCGAGCGGATTCGTCGTCTCGTCGATGTCGTTGCCATAGAGCGCGTACTTCATCTCGAGCCGCAGCGTGTCGCGCGCCCCGAGCCCGACCAGCGTGGCGCCGTCGGCGCGGCCCGCGGCCTGGAGCGCCTTCCAGAGCTTCGCGGTCCCATCGGCTGGCACGTAGAGCTCGAAGCCGTCCTCGCCGGTGTAGCCGCTCCGAGAGATCACGGTCGGCACGCCGGCCACGTGGCCGTGCGCGAAGCGGTAGTAGCCGATGGTCGTCACGTCGCGGTCGGTGAGACGGCCGACGAGCGCCTCGGCCTTCGGCCCCTGCACCGCGACGAGCCCGGTGCCGTCGGACGCGTCGCGCCAGCGCGCGTCCTTGACGTGCGCCGTCGATTTCGTCACGTGGGCCCAGTCCTTGTCGATGTTCCCCGCGTTGACGGTGATCATGTAGCGCGCGTCGCCCATGCGGTAGACCGTGAGGTCGTCGACGATCGTGCCGCTCGGATAGCAGAGGACCGAGTACTGGATCTGGCCGACCTGGAGGGCCGCCACGTCGTTGGTGGTCAGGTACTGGAGCGCGGCGAGCGCCCCCGGGCCCTCGACCTCGAACTCGCCCATGTGGCTCACGTCGAAGAGCCCGACAGCGCCGCGGGTGGCGCGGTGCTCCTCGACGATGCCGGTGTACTGCACCGGCATCGTCCACCCGCCGAAGGGCACCAGGCGCGCGCCCGACGCGACGTGCTCCTGGTAGAGTGGCGTGCGCTTGAGCGCTTCTGTCACGCTTTCGGCAGCCAGTCGCGGAGCGGCTTGACCTGGCAGCCCGCCCGGTCGAGCGCCTCGCGGACGGTGCGCACGATCTTCTGCGCCCCCGGCGTGTCGCCGTGGCAGCAGATCGTCTGGACCGAGATGTCGATCTCGACGCCGTCGATCGTACGTACCTTGCCCTCCATGGCCATCTTCACGGCCTGGGCCGCGGCGCGCTCGGGATCGGTGATGAGCGAGCCGGGGAGCTTGCGGGAGACGAGCGTGAGGTCGACGTTGTACGCGCGGTCGGCGAACCCCTCGGACGCCACGCGCACGCCCATCTTGCGGGCGATCCGGTCGTACTTGCCGGAGCCCAGCGCCATGAGGATCAGCTCCTTGCCCGATTCGCGGGCCGACTCGGCGACCGCGGTGGCGAGCGGCTCGTCCTTCTCGATCATCGAGTAGAGGATGCCGTGCGGCTTGGTGTGCTGCAGGTCGCCGCCGCCCGCGGCGCGGACGAACTCGCGGAGCGCGCCGGTCTGGTAGCAGAGGTAGTCCTTCAGCTCCTGCGGCGAGACGTCCATCACGCGACGCCCGAACCCCATCAGGTCCGGCAGCGACGGGTGTGAGCCGATCGCGACCCCGTGCCGGAGCGCCAGCGCGACGGTCTGGCGCATCACGTGCGGATCGCCGCCGTGGAAGCCGCAGGCGACGTTGGCCGAGGTGATGTACGGCATGATCTCCTCATCCGCGCCGAGCGTCCAGCGGCCCCAGCTCTCGCCCATGTCGGCGTTGAGATCGATGAACTTGGCCATCGTCAGCTCCTTATCCTCGCGCCAGCACGCGCGCGAGCGCGTTGATGAAGCGGTCCACGTCCTCGTCGGTCATCGCGAGCGAGCACGCGCCGAGTCCCCGCTGGGTCAAGAGAATCCCCTCGTTCAGGAGCCCCAGGAACACCCGCACCGGCGACTCCCCGTCCTTGGGCCGTGCAGAACGATAGTCGGTCAGCGCCTCCGACGTCCAGTGTAACCAGAACAGCGAGCCGAGCCCGGTCACCTGCCCCCGGCGCCGCGTGGCCGCGAGCAGGCGCGCGACGCCCCCGCGCAGGCGCTCGCCGAGCGCGTCGAGGCGCGCGTACGCGTCGGGCGTCAGCGCGTTCAGGGTGGCCAGACCGGCGGCCATCGTCGCCGGGTTCGCGTTGAAGGTGCCGCCGTGGCTGATGCGGGCGCCGCCCTTGCGCGGGTCGTAGAAGTCCATGATGTCGCGCCGGCCGCCGAAGGCTCCCACCGGCAGTCCGCCGCCGATGATCTTGCCGAACGTCGTGAGATCGGGCCGGACGCCGAAGCGCTCCTGGGCGCCGCCCCAGGCGGTCCGGAACGAGATGACCTCGTCGAAGATCAGCACGATACTGTGCCGCTCGGTGATCTCGCGCAGCCTCGCCAGGAACCCCTCGGCCGGTGGGATCAGACCGGCGTTGCACATCATCGGGTCGACGATGAGGCACGCGAGCTGAGACGCTTCCGCCTCCAGGATTTCGCCGCACGCTTCAACGTCGTTCCACGGGAGCACCACGACGTGCTTGAGCACCGCCGGGGGGATCCCCGCCGACCACGCCACCGGCTTCGGACGCCGGCGGCTGCCGGTGGCCTTGGCGTCGCCGCTGACGCTCACCATCACCCAGTCGTGCGTGCCGTGGTACGCGCCCTCGAACTTCGCGATCTTCGCCCGGCCCGTGAAGGCGCGCGCCAACCGCACCGCGTTCATCGTGGCCTCGGTGCCCGAGTTGGTGAAGCGGAGCGCCTGCACGGAGGGCACCCGGCGCGTCACTAGCTCCGCGAGGCGCACCTCGTGCTCGGTCGGGCCCGGGAACGAGAGCCCGAGCTCCACGGCCTGCTGCACGGCCTTGACGACGTCGGGCGGCGCGTGGCCGAGGATCAGGCTCGTGTAGTTGCCGTTGAAGTCCAGGCGGTCGATCCCGTCGGCGTCCCAGATGTGGGCGCCCTGACCCCGCTGGATGGCGAAGGGATACGGATCGAAGAAGGTCGTCGTGCGGCTGTTGCCGCCGGGCATGACCGCCAGCGCTTCCTCGTGCAGGACGCGGGAGCGGCCGGACTTCGCGGTGTATTCGTTCAGCTCTTTGTCGACGCTCATGCGCTCTCCTCTCTCACCGCTGCTTCCAGCACGGTGTCGGACTCGCGAAGCAGCCGGTGCGCCTCTTCCACGCCGATCGCCTGGAAGCGGAGCGACTGCCCCGGCCTCGCTTGGCCGACACGCCAGATGTCACTCGAGCAGATGGTCGCCACTTTCGTATAGCCGCCCGTCGACTGCCGGTCGACCAGCAGCACGATCGGCTGCCCGTCGCCGGGGACCTGGATGGACCCGAGCGCGATCCCGTCGGAGATGATGTCGTGGCCGCGCGCGTGCTCGATCCGCGCCCCGCGCAGACGCGAGCCCATCCGATCCGACTGCGGCAGCACCTCGTAGCGTCCACCGAACAGCGCGCGGAGACCCTCGGGCGTGAAGCGGTCGGCCTGCGGGCCGGGCACGGCGCGGACGGTCGGCTCGCCGGTGTAGTCCGGGATCGCCCGTCGAGCGACCCGCCGCGGCCTGACGGAGCCGGAGGGAAAGACTTCGAGCTCGTCGCCCTTCTTGAGCGCGCGGCCCTGCAGCCCCCCGATCCGGCCGCGCAGGTACGTCGACCGCGACCGCAGTACGAGCGGCACGTCGAGCCCGCCGGCAAAGCCGACGTAGGACCGGACGCCCGTGCGCGCCGGCCCGAGCTTGACCACATCGCCGGGTTTCACCGCGATCGTCGCCCATCCGGGCGCGTCCCGGCCGTTCACGGTCACCGGCATGTCGGCGCCCGTCACCGCGATCGCGCCGGCCGCGGTGACCTCGACGCGCGGCCCCTTCAAGGTGCACTCGAGCCCCGCCGCCCCGTCGGGATTGCCGACGAGCCGATTGGCGAGCACGAACGCGAACCGGTCGACGGGGCCCGACGGTGGAATGCCGTAGCGCATCTGGCCGGTGCGGCCGAGGTCCTGCACGGTGGTCAGCGGGCCGGCGTCGAGAATCCTGATCACGAGATCACCGGCCGGTAGGTCCGGGCGGCGGCGCCCACGGCGTCGTACTCCGCGCGGTCGATCCGGCGAAACCGGACCCGATCGCCCGGGCGCAACAGCGTGGGCTCGGACGCGCTCGGATCGTAGAGCGCCACCGGCGTGCGGCCGAGGATCCAGAAGCCGCCCGGGCTCTCGACCGAGTAGATGCAGCACTGGATGCCGCCGATGCCGACGCTGCCCGGCGGGGTCTTCGTGCGCGGCGTGTCGAGGCGCGGGATGTTGATGCGCTCGGGCATCCCGGTCATGTACGGAAGCCCGGGGGTGAAGCCGATGAAGTAGACCAGGTACTCGGCGCCGGCGTGGAGCCAGACCAGATCGTCGGTGGAGAGCTCCAGGCGCTTCGCGGCGGCGGCGAGGTCGAAGCCGAGCTCGGGATCGTCGTAGCAGCACGGCAGCTCCACCGTCCGGGGCGGCGGCAGGACCGCGGTCGTCGCCTGGGGGACCAGCTCCGCGATCGCCGCGCACAGCGGCTCGTATCCGATCACGCGCGGATCGTAGTACACGAGGAGCGACGAGTAGGCCGGCACCGTCTCGACGACGCCGGTCAGCCCCTTCTGCTGGATCAAGAACTCGAGCGCGCGGACTCGCGTGTTGACCTCGACGCTGATCGCCTCGCCGAGCTCGACGCACACGGCGAGATCGCCCGCCGGCAGAAACCGCAACGCGCTAGATCGCCGCCAGCACGGAGTTCGGAACGTCCGTGATGAACATGTGCCCCGGGCTGTGCGTGATCATGAACGGCGGTCGCGACGCGAGCGCGACGGCCTGGGGCGTGACCCCGCACGCCCAGAAAACCGGCACGTCGCCCCGCGCGAACTCCTGCGCGTCGCCCCAGTCCGGACGCGCGATGTCCGCGATGCCGATGGCGGCGGGGTCGCCGACGTGCACCGGGGCGCCGTGGGCCCCCGGAAACCTGGCACTCGCCGTCACCGCCTTCGCGAGCTGCGTGGCCGCGATCGGCCGCATCGAGACGACCATCGGCCCATGGAAGATTCCCGCGGGCCGGCACGGCGTCGACGTGCGCCACATCGCGACGTTCTTTCCGTGCTCCACGTGCCAGAGCTTGATGCCCGCCTCGAGTAGCGCCCACTCGAAGGTGAAGGAGCACCCCAGCAGGAACGCCACCAGGTCGTCGCGCCAGTAGGGCGTCGCGTCGGTCACCTCGTCGGCGAGGACCCCGTTCTTATAGATCCGGTAGCGCGGGATGTCGGTCCGGAGGTCGGCGCCCGGCGCCACGCCGACCGGCTCGGGCGAGCCCACGTCCGTCACCTCGATCAGCGGGCACGGCCGCGGGTTGCGCTGGCAGAACAGGAGGAAGTCGTACGCCTGTTCCCTCGGGAGCACCGCCAGGTTGGCCTGGACGAAATTCTGGCCGAGTCCCGCGGTGATCCCGGTCAGCTTGCCGTTCCTGATGTCCCGCCGGATCTCCCGCGGATGGCGCGTGTCGATCGGCATACGGGGATTCTACCCCTGTTTGGGCGCATGGCGTTCCCGCGGCGCTACCGCTGCCCCAGGCGCGCCCAGACCTCCGGATTCACGAGCACGTGGGGCTGCTCGCCGCGCAGGACGCGAAGCATCTCGCCCGAGACCTGCATCGCCGCCTGGCGCGTGGCCTCGCGCGTGACCCCGGCGACGTGCGACGAGCACACCACGTTCTGGAGGTTCAGGATCGGGTTGTCCGCGGACGTGGGCTCCTCCTCCCAGACGTCGAGCCCGGCCGCGCCGAGCTTGCCGCGGGTGAGCGCCTCGAAGAGCGCGCGCTCGTCCTGGACGGGGCCGCGCGAGGTGTTGATGTAGATCGCGCCCGGCTTCATGAGCCCGATGGTCTTCTCGTTGATCATGTGCCGCGTCTCGGGGCTGAGCGGCGTGTGACAGGTGAGCACGTCGACCTGGGGCAGCAGCGCTTCGAGGCTCGAGACCGGCTCCACGCCGCGCCGCCGCAGCTCGTCGTCGGGCACGTACTTGTCGTAACCCAGCACGCGCATCCCGACCGCGCCCGCGAACTTCGCGACCCGCCGGCCGACGTTGCCGACGCCGACGATGCCGAGGGTCTTGCCGCCGAGCTCGGTGTTGCCGGCGCGCGCCGAGTTCCAGTCGCCCGCGCGTGTCGATTTGTCGACCGCGAACGTGCGCTTGACGCAGGTCAGCATCAGCATCAGCGCGTGCTCGGCGACAGCCTGCGAGTTGGAGCCCGGCGCGTGCACGACCGCGACGCCGAGCCGGGTCGCCGCGGGAATGTCGACGGTGTCCAGCCCGACGCCGTGCCGGCCCACCACCTTGAGCGAGCGGCAGGCCGCCATCAGGCTCTCGGTGCAGCGCGGCCTGATGCGAAACAGGATCCCCTGGGCCTCGGCGGCCGCCTTGACCAGACCCGCCTCGGTCTCGTCCTCGCAGACGACGACGCGCGCTTCCTTCTCGAGCAGCGCCCTGCCGTCGGGATGAATGGGACCGGCGAGCACGACGAGCGGACGCTCAGTGGCCATCGGGCGGATCTCCTTCGTTGGCAGTCGCGCGCAGGTGCCGGATTCTACTACTTCCAGGCCACGACGACGAGCCGGTGGGCATCGAGCGAGAAGGGCGTGCCGTCGAGGCCGCCGAAGAGCTCGACCTTGCGCCAGCGCTCCGGCCGCAGCATGTGGAGCAGCTCGTGGGCCGAGTAGAGCCGGATCTCGCTCTCTCCGATCAGCTCCGGCGGGCCCTCCGGCGATTTCGCCGACGCGCGCTTGAGCCGCCACCAGCGGGCGCGCCAGCGGCTCGTCGTCGGATCGAACTCGTTCTCGACGCGGATCGTCGAGCTGCCGCGCCGCATCCGTTCTTCGGGCGGCAGGGAGCGCACGCACTGGTCGCGGTTGCGCGTGTCGACGACGAAGGCGCCGCCGGGCTTGAGCGCCCGCCAAAAGCGGTCGAGCACGAGCCGGTCCTCGTCGTCCGAGAAGTAGCCGATCGAGCTGAAGAGGTTCACCGCGAGGTCGAACTCGCTCGCGAACTCCAAGTCGCGGATGTCCTGGCACTCGAGCACGACCGACACGCCCGCCTCGCCGGCCGCCTTGCGCGCGCGGCCCAGCTCGGTCTCGCTGAAGTCCACGCCCGTCGTGTCGCAGCCGCGCCGCGCGAACTCGACCGAGTGCCGGCCGAAGCCGCAGGGCGCGTCGAGCACGCGCGCGCCGCTCTCGAGCCCGACGACGCCGGCGATCCACTGCACGTCGCTCGCCGCGTCCGTCCCCGACTCGACCGACTGCGAGATCTGGGGCCACGCTTCGCGGAAGAACCGCTCGCTCTGGAACACGAGGGGCATTATATTCCCGTTCATGGCGACCCTGGTGACGGGCGCATTCGGCTGCCTCGGCGCCTGGGTCGTGCGCGGGCTGCTCGCCGCTGGCGAGCGCCCCGTCGTCTTCGATCTGGGCGACGATCCCTGGCGCGTGCGCATGATCGCCGGGCCCGACGCGCCGAGCCGCATCGCGATGGTCCGTGGCGACATCACCGACCGCGAGAGCCTCGCGCGAGTGGCGCGGGCGCACGCGATCCGCCGCGTGATCCACCTCGCCGCGTGGCAGGTCCCGCTGTGTCGCCAGGATCCGCCGCGCGGCGCCGCGATCAACGTGGTCGGCACCGCGAACGTGTTCGACGTCGTGCGCGCGGCCGCCGGCCAGATCGAGCGCGTGGTGTACGTGTCGTCCGCGGCGGTCTTCGGCGCGCCCGGCCTCTATCCGCCCGGGCCGATCAAGGACGACGCGCCGGCGCACCCCGCGACACACTACGGCGTCTACAAGGTCGCCAACGAGGAAACGGCGCGCATCTACTGGCCCGTACGGTCGGCATCTACCACGAGCAGGGTCAGCTCGACGGCAAGTGGGTGGACACGATCGTCATGGAGAAGCTCTTGTCGGCCGGAGCTCCTCCATCCCCTCGACCCGCTCCTGGTGTCGAGCGTCCGCCACGAGCGGCTCCGACCGGATCCGCCGCATGAGCGGAACGAGCAGCGTGATCGCGAAGAACATGATGGAGAGCAGCCAGAACTCGTCGGCGTAGGCGAGCACCTGGGCCTGGCCGACCGTGTCGCGGTAGAGCATCGCCAGCGCCCGGCTCTGCGCGGTGAACGAGTCGCCGCCTTCCTTCAGGAAATGATCGCTCCACTCCTTGAGCCGCGCGGCGGTGTCGACGCTCCAGAGGTTGACGTGGCCGACGAGCGTCGTCTGGTGATACTGGCTGCGGCGCGAGAGGAGCGTCGCCGCCAGCGCGACCCCGCACGAGCCGCCCACGTTGCGGATGACGTTGAACGCCGCGGTCGCGTTCCCCAGCCGGTCCTTCCGGATCGTGGCCAGCGCCAGCGTGCTAAGCGGCACGAAGATGAAGCCCTGGCCGAATCCCTGGATGAAGCGCGGCCACACCAGGGTCCAGTAGTCCACGCTCAAGGTCAGATTCGACATCTGGTGGAGCGCGATCCCGTTCAGCAGGAAGCCCATGGCGAGGAGCGGGCGCTGGTCGACGCGCGCCACGAGGCGTCCGGCGATCAGGAGCGCGATCATGTTGCCGACACCTGCCGGCGCCAGCACGAGCCCCGACGTCCACGCGTCGTAGCCGAGGAGCTTCTGCGTGTAGAGTGCCAGGAGCACCATGCTCGAGTAGAAGCCGACGCCGACCACCGCCATGAAGCCCGTGCCGACAGCGAAGTTCCGGTCGGTGAACACCGACAAATCGAGGACCGGCTCGTCCGCCGTCAGCTCGCGTAGCACGAAGCCGACGAGCCCGGCGGCGGCGACGAGCCCGAGCGCGACGATCGTCCACGAGTCGAACCACTCCAGGCGCTCGCCGCGGTCCAGCATCAGCTGCAGGCACGCGAAGCCCAGCACCATCAGGACGAGCCCGAGCGCGTCGACGCGCCCCGGCTTCCTGAGGTACGCGGGGTCGAACAGGAACGCGCTCGCCATGAAGAAGCCGGCGAGGCCGATCGGCAGGTTGATGTAGAAGATCCACCGCCACGACCAGTTGTCGGCGATCCAGCCGCCGAGCGTCGGGCCGAAGATGGGCCCCATCATGATGCCGATGCCCCACACGGACATCGCCAGGCCACGCTGCTTGAGCGGGAAGATCTCCCACATGATCGCCTGGGACATCGGGATGATCGGCCCGCCACCGATTCCCTGGAACACACGCGCGACGATCAGGAACTCGAGATTGGGTGCGATGCCGGACAGAAACGAGGAGACCGTGAAGAGGATGGTGCAGATCAAGAAAACCCGCCGGCGCCCGAGCAAGGACGAGAGCCACCCTGTCGCCGGAATGACGATCGCGTTCGCCGCCAGGTAGGACGTGACCACCCACGCGACTTCCTCGACGCCGGCCGAGAGCGAGCCCTGAAGGTGCGGGAGGACGACATTGGTGACGCTGGTGTCGATGATCTGCATCCCGGTCACCAGCATCACCGCGGCGGTGATCGCCCAGCGGTGGCCGGGCGAGAGCGGCTCGTCCGTCACCGGACGCGAATCGTCACGGCGACCGACATCCCCGCGCGAAGCGTGTGCGGGTTGCCGAATCCCTTTCCGTCCAGGTGAATCCTCACCGGGACGCGCTGCACGACCTTCACCCAGTTGCCGGTGGCGTTCTCCGGAGGCAGGAGCGAGAAGCGCGCTCCGGTGCCGGCGCTCATCGAGTCAATCGTGCCGGTGTACGACTTGTCGGGATAGCCGTCGACCTCGACGGCTGCCTTCATACCGGGCCGGAGGCGGGCGAGCTGCGTCTCCTTGAAGTTGGCGACCACCCAGACGTCCTGGAGCGGCACGATCGCCAGGAGCGGCTGGCCCATCTGGACCACCTGCCCGAGCTCGACGCTCCGCTTGGACACGACGCCATCGAGCGGGGCGCGCACCTCTGTGTGCTCGACCTGCAGATCCGCGAAGGCGAGGTCCGCCTGCATCTCACGCAGGCGCGCCTCGGCGCGGCTCGCCTCAGCGTCCTTGATCGAGACTTGATGGATCTGGCTCTCCGCCAGCGCCAGCGCGGCGCGCGACTCCACGACGCGCTGGCGCGCCTGGTCCACGGCGTGAACGCGGTTGCCGAGCTCGGCTTCCGCCTGCTGGATCTCCCGCTCGGACTGCGCCATGCGCCGCTGCAGGGCCTCGACCGTGGCTCCGGCGGTCTCGTAGGCCGACTCGGCCACGTCGTACTCGCGGCGGGCCACGAGGTCGGTCTTGAGCAGGCTTCGGACCCGTTCGAGCTCGCGCCCGGCCTGCCGGTAGGTGCTCTGGGCTCCGCTGATATCGGCGCGCATCGCGTCGGTGGCCGAGCGCCGCGCTTCGAGTCGCGCGCGCGACTCGTCCACCGCCGACTCGGCCGATTTCACGCCGACCATCGCCACTTGCACCGCCGCGCGCGCCTGGTCGATTTGCGCGCGCGTGCCCTCGCGAGTCAGCGGCACTTCGGAGCGCGCCGCGCGGAGGGTCGCCTCCGCGGTGGCGACCGCGGCGCGCGCCTGCTCACGCTTGGCCTGGAAATCGCGGGGATCCACGCGCATCAGCAGATCGCCCTTCTTCACGGCCTGATTGTCCTGCACCAGGAGCTCGACGACGTGGCCCGCGACCTTCGCGCTGATGGGCGAGATCGTGCCCTCGACGTATGCGTCATCGGTCGAGACGTACGTGATCGCGTTGTACCAGGCGTAGCCGCCATACGAGAGTGTCGCCAGGCCGACCAGGCAGCCGAGCGTAAGGAGCAGCTTGCGCTTCATTGGGCGACCCATCTTACCCCCGATGGCCCGTCTGGGGTAGGCCGGGTGCCCCGAACGCGAGGCGGTCGGGGTAGCGGGTTTTTCCGTTAGGAGTGTGCTATATGTATGGGCCAATTTCGATGTTAGGGTATCCTGCCTTGTTGGTACGCGTCCTCGTGATGAGCCTGCCGCTGCTCCTGGCCGGCTGCGCAGCACTCATGCCTGCGCCGACGCCGATCCTGCCTCCGGAGGAGTTGTACAAGACCGGCGAGACCGAGCTGAACAACCGCCGCTACGAAGAGGCGCGGCTCAATTTCCGGAAGATCGTGGAGCGCCATCCGAACTCGTCGTACGCGCCCAAGGCGCGCTTCTACATCGGCGAGGCCTACTATCGCGAGGCCGAGTTCGACAAGGCGGTGAAAGAGTTCGAGAGCTTCCTGGCCTTCTTTCCCCGCCACGAGATCGCCGACCTCGTGCAGTACCGCCTGGCGATGAGCTACTACGATCAGATGAAGCCGGTCGAGCAGGACCAGGCGCTCACGCAGAAGGCGCTCGATCAGTTCAAGAAGCTGGTGAAGGAGTATCCGCAGAGCCGTTACGCGACCGACGGGCTGGCGAAGATCGACAAGTGCCGCGAGCGGATCGCCCAGAAGGAAGTGTGGGTCGCGAACTACTACTTCACCCAGGGCAACCCGAGCGCCGCGCGCCAGCGCCTCGAGCTGGTGCTGAAGGACTATCCGCGGACCGGCGTGATCCCGGAGACGCTTTACCTGCTCGCCGAGGTGAACTTCTACGAGGGCAAGAACACCGAGGCGATCGAGCTGCTCCGCCGGCTGTCGGTCGATTACGACTACACCGAGTGGGGCCGTCGCGGCAAGCAACGACTCAACGGCGCGAGCGTCGTCGGAACCAAGAGATAGGCCGTGCACGACATCGTCGACCTCAGATCCGACACGCTCACGCTCCCGACCCCCGAGATGCGCGAGGCCATGGCGCGCGCCGAGGTCGGTGACGACGTCTGGGAAGAGGATCCGACGGTCAAGCGGCTGGAGGCGCTGGCCGCCGAGCGGCTGGGGAAGGCCGCCGGTCTCTTCGTCGCCTCCGGCACCATGGGCAATCTCATCTCCGTCGTCAGCCAGACGCGGGCCGGCCAGGAAGTCGTCCTCGACCTCGACTCGCACATCTTCAACTACGAGGTCGCCGGCGCCGCGGTGGTGGGTAACGTCCAGATGCGCCCGGTCAAGACGGCGCGCGGCGTTCTCACGCCCGACCAGGTGCGAGAGGCGCTGCGACCCGCCAACATCCACTTGCCGCAGAGCGGGCTGGTCTGCATCGAGAACACGCACAACCGGCACGGCGGCACCTGCTGCACCCCCGAGGAGATCAGCGCCATCGCCGCCGTCGCCCACCAGGCGTCGGTCCCGGTGCACCTGGACGGTGCGCGGCTCTTCAACGCCGCGGTCGCCCTCAAGCGTCCGGCGCGCGACTTCGTGCGCGACGTCGACTCCGTCACGTTCTGCGTGTCGAAGGGGCTCGCCGCACCCGTCGGCTCGGTGGTCTGCGGCTCGAGCGAAGTCATCGCCAGGGCCCGGCGCGTGCGGAAGATGCTCGGCGGCGGCATGCGGCAGGCCGGGGTCATCGCGGCCGCCGGCATCGTCGCGCTCGAGCGGATGGTCGATCGGCTCGCCGAGGATCACGTCAACGCGCGCGCCCTCGCCGAGGGGCTCGCCGAGCTTTCCGGGCTCACCGTCGATCTGGCGAGCGTGCAGACGAACATCGTCATCTTCCGGGTCGAGCGCGGCGGACCCGCGGCCGCGTCGGCGGCCGCGACGGCCGAGCTGGTGGCGGGGTGCGCCGCGCGCAAGGTGAAGATCCACGCGATCGGCACCGCCTCGATCCGGTGCGTGACCCACAAGGACATCGACGCGGAGGACATCGGCCGTACGCTCGATGCCTTCGCTGAAATCACTCGCAAGTGGTAGCTCCAGGGGGCGCCATGGCGGAACGACTACTCGAGGTCAAGGGACTGAAGACGCACTTTTTCACCGACGAGGGCGTCGTGCGCGCCGTTGACGGTATCAGTCTCCACATCAACAAGGGCGAGACCCTGGGGATCGTCGGCGAGTCGGGCTCCGGCAAGAGCGTGACGGCGCTGTCGATCATGCGCCTGATTCCAACGCCGCCCGGCCGTATCGTCGAGGGCACGATCAACTACAGCGGACGGAACCTCCTCGAGCTGCCGCCGCCCCAGATGAGGAAGATCCGCGGCAAAGAGATCTCGATGATCTTCCAGGAGCCGATGACCTCGCTCAACCCGGTGTTCACGGTGGGCGAGCAGATCGCCGAGGCCGTCCGGCTCCACGAGGGCCTGGGACGGCGCGACGCGATGGCCAAGACCGTGGACATGCTGAAGCTCGTCCATATCCCCAACGCCGAGCGGCGGGTGAAGGAATATCCGCACCAGCTCTCGGGCGGCATGCGCCAGCGCGTGATGATCGCGATGTCCAGGCGCAGATCCTCGAGCTCCTGAACGAGCTGAAGGCGAAGCTCGGGATGGCGATCTTGCTGATCACCCACGACATGGGCGTGATCGCGGAGACCGCGCAGCGGGTCATCGTGATGTACGGCGCGCAGGTCGTCGAAGAAGCGCCCGTCGGCGAGCTGTTCAAGGAGCCGCTCCACCCCTACACGCAGGGGCTCCTGCGCTCCATCCCGCGCATCGATCTGGCCGCCACGCAGAAGCAAAAGCTCGAGGCCATTCCGGGCACCGTGCCGACCCTGCGCGGTGACATCAAGCCGGGTTGCCGGTTCGCGCCCCGCTGCGCGCTCGCGAAACCGATGCATTTCGAGAACACGCCACCGCTCAAGGAAGTCCGGCCGGGCCACAAGGTGGCCTGCTTCCTCTACTGAGGCCCGCCATGCCAGACGCCCTGCTCAAGGTCACGAACCTCAAGAAGTACTTCCCGATCCGGGGTGGACTCCTCTCGCGCGAGGTCGCGCGCGTCCACGCCGTCGACGACGTGTCGTTCGACATCATGCCCGGCGAGACGCTCGGCCTCGTCGGCGAATCGGGCTGCGGCAAGTCGACGACGGGCCGCTCCATCCTCCGGCTGATCGAGCCGACCTCGGGCGAGGTCACCTTCCAGGGACGCAACGTGACGACGCTCGACAAGCGCTCGCTGCGCGCGCTCCGGAAGGAGATGCAGATCATCTTCCAGGATCCGTACGCGTCGCTCAATCCGCGGATGACGGTGGGCTCGATCATCGGCGAGGCGCTGGTCATCCACAAGCTGGCGCCGACCCGGAAACAGCGGGAAGAGCGCGTCGTGCAGCTGCTGGACACGGTCGGCCTTCTTCCCGACCACCTGCGGCGCTACCCGCACGAGTTCTCGGGCGGCCAGCGTCAGCGCATCGGCATCGCCCGGGCGCTGGCGGTGAATCCCAAGCTCATCGTCGCCGACGAGCCGGTCTCGGCGCTCGACGTCTCGATCCAGGCGCAGATCGTGAACCTGCTCGAGGACCTCCAGGCGAAGTTCGGCCTCACGTACCTGTTCATCGCTCACGACCTGTCGGTCGTGGAGCACATTTCCACCCGCGTGGCCGTGATGTACCTCGGCAAGATCGCCGAGATCGCGCCGGCCAAGGAGCTCTACACCAACCCACGGCATCCCTACACCGAGGCGCTCCTGTCGGCAGTACCGATCCCCGATCCCACGATGAAGCGCAAGCGGATCCTGCTCGAGGGCGACGTGCCGAGCCCGATCAATCCGCCCTCGGGCTGCCGGTTCCACACCCGGTGCTCGCTGCGCGTGCCGTCCTGCTCGGAGAACGAACAGGTCCTCAAGGAGATCTCGCCCGGGCACTGGGTCGCCTGCCAGGTTCGCACGGGCGTCCCCACTCGGTAGTTTCCGCCGGAGCGGGGCGGGGCCGGGTAGGGCTCTCGTGAGCCCTGCGCGCGGATCGGTGCTGTAGACTGATTTGGTGCGTCGCGAGTCTGGCAACCGTGCCTACACAGGGCTCACGAGAGCCCTACCCGGCCCCGCCCCGCTCCTGACACTTCCGTGCGTGCCGACGGGCGTACTCGACGTGCGCCCACGCCGCCGGTCGGGGTCTTAGAGGACGTGCCCGCGGCTGGTTTGTCCGCGTCGAGGACCGATCGGTGTCGCTCTTTGTGCGCTTAGGAGACTGATTTGCCGACGGTTCGGGTTGGGGATATCGAGATGTTCTACCAGGACGTGGGGGACGGGGAGCCGCTGGTGTTGATCATGGGGTTCGGCGGCGACACCACGGCGTGGGCGCTCCAGATGGCCGACTTCCCCGCGCGGCACCGGGTGATCGCGTTCGACAATCGCGGCGTGGGGCGGAGCGATGCGCCCGATCATCCGTACACGACCCGGATGATGGCCGGCGATGCGCTCGGCCTCATGGACGCGCTCGGTGTCGACCGCGCGCACGTGCTCGGCGTGTCGATGGGAGGCATGATCGCTCAGGAGCTGGCGCTCGCGCGGCCGGACCGCGTGCGCTCGCTGCATCTGGCCTGCACCTTCGCGCGCCCGGACGCGTACATGCTGGCGCTGAACGCGGCGTGGCGCGAGATGCGGCTAGGGCTCGGCCGCGAATCGACCTTGCGGGCGCTGGCGCTGTGGCTGTTCTCGCCGACAACCTACGCCGAGCGTCCCGACTTCATCGAGGCGCTGCTGCAGAACTCGCTGGCGAATCCCTATCCGCAGTCGCTCGCCGGTTTCCTCCGGCAGGGTGAGGCGGTGGCCGCTCACGATGCGCTCGAGCGTCTGCCCGCCATCCGCTGCCCGACGCTCGTCAGCGTCGCCGAGGACGACATCCTGGTTCCGCCACGCTTCTCCCGCGAGCTCGTGTCACGCGTCAGGGGCGCCGAGCTCCAGCTGGTCCCCGGCGCCGGGCACGGCTACTTCCTCGAGCGCCCCGACCTGTTCAACGCGCTGAGCCTCGATTTCATCGCGCGCGCGTCCGGCAAGAACTAGCGCGGTCGGAGATCGAGGCGCGCGGCATTCGCGGGCGATCTGAGGAGGCTCGCGACGAGCGGGCGTGATCGCGACCAGCACCATGCCCCGAAGGACGTCGCGCACCACCTCGCGGTCCACCGCGACAGCGTTCGCACGTGGATTCGGGAGGGCGCGATCTCGGTGCCTCGCGTGGGACCGTCCGGGACCGCCGAGCCATGCATCCGTCCCAGGCAGGTCGACCTTGTTGCTTGGCGCTCCGCGTAAGCAGCGATGCGGTGGAGACCCCGGGTCAACACTTTCTCGCTGATCCGCAGACGCTCATGACTCTGGACCAGCGCGCACAAAGCCATTTCGTACCGGCGAGTGCTCGCCTCGATCAGTGAGAGGCCACTCGCGAGACGAAAAGCTCGGCATGCTTGGCGAGATGGTTGATCCATCCTCATCAGCAGAAACTGCAAGCGCGTCGGTCGCCGCATTCCTCTTCCCCCTGTGGCGGCACGATAGCACGAAGCGAGGATCCGGCGAAGGTGGGGCGAGCGGCGGCTCGCGTTGAGTCTCGACTAGTCCCAGAGGTACGCGCGCGGGTTGACCGACTGCCCCTTGACCAGGATCTCGTAGTGGAGGTGCGCGCCGGTCGAGCGGCCGGTGTTGCCGGACCAGCCCACGACGGCGCCACGCTCGACCCGGTCGCCGGGCTTGACGTTCGTCTTGGAGAGATGGCCGAAGACGCTCTTGACGTCCTGGCCGTGATCGAGGATGACCGTGATCCCGTATTCCTGGTACGTCCCGGCGATCGTCACGACACCGCCGGCCGGCGCGCGGATCGGCGTGCCGTGCTGAGCGCGGATGTCGAGGCCGCTGTGGAACTCGGTCCCCGACGTCCACGGCGATTGCCGCATGCCGAACTCGGAGTTGACGGCGCCGCGGATCGGCCACCGCGAGGGCAGCGCCGCCAGCGCCTTGCCCGCGCGCACGACGAGTCGGTCGAGCGCCTTGAGGCTCTCTCCCTGCTCCGCGATGCTGTCGGCGAGACGCTCGAGCTCGTCCCGTGGCGAGACCTTGCCGGTCACCCGATCGACGCGGAGCGCGCCACCACCGACCGCGCGATCGCGGCCGCCGGGCTGCAGCTCGGGGCCGAAGGGCTCCCAGATCCTGGCGTGCAAGTCGCGCCAGCTCGTCATCTCCGTGCGCAGCTCGACGACGCGGCGGTTGAAGGAATCGATCGTCGCCTGCTGCTCGGCGATCTGCGTCTTGAACGTCCTGGCCTCGACCGTGAGCTGCCGGAGCTGGAGCCAGTCGCCGAGGAGGCCGAAGAACGTGGTCAACGCGACGGCGGCTCCGGCGAACGCGACCACCGCCGCCGGCCGCGGAAAGTTGAATCGGACGACCCGGGTCCCGTCGCCGCGGACGATGAGCAGGCTGAACTGTTTCCGGTTGGGTCGGCGGGGACGCCCTGCGCCGGCACTAGGCGCCACGGGGTTGGCGGGTTCCCCCGCCGGCTCCGCCAAAGTGTCAACACACGATCCCTGCTCGACCACGAAGGCGGTGTAGGGGCAATCGGCGTGCCGGAAGTCCGGCACGAACAATCAAGGGTTTGGATGACACCCGCCTGCCATTACGACAACATCGCGACATTTCGCGTCAGATCCGACACAAGCGTGAGCCCTAACCCCGCATGAGATCGTACCTTTCTTGACACCCCCGGCGCTCCCGCGTATCATCGATAGGCTGGGCGAAGAGGAGTCCTCGATGGACGAGTTTTATCGGATCAAGCGACTGCCACCGTACGTCTTCGCCATCGTCAACGACCTCAAGACCAAGGCTCGAGCTCGCGGCGAGGACGTGATCGACCTCGGCATGGGCAACCCGGACATGCCGACGCCGAAGCACATCGTCGACAAGCTCGTCGAGGCCGCGAAGAATCCGAAGAATCACCGCTACTCCGCCTCGCGTGGCATCACGCGGCTGCGCGTCGCGATGGCGAAGTGGTATCGCGACCGCTACACGGTCGACCTCAATCCCGACTCCGAGGTGATCGCCACCATCGGCGCCAAGGAAGGCATGGCGCACCTGGCGCTGGCCGTGCTGCAACCGGGTGACGGCGCGCTCGTGCCGAACCCGACCTATCCGATCCACTCGTACTCGGTCGTCATTGCCGACGGCGATCTCCGCTCGGTGCCGCTGACGCCCGACGGAGATTTCTTCCCCCGGCTGGAGGAGACGGCGCGGCTGGCGTGGCCGAAGGCGAAGCTCTTGATCCTCTCCTTCCCGCACAACCCGACGACAATGTGCGTGGACCGCGACTTCTTCGTGAAGGTCGTCGAGTTCGCGCGCGAGCATCGCCTCATGGTCGTCCACGATTTCGCGTACGCCGACTTCACGTTCGACGGCTATCGGCCGCCTTCCTTCCTCGAGGTGCCGGGCGCGCGCGACGTCGGCGTCGAGATCTTCTCGACCTCGAAGTCGTACAACATGGCCGGCTGGCGTCTCGGCTTCGTCTGCGGCAACGCCCGAATGATCGCCGCGCTGGCCCGCATCAAGTCGTACCTGGACTACGGCGCCTTCCAGCCGATCCAGATCGCCGGCATTGTCGCGCTCGAGGGCGACCAGAAGTGCGTCGACGAGATCGTCGAGCTTCATCGAAAGCGCCGGGACGTCCTGGTGGACGGGCTCAACAAGCTCGGCTGGAACGTGCCCAAGCCGAAGGGCACGATGTTCGTGTGGGCTCCCATTCCCGATACCTTCCGCGGCCTGGGCTCGCTCGAGTTCTCCAAGCTCTTGATCCAGGAGGCCAAGGTGGCCGTGTCGCCGGGCATCGGCTTCGGCGAGTACGGCGAGGGCTACGTGCGGTTCGCGCTCGTCGAGAACGAGCAGCGGATCCGCCAGGCGCTGCGCGGGCTCAAGCAGCTGAGCCGCTGACCTGACCGGCGAGAGTCGAATCGTGAGCCGCGCGAGCGACGTACGCATCGGCTTGCTGGGACTGGGCACCGTCGGGGCCGGAGTCGCGAAGGTCCTTCAGAGTCGACGCGAGATGCTCGAAGAGCGTGCCGGCGCCCGGCTCACGCTGGCCGCGGTCGCCGACACCGACCTCACCCGCGCCCGGGAAGGCCTCGACCTCAAGTCGCTGCCGCTGACGGGCGACGCCGCCCACGTGCTCGCGGACCCGTCGATCCAGATCGTGATCGAGCTGGTCGGGGGCCTCGAGCCCGCGCGCTCGTTCATCTCGCGGGCGCTGGCCGCCGGCAAGCACGTGGTCACCGCGAACAAGGCGCTCCTCGCCCACCACGGCGTCGAGCTCTACGAAGAGGCGCGGCGCGCCGGCGTCGCGCTCGGCTTCGAGGCGGCGGTGGCCGGGGGCATCCCGTTGATCCGCGCGGTCAAGGAGGGGCTGGTCGCCAATCGGGTCCTGTCGCTGGCCGGCATCGTCAACGGAACCTGCAACTACATCCTGAGCAAGATGACCGACGAGGGTCTCGACTTCTCGCTGGTCCTCAAGGAAGCGCAGGCGCACGGCTACGCCGAAGCCGACCCGACGCTCGACATCGAAGGCATGGACTCGGCCCACAAGCTGCAGATCCTCGTGGCGCTGGCCTTCCGGACCTTCGTCGATCTCAGGCACATCCACACCGAGGGGATCTCGCGCGTCACGGCGCAGGATATCGAGTACGCGCGGGAGCTCGGCTATCGGATCAAGCTCCTGGCCATCGCGAAGGCGACGGCCCCCGAGACCGCCGGCGGGCCCGGCGTGGAGGTGCGCGTCCATCCCACGATGATTCCGGCCGCCTCGCCGCTCGCCGCGGTGTCCGGGGTCTTCAACGGGATCTTCCTGACCGGCGACGCGGTCGGCGACCTCATGTTCTACGGGCGCGGCGCGGGTCAGATGCCGACGGCCTCGGCGGTGCTGTCGGACGTCATCGAGATCGCGCGGCGAATCGCCCACGGCATTCCGTCGCTCGCCCTCGAGCTGCCGTCGGTCGGACCGGCGCCCCTGCCGCTCACGCCGATGGAGGCGATCCGCTGCTGCTACTACCTGCGCGTGACCGCTCAGGATCGACCGGGTGTCCTGTCGAAGGTCGCGGGCATCCTGGGCGAGAACGACATCTCGATCGCCAACGTCATCCAGAAGGGCCGTGGGGTCCGCGAGGCGGTGCCGGTGGTAATGCTGACCCACGAGGCGCGCGAGCGCGACATGCGGGCGGCGCTGGCGAAGATCGACCGGCTGCGTGACGTCGCCGCGGCCACGACCATGATCCGCGTGGAGGGGAGCCCCGCGTGAAGGCGTGGCGCGGCGTGATCGAGGAGTACCGGGACTTTCTCCCGGTCTCGGACAAGACGCCGATCGTCACGCTCCACGAGGGCGGTACGCCCCTGGTGCCCGCGCCCCGGCTCGCCGAGGCGACCGACGCCCGCATGCAGATCTTCCTGAAGTGCGAGGGGTTCAACCCGACGGGCTCGTTCAAGGACCGCGGGATGACCATGGCGATGTCGAAGGCGCTCGAGACCGGCTCGCGCGCCGTCATCTGCGCCTCGACCGGCAACACCTCGGCCTCGGCGGCCGCATTCGCGGCGCGCGCGGGGATCCGCGCGTTCGTCATGGTGCCGAAGGGCTCCGTCGCGCTCGGCAAGCTCTCCCAGGCCGCCATCCACGGGGCCAAGGTTCTCATGGTCGACGGCAACTTCGACCAGGCGTTGACGATCGTGCGCCAGATCGCCGAGCGCTATCCCGTCACGCTCGTGAACTCCGTGAATCCGTTCCGGCTCGAGGGGCAGAAGACCGGCGCGTTCGAGATCTGCGACCAGCTCGGCCGCGCCCCGGACTATCACCTGATCCCCGTCGGTAACGCGGGCAACATCACGGCGTACTGGCGCGGCTACCGCGAGTATCACCGGGCCGGCCGGGTGAAGGAGCTGCCGCGGATGGTCGGCTTCCAGGCGGCCGGCGCCGCGCCGATCTACGAGAACCGGGTGATCGAGGAGCCGCGGACGGTCGCGACCGCGATCAAGATCGGCAATCCCGCCTCCTGGGGCCCGGCGCTCGAGGCGACGAAAGATTCGCGGGGCTGGATCGACATCGTCACCGACGAGGAGATCCTGCGCGCCTACCGCCTCCTCGCTCACGAGGAAGGCATCTTCATGGAGCCGGCGTCGGCGGCGACGGTAGCGGGCTTGATCAAGCTCATCAAGGCCGGTCGCTTCGAGCCCGGCTCGACCCTCGTGCTCACGCTCACCGGCCATGGGCTCAAGGACCCGGACACCGCGCTCGAGTCCGCGTCGCGCCCGACCACGGTGCCGCCGCGGGTCGACGCCGTTCTGGCGCAGCTCGGCCTCTGAACCGGCTCAAGGTCACGCTCGGCGTCGCGATCAGCGTCGCCCTCCTCGTCTACCTTTTCCGCAGCGTCGATCTGACCGAGCTCGGTCATCAGCTTCGCGGCGCCCACTGGGGCTGGATGGCGGTCGCGGTCGCCATGGCGCCGATCCAGATCTGGGTGCGCGGTCGGCGCTGGTGGTACCTCTTCCCGCCGGGCTCGGACCCGCAAGGCATCACGCCGGCCATGATGATCGGCTACATGGCCAACAACGTGCTCCCGCTCCGCGCGGGCGAGGTCGTTCGCGTCTACGTGGTCGCCCGGCGATGGAACGCGTCCGTCGGCGCGGCTGCGCGTTCCCATCCGTTCTGGACGACGCTCGCCACGCTCATCGTCGAGCGGGTCCTGGACAGTCTCATCGTCGTCCTGATCCTGGCGGTGCTGGTGCTCGTCGTCCCGGTTCCGCGCTTTCTCCAGGTGGCGGCCCTCGTGGTGCTGGCGATCGATCTCTCGGGCGTCACGTTGCTGGTCGCCCTGGTCGCGGCGCCCCAGATCTGCGCCCGGTTCATCACGCGCCTGGTCGGTCGCTGGCCCAGCCTTCAGCGGCGGGCGCTCACGGCCTTCGACACGTTCGTGCACGGGCTCGACGGGATCCGGACGCCGTCTCACGTGGTGCCGCTGATCGGATGGACCGTCCTCGTCTGGCTCGCGCCCGCGTTCGCGGCGTGGACGGTCCTGATGGCGCTCGACCTTCAGCTGCCTCTCGCGGCACCCTGGTCGGTGCTGGCCTTCGTCGGCCTCGGCGTCTCGATCCCGTCGGCCCCGGGCTACATCGGCACCTTCCACTTCTTCGCGAAGACCGCCCTCGCTCTGTTCGGGGTGTCCGATGCTGCCGGGGTCGGCTACGCGCTGCTTTTCCACGCCAGCCAGATCCTACCGGTCACCCTCATCGGCTGGCTCTATCTACTGCGCGAGAACATGAGCCTCGGCGACGCCGCCCGCGCGCGGGCTCGCGTCGAGCCCGGCGCGGCCGGCTAGTCTCATGGGTCGTCGCGCGCCCGTGCTCCGTGAGCGCCATCGGCATCGCCGCGCGACCGCGACGTTCTTTGCGGTCCGCGCAGGCGTCGTGTAGGCTCTCGCCAGCATGGCGCTGCTCGTCCAGAAGTACGGAGGTTCTTCGGTCGCCGACGCGCCGAAGATCATGAACGTCGCGCGCCGGGTCGCCGAGAGCGCGCCTGGCAACCAGACGATCGTCGTCGTCTCGGCCATGGGCAAGACGACCGACGGTCTGCTGGCGCTCGCCCGTCAGATCTCGACCACGCCCGACCTGCGCGAGATGGACATGCTCCTGTCCACCGGCGAGCAGGTCACGATCGCGCTCCTGGCGCTGGCGCTCCAGGCGCTCGGGCTCAAGGCGCGCTCCTTCACCGGCCCGCAGGTGGGCATGCGCACCGACCATGTTCACACCCAGGCGCGGATCACCCGGATCGAGGCCGATCGCGTGCGGCGGGCGCTCGACGCCGGCGAGATCGTGGTCGTCGCAGGCTTCCAGGGGCTCTCGGACGAGGACGAGATCACGACGCTCGGACGCGGGGGCTCCGACCTCACGGCGGTCGCGCTGGCGGCGGCGCTCAAGGCCGACGTGTGCGAGATCTACACGGACGTCGACGGCGTGTACACCGCCGATCCGAACATCGTGCCCGACGCGCGCAAGCTCGCGCGGGTCGCCTACGACGAGATGCTCGAGCTGGCGAGCCTCGGCGCGAAGGTGCTCCAGACTCGCTCCGTCGAGTTCGCGAAGAAATACGGCGTCACGGTCCACGTGCGCTCCACGTTCCGCCCGGATCCGGGCACGCTCGTGACGAGAGAGGAGGCCGGCATGGAACAGGCGGTGGTCACCGGCGTGACGCACGACCGGAGCCAGGCGAAGATTTCCATCTTGAGGGTGCCCGACCGCCCCGGCATCGCCGCGCGCGTCTTCGGAGCGATCGCCGCCAGTAACATCGTCGTCGACATGATCGTGCAGAACATCAGCCAGGACGGCTACACCGACATGTCGTTCACCTTGCCGCGCGGCGACCACGCGCGCGCGGTCGCGGAGCTGACGGACGTGGTGCGTGAGATCGGCGCGCGGGGGATCGCGCAGGACGAGCGGGTCGCCAAGGTGTCGATCGTCGGCGTCGGGATGCGCAGCCACTCCGGAGTCGCCTCCACGATGTTCGCCACGCTCGCCCGCGAGGGCATCAACATCCAGATGATCTCGACGTCCGAGATCGCGGTGTCGTGCGTGATCGAGGACAAGTACGCGGAGCTGGCGGTGCGCAGCCTGCACGACGCGTTCGATGTCGGAAGAGGAGCCAGCCGATGAGCACCGGCAAGGCGGCGGTCTTCTTCGGTCCCGGCAAGCCCTTCGAGATCCGCGAGGTCCCCCTGCCCGACGTCGAGCCCGACGCGGTCCTGATCCGCGTCTCGCTCGCCAACGTCTGCGGCTCGGACCTTCACTTCTGGCGCGGCGACGCACCGCTGCGGCTGCCGGAGGACGGCTGGATCTACGGCCACGAGATGACCGGCCGCGTCGCCAGGCTCGGCGGGCGCGTGAAGACTGACTCGCTGGGCCGCCCGCTCAGAGAGGGCGATCGCGTCGCCTACACGTACTTCTATCCTTGCGGCCGCTGCTACGCGTGCCTGGCGAACGAGCCGGCGGCATGCCCGGCGAAGATCGAGCGCCCGGTCGGTCCCTCGCAGTTCCCGCACTTCCACGGCGCGTTCGCCGAGTACTATTACCTGCGTCCCCGCGGCGCGATCTTCGTCGTGCCGGACTCGCTGCCCGACGAGCTGGTGTCGCCGGTCAATTGCGCCCTTTCGCAGGTGATCTTCGGCCTCGATCGCGCGGGGCTCGCCTTCGGCGGCACCGTCGTCATCCAGGGCGCCGGTGGGCTCGGGATCCAGGCGGCCGCGGTCGCCAAGGACATGGGCGCGTCGACCGTGATCGTCGTCGATCAGCTGGCCAGCCGGCTCGAGCTGGCGCGCGCGTTCGGCGCCGACCACACGATCAACGTCAAGGAGGTCACGGACCGCCGCGAGCGCGTCGGCCTCGTTCGCAATTGGACGGGCGGAGCCGGCGCGGACGTCGCCTGCGACTTCGTCGGCTTTCCCCAGGTCATCCCGGAAGGGATCGAGATGCTCCGCTCCGGTGGGACGTATCTGGAGATCGGGACCATCAGCCGCGGCGCGAAGATCGAGCTCGAGCCGTCGCTGCTGGTCTGGGGATCGAAGAAGATCGTGGGCGTGATCCAGTACGACCCCGGCGTGATCCCGCGCGCGCTCGACTTCCTCGTCCGCAACCGATCCCGCTTCCCCTTCGACCGGCTCATCTCGCACAAGTATCCGCTCGAGCAGATCAACCGGGCGTTCGCCGAGTCCGAGTGGTACGCGAAGGACACGACCACGATCACGCGTGCCGCGCTCGTCCCCTGAGACGCCGAGAGGCGGGACCGGCACTCGCCGATCCCGCTCAGGCGCGTTTGAGCTCGCTGCGGTCGATGGGGAGCTTGCGGATGCGCTTGCCCGTCGCGACGAAGATCGCGTTGGTGACCGCGGGCGCGACGCTCGGCACGCCCGGCTCGCCCAGGCCTCCCGGTGCCTCGCCCGAGTCGAGGATGTGCACCTCGACGACCGGCATCTCGTTGATGCGCAGCATCTGATAGTCGTGGAAATTCGACTGCTGGACGCGGCCGCGGTCGATCGTGATCTGACCGTAGTAGGCGGCGGTCAATGCGTAGACGGCGCCGCCCTCCATCTGCGCCTTGACGGCGTCCGGGTTGACGGCGAGGCCCGGGTCGATTCCGCAGACGAGCCGATGGACCTTGACGGCGCCATCGGGCGCCACCGAGACCTCGGCCACCGTAGCGGCGTAGCTTCCGTACGAGAACACGACGGCGATGCCGCGGGCGCGGCCGGCCGGCAGCGACGAGCCCCAGCCGGCGCGGTTGGCCACCAGCTCGAGGATCGCCTTGTGCCGCGGTGACTTGCCGAGGAGCGCGCGCCGGTACTCGAAGGGATCCTTGCCGGCCGCGTGGGCGAGCTCGTCGATGAAGCTCTCGATGATGAACCCGTTCTGCGAGGGCCCGACCGAGCGCCAGAACCCGAGCGGAATGCCGAGATCCTTGTTGTTCCACTCGATCCGGAGATTCGCGATGTCGTAGGGCATGTTCCGCACGGCCTCGACGGCGGCCGGGTCGATGGTGCCCGCCTGCGCGCGCCCCTTCTGGATGAGGATCCCCGGCCCGACGATCCGGGTGGCCCACGCCTCGGGCATCCCGTTGGCGCCGAGCGCGGCGCGGAACACGTTGTACGTCGCGGGACGGTAGAAGCCGTGCGTGATGTCGTCCTCGCGCGTCCACATCACCTTCACCGGCGCGCCGACGGCTTTCGCCGTCTCGACGGCGTCGACGATGAAGTCGACCTCGCCGCGCCGGCCGAAGCCGCCGCCGAGGAGCGTCGTGTTCACGATGACCTTCTCGGGCGGTAGCCCGGTGATGCGCGCCGCCGTCGCCTGGGTGCCTCCAGGGTTCTGGGTCGGCGCCCAGATCACGCACGATTCGCGACTGACCTGCGCGGTCGCGTTCATCGGCTCCATGCACGCGTGCTCGAGATACGGCACCTGATAGATCGCCTCGTGGACCTTCCCGCCGGCGGCGAGCACCTTCTCGGCGTCGCCGTCGTTTCGCGCGACCTGGCCCGGCTGCTTCGAGGCGGCTTCGTACTCGCGCGTGATCATGGCGCTCGACACCTGCGCGGTCGGTCCTTCGTCCCACGTCACCTTGAGCGCCCGCCGCCCCTGGACCGCCGTCCAGAAGCTGTCGGCGACCACGGCGACGCCGTTCGAGACCTGCACGACGTCCTTCACGCCTTTGATCGCCTTGGCGGCCGTCGCGTCGAAGCTCTGCACCTTGCCGCCGAAGACGGGACAGCGCTCGACCGATCCGATGAGCATGCCCGGCACCTGCACGTCGATGCCGTAGATGCCGCGGCCGGTGACTTTGTCGGGCGTGTCGCGGCGCTTGACCGCCTTGCCGATGTACCTGAACTGGTCGGGCGTCTTCAGCTTCGGATTCGGCGGGACGGGCAGCGCCTGGGCTTTGTCCACGAGCTGGCCGTACCGCAGGCGCCGGCCGGTCGGCCGGTGGATCACCGCCCCCTCTTCGGTCTCCACGCTCTCGACCGGCACGCCCCACTCGTTGGCGGCGGCCTGCTTCAACATCTCGCGTGCCGACGCGGCGGCCTTGCGCCACATCTCCAGGTGATCGCGAACGCCCCGGCTGCCGCCGTACGACTGCGCGCCGGTGACGGGATTCTTGTAGAGCGCCGGATTCGCCGGCGCCTGCTCGACCTTCACGCTCTCGAGCTTGGCGTCGAGCTCGTCGGCGATGATCATCGGCGTCGTGGTCAGCGAGCCCTGGCCCATCTCGGGCACCGAGTTGGTGACCGTCACGATCCCGTCCCGGTCGATGCGCAGCCACTGGTTGGGCGCGAACACGCCGGGTGTCTGCGCGCGCCCGCGCGGCGGGAGCGTGAAGCCGACGGTGAGTCCCGCGCCGACGGCGAGGCTGCCCTTGAGGATCTCGCGGCGAGTGACGAGCGTCTTCATGAGGCACCTGCCTTCTTGATCGCGGCGGCGCGATGGACGGCGGCCCGGATGCGCTGATAGGTGCCGCAGCGGCAAATATTGCCGGACATCCCGTCGTCGATGTCGGCGTCGGTGGGCGTGGGCTTGCGGGCCAGCAGCGCGGCCGCCGACATGATCTGACCGGACTGGCAATAGCCGCACTGCGGGACGTCGACCTCGGTCCACGCGCGCTGCACGGGATGGTCGCCCTTCTCCGAGAGGCCTTCGATCGTGGTCACTTTTCGGCCCGCGACCGCGGAGGCCGGCGTGACGCACGAGCGCACGGCCGTGCCGTCGACGTGCACGGTGCACGCCCCGCAGACCGCGATGCCGCACCCGTACTTGGTGCCGGTCAGGTTGAGCGACTCGCGAATCACCCAGAGAAGGGGCATCTCCGCCGGGACGTCGACCTGCCGCTGCTTGCCGTTGACGGTGAACGAGATCATGACCGCCTCCTGGCTCGAGTCGTATGCGCTGTCGGCGGCTGCATGATACGCAGATCGGCGCCCGACGTCCGCCGATTGTTTGACGCAGCGCGAGCATCAGGCGTGGGCCGCCGACCGTCTGAAATCTTCGACTCTAGTCGCGCGGGGGGCGGCGTGGGATCGTCCGTTCATGACCCTCTACACGCGTCGCCAGATCCTCGTGCTGCTGATCCTGCTCGCGATCGCCGGCTTCGGCCTGGCCGTCGGCCACTGGCGACGAGCCAGGCCGGACGCTGTCGACTATCTCGAGCAGCTCGACCGCGCGCCTGTGCCGAGCTCGAATCTGACGGCTCCGCGATCGGGGGACGGAGCTCCGGCGCCGACTTCGTCCGAGCCCGAGCCTCGACACAAGCGCCGGCGCAAGGAGCCGCGGGAGTCCGAGCGTCCGCGCGGCGCTCCCGCGGACGCGCCGGCCGAGACGATCGACGTCAACCGCGCCACGACGATCGAGCTGACGAGCCTGCCGGGAATCGGTCCGGCGCTCGCCCGCCGAATCGTCGACACCCGTGACGCCGACGGTCCCTTCGCGCCAGTCGACGAGCTCGCGCGCGTCCGCGGGATGAGCGCGCGCAAGGTCGAGAAGCTGCGCGCCTTCGTGACGATCGCCCGGTGAGTCTGAAGCGGACGCCTCTCGCGCCGACGGCCGTCGCCTTCGGAGCCGGCATCGCCGTCTCGTCCCTGGCGCCGCCGAAGATCTTCGTGGTCGCGTGGCTGGCGGCCATCGCCGCCTGCCTCGTGCTTCTGGCTGGCCGCCGCACGATCGCCGCTGCGATCGCGCTCCTACTCGGTGCTGTCGCGGTGGGTGGGCTCCGCGGCGGCGAAGCGCCGCTTGCGCCCGACCACGTCCGACACCTCGGGCTCCCCCGAACCATCCGCGTCGAAGGGCGGTTGGCCGACGAGCCGCGGCGCTGGGCGCCCGATCGCGCTCGCCTCCTGGTCGACACGCAGCGGGTCGAGGATGCGCCGGGCTCGGGGCTCATCCAGGTGACGGCATACGGGATCCTGCCCCCCTTGACCGAAGGGCAGCGCGTGGCGGCGCCGCTGCGGCTCCACGCCGCCTCCGGGTTTCGCAATCCCGGAACCTACGACTACGCGGCGCACCTCGCGCGCGAAGGCATCTACGTGGTGGCGACCACGCGGGCTGAATCCGTGACGCCCCTGGACGATCCGCCGCCCCCGTGGTCGGTGCGCGTCAAGCGGGACTCGGTCGCGGCCGTCGGGCGCGCGCTGCCGCCCGCGTCGGCGGCGCTGCTCGCCGGGCTCCTGCTCGGCGACCGGACCGAGCTCCCCCGCGACATCGACGACGCCTTCCGGCGCGCCGGCGTCTATCACGTCCTGGCCGTCTCCGGCTTCAACGTCGGGATCCTGGCCGCGTCGGTCTGGGCGCTCTGCCGACTCCTGCGCGTGCCCCATCGTCCGTCGGCCGTGACCGCGATCGTCGTGGTGATCGCGTTCGCGCTGGTGGTGGGCCCCGAGCCTTCCGTGCTCCGCGCCGTCGTCATGGCCGTGCTCGTCCTGCTCGCCTCGCTCCTGGATCGAGACGCGTCGGTCACCAACAGTCTCGCCCTGGCGGCGCTCGCCATCCTCGCCGTCCGCCCGGGCGACCTCTTCGACCCGGGCTTCCAGCTGTCGTTCGCGGCGACCTTCGGCATCGTGACCGCGCCGCTGCCGCGCGGCATAATCGCCGGCGCGGTCGGCGTGAGCGCGGCCGCCCAGGTGGCGGTGCTGCCGATCGCCCTGACTCACTTCAACCAGCTCTCGACGATCGGTGTCGTGGCGAATCTCGCCGTCGTTCCCCTCGCCGGTGTCGCCACGATCGTCGGGCTCGCCGCAGTGGCCCTGTCCTTCGTCAGCGAGACGATCGCCGCGGTGGCCTTCGACGCGGTGTGGCCCGTTCTGCTGGCGCTCCGTGGAGTCGTCCTGCTCGCGGCGGGGGTGCCGGGCGCCGTCGTCCATTTGCCGGCTCCCGGCTGGCTCGCGGTCACGGGCTACGCCGCGGGGCTCGCGGCGCTGCTCGTATGGCACGGGCGCCGAGGCAAGCCTCGGAGGGTCTTTCTTCTTCTCGGGATCGCGCTCGTCGCCCTCGCGGTCGGCGGCGCGGCGTGGCCGCTGGTGCGCCCCGCCGACGGTCTGCTGCGGCTGACGGTCCTCGACGTCGGCCAGGGCGACGCCATCGTGGTCGAGATGCCCGACGGGCGCGCGATCCTCGTCGACGCCGGGTCCGGGGGACCCATGCGCCTGGACGCCGGCGAGCGCGTGGTGGCACCGTTCCTCTGGAACCGCGGTATTCTCCGCCTGGCCGGCATCGCCGTCACGCACGACGACAGCGACCACGCCGGCGGTGCGGCGGCGATCCGCCGTCTCTTCGCGATCGACGAGGAATGGGCCGCGGCCGCCCCGATGGCGCCTCACCGGTTCGGGCGTGCGGTGATCGCGCCGCTTCCGTCGACGACGGTCCTCGGCGGTCGACGGAACGACGCCGCCCTCGTGCTCCGAATCGACATGGGGCTCGCCTCGTTCCTGCTCGCGTCCGACATCGGCGCGGCCCGCGAGCTCGAGCTGGTCGCCGCGGGAGCGCCTCTCGAGTCGACCGTCCTCAAGGTCGCCCACCACGGCTCGCGCTTCTCGACAGGCCCCGAGCTCCTCCGCGCGGTCGGTCCGCGGCTCGCGGCGATCTCCGTCGGCGCGCGCAACCCGTACGGCCATCCGGATGCCGGCGTGCTCGGGCGGCTCGCGGCGGGTGGGGCCCAGATCTATCGAACCGACCGCGACGGCGCGCTCATCTTCGAGACGGACGGCGGTGCCCTCACGGTCACGCGCTGGGCCGCGCGACGGGTCGACCGCTTCTGCCTCGACCCCGAAGCGATCTGCTAGAATCGAGCGCCATGGCCCGGATCAACGACCACTACCTGAAGCTGCGCGCGAGCTACCTCTTCAGCGAGACGGGCCGGCGCACGCGCGAGTACCAGGCGGCGCACCCGGACGCGAAGCTCATCCGCCTGGGCATCGGCGACGTGACGCGCCCCTTGCCCGAGGCGGTGATCAGCGCGATGCACGAGGCCGTCGACGAGATGGCGAAGCCCGAGACGTTCCGCGGCTATCCGCCCGAGACCGGCTGGGACTTCCTCGTCGACGCCATCATCCGCCACGACTACGGCGAGCGCGGGATCAAGCTCACCGCCGACGAGATCGTCGTCAGCGACGGCGCCAAGAGCGACACCGGCAACATCCAGGAGATCTTCGGGCCCGACTGTATCGTCGCGCTCAGCGATCCGGTGTATCCCGCGTACCTCGACGTCACCGTGATGGGCGGACGGGCCGGGAACGCGGACGCGGGCGGCCGCTACGATCGCATCGTGTACCTGCCGTGCACGGCCGAGAACAATTTCCAGCCGCGCATCCCCGATCGGCCGGTCGATCTGATCTTCCTCTGCTACCCGAACAATCCGACCGGCGCGGTGCTGACCCGCGTGGCGCTGAAGACCTGGATCGACTTCGCGCGCGAGCGGGGCGCCGTCATCCTCTACGACGCCGCGTACGAGGCGTACATCCGCGACGCGGCAATCCCGCACTCGATCTACGAGATCGAGGGCGCGCGCGAGGTCGCGATCGAGTTTCGCTCCTTCTCGAAGACCGCCGGGTTCACGGGCACGCGGTGCGCCTACACGGTCGTGCCGAAGGAACTGCAGGGGCGCTCGGCCGCGGGCGAGCCGGTGAGCATCAACGCGCTCTGGGTCCGCCGCCAGTCCACCAAGTTCAACGGCGTCGCGTACGTGATCCAGCGCGCCGCCGCCGCGACGTACACGAGCGAGGGCAGGAAGCAGGTGACCGCGCTCGTCGACTACTACATGGAGAACGCGCGCATCCTCCGCGAGGGGCTCGAGGCGGCGGGGCTCACCGTCTACGGGGCGCGGAACGCGCCGTACATCTGGGTGAAGACCTCGGGGCGTCTATCGTCGTGGGATTTCTTCGACAAGCTCCTGCACGAGGCCCACGTGGTCGGGACACCCGGCGCGGGCTTCGGTCCGAGCGGAGAGGGCTACTTCCGCCTCACGGCCTTCGGCGGCCGCGCCGCCACCGAAGAGGCCGTCGACCGTATCAAGACCCGCCTCGCCCGCTAGGCTTCGTAGGCGCGTTCGTACTGGGAGCGCAGCCGCTCGAGCTCCTCCGGATCGAGCCGCATGCCGAGCGAGAGGCTCATCTCGCCCAGGATCGTCTTGATCTCGTTCAGCGATTTCTTGCCGAAGTTCTTGGTCTTGAGCAGCTCGGCCTCGCTCTTCTGCACGAGGTCGGCGATCGTCCGGATGTTCGCCGTCTTCAGGCAGTTCGACGCACGGACCGACAGCTCGAGCTCGTCGACGTTGCGGAAGAGATTCTCGTTCAGCTCGGTCCGCGGCCGCACATCGTCGCGCTCGGCCGCCTCTTCCTGGGGCGAGGTCTCCGGGAACTCCATGAGCAGGTCGAAGTGGTCCTCGAGGATCCGCGACGCCTCGCCGACCGCGGTGGCCGGGCCGACGCTGCCGTCGGTCCACACCTCGAGCACGAGCCGCTCGCGCCCCTCGGTGAAGGGCTCGACGTGGAAGTTCACGCGCTTGACCGGCGAGAAGTCCGCGTCCAGCAGGATCGCGTTGATCGGCAGGGCCTCCGGCTCACGCTTCTCGGCCGAGACGTAGCCGCGGCCACGCTCGACGCAGACTTCCATCTCGAGCACGCCGTCCTTGTCGAGCGTCGCCAGCACGACATCGGGGGTGAGGACCTCGATGTCCGCGTCGGTCTCGAAGTCCCTGGCCTTGACGATCGAGCCGCCCTGGGCGCGCAGGCGGAGGATCTTGGGCCGGTTCACGTGCAGCGTGAACACGACCTTGCGGAGGTTCATCATGATGTCGAGCGTGTCTTCCATGACACCCGGCAGATGCGAGAACTCGTGCAGGACGTTCTCGATCTTGACCCAGGTCGGCGCGGCGCCGTGGATCGCCGACAAGAGGGCCCGGCGATAGGCGATGCCGACGGTCAGGGCGAAGCCGGCCTCGAAGGGCTCGATGGACAGCTTGCCGTAAGTCTTGTCCTGGACAGTCCAATCGTGACGGGTGGGTAGCTGCAGCTCAAGCATGGGACCCCCTGGAAGCGAGCCAGTGTGATCGGGGTGAACAGGCCATCAAGGCATCACAGTATATCAGAGCCTGGATGTTACACTGGGAAATCATGGGGTTGCGTGCCGCCATCGCCCTCCTCATGCTCATCGGGGCCGGTGTCACCGTCCTCGTGGGTCACGAGGTCCTGACTCCGACCGAGGCGCTCCAGGCCGGTCCGGTCGCCGTGGAGATTCCTGCCCACGACGGCATCCTGCTCATCGCCGGGCGGCTCTATCAGGCGGGCGCAATCCGCAGTCGCACGGGCTTCGTCATGCTGGCCGTGTTCCGGGGTAGGTACCTGAAGGCGGGTGAGTACGAGATCGATCGGGAGGCCACGACCCTGGGCGTGCTGGCCCAGCTGGAGGCCGGACGGGTCAAGCAGCACGTCGTCCTGCAGCCCGAGGGCGCCACCGTCGCCGAGCTGGCGCGCGCGCTCGAGGCCGAGCGGCTCGCGCCGAGCGCCGCCGTGCGCCGCGTCGCCGCCGACCCGGCCTTCCTGTCGACGCTCGGGATCGAGGCGCCGAGCCTGGAGGGCTACCTGTTCCCCGATACCTACCAGTTCGTCCGCGGGATGACCCCGGAGGAGATACTGACCCGGATGGTGCAGCGCCTGCGCGCCAAGACGGGCGCGGATATCACGACGCGCGCCGCCGCGCGCGGGCTCACGGTGCACCAGCTGCTCACCCTCGCGTCGATCATCGAGCGCGAAGCGGTGGAGCGCGGCGAGATGCGGACGATCTCCGCGGTCTTCTGGAACCGGCTCAAAATGAGGATGCCGCTTCAGGCCGACCCCACGGTGCAGTACGCGACCGGTAAAGAGCGGCGCGCGCTGACGCGCGCCGACCTCCGGATCGATCACCCGTACAACACGTACCGCAACCCGGGCTTACCGCCCGGGCCGATCGCGAGCCCGGGGCTCGCGGCGATCGAGGCGGCGCTCGATCCGGCGCCGGTGAAGTACCTCTATTTCGTCGCGATGGACGACACCCATCACCACTTCTCGGCGACGATCGCCGAGCACAATGCGGCGGTCGCCCGGTACCGGCTCGCCCGCACTCGGTGAACCGTGCTATAAAACGCGCGACATGGCCGGCCCCACCACGCTCGCCGAAACCCGGCGCCTCGCCCGCGAAGCATCGTCCGTGCCGCTCCTCTATCGCGCGCTCCGCACGCCGCTCCGCCAGGCCCTCGTGCGCTGGTTCGATCTCCGCGTCGACGGCCTCGAGCACCTGCCGGCGAGCGGGCCGTATCTCATCGCCGCGAACCATCACAACTATCTCGACGGCGTCGTGCTCGGCGTTACCGTCCCGGAGCCGATCTCGTTCCTCGTGATGCCGCGCGTCTGGCGCGCGACGCCCTTTCATCCGCTGTTCCACCGGAACATCCGCTCGATCCCGATCGACCTCGAGCGCGCGGACGTCGGCGCCCTTCGCCGCGCGCTTCACATCCTCCAGGAGGGGCGGGTGGTCGGGATCTTCCCGGAGGGCCCCTTCAGCGTGCGCGGCCGGCTCGAGCCCGGCCTGCCGGGCGTCGCGCTGCTCGCGCTGCGCTCGGGCGTGCCGGTCGTCCCCGCGGGCATCCGCGGCACCTACGAAGCCCTCGCGGGGCGCCGCGGCTACATTCCGCGCCGCGTCCCGCTCGGCGTCCGCTTCGGGCCGGCGCGCTGCTTCGCGGACGAGGGTTTCCACGCGCGACGGAGCGCGCGCGTCCACGTGACCCGTCGGATCATGGACGACATCGCGGCGCTCCTGCCGTGAAGTCGCGGCCCCGCAAGCGCGCGGCTCCGCAGAGCGGCGCGGCGAAGTCGGAGAAGCTCTGGGGCGGGCGGTTCGCGGCCGGCGCCGATCCGACCGCGGAGCGGTTCACCGGGTCTCTCGCCTTCGACCGGCGGCTCTGGCCGCACGACATCGCCGGCAGCGTCGCGTGGGCCAAGGCCCTCGCCCGGGCCGGGCTCCTGTCCGCCGCCGAGCGCGACGCGATCGTGCGGGGGCTGGCGACGGTCCGCGACGAGCTGGCGGCGGGCACCTTTCCCTACCGCGCCGAGCTCGAGGACATCCACACGAACATCGAGCGGCGGCTCCAGGAGCTGATCGGCGAGGTCGGCGGCAAGCTGCACACAGGGCGCTCGCGCAACGACCAGATCGCCGTCGACGAACGCCTGTACCTCCGAGAGGTCATCGCGCGGGTCCGCGCGGGCGTGCGTCGCGTCCAGGAAGCGCTCGTCGCGCGCGCCGCCGAGACGATCGAGGCACCGCTGCCGGGCTACACGCATCTCCAGCGCGCCCAGCCCATCGTCCTCGGTCACCACCTGCTCGCGTACGTCTTCATGCTGCAGCGCGATCGGGACCGGTTCGGCGACTGCGGCGCGCGCGCCTCGGCGATGCCCCTCGGCGCAGCGGCGCTCGCCGGCACCGCGTTTCCGATCGATCTCGAGGCGCTCGCCAGGGATCTCGGCTTCGCCGGAGTCTCGCCGAACAGCCTCGACTCGGTGAGCGACCGCGACACCCTGCTCGAGTTCCTGGCGGCGGCCGCGATCACCGCCATGCACCTGTCGCGGCTCGCCACCGACCTGACGCTCTGGGCCACCGCCGAGTTCGGCTTCGTGGAGTTCTCCGACGCCTTCGCGACCGGCTCGTCGATCATGCCGCAGAAGAAGAACCCGGACGTGGCCGAGCTGGTCCGCGGCAAGAGCGGCCGGCTCTACGGCAATCTCGTGGCGGTGCTCACCACCATGAAGGGGCTCCCCCTCGCCTACAACTCGGACATGCAGGAAGACAAGGAGCCGTTCTTCGACTCGGTCGACACGCTCGAGGCGATCTTCGCCGTCGTGCCGCCGATGCTCGCCTCACTCGCCTTCCGGACGGATCGGATGCGGCGCGCCGCCGCGGAGAACTTCGCGACGGCGACCGATCTGGCCGACTATCTCGTGCGCAAGGGGCTCCCGTTCCGGCAGGCGCACGGCGTGGTCGGACGGATCGTGCGGTTCTGCGAGACGGAGGGCAAACCGCTCGAGGGGCTCGGGCTCGTCGAGCTGCGCCGCTTCTCGCCGCTCTTCGAGGACGACGCCAAGGACGCCGTCACGGTCGAGGCGTCGCTGCGGGCGCGCGCGGTTACCGGCGGGACCGCGCCCGACGCCGTCCGCCGCTCGCTCGCGCTCGCCCGCACGCTGATCGCGCGCGCATGACCGGGCCCGGTCGGCGCCTCGCCGCGTGCCTGGGGCTCGCCGCGCTGACCCTCACCGCGTGCGGCAAGAAATCTCCGCCGGTCGCGCCGGAACAGCGGGCTCCCCAGCCGGTCGCCGACCTGACGGGTGATGTCGACGAGTCGGCGATCGTGCTGGCGTGGACGCCGCCCACCCGCCGCGTCGACAACACGCGCCAGCGCGACGTCACCGTGATGCGGATCTTCCGGGTCGAGGACAGCGGCGCGGGCGAGCCCAAGTCGGCGATGCTCACCGATGGACGGATCGCCGGCTACGAGGAGATCGCCGCGATCCGCAGCGCCGAGCCGGAGCCCGCGGTCCGTCGCGGGCCACGCCTGGCGTTCGCCGATCGGAAGGGGCTCACGTACGGGCGCCGCTACACCTACGTGGTGGTCACCGGCGACAGACAGGGCCGCATCGGCCCACCCTCGCGTCGGGTCTCGGTGCGCTACGCCGCCGCCCCCGCGGAACCCCAGAACGTCGTCGTCGAGCCGGGCGAGCGCGCGGTGCGTCTGCGGTGGAGCCCGGCGACGCGGCTTCTCGACGGAAGCGCGGTGACGGACGTCCTCAAGTACGAGGTGCTCCGCGCGTCGTCCGCCGACGCGGACCCGGCGCCGGTCTCGCCGCCGGTCTCGGACACGGCGTGGACCGACTCCGATCTGGAGAACGACCGCGACTACTACTACGCCGTCCGGGCCGTGCGCAGTGTGGCGGATACGACGCTCTACGGCCGGCCGTCGCCGCGGGTCGCCGCGACGCCGCGCGACGTGACGCCTCCCTCGCCACCGGCGAACCTCGTCGGCGTCGCCTCCGAGGGGGTCGTGCGCCTGTCCTGGAGCCCGAGCCCGGAGACCGACGTGGCGAGCTACATCGTCTACCGCGCCCCGGAACGGGGCGGCTTCGAGCGAATCGGGGCGACCAGCGCGCCGTCGACCACGTACGTCGACCGCACGGTGACGCGCGGCACGTATCGCTACGCGGTCACGGCGCAGGATCGCGCAGCGCGACCGAACGAGAGCGAGCGTTCGAACGAGGCGAGGGTCAGCCTGCCTTGACTTCACCTGGCTCGGGTGTTACGAACAACGAATACATGGGCCCGTTCCAGTATCGAGACTCCGAGCTCTGCTGCGAAGAGGTCTCGCTGCGCGCGCTGGCGGCCGTCGCCGGCACGCCCGCCTACGTCTACTCGAAGGCCGCGCTGCTCGAGAGTCTCGCCGGCTACGAGCGCGCGTTTCGCGACGTGCCGCACGTCGTCTGCTACTCGGTCAAGGCCAACTCGAACCTCGGCGTCCTCTCGGTGCTGGCGAAGGCCGGCGCGGGCGCCGACATCGTCTCGGGCGGCGAGCTCTATCGCGCGCTCCGGGCGGGCGTGCCGCCCAAGAAGATCATCTTCTCGGGCGTCGGGAAGAGTCGCGACGAGATGCGCGAGGCGTTGAAGGCGGACATCCTGATGTTCAACGTCGAGTCGCGGGCGGAGCTCCGCGTGCTCGACGAGGTGGCCCTCGAGATGGGTGTGCGCGCCCCGGTCGCGCTGCGGGTGAATCCGGACGTCGATCCGCAGACGCATCCCTACATCGCGACCGGTCTGAAGACGTCGAAGTTCGGGATCCCCTACCACGAGGCGCTCGAGGCGTACGAGGAAGCCGCGACGCTCAAGGGCCTCGCGGTCGTCGGCGCCGACATGCACATCGGCTCGCAGCTCACCAAGGCCACGCCGGTCGCCGACGCGGTGGCCCGCGTGGTCGCGCTCGTGAAGACGCTGCGCGAGCGGCGGATCGAGATCCACACGATCGACATCGGCGGCGGGCTCGGCATTCGCTACCGCGACGAGACGCCGCCGACTCACCAGGAGTTCGCCAGCTTGCTCCTGCCGGCGCTGCGCGAGGCGGACGTGACGGTCCTGCTCGAGCCTGGCCGCTCCATCGTCGGCAACGCCGGCGTGCTGCTCACGCGGGTGCTCTACCGCAAGGACACCCGCGCCAAGAAGTTCGTGGTGGTCGATGCCGCGATGAACGATCTGATCCGGCCGTCGCTCTACGGCTCGTATCACGAGATCGTGCCGGTGGACGAGACGGGCCGGTCGCGGGAGCGCGAGACCGTCGACGTCGTGGGCCCGATCTGCGAGTCGGGCGACTTCCTGGCCAAGGAACGCGAGCTGCCCCGGGTCGAGCAGGACGATCTACTCGCCGTGATGAGCGCCGGCGCCTACGGCTTCGCGATGGCCTCCAACTACAACACGCGACCGCGGGCCGTCGAAGTGCTCGTGGACGGCAACCGGTACACGATTGTGCGCCGCCGGGAGACGTACGAAGACCTGGTGGCGGGGGAGACAGCCCCATGAGCCAGATATTCCAGGGTTCATTCGTCGCGATGGTCACCCCCTTCAGGAACGGCAAGGTCGACGAGGCGAAGCTCCGGGAGCTGGTCGAGTTCCACATCACCAACGGCACCGACGGGCTGATTCCTTGCGGGACCACCGGCGAGGCGCCGAGCCTCGGTCACGACGAGCACCACCGCGTGGTCGAGCTCGTGATCGAGGCCGCCCGCGGCCGCATCCGGGTCGTGGCCGGCACCGGCTCCTACTCGACCAGCGACGCGATCGAGATGACCAAGCACGCCGAGCGGGCCGGCGCGGCCGGCGCACTCGTCGTGAACCCGTACTACAACAAGCCGACGCAGGAAGGGCTCTACCGCCACTTCCGCGCGGTGGCCGAGTCGGTCGCGATCCCGATCCTGGTCTACAACATCCAGAGCCGCACCGCGGTCAACGTCGAGACCGACACGATGGCGCGGCTCGCACGCGACGTGAAGAACATCGTGGGTGTCAAGGAAGCGTCCGGATCGCTCGACCAGATGAGCCAGGTGATCGCGGCGTGCGGTCCCGACTTCTCGGTCCTGTCCGGCGATGACAACGTCACCTTGCCGCTCCTGGCGATCGGTGGCAGCGGCGTCGTCTCGGTCATCGCGAACATCGTGCCGCGTGAGACGGCCGAGTTCGTGCACGCCGCGCTCGACGGTGACTGGAAGCGCGCGCGCGAGCTCCACTACCGGCTCTTCCCGCTGGCGCGCGCGGCGTTCCTCGAGACCAACCCCATCCCGATCAAGGAAGCGATGGCGATGGCCGGCATGATCGAGCCGGAGTTCCGCCTGCCGATGTGCCGGATGAGCGACGCCAATCGCGAGAAGCTCCGCGCCATCCTCAAGCCGTACGGCCTGATCAAGTAGCACCCATGAGCGCTGTCGGCGGGGAGCCATCCCCGAACGTCGGGCGTCGTGGCGCCTCGACGGCGGATGTCGTTGTCGCGGGCGCTGCCGGACGGATGGGCAATCGGATCGTCGCCTGCCTCGCCGACGTGTCCGACCTCCGGCTCGTCGCCGCGCTCGAGGCGCCGGGCCACGCCGCCCTCGGGCGGGACGCCGGAGAGCTGGCGGGCGTCGGCAAGGCCGGCGTGAGCGTCGGCGCGGACGCCGCGGCCGAGATCACGCGCGAGCGGGTGCTGATCGAGTTCTCGGTGCCCGAGGCGTCGCTCGGGCACCTCCGGCTGATCGCCCAGGCCGGCGCCCGCGCGGTGATTGGCACAACCGGCTTCAGCCCGGCGCAGCGCGCCGAGATCGGCGATCTCGCCAAGCGCGCGGCGATCTTGATGTCGCCCAACATGTCCGTCGCCACCAACGTCGCGTTCAAGCTCCTGGCCACCATGGCCAAGGCGCTCGGCGAAGAGTACGACGTCGAGATCACCGAGATCCACCACCGATTCAAGAAGGACGCGCCCAGCGGCACCGCGCTCCGCATGGCGGAGGTCGTGGCCGCCGCGCTCGGGCGCGATCTCGATCAGGTCGCCGTCTACGGCCGGCAGGGCCTGCCCGGCGAGCGCACCAAGCCCGAGATCGGCATCCTCTCCCTCCGGTCCGGCGACGTCGTCGGCGAGCACACGGTGTCGTTCGGCACCCTGGGCGAGCGGCTCGAGCTGACCCACCGCGCCCACAATCGCGACACGTACGCGCGCGGCGCGCTGCGCGCCGCGCGGTTCATCGTGGGCCGTCCACCGGGACTCTACTCGATGGCCGACGTTCTCGGCCTCGCGTGACGGGTCGCGATGCAGATCGTGCGCTTCAAGACGGACACCAACATGTCGTACGGCGTGCTCGAGGGCGGTGACATCGTCGAGTACTCGGGGACGCCGTGGGGCCCCTTCCGGCGCGGCCGGCGCTGCGTGCCCCTCAAGCGCGCCGTGCTGCTGGCGCCGACCGTGCCCTCGAAGATCGTCGTCGTCGAGCACAACCATCGCGGCCACGAGGCGCCGGCCGCGCGGACCGCGCCGGCCGAGCCGCACTTCCACCTGAAGCCGCCGACCAGCCTGGCCGGGCCCGACGACCCGATCCTCTATCCGCCCCTCAGCCAGCTCGTGGAGCACGGCGCGGGGCTCGCGGTCGTGATCAAGCGCCGGTGCCGCAATGTTCCCGCCGAGCGCGTACGCGAGTACGTGCTGGGCTACACCTGCCTCAACGACGTGACCGCGCGCGACCTGGCCTCGAAGGGGCTATGGCTGAGGGCCAAGGCGTTCGACACCTTCTGTCCGCTGGGCCCGTGCATCGCGACCGACATCGACCCCGACGCGGCGGCGGTCGAGACGTTCGTCAACGGCGGGCTCCGGCAGTCGTCGTCGACGAAGGAGCTGATCTTCCCCACCGATGAGATCGTCGCGCTGATCGCTCAGGTGATGACGCTCCTGCCGGGCGACGTCGTCGCGACCGGCACGCCCGCGGGCGTCGGCCCGCTCGAGCCGGGCGACCGCGTCGAGGTGCGGATCGAGGGGATCGGCAGCCTCAAGAACCCGGTCGTGAAGCCCTGATGGCCGACAAGCTCCTGCTGGAGGACGTGCGCTTCTACGGCCAGCACGGGCTGACACGCGCCGAGCAGGTCGTGGGCGCCTGGTTCTCCGTCGACGTCGAGATGGCGGTCGACCTGTCCCCGGCGGTCGTATCGGACCAGGTATCGACCACGATCGACTACGGCGTGGTCGCCCGGCGCATCGTCGAGATCGGCACCAAGAACCGTGTGAACCTCATCGAGCGCCTGGCCGGGCTCATCGTCGAGGCGCTGCTGCGCGAGTTCCCGGCGCGCGAGATCCGCGTGCGCGTCCGTAAGCTCACGCCTCCGATGGAGGGTCTGGTCGGGACGCCCGCGGTCGAGCTGACGCGGAGCCGGTCGTGACGCGCGTGTATCTCTCGCTCGGCTCGAACGTCGGCGATCGGCTCGCGACCCTCAAGGCCGCTGTCCGGCACCTGCACGGGGTCGACGCGATCCGGTTCCTCGACGCCTCGCCGCTCTACGACGCGGAGCCGTGGGAAACCGAGCCCGGCCAGACCGACAGCGAGCAGCGCTGGTTCCTCAACTGCGTCGTGGCGATCGAGACCTCGCTCGCGCCGCGGGCCCTCTTGGCGGCGCTGCAGGCCATCGAGACCGCGCTCGGGCGGACCCGCCCGCCGGGCACGCCCGAGGCCCAGCGATTCTCGGCGCGGACCCTGGACATCGACATCCTCTTCTACGGCGACGAGGTGCTGAGCGCGGGCGACGACCTGCACGTGCCCCATCTGCTCCTGGCGGAGCGCGGCTTCGTCCTGCAGCCGCTGGCCGACCTGGCGCCCGATCTCGAGCACCCCGTCCTCTATCGCTCGATCCGTGAGCTGCTCGCCGAGCTCGAAGACGAGCACCACGTGCGTCCGGGCGACTACCCGGTGCGCTGGTTCACGGACTGAGCCGTCCGGTGTCTTCCCACGAGTTCCATCGGGCCGCGCTCGAGCACCTGGACGCGCTCTACAACTTCGCAATGTATCTGACGCGGAATCCGCCGGAGGCCGACGACCTCGTCCAGGAAACCTACCTGCGCGCCTTCCGGTTTTCCCACCGGTTCCAGCCGGGAACCCATCTCCGAGCCTGGCTGTTTCAAATCTTGAGGAACACATTCTTGACGTTCTATCGGCTTCGCGAGCGGGAATCGGCGCTCGCCGAGGACGGTGTTCCTGCCTGGGACGCTCCGATGTTTCACGACGCGCCCGACGAGTCGAGCGGCGCCGTCGAGGCGCACACCGATCTCGAGCGCGCTCTCCAGCGCCTGCCCGAGGAATTTCGAACCGTGCTGCTGCTCGCGGAAGTGGAGGGCATGGCGCTCGAGGACGTGGCCCGCATCCTGGCCTGCCCGGTCGGCACCGTCAAATCACGGATCTTCAGGGCCAAGGAGCGGTTGCGCGGGCTCCTGCGCGACTACAGCAAAGAATGAGCGCCCACTCCCCCGACTCCGACGACGCGCTCGGCGCACGGCTCCGCACTGAGCTCCGGCGCTACACGGCGCCCGTGTATTTGCGCGGCTCCATCGGGCAGAGCGCCGAGCCCACGCGCGCGCGCCCGGCGTGGCTCGCGCCCGCCCTGGCGGCCGCCGCCACGGCGCTGGTGCTCGTGCTCGCGTCGATCCCGTTCCTGCCGCGGATCCTCCCCGCCGACCCGGCGGAGCGGCTCGTGCGGTCGGTCGTGGCCGAGCACACCCGCGCGCTCATGTGGGGCACACGACGCCCCGAAGGCGTACCGACTGCGCTGCCGTGGCTCACCGAGCAGTCCGGCATCGCGTTGCCGAAGTTCTTCGGCGGCGACGACCGGCTCGTGTTCGTCGGGGCCGAGCCCGTCTACCTCGAGGGGCGGCGCGGCATGGCGCTCTACTATCGTGACGGCGACGGCCACCTGGTGACGTACATCGCGCTGCCCTATCCCGGGCTGCCGCTGCCCGAGGCGCGGCGGGTCCAGATCCAGAACCGGTGGCGGCCGGCGCTCATGAGCGACAGCGGGTTCTCGGCCTGGGTGTGGCGCCAGGGCGACCTCGCCTGCTTCATCGTGGCCGACATGGTCTCCGAGTCGGACGTCGAGCGCTTCAAGGACTACTTCGTCCGCTTGCGCGTCTCGACGGATCCCGTCCCGGCGAACTAGCTCCCGTCGAGGCGGCGTGTGCTCGACCAGCGCGGACGACTCCTCGCAGCGGCGCTCGGATTCGCCGGCTGCTCCCTGCCCTCGTACGACCGCGCGCTCCACGCGCTGCGCTCGTGGCTCGATTCGTGGTCCGGGATCGGCCGCGTCGCGGTCGGCATGGCCCGTCAGGGCTACGACCTCCAGCTCACGCGCTACGACGACAAGGGTTGGCGCGCGACGTTCTACACGACCGGGACAGAGCACTCGCCGACCGGCGCGACGGGCACCGGCTGGGAGCGGACGCCGTGGCGCGCGACGCAGCGGGCGGCCTGGCAGGCGCTGAGAAAGGCCGACGAGACTCGCGGCCAATAGGCTGATGGCAGACCCCGGGGCAGCGAGCGTGCGGACACCCAGCCGCGTCCACATCGTCGGTGCGTCAGGCAGCGGCACCACGTCGCTCGGTGGGGCGCTGGCCGCGAGGTTCGGCCATCGCCACCTGGATACCGACGACTTCTTCTGGGTGCGGACGGATCCACCCTATCGTGAGAAGCGCCCGCGCGAGGAACGGCTCACGTCGCTGCGCCAAGCCCTCCGCGCATCGACGGCCTGGGTGTTGTCGGGGTCGCTCTGCGGCTGGGGCGATCCGCTCATTCCGGAGTTCGAGCTGGTCGTGTTCCTGGTCGTGCCGACACCGGTGCGTCTGGCCCGCCTCCGCGCGCGTGAAACCGCGCGGTACGGTCGACATGCCATCGCGCCGGGCGGAGACCTTCACCGTGCCCACGCGGAGTTTCTCGAGTGGGCCGGTCGCTACGACACCGGCGGCCTCGAGACGCGAAGCCGCGCCCTGCACGAGGCCTGGCTGGTCGGCCTTCCGTGCCCGGTGTTGAGGCTCGAAGGCGATCGCTCCATCGACGAGCAGGTGGCGGCGATCGAGGCCTGGACGAGCCGCGGGAGTCCTTCTACCCTCCGAGCTCGAACGTCTTGACGTACACGCCCGGCGATCCGGGCGCGTGCTTCATGTGCGGCCGGATGCGCTGGGTCTCGGGCGCGATGTCGCGCTGGGCGAGCCAGGCCGGCGTCTCCGAGACCTTCGGGTTCTGGAACTCGTAGAACGTCAGGTACGTCGGGGTGCCCGTCACCGCGCGGAAGCGCCGCCCCCGGATCACACCGGGCACCTTCTCGTAGTTCGGGATGTAGATCGTGTTGTACCAGGCGTTGAAGTCGGCGTCGATCTCCGGCGGCACGTCCATCCGCCCGAGCTGCAGCGCCGGCGCCATCGGGCTCTCGGCCACCTGCGGCGTCACGCTCCTGGGATGGATGAGCGCATAGACGTTGCGGATGTAGTTCGTGCCGATGACCTCGGGCGAGCACTTCTTCGTCCACGCCGTCGGGTTCGAGCGGACGCGCTTGTAGTCCGGCGTCTCGAGCGCCGCGACGCTCTCGAGCTCGTAGACGGCGAGATGCTTGGGACCGCCCTTGACCGCTTCGTAGCGCGCGCCGTTCAGGAAGCCGGGAAGCGCGAGCCGCTCGGCCAGATGCTCCTCGTTGTACCAGCGGTTGAACTCCTTCTCCTTGTCCGCCGGGATATCGGTCCAGACCATCATCAGTCCCGTGCCCTTCTTCTTCGTCGCCATGGCCGGCTCCTTGTTCAATGTCCACACCCCGGCCGGCGGGGGAGCCCCGATGGCCCTCCCGTGCGGACGGCTCGAGGACTGAATCTTAGACGAGAGTCGCGGCGAATGCCACGGCCCCGGAGTGCTATCGTCGAGGGCCGTCCAGACCGAACGCAGCGACTCGCTCTCAATGAGGAGACTACTGTGAAGCGTTCTCTCTCGCGGACGCTCATCGTCGTGCTGGCGCTCGCCGTCGTCGTCCCCGTGCTCTCCATCGGCCAGGCGCCGGCCGCCGACGACGTCAAGATCGCGCTCGTGGCGCCGCTGTCCGGCCGCTGGGCTCGGCAAGGCCAGCTCAAGAAGATGGGCGCCGACATGGCCATCGAGGAGATCAACAGCCAGGGTGGGATCAAGGCCCTCGGCGGCGCCAGGATCGTGCTCCGCGAGGCCGACGCCGGCGACAGAGTGGAGAAGGCGGTGAGCGCGGCGCAGCGCGTGCTGACGCGCGAGAAGATCAGCGCCGGCATCGGCTCGTGGCTGAGCTCGTTCACCCTGGGCGTCACCGAGGTGGCCGAGCGGCTGCAGGTGCCGTGGCTCTCGCTCTCCTACGCCGACAGCATCACCGAGCGCGGCTTCAAGTACACGTTCCAGACCTCGCCGGTCTCGTCGCTGCAGGCCGAGCAGGCGCTCGACCTGGTGACCGACCTGGCCAAGAAGAACAACCGGCCGATCCGGAAGGCGGGCATCGTCGGCGACAACACCGCGGCCTCGATGTTCTTCTACAAGCCCTTGCGCGAGAAGCTCCTGGCCGCCAAGGGGATCGAGCTGGTCGTGGACGACGTGTGGACGCCGCCGCTCGCCGACGCGACCGCGATCGTGCAGAAGCTTCGCTCCACTCAGCCCGACATCGTGTTCTACGGCGCCACCAACTTCCCCGACTCGATCCAGGTGCTGCAGAAGGTCAAGGAGTTCAGCGTGAAGTCTCCGATCCAGGGCGTCGGCGCCTGGCTGGTGACGCCCGAGTATGTGAAGACCGTCGGCAAGGACGTGCTCGACAACATCCAGACCGTCGTGGCGTCGCACCCGATGAAGGGCCAGGAAGAGCTCGTCAAGAAGTTCAAGCAGCGGACGGGCGAGCCGTTCATGACGCAGGACCCGCTCTGCACCTACGCCCACGTCTGGCTGATCAAGGAGGCTATCGAGCAGGCGAAGTCGGCCGACCCGAAGGCGATCCGCGACGCGCTCGCCCGGATCGACATCTCCTCCGGCCCGGCGGTCGCCGCCTTCTATCCGCCGAGGGTGCGGTTCGACGAGCGCGGCCGGCGGATCGGCGCGACGCCGCTGATCGTGCAGTGGCAGGACGGCGAGCCCTACACCGTGGTGCCGATCGCCGTCGCGACACGGCCGGTCGCCTGGCACAAGTAATCGGCGCAGGCGCCGGTGGTCCTCGCTGAGCTCGTCCAGTACGTCGTCACCGGACTGCTCGTCGGCGGGGTCTACGCGCTCATGAGCATCGGCCTCGGCCTCATCTTCGGCGTCATGCGCGTCGTGAACTTCGCGCAGGGCGACTTCATGATGCTGGGCATGTATCTGACGTTCGAGACCGGTCGCGTGGTGCTGGCGGGCCCGCGCGACGCGCTGCTGGCCGACGCGCGCGTGCAGCGCGCGTACCTGGGGGCCTAGCCCGTCTCCATCGGCAGCGAGGGATCCCTCGCCCACTCGGAGAGCGAGGCGTCGTACACCGACACCTGGTCGTGGCCCAGCGCGGTGAGGACGAAGGCGTCGCTGCTGGCCGCGATGCCCCCGCCGCAGTACGTGATCACCCGTCCGGCCTCGAGCGCGCCCGCCTCGGCGAATCGACGGCGCAGCACGTCGGGCGCGAGGTAGGCGTGCGTCGCCGGGTCGACGAGCGCTCGCGCCGGGACGTTGCCGCTGCCGGCGATGCGCCCGGGCCGCCCGTACGCGACGCCCCCGGTGCCGCGATGCTGCTCCTCGGACAGCGCGTTGAGGACGCACGTGGCCCGCTTGCCCAGGCCCGCGAGCACCGCATCCTTGCCGACGAAGAGGTCGGGCCGGGGCTGCGCGACGAACCGCGCCGGCGGATAGGCGCACGGCGCCGTCGACGTCGGCCGGCCCTCGAGCGTCCATTTCTTCCAGCCGCCGTTCAGCACGGCGGCCCGATCGAACCCGACCGCGCGCAGCATCCACCAGACACGCGCGGCCCACATGTTCACCGCGCGGTCGTACAGCACGACGCGCGTCCCCTCGCCGACCCCGAGGCGCGCCATCGAGGCGGCCATCTGGTCGGTGGACGGCATCATGTAGAGCGTCGCCGCCGCACGGTCGCAGAGATCGTCGGTGAGGTCGGCGAACCCGCTACGCGGAATGTGGCCGGCGGCCCACGTCGCACGCCCGGACTCGGCCTTGTAGCCGCCATCGGGCAGCGGGTGAAGGATCGTCGTGCACTCGAGCACGCGCTGTGCCGGATCTTCGAGATTCGCCGCCAGCCAGTCGGTCTCGACGAGATATTCGGGATGGGCCCATGACATGGCGTGGAGGGTAGCGCCGCGCTCGACCGCGCGTCAAGCCAGGCGACCGATGCCCCAGCCGGTCAGCAGGAACACGCCGAGCACGATGAGGACCGCGCCGGTGACCAGGCGCCAGCTCAGCCGCTCGATCCCGCTCGGAAAGCAGTAGGCCAGGAGGAGCACGAACAGGGGCGAGGTGCCGGCCAGCGGTACGACCACGCTCACCTCGCTCAGACCGAGCGCGAAGAGCAGCAGGAACACCCCGGTGTTCTCGAAGGCGCCGCCGCCGGCGAAGTAGAGGAAGCTCCGCCGATCGTAGCGGAGCGCCGCGAGATTGCCCGACGCGAGCACGAACGCCGAGGCCGCGACCAGCGCCGCCGTGATGTTGATGGCCGAGTCGAAGAGCGGCCCGGCCAGGCCGAGGCCGAGCTTGCGGAGGATCGCGACCACGCCGAAGCACATGGCCGAGATAAAGGGATAGACGAGGTCGCGCGTCTGGAAGCCGACGTGCTTGCCGCTCGCCGAGAGCAGGGTGGTCCCGAGGATCACGACGAGCGTGCCGGTGAGGATCGCCACGGTGATCCGCTCGCCCAGCAGCAGGACGGCGAGCACCGTGGAGATCAGCGGCGACAGGTTGAGGATCGCCGCCGAGACGGAGGCACCAACCTTCTCGATCGCGGCCACGCGGAAGAGCCGGCCGGCCGCGGTGCCGACGACACCCGACGCGATGAAGTACGGCGCGGCGTGCCAGTTGTACTCGTCGCGCGGCACGAGCAGGAGGACCGCGGACCAGAGCCCGACCGCGCCCACGGCGACGTTGAGCCAGAAGCCCGCGTAGAAGTTCGAGCGCCGGAGGCCGCGCTGGATCAGCATCGTCGCCACGGCCGAGCAGAGGGCGCTGGACAGCGCGAGGGCGTGCGGAGTCAACCCGGCCACTATACCCGACGACCGGCGCGTCGGCTTATGATGAGTCGTGGCCCATCCGCGGAGCCGCACCCTTCCCGACCTGCTCGACGAGATCACCGCCCGCGACCCGGCCCACGAGCTCATCGTGGGCGGCGGCGAGCGCCTGAGCTACGCCGAGACTCGCGCCCGGGCCCGGCGGCTCGCCAAGGGCCTGCGGCGGCTCGGCGTCCGTCACGGCGACAAGGTTGCTCTCCTGATGGGCAATCGTCCGGAGTGGCTGGTGATCGACTTCGCCGTCGCCACGCTCGGCGCCACGCTCGTGCCGATCAGTACCTGGTCGCGCGCCCGCGAGCTCGGATACGTGCTCGACCACTGCGACGCCACGACCCTGATCACGATCGCGCGCTTCGCCGGCCAGGATTACCTCGGCATGCTCGCCGGGCTGGGCGGCCCGGGCTCCACGCGGCTGCCGAAGCTCGCGAGAGTCGTCGTGGTCGACGGCGAGCGCGGCGGCCCGCTGACGCCATTCGACACGCTCGGGGACCTCGGCGCGTCCGTCGGCGACGCCGAGCTCGACGCCGCCCAGCGCGCGGTCAGGCGGGAGGACGTCGCCTACATCCTCTACACGTCCGGAACGACCTCGACGCCGAAAGGCGTCCAACTCGCGCACGGTGGGCTCGTCGAGAACATGTGGAACATCGGCGAGCGCCAGCACCTGACCTCCGCCGATCGCCTGTGGATGGGCATCTCGCTCTTCTGGAGCTTCGGCTGCGCAAACGCCCTGCTGGCGGTGATGACGCACGGAGGAACGATCGTACTCCAGGACGCGCTCGAGGCGGGCGCCGCGCTGGCGCTGATCGAGCGCGAGCGCTGCACCGTCTACTACGGCACGCCCAACATCGCGCTCGCGCTCACCGAGCATCCGGACCGCGCGCGTCGCGATCTCGCGTCGCTCCGCACCGGCGCCGCGATCGGTCCGCCGGCGGCAATGCAGATGGTGATGGATCTCGGCGCGCGCGAGATCTGCAACGTCTACGGCCTCACCGAGACCTACGGCAACTGCAGCGTCACCGACGCTCACGATCCCGCCGAGATCCGCCGGACGACGGTCGGCCGTCCGCTGCCGGGGATGGAGATACGCATCGTCGACCGCGAGACGCGCCGCCCGCTGCCGACGGGCCAGGTTGGCGAGATTCTCGTTCGCGGCTACCTGACGCCGGGCTACTACAAGGACCCGGAGAAGAACGCCGCGGCCTTCGACGCCGACGGCTTCCTCGTCACCGGCGACCTCGGGGCCGTCGGCGAGGACGGCCGGCTCAGCTTCCGCGGCCGCATCAAGGAGATGGTCAAGACCGGCGGCATCAACGTCGCGCCGCTGGAGGTCGAGGAAGTCCTGCTCGGCCACCCGGCCGTCGAGCAGGCGTATGTCGTCGGGCTGCCGGACGCGCGGAAAGAAGAGATCCTCGCCGCGGTCGTCGTGCTCCGCGACGGCCACGACGCCGGGCCCGAGGCGCTGCGCGCGTTCTGCAAGCAGGCGCTCGCGGCGTTCAAGGTGCCCCAGGAGTTCCGGCTGATGCGGCGCGACGAGCTGCCGGTGACCGCCACCGGCAAGGTGCAGAAGTTCCGGCTCGCCGAGCTGCTCGGGCGGGCGCGCGGCGCCGCGAGCGCCTGATGCGCCTGCTGCCGAACGACTGGCGGCGAAACGTCTGGGCCCTGACCCTCACCGTCTTCATCTCGTTCGTCGGCTTTCAGTTCTTCTCGCCGTTCCTGCCGCTCTACATCCGCGAGCTCGGCGTGACGGATCCGGCGAAGATCGCGCTGTGGTCGGGGCTCCAGGCCGCGGTCACGCCCGCGATGTCCGGTGTCCTGTCGCCGGTCTTCGGGCGCCTCGCCGATCGCTTCGGCCGCAAGGTGATGCTGATTCGCTCGCTGGTCGGCTTCGTCGTCATCGTCGCCGCGATGGGGCTGGTCACCTCGGTGCAGCAGCTCTTCCTCGCGCGCGTGATCATGGGGCTCTTCGCCGGCTTCACGCCGATGGTGATGGCGCTGGCCACGGTCTCGGCGCCCAAGGACAAGATGCCGGCGGCGATCGGCATGGTGCAGTCGGCTCAGCTCCTGAGCGTCGCGGTCGGCCCGGCGATCGGCGGCTACGTCGCCTCGCACTTCGGGATCCGCTACGCGTTCTTCGCGACGGCTGCTCTCTGCGCGCTGGCGCTCGTCGGGCTCATCGTGCTGTTCCAGGAGTTGTCGCCGCCCGCGGGCACCCTGCGCCACCCGGCGCCGAAGATGCCGCTCGGCGACGTGTTCAGATACCCTCACTTCGCCGTGGTGATGGCGCTGCTGTTCGTCGCGCAGTTCGTCGACCGCGGGCTGGCGCTCTTGGTCCCGCTCCAGGTCGCGCATCTTCCCGACATCGAGAAGATCGCGGCCGTCTCGGGCACGATCGTCTCGATCGGCGCGATCGCCGCGACGGCGTCGGCCAACGTCGCCGCGCGGCTCGCGCGCGAGGTGCCCGCCGCGCGGATCTTGTTGATCGGGCTCTTCGTCGGCGGCCCGCTCTGCGCGGCGATGGCGCTGCCGCGTGGCTGGCCCATGCTGCTCGTGCTGCGCCTGCTCACCGGGCTCTGCCTGGGCGCCGCGATCACCCTGACCTACTCGCTCGGCGCCACGATCGTGCCCGCGGAGCACCGCGGCGCGGCGTTCGGCTGGCTGGGCCTCGGCCTTCAGATCGGCACCGCGGCCAGCCCGCTCGCGAGCGGCGCCATCGCCGCGGTCAGCATTCCCGGCGCGTTCGTGTTCGACGGCGCGCTGGCCTGGGTCGCCGCCGCGCTGCTGCTCTTCGGCGGGCGCGGACTGCGCTCGCGCCCGGCTCACGGCGCCTGAAACGGAAGCCGGGTGGGCGAACGGCGTCGCGCGTGCTCCGCGGGCGACCCGATGACCTGGTCGCGCCGGTCGCCGGCCCGATCACTCGTAGCGCGGCGGTCGCTTCTCGCGGAAGGCGGCGACGCCTTCCCGGAAGTGCGTGCTGGCCCGCACGCGGTCGCCCAGCTCCTGCTCGAGCGCCTCGCGCGAGAGCGCGTGGTCGGCGATCGTCGCGCTGATCTGGCGCTTCACCGCCTGCACCGCCGACGGGCTGTTGCCGGCGATCGTCTCGGCGGTCTCGAGGGCCCAGGCCATGAGGCCCTCGGCCGGCACGACGCGATTGACGAGCCCCAGGCGTGCGGCCTCGGCGGCGTCGACGAGCCGGCCGGTCAGCAGGAGGTCCATGGCGTGCACGTAGCCGATCTGCTGCGGGAGCTTCACCGTCGCGCCGCCGAACGGATAGATGGACCAGCGCACCTCCGGCAGCCCGAAGCGCGCGTGAGGCGCGGCGGCGCGTACGTCGGTGGAGAGGAGCAGCTCGACGCCGCCGCCGACGCAGTCGCCGTTGACGGCCGCCACGATCGGCTTCGAGAACACGTGATGCTTCAATAGCGCGTGACTGACGACGCGGGCCGTCTCCGGCGCCGCGGAGAGATCGCCGCTCATGTCGGCGCCCGCGCAGAACGCGCGCGCGCCGGCGCCGGTGAGGACAACGCACCGGCAGCTGCCGCGGTCGAGCTCGTCCCACAGCCGGGCGAGGTCGGCCATCATCTGGCGCGACATCGCGTTGAGCCGGGGCTGGTTGTCGAGAGTGACCACGACGACGTGCCGGCCGTGCTCGCGAACGTGGATCTCCACGCTCAGTCGCCCCGCAGCCCCGGGACGACGACCACCTTGCCGTAGGCCCGGCGATCGGTCAGGAGCTTGATCGCCTCGACGCTCTTCTCGAGCGGAAGACGGTGCGAGATGCACGGCCGCAGCTTGCCTTCCTCGTACCAGCGCAACAGCTCGTCGACCGACGCGCGCAGCTTCTCCGGCGCGTGCCAGCGGAAGTAGCGGAGCGACGTGCCCATGGCGGCCCGGTTCTTCACCAGGAGCCGGTTCGCGGGAATCTGCTGTACGCCACCGACGAATCCGACGACCAGGATGCGGCCGCCCCAGCCGAGCGCCGAGAGCGCGGCGTCGAAGAGCCCGCCACCGACCGGATCGAAGCACACGTCGGCGCCCTTGCCGTCCGTCATCGTCAGCACCCGCGCGGTGAGCTTCTCGGTCGAGTAGTTGACGAGATCGTCGGCGCCGCGCTCGCGGGCCACCGCGAGCTTCTCGGCCGTGCTCGCCGCCGCGATCACGCGCGCCCCCATCGCTTTGCCGATCTCGACGGCCGTGAGGCCGACGCCGCCGGCGGCGCCCAGGACGAGCAGGGTCTCGCCGGGCTCGAGGCGGCCCTGCCAGCGAAGCGCGACGTGGCTCGAGATGTACGCGACGGGAAATGCACCGGCCTCTTCGAAGCTCATCCGGGCCGGGATCGCGAACGTCTCGGACTCCGGCGCCACCGCCATCTCGGCGAGGCCGCCGTAGGCGAGGATCGCCATCACCCGATCGCCGGGTCTGAGGCGCGTCACGCGTGCGCCGCACGCGGCCACGATGCCGGCGGTCTCGAGCCCCGGGCTGAACGGCAGATCCGGCTTCGTCTGGTAGCGGCCGGCCGTCATCAGGGCGTCGGCGTAGTTGACGGCGGTCGCCTTCACGGCGATCAAGACGTCGTCGGGGCCGGGAGTCGGCGCGGCGACCTCTTCCAGCTTGAGACCGTCGAGCTCTCCCCACGCACGACAGATCACGGCACGCACGATGGGCGATCCTCTATGGCAAGGCGTTGAGGTACTGCGGGGGACGGCGCGCTTTCGTCGCCTGCTCGAACGCGTACGCGAGCTTGATGAGCGTCGGCTCGCTCCAGGCGCGGCCCATGAACGTGATGCCCACCGGGAGCCCGGACACGGCGCCCGCCGGGACGCTGACGAGCGGATAGCCGACCAGCGCGGCGCTCTTGGCGCTGCTGCCGCGCAACTGGTCGCCGTTGACGAGATCGACCGGCCACGCCGGGGTGGTCGTGGGCGCGATCAGCGCGTCGAGCTGCTGCCCATCCATGACGGCGTCCAGGCCTTCCTTGCCCGCCAGACGGCGGCACTTGTCGAGCGCCTCGAGGTACTCCGCTTCCGTCAGCTCGCCCTTCGCCTGCGCGCGCTCGAGCAGCTCCTGGCCGAAGTACGGCAGGTTCTCGCGGGCGTTGCGCTTGTTGAACTGGATGACGTCGTCGAGCGTCCGCACGTGCGCGCCCGGCGCCACGCTCGACAGATATGCGTTCACGCCGGCCTTGAACTCGTAGAGGAGCACGATCAGCTCGGCGGACGTGAGCGCGACACGATCGAAGTTGGGGATCTTGACGGGGTCGACGATCACCGCGCCGCCGTTTCGCAGGGCGTCGATCGCCTGGTTGACGACCGCGTCGGCCTTCGGGCTGTAGCCGAAATATCCGTCGCGGGGCACGCCGATGCGGGCGCTGCGAAGCCCGTTGAGGTCGAGGTACTTGACGTAATCGCTCTGCCACTTGCCCGCGCTCGCCTGCGTCGCGGGATCGCGCGAGTCGACGCCGACGAGCGCCCCCAGGACCGCGGCCGCGTCCGCGACGGTCCGCCCGAACGGGCCCACGGTGTCCTGCGTCACCGAGATCGGGATCACGCCCGCGCGGCTCGTGAGCCCCACCGTCGGCTTGATGCCGACCACGCCGTTGACGCCGGCCGGGCAGATGATCGAGCCGTCGGTCTCGGTGCCGATCGACACCGTGACGAGGCTCGCCGCGACCGCGATCGCCGAGCCCGAGCTCGACCCGCACGGCGTGCGGTTGAGCACGTAGGGATTGCGCGCCTGGCCGCTCCGGGCGCTCCAGCCGCTCGAGTTGGGCGTCGACTTGAAGTACGCCCACTCGCTCATCGAGGCCTTGCCAAGGATGACCGCGCCCGCCTGGCGCAGCCGCCGCGCGATCGTCGAGTCCTCGCGCGGGCGCGCGCCGACGAGGGCCAGGGCGCCGGCGGTCGTCTCCATCTTGTCCGCGGTGGCGATATTGTCTTTTAACAGGATTGGGATGCCGTGGAGCGGGCCGCGGACACGTCCGGCGCGCCGATCCTCGTCGAGGCCGCGGGCGATCGCGACCGCGTCGGGATTGATCTCCTGGACCGAGCGCAAGGTGGGACCGCTGCGGTCGATCGCCTGGATCCGCGCGAGGTACAGCTGCACGAGCGTCTCGGCGTCGAGGCGCCCTGCGCTCAGCGCCGCCTGGAGCTCAGCGACGCCGGCCTCCTCGACGTTGACCCCGGCGCCCGGTATGCGGACCGTCGCGCAGGCCGCGAGCAGCGGGGCGACACTCATCCCGGCCGCCGCCATCACGCTGGCTCGCACGAAATCCCGGCGCGTCGAGTCCGTGGTACCGCGAGCCTCATCCATGATCAGTCCCCCAAGATGCGCGACGTGAGCCGCGAGGTCACGATGATAGCCATTCGTCGTCGCCCAGTCACCCCTCTCGTGTCGATCCAAGCCGGTGTACGGGCGCTGCCGGTGGCCGGCATCACGGGACGACAACGTCTGTCATCGGCGAACGAGCCGTGTCACCACCAACGTCAGACACGAGGGATCCGCGTGCTCCGCGTCGTAGAACTCTTGCTCCCCGCACGGCACGACTCCGGGATCGGACGCGTCGAGAAAACGAACACGGAGCCGGGCCGTCAGATCCCGCAGGAACGCCGCCGTGGTCTCGATGGCGTGGGCCTGCGCCGGGTCGGAATGCAGCAGCCGCCAGGCCAATGGATGGTAGGGCGCCATGAACGCGACAACCCGGACGCCCTGAGCGGCCATGTCGCGCCAGAGAACCTCCAGGCGGTGCGCGCGCTGCGTGTCCCAGCGAAAGCCGGCCAGATGGGTGTCGCCACCCTGGACATAGCGTTGCGCGGTGAGGCGGAGATCGGCGATCGTGGGCCGTCCGGCGGCGCGGATCACGCTTCCATCGGCGCGGATCGCGTTGCGTCCGCCGACCTCAGCCTCCGGCACGAGGTCCCGCCGCAGGGCCTCGGCGACGCTTTCACCGAGGCGGCGCCGTCCCGTCAGGGGGCGCTCGAGATCGGCGAGGGAAGTAGTCAGCACCGTGAAGGAGAGCAGCTCCTTCAGGCGATACCAGTGGTACATGGCGTCGCCGAAGACGGGCGCCACACCGCGCCCTTCGTCATTTCGTTCGAGGAAGCGCGTGACGATGTCACCGAGCGCGAGCCACCGCACCTGCTCGTGCGCGGCGTTGAACAGCCAGGCGTCGAGGGAAAAGATCGCGAAGTCGGGAATCTTCCCGCTGGCTCGCAGGAGTGCCCACACTGCGATGTAGTCCTCGATGCTCGCCGCCGACATGCCCGCGTTGTAGAACGTCCCGGCGCTCGCATCGATGGCCGCGCCCGACAGTTCGCGGATCCGGCTCGAGCCGAACGCCACGATGCGGGGAGGCGGGATCGCGGCGATGCGGACCTTCTGGAGCCGCCGTTCGTCGACATAGCCCGAGAACACCATGGCGAGGCCCGGGCGGAACTCGCCCGCGAGCCGCCGCGCGCGCGCTTCGTGACGCGCCAGATCCCACGCGGCGACGCCGTTGATCAGGAGCACGAGTCCCAGCAGCAGGGACACGGTGACGACGTAGGGTCGCACGTCGCTAGAACTGGAAGTAGAGGAACCGAGAGCCGTAGTTCATCAGGAGCAGCGCGGCGACCGTCGCGACGGCGAGCCCCGCCTGGGGAAGGGCGCGAAGGGAGCCCAGCGGGAGCTCCAGACTGTTCGGAGAGACCCGCACGATGGTGAAGCAGACGACGACCAGCGCGAGCAGCATACCGGTCTGCGACGACCACGTCCGCACGCCGTGAGCCCCCGCGAGCGCGGCGAACCATGCTGCCGCCCGACCGAAATCGCTCGACCGGAAGAAGACCCAGCCGAGCGTGACGAACAGGAATGTGAGGTTCCGTCGGACGGTCGTGCCGAGGCGGTCCCACCAGGGAAGCTCCCCGTGCACCAGCAGCAGCAGCCCATGCCACGCGCCCCAGGCCGCAAACGTCCAGCTCGCGCCGTGCCAGAGGCCGCCCAGCACCATCGTCGCCATGATGTTGAAGCGACGTCGAGCGGGCGGACACCGGTTGCCGCCTAGACTGATGTAGAGATAGTCACGCAGCCAGAAGGACAGGGTCATGTGCCAGCGCCGCCAGAAATCGCGTGGAGAGACGGCCTTGTACGGGCTATTGAAGTTCTGCGGCAGCTCGATGCCGAACAGCCGGCCGAGCCCGATCGCCATGTCGGAGTACCCGCTGAAGTCGAAGTAGATCTGGAACGCGTACCCCAGCAGCGCGAGCCACGCATGCACCAGGTCGAGCGGGGCCGTCGGCGCGAGCAAGGGATCGACCAGGTTGCCGAGGCGATCGGCGATCAGCACCTTCTTCGACAGTCCGACGCAGAAGAGGAAGGTGCCTTCCTGCCAGCGCGCGGCGATCCCCCTCTCGGCTATGCGCGCGAGCTGCGGGATCAGCTGGTGATGGCGCGTCAGCGGGCCCGCGACGAGATGCGGGAAGAAGCTGACGAAAGCCGCAAAGCGGATGAAGTTCCGCTCGGCGGGCGCAGCGCCCCGCCACACGTCGATGATGTACGACAGCGTCTGGAACGTGTAGAAGCTGATTCCCGCGGGAAGGACGACCTCGAACCAGCCGAACGAGCCCCCGGCGAGACCGAGAGCCTCCGCCGCACGTTCCGCGGTGTGGACGAGGAGCCCGGAGTACTTGAAATAGGCCAGCATCCCGAGGTTCCCCGCGAGCGAGACCGCCAGCAGCCATCCGCGACCACGGCCCGCCGGCCGCGGCGCGATACCGAGCGCCACCAGGTAGTCGACGGCCGTGGTGACGAGCATCGGCACGATGAACCACCAGTGCCCGGCGAACGCATAGAATACGACACTCGTCGCGGTGATCCAGCGGAGCAGCGGCTGACCGCGCAACCGGAGCGCTACGACGAGGACGACGGGCAAGAACAGCAAGAGGAACTCCAGGGACGTGAACAGCACGGGTCATCATAGCACTGGCCATCGGCGATAATTTGTCATCGGTCCGGTATCATCTGCGCCAGCCTGTCCAGTCGCTGACCACCGATTCCAACCGGCCGGTTTCTGCTAAGTCCCCGAGAAATCGGAAAGGGCGCCCCCGCCCGCGTCCTGGCACCGCCCGTGCACCGCACGACGTCGACCACGGTAGATGACGAGATCGGCCGGGGTGATGACCTCAGGAGATGGAGCGTTCAATTGAAACAATCATTCGCAACTGCCGGTCTTGGCATTCTCTCGCTCATCGCGGCGATCGCCACATCCGCCGAGGCCCAATCGAAGCCAAAGACGGAATCCGAGGTTGTGTCGATGCCCTCGCCGAGCGCCTTCGAGTCGCTGTCGGCGGGCAACAAGCGGATCGCGACCGCGCTTTTCGAAGCGCAAACGACCGCGAACGGGGCGACGCCGATGACGCTCGAGCAGATCGCGCAGGAGCGGCGGAGCGGCCGGAAATGGGGCGACGTCTTCCAGGCCATGAAGGCACAAGGCCTCATCCAGGCCGAGACGCTTGGTCAGGTCCTCGGCCGCTACGACCGCGCCCGTCACTCGCGTAGCTGAGGCGGGCTCGCGCGGAGATCACGCTCGACGACGAACGGTAGCGCCATCACGGCGAGCGCCGCCAGCAGCACCTCGGTGTCGCCGAAGTTGTATTCGAAGAGCCCCGCGACGAGAAATGCCGCGATGGCCGCCATCGAGCCCAGCACCAGCGCGCGGGCATCCTCGTCCGCCGGCGGGACGCGCCGGTACACCCGCCAGGCGGCTCCGAAAAATCCCACCCAGATCGCGATCCACGCCGCCAGACCGGGAAGCCCGCGCTCGACGACGATCTGAAGCGGCGTGTTGTGCAGATGGCTGGTCGAGTGCCGTAGGGCCTCCGGCGGCGCCACCGCCGGGTACACATTCTTGACCTGGCCAGGCCCGATCCCGGTGATCGGATGCGCGATCGCGAGACCGAGCCCAGCGGCGAGCATCGCCAGCCGGTCGCGCGTCGTGTCGTCGGCGAGGTCGCCCATGGTCTTCACCCGCTCGAGCACCCGCGGTTCGACGACGAGAGAGCCGGCGAGGATCACCAGCAGCGCGGCCAGCACCAGCCAGCGGCGGCGCAGCCCGAGCAGGCACGCCGCGCAGCCGGTGGCGAAGCCGAGCCACGCGCCACGCACCGACGTGAGCCCGAGGACCACGATCCCGGCCAGACAGGCCGGGATCGCCCAGGCGGCCCGTCGCCCACCCAGTGCGACCCGCGGCAGCGCGGCCACCAGCACGACGGCGAGGACGCCGGCGAGCGTCATGTAGATCGAGAAGAAGCCGCGGGCGCGGGCGCATTTCCTCATCAGCAACCGGACCGCCGCGCTGCTCGTCTCGACCGTCCCCTCCGGCGGACAGAAGCCGACCTGGACGATCGACAGGAGCGCCACCACCGCGACGGCAACCAGGAGACCGCTCGCGAAGCGGCCGGCCGACCGGGTGTCCGGCAGCGCGTTCAGCACGACGTAGAAGGCGCCGAGCGTGAGGAGACCTCGCGAGGCGAGGAGGCTTTGGCGGAGATGCCCGGAGGCAGCCACGGTGACGAGCGTCCACAGCGCGAAGGCGATCAGGGGCCCGATCAGCGGCCACGTGGCCCGCGGACGGGCGGCTCCCTCCGCCGCGGCGCGCCGGCCGGCGACGAGCACGACTGCGAGGACGACGAGCGTGGCTTCCGAGAGCGTGATCGACGCGGCCAGGCCGACCGTGAGCGCGCCGAGCAGCCAGTTCCGCGCCCGGCTCAATGCGCGTTGCGGTTGACGCGGAAGCCGTACCAGAGGGTTTGCAGGAGAATCTTCAGATCGAAGGCGAGGCTCCAGCGCTCGATGTAGTAGAGGTCGTGCTCGATCCGCTTCTCGATCGACGTGTTGCCCCGCCAGCCGTTGATCTGGGCCCAGCCCGTGATCCCCGCCTTCATCTTGTGTCGGAGCATGTAGCCGGGCACGCGACGCCGGAACTCCTCGACGAAGCTCGGGCGCTCGGGCCGCGGCCCCACCAGGCTCATCTCGCCGCGCAGCACGTTGAAGAGCTGCGGGAGCTCGTCGAGGCTGGTCCGTCGCAGGAAGACCCCGAGGGGGGTGCGGCGCGGATCGTCCGCGCGCGCCCACACCGGTCCGGTCGCGGCCTCGGCATTCACCTGCATTGTGCGGAACTTCAGCATCCGGAAGCGCCGGCCGTCGACGCCCATGCGCTCCTGGCGATAGAGCACGGCCCCCGAAGACGTGAGCTTGAGCGCCACCGCGATCGCGAGCATCAGCGGCGCCGCGACCGCCAGCGCGAGCGCGCCGAAGACCAGGTCGAACACCCGCTTGACGACGCGGTTCCAGCCGTAGAGACGCGATTCGCGCAGGTGGATGAACGGGATCGTCTCGAACTCCTCGATCCCGCCGCGGGCGGGGACGAGACCGAACACGTCCGGCACCAGGTGGATCGCGATCGGGTCGTCGCCGATCCCGCCGAGGACCGTGGTGAGCCGCGCGGCGTCGGCGTGCGGCAGCGCGATGACCACGATGTCCACCTGCTGGCGGTCGAGCACCGCGCGCACGTCCTCGATGCCGCCGAGCCACCGCACGTTGTCGGGGACCTCCTTCTTGTCGCTCAGCAGGCCGAGCACGAAGATGCCGACGTCGCGGCGCCGGTTGAGGACGCGGAGGACCTCGGCGGCCGGCTCCCCTCCCCCCACCACGATGGCGTAGCGCAGGTTGTATCCGTGCCGGCGAGCGAACCGGAGGACCTCGCGGAGGCCCGCGCGGGCGAGGCTCACCACGACGATCGACTGGGCCAAGAACAGGATGATGACGAGCCGCGAGTACTCGTACCCGCGGAACACGAAGGTCATGATCGAGACGAGGACCAGGGCGCCGAGCGTCGAGGCCTTGGCGACATCCCACCATTCCGACCGACGGGAGCCGAGGCGATTGGGCCGGTAGAGGTCGAAGGTGCGAAACGCGATGCCCCACACGAGCAGGATCGGCACCAGCTGCAGCGCGTAGTCGCGGAACGGCGGCACGTCGGTCACGGGCAGCAGATAGAAGCGGATCCCGTACGACCCGATCCAGCAGGCCGCGATCAGGAGCAGGTCCCCGGCGAGCGCCAGGTTCTCGACGAGTCGCGAGTGCGACTTCAGCATGCCGCCCTCGCGCGGAACTCACCCCAGCGCGCGGCGATGTAGTCGCCCAGCTTCTGCTTGAAGATCGGCCGGTCGAACGACTCGGCTCGCGCACGGAGCGCCTTGGCGTCGAACCGGTCGGCGGCGCGCTCGAACCGCTCGATCGCCTCGACCAGGGCGTCGACCGTTTGCTCCGCGAAGAACACGGCCGTCGGCGGCGCGTCGGCGACGTCCGACCCCACCATCGTCTCGAGCGCGCCGCCGCGCGCGAGCGCGAGGGTCGGGCGCCCGGCTGCGGCGGCCTCGAGCGGTGTGATCCCGAAGTCCTCGACCGCCGGGAAGATGAGCGCGCGGCAGCGCGCGTACAGGCGGGCGATCTCGGCGTCGGGCTGCCATCCGAGGAAGCTCACGGTCGGCCCGGCGAGCGCGCGCAGTCGCGCGTCCTCCGGGCCCGTGCCGACGATGACGAGCCGCCGGCCCAGCCGATTCGCCGCGCCGACGGCCAGGTCGATGCGCTTGTACGGCACGAGCGCGCCCACCACCAGATAATAGTCGTCGGCGGCGTCCGCGATCTCGAAGCGCTGCACGTCGACCGGAGGATAGATTACGTCCGCCGAGCGGTCGTAGGCGCGCCGGATGCGATCACCGATGTGGCGCGAGATCGCGACGAACCGGTGCACGCCGGAGGTCCGTCGGTCCCAGCGCCTGAGCGCCGCCGCGATCGGCGGCCCGAGGACTCGGGCGGCCAGGCCGTGGCCGGGCCCGAAGTAGTCGCTCGACAGGTCCCACACGTAGCGCATCGGAGAAAAGCAATAGCACAGATGAAGGGCGCCGGGAGGCACACGCACCCCCTTCGCGACGCAGTGGCTCATGGAGACGATCACGTCGTAGCCGGAGAGATCGAACCGGCTGATCGCGAGCGGAAACGTCGGCAGGTAGTAGCGGTACCGCGTCGAGGCCCGCGGCAGGCGCTGGACGAACGACGTGACGATGCGCCGGCGCTCGATCGGGGTGGTGACGCTGCCCGGCACGTGCAGGAGTGTGAAGAGCGGCGCGTCCGGAAAGAGCTCGCACAGGACCTCGAGGCAGCGCTCGCCGCCGCGCATCCCGGTCAGCCAGTCGTGAACGAGGGCGACTCGCGCGCCCGGAATCAAGCCTGCGTCCGCTAGCGCGGGCGTGACCCCAACCGCCGGCGCCAATACTCGAGCAGGTCGGTGAGCGTCTGCTCGAGCGGGATCGTTGTGCGCCATCCGAGCGCGCTCTCGACCTTCTGCCGCGAGCCGCGCAAGGCCGGCACGTCGGACGGGCGCAGACGAGCGGGGTCCTGACGGATCTCGATGTGCGGCACGGTCGACCTCTCGATCAGGAAATTCAGGAGGCGCTCGATCGACCACTCGAGGCCGGAGCACAGGTTGTAGACCTCGCCCGGCGTGCCGCGCTCGAGCAGGAGCCAATAGCCGCGCACGATGTCGCGCACGTCGGAGAAATCGCGGGTCGGCTTGAGATCGCCCACGTACACGATCGGCTCGCGCAGCCCCGCCTCCATCTCGGCGATCTGCTTTGCGAAGTTCGACTCGGAGAAGGCGTCGCCGCGACGGGGCCCGGTGTGGTTGAAGGCGCGCGAGCGCAGGACGTGCATCCCGTAGCTCTTGAAGTACTGCCAGCCCATCAGGTCCTGCGCCACCTTGCTCACGGCGTAGGGCGAGAGCGGCCGCAGCGGGTTCGTCTCGCGGATCGGCAGCTCGTCGGGCTCTACGAGGCCATATTCTTCGCTCGAGCCGATCACCAGGAACCGCGCCGATGAGCCGAGCTGGCGCATGGCTTCGAACAGGTTCATCTGGCTGACGACGTTGGTGTAGAACGTCTCGATCGGGGTCTGCCACGATGCGTGGACGAAGCTCTGGGCCGCCAGGTGGATGATGTAGTCGGGCCGCGCCTGCTCGAGGACCGTCCGCACCGAGAGGATGTCGCGCAGGTCCGACTCGATGAGGGTCACGCGGTCGCGAAACCCCTCGATGAGCTCGGTTTTGCTTCGCCAGCGCACGGAGCCGAACACTTCTGCGCCGCGCTCGAGTGCCAGCTCTGCGAGATGGCTGCCGACGAAACCTGTGATACCCGTGATCAAAATTCGCATCCCGGCCATAGTACTACACCCCGTACGGCGAACCTTCCATACCCCGGGGCCCACGAAGCGCGCGCCGCCAGGCGGCGGGTAGGGCCAACGCCGTGACGGGCCGGAGCGCGAAGACGACGCACCACCAGGGATAGGCATGGCTCCGCACGGCTCGCCACCGCACCCTCGCCTCGGCCAGAAGCCGCTCGTTGTTGCGAACGGCCGAAATGCGTCCGGGAGGGAGCCGACGGATCACGAGAAGCTCGGGCAGATTGGCCAGCCGCGAGACGTGAGCCATCCGCATCCAGAGATCGTAATCCTGGGCGACCGGAAACGACGGATCGTAGGCGCCGACCCCGTCGAGCACGGTGCGCCGCATCATCATCGAGGAATGCACGAACGGGTTTGCCCGGATGAGCGCCCGGCGGAGCGCCGCGTCGTCCACGGGCGGACGCAGGATCGCGACCTCGCGGCCGGACGGATCGACCTCGCGGGCTCCCGTCCCCAGAAGCCCGACGCCCGGATGGGCATCGAGGTACTGGCGCTGGCGCGCGAGCCGTTCGGGCAGCGCCACGTCATCGGCGTCGAGCCGGGCGACCAGAGGGGCGCGCGCCAGGTCGAGCGCGCGATTCAGCGCCCGCGTCAGCCCCTGCCGCGCACGCCGCTCGATCCGCAGCCGCGGGTCTCGAATCGACGCGAGCACTTCTGGCGTCGCGTCGGTCGAGCCGTCGTCGATGACGATGACCTCGAGGTCGGCGAGCGTCTGGCCGAGCAGGGACTCGACGGCGGCGCCCACCCACGGCGCTCCGTCGAAGACCGCCATCGCCACGGATACGGCCGGCGTCTTCACGCGTCGCGGCGCGCCGTCAGCGCCAGGACGGCGCCGATGTGGCGGACAAGCGGAACGCGTCCGAGGATTCGCTCGACCCGGAAGCGAACATCCGGCGACGGAATCAGCCGGCGCGAGTAGGGAATCCAGTAGGTCTCGATGCGCACGGTCCCGAATCCCCCATGTCGACAGAGCGCGCGGAGCTCGCCCCGCGTCAAGAAGTCGTGGGTCGCCCAGTTCCGCTCGTCCTCGCGGTGCTCCCTGGCCCGATAGGTGCGGCGGTATTTCCTCGCGAGCCGACCCACCCGCCGGAGGTTGTGGTGCGGCTCGACCAGATAGAGGCGCCCGCCGGGGCGGACGACTCTCCCGAGCTCGGCGAATACCTCCGGTCGCCGATGGAAGTGGTGGAGGCTCTGGATGAGGAAGGCCGAGTCGATCGACCCGGCGGGTACGTGGGCGCCGAGATCGAACGCCGTCGCGCCGACGACCTCGACGTTATCGAGGCGGGCGGCGGCGCACCGCTCGCGGGCGACCTTCTGCAGATCGGCCACCGGCTCGATCGCGATCACGGAGCGCGCTCGGCGCGCGATCAACGCCGTGAAATAGCCACTCCCCGCGCCGAGCTCCAGCGCCCGACCGTAGACGTCGCCGTCCCCTCCGGGCCTCGACCCGGCCCAGACCTCCGCGACCAGAGCACGCGCCGGGTACTCGTGCTGGCCATCGTCCTCGTAGCGGTGGAGCCGATCGTACTGCGCCGCGCGTTCGCCCGAAAAGGCGTGCTCGTTGAACCCGCTGTTGATCCGATCGAGCTTGGCGCGCGATTCTCGTGAGAGCAGCGCCATTTTCAACCGGTGCGGCAGCACCAGGTACAGCAGATAGTTGCGGCCGCCGATCTCGATCAGCGCCACGGTCTCGGCTCCGACGCGACGCTCTTGAGAAGCAGCATGTTCAGATAGGGCAAGCAGACCGACGGCGGCTGTCCGACCGCGCGAGCGGCGGCGCACAGCACGGCGAAGACGGGCAGGAGCGCGCGGCGCGTCGACGAGCGCGCCGTGTCGTTGAAGAACCGCCAGCCGTAGCCCGCTTCCTCGGTGACGTCCGTGAGTCCTCGCCAGCCGGACGACGGCAGGCACTCGGCGAGCGTCGCGTTGCGCCAACCCGTGCCGTCGGCGACGAAGTCGGCGTACGGCACGGCGCCGAATCGCCGCGGCCGGAGCGCCCGAGCGTAGCGGTGCGCCAGCCCGGGTGGAAGCCACTGGACGAGGGGCAGGCCGACCGAGTGCGTCTCGAGCGGGAACCAGCGGTTGGGTGTGTCCAGGATGGCGATGTGTCCGCCGGGCGCCAGCACGCGATAGTACTCGTCCACCTGCGAGCGCCGCGCGGGCGGCAGGTGCTCCACGACACCGATCGCGAGCACCGCGTCGAACGCGCCGTCCTCGTACGGCAGGCGCCTGGTCTGGTCGTTCGTGAAGAGCGCGACCTCCCGGACCTTCGCGAGCCGCATCTCGTCGACCTTGGCCCGCGCGATCTCGACGAAGGCCGCGTCGGTATCGAAGGCGTGGATCGTGTCGACCTCCGGCTGATCGCACAGGTATTCCGTCATGTGGCCGAACGAGCAGCCGACCTCCAGCACCTTCAGCTTTCCGAGTCCCTGCGCACGCAGGTATCGAAAGAATGGACCCAGATAATGCGCCCCGCGCGTCTCCTTGTACGACAGGTACGGCGGCGTGCGCCCGAGACCTTTCCGCGCGATCAGCATCCGGATCACGCGCTCGCTGTAGCGCGTGGCGTATTCGCGGCTCCCGACGCTCAGGAGCCTCGTGTCCCCGCGATCGGTGAGACGATACGGCGCGTCGCTCATCCGCGCGCCCCCACCGTTCGGAGCAGCGCGATCTCCCGCTCGACGCAGGCGGCCAGATCGTAGCGCTCGATCGCCGTCTTGCGCGCAGCCCGGCCGAGGGCGGCGGCGAGCGTCGGGTCGGTCAAGACTCGATGGAGGCATGCCGTCAGCGCTTCCGGCCGCCGTGGATCGAACAGGAGTCCGGTGGCCCCATCGGTGACGAGCGAGCGGTTGCCCGCGCAGTCCGAGGCGACACAGGGCAGCCCGGAGCTCATCGCCTCCAGCAGGGCCTTGGGATGCCCTTCGGTGAAGGACGCGAGCACGAACGCGTCCGCCGAAGCGTAGAGCTCGGGCAGCCGGCGCTGGTCGACCACGCCCCGAAAGTCGGCGCTGACGCTCTCGGCCTCCGCCTGGCGGCGCAGCGATCCTTCGAGGGGACCGCCGCCGACGATCACGAGCCGCGGGCGCCTTCCCGGGAGCCGCGCCGCCGCCGTGATCAAGGTCGCCAGATTTTTCTCGGGCGCCAGCCGTCCGACGTAGAGCACGCGTCGGCCGCCGTCCGGGTTCGCGGCGGGAGCGCCCGGCGCGAACAGGCGCGTGTCCACACCGTTCGGGATCAGCTCGACGCGGCGGGCTCGCGCTGCGGCGCGCGCCCGCAGCTCTTCGGTGGTCGCGATCACGGCGGCCGCGCGCCTGAGGCCCACCCGCTCGACGACCGCCTTGACCAGGCGCTTGGGCCCGGGGCGCGAGAGGCTGCCGTACCAGAATCCGTAGGTCGTCACGTAGGGCACGCCGAAGCGGGCGTTCGCGAGGATCGCGGGGATCACGCCGGTCACCTGGAAGACGCGCAGCACGGCGCAGGCCCGAAACGACGCGGCGTGCACCCACGGCATGGAGACAGCGCGTCGCGTGCGGCTCGTCGGCCGCCCCGGCGTCAGCATCTCGACCGCATCCAGCAGAGTCCGGTCGTCGGTGAACTCCGCGAGCGACTCGGGCAGGTAGCTGAAGTAGAGCACGCGCCGGAACGCGCGGACGTACGGCCGGAGGTAGCCGTCGACGAGCCGCGGCGCCTGGCCCGTCGACGCCAGCTCGCGAATCCCGCCGCCGAGCGAGGGCAGGAGGCCGACGGTCATCTCAGCACCACTTCCAGAGCCGCTGGAAATCCCGTGCGCAGGTCGCCACCAGGACGAGATATCGAGCGGCGCGCTCATGACCACTCGATACCACGCCGGTGGCCATATACAAAGAGCGTCTGGCCGAATCTCCGTAGCAGCCACTGCGGTACGCGTCGTCCGACCAGGTGGTGCAGCCCGGCATACCGCGCGTGCGACAGTCGCAGCGCCTTCGGACCGAGTAGGAACGCGCCGGTCACCGTCCAGACGAACTCGTGGCCCGGCAAGAGACTCGGCAGGTCTTCGGTGTTGTACATCCAGTGTGGGACATTCGAGACCCCCAACAGACCCAGCCGTCGCAGAAGGGTGTTCAGCTGCCGTCGGGTCGTCACGCTGAAATAGACATCATGTCGCGCCACGCGCGTCAATTCTCGAATCGCTGCGGCTGGTTGCTCGAAGTGCATGAACGACTGATGGCACGCGACGAGGTCGAAGGCACGATTCGCAAACGGCAACTCGTACACCGAGGCGACGAGAGTCAGAGCGCGCGGCACGCCCTCTCGCGCCTGGAGAACCATGTCTCGATTGACGTCGAGGCCCACGAGGCGGAGATCTGGTCGGTGTAGCGCGATCGCCTTGAGGAGGCGCCCGCGACCGCACGGCACGTCGAGGACCGAGCGATGCGCTGGACGCAACGCCCGGAGGGCATACGCGATGTCGGCGGTGACGTCGGGCACGGTGGACCAGGCCTGCCAATAGTCGGTGTTGCGAAAGAAGGCCTCGGCCCGATCACGACGAGATGTCGGCGGCGTCATCGGCGAGCTCGGTTTGACGGCTCGACGGTCCTGACCGCGAACGCTCGATCGCCGAGGCGCCAGCGTTTCACGATCTCCTCGTACAGGCGTCGAACCGCACTGACCGCCCGGTCCCAGCGAAATGCCGCGTCGACCCGGAGCCTATTCGCGCCGCCGCCGGCGGCGCGATGTTCCGGCGACGCGAGATAGACGCTCAAAGCCTCTACGAACTCCCTGACGGAGCCGGGCGCGCAGACGATGCTACCGGGACCGTCGCCGACCAGCTCTGGCAAGGCTCCCAGACGAGGCACGACCACGGGCAGCCCCGAGGACATCGCCTCGGCCACCGAGAACCCGAAGCCTTCAAGTGACGACGGGGATACGAACACGTCGGCTAGGTTGTAGACGCCCGGCTTCTCCTCTTCGGTAACGCGGCCCGCAAAGAGGACATGGGCGTCGATTCCCAGCGTGCGTGCCCGCCGGCGCAGGCTCGACTCCAGTGGTCCCGCGCCGGCCACGAGCAGCGTCGCCGCCGGGACCTCGCCCAGTACCTCCCTCCACACGTCGAGGAGGAACGGTAGATTCTTCCGGACTTTGAGGCCCCCAAGAAAGAGTGCGACAGGGCCATCGCCGAGGCCCAGACGCCTCGCGAGCGCCGGATCGCGAGGCGCCGGCCTGAACCGCTCGTCGACCCCATTGTGGATCACCGAGACGTGGTCGACACGTACGCCCAACTCGCTTGCCAGCTGTCGGCGTGAGAACTCGCTCACCGTGATTACGTGATCGCACGCGTCGATGACACGCTTCTCGATCACTGCGTTGAGCGGTCCCGGATCCAGATGGTGATGATGGGCCACGATCGGGACCGCAAGCCGGTACCGGGCGCGCGCCCAGAGCGCAGCCGGGCCGATGTATCGGAGCGAGTGGACGCGGAGCAGATCGAACCCAACGGTCGCGGCGACTCGCCGGATCGCAGGCGGTACGACGAACGGCGCGACGTACCAACGCAATCCGCGGCCGATGGCGAAGCGGTGCACAGTCCAGTTCGCGGCCGCCGATGGGTGCGGCTTGCCCCGCGCGAGGATCAGCTCGATCTGGACCCCAGCTTGTCCCAGTCTGGTCAGCAGTTCGCGCTCGTAGGTTTCTCCACCCGACATCGTCTCGGGCGCCACGCCGCAGTGAGGTGTGCAGATGCGCATCGGCCGTTAGCGGCTGGCGACGATGAAGTAGCCGCCAACGTACGAAGCGAACTCTGGCCGCCGCGCGTACGGGGTCCGGTCGAGACACACGAGCAAGTCGAGCAGCGGAAAGAATAGATAACCGGCGTGGCGCAGGCCAGCCGGGGCGCGTTGGACGAGGAGCCTGAGCATACCGGCCAAGTGCGTGAAGTATCCTCCCTGAGGCGTCACAGTGTTGGCGGTGAGACCGCTTTCGGCGATCAGGCGGCGCCACATGAGGTCGGTGTAGCGCACGTAGTCATTGGGATCGCCATGCAAATGCTCGAGGAATGGCGCGGTCGCCACGAGGCGGCCGCCCGGTCGCAGTACACGATGGCACTCACGCAACGCCGAGGCGGTGTCGGGCACGTGCTCGAGCACCTCGGTGATCTTGATGGCATCGAACGTCGCGTCCTTGAACGGGAGCGCCTGGACATCCGCGCGCACGTGCGGCCTCCCTGCCGCCGATGTATCCGCAACGACCCAGCGCGCATTCGGCGGTGCTCGAAAACTGCCACGCCGGCGCCCGCCACCGACGTCGAGCACCCGGCCGGTGAAGAGCGCCTTCGCCGTCTCGAGGTCCGCATCGATCAGTCGGCGACGGTACGAGGTCCCAAGGTAGAGTGCGAGTCGCGGCATCACACCGGTCTCGGATTCACCGCCGCATATGCATCGAGCAGCCAGGTGATGATTTTGTCTTCGCTGAAGACCGATGCCAGGCGAACTCTGGCCGCGGCGCCCATCCGCTCACGGCGCGCCGGATCACGGAGGAGCGTAATGATGGCCGCCGCAAGTGCCTCCGGATCCCTTTTGGGCACGAGAAGCCCGGTAACACGGTCCTCGACCGCTTCGGGGGAGCCGCCGACAGCTGTGGCCACGACTGGACGACCGAAATGCATGGCCTCGATTAGAACCCTACTCAACGGCTCGGGCCACACCGACGGCGATACGACGATGTCGGCAGCACCGTACAACGGAAAGAGCTGCTGATGTGGGAGAACACCCACTGCGTGTATATCGTCACGCGACGGCAGCTCGAGGTCCCCCTTACCCGCGAATGCGAAGCGCACGCCCGGCACCGCCGCCCGGATCGTGTCGAGCGCCGCCAAGAGCACGGCGGTGCCCTTGCCGAGCGAGCGCTTGCCCACATACAGGACAAGCGGCCCGTCGCCGATGCTGAGCTCGAGCCGAACGCGCCGCACGTCCTCGATGCTCGGCATTCCCGCCGTCGGCGGCAGCGTGTAGACCACGCTGCGCCGCACCGGGACTCTGCGCGACGGATAGACTTCGAGGATTCCTCGGCTCACGGCGACGACGCCGTCGAGACGGCCCAGAGCTCCGCGACGACCAACGTGGCCGAGCCAGGCGATCAGCGACGAGACCCAGAGCCGGGCGCGCCGCGCGCGTCCGGCGCGACGATGGTAGTGGTCGAGCTGGAAGGGAATGCACTTTCTCACGTATTGGGCGGTCGAGCAATCGAAGGTCGTCCACGGCTCGATGAGCGCACACGAGCCGAGTGGGCACGCGAGCCCCAGGTCGCGGATTGTCGCGAGAACGGGCCGTCTCAGGACGCGCGCCGCGAGCCAGGCAGCGACGAGCGAGCGCTTCGTCTGGGCATGGATCACACGCGCGTCTTTGCTGTAGGCGACTCGCGCGATCCAGATAGCGAAGTAGAGCGTCCACATCGGGTGCCGGTGAGCGCGCCAGCCAGCTTCGTCTCGCGCGCCCGCGAGCTTGAACCAGAACGGCACGCGGACGACATCGACGCCCGCCTCCGAACTCTGGCGAGGCGCCGAGCCGTAGTTGGGGGTCACGACCACGACGCGGTGGCCTCGACGCACGAGCGCGGCCGCCCACGCAGCGTTGGTCCATTCGGCGCCGCCGGGCGCAAACGGTGGATAGTATTCGCTAACGAACAAGATGGGCCGGTCATCTACACTCGTCATGGCTTGCGAGCGAGGAGCTCGATATATGGCGCGACCCGGGAGAATCGATAATAGGCGCCGGTCAGGAGGCGGAGGCGGCCCAGCGTCTCGCGCGGCCGCGCATCGTGGAAAAAGGTCAGTGTGGTCACGCAGGCAGCCGCGAACGCACGAACGATCGTACCGCGGGTCAGCCGCCGGAGCGTGGAGAGATACGCGACCGGGCGCCCGCGGAGCCGCAGGTACAGAGCCGCGTGAGCCGCATTCGCTCCTGACGCTCTTGACACCTTCTCGACTGGCCGATAGGCTCGACACGAATGACGCGCCTCCTTCGCCGTGTCGCGCGAGGCCTTCTCGGTGTCGAACGGCCGTTGGTGTACTACCTCCCCTGGCTGGAGCGCCCCGGGCTCGAGTGCGTGCTCATCCTCAGCAATGTCGAGGCGCGCTTCAAACCCGAGTACAAGTACGGGCCGTTCAAGCTCCGGGTGACCCAGTACGACGCCACTGGGCTCAAACGGGCCGAGCACCGCGTAGAACTTTCGGACAGCACGGACGTTGTCGAGTTGCCGCTCTCGTCTACCGGCGCAATATGCGGTTATGTGACCGTGGCCGGCGACTGCACCCACTCCGACCTCTATGTGACGCTCTCCGATGGCGTCACATACGCCGCCACCCACGGTAGGCAGGAGTTCGTCGAGCACTATCCCTTTTGGAGTCGCGCTGTGCTGGCGGTAGCTGGACGCGTTCTGAGCGGCCTCGCGCGCACTGTACCCGCATTCGTGCGATACCAGTACGCGTACGTCGGAGCCGGGAGCCGGTCCGATCTCCTGCTGCTGAACCTGTCCAATGTCACCAACCGTGTCCGCGTCATCGCGCTGCCGGCCGGGGCCGGCTCCAACGTGATGATCCGCATTCCTCCGATGGGGTCGCACTTGCTCAACGTGGCGAATATGGTGCCATCGCCCGCGCAGGGCACGCGCGTCGTGCCGTTGCGCCTCGAAGGTAACGCCTGGTTCAATCTCTACGTGGTCGGCGCCGTACATAGCGAACGCTCCGCGCAGCTGTCGCTCATGCATGTCAAGTAGGCTATCGGCGCTCCTCTCCGCGACGTTCGCCGAGCCCGGTTACGAGCACCTCGTTGAGCTCATCCATCAACGCGACGCCGCCGGGCGACGCCGCCTCGAGACCCTCGACGTTGAATTCTATGACGCAGGCGGCCACCTGCTCGCGGCCCAATCGGCGGATCCTGGCCTGGAGATTCTGGATCTTGGTGAGATGATCGAGAAGGTTGCCCAGTCTCGCGACCGGGTCCTCGTCCTCTTCGACGCTCGCTATAGCGAGCGCGTGTTCCCCTATCGACCTCACCACTACGCATATCTGTATCGGCCAACGTTCGATGACCCCCCTTTGTACTACGCGATCAACGCGACGCTCGGCGGTGTGCCGGATCGAATCGGTGCCTCGCGCCTCAACAATTTCGAGACCTACCTCTTCCGGACACGCGGCTTCGCCGAGCGATACTCCCTGTTGCTCGGCAGCGCGGCGCGCTTCACCGACGTCGAGGCGCGCGTCACGTGCTACTACGCGAGTGCCACGACCACTACCACGGTGACGCTCGCGCCCAGGCACCACGCCGAGATCGTGCTGCCGCTCGAGCACGACGGCGAGCCGCTCGCGCGCGTCGACCTGAAGTCGATGTTCCGCCTGGCGTCCTACGTCGTCGGACGTCGCGCGAGCACGGGCAGTCTCGTGCTGTTCGATCACCTCTTCACCTACTTCAAGTGAGTCAGGAATCGGACGACGCGGGCGCGCTGGGCTTGGGTGATGCCGACGGAGCAGGGTAACGACAGTCCGCGCGCGTGCAGCCGGTCGGCGACCTCGACGCGATAGGCCTGACAGTCCCGGTACGGGGGCTGACGGTGGACCGGATAGAACAAGGGGCGACACTGGATGCCCGCCGCCGCCGCGGCGTCGATGACCCGGCGCGCGCTTCCCCAGACCGCCGGGTCGAGCTGGATCGAGTACATCCAGAAGTTCGAGTGCGCCCACGGCTGCTCGCCGCAGGGCTCGGCGCCGGTGAGACCGGCGAGCGCCTCGGTGTAGGCGCGGGCGGTCGCGCGCTTGGACTCGACGAAGTGGTCGAGCTGCTCGAGCTGGGCGACCCCGAGTGCCGCCTGGATGTTCGTCATGCGGTAGTTGAATCCGACCGCGTCGTGAATCCACTCCTTGGCGTCGCCCCGCGCCTGTGTCGTGATCGAGCGCAGCCGGCGCGCCGTCCGCTCGTCGTTGGTCACCACCATGCCGCCGCCGCCCGTGGTGATGATCTTGTTGCCATTGAACGACAGACAGCCCGTCTGGCCGGCGACACCGACGCGCCGGCCTTTGTAGCGAGCCCCCAGCGATTCGGTGGCGTCCTCGACCAGCGCGAGCGCATGACGCGAGGCCAGGTCGAGCAGCGGATCGAGATCCGCCGGGTGGCCGTAGAGATGCACGGGAAGGATCGCCTTGACCCGTCGGCCACTCGCGCGATTCACCAGCGAGCCCGACCGTCGCTCGCACTCGCGCGCGAGGAACTCGGCGGTCTTCGCCGGATCGATGTTCCAGGTCTTGGGGTCGGAATCCATGAACACGGGCCACGCCCCGCAGTAGCGGATCGCGTTCGCGGTGGCCACGAAGGTCAAGCTCGGGACGAGCACCTCGTCGTCCGGGCCGACGTCGGCGGCCACCAGCGCTGCGTGGAGCGCGGCCGTGCCGGTCACGACCGCGATCCCGTGCCGCGCGTCCACGTAGGCCGCCATCTCGCGCTCGAACCGGTCCACGAAGGGGCCGATCGACGACACCCAGTTGGTGTCGAGGCACTCCTTCACGTACTGCCATTCCTTGCCCGCCAGGTGCGGGACGGCGTTGGGAACGGGATCGTCCGAATCGATCATCGCGCGGACCTGCCCGCGGCGGAGTGGTCGCGGTACCAGGCGAAGGTCTGGCGTACGCCGCTGGCGAGATCGATCTTGGGCGCGAACCCGGTGAGCGCCCGGAGCCGGCCGATGTCCGGACAGCGCCTCGACGGGGATCCCGCCGGAGCCGGCCGGCGCTCGATTGCGGGCGCGAACTCGGCGAGGCGCAGCACGATGTCGACCAGGCGGTCGATCGAGACTTCCTCCGCGTCGTTGCCGATGTTCACGATCTGGCCGGCGGCTTTCGGGGTCGCCATGAGTCGCGTCATCGCCTCGACGGCATCGGTGACATAGCAGAACGCGCGGCGTTGCTCGAGGCCGTAGACCTTGAAGGGATCCTCCCGGGCCAGGGCGCGTACGCTGAGCTCGGGAACGACGTGATCGAAGCCCATCCGGGGCCCGTAGACGTTGTGGAATCGTCCGACGATGTAGGGCACGCGGCGGGCTCGGGCCCCGTGAATCACCGCGGCCTCGCCGAGGATCTTGCTAGCGGCGTAAGCGAATCGCGGATTCTCGATGGCGCCGATCGACAGCGGCACATCCTCGGGCGTCGGGACCGGAAGGGTGCCGTTCACCGCGCCGGCGTACGCCTCGCTCGTGGAGGCGAAGAAGACGGTGCCGGCCTGCGGCGTCAGCCAGTCGACCAGATTCAGCACGGCGCGCGTGTTCACGTCGATGACGCGACTCGGATCGGTCACCACGTTGCGGACGCCGACGACGGCCGCCAGCATGTAGACCTGGTCCCAGGCGGCCGCGAGGTCCGTCCACGCCGTCGGGTCGGTGAGATCCGCGCGCCGGAGCTCGAGGCCCGGGCGTTCGAGCAGGGCGGACAGATCGTCGTCGATCCGGCCGCGCGACAGGTTGTCGACGAGCGTGATCGCCCGTGCGCCCTCGTCGGCGAGGCGACACGCGAGGTGATAGCCGATGAATCCGGCTCCGCCGAGGATGAGCACCCGGCCGGCGGCCGTCACGCCTCAGCCCAGTCCGATCGAGGCATAGCGGATCCCCTCGACGCGGCGGACCGCGGCGATCGGGAGCACACGCCAGCAGTCGTAGACGAGCGCCGGGCGCCGCATGCGCGGCAGCACCGACGCGACGTCGAGTCGCGCATAGTCCGGATGGTCGGTGACGACGAGCGCCCCGTCGCTGCCCTCGAAGGCCTCTTCGAGCGAGCAGGGCCGCACCCCGAGCCGGCTGACGACGTCGGGAGCCACCAGGAAGTCATGACCGATCAGTGTCAGCTTCGCCTGCCGCAGGACGTCGAGCATCGACACGACTGCCGAGCCTCGCATGTCGTCGGTCGGCGGCCAGCCCTTGTAGGCAAACCCCAGCAGCGCCACGCGGGCGCCGTCGACCCGGCCACGCGTCTGGCCCAGCAGCTCGACGAATCGCCGAGCGACGTGACCGGGCAGGTGCTCGTTGAGCCGGCGGGCGTTGCCGATCAGCCACGGCTCGTGGCCGACGGTCTCGGCGCTCGCCAGCAGGATATACGGATCTTTCGACAGGCAGCCGCCCCCGACGAAGCCCGGGCGCGCGAGATCGGGTCGCGGATAGTCGAGATTCGCGGCGCGGATCAGCTCCATCGGATCGAGCGAGAGCCGCTCCGCCAGCAGCGCGACCTCGTTGCCGAACGAATAAATGAGGTCGGTGTGACAGTTGTTGATGAGCTTGACGGCCTCGGCCGCCTCGAGCGACGAGACGCGTACGAGTCGCGGCGCCAGCTGCGAGAACAGCGCCTCGGCCATCTCGCCGCTCGCGTCGTCCAGCCCCCCGATCACCTGAGGCAGCTCCTCGAGCTCGCGCAGCGCCTGTCCCTGGATCGTCCGCTCGGGGCACATCGCGACCCGCGCGCGTCCCCACACCGCGAGAAGCTCGGGGAGGACCACCGTCCGGCTCGCGCCGATCGGGACAGTGCTGCGCACGACGACGAGCGTGTCCGGGCCGACGGCGCGGGCGACCGCGTGCGCGGCGCTGCGCAGCCCCTCGAGATTCGGGCGCCGTGTCGCCGGGTCGACCGGTGTCGACACGCACAGCACGACGGCGTCGAGCGGCGTGTCGGGCAGAACGCCGCTCACATGGAGCCGCTCGTTCAGATGCTGGCGCAGCCCCTCGGCGATGCCCGGCTCGAAGAGGTGCGGCCGCCCCGCGGCGAGCGCCGCGATGACCTCCGGCGCCCGGTCGCAGCCGAACACCGTGCAGCCCTTCCGGGCCAGCGCGACCGCGAGCGTGATCCCGACGTAGCCGAGGCCGACGATGCCGACCCGCTTCATTCGAGGAGCCCTTCCGCGACGTCGCGATTGGCCTTCTCGAGGTCCGGGTGGCGACCGATGTCGAGCCAGTATTCGCGGATCGGGAACGCCACGACTCGGCTAACCCACTCGGCTTGCTGCTGATACTTGAGGAGTTTAGTGATCACGTCCGGCATGTCGATCGCGCCGGTCAGCGGGACAGCGAGCTCGATCGCGCGCGGCGACACGACGTAGATCCCGGCGTTGATCATGAAGTCGAACCGCGGCTTCTCGTTCACGCCAGCGAGGCGCTCGCCGTCCACTTCGAGGATGCCGTAGGGCATATCCACGGTGTACGGAACGGTGCCGACGGTCATAACGGCGTGGTGCCGCTCGTGGAACGCCAGCATCTCTCGGAAATCACACTTCGTGAGGATGTCGGCGTTGACGAGCAAGAACGGGCGATCGAAATAGCTTCGAAGCTCGATCAGGGAACCGGCGGTACCGCGCGGCTCGTCCTCAGGGCGATACGCGATGTCCACGCCGAACCGGCTGCCATCACCAAAGTACTGCTCAATCATATGGTTCAGGTAGTGCACAGTGATGACGATCTGGCGGAAGCCGGCGCTCCGCAATCGCTCGATCATGATCTCGAGCACGGGTTTGCCCCCGATTCTTAGCAGCGGCTTGGGTGTGTTATCCGTAAGCGGGCTGAGTCGGCTTCCCCGTCCGCCGGCCATGATCACCGCCGCGTTCGGCAGCGGCGGCGGCTCCAGCAGCCGGTCGAAGAACAGCACGTCGACGACGCGCCGGCCGTCGTCGACGACCGGCAGCTGGCGGATCGAGTGGCTTCGCATCAGCGCGAGCGCCGCCGGCGTCGAGATCCCGGCCCGCGCGACCAGGGGCGAGCGGTTCATCGCGCCGTCCACCGGCGCGTCGAGGGCCACCCCGCGAAGGATCGCCTTGCGGAGGTCGCCGTCGGTCGCGATGCCGAGGAGGCGGCGCTCGCTGTCGACGACGAGCGCGACCCCCTTGCCCGTCTTGTTGATCCGCTCGAGCGCCTCGCGGACCGTCGCGCCTTCGCCGACGACCAGGTCTTCTGCGTTCATGCGACCTCGCGTTTTCGGGTGAGCGTCGGACCGAGCTCTACGGCCCGGAGCACGCGCACGATGCGCTCCGCCGCGTGCCCGTCTCCGTACGGGTTCGTCATGCCGGAGAGCCCCTCGCGGAAGCCCGGGGCCAGCACGGCCTCGATGCCGGCGAGGATCTCGTCGCGCTCCGGGCCGACGTCGATGACGTTGCCGGCACGCAGCCGACCCGCCTGCCGCGCGCCCACGTTGACGACGGGAAGCTCGAACGAGGGCGCCTCGATGAGCCCGCTCGACGAGTTGCCGACCATCGCGTCGGCCTCGCCCAGGAGCGAGAGATACACGTCGTCGCCGAGGGTCTGCGCCAGCCGGACGCATGGGTGCCGCCCGGCGAACTCCTGGAGGCGGGCGATCACGGCCCGACCGGCGGTATCGGCGTTGGGATAGGTCACGACGAACGTCGCGTCGATCTTCTCGAGGGCGGCGAGCAGCTCGTCGGTGTGCCGCGCCGTGTCCTGATACTCGAGCGTGGCGGGATGGTAGGTGACGATCAGCCAGCGATCGCCGGGGGCCAGATCGAGACGACGCGCAAGCTCGGCCCGAGTGAGCCGCGGCGTCGTCCGGATGCGATCGAGCCCGGGCGCTCCGACGTTGTGGATCCGCCACGGCTCCTCGCCCATGGCGGCGACCCGCCGGGCGTGGGGCTCCGCGGACACGAAGTGCAGATGCGCGCACTTCGTGATCGCGTGGCGAATCTGGTTGTCGATGGCCCCTTCCGTCACCTCGCCGCCGTGCAGGTGTGCGACCGGCAGGACGAAGGGGAGCGCGGCGGCCGCCGCCGACAGCATCTCGAAGCGATCGCCCAGCACGACGACCAGGTCGGGACGGTGGCGCGCGTAGGCGCGTCCGAACCCCGCGACGCCACGGCCCATCGACGCCGCGATCGCCTCCGGCGCATCCGACGGCTCGAGCATCTCGATCCGCTCGGCGATCGGCCATCCCTCGGCCTCGATCAGCTCGACGCTTCGACCGAACGCGTCCGACAGGTGCATTCCGCCCACGAAGAGGAGCAGGCGCACGTCCGGGGCCGCTCGCAGCTCGCGCAGGACCGGGCCGAGGTGTCCCCAGTCCGAGCGGGCCACGGAGACCACCGCGATCGTCCGAGGCTCGACGGCACTCACTCCAGAGCCGTCCAGTCGATGACGTCGTCGGCTGCGAGATCCCTCCGGACGCGACGGCCGAGGGCCCGCTCCAGATCGGCGGGCGACACGCCCGTGCCCGGGCGCTTGACCGCGACCGCGTCCTTCACGAGCTCTTCGCCGGCCCGGATCGGGCGGGCCGCGACGAGGCTCTTGCGCGCGACCCGCCGCGTATCCAGCTCCGAGGGCATCGGGCGCTTCTCGCCGTCGCCGAGCGCCGCCTCGACGTTGCGGATGCCGCGGACCAGCGCGCCCATCTCGCCGGGCTCGAGCGAGGCGCGATGATCGGGGCCGGGCAAGGTCTTGTCGAGCGTGAGGTGTTTCTCCACGATCACCGCGCCGCGCGCCACCGCGGCGAACGCGATCTCCAGGCCGAGCGTATGGTCCGAGAGGCCGACCGGGCAGCCGAATCGATCGCGCAGCGCGTCCATCGCTCTCAGGTTCACGTCGCCCACGGGCGCCGGATACGCGCTGACGCAGTGCAGGATTGCGACCGGGACGCGCGAGGTGACGCGAATCGCCGTCAGGGCCGCCGCGACTTCGTCGAGGGTAGACATGCCCGTCGACACGATGACCGGTTTGCCCTTCGTCGCGATGTGGCGCAGCAGCGGAAGATTCGTGATCTCGCCCGAGGGCACTTTGAGCAGGGGCACGCCCAGGACGCCGAGCGTATCCACGCTCGCCTCGTCGAATGGCGTCGAGAAGAAGACGATCCGGCGCGCGGCAGCATGCGCCTGGAGGGATTTGAGCGTCTCGACGGAGAGCTCGAGACGCTCGAGCATCTGGCTCTGGCTCTCGCCGGCACCCGTCGTCTCGACCTGATACGCCGCCTTCGGCGCGGTCCGGCTCGTGAGCGCGGAGGTGCGAAACGTCTGGAACTTCACGGCGTCGGCGCCGCCGTCGGCGGCGGCGTCGATCAGCGCCCGCGCCAGCGCAGGATCACCATTGTGGTTCACGCCGGCCTCGGCGATCACGAACACCGGCTGACCGGCCGCGATCGTTCGGCCGGCGACGCTGAACGGGGCCGCCGGAGCGGTCATCGCGCGCCGTCTCTCGCGAGCTCGGTGACGAGCGCCTCGAGTCGTTCGCCGAGGGCGCCGTCGACCGGGTGCACGTAGCTCGCGGCGAAGGCGCGCCCCCGCTCGGCGAGCTCGGTGCGCGCCTCGGGATCGTCGAGGAGCCGCCGCAGGGTTCGCGTGAGCCCCTCGACGTCGCCCGCGTCCACGCGCTCGACGGCGCGGGCGCTGACGTAGGGCGGCATGCCCGGCCCCTCGAAATCCTTGCCCGGCGCCTGCACGGCGACGACTGGACAGCCCAGGGCCATCGCCTCGATTCCCGCCATCGACGTCACCATGAGCGCGACGTCGGCGGCGCCGAAGAGACGCTGGATATCGTAGTCCCCCCGTGTGAGCGTGATTCCCAGCCAGCCCAAGCTCTCGAGATCCTTTCGCAGAACGTCCAGGTCCTCGTGGTTCGGGTGCGGCTTGATGACGACGTTGAGTCCACCCAGCGCCCGCGTCGCGTCACGCACGGTGCGATAGAACGCCTGCTTCTCGCCGTGCGAGAAGAGGAGCGACACGTACTTCGAGACCATCACGACCAGCGGGCGCTTGGGATCGAGATCGAGCTCCGCGAAGACCTTAGCGCGCAGGGTCTCGGGCGCGGTCCGTCGGACCTCGTCGGAGCGCGGGTCCCCGAGCACCACGAGGCGTGCGGGTGCGACCCCCTGCTTGATCAGCAAGTTGCGGACGTGATCTCCAAGGACCAGCACCCGATCGGCAACGTCGAACAGGTTTGCACGGTCTCGACCGAGGACGGCCCCGCTCCAGTAGAGGAGCGTTGGGATCCCGCGGCGGCGCGCCGCGAGGGCCAGCGCCCGGTCCACCATGCGGCGATCGCTTGTGATCACGACGGCGCCGGGCTGGTGGGCGTCGAGCGCACGGAAGGCGCCCTCGAGGTAGAGCCGCGCCATGGCGAGGCTCCACCGGAGCGTGTCGCGGCGATAGGACTCGACCAGGGAGTTCAGCGAGGTGGGAGCGGTCGTAGGGCCGAGCAGCCTTCGACTGAGCGGGCGCATGCTTCGCACCGCGCGGCGCGCTGCCTCGCGCGGCAAATAGTCCATCGCGTACGCTCCGGGGATTCCGCTCTCCTCGAGTGTCCTGAGCGGCTTCTCGATCTTATCGTTGTCTCGGGTCGCCGCGATCAACCGACAGGCGAGCCCGAGACCCCGAACCGCGCTCGCCAGCAGATTGACCATCGTGAAGTGGCGGGCGTGCGAGACGCTGAAGAGATAGCGTGCGGCTGACGGCGTCGACGGCCGCCGCTTGTCGTCTTCGACCAGAGCACGAAGAGCAAGCCGGTCGTGCCGGGAGCGCAGCCATCCACGGACCCACGCGGCCAGTCTCGACGCGTGGGCGAAGCGCACTGCGATACTGGTCGGGATGCCGCGATCCTCCGCGAGGACGCGCGCCGTGCGCTCACGCAGCGATTGTCCCGTGACGAGAACGACTCGATCGGGCTTCACCTCGTCGAGCACGCGCTCGAGGAGGCCCACATTCACCATGACGTCCACCTGGAGCAGCACGGCCCGGCTCACGCTCAGAACGTCGGGCAGCCAGACGCCGTCGACCGTCAGCGCCGGCTCGTCCTCGCGCGACGGCCACCACGACTCGATCAGCCGATGGGTCCGCTGGGACAGGGCTGGCAGGTCGGCCTTCAGCGTCTCCTCGTCGTAATAGCGCAGCGCCATGCCGGCCGGCAGATCGCGAGTGTCGACGAACCCGCGGGCGGTGAGCAGGGTCACGCCGTGACCGCCGACACGGGAGCACACCCGCGCAACCAGGCGCCGGTAGCGCGCGACATAGGCGCGATCGAGCCGGCGCACCCACCGCCGTCTGAACTCGCCTAGACTGCGCGGCGCCTCGGTGACGATCAGCACCCCGCTCATGACAGACCTGCTGGGGCGCCGGAGCCCGCGACGCGCCCCCCCGCAGGAACGTCCCTCGCGACTCGCGCGCCAGCCGACACGACGGCCTCCTTGCCGATGACGACGCCGGGGACGACGATCGCGCCCGCGCCGACGAACGCACCGGCCTCGACGCACACGTCGCCACAGAGGATCACGCCGGGCGCGAGATAGGCGTGGTCGCCGATGCGGCAGCCGTGCTCGATCACGCTTCCGCTGTAGATCACCGCGTTCTCGCCCACGGACGCTTCGGCGCCGACGACGGCGTGCGGGAAGAGCGCGCTCCCGAGGCCGATCGTCGCCGAAGGCGAGATCACGGCGCTCGGATGCACCAGCTTTGGAGTCGGCACCCCGAGTTCACGGAGACGTGCGAACAGCTCGGGGCGCCTGGCCAGCGCGGTATTCCCCACCCCGACGATCGCCTCGTCGAAGCGCCGCTCGGCGCAAAGCCGCACCAGGTCATCGTCGGAGCCGATGACGCCGGCGGTTGCCGGCGCGCCGCGCGCGCCGAGGAAGCCGGCGATGCTCCGGCCGCACGCTACGGCCAGATCCGCGACCGCCCGAGCGTGTCCGCCGGCGCCGAGGACGAGGAGGCGTCGGCCGGTGCCACCGCTCACTGGCGCGATCCCGAGATGGGCGCTCGCCCCTGCCCCAAGATCAGCTCGGCGAGCAGGAAGTCCCACTCCGTGTCTATGTTGACCGCGGCCTCGAATCCCTGGACGATGGCGCGGTTGTCGGCCCCGAGAACGCGCCCCTCGGTCATCAAGACGTCGCGCCGTGTGACGTACACGGCGCCCGACGGCTGATAGACGGTCGGCGCGTCCTGCCGCCGGACGTACTTGTGGCCATCGGGGAAGAGCGCGACGGTGCGGTCGCCGTCGAGCGTCTTCATGAAGAATGGATGGTAGCTGGCCTCGGTCACGGTCTGCGCGGAGTCCGCCCCCGTATCGACCACCTTCGCCACGGTCCGGTCGATGTCGGCGCCGATTCGGAACGGCGAGGTCGGCTGCAGGGTAACGATCAGGTCGGGCCGCGCGCCGGCCGTCGTCTCGAGCCAGCGCACCGCGTGCTGGAGCACGGGGATCATGCCCGCCTCGTCGCTCGCCAGCTCGGCTGGACGCTGGAACGGCACCTCGGCGCCGTGCCGGCGCGCCTCGTCGGCCAGCGCCGCGCTGTCGGTCGAGACGATGAACCGCGTCAGCCGCGCCGACTCGCGCGCCGAGGCCACGGCATGACCGATCAGCGAGAGCTTCCCGAGGACGCGCAGGTTCTTGCCGGGCAGCCCCTTGGAGCCGCCGCGCGCCGGAATGACCCCGAAGACGTAGGGCGCGCCCGTCACGGCGTCAGACTCGGACCCAGCGGCGCTCGGACGCGGCGCGTCGGGCCGCGTCGATGACCCGCATGGTCCTGAGGCCGTCCCAGCCGTCGCACGCGGGAGTCGCCTCGCCCCGAACGCACGCCAGGAAATGCCGCGCCTCCTCGACGTACATATCGTTGAGCTGCCCACCGAATGGATAGATCTCCCAGCGATTCGCCTTCGGATCGAACACGCGGATCTCGTTCTCGAACCGCCGCCACTGGATCACGCCGTCTTCGCCCATGATCTCGAGGTGGCTGTGGACGTTCCAGGCGAAGAGATTCATGTGGATGTTGCCGATCGCACCCGAGGCGAAGCGCACGGTGAGGTCGGCGAGATCGTCGGTGGAGATCTCGAGACTCGACACCCGATCGACCACGGCGCTCACCTCGACCACTTCGCCGAGGAGCCAGCGCATGTAGTCGATCGCGTGGCTCTCGTCGAGGAGACATCCACCGCCCTGCTTGACGTCGGCCATGTAGAAGCGCCGGTAGTCGGCGCCGGGATAGCGGGTCGACAGATGGTAGGCGTACTCGGTCCGACCGGCGCGCACCGCACCGATCCGTCCCTCTCGCAAGAGCCGCTCGGCGAGCTGCATCGGCGGCCAGTACCGCCAGTTGTACGCGGTGAGCACCTTGAGCCCGCGCGCGTCGCAGGCGCGGAGGAGATCGTCGAGTCCCTCCGACAATCCGGCGAGCGGCTTCTCGATCATGAGGTGCGCGCCGCGTGCCGCCGCCAGCCGCGCGATCTCGAGGTGCGAGGAGGGCGGCGTGCAGACGACGACGCCGGCCGCGCCGTCCAGCGCCGCCTCGAGGGTCGGCGTGATACGCGCGTACGGAAACTGCGCTCCAGCCGCGTTACGTTGTGTCTCGGTGGCGTCGTACGCCTGCAGCGCCTCGACACCGATCGTGTGGAAGTTGCCGAGATGCCGCCGGCCGATCGATCCGAGTCCGATCACGGCGATCTTCATGCGGGCAGTACTTCCTCCTTGTCGGCCGCGCGATGGAGTCGGTTCCACTCGATCTCGTAGGCCGCGATGCGCCGCAGGTCGCGCTGCACCATCAGCTGGCGTAGACCGTAGAGCTCGACCGCGTTGAACTTCTTCGAGATGATGGCGGTCACCCGCGTGGCGTCTCCCAGATCCAGCAGGAAGGCCTCGAGATCTCCCCCGTATTGCCCGAGGATCCGGCTCTTGTAGGTCTGGTACCACTCGGTCCCCGGGTAGGGTGTGGCGAAGAATGGCAAGGCGTTCAGCCCGAGCCGGTTCCAGGCGTGCACGTTGTCGCGGATCGAGTCGAAGTCCTCGTCGGGAAAGCCGATCATCTGATTCGGGATCGGCCGGATCCCTGCCTCCATCGTCCAGCGGAGCGAGCGCTCGTTGGTCTCGACGGTCGCGCCCTTCCCGATCGTCTTGAGCACCCGCGGTGAGAAGCTCTCGTAGCCGTAGAGCAAGTGGGAGCAGCTCACCAAGGTCGCGTGACTCGTGCCGCCCCAGTGCACGCCGGCGCAGCGCTCGGGATCGTGCGGAACGCCCTCGCGCACGCACTGGGGCTGGAGCCCCTCCTCGATCCAGAGGCGCGCGATCTCCGTCAGCCATTTCTTCCCCGAGGACTGGTGCATGGTCATCAGGTTCTCGTCGAGAAACCCGATGAAGTCGACGCCGAACCGCTCCCTGACGTGCTTGACGAGGTCCACCACGTACCGGGGACTGTGGTAGCGGATCAACCGCTTGTACGTGAACGTCACGTCCCGCTGCCCGTCGCGGTCGACCGTGTGCTCCAGGTCGCCCGCGATGCCAAGGTGGAAGCAGAAGCGGCAGATCAGCGAGCAGCCGTAGCTCGCGTTGACGTCGAGCCGCCGGCGGGCCAGCATGCCTTCCTCGGAGAAGAGCGCCATGCTGTTCTTGAAGTACACGTCGAGCGGGAACAGGTCCCATGCTGGATACGGCAGCCGGTCGAGATCCTGCATGAGCGGCCGCTCCGGGTTGAGGTGGGAGCGACCACTCCCGTCACGCCAGACGAGCCCCGGCACCTGCGCCCAGTCCCGGCTGCCTGCGTCCAGCCGGCCGAGCAGCTCGGGAAACGACACGAAGGCCTCGCCGACCACCCCGACGTCGATCTGTGGGAGGAGCCGCATGATGTCGTGGGGCATGCTGGTGAGAAACCCGCCGCCGGCGACCACCAGCGCTTGCGGCGCGACCTCTTTGGCCATCTGCACGACGTGCCTGATCGAGCGGTACGCCGTCGTGATCCCACCGATGCCGATCACGTCCCAGCGGTCGGCTTTCAAGATCTGGGCGAGGACCGCGTCGGGAGCGCGCCAGGCGTTGGCATCGTAGACCTGGACCAGGTGGCCCTCGCGCATCGCGATCGACGCGAGCAGCGCCATGCCGTACGGGACGTGGCGCGGGTCGTCCTCCTCCCGGATGATCGGATTGACGAACAGTACCTTAGCCATTCGATCCCCCGAGGACCGTGGTGGTCCAGGCCACCGGCGTGGCGGCCGCCGACGTCGGCAGGTCGTTGGTGTCGAGCCGCGGCAACTCCAGCGGACGGCGGAGGTCGCGGGCGACGTCCACGCGTGTCGTGAGCCCGAGGGCGCAGCCGCGCTCCATCACGAGCTCGAGCGTCGTCGCGTCGTAGCCGCCGAACGGGTAGCACATGACCCAGTCCACCGGTGGCCGGCCGTGGATCCGGGCCAGGAAGGCGAGCGTGGCGTCGATCTCCGCGGCCTGCGCCGGACGCGCCAGGGAATCGAGCCACACGTGCGCGGCGCCATGGGCGCCCACGTCCATACCGAGTCGCGCCATGCAGCGGAGCTGCTCGGTGTCCATGTAGAGCTCGTGGGCTAAGGTCGCCTCGTCCACACCCACGTACTCCTCGAGCAGACGCTGCGCCAGCGCCGACCGCGTGGCTTCGGGCAGACCGCGCTGGAGCACGCGCTTGACGAAGATGACCTCGGGCCCATCGAAGCGTGACGCCACCGCGTGCCGGCGCCAGAGCGCTTCGCCTGATGGCATCGCGTCGTCGTCCCGACGCGCATCGATGAGATCGAGGAGTCGCCGGGCAAGCTTGCCGGTGTCGTCGCACGCGGCAAGGATCAGCTGGATCTTGTGGGTATCGAGCAGTCGCCGCCCCTCGATCGCGGCGGCCGGCGGATAGAACCCCGCGGTGAAGCCGCGGGCCACGAGCCGCGGCAGCACCGTCCGGAAATGGTCGAGGAAGCCGTCGTCGAAGGTCAGCAGGCATGCGTTCGGAGGTAAGCGATACTCCCCGCGGGAGGCGGCGACGACCTCGCGCACCGAGCACACGCGGTAGTGCCGCGCGACGTAGTCGAGCTGGCCCTCGAAGGCGTCGACCGTCAGCGCCTTGAGGCCTGGATAGCGGCTTCGCGCCAGGTCGCGGACGTAGTGATACATGACGATCGTGAGCGCGCTCATCGCGTGAACACTGCCAGGAACGCCGAGCTCCAGGCGAGGCTCACGGGCGCCGATTCGAGCGGCTCGAGCGCGGCCGCGAATCGATTGTAGAAGCGCGGGGCGACCGCCTCGAGCGCGGGCGAGAGCACGTGGGGGTGCACGCCGAAGAAGCGTGGATGCCTGAACCCCGCCGCCGCGGCCGCGGCGGCGAATCCAGCCGGCGAGTGTTGCCGGCGCCGCTGACCGAAGACGGGCGACGACCGGGCGACCCGGGCGCCCTCGCTCGCGGCGTCCTTCGCCAGCGCCCGCTCGAGTCCGGGCAGCGCCTCGCGCAAGCGCGCCACGACCTCTCCGAGCAGCGGCACGACGGCGCGGTCGGGCCGGAGCGTGGCCAGCTCCTCCAGCAGTCCGGTCGCGCTTCCGGTCTCGATCTCCTCGCGAGTGTAGTCGTTGCCGCTCGTGGCGTTGAAGAGCCGGTTGCGGCACGACACCACGAGCACGCCGCCCCCGCGGAGGAGCCGGGCCGTTTCGGCGAGGAACGGTTCGTCGGCGGCGAGATATTCGACCAGCCCGATCGCCGTCACCGCGTCGGCGGAACCCGTCCGCAACCCGGTCTCGAGTACATCGGCGACGCGGAACGAGACCCGATCGCGGGCATCCGGCACCAGCGCGGCCCGGCGAGCCTCGGCCTCGGCGATCATTCCTTCGGCAAGGTCGACCCCGGTCGCGCGGAACCCCAGGTCCACCGCGTGCAGCGCGAGGTTGCCGCCGCCGCACCCCAGGTCCACCAGGTGGCCTTGCGCCGTCCCCAGACGATCCACCACTCCCTCGAGCGCGAGCCGGGTCCGCTGCGCGCCCACGGGATACGCCGCGGTCTCCTCCACGTCGTCGTACGCGCGGGCGAGCCACTGGCGTGCGGAGTCCGAGAAGTACCGGCGCACGTACTCACGCGAGGTCACGCGCCGCGTTCCTCGACGAAGGCTTCGAGCGCGACCATCGGCACGCCGTCGCCGAAGAGCACGCCGCCTTCCGTACAATTGAAGGTGCGGCAATCGGCCTCGCGCGCCATCCCGAGGAACACGTCCCGGAACCAGTAATAGGCAGGATCGGTGAACCAGGTCTCCCCCAGGAATGGATTCTCGACGTGGATGAACGCCTCGGTGAACCGGTCGCCGAACATGTCGCGGAGCTCGGGGTAGTACTGGGTCCGGGTGAAGGAGGTTCCCGGCGCATACCCGAAGTCGAGGCCGACAAGGCCGATCCGCGTCTTACCGAGCACCGCGTGGCTCACGACCCACGCGGCGGTGCCCACGTTGCCGCCGCCGTTCAGGCACGGCAGCCCGTTCTCGGCATGGAGCCGGCGGGAGAGACTGTCCGGCTGGTCGTAGTCGTCGTACATCGGATTCCACCAGTAGAGGCGCATCCCGGCCTTCTCGCACCGGTCTACCACCGCCGGCGACGCGCAGGTCGCGATCGCGACCCGCATGTGCGGACCGTACCGGTCGACCAGCTGCAGGAGCTCCCGGTTCGCCGCGAGCTCGTCCTCGGCGTGTGCCGGATCCATCTCCTGGCGGCGGAAGTAGTCGTCGGCGGACGGCGCAGTCAACCCCGGGTCGCCGAACCAGCGGACGATCCGCTCGGGGTGGGGGTCGACCGTCACGATCAGGTGAGGCACGATCCCCTGACGCAGGCACGCGCCGAGCGCGCCATCGACCGCCACGACGGCGCCGCTATAGCCGGTCGCGGCGAGGCGCTCGAGACTGCGTCGCCGGTGGAGGCTCGGCCCGGCGCCGATCACGATGGCCGTGTCGCCCTTGCCGAGAGGCGGCTGGGCGAGCTCGAGCAGCGACTGTCCGATTCGCGGCCGGTTGGTCGAGGCGTTCTCCGCCCCGACCGCCGCCACTCGCTCGAACGTCGCGTCACCGAGCCGGCGTGCGATCCGCCGTCCGAGGTCCGTCATTCCCGTCGCCGGTCCACAGGAAGCCTTTCTTGCTCACGAAACAGATCGACCCGCCGAGACGGGCGAGCGCCTTCTTCTCGAACTCGTCGGTCGTGTCGGTCACCGTCTCGGCCGGCTCCTCGATCTTCGCGTCGAGCTTGTAGTTGCCCTTCAGATAGTCGTTCATCGCGTCTCCTATGGATGTTCCGCCGCCGCCATCTCGGTGAACTGAAGCCGGTAGAGTCTCGCGTAGGTGTCGCTGCGCTCGAGCAGCTCCGCGTGCCGGCCGACCGCCTCGACCCGTTTGTCGTTCAGGACCACGATCCGGTCGGCGTGCAGCACGGTGGAGAGACGGTGGGCGATCACGATCGACGTCGCGTCCCGAATGACCCGGTCGATCGCCTGCTGCACGAGGCGCTCGGACTCGCTGTCGAGCGCGCTCGTGGCTTCGTCGAGCACGAGGATCGCCGGACGCCGCAAGATCGCGCGCGCGATCGCCACGCGCTGGCGCTGGCCGGCCGAGAGCCGGATGCCCCGATCGCCGACCACGGTGGCGTAGCCCTCGGGCAGCTCGCGGATGAATCCGTCCGCGTTGGCGATCCGGGCCGCGCGCTCGATCTCGGCGTCGGCCACGCCCTCGCGACTGTAGGCGATGTTCTCCCGGATGGTCGCATTGAACAGCAGCGCCTCTTGCGAGACAACGCCGAAGAGGCGCCGGTAGCTCTCCTGCCGGAAGCTTCGCAGCTCGCGCCCGTCGATCGTGATGGCGCCGGCGAGCGGGTCGTAAAAGCGGAGCAGCAGGTCCGCGAGCGTGGACTTGCCGGCTCCGCTCGGGCCGACGATCGCCACCAGTTCGCCCTTCTTCACGTCGAACGAGACGTGCTCGAGCACCCGCTCGCCGCCGTAGTCGAAGCTCACGTCGCGCACCGAGATACGATCCACGAAGGCATCGATCTCCTCCGGTCCGTCCTGGACGGCCGGCGCCACGGCGAACAGCTCGCTGACGCGGTCCGCGGCGGCGAGAATCGGCTGGAGCTGGGTGTAGGTGCCGCCGAGCACGCCCAGCTGCGCCATGACGGCCCGGCCGACGTACAGGAACAGGAAGAACGTCGGCGCCGCCAGCCGTCCGGCCATGAGCTCCCAGGCGGCCAGCGCGAGCACGCTCGCCTCGACGAGGTAGTTCACGGCCGACCGCGCCGGCTCGTCGGCGTGCTTGTAGAGGCCGAAGCGGAAGTGCACGCTCCGCACGCGCTCCAGCACCGTGGCCAGGCGCGCCTGCTCGAACGCCTCGGCGCCGAAGGACTTGATGATCCGGATACTGAGGAACGTCTCCTGGAACCGGCTCGCCAGCTCGGCGAAGACCGAGAACTGGGCGCTCGCGAGCCGGCGGATCGAGCGGCGGATCGCGTGCGTTACGCCCCAGTGGAGGGCGGCGGCGGCCACTGCGGCCACCACGAGCAGGGGGCTCGTGCGCACGAGCAGGTAGCTGTAGAAGAGGATCAGCAGCGGCGCCGTCACCGCCGAGCTGACGACCATCTCCAGGCCGCTGGTGGCGGAGCGCGTGTCGCTCTCGAGCCGCGAGACGAGCTCGCCCGTGCGCTGGCGGTTGAAGAACGACATCGAAAGCCCCATGAGGTGCTTGAAGAGATCGCGCTGGATCCCCGTGGTGGCGCGGATGCGGATCCACTGCGCCAGGAGGAAGTTCGCGAACTCGATGCACGCCTTTAGCAATCCGACCGCCACGTAGACGACGCACAGGACGATGATCGCGGCGAAGGGGCGCGTGACGGCCGAGATGCCGAACCACTGGAAGAACGCCGCGCCGAGGTTCTGCAGGCTGAGGGCTCCTAAGCCGATTCGTCCCGCGCTCGCCGTGGCGGGGTGGCCGAGCGCGAGATCGAGGATCGGGGCCATCAGCACGGGAAGCAGCGCTCCCAGCAGGGTCGCGAGGAGGCCGCTGGCGAGCAGCAGGGCGACCGCCGACCAGTACGGCGCGACGTGCCTGCGCAGGAGCCAGGCCATCTGGCCGAGTCCCCGCGGCGGGGGGATCATCGGCTGCTCCTGCCCACGGGCGCCATACGGCGAATGGTGACGAGCTTCGCGGCGGGCACACCCAGCGCGGTCAGCTCGGCCACCACCGGCTCGGGGCGCTCGAAAGTGGCCACGATGACCCGGTCGATCTCCTCCTCGGCCAGCTCGGCGGCGGGCCGGACGCGGTAGCCGAGGAAGTCGCCGCCGGCGGCTGACGCGAACACCGCGACGGGCTCGAGGCCGAACTCCCTGAGCGTCAGATACGCGAGCTCGGCCGCGTCGCCGACGCCGTAGAGCGCGATCCGCTTGGCGCCGGCCGGCGCCAGCTCGGCGAGCGCCTGCCGCAGCGTCTCTCGCGTGCGGCGATAGAGATTGAGCGCGTAGCTCATGTGCTCGTACGTGAGCCGTGTCTTCTCGGCGATGCCCTTGGGCGTCAGCAGGTAGCGGAGCCGCTTGCGCGTGGCCGGCTTTCGGGGGAACTCGACGATCTTGAGGTAACCCTTGCGGCTCAGGCGCTTCAGGTACAGGTTCGTGAGCCCTAGCGCCACGCCGAGCCGCTGGGCCAGGGCCCGCTGGGTGAGGGTCCCCCCCTCGTCCACGGCGGTCAGGATCTCGAGATCGCGAGCCTGGCTGGGCTTCATCGACAGCGTTCAATAATTGAACATATCGGGTCTGCCTGTCAACCTCTGCGGCCGGCCGGCCGGCGCGATGTTCCCGGGGGCCGCGGACGGCGGCGGGCCTGCCAATGAAGTTGACCGGGCTCGCGCCGCTACGCTACACTCGCAGTCGCGGAATCCGCAGCGACGATCGCTCCAACGGACATCTCCGAAAGGAGAGCGAATGCCCCCGGCCAAGCGTGTCACGTTCATCTATCGCAACTACGAGGGCCTCGGCATCGGCTACCTCGCCTCGTATGTGCGCTCGCTCGGCCATCAGGTTCAGCTCGCTCTCTACCCCGACCCCTGGTCCGACACCTACGTGAAGCAGAAGGACAAGGACAGCCCGATGGTGGGCCGCCTGCAGACCCGCGTGGATCGCCAGCTCCTCCGTGGGATCGTCGAGTTCGCGCCGGATCTGATCTGCTTCTCGACCGTCACCGACGACTACCAGTGGTGCCTGCGCACCGCGGGCACACTCAAGGCCGCGACGGGCGCGGTTACGATCTTCGGCGGGGTCCACGTCTCGAGCGTCCCGGAGCGCGTCGTCGTCCAACCCCACGTCGACCTGATCGGCCTCGGCGAGGGGGAGCGCGCACTCGGAGCCCTGCTCGAGCAGCTCGACGACTGGAAGGCGGGCGCGGACATCCGGATCCCGGGGATCTGGTACGAGCGCGACGGTGAGATTCGTCAAAACGGCCGGGGCGAGGCGATCCAGGATCTGGACAGCCTGCCGTTCCCGGCGAAGGATCTTTTCTACGCCGAGCTGCCCGGGCTCGCGCGCACCTACACCGCGACCACGACGCGCGGCTGCCCGTACAAGTGCACGTATTGCTACAACGCGGTGATGCTGCCGATCTATCGGCAGCAGGGCAAGTGGCTGCGCCAGCGCTCGGTCGACAACGTGATCGACGAGCTCGCGTGGGCCAAGCGAAGCTTCCACCCCCGGCACTTCCTGTTCATGGACGACGTGTTCGCCAGCAACAAGAAGTGGGTCGAGCAGTTCACCGAGCGCTACAAGCGCGAGATCGACGTGCCCTTCGCGCTCATCACCGAGGCCGTGGTCCTGAACAAGGAGGACACGGTCCGGTGCCTGAAGGAAGCGGGCCTGGTCAACGTCCAGGTGGGCGTGCAGACGCTCAACGAAGACTCCAAGAAGAAGATCGATCGGCCGGAGTCGCGTCAGCAGCTCGAGAACGCGTTCACGCTGATGAACAAGTACGGCATCCACTACCAGGTCGATCACATGCTGGGAATCCCCGAGGAGACCGACGAGGACCAGCGGATCGCCCTCGAGTTCTACAATGAGTATCGGCCCGACATCGTGTCGGTTTTCTGGCTGAAGTACTACCCGAAGCTTCCGATCATCGACCTGGCCCTCGAGCACGGCATCCTCAAGACCGAGGAGCTCGACGACATCGAGGAGGGACGCAACGAGGCGTCGTATCTCTTCGGCGGCAACGCGCCCGAGTTCAAGAAGTGGCTCGGCTACAACATGCTCTTCGGCTGGGTGAATTTCCTGCCCCGATCGGTCGTGCGCTGGTTCCTCCAGAAGGACCGATCGCGTCTGATCGCGTTCGAGTCGTTTTTCTTCGCGGCCTCGCTGCCGCGACTGCTCTCGACGGCGTTCCGGCGCCCCGACTTTCGCGGGCGCGACCACATCCGGCGGACCGTGGGACAGCTGCGCTACATCGGACGGCTGGTGATGCGCGACTGGCTCGATCGCCGTGATCGGAGCGGCAGCGTCACACCGGCGCCGCGGACGGTCGTCCCGAGCGCGACGCGGCCCACGCTGCCGGGGGGCGCCACACCGAGTGTGCCGGCGGTCGACTCGCCGACCATCGTCGGGCGCCGGTCGGGCGGCAAGATCGCCGCGGTCGGACGCTGATCGGCTCGCGCGCGGGCCGTCGCCGCTAGCCCGCGCCCCCGCTTCAGACCAGACGTCTTCGCGCGCAGAGAAGGTCGACGTACCCGCGAATCCCAAGATGTCGCTCGGGACGATTCGCGTCAAAGGGCTCGATCGACGCCCCCTCGCCGAGGGCGTGGACGACGAAGCCGTTCGCGCGAAGAAACTCGAGGACCTTGTCCGGAGCCAACCCGAGCTCGCGGATCGCGGCGGGCGCATACTCGAGGGCCAGGCACACGTCCGCGCTGGCGCGCACCGTGGCCGCCATCCCCTCGCAGACGGCGGGCTCGTAGCCCTCCACGTCGATCTTGATAAAGCGCACCGCGGATTCGATGCCGCGCTCGCGGGTGAATGAGTCGATGCTCACCTGGCGGACCGTGTCGGTGGTCGCGACCCCGCGCCCGGAGCGAAAGGCGTCGGTGCTGATGCGGTGGCCCGCGTGGTGGCGCTGGTCGCGCCACAACCCGATCGTGCCGTCGGTCGCGCCGACCGCCGCGTGGATCGCCTCGGACCGCTCGGCGAACCCGAGCCGGCGGAGCGCTCGCACGAGCCGCTCGTAGTTGCGGAGCTCCGGCTCGAAGGCGAACACCTTGAAGCTGGGGCCGAGCGCGCGCGCGAACACGGCGGCGGTGTACCCGACGTTGGCCCCGACGTCGAGGATGTGGCCGCCGCGGAACAGATCCGGACGCCGGCGCGTCAGGGTCGCGAACGGGTCTCCCAGGCGCTTGTACGCGAAGTACGTCCGGACGAAGAGGTCGGAGACCACCGGATTGTCGAGAAAGCCCAGGCGATTCACCACGCCGTAGGCGCCGTGGAGGCGATCGACGACGAAGAACCGCCAGTTCATTTCACGCCCGGGCACTTTGGGGCGGTCAAGCCGGTGGCCGTCGGGCCAGCTCCCAGAACGGCTCGAGTCGCTCGCCGAAGAGATAGAGCGGCGCCTTGCCCTCTTCCCAGTACGAGAACACCTGGCGCGTCGCGTACGTCTTTCGCAGCCCCTCGAAGAACACCTCGAAGTCTCGCGCGGTCAGCGGCTGCGATCCGCGGGTCGGCGCCTGGTTGATGCCGATCAACGAGTACGGGCTCGGCACGAAATTGTAGACGAACACGCGCTGCCGGCTGTCGAGCCGCTCGTGAATCGCCTCCGTGATGGCGCTGAACGCTTCGTCGCTCGTCGTCCTGATCAACGCGTCCTTCACGTGGATGTGCTCGCCGACGCGGTCGAAGACGGAGTCGATGCCCGATTCGGTCGAGATGAAGAGGTCGCTCTGTCGGAAGTCGCGAGCCTGACGTTGGATCAGGCGCTCCTTCAGCTGACCATACTGATACCAGGGGCGGATGCCGCCCCACACGTTGAGCGCGAAGACCACGAGCACCAGAGCGAGCGCGCGCCACGCGGCACCGCGCGGCGATCGGGTCGCGGCGGTGTCCTCCGCCGACAGGGCGATGGCCCCGAGCATCAGCAGAAGGATGAGCGGCGGGAGCGTCACGACCTGGTACTTGGTGACCGAGGGCCAGAATCTCGCGTGGAAGATCGCGTAGGTCACCAGCCACACTCCCCCGCTGATTGCCGTGGCGAGGCGGGCGCCGCGGATGAGGCGACGGGCCCCCCAGAGATCCGAGGCCAGCAGGATCATGAGAAGGCCGGCGAGCGCCGTCAACGCGACCAGCGACGCGACCTTCCGGTGGGCAAGCGACACCAGGCCTCGCGCCGAGTCGAACACGACCTGGGTTCCGGCCACGAAGGCGGTCAGCTGCCCTTTGACGACCCGCGGGATGTCGAAGCGTGTCGCGTGCTCGAACGCCTGGTAGTCCTGTGCTCTTCCGAGCGAGTATGAGAGCCATCCGCCGAAGTAGTACCAGCAGTACCAACCAAACGTACCGACCCCGAACCAGACAGCCAAGAGCGCGAGCCCTGCCCCGACGAGGACAGTCCCGAAGACTCCCGCCAATCCATAGATCAACGCATCGCGCGCGCCATCCCGCCACGGGCGGCCGATGGCGAGGAGCGCGACCGCCGCGAAGCCGAACAGGAAGTTCTCTTGACGGAACGCCACGGCGAGTGCATTGAGCAAGCCCATCAGCGCAACGAATCTCCAGTGAAATTCCCTGTTGTCGACACGCGCGCTGACGAGCAGATAGAAGATCACCAGTAAGATCACGAGCGAGAGGTGCTGGCGCTCGCCGTTGGCGAAGTGCCAGTAGCCGAACGACACGGCCAGGAGCCCCGACCCGACGGTGCTGGCGAGCCAGCCTCCGAGGAGGCGGAGCACGCGGTAGAACACGACGACGCCGGCGCCGCCCACCAGGGCGTTGACCGCCTGGATCACCGCGAGCGTCGAGATCGGGACGCGCAGCACATCGAGCACGCGCCGCAGCAGGTACATCAAAAGCTGAGTCCCGGTTGATGTCGGATGGAACAGGAACCCGTAGTCCGGCTTGTCGATGCTGATGACGTATAACCCGCCGTCCGGGGGAGGAACCGACGAGAACGTGAGGCCGTACAGCAGAACGACTCCGACGAAGAGCGCGATCTCGGTCAGATAGCGCCGCTCCGCGACGGGGGGAGCATCCACGTCAGTCCGCGGGAGTCAGCCGCTTGGAGTTTGGTCCGAAGTGCCTGAGGTAGTCCTGCTTGTGGAGAATGAACTGGTGATCGGCCAGGTAGATCGAGTTGTTCTCCCGCCCGAACAGGCGCGCCCGCCGCTCGATCATGTCGATGTCCTGCTGGTCCTTCTCGATCTTCAGCCGCTCGATGGCCTTGCGGATCCAACGGCGGAAGGGATAGAGCCAGAAGGGCATGTCGAGCTCCATCTCGAGCGTGCTGAGCGTCGAGTTCCGCTCGGGAATCTCGGTGTAGACCAGGCGCGTGGTGGTCTGCATCACGTGATGGATGCTCGGAATCCACCACGGGTGGGGCTTGATGTCGTAGTTCCGGAGCTCGGCTGGCGGGATGTACTCGGTCATGCATGTCTGGCCGAGCCGGAAGCCGAGCAGCGACCAGGTCTCGCGGATGAAGATCTTCCGGGCCGCCAGGTCGTGCCAGAGCACCTCGTACGTGTCCGAGTACTTCTTGTGCAGGAACACGTAGTGCTCGGCGTCCAGGTAGACGGCCACCGCGATCGCCAGCGGCGTGTCGATCTCGTACTCGAGCGCGAACCGGTACTTCACTCTCGGCCTCGCGTCCGGCTGACGTACGCCCGGTCACCGATCACGGTGTAGGCCAGCAGGGTCAGCGCGTACCGCGGCGCCCGCTCCGGCCTGAAGCACTCGGTCGGCTCACGCAGCGAGGCCATGATCCGCTCGTTCGGATTGTCCCGGAGCGCCCCCGTCGCCACGTCGAAGAGATAGCCGTGCCACGGGCACTCGAGCGTGCCGTCTTTCCGACAGTAGGTCGCCTGGCTCAGCGGGCCGCCCATGTGGGGACACGCCTCGCGCAGCACATAGAGCTTGTCGCCGTCCGGGATCACGACGACCTCGACGCCCTCGCCCACGTCCCTCACCTGCACGACTCCGCGGTGCAGGTCACGCAGCTCGATCGGGCGCGGATAGAAGGCGTCGGCGGGGCCGGGCGGCGACTGGGTCACGCTGGCCTCAGCACTCCGCGTGGATGAGCATGGAGCCCGAGATCGCGCGCAGCAGCGGCACCCGCTCGAGCCGCTCGGTGATCGGCTCCATCAGCGGCAGGAGCGACGCCGGGATCGCCGGATGGAGAAAGTCGAAGTACGTCACTGCGAAGCGCCGGAAGCCGATACGCCGCAACACGCGCGTGATCGCCCGCCGGGTGAACGCCATCTCGTCCGGCGAGCCGCCGTAGTGGACCTTGAGCGGCTCGCACTTGAACATGAGCAGCACCTGAGGATTCGTGAGATTCGGCTCCGAAAACACGAGGCGCCCCCCGCGACGGAGGACGCGACGGGCTTCCTGGAGGGCCACCTCGACGTCGAGGTGGTGGAGGATCGAGCAGCCGTAGACCACGTCGAAGGATCCGTCGCGGAACGGAAGGGCTTCGGCGTTGCCGCGGACGAACCGGGCCATGGCACCGACCTTCGCGCGGGCCTTGGCCAGGAGATCCCCCGAGAGATCGAGCGCGACTACCCGGGCGCCCGACGGGGCCACACGCCGCGTGAACTCCCCGGTGCCGCACCCGAGCTCCAGCGCGCGCGTGCCGGGCGCGATGCGACCCGTCGCGACGAACAGGCGCCCGCGGCGATCGGCGCGAGCGCGGCCGACCGGCGAGTTCCAGCCGAGGATGGTCTCGGTATCCCGCGCGGCGACGCCGTCGAAATGCTCGAGCTCTCGGCCGAGACGATCCTCGGCCGGTGCAGCCATCGCCATGTCCTCAGAAGCCGCCGTCTCGCCGCAGCTTCGCCCGGGTCATGCACCAGAGCATCTTCAGGCCGTCGCGAAACGCGTTCACCTTCGACTTGCCGGCCGTGCGGGCCTTCTCGGCCGACGGGATCTCGGCGAACTTGAACCCGGCGCGCTGGGCCTTGATCAGGAACTCGAGGATGTACTCGAAGCCCGGCGACGTGGCCGTGATCGCCTGGGCGACCTCGCGCCGGACCGCCGCGTAGAAGAAGAGCGCGTCGGAGATCTCGACGTGATACATCGCGCGGAACAGGAGCGTGAACGCCTTGTTCCCGACGTAGCGGATGACCGTGTCGTCGTCGCTGCCGGACTCCGGCAGGTAGCGGGAGCCGAGCGCGAGATCGGCGCCCTCCCGCACGCGCTGGACGAGATGACGGACGTCGTCCAGCTCGTACGACCCGTCCGCGTCGGCCAGCACGATGATGTCGCCCGTCACGTGGCGAAAGCCGGTGGCGATCGCGTCGCCGTAGCCGCGACCCGGCTGCTGGACCACCGCGCATCCGAGGCGGGCGACCAGCTCGGGGGTTCCGTCGGTCGAGTGCCCGTCCACGACCAGCACCTCGTCGACGACGTCCCGAGGAACCTCCTTCAGCACGGCCTCGATCGAGCCCACCTCGTTCAGGGTCGGGATGATCAGAGAGACCTTCTCGCCGAGCTCGTTCACTTGTCCGCCTCCACGTTCAGGCTGATGAGGACGCCGCGCTCCTTGTCCATGTGGGGGATGTACGCCTGCGAGAAGTCGTCGTGGTCCTTATGGATCGTCTGGCGCCAGTCGTAGCGCCTCGCGCCGCGGAAGCCGGCCGATTCGAGGGTCGAACGCAGGCTGTCGAAGTCGTACACCGTGCGGTGGTAGAGGACCCGCGGTCCGCTCGCGGTCGGGATCTCGATGCGCCCGTAGAGGGGCCCGTGGACGAGCGCGAGGTTGCGCGTCTCTCGGTAGACCTCGGTCATCGCGTCGAAATCCGGCACCGCCAGGCGCAGCACGCCGCCGTGCTTGAGGACGCGATGCCACTCGCGCAGGACGTCGACCACCTCGATGCGGTCGAAGTACTCGATCACGTGGCAGGCGTAGATCAGGTCCGCCGTCTCGTCCTTGAACATCGGCAGGGTGCGGAGATCGCTCTGGTGATCGACGTGAGGCAGGTCGGCGAGGTCGACGTGGACGAACCCCGGTAGATATCGCCGGCCGCAGCCCAGATGCAGCTTCACGCGGACGTCCTGGGGCCGCCGCGGTAGAACGCGCGGATCTCGTCGCAGATGCGGCGGACTGTCCGGTCTTCCAGGAAGGACGACGACGGAAGCCAGAGACCCTGGCGCGAGGCGCGCTCGGTCTCGGGAAAGCTCCCGGGCTCGCGATAGGGCGCCTGGGTGTGGATCGGCGGATAGAACGGGCGCGACCCGATCCCGCGCTCGTGCAGGAATTGTCGCAGCGTCGCCGGATCCGGGACCAGCACGTCGATGAACCACGGCGAGGTCTCGCTCAGGTTCGTCTCGACGAAGGTGACCTCGGGAACGTTCGCGAGCTCGGATCGGTACAGCGCGAACAGTTCCTTCTTGCGCTGGACGCGCCAGTCGAGCTTCGTCATCTGCGCCAGGCCGATGACGGCCTGGAGGTCCGTGAACTTGAAGTTGTACCCGAGCGCGATGTGCTCGTCGACGCCGTCCCGCAGTCGGCCGAAGTCCTTGATCTTGCGTATGGCCGCGATCAGCGCGTCATCGTCGGTCACGAGCGCGCCGCCCTGGCCCGTCGTGATCACCTTGGGGCTGCTGAAGGAGAAGCTGCCGACGGCGCCGAACGTGCCGAGGTGCTTGCCCCGCCACCGCGAGCCGAGCGCCTGCGCCGCGTCCTCGACCAGGAGCACGCCGCGGTCCCGAGCGAGCGCGACCGCGCGATCCATGTCGGGCGCGCGACCGTTGAAGCTGACCAGCATGATCGCCTTCGTGCGCGGCGTGATGCGGCGCTCGGCCTCGGCGAGGTCGAGACAGAGGGTCGCGCGATCGATGTCCACGAAGCGCGGGGTCGCGCCGGTCAGGAGCACGGCATTGGCCGAGGCGATCATCGTGAGATCCGGCACGATGACCTCGTCGCCGACGCCGACGCCCAGCGCCGCCAGCGCCGCGAACAGGCTGACGGTGCCGTTCATGACCACCGAGACGTGCCGCGCGCCGATGTAAGCGGCCAGCGCCTGCTCGAACTCCCGGGTGCGGCGGAACTCGGTCAGCCATCCGCCCGAGTCGAGATAGTCGACGACGGCCTTCTTCTCTTCCTCGCCGAGCCACGGTTGCATCTGCACGACGTAGTCCGAGCCGGAGCCGGTCGTCACCGGTCACGCTCCGTCTGCTTGTACCACTCGATCGTCTGCCTGAGTCCGTCCTCGAGGGTGAAGCGCGGCTTGAGCCCGATCAGCCGGTCCGCGCGCTCGGTGCTCGCGGCCCGCCGCGGGTCGCCCCCGCTCTTGCTGGCGTCGAACGTGATCCGGCCCTTGAAGTCCGTGAGCCGCGCGATGAGCGACACCAGGTCACGGATGCTGATCTCGCGCCCGGACGCGAGGTTGACGCACTCGAAGCCCTGGAGCTTTTCTGCGGCCAGCACGATCCCCTCGGCGAGATCTTCCACGTAGAGGAAATCGCGCGTGGGCGAGCCGTCGCCCCACACCACCAGCTCCGGATCGACGAAGCACTTGCGGATGGTCGCCGGGATCACGTGCGAGATCTCAGGATCGAACCGATCGCGCGGGCCGTAGGCGTTGGCCGGGAGCAGCACCGACACGCGCATGCCGTACTCGCGATGGTACATCTCGGCCATCGCCACGAGGTCGAGCTTGGAGACGCCGATCCCGAGGTGCGTCCCGGCGATGCGGCCGGTGTACAGCATCTCCTCGCGCAGCGGCGAGGGCGCGGTGGCCGGATACGCGAGGAGGTTACCGACGGCGATGAACTGCTCGACGCCTTCCTGGCGGGCCGCCTCCAGCATGTGGAGGTTGATGAGCGAGCAGTTGTAGTACTGGCTGGCCGGATGGCTGCGGCTGAAGGCGATGCCGCCGGTCTGGGCGGCCAGGTGGAGGACGACCCGGCAGCCGCGCACCGCGCGCTTCGCATTCTCGAGGACCCGGAGATCGCAGTCGCGGCTGCGCGGCACGACGATGGCCGCCGGATCGACGCCGCGCGTCTCGATGAGCTGCTCGACGACGAAGGAGCCGATGAATCCGGCGCCCCCTGTGAGCAGGATCTTCTTGCCGCTGAACAACCCCGCCACGCCGGCTGTCTACCAGTCTATCCGGGTCGCCCAGCTCTCACGATTCTGCGCGTACCACTTGATCGTTTCCCGCACGCCCTCTTCGCGAGAGAACTCGGGCGTCCAGCCGGTCAGCTTGTTGAACTTGCTGAAGTCCACCCGGAGCTCTTCCACTTCGCTCTTCCCGAGCCGGGCACGCCCCTCGGTGTCGGCCTCGAGCTCTTTCTTGCCCCAGTACCCGAGCTCCTCGCCGGTTCGCACGATCAGGTTGTACCAGTCGAGGATCGAGATGGTCTGGCCGTAGCCGTACACGTAGACGTCGCCGGGCAGCCCGAAGAGCGCCGCGTAGATGTGACCGCGGACGCCGTCCTTCACGAAGCAGAAGTCGCGCTTCGAGCGCACGTAGCCGAGCTTGACCGTGTCGCGCCGCAGCGCCTGCGTGATGATGGTGCTGGTGATGAACCGCGGGCTCTGCCGCGGCCCGTAGTTGTTGAACATCCGCGTGACGACCGTGGGCACTCCGTAGGCAGCGTGGAAGTTACGGGTCAGGAAGTCCGCCGCGAGCTTGGAGGTCGCGTAGACGCTTTGGGGATTGACCGGTGACCGCTCGTCGAGGATCAGTCCGCCGTTGTCGTCGAAGCGATACTGGTCGCGGACCTCTTCGCGGATGTTGCCGTACTCCTCGGAGGATCCGGCGGTGTCCACCTTGAACACGTCGAGGTCCAGATCGACGATCGACTGCAGCAGGTTCACCACGCCGAGCACGTTCGCGCTGAGCGTCTCGTAGGAGCGCGTCCAGCACTCGCCCACGTGGGCCTGCGCGCCGAGGTGGAAAATGATCGGCTTGTCGCCGAAACCTTTCAGAGCCTTGAGGGTCTGGAGGATCGCCTGCTTGTCGGTGAGGTCGGCGCGGTGAATCGTGGCCTTGTTCTGGACGTGTCCGGTGTTGTGGAGCATGCCGGACGAGGTCGGCCGCACGAGGGCGTGCACGTTCGCCTCGTACTGCAAGAGGCCCTCGACGAGGTGGGATCCGACGAAGCCGTCGGCGCCCGTCACGAGGACTGTCCGTCCCTTCAACAGGCCTGCCACCCGTACTTCCATGCCCGTGTGTTCTCCTCCCCCGCGCTCCGTGAGCGGCGTCACGACGTCGTCGGGACGCGCTCGCCCGAACGCGAGCATACTAACCTATTCTTCACGGTGGAAGCCTCGTAAAAGGGCGGCGGAGCTGGCCGAACCGCTCGGGCTACGTCCGCGTCGTGAGGGTCGTTGGGCGTGACGGGTGCGCCGTGCTACTCGCCGATCACCTGGATGCTGATCTCCCGCTTCCGGGGGCCGTCGAGCTCGGCGAAGATGACCGACTGGAAGCGGCCGAGCGTCAGCTCGCCGTTGTTCACGCCGACCGCGACGTTGCGGCCGAGCAGCGCCGCCCGGAGGTGCGAGTGCGCGTTGCCGCGCTCGCAGTCGGACACCCGCGGGTCGTCGTGGCGATAGCCGTCGCGCTCGGGCACGAGCCGCTCGATCAGCGAGCGGAGATCGTCGATCAGCGCACTCTGGAACTCGTTGACGAACAGCGCGCACGTCGTGTGCAGCGTGTTGACCAGCGCGATGCCGGTCGTGACCGCCAGCTGCTGGACCGCGTCGCGCACGAGCTTGGTGATGTCCGAGATCTCGGTCCGCTCGTCCGTCGACAGCGTGAAGGACGTGTTGTAAACCTTCATCGTCGTGCTCTCTCCGCGGCGCACCGCTTGGATTCCCTCGACCATTCCCAGCAAGGCAGCGCCAAAAAGATCAACCGTCACGATACCGACATAAACGACCGGATGTCAATTTCTTTGGGCCGCGCGGCGCGGAACTGCGCGACTTCTCGACTCGATTTCCATCGCCTGGGGCGGCGCTCGGCCTCACGCCGTCTTCGGATCGAGCAGGTCACGGAGCCCGTCGCCCAGCAGGTTGAGCCCGAGCACCGTCAGGGCGATCGCGCCGCCCGGGAACACGGCGAACCACGCGTTCATCGACAGGAAGCTCTGGGCCTCTCGCAGCATGAGTCCCCACGAGGGATGCGGCGGCTGCGTTCCGAGCCCGAGATACGCGAGGCCGGCCTCGGCCAGAATCGCGATCGGAAAGCTGGTCGTCGCCTGGACGATGAGCGGCGCGAGCGTGTTCGGCAAGATGTGCCGCGCGATCAGCCGCCGGTCGCGCGCGCCGAGCGCTCGGGCGGCGACGACGAACTCGCGCGCGCGCAGCTCGAGGAAGCCCGCGCGGGTCAGCCGCGCGAACGCCGGCACGAACGCGATACCGATGGCGACCATGCTGATCACGATGCCGGGCGCGAACACCGCGGCGAACAGGAGCGCGGACAGAATCGCCGGGAAGCCCTGGATCGCGTCGACCAGGCGCATGAGCGCCTCGTCGATCCAGCCGCCGACGTAGCCGCTCGAGATGCCGATCACGATCCCGACCGCGGCGCCGATCCCGACCGCGATCACACCCACGGCGATGGAGATGACGGCGCCGCGCATCACGCGCGAGAGCACGTCGCGGCCGTACTGGTCGGTGCCGAAGAGATGCGCGTCGGACGGGCCCTGCAGCCGCCCGGTGATCGACATCGCGAGCGGGTCCTGCGGCGTGTAGACCAGGCTCAGCGCAGCGGTCGCGATCAGCAGCGCGGTGATCGCGACGCCGAGCGTGAACGTCAGGTGCCGGAACGGCCGCCGTCGCATCGACCGCGGCCTATCCGGGACGACGTCGAGTCGCGAGCCCCACGAGGCCCGGGCGAGGCGGCGACGTCCTATTCATAGCGGATGCGGGGGTCGAGGACGACGTAGAGCAGATCGACCGCGAAGTTGATCAGCACGATCGTCGAGGCGACGAAGAGTGTGACGCCCTGCACGACCGGCAGGTCGCGCGCGGTGATCGCGCCGAGCGCCAGGCGCCCGAGCCCCGGCAGCGCGAACACCGACTCGAGGATGATCGCCCCGGCCATGAGCTGGCCGAGCTGGAGACCGGCGACGGTCAGGATCGGGATCATGGCGTTGCGCAAGGTGTGCTTGGCGAGCACCGAGAGCTCGCTCACGCCCTTGGCGCGCGCGGTGCGCACGTAGTCCTCGCGCATCACGTCGAGGACCGACGAGCGCGTGGCGCGGACGAGCACGGCGGTCTGGAACAGTCCGAGCGCGATCGCGGGCAAGAGCAGCGAGCGCACGCCGGGCCAGAGCCCGCTCGACCAGCCGGCGAAGCCGCCCGACTGCACCCAGCCCAGCTGCACGGAGAACAGCAAGATCAGCAAGAGGCCGGCCCAGAAGCCGGGGATCGCGATCCCGATCTGCGAGACCACCATCGCCACGTAGTCGCCGGCGCGCCGGTGGCGGCGCGCGGCGTAGAGGCCCAGGGGCAGCGCCGCCGCGGCCATGAGTGCCGCCGCCATCACGGTGAGCGGCAGGGTCACCGGCAGCCGGCTCAGGATCAGGCGCCCGACCGGCACGTCGTACTGCAGCGACACGCCGAGATCGCCCCGGACCGCGCGCCCGAGCCACTCCGCGTACTGAACGAGGATGGGGCGGTTGAGCCCGAGCGATTCGCGCAGCCGCGCCGCCGCCTCGGGACTTCCCTCGGGACCGATGATCACCAGCGCGGGGTCGCCCGGCAGGACGCGGACCACGACGAACACGAGGCCCGAGACGAAGAAGAGGGTCGCGACGAACGCCGCGACCCTCCTGGCGACGTACCGCCGCACGCCTACGCGGGAGTCCGGGCTACTTGACCCACGCGACCTCGGAGAGATCGAACACCGGCGCGGGCAGATCCTTCCAGAGCCCCTGCACGCCCTTCTTGGTCACGGCGAGCCGGGGGTGGATGTAGAGCCAGACGACCGGCGCGTCTTCGACGAGCTTCTTCTGGATCTTCACGTACAGCTCCCGGCGCGCCTTGTCGTCGACCGTGGTCTCGGACTCCTGGAAGAGCTTCTGGAACTCGGGGCTATCGTAGCGGAAGTAATACTTCGGGTTGGCGTAGTTGGCGACGTCCCACGCCTCGGCGTGGCCGATGATCGTCAGGTCGTAGTCGGCGTCCTTCCACACCCGCGCGAGCCACTGGCCCCACTCGATCTGCTCGATCTTGATCTTCACGCCGACCTTCGCGAGCTGGTCGGCCAGGACCTCGCCGGTGCGTACGGTGTAATAGTACTGCGGCGCCACCTTCAGCACCGCGTCGAACCCGTTCGGATATCCGGCCTCGGCCAGGAGCTTCTTGGCCTTCGCGGGGTCGTACGGCATCGCGCCGGACATGTCGACGAAGTACGGATTGAGCGGATCGACGTTGGTCCCGAGCACGTGGCCCAGACCGAACATCGCGCCCTTCACCACCTCGGGCTTGTTGATCCCGTACGTGACGGCGCGGCGGACCCGCACGTCGGTGAAGGGCTTGCGCGAGTTGTTCATCGACATGATGACGTCGTTCGTCGTCTCGCCGACGATGACCTGGAAGCGCGGGTCCTTCTGGAGGTCCGGGATGTGCTCGGGGCCCAGGCCGAACATGGCGGCGTCGACGTCGCCCGCCTTGAGCGCGGCCAGCGCCGCGTTCGGGTCCGGGATGAACCGGTACGTCACGCGGTCGATCTTGGGCAGTCCCTTGACGTGGTAGTCGGGATTCTTCACGAGCACGATCCGGTCGCCGCGCACCCACTCGCCGAGCCTGTAGGGTCCGGTGCCGATCGGCTCGCTCTTCAGCGTGTCCACCGCCTCGCGCGGATAGATGACCGAGCCCTGGCGCGCCATGTTGAGGAGGAAATTGGCGGTGGTGGTCTTCAGCGCGAATGTGATCGTGTAGTCGTCCTTGACGATGATGTCGGCGATCGCTTCGTACTGCTTCGCCGCCGGGTGCTTGGTCTCGGGGTTCAACGCCCGGTCGAAGACGAACTTCACGTCGGTGGCCCTCAGCTCGCGGCCGTTGTGGAAGCGGACGCCGCGCTTGAGGAAGAACGTGTAGTTCTTGTTGTCCGACGTGTTCCAGCGCTCGGCGAGCCACGGCACGAGCTTGCCGTGACGATCGACCTTCACCAGCGCCTCCTGCACGTTGTAGAAGACGACCGCCGCGGTGGCGGAGGCCGGAGTCGCGGTCAGATCGAGCCCCGGCGGCTCGGTGGCCACCTGCACCACGAGGTTTTGCGCGTCGGCCGCGGCGGGCGACGCGAGCGGCACGAGCGCGAGCGCGACGAGCAGGAGCCTGGCGAGGTGCCGCATCGAGCGATCCTCCTAGCGCTTGGACGACGACTTCGTGGACGACGACCGGAAGTACTCGACCGTCCGCCGGAACCCCTCGTCGAAGTCGACCAGCGGCGAGTAGCCGAGGAGCCGCTTGGCCTTCGAGACGTCGGCGAGCGTGTGCGGGACGTCGCCCGCGCGCGACGGGGTGTGACGCCGCTCGAGCCGCCGGCCCAGGATCGCCTCGAGCCGCACGATGATCTCGAGCAGGCTCACGCGGCCGCCGCAGCCGACGTTGAAGACCTCGCCCGGCGCCCCGGACGAGGTGGCGGCGAGCAGATTGGCCTCGACGACGTTGTCGATGTAGGTGAAGTCTCGCGACTGCGAGCCGTCGCCGTGCACCTCGAGCGGCTGACCGCGCAGGCCCCACTGGATGAAGCGCGCGATGACCGCCGCGTACTGCGACTTCGGGTCCTGCCGCGGCCCGAAAACGTTGAAGTAGCGGAGGCCGACCGTCTCGACGCCGTAGAGGCGGGTCCACGCCGCGGCGTACTGCTCGCCGGCCGCCTTCGACACGGCGTAGGGCGACACCGGCGCCGGCGGCTGGTCCTCGCGCTTGGGCAGCTCCGGACGGTCGCCGTACACCGACGACGACGACGCGTAGACGACCCGCGGCACCTTGCAGCGCCGCGCGGCCTCGAGCACGTGCAGGGTGCCGGTGACGTTGTTGTCGTTCGCGCCGAGCGGATCTTTGACCGAGCGCGGCACCGAGCGCATCGCCGCCTGGTGATAGATCACGCGCGCGCCCCGCGCCGCCCGCTGGAGCGCCGAAAGATTCCGGATGTCCGCGCGGATCACCTCGAGCTGACGACGGAACTTGGGCGTGAACGGGAGATTGGTCCGGGCACCGGTCGAGAAGTTGTCGATGATGCGAACGCGACCGCCGTTGGCGAGGAGCCGCTCGACGAGATGCGAGCCGATGAAGCCGGCGCCACCCGTCACGAGCGCGAGATCGCTCACGCGGTGATTGTAACATCGCCGGCTCGCCCGACCGCGCGCTCCGCGCGCCTTGACACTCTGAAAAGCGCGGCGGTACCGTGGGTCGGCCCGATGAGCACTCGTGAGCCGCTCGATTCGATGCTGCTCTGCTACTGCACCAACCTGACCATCGGCGAGCTCCGCGAGGCATGCCTCGCCGGGAAGTGGCCGCTGGCGGAGAAGGAGCGGACCGGCAAGCTCTGTACCGGCTGCGTCGGCGACCTCCTCTACTGTCTCCGGCGCTTCGGCGTGGCGCCGACCTTGCGCCTCACGCTCGACGACTAGCCCCTCGAGACGCCGCCGCGGCCCGGTAGACCGCGGCCGTCTGCGCGACCATCGAGTGCAAGGTGAAGTCGCGGACCACGCGCGCGCGACCCGCCCGCCCCATTCGGCGGCGCCGTTCGGGATCGCCGAGCAGCGACTCGATGGCGTCGGCGAGCGCCGCCGCGCCCCCGTCGGGCGCCACGAGCAATCCCGTCGTTTCGTGCTCGACGACGTCGCGGTGGCCGGGCACGTCGGTGGCGACCACGGCGAGGCCGGATGCCATGGCCTCCAGCGGGGCCAGCGGAAGCCCCTCCTTTGACGAAGCGGTCACATAGAGGTCGAAGCTCGCGTAGACGCTCGCCTCCCATCCGACCGCCCCGGGACTGACGACGCGCACGCCCAGCTCGGCCGCCAGTCGGTCGATCCGGGCTTTCTCCGGCCCCTCGCCGACCAGCAGGAGCACCGCCTTCGGGCGCCGCTTCGCCACGAGCGCGAGCGCGTTCACGAGGGCGTCGTGTCGCTTGACGGGATCGAACCGCGCCACGCAGCCGAGCACGTGATCGTCAGCGGAGAGCCCGAGGCTTTCGCGTTTCGAGACGGGGCGCGCGCCCAGCTCGTCGACGTCGATGCCGTTCACCACCACCGCGCTGCGCCCGGGGCGGGCCAAACCCAGGCGCAGGGCTTCGGCGTTCTGCGTCTTCGAGACGTTGATCACGGTGTGGGTGATCCGCGCCAGCGCCCGCTCGACCGCCAGATAGATGGACTGGCCCGCGAGCGAATAGCTCTCGTAGTGGATGCCGTGAAACGTGTGGACGGACGGCACGCCGGCCAGCCTCGCCCCCAGCCGGCCATAGAGGCCCGCGCCCTTGCCGTGGCTGTGGACCACGTCGGCGCGCGTCTCGCGCACGAGGCGCACGACGCGCCGGAGCGTCGAAGGGAACGCGCCGAGCGAGTCCACGGCGATCCCGGCGAGCTCGACGCCCACCGTCCTGAGGTCCTCGGCGCACCGCGCGTCCCATGGACCGGCGACCGACGCCTGGAACTCGCTCGCCGGAAGGTGACGTACGAGATGCAGGACCTGCCGGGGGCCGCCGCCGAGCGCCGTGCTCGTCAAGAGCTGCAGGACGCGAATCACGCGCGCTCCTTTCGTCGCCGTTCGCACTCGCGATCCGAGTCCATATAGTAACGTCGCGCGCGCGCTCGCGGCCGGTCAATCGAGCGATGGAGGTCATCGCAAAACATGGTTGACGTCCACGCCCCGACGGTCGATCATCCCTGCGATTCGCGATGAGCCCGATCGACCGCACGCTCGACGGATCCGTCGCCCTCTGAGCCTCGAGGAGAGCACCGATGGCGTCCCCCGCGTTCGTCGCCGCCGATTTCAAGATCTTCGACGTGATGGGCTTCGGGCCGCGCATGGGCGAGATCCGCGCCCGCGTCCGTCCCAAGCTCGGCGCGTTCGGCGAGAGCCTGTCCTCCTCGGTCGGTCGCTCGGTCGGCAGCCAGGTCTTCGCGCACGTCGCCAAGCACGCGCGGCGTACCGTCAACCCGCCCCACGATACGTGGGTCGCGTTCGGACCCGACGCGCGCGGCTACAAGAAGCACAGCCACTTCAAGATCGCCGTGTCGCGCAACTGCGTGCGCTTCCTGTTCGAGGTCGGCCCGGAGCACGCCGACAAGCGGCGCTGGGCGAGCACGTGGAAGAAGAACGCGCCCAAGGTCGGACCGGTCCTTCGGCGGGGGAAGCACCTCGCGTGGTTCAAGAACGAGCACGACGAGGAGCCGACCTCTCCGCTCTCCGACTTCACGCCCGAGAAGCTCGGCGAGCTGGCCGACGAGCTGACCCGCACGCGCGTCGGCCAGTTCGTCGTGGGGCGCGCCGTGCCGGCGGAGGAGGCGGCGCGCTGGACGGAGGCGCAGTACCGCTTCGCCGCGCTCGAGACCTTCCGCACCCTGGCGCCCCTCTACCGGCTGCGGTAGGCGTGGAAACCCGCGCCGTCATCTTCGACATGGACGGCGTGCTGATCGATTCCGGCGTGCATCACCGAGCGGCCTGGCGCGCGCTGCTCGACGAGCTGGGCGTGGCTCCCGCCGCGGCCGACACCTGGCGGCTCACGATCGGCCGCCCGAGCGTCGAGGCCGTGCCGCTGCTTCTGGGCCGCGCGACGTCGTGGGCCGAGGCGCAGCGCCTGGCCGCGCGCAAGCAGGAGCACTACCGGCGCCTCGCCGCCGGCGGGCCGGCCCTCGTCCGCGGCGTCGTCGAGTTCGTGGCCGACCTCGTCGAGCGCCGGGTGCCGCGCGCGGTCGCCACCTCGGCCTCGCGGCACGACGTCGACGGGCTCCTGACCCGGGCCGGCCTGCGCGACCGCTTCGAGGTCGTCGCCGCCGCCGAGGACGTGAGCCGGGGCAAGCCCGATCCCGAGGTCTATCTGCTCGCGGCCCGACGCCTCGGTGTCGCGCCCGCGCAGTGCCTGGTCTTCGAGGATGCGGTGGTCGGCGTGCAGGCCGCGCGAAGCGCCGGCATGCGGGCCATTGGCGTGAGCACCGCCCACACCGAGACCGAGCTTCGCGCCGCCGGCGCCGAGCGCGCCGTCGAGGACTTCGAGGGAGTGACATGGCCAGCGTGAGCACGTCCGAATTCTGGACCGATCTGTACGCGCGCGGAGGCGACGGGTGGGAGATCCGCGAGCCAGCGCCGCCGCTCGTCGAGTTCATGGACCGCACGCCGCTGGAACCGGGACGCGTCGCCGTGCCGGGCTGCGGCCGCGGCCACGACGTGCGCTTCCTGGCCCGCCACGGCTTCACCGCGGTCGGCATCGACTTTTCGCCCACCGCCATCGCCGAGGCCCGCGCGCTCGCGAAGACCGACAACGTCGCCGCCGAGTTCGTCGAGCGCGATCTGTTCACGCTCGGCGGCGACTACGCGCGCGCCTTCGACGGCGTCTGGGAGTACTCGTGCTTCTGCGCCATCGACCCCGGGCGGCGCGCGGAGTACGTGCGGACGATGGGCGCGATCCTCAAGCCGGGTGGCTGGCTGCTCGCGTGCTTCTTTCCGCTGCGACGGCGCGCCGCCGGCCCGCCGTTCCCGGTCTCCGAGCGCGAGGTGCGCCGGATGTTCGCGCCCGGATTCCGGATCGAGCGCGCCTACCCGCCGCGCTCCGTGAGGGCGCGCCAGGGGCAGGAGTGGATGGTCCTGCTGCGCCGGGTCAACGCGCCCGCGTGAGTCGTCGGCCGCCTGTGCTACCGTACGACCGACACGGGTGCCCGAGCAATGGCTGACAAAGAGCCCTCCAGAGCGGCGCTGGAGCTGGCCGCGCAGGTCGAGCGAGACGGCGGGCGGGTCCTGGCCACGTACCAGGAGCCCGTCGGCGATCACTGGCAGATTTTCTGTCTGCTGCCGCGCGCCCGGTGCGAGGCGAGCCCATACCAGCGCGACCTCTCGCCGACTCACGTCAAGCGGCTCACCGAGTCGATCAAGCGCCTCGACCGCTTCGTGGACCCGATCGTCGCGATCTCGCCGCGGCCGGGCGTCTACTGGACGCCGAACGGCAATCACCGCCGCGCCGTCCTCGACAAGCTGAAGACCGATTTCGTTCCGGTCATCCTGGTCGTCGAGCCGGAGATGCTCTTCGAGGTGCTCCCCCTCAACGTGGAGAAAGCCCACAACCTGAAGGAGAAGTCGCTCGAGGTCATCCGAATGTACCGCGCGCTCGTGAAGGATGAGCCGGACACCACCGAGGAGAAGTGGGCCTCGCAGTTCGAGTCGCCGCACTTCATCACGCTCGGCCTCCTCTACGAGGAGAACAAGCGGTTCGCAGGCGGCGCCTTCGCGCCGATCCTCCGGCGGGTCGACAAGTTCCTGAAGCAGACCTTGCCGAAGGGCATCGACTCGAGGGCGGAGCGCGCCGACATGGTCCGCGCCGCCGACGCCGCGCTCGCGGTGGCCGTCGCCAAGATCAAGAAGCGAGGGATCAACCACCCCTACGTGAAGAATTACCTCCTGGCGCGCACGACCCCGCTCACGCGCGCGCGGAAGACGCTGCCGTCGTTCGAGCAGACCTTCAAGAAGCTCTGCGAGAACCTCGAGGAGTTCGACGTGAGCAAGGTCCGCTACGACGAGATCCAACGCTCCGCGATCATGTCCGCCCCGACCTCGGACTAGCTCATGACCGCTCTCGCCGGCCGCGTCGCGGTCGTCACCGGCGGCACCGGAGCGCTCGGACAGGCGGTCACCCTGCGGCTCCTCACCGACGGCGCGATCGTCGCCGTGCCGTACGCGGTCGAGGACGAGCGGAAGCGGCTGATCGAGCGGGTCGCCGCCGCCGACCACCAGCGGCTCATCTTGAAGGCGGCGGACGTGATCGACGTCAGGGCGATGGCCGCGTTCGCCGACGGTGTCGTCGCCGCCCGGGGCAAGATCGACATCCTGGTGGCCGGCGTCGGCGGCTTTGCCGGAGGCTCGCTCCTCGAGACGGATCTCGAGACCTGGACGCGCATGCTCGATCTCAACCTGACCAGCGTCTTCAGCGCCGCGAAGGCCGTGGTCCCTGCGATGATGCGGGCTCGCTATGGCCGGGTCGTCGTCGTGGCCTCCCGCGCCGTGGTGCCCCCTGCCGGCGGGTGCATCGCCTACACCGTCGCCAAGGCCGGAGCGATCGCGTTCACGCAGGCGCTTTCGCAGGAAACGCATGCCCACGGGATCACCGTCAACGCGGTGCTGCCGAGCACCATGGACACCCCGGCGAACCGCGCGGCGATGCCGGACAGCGACCGCAAGGGATGGGTGCCGGTGGAGGCCGTCGCCGATGCGATCGCCGTGCTGGCGCGCGAGACATCCGCCCACGTCACGGGGACCCTGCTGGCGATCTGAAGGGCCCGGCGTCGGGGGGCCTGGAGCGTCCGGAAAACCCCGCCCGGGAGGGGCTCCCTCGCCGTAAACGATCGGATACCGCATCCGTCCAATCAATCAGTGGTTTTGTGCGGTCAGATTCCGAGCCACGGGAGGGACCGATGAAGCCCCTGACGACGATGGCGACGGCAGCGGTAATTCTGGCGCTGGGCTACGGCGCCGCAGACGCCCAGAACGGGCGCGCGATCAGACAGGACCAGCAGGATGTTCGCCAGGACCGCCGAGAGCTCCACCGGGACACTCGCGATATCCGCCAGGACCGGCGCGAGCTGGCGGGCGATCGGCGCGAGCTCAGCCAGGACATCAAGGCCGGGCGCGCCGACGAGGTGAAGCAGGACCGCGCGGAGATCCGCGGCGACCGGCGCGATCTCAACCGCGATCGGCGCGACCTCCGCAACGATCAGGCCGTCAGGCGGGGCCACCAGGACGTTCGCCAGGATCGACGCGAGCTCGCGCGCGACAACCGCGATATCCGCCAGGACCGGCGCGAGCTCGCGGGCGACCGCCGGGAGCTGCGTGAGGACCTCCGCGATCGGCGCGACGACCGCCGCGACCTTCGCCAGGATCAACGCGAGCTGGCGCGCGACGAGAGGAGTCGGTAGCAGCCGGCAACACTTGCCGCCGGACCGTCAGGAGTGACAAGGTGAAGGGTGAAGGGACACCAGGCGAGTGGAGCCCGCGGACGAAGCGCTCTGTGAGCGCGTGGCCAGGCGAGACGAGGCGGCGTTCGACCTCCTCGTGTCGCGCTATCAGGAGCGAGCGTATCGTCTCGCCTGGTCGATCCTCCGGAACGCCGAGGACGCGCGCGACGTCTCGCAGGAGGCCTTCATCCGGCTGCACGAGATGGCGGGGAGCTTTCGTGGACGGTCGAAGTTCTCGACGTGGTTCTATCGGATCCTGGTCAACCTCTGTCTGGACCACAAGCGCAAGCACAAGTGGTGGAAGCTGTGGGTCCGGGACGACGACGACGATCGGGCCGAGACGATCCTCGACCGGCAACCGGCGCCGGTCAACGATCCGGTGGACAAGCTGAGCCGGGACGAGACTTTGAAGGCGCTGGGGTCCGCCGTAGATCGGCTGGCCCCGCGCCAGCGGGCGGCGGTACTGCTCAGGGTTCAGGAGGACATGGCGACATACGATATCGCCCGGGTGCTCAAGTGCTCCGAGGCGACCGTGCGCGTCCACCTGCACCGCGCGCTCGCGACCCTGAAGAAGACGGTGGAGAAGCGCTGACATGGCGAGGCATCCGGACGACGACCTGGTTCCCTACCTCCGAGGCGAGCTTTCCCCGGCAGAGCGCGAGCGTGTCGCGCGGCATCTCGAGGAATGTCCGGACTGCCGGCAGGACACCGAGCTGCTCCGCGACCTTCTGGGCAATCTCGCTCACGCGATCGGGCAGCCGCCCGCGGTGAGCTGGGCCCGCTATCGCGCCGAGCTACGCGACAAGCTCGACGCTCGACGCCAGCGGATCGGCTGGTGGCGGCGTCCGATGCCGCTCGCGCTCTCGGCGAGCCTCGCCGGCGTCCTGCTGCTGCTCGCGGTGTGGGGCGGCCGCGAGCTCTCGAGGAGTGGCGACCCGATCGGTCCGGACGAAGTGGTCATGGGCCAGGAGTTCGGCCTGCTCCAGGACCTTCGCACCGTCGAGCGACTCGACCTCCTCGAGGATCTCGAGGTCCTCCGCAATCTCGACGGCCTTGCCTCGGAACATCAGGGGTAGCCGTGGGCCGGGCGCGCATCTGGCTCGCGCTGGGGCTCCTGGGAGCGATCGGCGGCGGGATGGCGTCCTCGTCGGATGCCGCCGACGGCGCCGCACCGCCGCCCGACGCCCAGATGCTGCTCGATCTCGATCTCCTCGGGGGGACCGATCTCCAGCGGGAGCGCGAGCTCTATACCCGCTTGCCCATATTGGAGAAGATGCGCACGCTGGAATCGATGCCGGCCTCAGAGACCGGGCCGCGACCGGTGCCGGCTCCGAGCGAGGCAAAGGAACGATGACCCGCCGCGGCCTGCCGGCGCTCCTCCTGCTGGGCGCCCTTCTGGCGCTCGTAGACCTGCACGTCGCCTGGGGCCAGCCGCCGTCGCCACCGGCGATCCAGGGGCTCGACAAGCTCACGCCCGAGGAGCGGGCGATCGCGGAGCGGAACCTCGAGCGGTGGCAGCGGCTCACGCCCGAGCAGCGCGCGCGCGCCCTCGAGAACTACCGCCAGTGGAGATCGATGACCCCGGAGGAGCGCGAGGCCGCGCGCCAGAACTACCGGAGGTTCCGTCAGCTCACGCCCGACCAGCGCGCGCAGATCCTCAAGGACTTTCAGCGCTGGAACGAGCTTCCCAAGGAGCGTCAGCAGGAGCTGCAGAAGGCGTACGAGCGCTGGCAGCAGCTCCCGCAAGAGCGGCGGGACCGGATCCAGCATCGGCTGGGCCAGTGGGAGTCGATGACCCCAGAGGAGCGCGACCGCGTGCTCCGCAATCAGGAGCGCTGGCGGCAGATGAGCCCCGAGCAGCGGGAGCAGATCCGCGAGCGCTGGCGGCAGATGCCGCCCGAGGAGCGCGAGCGGCTGCGTCAGCAGCGGCAACAGCACCGAGGGCTGCAATGATCTCGCAGGTCGTGGCCGGCGCCGCCCTCGCCCTCGGCCTCTTGAACGGCTGTAGCGCGTCGACGTCCCCGGCCGCGCCGGCCGTCGCCCTCGCGCCAGCACCGCGCGTCACCGGCGACCGCCAGATCGTTCACGTGCTGAACCGGCTCACGTACGGACCGCGGCCCGGCGATCTCGAGCGCGTGCGGACGATGGGTGTGTCGGCGTGGATCGACCGCCAGCTTCGTCCCCAGACGATCGACGACTCCGCCACCGAGCGGGCGCTGGCCGAGCTGACCACCTTGCGCATGCCCATCGCCGAGGCCCTGCGAGAATTCCCGCGGCCCGATCCCAAGCTGCAAGCGCAGGTCGCCAGTGGCGAGATGTCGCGGCAGGAAATGCTCGAGCGGTATCCGCTGGAGAAGCGCCCGGCCCGGATCGCGACCGAGCTGCAGGCCGCGAAGGCCGTCCGCGCCGTCACCAGCGAGCGGCAGCTCGAAGAAATCATGGTCGACTTGTGGTTCAACCACTTCAACGTGTTCGCCGGCAAGGGCGACGTGCGCTGGTACGTGTCGGCTTACGAGCGCGAGGCGATCCGGCCGTACGCGATGGGCCGGTTCCCCGATCTCGTGCGCGCCACCGCCCACCATCCCGCGATGCTCTTCTATCTGGACAACTGGCTCAGTGCTCGGCCCGATTTCATCGTGCCCGCGGGGCCGAACCGCGGTCGAAGGGCCGGGCTCAACGAGAACTACGCGCGCGAGCTGATGGAGCTCCACACGCTCGGCGTGGACGGCGGCTACACGCAGCGGGACGTCACGGAGGTGGCGCGCGCGTTCACCGGCTGGACGATCGACCGGCCGCAGACCGACGGACGGTTCGTCTTCCGTCCGGGAATGCACGACACGGGCGAGAAAATCGTCCTCGGCCGGCGCATCCCGGCCGGCGGCGGGCGCGACGACGGCGAGCGCGTGATCGAGATCCTCACGCGCCACCCGGCGACCGCGCGCTTCATCGCGACCAAGCTCGCGCGCCGCTTCGTCGCCGACACGCCGCCGCCCGCGCTGGTCACGAAGGTGGCCGACACCTACACGAGCACGGACGGCGACATCCCGGCGATGCTCCGGACGATCTTCGAGTCGCCGGAGTTCTACAGCGCGGATGCGTACGGAGCCAAGATCAAGAAGCCGTTCGAGTTTGTGGCCAGCGCGGTGCGCGCGCTCGGCGGCACCACCGACGCGCAGGGCGGCATGGCGCTCGCCCGGGCCAGCGCGGAGATCGGCGAGCCGCTCTATCAGGCGCAGCCGCCGACCGGCTACGCGGACCGCGGCGAAGTCTGGGTGAACGCCGGCGCCCTGCTCGCCCGCATGAATTTCGCGCTCGGCCTCGCGTCGGGCCGCTATCCCCACGTGAGCGTCGAGATACCCGCCCTCGTGGCAGGAGCGGAGCCAAGCGCGCCCGCAGCCGTGCTGAATCGATTGCTGACCGCGATCGTCGCCGACCAGGCGGGGCCCGAGACGCGGGCGGTGCTGGCGGCCCAGCTGGGCGAGCCGCAGATCACGCGGATGTCGCCGGACGACCGAGGTCCGGCGAATACGGACGTCGCCAAGCTGGCCGCGCTCGTGATCGGCTCCCCCGAGTTCCAGCGGCGGTGACGGGAGAGCCGCCATGATCACGCGACGGACGTTCGTGAAGGCCGGCGGTTGCGCGCTGGTCGCCTACGCCGGGGCCCCGCGATTCCTCTTCCGGACGGCCCACGCCGCCGAGGCGAGCGGCAAGGTGCTCGTGGCGGTCTTCCAGCGCGGCGCCGTGGACGGGCTCAGCATGGTGACACCCCACGGCGATCCGGGTTACGCCGGCGTCCGGCCCACGATCGGACTCCAGCCGCCCGGGCGCGGCGAGAGCGAGCGCGCGGTGGACCTCGACGGGTTCTTCGCGCTGCATCCGGCGCTCGCCCCGCTCGTGCCGCTCTGGTCCAACCGCGCGCTCGCGGTGGTTCACGCCTGCGGCTCGCCCGACACGACGCGCTCGCACTTCGACGCGCAGGACTACATGGAGACCGGCACGCCCGGTGAGAAGGCGACGGCCGACGGCTGGCTGGCGCGCGCCGTCGGCACGCGCCCGGCGAAGTCGACGCCGTTCCGCGCCGTCGCAATCGGGCCGGCGCTCCCGCGCGCCCTCCGGGGCGGCATCGGCGCGATCTCGATGCAGTCGCTCGAACGGTTCGACGTGCGTGCCGGAGCCGACAGCACCGCGCGGGCGGGCTTCGAGTCACTCTACGAACAGGGGGTTCGCGACCTCCTCCACGGGACCGGACGCGAGACGTTCGACGCCGTGAAGATGCTCCGGAGCGCCGGGGCCGCGCGCATCGCGCCGGCGAACGGCGCCGAATATCCGCGAGTGCCGCTGGGCGAGGCGCTTCGCCAGATCGCCCAGCTCGTCAAGGCCGACGTCGGGCTCGAGGTCGCCTTCGCCGACATGCAGGGCTGGGACACGCACGTCGGCCAGGGCGCCGAGCGCGGCCAACTCGCGCTCCGCTTCCGCGACTTCGGCGCGGCCCTCGCCGCCTTCGCCCAGGACCTCGGCGACAAGATGTCGGACGTCGTCGTGCTCACGATGTCGGAGTTTGGCCGCACCGTCGCCGAGAACGGAAACCGCGGCACCGACCACGGTCACGCGACGGCGATGCTCGTGCTGGGCGGCGGCGTGCGCGGCGGCCGCGTCTACGGACAGTGGCCGGGGCTCGCCCACCATCAGCTCTTCGAGGGCCGCGACCTCGCGGTGACCACCGACTTCCGCGCGCTCTTCGCGGAAGTCGCCACACGCCATCTCGGCGTTCCCGCCGCTCCCCTCTTCCCCGGCTTCCGCCCGACGCAGCCGCCGCTCAATATCCTGGCCTGAACACTGCGGCGGATTACCCGCCGCAGGCGGCGCAAAAAGTTCAGATGAACCTTTTTCCGCCGCCTGCCGTGTGGTACTTTCCGCGCGCATGGGGGAGAATGTCACGCTGACTCGCGACGGCGCCATCGCGACCGTCACCCTGAATCGTCCGGAACGGCGTAACGCGTTGAGCGACGCGATGCTGACCGAGCTGGTCGCGGCCTTCGTGGAGCTGCGCGACGACGCCGCGACGCGCGTCGTCATCGTCACCGGCGCGCCGCCGGTGTTCTCGGCGGGAGCCGACGCCAGGCTCAAGTCGTCGATGTCGGCGGAGGAGCGCCGCCGGGCGTTCGGCCAGCGCAAAAGCCAGTTTCGCCGGCTCTTCGAGCGCGCCAACACGCTGCTGGAGGGCCTCGAGCAGGCGACGATCGCGATGATCAACGGCCACGCGGTCGGCGGCGGCTGGAGCTTGACGCTCGCCTGCGACTTCCGCTGGGCCGCCGCCGAAGCGCAGCTCTGGATATCCGAGGTCGACCTCGGCGTGCCGCTCGGCGTCGCGTCCACGACCCGCTTCGTGCGCCTGGTCGGCCCCGCGCGCGCCAAGGAGATCATCATGGAGTGCCGGCGCTTCTCCGCGGCCGAGGCGCAGGCGTGGGGTCTCGTGCACCGCGTCGTGCCCGGCGCCGCCCTCGCGAAGGAAGTGCAAGCCTACGCCGAGGCATTGACCCAGAAGCCGTTCAAGGCGCTGGCAGAGGCCAAGGCGCGCATCAACGGGATCACGCGCACAGCCACGCCCGAGGTCAACGCGATGACGGAGGGATTCCTCGATCGTGGCTGACGCCCCGACGATGCTCGACGGCATCCGCGTGCTCGACCTCTCGCGCGCCATCGCCGGCCCGTACTGCGCGGCGCTGATGGCAGACCTGGGCGCGGACGTGGTCAAGGTGGAGCGCCCCGGCCGCGGCGACGACCTGCACGCGTGGCGCGGCAGCGGGATGAGCGCAACCTTCGCCGCGATCAACCGCGGCAAGCGCGGCATCGCGGTGGATCTCCAGCAGCCCGAGGGCGGCAAGCTCGTCTTCGAGCTGGCCCGCCGGGCCGACGTCGTCGTCGAGAATTTCCTGCCCGGCGTCGCCGACAAGCTCGGGCTCGGCTACACCGCGGTGAGCGCCGTCAACCCGGCCGCGGTCTACGTCTCGGTGACGGGCTTCGGCCAGGACGGGCCACACGCCCGGCGGGCCGGCTACAACACGATCGCCCAGGGCATGAGCGGCATCATGGCGCTCACGGGGATGCCCGGGCATCCCCCGACGAAGGTCGGGGGCTCCGTCTCCGATCTGGCCGCGGCGTTTCTCGCCTTCGGCGTGGCCAGCGCCGCGCTCGCCCATCGGCTGCGCACCGGACGGGGCCAGCACCTCGACGTGAGCCTGCTCGCCTCGACCCTGGCGCTGCTCCCGCACCCGGTCGCGCACTACTTCGACTCGGGCCAGCGGCCGGCGCGCGTGGGCAACCGCAACCCGTACCTCTCGCCGGCCGAGGCGTTCCGGACGAAGGACGGCTGGGTCCAGGTCGTGATCATGAACCCCGATCAGTACGCGCGCTTCGGCCGGGCGCTCGGCGAGGCGTCGCTGACGACCGACCCGATGTTCGTCACCAACGACGCGCGCGTCGCGAATCACGACGAGTTCAAGGCGCGCGTCGAGCGCGCGCTGTCACGCGAGACGACGGCCGTGTGGGTCGCGCGGTTCGAGACCGAGCAGGTGGCCGCCGGCCCGATCTACGAGTTCGACGAGGTCTTCGAGGACGCGCAGGTGCAGCACCTCGGCCTGGTGAAGTCCGTCGAGCAGCCGGGCTATGGGACCGCCCGCATGCTCGACTTTCCGGTCAGGGCGTCGGCGACGCCGGGAGCGATCCGGCGCCCGGCCCCGAGGCTCGGCGAGCACACCGCCGAGGTCCTCACCGAGCTCGGGCTGCCGCCGAGCGAGATCGAGCGGCTCGCCGCCGCCGGCGTCGTCGCCCTGGCGTGAGCACCACAGAGGTGGTGCGCGCTGCAGGCCGTCGCGGGGCTGGGGCCCCGCCGGCCGAGGCGCGCCTTTAAAGTAGAAAGGAGACCGCTGTGCCGACCAAGATCGTTCTCTCCCCGAAGCTCCCGGCGGCGCTCGTCGACGTCGCCCGCTCCATGCTGCCGGCCGATTACGAGATGCAGGTCGCCGACCAGGGCACGCCGGAGTTTCCCGCCGCCATGAAGGACGCCGAGTACCTCGTGGGCTTCGCCCGCGAGAGCCTCGGCCCGGAGTTCTATCGCGGAGCGCCCAAGCTGAAGCTGATCCAGCTGATCAGCGCCGGGTACGACCGCCTGAACATCGCGGCGGCGCGCCAGGCGAAGGTCCCGGTCGCCAACAACGGCGGCGCCAACTCGGTCGCGGTCGCCGAGCACACCTTGATGCTGATCCTGGCCGTCTACAAGAAGCTCGCCTGGCATCACCACAATGTCGTCACCGGCAAGTGGCGCGTGGGCGACTTCTCGCAGACCCGGACCTACGAGCTGGCCGGCAAGACGCTCGGAATCGTCGGCCTCGGGACCATCGGCAAGAAGGTCGCGAAGCGGGCCCAGGCCTTCGACATGCACGTCCAGTACTACGACATCGTCCGCCTCACCGAGCATGCCGAGGACGCGCTCGACGTCCGGTTCGTACTCTTCCCCGAGCTCCTGCGCACGTCCGACGTGGTCAGCCTGCACGTGCCCCTGACGAACCTGACGCGCAACATGATGGGCGCCCGCGAGTTCGCGACCATGAAGCGGAGCGCGATCCTGATCAACACCTGCCGCGGACCGGTCGTCGACGAGGCGGCCCTGCAGGTGGCGCTGGCCTCGGGCCAGATCGCCGCGGCCGGGCTCGACGTCATGGTCGAGGAGCCGCCGGCGGCCAACCATCCCCTCTTCGGCCTCGAGAACATCACGATCACCCCGCACTCGGCCGGGCCGACGTGGGAGAACTGGGCCAAGGCGTTTCGCAACGCGTTCGACAACGTCCAGCGCGTGGCGGCCGGGCGAAAGCCGCTCTGGGTGATCCCCGAGCTCCAGGACCTGTTCTAGCCCCCCCGGCCCCGGTGGCCGGCGCCGTCGGCCTCGCTCCAGGGCGGTCGGCGACGCGCCGGCCCGCCGCGCCGGGCGGTCTTCCGCCATTCCGGAAAGTCTCGGCGCGCTCCGGCGCCGGGGATCTAGCGGAACGCAACCCAAAACCGGGCCCGATCCGCCCGGGCGTTGACGCGCCAGGACGTTGACACCGAAGTAGAATCGGGCATAATCCCATCGCTTTTCGGCGCTCGCACCTCTCCCGCTCGAAGTAGGTTCCAGCAGCGGTAGCGAGGAGGCATACTAGGACGCTATGAAGAAGTTCATCATCAAGAGGCTTGGACTGGCGGCGATCTCGCTCTTCCTCCTCTCGTTGACGATCTTCCTCTTGATCCGCATCTCGGGCGACCCCGCCGTGCTGCTCGCGGAGCCCGGTGCCAGCGCCGCCGATCTCGAGGCGATCCGAACGCAGTTCGGCCTCGATCGGCCGCTCTGGATCCAGTACGCGAGCTTCATCGGCCATCTCTTCCGCGCCGACTTCGGCCAGTCGTTCTACTACCGCACGGACGTGTTCGAGCTCTATCTCTCGCGGCTGCCCGCGTCGCTGCTGCTGGCCGCGGCGGCCATGCTGTTCTCGCTGGTCATCGGCATTCCCACGGGCATCATCGCCGCGGTGCGGGTCAACCGATGGCAGGACAGCATCGGGAAGATCTTCGCGCTGCTCGGACTCTCGATGCCGTCGTTCTGGGTCGGCCTGATCATGATCCTCTTCTTCTCCGTCTATCTCGGCTGGCTGCCGTCGTCCGGATCCGGCACGGTGCTGCACCTCGTGATGCCGGCCGTCGCGCTCGGGTGGGTCTTCGCGGCCGCGCACATGCGCCTCACGCGCTCGTCGATGCTCGAGGTGCTCGGCTCCGAGTACGTCAAGCTCGCGCGCCTCAAGGGGCTGCCGGAGGCGCTCGTCATCTCGAAGCACGCGTTCAAGAACGCGCTGATCCCGGTGCTCACCCTGGCCGGGGTCAATCTCGTGATCATGGTCAACGTGGCGGTCATCGTGGAGACCGTCTTCGCCTGGCCGGGTGTCGGCCGCCTGCTGTTCGAGGGCATCGCCTTCCGCGACTTCCCGGTCGTGCAGGCCTCGATCCTGCTCGGCGGCACGATGATCGTCCTGGTCAACCTGTTGGTCGACATCCTTTACGCCGTCATCGACCCGAGGATTCGATATGAGGGCTAGCGCCCTCTGGAGAATCGTATGAACGGTACCGCCGCCAACAGCCGCGCAGTGTCGACGGTCCTGGCGCTGCCGTCGCGTCTGGCCTTCATTCGCTCGGAAGGGTTCCCGCTGATCCCGAGCCTGATCCTTCTCACGATCATGCTCGTGGCGATCTTCGCGCCCGCGCTGGCCCCGCACAATCCCGAGGTCGGCGTGCTGGGCGACCGCTTCCGGCCGCCGGCGTGGCAGACGAACGGCACCGTGGACCACCTCCTCGGCACCGATCACCTCGGCCGGGACGTGCTCTCGCGGCTGATCTTCGGGGCGCGGATCTCGGTGGTCGTCGGTCTCATGGTCATCATCGTGGCCGGAGCCGTCGGCACCGCGCTCGGCATCATCTCCGGCTATCTCGGGGGCTGGGTCGATCAGGTGATCATGCGAATCACCGACGCCTGGCTCGCCCTGCCCGCGCTCATGCTCGCGATCTTCCTGGCGGCCATCGTCGGACCGGGCATCTCCAACATCATCATCATCCTCGCCACCGCGTGGTGGACCCGCTACGCACGCGTCATACGTGGCGAGGTGCTGTCCGTCCGCGAGCGCGACTTCGTGCGCCTGGCGGTGGTGGCCGGCTGCTCGAAGTGGAAGATCATGCGCAAACACATCCTGCCCAACGTGATCAACTCCGCGATCGTGCTGGCCACCCTGCAGCTCGGCCAGGTGATCATCGCCGAGGCGGGGCTCTCGTTCCTCGGCGTCGGCGTGCCCCCGCCCCAGCCCGCGTGGGGCTTGATGCTCGCGGACGGCAAGAAGGGCCTGATGGCGGGCTACTGGTGGCTGACCGTGCTGCCGGGCTCGTGCATCATGCTGATGGTCCTGTCGGCGAACCTTCTGGGCGACTGGCTTCGCGTGAAGTTCGACCCGCAGCTCCGCCAGTTGTGACCGGTCCGCTCCTCGACATCCGGCGCCTGTCCACGCACTACGTGAGCGCCCGCGGCACCCGTGTCACGCGCGCCGTGGACGACGTCAGCCTGTCGCTCGACCAGGGCCAGACGCTCGGCATCGTGGGCGAGTCGGGCTCGGGCAAGACGACGCTGGCGCTGACCTTGCTGAGAATGCTGCCGCCGGCCGCGCGCATCGTCTCCGGCGAGATGCTCTTCGAGGGCTCGGACCTGCTCAAGAAGCGCGAGGGCGAGATGCGGCGCATCCGCGGCAAGCGGATCGCGATGATCCTGCAGGACCCGATGATGTCGCTGAACCCGCTCTTCACGGTGGGCGACCAGGTCGCGGAGCCGATCCGCGTCCACGAGGGCGCCCCTCGTCGCACCGCGTGGCGTCGGGCGACCGAGCTCTTGAAGGCCGTTCGCATCGCAGCGCCGGAGAGACGCGTGCGAGAGTACCCGCACCAGCTCTCGGGGGGCATGCGGCAGCGCATCGTCGGCGCGATCGCGATCTCGTGCGAGCCGAAGATCCTCATCGCCGATGAGCCCACCACGAGTCTCGACCTCACGATCCAGGCGCAGTACCTGAAGCTCTTGCGTGATCTCCAGCGCTCCCATAACCTCGCGCTGATCTTCATCACGCACAACCTCGGCATCGTCGCCAAGATGTGCGATCAGGTCGCGGTGATGTACGCGGGCCGTCTGGTCGAGGCCGGTCCGGTCAAGCAGATCTACAACGCGCCGGCGCACCCCTACACGCAGGCGCTGCTCGAGTCGATCCCCCGGCTCGGCGACAGTCGTCAGCGGCTCACCGCGATCGAGGGCCAGCCGCCGGATCCCGCGTCGCCGCCCCCGGGCTGCGCGTTCCACCCGCGCTGTCCGAAGGTCATGGACCGCTGCCGCTCCGAGGCGCCGCCCGAGTTCCGCGTCGCGGACGCGCAGACGAGCCGCTGCTGGCTGTCGACGCCCGCGTCGCGGTGAGAGCCTAGCGACGATGGCGGGACCGGTCCTCGAAGCCAAGAACCTCGTGAAGCACTTCCCGGTCAAGCGCGGCCTGCTGTCACGGCAGGTGGCGGTCGTGCGCGCCGTGGACGATATCTCGTTCTCGATCGAGCAGGGCAAGACGCTCGGGGTCGTGGGTGAGTCGGGCTGCGGCAAGACCACCACGGGGAAGATGGTCCTGCTGCTCGAGCGGCCGACCGGCGGGACCATGCGCTTCGAGGGGCAGGATCTCCAGGCGCTCGACGGCGGCAGCCTGCGCGCCTACCGGCGCTCGGTGCAGGCGGTGTTCCAGGACCCGTACGCATCGCTGAATCCGCGCATGCGCGTCGGCTCGATCATCGTCGAGCCGCTCGTCACCAACGAGTCGCTGGCGGGGGCAGAGGTCAAGAAGCGCCTGCTGCGACTGCTCGACCTGGTGGGCCTCCCCGAGCGCTCCGCCGACCTGTTCCCCCACGAGTTCTCGGGCGGCCAGCGCCAGCGCATCGCGATCGCGCGCGCGCTGTCGCTCTCGCCCAAGGTCATCGTGCTCGACGAGCCCGTCTCGGCGCTCGACGTCTCCATCCGCGCCCAGATCCTGAATCTCCTGAGGGATCTCCAGGCCCAGCTCGGCGTGTCCTACCTCTTCATCGCCCACGACCTCGCCGCGGTCGCGCACATGAGCCACGTGATCGCGGTGATGTACCTCGGCAAGATCGTGGAGATCGGCCCCGCCGAGACCGTCGCGAAGGCGCCCAAGCACCCGTACACGCAGGCGCTCTTCTCGGCGGCGCTGCCGTCGCATCCGGACGAGCGGCGCGACGAGATCATCCTGGCCGGGGAAGTGCCGAGCCCGCTGGCGCCGCCGGGCGGCTGCCGCTTCCACCCGCGCTGTCCCCACGCGCTCCCGCGCTGCTCGAGCGAGGAGCCCAAGTTGCTGACGGAGTCCGGGCGCCTGGTCGCCTGCCACCTCTACCCGAAGTGACCGCATTGCGAGCCGCTGAACGTCGCGGGGCTGGGGCCCCGCCGTTCGAGGCGAGCCTGAGGAAGGAGGTCTGGTGGACTACGTCTCGATCCACGCGCAGTCGAAGCCCGACGCGGTCGCGCAGGTCGAGAACGACCGGTCCCTGACCTGGCGAGAGCTCCTCGAGCGGCGCAACCGTGTCGCCAGTGCGCTGGTCAAGCAGGGCGTGGGCCGCGGCGAGCACGTCATCATCTACGCGCCCAACTCGCTCGAGTACCTCCTGGCCTCGGCCGCGACGCGCGCGGCCAACGCGGTACCGATCCCGATGAATCACCGTCTGGTGGCCGACGAGGTGAGCTACATCCTGGACCACTCCGACGCGGTCGCGGCGTTCGTCGGCGGCCCATTCGTGGCGATGGCGGACGAGGTGCGGCGCCGCGCCTCGCGGGTGCGCCTCTGGATCACCCTCGGCGCCGAGCGCCGGGACTGGGCGACGAGCCTCGCCGAGCTGCTCGACGCGGGCAGCGCCGAGTCGCCGGCGGTCGATCCGGCCCAGGGCCTTGGCGGATCGATGATCTATACGGGCGGGACCACGGGAAAGCCCAAGGGCGCGCTGCGCGCCGCCTCCGACGCCCAGCTCACCCTCGCCTTCATGCAGGCGCTCGGGATGATCCACGAGTGTCACGTGCATCTGGTCGCGGGGCCCCTCTACCACTCGGCGCCGGGCTCCTTCGCGCTCTTCGCGGCCGTGCTCGGCGGCACCGTGGTCGTCATGCCCAAGTTCGATCCCGAGCAGGCGCTGCACCTGATCGACAAGCACCGGGTCACCAGCACGTTCATGGCGCCGACCCTGATCAAGCGGATCGTCGACCTCCCGGAATCCGTGCGCGCGCGCTACGACGTCACCTCGATGCAATCGCTGGTCGTGGCGGCGGCGCCGTGCCCGATGCGCGTCAAGGAGGCGGCGCTCGCCTGCTTCGGCCCGTGCCTCTACGAGTTCTACGGCTCGACCGAGCTCGGGATCAACACGATCTTGAGACCCGAGGACGTCCTGAGGAAACCGGGCTCGTGCGGCAAGGCCGCGCCCAACGTCGAGATCGCGCTGCTCGACGACGACGGCCGGCCGGTCCCCACCGGCGAGCCGGGCGAGCTCTACGTCCGCCGCTTCGGCGGCATGTTCGATTCGTACTACAGGAATCCGGAGGCGACCCGGCAGACCGAGCGCGACGGCTGGTACTCCGTCGGCGACGTGGCGTGGATGGACGCGGAGGGCTTCTACACGCTCTGCGACCGGAAGCGCGACATGATCATCTCCGGCGGCGTCAACATCTATCCCGCGGAGATCGAGGACGCGCTGCACCGGCACCCGGCCATCGAGGACGTCGCGGTCTTCGGCGTTCCGGACGACGACTGGGGCGAGCGGGTTCACGCCGCGGTGCAGCTCAGGCCGAACCAGACGCTCACCGACGACGAGCTGCGCGCCTTCGCCCGGCGCCACCTGGCGGACTACAAGGTGCCGCGGGAAGTGTCGTTCCCGGCGGACTTCCCGCGCGACACCGCGGGCAAGCTCATCAAGCGCGTGCTTCGGGACCCCTACTGGGCGGGACGCGGCCGGAAGATCTGAGTCCGGCGGCCTGCGTCAGGACGCCTTCGGCCCGAGCACGTTGAAGGCGACCACGGGCTTCGAGAAGCCCTTCAACGCGAGTCCGCCGAGCTCCTCCGCCTCGACCAGCGCCTCGACCGCGCCGAGCACGCGCTGCGAGATCAGGATCTGCCGGGGCTTCGCCTCGCCGCAGAGGCGGGAGGCCAGGTTGGTCACGGTGCCGATCGCCCCGTAGTCCATCCGGCCTTCGAAGCCGATCGCGCCGATCGTGGCGTAGCCCTGGGCGATGCCGACGCCGAAGTCGAGGTCGTAGCCGCGCTTGCGCCACTTGACGAGCAGCTCGTCGACCTGCGCGCGCATGACCAGCGCCATTCCCACCGCGCGCTCCGGCCCGTCCGGCACCGGCACCGGATCGTTGAAGAAGATCATCATCCCGTCGCCGGTGAACCGCTCGAGCGTCCCTTCGTGCTCCACGATCGTACGCCCCATCGCGACGTGGTACTCGCGCAGCACGCCCATGACCTCCTCGGGCTCGGAGGTCTCGGCGAAGGCCGTGAAGCCGCGCAGGTCCAGGAACACCACGGTGATCTCGCGCCGGTGGCTCTTCAGAGGATCCTCGGCGTCGCCGCTGACGATCAGCTCCGCGAGCTGCGGCGAGAAGAAGCGCTTGAGCCGCTCGAGGCGGTCGAGCTGGGCGAGCTGCTGCTCGACGCGACGCTCGAGCGTACGGTTCCAGTCGGCGAGCTCGTCTTGGAGGAGCTTGATCCGGAGCAGCGACTTCACGCGCGCGAGGAGCTCGGGCTGGTTGATGGGCTTGGTCAGGAAATCGTCGGCGCCCGCATCGATGCCCTTCACGCGCTCCTGCGTGGGATCGAGGGCCGTCACCATGATGACCGGCAGCATCGACGTCGCCGGGTTCTGGCGGATCTTCCGGCACACGTCGTACCCGCTCATCCCGGGCATCATCACGTCGAGCAGGACCAGCGCGGGCTGCTCCTTGTCGATCTTCGTGAGCGCCTCGGCGCCGCCGGCCGCGGTGACCACCGCGTAGCCCTTCACCGCCAGCAGGTCGGCGAGCAGCTTCACGTTGACCGGCACGTCGTCGACGACGAGGATCTTTTCGGGCATCGCGCGCTACTTCGCGCTCCGCCGTTCGAGCATCTCGCGGACCGCGTCCATGAACTCCTTCACCTTGATCGGCTTGCTCTGGTAGCCGTCGAAGCCGGCGGCCATGATCTTCTTCCTGTCGTGGGTCATGGCCGAGGCCGTCACCGCCATCACCGGGACCGCCCGCGTGGTCGGATCGGCGCGGAGCTCGCCGAGCGCCGCGATGCCGTCCATGCCGGGCAGCTGGATGTCCATCAGGACGAGGTCGGGGATATGCGCCTTGGCCAGGCGTACCGCATCCTCGCCGGTGCCGGCTTCGATCGTCCGGTAGCCCCGATACTGGAGCACGTCGCGCACGAGCTTGAGGTTCTTCTCGTTGTCTTCGACGATCAGGATCAGCTCGTTGGCCATGGCTTCACCGGGAGTGTGAAGGTGAACGTCGCGCCCTGACCCACCTGGCTCTTCACCCAGATCTTGCCGCCGTGCAGCTCGACGAATCGCCGCGACAGGGTCAGCCCGAGCCCCGTGCCCTCGTGCTTCTTGGCGTAGTCGGACCCGACCTGGCGGAACTCCTCGAAGACGGCCTCGTGGTCCTCCGGCGCGATCCCGACGCCGGTGTCGGTCACCGAGATCTCGGCCAAGCCGTTCGTAAGCCCGGCCTGGACCCGGACCTGGCCGCCCTCGGGCGTGAACTTGATCGCGTTGGACAGGAGGTTCAGGAGCACCTGCTTGACCTTCCGCTCGTCGCCCTTGATCTCGCCCAGCCGCGGGTCGACCTCGACCGCGAGCGTGATCGCGCGCCGCGCGGCGCGCTCGCGGACCAGGGTGATCGAGTTGTCGATCGCCTGCGGGAGATGGAAGTCGGTGACGTCCAGCTCCATGCGCCCGGCCTCGATCTTCGCGAGGTCGAGGATGTCGTTAATGAGCGACAGGAGATGGCGGCCGGAGGTGAGGATGTCTTGCAGGTACTCGTCCTGCTTGGGGTTGAGCTCGCCGAACATCCGGTCCAGCAGCACCTCCGAGAAGCCGATGACCGCGTTGAGCGGCGTCCGCAGCTCGTGCGACATGCTGGCCAGGAACTCGGACTTGAGGCGGTCGGCGATCTCGAGCTGGCGGCTCTTCTCCTCGAGCTCCTGGAACAGGCGCGCGTTCTGGATGGCCAGTGCGGACTGAGCGGCGAAGGTTCGCAGGAGCTCGATGACGTCGGGCGCGAACTCGCCGGGCGCCTTGCGGTTCACGATGAGCGCGCCGATGATGCGGTTCTCTCGGAGCAGCGGCACGGCCAGGAGAGCATGATAGCCCTCACGGAGGGCCGCCTCCCTCAGCCGGCTCTGATACATCGGGTCGCGCTCGATATCGGGGATCTGGGTCGGCTCGAAGGTGATCGCCATCCGGCCGACCGCGCCCTCGCCCTTGTGGATGCGGGTCGAACGCAACAAGTCGACGAACTCCATGGCGAGGTTCTGCGTGGCGCGCAGATGAAACTCTTCCGTCTCCTCGTCGTACTCGTAGATCGAGCCGCCGTCGGTGCCCGAGAGCTGGCTGGCCTGCGAGACGATCGTCGACAGCACCGTCTCCAGGTCGAGCGTGGAGCTGACCGCCCGGCCGACTTCCCCAAGGGCCTTCAGCTCGTCGACCAACCGGGCCAGCTCGCGCGTCCGCGTCTGCAGCTCCTGGAAGAGGCGGACGTTCTCGATCGCGATCACTGCCTGGCCGGCGAACGTCTTGAGGAGAGTCATCTCCTGTTCGTCGAAGACTCTCGCCTCACGACGGCGGAGGAGTAGCGCACCGATCGCCACGTCGTCACGCATGAGGGGAACGCTCAACACCGTTCGGAACCCCATTTGCCGGGCCATCTCACTACCCTCGGGAAACTCCTCCGCTTCAGCCTGGGCGTCGGCGACCTGGACGGTCCGGCCCTCCAGCACCGACCGGCCGCCGAACGCCCCACGGGTGAGTGGGAGCTCCTCTCCGATCGGCCGAGACGCGATGGGACCATAGTGCGCGGCAAGGAGCAGGCGGTCGCCGTGGCGGCGGGCGACAGTGGCGTCAACCGCCTTGCACAGGCGTACCGCCGCTTCGGCCACTGCGTCGAGCACGGGCTGGATGTCGGTCGGTGAGCTCGAGATCACGCGGAGGATCTCGGCCGTGGCCGTCTGCTGCTCCAGCGCTTCCGTCAGCTCGCGCGTGCGCTCCTCGACCTTGCGCTCGAGGCCGGCGTACGACTCCTTGAGCTGGGCGGCCATGCTGTTGAACTGGTCGCCGAGCGCCTCGAGCTCGTCGCCTGTGCGGACGGCGATCCGCTGGTCGAGCTCGCCGGCGCCGATCCGGGCGGCGCCCGCCTGGAGCGCCTGGATGGGCGTGACCATCCGTCGAGCCAGGACCAGGCTCGCCGCGACCGACAGGATGATGCCCGCAACGAGGAGACCGATCGTCCGCTGGATCGACGCGTTCAGGCTCGCGAACGCCTCCTCGAGCGGCTGCTCCGCGAACACCGTCCACCTGAGCGGCGCGATGGTCGCGTAGGCCGTCATCACGTTCCGGTTCTTGAAATCGCGCGCGATGGCGACTTGCGCCTGGCGCTCGTTGGGCCCGGGGCGCTCGGCCAGGGCGGCCTTGACCTGATCGAGTCCGATGAAGGTGGTCTTCTGGAGAACCAGACTGATGTCGGGATGCGCGATCAGGACGCCCTCGCCGTCGACGACGAAGGCGTGACCGGCCTTGCCGATCTTGATCTGGGACACGACGTCCCAGATGAACTTGAGGTTGACCTCGGCCACGGTGACACCGGCGTCCTTGCCGCTCCCGGCCATGGCGATCTTCATGTACGGCTCGGACTCTTTCCGGAAGGTCACCGGGCCGTGATAGATCTTGCCGGCCTTGGCCTCGAGGAATTGCGGCTCGCGCGAGTAGTCAGTGCCGCTGCCGGCGACGTCCATCGCCAGGCGCGAGACGCGGAGCTGCTCCTTGCCCTCGGCGTCGAGGTGGCTGATCTCGGTGATCGGCAGCGCCTGGCGCAAGAGCCGCAGATAGTCGACACGGCGCTGGTACATCGCGGCCGACGGGAGGCCAAGCTGGGGCTGGGTCGTCCAGCTGATCTGCCGCTCGATCTCCTTGATGTAGGCGTCGATGCGATCGGCCACGCCGAGCGCCTTCTCGCGCTGCAGCGCGACCAGCGCCTCGCGGTTCTCGTAGTACGAGAAGTAGAGCTCGATGGCGCCGGAGGTGAGCAGCGCACCGCTGACCAGCCCGGCGAAGACGATCACGTACTTCCGGAAGAGGCGGCCCCGCGGAGTCACGCCCCCGACAATAACATCAGCAGGCGCGGGACAGATTTTTCCAGGCACCGGTTGATCTCGTCGCGGCAGGCGCGGAACACGTCCTGGCCCTGGGTGGCCGGATCGTCGATGTCGCCCTCCTCGCCGACGAACTCGCGCAGGGTGAACACCGGCCGGTCGCGGACCTCGTCGAAGGCGCTCAGCATCTGCTTCTGGAGACCCGTCATCGTCAGGATCAGGTCCGCCCCGGCGAGCTGGTCGCGGTGGCGGCGGAGATCCGTCGAGACGAAGTCGTTCTCGCCAAGGTGGATGCCTTCCTCCCGGAGCGCCAGGCGCGCGTCGAGCGAGGCGATCATGCCGTCACGGGCGTAGTTCGCGATCCCTCCCGACCGAACGCGGATGGCGCCGTCGGCGCCGTGCCGCGCCAACATCCGCTCCAGCAGCAGCTGGGCCATGACGCTCCGAGCGGTGTTGGCGTGGCACACCATCAGGACCGTTTTCACGGCTCCTCGTACCGTGACTTCCAGAACCGCCGGCCGTCGCCGAGATCCCGCCACTCGTCGGCGGGGCGCTCGTCGATCTTCTGGCCGAACTCGATGCTCGGGGGGTGCTTGAGGTTGCCGCCGAGAGTTTCCGGGAAGATCTTCGTCAGCTCCTCGGGATCCCATCGGCGCTGGTGCCTGATGTGCCGCACGGCGTGGGGCTGGGCGAGGATCGTGTAGCCGTAGCCGCGCGCGTGGAACACCTGGCCGTTGACGTTCGCCGCGGCGTCGCTCGCCAGGTAAACGACGATCGGCGCGACGTTGTCGGGGTCGCGGTCGGTCCCGACCGCCTGCTCGCTCGGCCACTTGCCGGTTTGCTCGAAGACCGCGCGGCCGCGCGGCGTCGAGTCGATCATGCGCGTGGCGCCGCTCGGCATGATCGCGTTCACGGTCACGCCGTACTTCGCCATCGCGTTCGCGGTCGACCAGGTGAGCCCGATGATCCCGGCCTTCGCGGCGGCGTAGTTGGGCTGCCCGGGCGCGCCGAGCGCGGACACCGACGACATGCTGATGATGCGGCCGCCCTTCTGCTCGCGCATCGAGACGGAGGCCGCGCGGACGACGTTGAACATGCCCTTCAGGTGCACGTTGATCACCGCGTCCCACTCGTCCTCGGTCATGTTGAAGATCATCCGATCGCGCAGGATGCCGGCGACGTGCACCACGATGTCGATGCGACCCCACGAATCGATGGCCTGCTGGACCATCGCCGCAGCCTGGCCGAAGTCGGACACCGAGCCGAAGTTGGCCTTGGCGGTGCCGCCGTACTTGACGATCTCGTCGACCACCGTCTGGGCGGGCGTATTCTCCTTGCCCTCACCGCTCAGCGAGGCGCCGAGGTCGTTGACGACCACTTTCGCCCCCGCCGCGGCCAGCGCGATCGCGATCCCGCGTCCGATGCCACGTCCGGCCCCTGTCACCAGCGCTGTCTTTCCGTCGAGAATTCCCATGGTCACTCCGCCAACGGTCGATAGTAAGGGTTCCCTGCCTTGACCCACGCCCCGAACATCTCGCGGAATTGCGGACCCATCGGATCGATCCCGCGCATAGGCATCGTCCCGCGTCGGATCGTGAAGTCGTGAGGCGCCAGCTCGCCGGCCTTCGCAAAATGGCGCGCGGCCGCCTCGGTCCGTCCGTGCGCGAACAGCCATTCGCCGAGCCCGAACTCAGCGCGCGCCCGCTGATCGTCGTCGGTCGGCAGCGACTGGAGCGCGCGAATTCGGGCCTCCGGCAACGCCGTCGTCTCGCCGCGCACCCAGGCGCGGAGCGCCGCGAGGTGCGTGGCCGCCGAGAGCCCGGTGATGTGCTTGAAGGTGTCGGTCCCGAACGCGACGTCGTTCGGGCGCACGATCCGGCCGTGCTCGTCGATCCACAGAATCGTCGGGACGTTGACGACGTTGTAGAGATCCGCGAGCACATGCGTCGTGTCGATCAGCGACGGGTGCGTGGGACGCGCCGCCTCGATCCACGGGCGGGCGTCATCGGTGCTCGGGTCGAGAGCGACGGTGATCACCGTGAACCCGAACCCCCGGAGCTCCTCGTGCACCGCCTGCCAGACCGGCAGGTCGAGGCGACAGCCTCACCACGACGCATAGGCCACCAGCAGGACCTTCTTGCCCCGGTACTGGGACAGCGAGTGGCGCCGCCCGTCGAGGTCTGGAAGCGTGAAATCCGGCGCCTCGAGCGAGGCGAGCGCCTTCGCCCGCTCGGCGGCGCCGACGCCGAGGTAGGCGACGCGCTCGTCGAGATCGACCGCCACCGGACGTCCCGCCGCCTCCGCTCGCTTCGCGAGTGCCGCGCCTTCCGGCTCGTCGACCTCGGTCGGGCGTCCGTCGTCGAGGACCGTGAACCGTCTGGTCGCCGTCATGTGGGCTCTCCCTCCGCCGCCATCCAGCCTCCCTCCCGAGCCACACGAGAATACACTGTTGTAGCGGGACCGTGAGGCCGGCGTTCGTCCTTATTTCCAGGCCCAGGTCGGTTGCTCGAAGTGGGCGACTCGTGTGGCGCGGCCGTGGACGACGACCTCGCGGATCTGGTAGAGCACGGCGGCGGTCGGGGCGTGGATGAGCGAGGAGAGCAGCGGGACCTGGATCACCGGGCGGTCGCTCTCGGGAATCGTGATGAGCCGCGGGACCTCCGGCCGGTCGAGCTCGGCGAGCGGCACCCGGTAGACGTGCGCGACTTCGGCCGGGTTGGGCGCCAGCTCGACCGGGTCCGCCGCCCACACGACGACCGGCGTGATGATGAAGCCCGAGCGCGTGCCGTAGTCGTCCAGGAGCCCGAGCACCGAGCTCGCGGCGAGCTCGAGGCCGACCTCTTCCTGGAGCTCGCGCAGCGCCGCGCCCTCCGCCGTCTCGCCCGCGTCGATCCGTCCGCCGGGCAGCGCCCACTGCCGGGCGTGAGCGCGCAAGGTCGCCGTGCGCCGGGTCAGAAGAAAGCAGGCACGCCCCTCTTCGTCCGGCAGCAGCGCGACCGCGACGGCGGCCGGGCGGCGGCCGTCAGGGGCGATCGGCCGCCGGCTGAATCCCGCGAGGTTCTTCCGGACTCGCGCTCTGAGCGCTTCGTCGAATCGGCCGGCGTCCTGATCGGCCACGCGTCAGCGGAGGATCATCCGAGCCCCCAGCTCCGTACGCGCGAGGGGACGATCTTGAACATGACGCGGTTGGCCGGCATCGCCTTGCCCGCCCAGAGCCGCTCGAGGCCGCGGTACTTCTCGTGAAAGCGTTCGACGAGCGCGCGGCGCTCGGGACCGTCCTGCAGGAACTCGGCGCGGCCCTGCACGGTCACGCCGCGCACCTCGCCGCCGCTCGCCACCGCCTCGGCGACCACCGACACGCGCGGGTCGCGGCGGAGGTTCCGGACCTTCTGCGTGTCGGCGACGCTGATCATCGTGAGCGACGCCGGAGCGTGCAGGAACCACATCGGCATCGCCAGCGGTGCGCCGTCGGTCTGCACGGTCGCCAGCACCGCGACTTCCTTCGTCGCGAGAAACCGCTGGATCTTCGCGTCGCCGAGGTCCATCGAGTACGCCGGCGCGCCTAGTACGCGGGCACCTTGCCAGCGGTCACGCCGGTCTTGCGCACGGCGGCGACCTCCTCGGCCGCCTTGGCCGCCATGAAGCGGCTGTCGCTCGCGAGCGTGACGAACTGATAGCCCGCCGCGATCATCTTCAGCGCGTATGCGGCGGTGCCGTTGTGGATGCCGGCGGCCACGCCGTGACGCTTGCAGGCCTCGACGATCTTCTGCTGCGCCTCCACCACCGGCGGGTCGGTCTGATCCAGACGCGGCTTGCACCCCAACGTGAGCGAGAGATCCGACGGGCCGACGTAGACCGCGTCGATCCCGGGCACGCGCAGGATGTCGTCGATGTTCTTCACCGCCTCGGCGGTCTCGATCATCGGCATCACGATCAGATCGTCGTTGGCGTGATCACCGTAGTCCGCGCCCGCATAGATCGATGCGCGCACCGGACCCCAGCTCCGATAGCCGCGCGGCGTGTACTTGCAGGCCGCCACCAGCGGTTCGGCCTGGGCCCGCGTGTTGATCATCGGGCAGATCACCCCGTACACGCCGGCGTCGAGGATCTTCATGAGCAGCGCCGGGTCGTTCCAGGGCACACGGGCCAGCGGGATGACCGGCGTCGTCGAGATCGCCTGGAGCATCGTCACCGCAGTCTGGTAGTCGACCACGCCGTGCTGCATGTCCACGGTGAGCGAATCGAACCCCTGGTGGGCCATCACCTCGGCCGAGAACGAGCTCGGAATCGACAGCCATCCGTTCACGACCGCCTCACCGCGCGCCCAGATCTTCCGCAGCGTGTTCTCTCTCACGACGCTCTCCTGTTCGTCTGGAGAAGGGCTCCGCTTACGCGAGCTCCGGGCGGCACACCGCCCGGAAGTTACACCATCGGCAGATTCTCAGGTCTTCGGCCTTCTCGAAGTCGGCGATCGCCGCGACGTTCGCGACCGGATCCACCAGGTACGCCTTCATCGAGCGCACCGAGAGGCGCAGCTGCTCCTTGATCGCCGCCAGCCGCTCGTCGCTCCACGTGAGCTGCGTCACCTCCGGCTCGCGCAGGTTCGCCTCGAACAGGTCGACCCTGGCCGGCGGGACGCCGAGCACCTCGGCGGCATAGAGCGCGTAGCAGCCGAGCTGGAACGCGGCGCCGTCCGGCGTCGAGCCGCCCGTCTTCCAGTCGACCAGCGCCAGGCGCCCGTCGTCGCTCCAGAAGCCGAAGTCCGGCGCCATCCACACCGGCGTCCCCTCGAAGTGGAACACCTTGGACCAGTGCTCGATCGACCAGTGCTCGGGCGTGGTGTTGCGGATCGCCGCCACGAGCGGCAGACGGAAGAAGTTGCGAAGGCAGACGGCGACGTTGCGGGACAGCGCCTGCCAGACTTCGGGCTTCAGGTCGACGGCGTATTCGTGCTCGAACAGCGCGACCGTCTTGGGATTGTCACGGTAGCGCGCGGCCTTCGAGGAGCGCCACTCGCCGCGCATCCGCTCGACCACGTCCGCGATGAAGGGCTCGACGGGAAGGTCGCGGCCGCCGGCGAACGCGTGCAACGCCATCTCGATCGCGTCGTGCACCACGCGACCCGCCCACTGCTGCCGCGACGCGAGCTGCTTGAGGATGTAGAGACGGCGGATGTCCTCGGGAGCGCCCGCGTCCCACCCGCCCCACGCGCCGTAGTAGTGATAGAAGTATCGCCGCCGACATTCCTGAAAGGTGTTGTCCCGACTGCGGGACCAGGAAAACTCGTTGGCGAGATCGCCCATCGGCGGCATTGTCGCACGGCTTGACGCCCTTGGGGCCCCACTGCTAGCTTGGCGCCATGGCCGACCCGTCGTTCACCGTCGAGTGCCCGTGCTGCAAGGCCAAGCTCACGCTCGACGCGGAGCTTCGAGCCATCATCGCGCACGAGGCGCCGCCTCCGAGACGATCCGTCGACGATCTGGGCGCCGCCTTCGACAAGCTCCGCACGAAGTCCGCGGAGCGCGAGGAGCGCTTCAAGGAGCAGCTCCGCGCCGAGGGCGAGAAGGGCAAGCTGCTGGACCGCAAGTTCCAGGAGGGCCTCAAGAGGGCCAAGGACGATCCCGCGCCGCCCAAGCGACCGTTCGACCACGACTAACATGAGCGGCGACCTGCTGGGCAACCTCCTGCGGCAGGTCAGCAGGAGCTTCTACCTTTCGCTCGCCGTCCTGCCGGGTCCCCTGCGCGAGCCGATCGGCCTGGCGTATCTGCTCGCGCGCGCCGCGGACACCATCACCGATACCGGGCTCGTCGCGCGCAAAGACCGCCTGGCCCACCTCGAAACGGTGCGTCGGGCGTGTGCCGGGGAGCCGGCCGACGTCGGGGCGGTCGCGCGGGCGTGCGCGCCCCATCAGACCCACGCGGCGGAGCGGCGGCTGCTGGAGCGCCTCCCCGAGGCGCTCGCCCGGCTCGAAGCCCTCACGCCGACCGACCGCCACGAGGTGCGCGCAGTGCTGGCGACCCTGACGTCGGGGATGATCTTCGACCTGACCCGCTTCCCGGGCGAGGACGAGAAGGGCCTGGCCGCGATCGAGACGCTCGAAGAGCTCGATCACTACACCTACATGGTGGCCGGTTGTGTCGGGCCGTTCTGGACGGTGCTCCACGTCACGCATCGCAAGCGGCTCGGCGACTGGGCCCTTCGCGAGATGAGCGAAGAGGGCGTGAGCTTCGGCAAGGCGCTGCAGCTCACCAATGTCCTGCGCGACGTGCCCGGCGACCTCGCCCACGGCCGGTGCTACCTGCCGGCCCGCGAGCTGGCGGCGCTGGGACTGGGACCGCGCGCCCTGCTGGTGCCCGACGGCGCCGCCCGCGCCCTGCCGCTCTACCGCCGGCTGGTCGGGCTGGCGCTCGAGCACTACAAAGTCGCGTGGGACTACACGCTCGCGATCCCGCGGCTCGAGTGGCGGATGCGGCTCGCGTGCGCCTGGCCGCTCCTGATCGGCCTCGCGACGCTCGCCGAGCTGGCGGCTCATCCGAATCCGCTGAGCGTGACGACGCCGATCAAGATCTCGCGCGGCGCCGTGCGCGCCCTGCTGGCGCAGTCGACGGTCACCGTCTGGTCCAATCGGGCGCTGGCCGCGCACGCCGCTCGTCTGCGCGCGCGCGTCGCGGTCTAATTTCTTTCTTGCGCTGACGAGGCCGTCGACCGCAGGGTAGAGCCTACGCGTGTGAACCGTCCCCACGTGACTGCAAGCATGGAGGAGACGATGGAACGCCCGTTCGGTCAACCCGAGCCCTGGACGCCGCCCCCAGCTCCGATGACGCCGCCGCCCCCCACGGCGCCCGCGCCTCCGCGGCCCGTGCCTCCGCGGCCGGCCCCGCCGCGGCCGGCGGCCCCCGCCCCTGCTGCGCCGATGGCGGCGAAGCCCAAGGCGAAGGCAAAGGCGCGCAAGAAGACCAAGGCCCGGCCGAAGAGAAAGGCCAAGACGAAGGCGTCGGCCCGGCGCAAGGGCAAGAAGAAGGCGAAGGCGCGCCGGCGCCGCTAGTCGATCAGCGAGAGGCCCAGGAGGGTCGTGGGATCGACCCTCGCCCCGGCCACCTGGGCCCCGAAGTGCAGGTGGGGGCCCGTGGCTCGACCCGTCGCTCCCACTGCCCCCAGAGTCTGGCCGCGCTCGACGCGCTCACCCTCGGCGACCGCGATCGTGTCGAGGTGGAAGTAGGCGGTGTAGAGCCCGAGGCCGTGGTCCACGATGACGAGCCGTCCCGGGAAGAAGAACTCCGCCACGAGCGCAACCTTCCCGGCGTTGACCGCCACCACGGGTGTCCCCCGCGGCGCCGAGTAGTCGCTGCCGGAATGTGGTGAGCGGGGCTGGCCGTTGATGATCCGCCGGGCGCCGAATCCCGTGCCCGCCCCGGCCGAGCCCACCGGCGTGGTGAACTTGCCGCGCCAGAATCGCTCGGGCGTGATGGTCCGGTAGAGCGTCGCCAGCTGCTTGCTCTCGGCCACCGCGCGACGCTCGGTCTCGGGGTCGAGATCGACCATCGTATTCGGGAGGGTCAGCCGCTCCACGTGGAAGTCGCGGCGCACGATCCTCACGCTTCCCTGCGCGCTCCGCGGCTCGCGTCCGGGCTCGACAATGCCCACCCGCCAGGCATGGGTGCCGGGCTTCGTCTGGAGATCGACGCCGAACAACGCGGCATAGCCGCCCCCGTAGGGAAAGAACATGAGGGGCTTGCCGTCGACCGAGCCCTCGACCGTCGCGGTGTCGTCGACGTCCTTCACGAGTATCCAGGCGACGTCGCCCACGCGGGGGTTCGCCGGGTGCCACGTGACGGCGGCCTTGTCGGCCGCGGTGGATGCTTGCGTCGTGAAGAGAAGGCCGAGCGCGGCGAGGACGATCCCCCGGGTCACTCCGGACGCTGCTGGCGGAGGAACTGCTCGATCTCGGCGACGAGCTCGGACGCCGGCGGAAGATCGCTGGGTCCGCCCGGGGCGGCGGGCGCCGGCTCCTCGGTGTCGCGCGACTCGAGCTTCTTGACGTAGTTGGCGATCTTGTTGTTCTGCGCGACGATTTCTTTCAAGTTGGCGTCGAACTGCTTGCCCGCCTCCTCGAGGTCGGACGTGTCGAGCGTGGCGCCCACCAGCGGCGCCACCCGCCTGACGAGGGCGAGCGTGGCCTTGGGGTTCTCGATGCCGGAGATGTAGTGCGGGACATTGGCCCAGAGGGTCGCCGTGGCGAGCCCCTGCTCGCGACAGGCGATGTTCAGCACCCCGACGATGCCGGTGGGGCCTTCGTAGCGGCTCGGACGGACGCCGAGGCGGGCGCCGAGCTCCGGGTCGGAGGCGCTTCCGGAGAGACGGACCGGACGGGTATGCGGCACCTCGGCGAGCAGCGCGCCGAGGGTCAGGACGAGGCCGACCTCGCAGCTCCGGGCGAGGTCGAGGACCAGGTCGCAGTACGCCTTCCATCGCAGATGCGGCTCGACGGCCACCCCCACGATGACGTCTCGGGCCAGCTCGGACGTCCGCGCGAGCGAGAACTCGGTGGCCGGCCAGGTGATCTCACGCTCGGTCTCGGAGCCTGGCTTGAAGCGGACATAAGGCCGGGAGAGACCGAAGTGATAGAACTCCTCTGGATCGATCTCGGCAAATTTCTCGGCGTGAAACGAGGTGCCCAGGTATCGGACCGCCGTCGTGGCCGACTCGGCCGCGTCGTTCCAGCCGCCGAACGCCATGATCAGGATGGGCCGGCGAAGGTCTGCTGGACGGGAGTGGACTTTCAGGGCGTCCATAGATTCTCGGTTACCTGTCCTCTCCTCGACGTTGTAAGGGGGAGTCTAGCACGAACGGCCGATTGACCAGCTTCCCACGCGACTGTAGGATACCGCGCAGTTCGAATTCCCCAGGGAGGATCTGGCCATGTACGGGAAGCACTGGCGCTCGGTCGTGATCGGAACGGCACTCCTGTTGGCTGCCGGCTGCGCTTCAAAAGAGGAGTGGGATATCTGGAGATCGAACACGAGCCACTTCCAGTCGAAGGAGCACTACGACTTCTCCATGAAGAACCGCTCTGGTGCGGCGACCGTCACCCGTCAGGACGTCGCCATGGCCCAGAGCCAGAGCTGGTTCGGGAAAGCGGTCACCGTCGACCAGGCGCAGATCCTCGAGCGGTAAGGACTCGGTCCCCCGCCACGTCGGCACCTTTTGACGTTTCAGGGGGCAGTTTGGCGTCAGGCGTTAGCCCGATCAGCGGGAACGACCTGTGGAGATCCGAAGACTTAGAGGCCCTTGACCGATGGCACGACCCATGCCACGTGTGTCACACATGACAAACGCTAAGCTCGGACGCGCGATCGTTGGTTTGGCCGCGGCCGCCACGCTGACCCTTGCCCTCAACCCGGCTTCGGCTGCCGAGGCTCCGGCTGATCGGGTGCTCCAGCCGGACAAGTACACCTCGGACAAGGGACGCGCGCTCGGCCAGAAGTACCAGGGAGCTCTTCGCGACCTCAACGCGAAGATCTACCACTGCATGCCGTGGCTGGAAGTGAAGCCGGAAGGCATCGGCTTCTACAAGCCCAAGCACCTCGACGGCGACATTCGCTACCTGTCCCTGAACGTCAACGTCGACCAGCAGCCGGCTCCGGAGTTCACACGGCTCAGCGTCCAGGACCGGGTCTCGTCGATGTTCTCGCGCTACGTTCCGCACCTCCTGCGCTCGATGGCCACGAACGACCTGGTCCGGGATCCGAACCTCGAGGGCTTCACCGTGATCACGAGCTGGCTGAAGGCCATGCCCGGGAGTGGACAGCCGGCCGTCATGGAGACGTCCGCCGCCTTCATCCCGAAGGCGCTGGTCGCGAATTTCCTTCGCGGGCAGGCCACCGTCGCGCAGCTGGCTGAAGGCGCGCACGTCATGGCGTGGGACGGCGAGACCAAGCTCGGCGTGATGAAGCCGAGGGCGTGGGCCGACGACTTCGTGCTGACGTACAAGGTGGCCGGCTACACACCGGACCCCAAGATCAGCTGCCAGTAAGAACGCTCGCCTCTCGGACTCCCCCTCGGCCCCGGATGCGTCCGGGGCCGAAGTTTTTCCAGCGAGCTCAGGCCGTGCGCGCCGCCAGCGCGGCGCGCACGCCCTCGGCGATCCGCCTGAGCGCCATCGCGGCCTCGCCGTCCGGCGCGCTGGCGACGAACGGATCGCCCGCGTCACCGGCGACGGCGATCGTCCGATCGAACGGAACGCTCCCGAGGAAGGGGATTCCCGCACCGGCCGCGAGCTTGGCCGCATCCGGCCCGGCGAATAGACCCGACATGTTCTCGACGAGCCCGAGCACGGGCGCCCGCGTACCGGCGGCGACGGTGATCGATCTGCGCACCACCAGGTGCGACACGTCGGACGGGATCGTCACGACGACGATCCCGGAGAGCGCCGGCACGAGTGACGCGATCGTCGCCAGCCGATCGGTGCCCGGCGGCAGATCGAGCAGCAGCAGGTCGAGCGTACCCCAGTTGGTGTCCGCCAGGAACTCGCGGATCGCGTGGGCCTCCATGGCGCCGCGCCACGTGTGCGCCTCGTCCTGGACCGGCGCATCCCAGGTGAGCGGCGCCGCGTCGTTCGGCAGCAGCAGGTCCATCGACATCACCTTCACGCCCAGATTGGTGGACGGGGGCTCGACGACGCCGTCGGCGATGAGCAGGCGCCGACCGCGCACGCCCAGCACCTTGGCCTGCGTGGGACCGTTGAGGTCCGCGTCCAGCACGCCGACCTTCCAGCCGTCGAGCGCGAAGCAGCACGCCAGGCCCGCCGTGAGCGCCGACTTGCCGACACCTCCCTTGCCCGACACGATGGCCACGATCGCGCGCACCGACTCGAGCCGCCGCTTAAGCCGCCCCTGCTGGGCCTCCACCTGGCCCGCGATGTTCGAGCCACCGTCGCCCGCGATGTCCTTGTAGCGCTTCACGCAGCGCCCTTCGCCCAGGCCGCGCGACCGATCAGAAGGAGCGCGGCCACGGTGACGATCAGGAACCCGATCGCGCCGGCCCGGAAGGTCACCTCGCCGCCCCACGGCGCCGCGACGCTGGCGGTCTCCGGCCTCAGCGCGACCTCTAGCACCTTCCAGGCCCGCAAGGCCATGAGCGCGGTGAGCACGCGCGCGAAGTCCCGGCGTGACAGGACCCAGCGCTCGAACCATGCTCGACGCTGCGCGAGGAGATACGGAATGAGCACGACGAAGACGAGGCCCAGCACGATCCACACGACGCCCGATTGCATCATGCGTCCGCCACGGACACCGACCCCGTGCATGGCGAGATAGAAGCCGCCGATCCAATAGATCACGCCGTAGGCAAGGTACGCGCGAGCGGCGAGACGGAACCGGTCCATCAGGGCGACGGCCGGAATCGTGAGCCCCACTTCGAGCGGACATCGGCGAGGAGCTCCTTGGTGATCGTGGTCTCACCCCGCCCGCGCGCGTAGGCCTCGACCGCCTTGATCACCATCCCGCGCGCGAACGACGGAATCGCTTGCAGGCGCGCGCGCGCCTCTTCGTCCCACACCAGCTGATAGTCGACCGGCAGCCCGAACGTGAGCGACGCCGGCAGGTCGATCAAGGTACCGCCGTGCGCGCCCGGCTGGTAGCCGCAAGCCGGGTCCTCGGCGAGATAGTCGCCGTGGGTCGCATAGGCGCGGCAGCGACACCCACCGCAGATCTTCGCAAACTCGCAGGCGCCGCAGCGGCCGCCGAGCTTCGGATCACGCAGGTCGCCGAACACCGGCGCGCCGCGCCACAGGTCGGCGAACGACCGCTCGCGCAGATTGCCGGCGCTGACCGGCATGTACGGGCACGGCGTGACGTCGCCGCCGGGCGTGATGCGGCAGTAGTACTTGCCGGCGGGACACGAGCCGTGGGCGTAGTTCCGGAGCAGCGGCGACGACGGGTTCATCTGGTAGAGGACGCGCCGGAAGTGCGGCGCGCACTTGGCCCGGATGAGGAGCCCGTCGCTCCGGCCCACGGGCGTCGACCACGGATCCTCGAACGCCTCCGCGCCCTGCGCGGTCCGCCGCTCGCCCACGCCGAGGAGCGTCCTGACGAACGACGGCGGGCCGCCGCCGACGCCCTGCGCGCGGGCGAGGTACGTCAGGATGCGCTCGTAGGCCGCCGGGTCGATGTCGATGAGGTCTCGGCCGCGGCCCGTCCGGACCAGGAAGAAGAAGTTCAGCACCTTGGCGCCGAGCTCGCGCGCCAGGTCGATCATCGCCGGCACCTCGCCCACGTTCCAGTCGGTCACCGACATGTGGAGCGAGAAGTCGAGCCCGGCATCGGTCAGCACGCGCGTGGCCCGCACCGCGCCGTCCCACGAGCCCGCCCGGTGGCGGAACGCGTCGTGCCTGGCGCGGTCGATCGAGTCGAGGCTGATCGAGGCGCCGAGGACGCCGTGCGCGCGCATCGCCTTCGCCTCCCGCTCGCGCAGGAGCACGCCGTTCGTGCCGAGCACGGTGGTGAACCGCTTCTCGGCCGCGTAGGCCGCGATGTCCCAGATGTCCTTGCGGAGCAGCGGCTCGCCACCCGTGAGGATCAAGAAGACGTTCGGATTGACGAGCGCGATCTCGTCCATGACCCGCCGGCACTCGTCGGTCGTCAGCTCGCCCCGCGTATCGACCCCCGCGAACGCCGACATGTAGCAGTGCGAGCACTCGAGATTGCACCGCTGCGTCAGATTCCACGACACGCTATACGCCGTATACGGCGTGGCCGAAGCCCCGAGCTCCGAAGCGCCGGAAGATCTCGGCCTGGTCATACGTCGCGAACCATCACGGGCGACTCGGGCGCCGCGCCAGGACGAGGGGATGCGGAGTCGGTCACGGGCGACGGCCGATGAAAGAGAGAGGTATATGCGTCCGACGCGATCAGGGAATACGTGGGAGGGGAGAGGGGGCGGCGGGGGTGTCTCCCGGGATCCGTGTAGTCAGCGTTGCACGCGCGCACAGCACGAAAATTCGCCGACCAGCCCAGCAGCAGCCGGATCCCGGGAGACACCCCCGCCGCCCCCTCTCCCTCCCAAGCCTACCGCGGTTTCTTGTTCGACACGTACCCGGCGATCACTTCGTTCATGGTCTCGCGGGCGTGCCCAATACCCTCCTCACACACGGCAAGATCGATCGTCGTGACACCGCGAGCGGCCGCGACGCGCTCGACTTCTTCGCGCGTCATGTCGCGCATGAAGCCCGCCGGCACCCGATTGAGCCGCGCCGTCGCCTCCTCGGTCCAGCCCAAGCCGGTGCCGGCCTCGCTCGACGAGACGGCGGGTATGTCGGCCGGCTCGAACTTCGTCTTGGCCAGGAGCGTGTCCCAGCCGGCGCCGAGCTTCTCGCGTCCGACGGTCTCTTCGATCATCGGCAGGGCGAGCTGGCAGGTGATGACCGGGATCCGCCGCGAGCGGGCGTACTTCTCGACCCGCGCCTTCGCGCGGCGCCGCAGATAGGCGTCGGTCACCTCGCGCAGGGCGTCGCGCGCCTCGGCCGACCACTTCACCTGCACGCCCGGCATCGACTCCTCGGCTTCGACGCCGCCCTCCTGGGTCGCGATCGCCTCCAGCGCTTCTTTCGAGATGATCTGGAACTTGTCGGGCGCGGCCTTGCAGACCGGGCACGTGACCACGGCGTTGGGGCCCTTGACCGTGTAGCCGCAGACCGAGCAGATGGCCGTCGCCGGCTGCGACTCGGCGCGCAGCTTCGCGACCGCGACGTCCTCGGCCAGGATCTGCATGCGCTCGGCCATCCGCGCGGGCATGAAGATCGCCATCGCCTCGTCGATCACCTTGTTGGTGATGACGGTGTGCCCCTGCTCGATCGCGTAGCGCAGGAGCGCGGTCCGCGCGACGCCCTTCACCTGGGGCGGCACCCGCTCCATCCGCGCCTCCGCCTCCTCGGTCCACGAGATGATCTCCTCGGCCTTCACGTCGAGCGGCGGATAGAACTTGCCGCCCGTGAGGAGCACGTTGCAGGGCGCCAGCCGCACGATGTTCTCGGTGTTGGAGCCGAGATCGACCTCGTTCTCGTCGGAGTGCACGCCGACACGCCCCAGGATGAGGAGCCACGGCTGCTCCTTGCGGGCGAAGGTCAGGATCTTCTCGAAGCACTTGCCGTCGAGGAGCGTGATGGCCAGCTCGACACCCGCGTCGGCGGCGAGCTTGCGGCCGATCTCGAGGTGCGACTGATAGATCTTGGCGAGCCCGGTGTCGATGATCTCCTCGTGCAGCTGCTCCTGTTCCTTGAAGCGGAAAATCTTCGACGCCTTCTCGCTCAGCACGCCGACGATGCCGTTGAACATCGCGTAGTGCAGGTACGGATCGTACACGGCGACGGCCTGGAGCGGCCGGTGGAGCGCCGCCGCCAGCGCGATGCCGAGCCTGAGGCCGTTGAAGGACTGGGGCGAGCCGTCGAGGCAGACGACGATCGCGCCCTCGCGGTCCCGGAGCGCGTCGGCGTTGCGCACGATCAGGGTGTCGCGCGTCACCCGGCGCACGAAGCGCTCGGTGACCGAGCCGATCTGGCTGTCCTTCACCGCGCCCATGCCGAGGGCGCCCATGACGATCAGGTCGTAGTCGGAGGCGAGCGTGTCCTCGATCAGGGCCTTGTAGTGCTTGCCGTCGATCATCTTGGGCTCGAAATCGAGCCCGGCCTCGGTCGCCTTGCGGGCCATCACGTCCAGGTACGACTCGGAGATGAGCTGCAGGCCCATCGCGATCAGCGAGTCGTGGATCTTGCGCTGGCGCTCGAGCTCGTTCTCGTCCTTGTATTCCTCGGGCAGCGTGTACTCCATCTGCTTGAACCGGTAGTCGTGGAGCCGGGCCGCGTACACGTGCACGCCCGTGAGACGGGCGCCGAACGTCCGGCCCAGCTCGACCGCCAGGTCGATCGCGCGGTTCGAGCAGTCCGAGTTGTCCACCGGTACGCAGATGTGCTTGAACATGAAGTCCCCCTCTATCTATAGCCGCGCCTCGGCCGGCGGGGTCCCAGCCCCGCGACGGCCTGCAGCGCGCACCGCCTGCTACTTCAGCTCGAAGTCCACCGTCGCGCTCGCCTTCGGCGCGACCGTGAGCTCGCGCCTGACCGTCTTCGGCTCGTCGTACAGCACCCGGCCGTCCTTGTCGGCGCCCCGGGCGCGGAAGCCGGCGTGCCACATCGTGACCTTGTACGTCCCCGGCGGCACGTCGGTGATGCGGAACGCGCCCCGGTCGTCGGTGACGGCGTAGTACGGGCTGTCGTGGACGATCAACCATGCCGACATGTGCGGGTGCGCGTCGCAGAGCACGCGGATCACGCCCGGTTTCTTGAGATATTTCCTGACCTCGATCACCTGCCCCTTGGTCGGCAGCGCGACGTTGAACACGGTCGGTGTCCCGAGGAAGCCGTGGGTGTTGTGGAGGACCGGGTCGGAGTTCCGGATCGCTACCCGCTCCTTCAGGGCGGCCGCGCTCACGTGGCTCACGAAGACGCACTGGTGGTTGTCCAGCACCACCTCGCTCCCGGCCTTCTTGCCCCGCGCCACGCCCTCGATCAGGACGACGCTGCCCTTCACGCCGCGGTCGGCGGAGAGGACCAGCGCCTCGGCCGGCTTGTGCTCGCCGCAGACGTCGCGGTTCTTGTTCACCGGGATCGGGTCGAGCTTCGGCGGCGTGCCAACGAACTTGACGGTGCCCGTGAGCGTGACGCCGTCCTGCAGGGCGGTCACCTCGTAGGCGCCGCTCGGCGCCGCGGTCAGCAGCACCAGGCCCAGCGCCGCGCCGGCGAGCGCAAGCGGCCGCGTCAGGGCTCGTGGTTGAACGACCACTCCAGGGCCAGCCAGAGGCTCCGGCTGTAGCGGAAAAACCACAGCGGAAAGACGAGCACGATCGGGACGAGGACGAGGAGCTGCGCCCGGGTGGAGAGCCCGAGCACGCCCCAGAGCACGAAGAAGCCGCCGACCGCGATGATCGTGGTCACCGCGTAGTTGATGTAGATCGCTCCCACGAAGTAACCCTGCGCCCGCTCGAACCGGAGGCCGCAGAGCGCGCACGCCTCGGCCATCCGGAACCAGCCGCGGAAGAGCTCCGTCGCCCCGCACCGGGGACAGCGCAGCCGGATCGCCCGGCCCAGGGCCCGTGTGAGGCGGTCGGTCAGCCGCTGCGATTGCATCGCTCACGCTGCCGGCCTCAGGGCAGCGCACTCAGTGCTTGGCGGGCTCGGTCGTGGCCGCCTTCACGCCGACCGTCCGCTTCATCACGGCGAACCCGTCCGGCAGCAGCACGAAGACCAGCAAGGTGGCGATCAGCAGAGGCGTGACGGCGACCATGCCGAGAGTCCGCGTCTCGAACTTGAGGTGCATGAAGTACATCGCGACTAGCGCGGCCTTGCCGAGGGCCAGCGCGCAGAGCAGGACGCCGATCGTGAATTTCGCGAGCGGCGTGTAGATCACCGCGATCTCGACCACGGTGAGAATCGCGAGATACCAGAAGATCGCCATGTAGTTGGGATGCTTGTGCTCGCCCGTCGCCATCGCTTCGACCCCTTACAGGAGGTACATGAAGGTGAACACCATGATCCAGACGAGGTCGACGAAGTGCCAGTAGAGGCCGGCGATCTCGACCGCGTTGTAGCTCGCCTCGGGCGCCGGCCGCCTGGCGACCACCCGGAGTATCGAGAGCAAGTAGATGACGCCGCCGGTCACGTGCAGGCCGTGGAAGCCCGTGACGAGGAAGAACGAGGTGCCGAACAGCGAGGCGCCCCACGGATTGCCGTTGATGTGGAGGCCGCGGTGCATCAGGTGCGTCCACTCGTAGGCCTGCAGGCTCACGAAGATCGCGCCGCCGAGCGCGGTGTAGAACAGGTACTTCTGCGCCCGGATCTTGTCGCCCTTGCCCAGCCACTCGAGGGCCTTCACCATCGTGACGCTCGAGCAGATGAGCAGGAAGGTCATGAGCGCGGTCAGGTTGATGCCGAGGACCTCGTACGGCGAGGGCCAGTCGGCGCTGGTGGCCCGCATCGCGCCGTAGCCGGCGAGCAACGTGCCGAAGCCGACGGCGTCGCCCGCCAGGAAGATCCACATGCCGAGCTTGCCCCAGCTTTCGGGCGTGAGCGGCGATTCGGCGGGCTCGACCGCGCCGTGTACCGCGGCTGCCTGACTCATGTCGTCTCCTTGATGATCTGAGGGTCGTCCTTGGCGCCGAAGTATCCCCCGAGGCGCTGCGCCTTCCAATGGCCGTGCGCGCCGCAGGCCGTCGCGGGGCGGGGGCCCCGCCGGCCGAGGCGCGCCTTCCAATGGCCGTAGCCGAGAATTCCGACGACCGCGGCGATCAGCCCGAAGGGCAGCAGGATGAGGCCGAGGTAGGGCCAGCTGTAGGTCTGATCGCCGAACGGCGAAGCGATGCACGTCGCGCACGCCGAGGTCGGCCGCGGCGTCAGGATCAGCGCCAGCCCCGCGAGCGCCGCGGCTTTCATACGAGGTAGACCGCCACGAAGAGGATCGGCCACAGCGCGACGACGAAGTGCCAGTAAATCGCGCACGCCCGCAGGGCGCCCGTCCGGCCGTCCACGAAACGACCGGAGGCCGCGAGCCACGCGGTGACGGCGACCCACACGACCGCCGCGACGACGTGCGCCGCGTGGGTCCCGATCACGGTGTAGAACGTCGTCCCGTAGGCGCCCGACTGGACGGTGAGCCCGTAGCCGACGAGACGGATCCACTCGTAGCCCTGCACGAGCAGGAACGCGGCGCCGAGTCCGCCGGCGAGGACGAGCCGGCGCACGAGCGCGCGCGCGTCGCGCCGGTCGAGCTCCCGGCTCGCGGCGGCCATCGCGACGCTCGAGGCGAGCAGCACCAGGGTATTGACCCCGGTCACGCCCACCGGCAGCCGCGGCTGCAGCGGCGGCGGCCACTGCGCGGCGGTCACCCGCAGCACGAGGAACGCCGAGACGAGCCCGCCGAAGAACATCACCTCGCCGCAGATCAGAACCAGCATCGCGAGCCTGACGTTGTCCAGCAGGGGCCGCCGCGGCCCGGGCTCGCGGTCGGAGCCGTCTCCGCCGCCCGTCGGGGGCGGTGTCGGCGGGACATGCCCGTTGGCGCGCCGCGGGCGCTCGACGGTGAGGGTCGTCACCAGCGGATCCCGATGAGGAACGCCGAGACGATCAGCGCGGCGATGATCGTCAGCAGGAGCCGCAAGGTCTGCCGGTTCCGCGCGTCGCTGGTCATGCCTTGTCGAAGGCGAGCAGGGCCAGCAGAATGGGCAGATAGAGCAGCGACGCGTACAGGACGCGCCGGGCCGCGGCGGCCGACGGCGACAGCGCCTGGCGGGTCCCCAGCGCGACGAAGGCCGCGCCGAGGCCGAACGCCCCGACAAAGTAGATCGGACCGGCCAGGCCGATCAAGGTCGGCAGCAGGCTGACGGCGAGCAGCGCCAGGCAGCCGGTGACGATCTGCCGCTCGGTCGAGGTGCCGTCGGCGTCGACGACCGGAAGGAGCCGGACCCCAGCCCGGGCGTAGTCGTCGCGGTACAGGCGCGCAATCGCGAGCGTGTGCGGCAACTGCCACAGGAACAGGATCCCGAATAACACCCAGGCGCCGAGCCCGAACCCCTCGCGCGACGCCACCCAGCCCGTCACGGGCGGCAACGCCCCGGGCACCGCGCCGACGATCGTGCAGAGCGGCGTCCTGAGCTTCAGCGGCGTATAGGCGAAGAGGTAGAGCGCCGTCGTCACCGCGGTCACCAGCAGCGCGAGGCCTCCGACGAACGCGCCGAGGTAACCGAGCCCCGCCACGGTGACCGCGGCGGCGAAGACGAGCGCCTCGAGCGGCGAGAGCCGGCCGTCCGGCAACGGCCGCGCGCGCGTGCGATCCATCCTGGTGTCGACGTCGCGCTCCCAGTACTGGTTGAGCGCGAGCGTGCCGCCGGCCGCCAGCATCGTGCCGATCACGAGGTGGACGAGCCGGGCGTAGTCGGGCGCACCCGTGAGCCCCACGTAGTAGCCGACGACGGTCGTCACCAGCACCATCAGGACGACCCGCGGCTTCGTGAGGGCAACCAGGTCGGCGGCGACGCGTCGGCGCTCGCGCGCGAGAGCCGCGACGACGGCAGTTGGCGATACGCGAGCCGTCTCGAGGGTCGGAGGCGTCATTGTAGCGGGGTCCGTGAGCCCGGCTTGGACCGAGGGTGGCCTGAGACAGACGCGACCCGGCTCCGCGGGGCGATGTCCGTCACGGGGGCGGCCCACTCGCCCGGCTTGGAGCCCAGGGTCTCGCCCGGCTGCTCTTGCGCTCCAGCCCCTGACGCCCGCACGGCGAGGACGACGGTGGCACCGAGGATCAGGCTACCGACCAGTCGATGGGCGACCGGCAAGGCGGTCACCGTGAGCTGCTCGCCGGGGATCCAGAGCGGCGAGAACCTCGCCAGGAAGCTGCCGATGCCGAGCAGGAGCTGGACGCCCAGCAGCGCGCTCACGAGCCGCGAGACGGGCGCCGCCACCGGGTCGCCGGTGCGACGAAGCTGCGCGGCCACGATCGGAACCAGCCCGAACACGAGCACCGCCCCCGCCAGGTGGAGATCGATCCGCCCGGCGTGGGTCAGGAGCGCGCCGAAGACGATCTGCGCGTAGACGAGAGCGGCCGCGAGCACGGCCAGTCCCCTCAGTGCAGGCTCGACCGGCGCGGCAGCGACACGGCCGCGCGGAGCCGACAGAAGCGCGATCACCGCGAGCAGCGCGAAGAAGGCCTGGGCCAGACACCCGTGGAAGATCGCGAGCGTGTCCTCGAGCAGGACGACGCGGAGCCCGCCGAGCACGCCCTGCGCGACGACGACGGCCACGGCGACGAGCCCGAGCTGCCGCAACCGGCCGCCTTCACGCCAGAGGGCCCCGGCCAGGGCCAGAGTGAGCACGCCGACGAGCGCGCCCATCAGCCGGTGGCTGTGCTCGTAGAGGATGCCGCCCACCATGCGCGACCACGGGAAGAGCACCATGTTGTAGCCGAGCGTGCTCGGCCAGTCGGGCACCGCGAGAGCCGCGCCCGTGTTCGTGACCAGTCCTCCGAGGAGGATGAGGACACACGTCGCGCCCAGGGTGGCGAGCGCCAGACGATAGGCCAACGTCTCTTCCTCGATCAGTGCCGCCGCGCTCCGGCCGCTCCGACCGGCGGCGTGGTTTGCGGCAGGAAGTCTTCCCGCGATTCCGGCGAGCTGTACTCGTAGGGACCGCGATAGACAGTCGGCAGGGTCGCGCCCCAGTTCAGGTGCGGAGGCGGCGACGGCGCCGTCCACTCGAGCGTGTTCGAGTTCCACGGGTTCAGCGGCGCCTTGGGCCCGGCGAACAGCGACCAGAAGAAGTTGATCACGAACGGGATCTGCGAGATACCCAGGGCGAGCGCGCTGATCGTGATGATCACGTTCCAGTGCTGCTGGTGCTGGAGGAACTCGTACTGCATCGGGTTGTAGATCCGGCGCATCTGGCCGCCGACCCCGATGATGTGCATCGGGAAGAAGGTCAGGTTGAAGAACACGAACGTCGGCCAGAAGTGCAGGTGGCCGAGCGCGAGGTTCATCATCCGACCGAACATCTTCGGGAACCAGAAGTAGATCGCCGCGAATGCGCCGAAGATCGAGCCGCCGAACACGACGTAGTGGATGTGGGCGACGATGAAGTACGTGTCCTGGATGTAGATGTCGACCGGCGTCGAGGCCATGAAGATGCCCGAGAGCCCGCCGATGACGAACATCGAGACGAACGCGAGCGCGTTGAGCATCGGCACCGTGAACTGCATCCGGGCGCCCCACATGGTGCCGAGCCAGTTGAACGTCTTGATGGCCGACGGCACCGCGATGATCATCGTCGTGACGGTGAAGGCCATCCCGAGCGCCGGGCTCATGCCGCTCACGAACATGTGGTGGCCGTAGACGATCCACGACAGGAACGCGATGGCAATCATCGAGAACGCCATCGCGTGGTAGCCGAAGATCGGCTTGCGGCAGAAGACGGGCAGGATCTCGGAGGCGATGCCCATGGCCGGCAGGATCAGGATGTAGACCTCCGGATGGCCGAAGTACCAGAAGAGGTGCTGCCAGAGCAGCGGCTCGCCGCCGCCAGACGGCCGGGACCAGCTGGTGCCGAGCGTGCGGTCGAACAGGAGCATCGCGACG